>NZ_JAYMDV010000003.1:0-779449 GCF_037027165.1 Roseovarius sp. CH_XMU1461
GTCCCGTGCCGCGCTGTCTGCGCCGCCGGTGAGGGGGTATTTACGGTTAGACCCACAGAGTCGCAAGCCCCTTTTTCATCTTTTTTGATTTTTTTGTGACGGCCCGCGCCAAACGCCTGTTTCTTAGGGCTTTCGCGTAAAACGCGGGCTTTGCCCCCTCGGCGCACAAGCCTGCGTTGCGGGGGATCTGCGCGGGAAACCCCCGGATTTCGGCCCGAGTCGGGGCAAATCAGCGGGCAAATCACCCCCCGGAGGGCTCACTTTGAGCAAATCACCCCCAAATCGGGGGGCGATTCATTGGCAGAATCTTGAAAAAAACCTGACGGGCTCGGAAATGACCCTCCCGAGGCCTGATTTGGGGCGACTCGCCCGCCGAGCGGCAGGGTGAGTCATCGGGTCACCCGCCACCTCGCCCCCACCCCTCTCTATAGGGTCCTCTATAAGGCCCCCTATAAGGTCGCCTTCAAATGTCCCCTGAGGCCCCTTTCGCGGCGCTTTCTTTGCACTCTCTATAGACGCGTCTCTTTATAGAGGGAGAGACAGAGACCAGACCGGGGCGCGCGCACCGCCCTGCCCCGCCCCGCCCTGCCCCCACTATAGGTGCGACGGCGATTGCATTGGCTGCCCCGGCTCGGCACTAATAGGGATCGGCCCCAATCAGGCCCGACCCCGCCCTGTCCTTTGGCCCGTCCTTTGGGCCGCGCCGATGGCGTTGCAAATGGCTCGGCGGGGCAAGACCCAGGAAAGCAGACGACACGTGACCGACCAAGCCGCCTCCCCCGCCCCCGCATCGCCCTCTGAAGAGCGGCGGCCGAGGGTGTTCGAAATCCTGGTGGAACCCGGCTTTGCCCCGCTCGAGCTCGCCTCGATCATCTCGGTGCTGCAGACCGCCAATGAATTGCAGCCCGGTCTGCGCTTTGACTGGCATGTGACCTCGCCCACCCCGGGCCTCGTCAACAGCCGCTCAGACATGCTGGTCCGGGCCGAGCCCGCCATCGGCACCGATTACCTGCGCGACTATCTCTTTGTGGTGGGCGGCAGTGCCGGGCGGCCCGAGGCCTGGCTGCCCCGGGTCCGCGCCATGCAGAAACTGCAGCGCCCGGTCTTTCTTCTGTCCGAGGCGGCGCGCGACTATATCAAACTGGCCGCGCCGCTGTCCGGTCCGGTCACCGCCCATTGGCGCGATGCCCGCACCCTGACCGAGACCGGCGATTACCCGACGCTGAGCCAGGCGCTTGTTGAGAACAATTCCGGCATTCACACCTGTGCCGGCCGCGCCCATACCGCCGAGATCGTGATCCGGCTTCTGGCCGAGACGCTTTCGCCGCAATATTGCGCCGAGCTGACCAGCGCGATGATCCTCGAGACCGCCCGTGGCTTTTCCGGCGATCAGCCGAGCGGCGCGGGCCAGAACGCCAATTTCCTCGGCAGCCGTCTGGTCAAGGCCATCGCGGTGATGGAACAGAATATCGAGCACCCGCTGCGCACCGCCGAGATCGCCGATGAGGCGGGGATCTCGATCCGCCAGCTCGAGCGGCTCTTTCTCACCCATGTCCAGACGACGCCCGCGAAATATTACACGCGGCTGCGGCTCAAACAGGCGCGCAAGCTCGCCAGCGATACCAAGCTCACCTTTCTCGAGATTGCCATCGCCTGCGGCTTTTCCTCGTCCACCGCGCTCAGCAATGCGTTTCAGCGCGAATTTGGCCTCACCCCCCGGCAGGCGCGCAAGGGCGACAACGCGCCCTCGCGCTAGGATTTCGCCGGCTCGCGGCGGGCTGAAAGGGGCGCAAATCACCACTGTCGTTTTACCGCCGTATTACCGACGGGTTACCGACATGGCATTTTGGCCGGTTTCCTAGCTCGCGTCTTTCGCCGGGGGCAGGATGGTCGATGGCTCGATCCCGCGTTTCTCGGCGCTCTCGCGCACCGCCTTGCGCAGCGCCTTGCTCCGCCCGAGAAGCCGCCGGAACCGGTCTTCGTCCAGAACGAGAAGCGTCGTCGGCGCAATCGCCTTGGCCTCGGCGCGCACGGATTTCTGCATCAAGATGGCCATCTGCCCGAACATCTCGCCGCGCCCCAGCCGCCAGGTCTGGCCCGCGCTTTCCAGCTCGACCGCGCCCGAGGCGATAAAGAACACCCGCTTCGCCGCGCTGTCCTTGCGAATGATCGCCTCGCCGACATTGGCATAGCGCGTCTCGAGCCCCCGGGCCAATTGCCTCAGCGCCCGGTCGCTGAACTCGGCAAAGAGCGGGAACTGCCGCACCAAAGCCGTTCTTTGCAAGGCGATATCGAGCTTGGGCCGGGTCTCTGCCGCCGCCCGCCGCGCGCCAAGATCGGCCATCAGGGACATATAGACCTCGGCCCCGATCAGCCCGTCCTCGCGCATCATCATATATTCGCGCTCTTCGAGCCGCAGCGCCGTGCGCCGGATGAACCGCCGTTCCAGCTCTTCGGCATAGCCCGGATATTGCAGCCGCAACCCTTCGAGCGCGGTCTCCACCGCCTCGATCCGCCGCGACAACAGCTCATGCAAGAGCTCGGCCACCCGCCGGCCATGGATCCGCCGAATGCGCCCGTCGATAAAGCCGCCAAGGTCGCGCAGGATAAGCCGCTGCGACAGCATGAGCTCGAACCGGTCGGTGGTCATCTGCGCCAGCGGCGCCGAGATCCCCAGCCGCCGATTGAGCCAGACCGCCGCCCGAAACCCCTTGCCATAGGCCACGCTCCGCCGCGCCGCCCGCTGATAGCCGCTCCGCCCCTGACTGCGCGCCCCCTCGATGAGCCGCTCGGCATCCGACATGACCTTCTCGGCCATCCGCGCCGAAATCGTCCGCTCGCGGACCCGGTCGATGATCGTGTCGCGCTCGTGACCCGCCAGCACGATCAGGCCGAGCGCGATCCGGTCGCGGTCGAGAATATCGGCACTGTCCTCGGCGGTCTTCACCGCCTCGTCGAGCCGCTCGCCAAAGCGCTTGGCCTCGGATCGCACGATATCGCGGCTGAGGTCGTAATTCTCCGTGGTGCTGGCCAGATCCTCGCGCACGGTCTGCAGCGCCACCGCCACCACCTGCCGCGACAGCGCCTCGTCGATGGGCGACAGCCGGTCAAGCCCGAGCCGCCCGATCACCCAGCGCAGCGTCGTCCCCTGCACAATCAGGGTAAAGAGCGTGAACCCGGTGGCGAGAATGCCCACCACCCGCTGAATATCGCCGGGCACGCGAAAGCTCTCGGTCACCGCCAGCGCCAGCGCCAGTGTCACCGCCCCGCGCAACCCGCCCCAGAGGATGGCCACCCGATAGGGCCGATCGACCGGCGGCGACAGGCGCAGCCTTGCAAGCAGCGGCAAGAGGCCAAAGAGGATCACCATCCGCGCCACCACCGCCGCGACGATCACCACCGCCACCAACAGGATATCGCCAATCCGCACCTCTTCGAGAAGCCGCGGGATCAGCAGGGCCGCGAGAATAAAGATGAGCGCCCCGGCCCAATGCGCCAGCACCCCCCAGAGCTCGCGCAGATTGGTCCAGCTCTGCGGCGGCAACCGCCCCGGCGCCACGAGGTTGAGCGTCAGCCCTGCCGCCACCACCGCGATGACGCCCGAAGCCCCGACAATCTGCTCGGCCCCGATATAGGCGAGATAGGGCAAGGCCACCGACACCGAGATCTGCGCCAGCTCATGCCGGCCAAAGAGCGCCATGATCCAGACCGCAACCCGCGCACAGAGCCAGCCGGTGATCGCGCCCCCGGCAATCAACAGCGGAAACCGCAGCAGCGCATCGCCCAGTTCCGGGTCCGGCGTGCCGAGCATCACGAAGCCCATGAACAGACCAAAGAGCGCGATGGCCGCGGCGTCGTTCAAAAGGCTCTCGCCCTCGATGATCCGGGCCAGACGGCGCGGCGAGGAGATCGAGCGAAAGATCGAGACCACCGCCGACGGGTCCGTGGTCGACACGATCGCCCCGATGAGCAGACAGGCCGCCAGCGGCAGCGCGCTGACCCAGGCCAGCGCATAGCCGACGCTAAAGGTCGCCACCACGACCGCTACCACCGCCAACATGAGGATCGGCACCCAGTCATCGATCATCCGGCGCAGGTTCATGCCCAAGGTCGCCTGAAAGAGCAGCGTCGGCAGAAACACATAGAGGAAGACGTTCGACCGGATCGGCAGATCGAGAATCGCCTCCGCCACCGGGTTGAGCGCATCGGTCAGCTCGGTATGCAGGAAAAACGTGGCCCCGACCCCGATCAGCACGCCAAGAACCGCGAGGATCACGCTATAAGGCAGCCGCAACCGCGCCGCCAAAGGCTCGGCCGCGCCAATCACGAGGAAAAGCGACGCAATAATCGTGGTTATAAGAACGATATCCATAGGTCTGGATTACCAGAAGTAGCCGCCGACGCACCCCCGATTTTCTGTCGCAGGGCGTAGAAAAACGTCAATCTGCGCCCCTGCCTCTCTGAGCGGCACTGTGGCCCGATCGTGATGAGCATTGCGGCAGACGTCCCCAGACATCTGGCGGCTGTGGTTGCATTCCCCGGGCAGCTACTTCTTTACTGAGACGCAGGGACCTCGCGGGCCTTTTTGTGAAATTTTGGTTTGTTGAGATGAAATTTATTCGAATTCTTCTGATTTCAGCCGGCGTTGCCCTGATCCTGATCGCCCTCACCGGCACCGCGCTCCGGCTCAAGGACCGGGCCGATACGAAAAACGCATCCCTGCGGATGACCATCCTGCCCGAGGCCCGTTCACCGGGGCGATATACGGAAAGGCGCAACACCAGCTTTCCCGTCACACAGCCGCAGGTCTATGAGTTCACCCCCTCAGCCGCCATCCGTGACCGTGCCACTCGGCATTGGGGGGTCAATGGGATCACGCCGCGCAATTGGTACACGCTCGTCCCAGCCGCAACCTCCGACTTGCCGCTCGTCATCCTCCTGCACGGGGCGGGCCGCGACGGGTTGTCGATGATCGAGATGTGGCAAGAGGTCTCCGACCGGCACGGGGTGGCGCTCTTGGCGCCGAATTCCTTCGGCTCGACCTGGCCCTTCTCGGCGCCCAACCCCCGTTTCTCCTCGAGATGATCGAAGACCTGCAAACCCGCCATGCCATCGACCCGGCTCGGATCTATCTCTTTGGCCATTCAGACGGCGCGGCCTATGCCCAGCTCCTGCTCAATCGCAGCCAAGGCCCGTGGCAAGCCGCCGCGCTCCATGCGGGCTATCTCCCTGCCGAGGCCGTGCGCGCCCCCGACACGCCCAAGCCCTACCGGCTCTACCTCGGCGACCGCGACCATATCTTCCCGGTCGTAACGGCCCGTGACGCCGGTCAAGCCATGGCCCGAAACGGCCATGACAACAGCCTCATCCTCATCCCCGGCCACACCCATTGGTTCTACACGGCCGGGCCGGAGATTTCTTCGGATGCCTGGCAATGGCTCGATGCGATGCGTGAACGCTGAGCGGCCAGCGCCCAACGCTCGGACGGGCCAAGCCCCTAGAGCTATCGGGAAAATCTCAAAAAAAGGGGATAGTGGCGGAGGGGAAAGGACTGGATTCGGAAGTTCTCCATTTCTTGCGTAACGCCCCTCATATCGGCTGCGCAATCTTGCGCAAATCCGACACGCATTTGAACTTGGGCTGGTCAGCCAAGCCCGAAATCATCTCGGATGCGGTCGATCTGATGCATCCGCTCGTGCAGGATAGTCACGATCCCGATATCGCCATTCGAGAGATGACGCCAATAGACGAAATGGCGCTCATACCGAAAGAAGAAACCATCGACCCCGAAATCGGCCGGGATCGGTTTCGAGGCGACACCGTGGCCCGCGATTTTGTCGAAGGCAGCGAACAGACCGGTGATGTATTTCTCGGCCTGATCCTCGCCCCACCGGTCGCTTGTGTAGCGGTAGATGTCGTCGAGGCGGTGAGATGCCGCCTCCTGGATGCGAAAGGCGGGCACTTGGTCAGGACCGGTTCCGCGCGATCACATCATCCGCCGTCAGGGGCTGATAGCTCTCCTCCGGTGCGGCAAATGCGTGGGTCAGTTCGGCCCTCAACCGGTCGAAGGCTTCCGCCTCCACCCGTTCCTTGTCGCGCCGGATCAGGTCTCGGATGTATTCGCTAACGTTCTCATAAGCGCCATCGTCACCAGTATTCGCCGCGACGAAATCGTTGAGCGCGCCGCTGACGCGGACTGTCATTGTGGTCGTTTTTGACATGGCGTTTTCCTCTCGCCCAATACGTATTCAATATAACCAAAAAAGAACACACAACAAGTGGCCAGCAAATTGAGCGCCTTGCCAGGCAACGAGCCCCTGCGAATAAGAGGCCTTGCCGATTGACAGGCCCAAATCCAATGAAGTGAGCAACCAACTGACTTGCATACCTTTTTTAACTACGCATTCGTCCTCTTGCGGCCACGTGGGTCGTGCGAAAGGAGACGAAAATGCGAGAAACTTGCCTCAATCAGACCGAGCGGGGCAGTTCGGTGGAAGATCAGTCCCAGAACACTTGAGCGGTGGCGTTGGATCAACGAAGGTCCCCAATTCCTGAAAATCGGAGGCAGGGTGATCTACCGCCTCGAAGACATCGAAGCCTTCGAACGCGAAGCATTGAAGTCAGCGGAGGACGAAAGAGACGGTCGATAATCCGATTAGCTACGGTGGGATATACGCCAGTCAGAAAGCGGCTCCTATCTCCCGCTACCCCGATACGCCTAAAGCGGTCGAAAAAAGGGGCTACCTATGCGGTTCCCCCCCGACCGTCCGTACTTCCAAGTTAAGCGTCACAGCTACCGAGTTGACGCACGGCAACCAGCAATTCCGTAATCGCGTCCTCGGCCGCCTCGAGCTTGATCGCCACCATCAGGTTTCCCGCCCCGCCACGCGCTGGAAGCGATTATGGGGTACAGTGCGCCTCTTCTGTTTGGTCGCGATCCTTGCGGTGGCGTTGTCCGTAATCGAAGGAAACAAGCCGGGACAGGTTGCCGTCCCGCGCGATTAGATGGGCCAGCGACACGGAATCGAGCCCGCCCGAGCAGATGACTAAGGTTTTCATTTTTCAGTCCTTGTTTTGATAACCGGGCAGGCTGCGACCGGTGGCAGTGTGAATAGCGAACCACTGATCAAATGGCAACAATCGGAAGAATCCACAACTACCTGCCGAAATTTACCACAGCAAAGACAATCTCCCTTTGCGTAGTTCGGAGACGTTGGCTGCTTAGGTAAAGAGTAACCCGATGTAAGTCTTCCAGTGAGTTCCATTTCTTCGATCCTGTCGGCGAAGGTCGTGATACTGCGCATTTTAGCCCCCGTCGTGGCAGCAGCATTGAGTGAGCCACTGCGCCGAACGGCAGCATTGTCCCACCTTGGTTGAGTTCAGACTTCGCGCGGCGAACATTCGCCTTCCGTTCCTTCTCCGCGTGTGCCACTGGGATCGAAGTGTTTAGGATGCAGGGCGCAAACTATCATGATTTCAAAATCTTACAAGGTGTTCACCAAACCGACGCGGTCAACGCCTCTAGAGAAAATCGGGCTGAAGAGAATGAGTTCGGCACTGCAGCATCAACGCAAGTGCTCAGCCCCACCCGCATAACTCACGAAAACAACGGAAAAACCCGGCCGTGGCCGGATCAGGAGAACGCTTTCGCAGGGGTATCTGGCGGAGCGACAGGGATTCGAACCCTGGAGACGGTCTCCCGCCTACACACTTTCCAGGCGTGCGCCTTCGACCACTCGGCCACCGCTCCGTTGGGCTGCTAATAACGTCAGTTTCGGGGCCTCTGCAAGGGGGGGCGCGAAAAAACGCACCTAGCCCAGTGTGAGGGTCACACGACGGGTCCGGCGACCCCGGCTTTCGATGCGCGAAATGCGCAGATGACCGATCTCTCCGGTGCGTGCCACATGGGTGCCGCCACAGGGCTGCAGGTCGATCTGATCGCCCCCGGTGCCGATCCGCACGAGACGCACCCGGTCGACCCCGCGCGGCGGCATGGCGCCCACGGTCTTGATCAGCTGCGGGTTCTCGGCCAGCGCGGTCTGGGTGATCCACTCTTCCTCCACCGGCAGATCCCGGTCGACCGCCTCGTTGAGCAGCTCTTCGAGCGTCTCGACATCCGCCGAGGCCTCGCCCATGTCGAAATCGAGCCGCCCGCGCCCGTCGCCCACCGCGCCACCGACCACCGGCAGCGGGATCACCACCGACAGGATATGCAGCGCCGTATGCATCCGCATGTGGCGGTGGCGGCGCTCCCAATCGATGCGCTGTTCGAGATGCGCGCCCACCGGCGGCAGGCTGCGCGGCTCGGCCGGCACCAGCACCACCTGATCGCCCTCGCCCCGCACCGCCGTGGCAATGGTCATCTCGGACCGGTCCCAGCTCAACCGGCCGCTGTCGCCCGGCTGACCACCGCCCGCCGGATAGAACACCGTCTGATCGAGCACGATACCGCCCTCGGGCGTATGGGCCTCGACCCGCGCCCGCGCCTGCGCCGCATAGGCATCTTCGTGATAGAGCGCCCGCGTCATGACCTAGCGCCCATCGCCATCGGGATCGGCCTCGGCGCCCACATCGCCATCGGTGAGATGGACCGAGCCCGAGCGTTTCGCCGGGCTGGCCTCGTCCGCCGCGCCCTCGCCACTGGTCCAGCCCTTGCCCGTCTTGGGCCCCACCAGCGTCTCGGGGTTGCGCAGCCAGAGATCGCGCTGGGCAAAGGGCACTTCGATGCCTTCTTCGGTAAAGCGGCGGGCAATTTCGTGGTTCATGTCCGAATGCACGCTCAGCATCCAGTTCACATCGCGCAGGATCGCCCGCACTTCGAATTCGAGCGCATCGGCGCCGAAACTGCGGAAGATCACCGCTGGCGGCGGGTTGATCACCACCATCGGATGCGCCTCGGCAATCTCGCGCAGGATCGCCTCGACCTTGCGGGTGTCGGTGCCATAGGCCACGCCCACCGGCACGATGACCCGGCCCACGGTGTTGCCGCGCGTATAGTTGGTGACGGTGCCGCTGACGAGATCGGCATTGGGCACGATCACATCCGAGCGGTCAAAGGTCTCGATCCGGGTCGAGCGCACCGAGATATCCTTGACATAGCCATGCTGGCCGCCAACCTCGATCCAGTCGCCCTGGCTGATCGGCCGCTCGATCAGCAGGATGATGCCCGAGACAAAGTTCGACACGATGTTCTGCAGGCCAAAACCGATCCCGACCGAGAGCGCACCAGCCACCAGAGCGATATTGCTGAGGTCGATCCCGGCGCTGGTGATGGCGATGATCGCCGACAGGAAAATCCCGATATAGCCAAGGCCCGACACCACGGCGGTGCGGCCGCCCGCATCCATCCGCGTCTTGGGCAGGACGGTGTTGCGCAGCGTGCTTTGCAGGAACCTTGTGAGGATCACACCGAGGGTAAAGACGATGGCCAGCGTCATGAAGACCGAGGGCGAGATGGTGAGCCCGCCCACCGACATGCCGCGCATGAACTTGCCCCAGAGCTCGGTCAGATCGGTCAGCCGCGCGCCCCAGATGAGCGCAAAGACCGGCATCGACAAAAGCACCATGAGAAAGCCCAGGAGCACTGGCACCAGCTCGTCCGAGGTGCCATCGCGGTGCCGCGTGGCAAGCACATAGAGCTCGCCGATGATGCGCTGAACGACCAGCAGACCGCCCAGCACCATCAGCGACAGGAGAGACGGCAGCATGATCGCCGTCGCCGCCTTGAAATAGCCGACCGCCGCCAGCACCGGCGAGATCACCGCAAGGATCATCAGCACCCGCGCCAGAAGCTTGCTCAACCGGCTGCGATAGGTCTCGTTCTCTTCGTCCTGCGCCGTGCCCGTGCCCTGCCGGCCCAGCACCCGCGCCAGCCACAGAAGCAGCAGCCCGGCCACCACGATCACCGGGAAGAGAATGACGACCGAGGCCTCGGTGCTCCATTCGAGTTCCTCGGCCAGCGCATCGATGAAGTAGAAAATCGCGATGACCAGCCCGAGAAACGCGCCATAGACCCGCCCGGCCCGCCGGTCCGCCGCATTGAGCTGCAGCGGCAGGCGCTGCTGGTCGATCCGCGGGAAAATCCGCACCGAGAGCCAGCGCGCCACGAGAAAGATGAAAAACGCCGGCGCCAGCACCGCCAGCACAAGCTCGCTCGTCTCCCCGGTGAGCCCCCCGACCTCGAGCGCCGCGCTGGCAAAGACCAAGCCCAGATAGGGCACGACGATCTCGCCCACCGACACCAGCAGCGACACCAGCCATTGCAGCGGCGTGTTCTTGCGCAGCAGCAACAGCCGCACCAGCCGTTCGACCCAGAACCGGCTGCGGATCATGAACAACAGCCCGACCAGCACCACGAGGATCACGAAGGGCAGCTCGCTCATCACATCGGCGCGGCGCTCTTCGTCCTGAAACGGCGCACTGACCTCGGTGCCGACCTTGCCCACCGTGTCGAGGATGGCGCTGATCCCGACGCTCCAATTCGCCGGGTTGAGCGGCGACGGACCAAGCTCCAGAAGCTCGCGCGCCTGACGTTCGCGGATGATCGTATCGATGGATTTGATCAGCCCATCGGCCCGGCTAAAGGCCACTTCGGCGCGCTGCCGCGGGGCGCGCAACGTCGCAAGCTCTTCGGTCAGCCGCTCGCGCTGCTGGGCGATGGCCTGATCTTCGGTGCCCTCCTCGGGCTTGGCCCCCAGCGCATCGAGCTGCGCCTGCGCGGTCTCGATCGCCGCGCCATTGATCCGCTGCGCCGCCACGAAGACATCGCGCCACCCGGCCAGCTCGGCCCGCAGCTCTTCGAGCGCGGGCGACGACAGCCGCGCCTGCTCGACCGCCTCATCGGCCTTTTGGGCGAGCGTGTCCCAATCGTCGTAATCCGGCTCTGCCGGGGGTTGCTGCGCCTCGGCCACATCCGGCGCGACCAGGGTCATCGTCACGGCGACCGGCAGGGCCAGCGCCAGAACAAGGGCCAGCAGGCGCAGCAGTTTGATCATTCTTCAAACACCCCGGGGATCGAGCGCGGCGCTTCCGAGAGCCAGCCAGGCACCGGCAGGCCTTTCTCGCGCAGGAATTCGGGGTTGAAGAGTTTCGACTGATAGCGCGTGCCGTAATCGCACAGCGGCGTCACGATCGTGTGGCCCGGGCCCATTTCGCGGGCCATGCGGATCGCCCCGGCGACGTTGATCCCCGACGACCCGCCAAGGCAGAGCCCTTCTTCGGCCAGCAGGTCGAAAACGATGGGCAGCGCTTCGCTGTCGGGAATGTTCCAGGCCATGTCCGGCGTAAACCCTTCGAGATTGGCGGTGATCCGCCCCTGCCCGATGCCTTCGGTGATCGAAGACCCTTCGGATTTATGCTCGCCATGTTTGTAGAAATTATAAAGCGTCGCGCCATCGGGATCGGCGAGGCCGATCTTGACGCCCTTGGGCTGTAGCGCCATGCCGACCCCGGCCAGCGTCCCGCCCGAGCCCACGGCACAGACGAACCCGTCGACCTTGCCGCCGGTCTGTTCCCAGATTTCGGGGCCGGTGGTTTCGATATGGGCCTGCCGGTTGGCGACATTGTCGAACTGGTTGGCCCAGATCACGCCCTCATTGGAATGCCGCGCCATCTCTTCGGCCAGACGGCCGGAATAGCGCACATAATTGTTGGGGTTGCGATAGGGCGCGGCGGGCACTTGCACCAGCTCGGCCCCCGCCAGCCGGATCATGTCCTTCTTTTCCTGGCTCTGGGTCTCGGGGATCACGATGACCGTGCGAAACCCCATCGACGCGCCGACAAGCGCCAGACCGATGCCGGTGTTGCCCGCGGTGCCTTCGACAATCGTGCCACCGGGCTTGAGATCGCCGCGCGCCACCGCATCCTTGATGATATAGAGGGCGGCGCGGTCCTTGACCGACTGACCGGGGTTCAGAAATTCAGCCTTGCCCAGGATGTTACACCCTGTCTCTTCACTGGCCCGGCGCAGCCGGATGAGGGGTGTGTTGCCGACCGCAGCGGCCAAATCCTGTGCAATACGCATGTTGTCTCTCCAATTCCGTCCGCCCTGATGTAGGCCCCAGCATAGCGGAACTCAAGCGGATGCACGCAGCCTTTCACGTTCTCTTTGCAGCCACAGAAGCGACAGGATCAACGGCCCGTTGTCTGCCTCGCCACTGTCGAGCAACCCTTGCGCGACCTCATAGTCGATCACATGGGTGCGAATATCCTCATGTTCCGCATCAAGCCCGCCTTGCCCATGGCCCAGCTCGGGAAGATCGCACAAGCCGAGGAAGAGATGGAAATATTCGGTCGAGGCCCCGGGCGTGCAGTAATGCGAGCTGATCCGCTCGATCCCATAGAGCTCGACCCCCGCCTCCTCGCGCGCCTCGCGCCGGGCGGTGGCCTCGGGGCTCTCGCCGCCATCGACCCGGCCGGCAATCGGCTCGAGGATCCAGGGCCGCGGATCGCCCCGCCCATAGGGCCCCATGCGGAACTGCTCGACGAGCAGCACCCGGTCGCGCTTCGGGTCATAGGCCAGCAAAATCGCCGCATCGGTGGCGACAAATACCTCGCGGCGCAGCACATCGCTCATGCCACCGTCAAAGCGCGGATGCCGCAGCTCCATGGCGCGAAAGGTGAAAAACCCTTCGTGCATATTCTCCGACCGGATCAATTCGACCGTCTCGGCGCTTTGGTCGCTGCGCTGCGTCGCAGGCACCCCCGGTGCCGCCGCGATCCGCGCCGCCGCCCGCGACAGGATCATGCCCCGCCGCTGATAGAGCGTCTCGGGCGCAATCCGGCCAAAGCCGCCCATGATCTCCTGCGCCGCCAACCGCTCGAGCGCCCCGGCCCCGCCCTCTTCGGCATCGCCATAGCGTTCCCCCGACACATGGCTGAGGCCGGTGGCCCGCGCATAATGGTCGAGCCGCGCAATCTCGGTATCGCCGATCTCGGCCGGCGCACAGCCATTCAGCACGATGTCGCGCAGTTCCTTGTCGCCCAGAGGGCCATCAAGCTTGGGGGATGTCACAGATCAGCTCCAGCGCCGGTGCAGGGTTTCGGCCAGAAGACCTATCACGATGCCGCCCCCGATCAACAGCCCCAAGAGCGGCAGGTTCAGCAGGTAATAGGCATATTCGGTGGCGATCTCGAAAATCCCGGTCAGCGCGTCCATCAGACCTTTGTAATCGCGGTCGAGCGCATTGGCGAGCATCTGGTTGCAGCTATGGGCAAAGAGCACCCAGAACACCATCGCGCCGACCCCGGTGAGCCCGGTGCTGATCGCGTCGCTGAACCCGGTGCCGAGACGGCTGCCGATCACGGTCCAGCCGCAAAACAGGCCGATCGCCGCGTTCACATAGTTGAACCAGCCGAAATTCGTCTCGGGCGGCATGGTGGGGCGGACGATCTCCGACCCGATCCAGCCGATGGCCGCCAGGCAGAGCGCCGCCACCAGCCGCGCAATCGTGGGCATCTTGTCCGAGGGACGCATGGTGTGATTTCCTCGCCTGCCTGTCCTGTCCTCGCCCTCACTTTCGGGACAAGTCGCGCGTTGCGCAAGGGCGGCGATCACTTTTCGCGCGCTCTGTGGCGCGGGTGGCTCAACCGGGTTTGCGCGCCTCATAGGCCGCCAGCGCCGCCTGCCGCCCCTCTTTCAGCCCGACAATGGGACTGTCGGGATACCGACGCGATACCGACAGGTTCCAGCTTTGCGGAATCGCCTCGAAATAGGCCAGCGCCGTCTCGGGCGGCGCGTCCTGACCTTCGGCAATCCACGCCCGGCGATAGGCCCCGCCCTTGTCGAATTTCTCGGCCTGAGTGTCCGGGTTGAAGACCCGAAAGAACGGCGCCGCATCCGGCCCCGACCCGGCCACCCATTGCCAGCCGAGCGCGTTCGACGCCACATCCCAATCGGTCAGATGCTCCTCGAACCAGCGCTGCCCGACGTGCCAATGGGTCAATAAATGCTTGGTCAAATAGGAGGCGACCACCATCCGCGCACGGTTGTGCATCTTGCCGGTCACATACATCTCGCGCATCGCCGCATCGACGAATTCGACGCCCGTCCGCCCCTGTTTCCAGGCCAGGACCTCCGGGCTGTCCCCCGCCTCGCGCCATGGAAACCCGTCCCATTCCTCGCGCCAATTGCCCGAGACGAGACGCGGCGTGTGATAGATCAGGTGATAGGCAAACTCGCGCCAGACGAGCTCTTTCGCCCATGTCTCCGCCCCCGCCGCCCCCTCCTGCCGCGCCCGCATCGCCGCGTGCCAGCATTGGCGGATCGAGATCTCGCCAAGGCTCAGGTTTTCCGACAGGCCCGAGGTCCCCGCTTCGCCCGGCAGGTCGCGCCGCGCGCGATACTCCGCGATGCCCTGCGCCATGAACGCCCCGAGCCGCCCCTGCGCCGTGGCTTCGCCGACATGCTGATGCGGCAGGCAAACCGCCGCCCCGCGCTGCATCGCCGCCCCCAGCGCCCAGTCGTCCAGATCCTCGCTCTCGGGCCAATGCGCGGGCGCTGTGATCTCCGCAGGCGCCGTCAGCGGTGCCGCCACATCGCGCGACTTCACCGCGTTCCAATAGGGCGTGTAGACCTTGTAATAGCTGCCCTGCCCGGTCTCGACCTCCCAAGGCTCAAAGAGCAGATGCCCGGCATGGCTCTGCGCCTCGACCCCTGCCGCAACCAGCGTCTCTTTCACCCCCCGGTCGCGCGCAATGCTCTCGGGATCATAGGCCCGCGTCCAATAGACCGCGCCCGCGCCGGTCTCCTCGGCCAGCGCCATGAGAACCTCCGCCGCCTGCCCGCTGCGCAGGATGAGACGACTGCCTTTCTCGGCCAGCGCGCGGCCCATGGCCTCGATACCAAGCCCCAGACGCCATTTCGGTGCCGCGCCCATCTGCGCCATCTGATCATCGCGGATCATCACCGGGATCACCGGCCCGCCCCGCGCCACCGCCGCCCGCAGCGCCGGGTGATCGCTCAGCCGCAGATCGCGCCTGAGCCAGAGCAAGGTCGGATTGGTCACCGGGCGCGATCCTTTCTGGACTGGGTTCGTCCAGAGATAGGGCGCGGGCTTACCGGGTCAAAGAATATCGTCCAGCGCGTTGAGCAGCGCATCGATCTCATCGCGGCGCGTGTAATGCACGAAGCTCAGCCGCAGCACGCCGTGACCCGGATCGATCCCCAGCGCCTCGAGCGCGCGCACCGCATAGAAATCGCCGCCCCCCGCCATGATGCCCCGCGCCGCGAGCTGCTCTGCCGCTGCCTCGCCGTTCATGTGGCTCAGCGCAAGCGCCACGGTAGGCGCACGGCGTTCGGCCTGATCGGGCCCCAAAAGACGCACGGCATTACGCCCTTTCACCCCGTCCAGCAGAGGCTGCAACAGCGCCGCCTCATGGTCCCGCATGAGCTGATGCACCCCGTCACAGCGGCTCGCCGCATCGCCCGCGATCCCGTGATGCTCGGCCACCGCGTCGATATAATCGGCCATGCCGGCACAGGCCGCGATCTGCGCATGATCCGGCCCCGCCGGGGTGAATTTCTTGGTCAGGCTCTCGGCGTTGAAGTAATGCGCCTGATTGGGCAATTGCCGCGCCAGTTCACGGCGCATCACCATGATCCCCTGATGCGGGCCATAGGTCTTATAGGCCGAAAACAGGTAAATATCCGGCCCCATCATCCCGACATTGCAAAACCCGTGCGGCGCATAGCTCACCCCGTCGACACAGACAAAGGCCCCCGCCGCATGGGCGCGCGCGGTGATCTCGACCACCGGGTTTTCCTCGCCCACCACGTTCGAACAATGGGGAAAACAGACAAGCCGCACCTTCTCATCCAGCAGATCGTCGAGATCATCAGGGTCAAGATGCCCGGTCTCCGGGTTCATCTTCCATTCGCGGATCTCAAACCCTTCCTCGGCCAGCCGCCGCCACGGGCCGCTGTTGGCCTCATGATCCTGATTGGTGACGATGATCGCCTCGCCCTTCTCCATGAACCCGGCAAAAGCCCGCGCCAGCACATAGGTATTGGCGGTGGTCGACGGGCCAAAGCTCAGCTCGTCCTCGCCCACCCCCAGCAACCCCGCCAGCCGCGCGCGCGCCTCGTCCATCTCGGCCCCGCCGAGACGACTCGCCTCATAGGGCGCATAGGGCTGCACCTTGCGGGCGTTATAGAACCGCGTCAGCCGCTCGATCACCGGGCGGCATGTGTACGACCCACCGGCATTCTCGAAGAACGCCTGGCCCTTGAGGCTCGGCTCGTCAAAGGCCGGGAACTGACCACGCACATATTCAATATCCAACATTGCCATCTGACTGCCTTTCGTCTCTGTCGCCCGCCTCTCTTCTCAGCAGGCCAATTTCGTCTCGTGACAGAACCACCATTGCCCGCAGGGTGCAAGCCGAGGGGCCGCGCGCGGGGTTTGATCTGGGCAGAACCGCCCAAGCTGACCCGACGGCAATTCAAGAAATCCGAAGAAAATTGTAGAAATATGAAATTTACTCCAATTTAAGCCGGTTTTAACCTTGGCTCAGGTCGCTTATAGATACGGAAGCGCCGTTCACCGCCACATGACGGCATGGGCCGCATGGAAGACTATGCGCCACTGACCAAATTCCCTCTCCGCCGGCAGCCTTTCAAAAAGGGAGGAACAGGCTGCCCGAGAGAGACGTTAACCAGAAAAATCCTAACAAATAGGGGACAGAAGGTATGAGTGTAAAACCGCCTTTTACCGATCTCGAGATCAAGACACAGGATTCGGGATTCTACGAAAACAACAGCCTGCCCATCGCACTGGTCTCCAAGGGGATCATGGTTTTGCTGGTGGTCTGGGCGCTGGCCTTCCCGGCCAATGCCAATGGCATGCTGGGCAAGATCAACGGCGCACTGCTCCAGTATTTCAACCAGTTCTACATCGTGATCGTCGGCTTCTTTGCCTTCTTCCTGCTGGTGCTGGCGATTCTTCCCGCCACCGGAAGCAAGCTGATGGGCACCGAGGGCGAAAAGCCCGAGTTCTCGACCTTCTCGTGGTTCTCGATGATGTTCGGTGCCGGTCTCGGCGTCGGTCTGATGGTCTTTGCCACCGCCGAGCCGCTCGGCCTGTGGGGCTCGAACCCGCTGGTGATCGCCGGCGAGGTTGCGCCCAACACCGAAGAGGCGCTCACCGGGGCCTATCGCTGGACCTTTGCGCATTACGGCTTTCACGCCTGGTCGATCTATGTGGTGACCGGGCTCTGCCTGGCTTATTACGCCTATACCCGTGACATGCCGCTGACGATCCGCTCGGCGCTGACGCCGATCTTTGGCAGCGCGCTGAACGGCTTTCTCGGCCATGTGTTCGACGTGCTCGGCGTGGTTGCCACGATCCTCGGCGTGTCGGTCACCATCGGCTTTGGCGTGAGCCAGTTCGTCGACGGTCTCTATGCCATCACCGGCATGGAGTGGATGGTCAGCACGGACGAGGTTCCGGTGCCCACGAAAACCGGCCTGATCGCCGCGCTTCTGGCCATCATGTTCCTGTCGATCCTGTCGGCGGTTTCGGGCGTGGGGCGTGGGGTGAAATACCTGTCGAACCTCAACCTCGTGCTGTCGCTGATCCTGCTGGCAACCTTCGTGGTCTTTGGCTCCTTTGCCTTTGCCATGACGACCTATGGCTCGGCTCTGGTGGATTACATCCTGAACTTCGCCTCGCTGAGCTTCAACGCCTATGGCCCGCAATCGGCCGACGCCTTCGCCGCAGCCCTGCCCGAAGCCGCCCGCCCGCTCGCCGATCAGCTCTATGCCGGCGCCACCAACCCCTGGGGCAGCTTTGCAGGCTTCACCGGTGGTCTTGAGGGCGCCGCAGCCGAGCTCGACGAAGCCACACTCGCCGCCGTCTACGAGGCGGGCAACGCCGGTCGCCAATTCGCTTGGCAGTCGGGCTGGACCACTTTCTACTGGGCCTGGTGGATTGCCTTCTCGCCCTTCGTCGGTCTCTTCCTGGCGCGGATCTCCAAAGGCCGCACCGTGCGCGAGTTCATCATCGGCTGCGTTCTCGCACCGGCGCTGGTCTGCTTTGCCTGGATGACCATCCTCGGCGGCACGGCGATCGACCTCGAACTTTCCGGCGTGGCCGAAGGCGCGATCACCGGCGCATCGCAAACCAATCAGCTCTTCGCGACGCTCGGTCAGATGATCGACGGCGGCCTACTGCAGGGTCTGACGGTGATGTGCGTGGTGCTGATCATGACCTTCCTCGTGACCTCGGCCGACTCGGGCATTCTCGTGATGAACACGATCATGTCGGGCGGCAGCCAGGAAACCTCGATCCGTCACCGCATCGTCTGGGGCATCATCCTGACGCTGGTGATCGGCACGCTAATCCTGGCGGCGGGCGAAAACAACCCGCTCGACGCGCTGAAAAACGCGATGATCATCGGCGCGCTGCCCTTCACCATGGTCATGGGCCTGATGTGCATCTCGCTGATCAAGGCGCTCTGGATGGACAACAAGCGCGAGAAATACGGCGTGGCCGAACAGCCGGCGGAATAACCCCCGCCCCCATGCCATCGGCCTTGAACGGCGCCGCCTCTCGCGGCGCCGTTTTTCTTTGGTCCAAAGCCTCGCCGCATTTGCGCAGGAACCGGGTCGCCCGAGGGCGGCAGCCCCGCCAGATTGGCCGTGCGACCGCCATAGGAGCCCCGCCCATGTCCTTTCAGTCCTTTCAGATCACCGCCCTGCCCCGCGCCCGCTTTGCGCCGCTCTTCGCCCTCACCGACGCCGCGCTGGCGAAACGCGCCATCCACCGCGTCACCGCCGAGGCCGATCATGGCTACCCCTGCCGGATCAGCCTCGAGGACGCGCGCGCCGGTGAAACGCTGCTCTTGCTGAACTATCAGCATCTCGACATCGCCTCGCCCTATGCGGCGCGCCACGCGATCTACCTGCGCGAAACCGCGCCCGAGGCCCGCCCCGCCCCGGGCGACATCCCCCCGGCGCTCTCCTGCCGGATGCTGTCGCTGCGCGGCTTTGACGAGGCGGGCATGATGCAGGCGGCAGAGCTCGCCCAGGGCGGCGATTGCGGGCCGATCCTGACCGCGCTGCTCGCCCGGCCCGACATCGCCTTTGTCGATCTGCACAATGCCGCGCCCGGCTGTTTTGCCGCCCGCGCCTATCCATGCGAAGCTACGGGACACTGACGCGAAAAAGGCGCCGCTCGCGCGACGCCTTCCCCGTTGCTGGCTTGTAAAGCCGCTGCCCCTCGACCGTTACTCGTCGTCCAGCGACAAGGCCACGAAACGCGGCTCGCCGGACCGACGCACCAGAAGCAGCAGCGATTTGCGCCCCGCCTCTTTCGCGTCTTCGATACGGGTTTCGAAATCTTCGACCGTGGCCAGGCTCTGCTGGCCGGCTTCGGTGATCACATCGCCGCCCCGGAGACCCTTTTCATAGGCCTCGCTCTCGGGATCGACATCACGTACCACGAGACCATTGGCCTCGGGCTTGAGATCCAGTTGCTGACGCAGCTCATCGCTCATCTCGCTGAGCGTCAGACCCAGAACATCGCGCTCCACCGGGGCGGGATCTTCGGCATCTTGCGTCTGCGCGGCGGGCACGGTGCCCTCGGCCTCTTCACGACGGCCCAGCGTCACCTTGAGTGTCGTCGTCTTGCCGTCGCGGAACACCACGACGCGCACCGCCTTGCCGACCTCGGCATTGCCAACGCGCCGGACGAGACCGCGGGTGTCTTCGACATCCTTGCCGTCAAAGCTCAGGATCACGTCGCCGGATTTCATGCCGCCGTCCATCGCCGGGCCTTCCGGCACATCGGTGACCAGCGCGCCGCGCGCCTGTTCAAGCCCGATCGCCTCAGCCACATCCTCGGTCACGTCCTGAATGCGCACCCCAAGCCAGCCACGGCGGGTCTCGCCGAACTCCTTGAGTTGTTCGACCACGCGGGTCACCACATTCGACGCCATCGAAAAGCCGATCCCGATCGAGCCGCCATTGGGGCTCAGGATCGCGGTGTTCACGCCGACAACCTCGCCGCTCATGTTGAACAGCGGCCCGCCCGAGTTGCCCCGGTTGATCGCGGCATCGGTCTGAATATAGTCGTCATAGGTGCCGCTCAGCGCGCGATTGCGGGCCGAAACGATCCCGGCCGAGACCGAGAATCCCTGGCCGAGAGGGTTGCCCATGGCCATCACCCAATCGCCAACCCGCGCCGTGTCACTGTCGCCAAAGCTGACAAAAGGCAGCGGCCCATCCGCCGTGACCTTGAGCAGTGCAATATCGGTCTTGGGGTCGGTGCCGATCACCTCGGCCTTGAGCTCGCCGCCCTCGTAGAACTCGATGATGATCTCATCGGCGCTCTCGATCACATGGTTGTTGGTGACGATGAACCCGTCCTCGCTGATGACAAAGCCCGAGCCCAGCGCCGAGGTCCGGCGCGGCTGATCTTCGCCGCCATTGCGATCCCGGAACTCGCGAAAGAAATCCTCAAAGGGCGAGCCTTCGGGCACCATGGGAAGCGTGTCGGTATTCGCGGCGACCACGGTCGAGGTGGTGATATTGACCACCGCCGGGCTGACCTTCTGGGCCAGATCGGCAAAGCTCTCGGGGCGGGCCTGCGCCGCGAGGGTCTGTGCCAGCACCAGGGCCAGGGCGACAGCCCAGAACCACAGGGCGCGCATGGCGCTCGTCGTTTCATGTTTCGCGGTTAGGGCAAGGGCTCTCACGCTTTCCTCCTCTTGAAAACTGCCAGCTCATCTTGCCGAAGATCGGTCTCCGATCCGTCTCCGGCCGATGTCTCTCGTCTCTATGTAGGGTGTCATCCAAAGATAACAAAGTCACAATGGTCCAGTCACGACGCTGTGAAGCCCACGCCTCGGCAAAACCGCGCCGGTTGTGCGCCCTGGCCCCACAGAACCGCCGGGCTCACGCCCCGAGGCTCTTGCCGAGCCAGATCAGAACAAGCCCCAGCGCCATCGCAGCCAACCCCATCAGACGCCGCTGGTCAATCGGCAGTTGCCGCAACACCACCAACATCCGCTCAATAAGCGAAGGGGCCAGCGCATAGGCCAGCCCCTCCACCAATAAGACAAGCCCGAGGGCAAGTGCGGCAACCCCGATCATTGCCGGGGGCTGTCGCTCTTGAAGTAGTTAAAGAACTCGCTGTCCGGCGACAGAACCATGGTCGAGTTCTCGCCCTTGAGCGCCTCGCGATAGGCATTGAGCGAACGGTAGAATTCAAAGAATTCTTCATCCGCGCCAAAGGCCTCGGCAAAGATGGCGTTGCGCTTGGCATCGGCCTCACCCTGGATGATCTCGGCCTGACGCTTGGCGTCCGACACGATCTCGACCTGGGTCCGGTCGGCCTGGGCACGCACCCGCTGCGCCGCCTCGTTACCGCGCGCCACCTCGTCCGCGGCTTCGCGTTCGCGCTCGGCCCGCATCCGGGCAAAGGTCGCTTCGAGGTTCTCGCGCGGCAGGTCGGTCCGCTTGAGCCGCACGTCGATGATCTCGACCCCGAGCGCCTGCGCGTCCCGAATGGCCACGTTACGAATCCGCAGCATGAGAGCCGCCCGGTCCGTGCTCAGAATATCGTTCGAGCTGACCGACCCGAGGATTTCCCGCGTCTTGGCGCGCAGGATGGAATCGAGCCGCTGCTCGGCGAGCGGAATGCCCCCGGCACCGACCGCCTGACGGAAGGTCTGCACATCGCGGATCCGGTAGCGGGCAAAGGCATCGACCACCAGACGACGATCGTCGAGCGGCGTCACCTCGAGAGGCCCGACATCGCGGCTCAGGATACGGTCGTCATAGCGCACCAGCTCCTGCACCAGCGGGATCTTAAAGCCGAGACCGGGGTCTTCCTTGACCTTGACCACCTTACCAAACTGCATGACGAGAACTTTTTCACGCTCGTCCACGATAAAGATCGAGGATAGGGCACCGATGATGACGATCACGAGGATCGGGAAAAGATACTTCAACTTGCTCATCTCATTCACCTCCCGAGCGACGCAGCTCGTTCAGGGGCAGATAAGGCACGACACCGCTGCCCCCCTCCGATGTTTCGTCCAGGATAATCTTGTCCATCCCGCCGAGAACATCTTCCATCGCTTCGAGATAGAGACGCTTGCGGGTCACGTTCGGGGCCTTCTCATATTCGCCCAGAACCGCCGAGAACCGGCTCGCCTCACCCTCGGCCTCGTTGACCACACGGGCGCGATAGCCCTCGGCCACCTCGAGCGTCTGCGCCGCTTCACCGCGCGCCTCGGCCAAAACCTTCGCCGCATAGGCATCGGCCTGTTTCTCGAGACGGTCACGCTCCTGCGCCGCGGCCTGAACGTCGCGGAAGGCGTCGATCACCTGCTCCGGCGGGTCCGCCTTGTCAAAGTTGACCCGGATGATGCTCACACCGCTGTCATAGCTGTCGAGCGTCAGCTGGATCAGATCCTGCAGCCGGTCGGCAATCGATTCACGGTCCCGGTTGAGGATCGGGGCCAGCTCGGATTGCGCGATGATCTCGCGCATGGCGCTTTCGCTCACCGCGCGGATCGTCGCCTGCGGATCCTGCAGGTTGAACAGGTATTTCGCCGGGTCGTTGATGTTCCAGACCACCTGGAAATCGATCTCGACGATGTTCTCGTCGCCGGTGAGCATCAGATTGGCTTCGCTGCCGCGCGGGCCGACGCCAATGTTTTCGCTCTGCTCGCGGGTCACCGCGATCACCTCTGCGGTGACCAGGGGCCAAGGCGCAAAGTTGAGACCGGGACCGGTCGTGTTGCTGTATTCCCCGAGGAAGAGCTCGACGCCCTGCTCTTCGGGTTTCACCGTGTAAAAGCTGGAAAAGGCCCAGAGCCCGATCACCGCCAGAACACCAAGGCCCACGGTGCCGCGCGAAAAGCCGGGGCCGCCTGCGCCGCCCCGGGGGCCGCGCGTGCCATTGCCGCCGCCTTTGCCGCCCATGAGGACGCGCAGCTGATCCTGACCCTTGCGAACCAGATCGTCGATCTCGGGCAACCCGCCACCTTCAGGGGGCTTGCGGCCGCCGCCATTGTTGCCGCCGCCTCCGCCGTTGTTGCCGCGGTTGCCACCGCCGCCCGATTGTCCGCCGCCCCATGGGCCGCCAGAATGTCCAGCCATCAAAAACCTTCCTTTTTCATCCACTCGCCCTGCTCTACGCTGTCCCGGGCGCTCTTCATACCTGTATATGACCGCGCGAAAATCAAGCGCGGCGCACGGGTTCCTTCATGGTCACCAGTTCCTCGGACATGGTCGGATGCACCGCCACGGTCCGGTCGAAATCTTCCTTGGTCGCGCCCATCTTGACGGCGATCCCGACCATCTGGATCAGCTCGCCCGCCCCCGGTGCCACGATGTGACAGCCGAGAACCTTGCGATTGGCACGGCTCACGATGAGCTTCATGAGCACGCGTTCCTCTTGCCCGGCAAAGCTCTCGCGCATCGGTTTGAACGAGGTCGCATAGACTTCGATCTCTTCTTTCTCACGCGCCTCTTCCTCGCTGAGCCCCACGGTGCCCATCTCGGGCTGGGTGAAGATCGCGGTCGGGATGAGCTCGTGATCGACCGGCGTCGGGTTGCCCTTGAACACGGTCTCGACAAAGGCCATGCCCTCGCGGATCGCCACCGGCGTGAGGTTCACCCGGTCGGTCACATCGCCGATCGCATAGATCGACGGCACCGCGGTCTGGCTATACTCATCGACCTTCACCTCGCCCCCCCGGCCAAGCTCGACCCCAAGCTCCTCGAGGCCGAGCCCCTCGGTGTTGGGCGCCCGCCCGGTGGCGAAAAGCACCTTGTCAAAAATCTTCTCGCTGCCATTGGTGGCCTTGGTCCAGATGCCGCCATCGCGCGGCTCCAGCTCGAGGATATTGGTGCCGAGATGCAGATCGACGCCGCCCCGGATCATCTCTTCGGCCACCAGCCCGCGCGCCTCGTCGTCAAAGCCGCGCAGCACCTGCGCACCGCGATAATACTGCGTGACCTGCACGCCCATCCCGTTGAGAATACCGGCAAATTCGCAGGCGATATAGCCGCCGCCGATGATCAGGATCGATTTCGGCAGCTCTTCGAGATGGAAAATGTCGTTGCTGGTGATGCCATGTTCGGCGCCGGGCATATCCGGTTTGACGGGCCGCCCGCCGGTCGCCACCAGAATATGCTTGGCGGTCTTTTCCTCACCGGTCGAAAGCCGCACCGTATGGGCATCCTTGACCGTGGCGCGCACATCATAGGTCTCGACCCCGTTCGAGCCGAGGATCTTGCGATAGACGCCCTCGAGCCGGTCCAGCTCGGCATGAAGCTTGCTGCGGAACGCGCCCCAGTCAAAGCCGCCGGCATGGACGGTCCAGCCATATTCTGCCGCCTGTTTGATCGCGCCGGGAAATTCGCTCGCATAGACCATGAGCTTTTTCGGGACACAGCCGCGGATGACGCAGGTGCCGCCATAGCGGTCTTCTTCGGCCAGCGCGACCTTGGCCCCGGTCTGGGCCGCCACGCGCGCCGCGCGCACACCGCCCGAACCGCCACCGATCACGAACAGGTCATAGTCGAAACTCATCATCTTCCTCCCAAGGCCCGGCCCCTCGGCCCGGCGCAGTCGCTTGTCTCATCCGGACCCTAGCCGCTTTGCCAAGGCACGCCAACCGGCGCGGGCTCAGTCCGACAGGTCCGAGAACAGATTGTCGCTTTCCACGAAATCGAGCCGGTCCTGGCGCACCGTGCCGTCATTGATGTCCCGCACTTCCACGCGGCCATCGCCATAGCCCACGCAGACAATGTCACAGATATCAATGAATAGCCCGTTTTCAACGACCCCCGGCACTTGATTGAGCACCATCGACAATTGCCGCGGGTTGCCGATCCGGCCCAGGTGCAGGTCGAGAATGTGATTGCCCTCATCGGTCACATAGGGCCGGTCGCCGCTCATCCGCAGCGTCACGTCGCGGCCCAGCACATCCATCGAGACCAGCATTTCCTCGACCAGCGCCCGGGTCGTCTGCCAGCCAAAGGGGATCACTTCGATGGGCAGCGGGAAATGCCCGAGGCTTTCGACCTCCTTGCCGACATCGGCGATCACGATCATCTGGTCGCTGGCGGTGGCCACGATCTTTTCTTGCAACAGCGCGCCGCCGCCGCCCTTGATCAGGTTCAGCTCGCCATCGAACTCATCCGCCCCGTCAATCGTCAGGTCGAGCCATTTGGCCTCGTCGAGGCTGACCACGTCGATGCCCAGCTCCTGCGCCAGCGCGGCGGTCCGGGTCGAGGTCGGCACGCCCTTGATGCGCAGCCCGTCCTCGCGCACCATTTCGCCAAGGCACCGCACCATCCAGGCCGCCGTGCTGCCAGTGCCGAGCCCGACGCGCATGCCGTCCTCGACATATTCCACCGCCTTCTTCGCGGCGACGAATTTGGCCTGATCGATGGGCGACAATTCCCCTGACATGATGACGACTCCCCAAATGTCTCGCCGGAGTTATAGGCGAGACATCCGCGCCGTGCGAGGGGCTTTCGCCCGGTTCCGCCCGGTTCTGCCCGGTAGGCGGGGGGCAAAGCCGCGACAAACGGCCCCCATCGGCCCTATCGCCGCCCGGCGCGCCGCGCCGGGGCCGGTCCATCGCTCACGGAGAGGACCAGCCGCGATAGGCCACCTCCGGTCGGCCCGCCTCCCAGATGGCGGCCAGCGCCACCACCGGCAGCGAGAGCAGCAAGAGCAGGCTGAACATTCTCAAGTTGATCCGCATGGGTGCCTCCATTCCAGTGGCTCCCAGGATGGCTGATTCCGGTAAAATCGCGGTTAACCGTGCTTACCCGTGGCCCAGTTCATCTGCCCCGGCGTCTCGACCGCCTCGGGCTGCACCGCCCGCAACCGCTTGAGTGCCGCCACCGGCCGCTCGCCCCCCGCGATCATCAGCCGCAGCGCGATCATCCCCGACCGGCCCCGCCCGGCGCGGCAATGGATGAGCACCCGCCCGCCGCCGCGCAGCGCCGCCAGCGCCCGCGCCTCGATCTCGCCCCAGGTCTTGGTGTCGATCTCGCCGGGCACGCCGTAATCCTCGATCGGAAAATGCAGCCAGCGCGCGCCCTGTTCGACGAACCGCGCGCCCAGATCGGCACAGCCCAGCGCCGCCATTTCCGCGCTTGGCGTCAGGCTGATCACCAGCGCCGGCTTCCAGTCGCGGATATGCGCCATATCGGCGTCGAACTCGCCGTCGCCGCCGGGACAGGGGCAGATCGCGACGATCCCGCCCGCCACCTGCAACGCCTTGATGACCACGCTCATCGCCGGGTCAGAGCCGATCGGCCCCGAACGTGTCGCAGGCCTGCATCCGGCCACTGCGATAGCCCTTGGTGAACCAGCCCGACCGCTGCTCGGACGTGCCATGGGTAAAGGTATGGGGCTGCGGCACCCGCCCGGCGCTGCGCTGCAAATGATCATCGCCGATCATCCGCGCCGCATTCAGCGCCTCGTCGATATCGCCGGGCTCCAGCAGCCCGCCCACCGCCTGCGCCCAGACCCCGCTCAGGCAATCGGCCTGCAGTTCGAGCCGCACGGTGAGCGCATTGGCCCGCGCTTCGCCACTGGCTTGCCGCGCCTCATTGACCTGCCCCAGAATGCCAAGCTCGTTTTGCACATGATGCGCCACCTCATGGGCGATCACATAGGCGGCGGCAAAATCGCCCCCCGCCCCGAGCCGCTGCGCCAGCGTGGCGAAAAACGCCGTGTCGAGATAGGCCTTGCGATCCGCCGGGCAATAGAACGGCCCGGTCGCCCCCGAGGCGCCGCCACAGGGGCTCTGCGTCACCCCGGAATAGAGCACCAGAACCGGCGGGCGATACTCTTGGCCAAGCTGCTCGCGAAAGAGATCGGCCCAGACCTCCTCGGTGGTGGCCAGCACCTTCGAGGTGAACTCGGCCGCGCGTTCCTCTTCCGCCGTCGGCGCGCGCCCCGATTGGCTCTGGGCGTAAGGGTCCTGCCCCTGCAAGAGCGGCGTCACATCGATCCCCGCGAAATAGCCGATGGCGAGCACCACCAGAAGACCGACACCGCCGATCCCGGCCTTGGCGCCGCCCCCGCTGCGGCGGCGATCCTCGATATTCCGGCTGCCCCGGATATTTCTCAAACGCATGTGACCCCCCAAGGTCTGACAGAGATACGCCGTCACGATACGCCCGCGCGGGCCCATCACCAACCAAAAGATGGGGCAACCCGCGCCCCGGTCAAACCGCCCTGCGCGCCCCGCCTCTGGACCCCGCGCGCAAACGCGCCATTATCTACGGCACCTCACAAGGCATCGGATCATGGCCCGCGACGACGACATCTCCAACACGGACAAGGCCACCTTGCGCACCAACTGGGCCGAGGATCGCACCATCATGGCCAATGAGCGCACGTTCAATTCCTGGATGGGCACCGGGCTCGGCTCGGTCGGCGTGGCCATCGCGCTCAAGGCGGTGTTCGGCGATTTCGATCCCACCTGGGCCGCGAAACTCGTGGCGACGCTCTTTTTGCTCACCGCCATCGTGATCTTCTGGGCGGCACGACGGCAAGCGCATAAGACGCTCGACCGGCTGTCGGAAAACGACGCCTGTTCGATGCCGACCAAGAATTTCACCCTGATCACCTCGGTGATGACGGTGGCGACACTGGCCACCGGCGCGGTGCTCTGGGGGCTCTGACCGCCCCCGCCAGCTCACAGGCCAGCCCCCCGCCCAGCTCCCCGTCCTGCGTCCCGACCGAGACCCCCATGGACCAACCGCCGCGCAGGTCTTAACTTGGGGGGCGATCCATTCACGAATCCCGTCAGGACATCTTCATGCAGGATACCGCCAGCGGCGCCTATCAGGTCCTCGCCCGGAAATACCGGCCCGAAACCTTTGCCGATCTCGTCGGCCAGGACGCCATGGTGCGCACCCTGAAAAACGCGTTTCAGGCGGACCGCATCGCGCAGGCCTTTATCATGACGGGCATCCGCGGCACCGGCAAAACCACCACCGCGCGGATCATCGCCAAGGGGATGAACTGCATCGGCCCCGACGGCAATGGCGGCCCGACGACCGAGCCTTGCGGCCAATGCGAACATTGCACCGCCATCATGGAAGGCCGCCATGTCGATGTGCTCGAAATGGACGCCGCCTCGCGCACCGGGGTCGGCGACATCCGTGAAATCATCGACAGCGTCGCCTATCGCGCCGCCTCGGCCCGCTACAAGATCTACATCATCGACGAAGTTCACATGCTCTCGACCAGCGCCTTCAACGCGCTGCTCAAAACGCTCGAAGAGCCGCCCGAACATGTGAAATTCATCTTCGCCACCACCGAGATCCGCAAGGTGCCGGTCACCGTTCTGTCGCGCTGTCAACGCTTCGATCTGCGCCGCATCGAACCCGAGGTGATGATCGCCCTGCTGCGCCGCATCGCCGATTCCGAGACTGCCCAGATTTCCGACGACGCGCTGGCGCTGATCACCCGCGCCGCCGAAGGCTCTGCCCGCGACGCCACCTCGCTTCTCGATCAGGCGATCTCGCATGGGGCCGGCGAAACCACCGCCGAACAGGTGCGCGCCATGCTCGGCCTCGCCGACCGGGGCCGGGTGCTCGATCTCTTCGATCTGATCCTCAAGGGCGACGCCGCCGGCGCGCTCACCGAGATCAGCACGCAATATGCCGACGGGGCCGACCCGCTGGCGGTGCTGCGCGATCTGGCCGAGGTCACCCATTGGGTGTCGGTGGTCAAGATCACCCCCGAGGCCGCCGAAGACCCGACCATCGGCCCCGATGAACGCGCCCGCGGTCAGCAGATGGCCGAGGCGCTGCCGATGCGGGTGCTGACCCGGATGTGGCAGATGCTGCTCAAGGCGCTCGAAGAGGTCGCCGCCGCGCCCAACACGATGATGGCTGCCGAAATGGCGGTGATCCGGCTCACCCATGTCGCCGATCTGCCAAGCCCCGAGGACCTGCTGCGCAAACTGCAATCGACGCCACAGCCCCCGGCACCCGGTCCCAATTCTGGCCCCGGCCCCAATGGCCCCGGCGCAGGCGCGCCCTCTGGCGGCACTCAGGGCAGCGCTCAGGGCAGCACTCAGGGCAGCGCTCAGGCCTCCTCCGGCGCACCGTCGTCTTACCGACAGGATACCGACGCCATGCCGACAGGCGGATCCGGCTATGCGCCCACCGCCTCCGGCTCGGGTTCTGGTTCGGGCTCCGGCTCTGGCGGCGCCCAGACCGCCACCGCGCTCGCCGCCGATCAGGCCCTCTCCCGCTACCCGAGTTTCGAGCATGTGATCGAACTCATCCGCGCCAACCGCGATGTGAAACTGCTGGTCGAGGTGGAAAACTGCCTCCGCCTCGCCGCCTACCGCCCCGGCCGGATCGAATTCGCCCCCACCGAAGACGCCGCCCCCGATCTCGCCCAGAAACTCGGCTCCGCCCTGCAACGCTGGACCGGCAACCGCTGGGCGGTGACCGTGGTCGCCGAGGGCGGCGATGAAACCATCGCCGAGAAACGCGACGCCGCCCGGCTCGCGCTCGAGGCTGAGGCCAAGAAACACGCGCTGGTTCAGGCGGTTATCGCCAATTTCCCAAGCGCCAAGATCCTCGACATCCGCACCCCCGACGCCATCGCCCAAGAGGTGCAGGCCGACGCCCTCCCCGAGGTCGACGAGGAATGGGATCCGTTCGAAGACGACTGAGCCGCCCATGCCACGATCCGCGCATCGCAGCGCCCGGTACGCCCCGCCCTTGTCCCGGGCGGCGCGGACCCGTATCTAGAGCCCAAGCACGCAATTCAGCAAAACCAGCGGAGACAGCACATGTTCAAGGGATTGGGCCAGATGGGCGATATGGCCAAGATGATGAAGGCCGCCCAGGAAATGCAGCAGAAAATGGCCAATCTGCAGGAAGAAATGCACAGCATGACCGTCACCGGCGAAAGCGGTGCCGGTCTGGTCAAGGCCGTCGCCACCTGCAAGGGCGAGCTCAAATCGCTCGACATCGACCCGTCGATTTTCAACACCGATGACAAGGAAGTGGTCGAAGACCTGATCCTCGCCGCGATCAAGGACGCGCAGGGCAAGGCCAGCGACAAGGCGCAGGAGGAAATGGGCAAGCTGACCGAAGGCATGGGCCTGCCCAAGGACATGAAGCTCCCCTTCTAATCGCCTGATCCGACAGGATGAAGGCCGGGCGCCCCTCGCGGCCCCGGCCTTTTTCTTGCGCGCCGTTCAGGTGCTCAGAGAAAGAGCTTGATCACAAAGGCCAAGAGCCCCACCGCCGCGACCCCCGCCAGCCAGAGCGCCACGAACCACGCCCCCTTGCGCAGCCGCGCGCCCATCAGTGATAGCCCTCTTCCGGGTCGACCTTGCCGCGAAACACCCAATAGGCATAGGCGGTATAGCCAAGGATCAGCGGCACCAGAACCACCGCCCCCACAAGGGCAAAGCCAAGGCTCACATCCGGCGCGGCGGCCTGCCAGATGGTGACGCTCGGCGGCACCATCATCGGGTAGAAACTGATCCCGATGCCGATGAAACTCACCACGAAAATCCCCAGCGCCGCAAAGAACGGCTCGTGATCCTTCTCGGCCTTGAGCGAGGCAAAGAACCGCCATGTCAGCACCAGCATCAGCAGCGGCACCACCATGGTCCAGAGGCTTCCGGGCAGGTTGAACCAGCGTTGCAGATAGACCGGGTCCTGAAACGGCGTCATCAGGCTCACCACCCCGATGAGGCCAAGCGTCGCCGCCCCGAGATAGACGGCAAAGCCGCGCATCTGCGCCTGCACCTCGCCCGCCGTCTTCATCACCAGCCAGGCCGCCCCCAAGAGCGCATAGCCCACCACCACCGCCACACCGGTGAGGATCGAAAACGGTGTCAGCCAATCGAACCAGCCGCCCGCATAGGCGCGTTCGCTGACCTCGATCCCCTGCACCAACGCCCCGAGCGCGATCCCCTGACAGAAGGCCGCGATGGTCGAGCCGCCAAAGAATGCCGCGTCCCAGACCTTGCGCCAGCGCGTCGTGCGCCAGCGGTATTCAAAGGACACGCCGCGAAACACCAGCGCCAGCAGCATGAGGATGATCGGCATATAAAGCGCCGGCATGATGATCGCATAAGCCAAGGGAAACACGGCGAAAAGCCCCCCGCCCCCGAGCACCAGCCAGGTCTCGTTGCCATCCCAGACCGGCGCCACCGAATTCATCATCACATCGCGGTCCCGGTCGCTCTTGGCAAAGGGAAAGAGGATGCCAAGCCCAAGGTCAAACCCATCGAGAATGACATAGGTGAGCACCGAAAAGGCGATGAGACCGGCCCAGATGAACGCAAGATCGAATTCCATGTCGCTGCTCCTTAATCCAGAACCGAGGTGTCATGGGACACCTGCTGGGTTGGGGTGATCCCGGCGGCCCGCACCGGCCCGTCGCGCAGACCGAGATGCCGCGTCGCGGCCGGTTTGTTCATCATCCGCAGGATGTAATAGGTGCCCGCCCCGAAGACGAAGAAATAGACCACCACAAAGGCGATGAGCGACGCGGCCACCGCCGGCGCTTCCACCGGCGCAATCGAATCCGAGGTGCGCAACAGCCCATAGACCGTCCAGGGCTGCCGCCCGACCTCCGTCGTCACCCAGCCCGCCAGCACCGCGACAAAGCCGCTCGGCCCCATCATCAGCGCCGCCCGGTGCAGCCAGCGATCCTCATAGAGCCGCCCCCGCGCCCGCCGCCACAGCGCCCAGAGCCCGACCCCGAGCATGGCAAAGCCGAGGCCGACCATCACCCGAAAGCTCCAGAAGACAATCGCAATGGGCGGCTCTTCATCATCGGGCACGGTGTCGAGCCCGGCCAGCGGCGCGTTCAGATCATGCTTGAGGATGAGCGAGCTGAGCTTGGGGATTTCCACCGCGTAATCAATGCGCTTCTCCTCCACATTGGGGATGCCAAAGAGGATGAGCGGCGCGCCATGATCATGGCTGTCGAAATGCCCCTCCATCGCCATCACCTTGACCGGCTGATGTTCGAGCGTGTTGAGCCCGTGCTGATCCCCCGCGAGGATCTGCAAGGGCGTCACGATCACCGCCATCCACATCGCCATGGAAAACATCCGCCGCGCCTCGGCATCGCTGCGGTCGCGCAAAAGATGCAGCGCCCCCACCGCCGCCACGACAAAGGCCGTGGTCAGGTACGCCGCCAGCACCATATGCACCAGCCGATAGGGGAAGGACGGGTTGAACACCACCTTCCACCAATCCTCGGGGATGAACTGGCCCACCTCATTCATGCCATAGCCCGCCGGCGTCTGCATCCAGCTGTTGACCGACAGGATCCAGGTGGCCGACATCAACGTGCCAAAGGCCACCATGAAGGTCGCCAGCATATGGAGCTTGTCACCCACCCGCTCGCGGCCAAAGAGCATGATGCCCAGAAACCCCGCCTCGAGGAAAAAGGCCGACAGCACCTCATAGGCCATCAGCGGCCCGATCACCGGCCCGGCCTTGTCGGAGAACACCGACCAATTGGTGCCGAATTGATAGGACATCACGATGCCCGACACGACGCCCATGCCAAAGGCCACGGCAAAGATCTTTTTCCAATAGGTGAAGAGCCGCAGATAGGTCTCGTCCCGGGTCCGAAGCCAGAGCCCGTTGAGCACCGCCAGATAGCTGGCAAGCCCGATGGAAAAGGCCGGGAAAATGATGTGAAAAGATACGGTAAAGGCGAATTGAAACCGCGCCAGCAGCTCCGCGGAAGCTCCGTCAAACATCTCTGCTCTCCTCGTCGCCACGCGTCACCCGTGCGGCTCTACACAAAATACTGCCCCGCCTGCGAAGGGCTCGGGTACCGGCGGTTGCGGCCAAATGGGCCGCCCCGACATGACTGGGGTACATGGGCATGATACGCTCCTGCGGCTGCTTCCGTACATCCCCCGCAGATCATCCGCGGCGGACCTGTTGCCCAGACGTTGCCACAGCACGCGCCGCAGCCCGATGGCACCAAAGGTCGCGCCCTGCGCGCGCCCGCGCCGAAACCCTTTGTTTTCAGGGATGTAGCACGCGCGCCCCGCGTCACCGTGCCGCGTTTCGACGCGCCGGACCGGGCCCAGCACAGGCAGGACCGGCGCGAGACAACCGGGCACTTCTTCGGCCAAATCCCCGGTTCATCTCCTCCCCGCGATAGGGTAAAACGGCCCGACCCACCCCTGCAAAGGCTTGCGCAGATGAGCAGCACCAAGGATATCGACGCGCTGATCGACATGATGGCCAAGCTGCCCGGCCTCGGGCCGCGCTCGGCCCGCCGCGCCGTGCTGCATCTCATCCGCAAGCGCGAGCACAAGCTGCGCCCGCTCGCCGATCTGATGCAGATCGTCGCCGCCACCGCCCGCGAATGCGACCGCTGCGGCAATGTCGGCACCACCGACATCTGCGACATCTGCCGCGATGACCGCCGCGCCACCGGGCTTCTCTGCGTGGTCGAAGATGTGGCCGATCTCTGGGCGATGGAACGCGCCGGCGCCTTCAAGGGGCGCTACCATGTGCTCGGCGGCACGCTCTCGGCGCTCGATCAGGTGGGCCCGGACGAGCTGCGCATTCCCGGCCTCGTCGCGCGTCTCGCCGAGGAGAACATCACCGAGGTGATCCTCGCGCTCAACGCCACCGTAGACGGTCAGACCACCGCCCATTACATCGCTGATCAGATCGAGGACCGGGTGACGCTCACCTCGCTCGCCAAGGGCGTGCCCATCGGCGGCGAGCTCGACTATCTCGACGATGGCACGATCACCGCCGCGCTCTCGGCGCGCAAGGCCTTCTAGGCCGCTAGCCTTACCCCCAAAAGAGGTAAAGCCGCCTGCCCCTCCCGTGGCAGACGGCCCTTTCCCGCGCGGGTCGGTGGCTCAGAGAACCACGACCTCGAGCGGCGGAAACCCGTTGAAGCCCACAGAGGAATAGCTGCTGGTGTAGGCGCCACAGTTGCGGATCATCACCCGATCCCCCGATTGCAGCGAGAGCGGCAGCTGGATGGGCCGTTTCTCATAGAGAATATCGGCACTGTCACAGGACGGACCGGCCAGAACACAGGGCCCGGTTTCCTCGCCATCGCGCAGCGTGTCGATCTTATAGCGGATCGCCTCGCCCGCGCATTCCGCGAGACCCGAGAACATGCCGATGTCGAGATAGACCCAGCGGTGCAGATCGTCCGGCGACTTGCGCGAGACAAGCATCACTTCGGCGGCGATATGCCCGGCTTCGGCGACAAGGCCACGCCCCGGCTCTGCCATCACATACTCGGGCTGACCGAACCGCGCGCGCACCGCCTCCATCACCTCGGCGGCATAGGCCTGCGGGCCCTGCACGCTCTGGTCGTAATGGGCCGGGAAGCCGCCCCCGAGGTTCAGCACACGCATGTCATGACCGGCGGCACGGGCGGCATGCCACAGCTCGGCCACCTGATCGAGCACCGGCAGCCAGTGACGCGCTTCCTTGGTCTGGCTTCCGACATGGAAGGACAGGCCCACGATATCCACGTCGAGACCGCGCGCATAATCCATCAGCTCGGCCATCGCGCCCGGCGCACAGCCGAACTTGCGGCTCAGCGGCCAGTCGGCATTCTCGTTCTCGACGATCACCCGCAGATAGACCTTGGCGCCCGGCGCGTGCTGGGCAATCTTTTCCAGCTCGGCGTCGCTGTCAGCCGAGAAAAGCTCGACCCCCACCGATTGGGCAAAGGCGATGTCCGAGGGACGTTTGACCGTGTTGCCAAAGGAAATATCCGACCCCTTGGCGCCCTGCGACAGGCAGAGCTCGATCTCGCCACGGCTCGCCGCGTCGAACCGCGCGCCGCGCTGCACCAGCATGGCGATGATTTCCGGGGCCGGGTTTGCCTTGACCGCATAGTGAATGCGCGCCTCACCCAGACCTTCGGCCAGGGCGTCATATTGCTGCGCGATACGACCACGGTCGACGACAAGCGTCGGACGGTCAAACCGGGTCACAGCGATATGGGCTGCTGCTGCGTCGATTCGGATGGCTTCGCCGGCGCCAAAGGCGCCATTCATGGTAGCGGTCATGGTCATCTCCAGAATAGACCTGCCCAATCCCGGGCGTGGATCACAAAAAGGAAACGTTACCGTCGCTACTTAAACTCATGCCCAGAAGGGCCGGCCAGAGGCGCGCGCGTTGGCGTCTGACGGCGCATATAAGGCGTTTTCAGATTCGCGCAACAGGTTTTCTACCCCTTGGGTAAATTTCTCCCGCTCGTCGCGGCGTGAAGGCCGCACCGTCGCTTTACTGTCGCAGTGCCGACGCGATACCGACAGGGCATCCGGCACGAAAAACCCCGGCCCGCACATGCGGCGCCGGGGCTTTATTTCCTAAGGGATGACGCGGCTTAGCGGTCGTCCTCCTCCTCATCATCGCTGCTGTCCGGCAGGTTGAAGAAACTGTCCGCATCCGGCACATGATCGCGGCTCTTGTCGTCCTCGTCATCATGGCTTTCGCTGAGCGTGAAGGTCTCAAGCCCTTCAATTGCCGTGGGCATTTTGGGCTCGAGATCCATCGACAGGCTCTGCTCGGTCGACAGCAGCTTGCGACGCTCGTCATCGCTCATCGTCTCGCCGTCCTTGGCCTTTTTGGCGGCGGCTTTCTGCACGGCCGCGTCCAGCTCGGACTGTTTACACAGGCCCAGAGCCACCGGGTCGATCGGCTGCATATTCGCGATGTTCCAATGGGTGCGCTCGCGGATCGTCTGGATCGTCGGCTTGGTCGTGCCCACCAGCTTGGCGATTTGCGCATCGGCCAGCTCGGGGTGGAACTTCACCAGCCACAGGATCGCGTTGGGCCGGTCCTGCCGCTTGGAGAGGGGCGTATAGCGCGGGCCGCGCCGCTTTTCCTCACCGACAGCCGCCGGGTTGTGCTTGAGCTTGAGCTTGTGCAGCGGGTTCTTTTCCGCCTCGTCGATCTCGTCCTGGGTCAGCTGGCTGTTGGCGACCGGGTCGAACCCTTTGACGCCCTGCGCCACATCGCCATCGGCGATGCCCTGAATTTCCAGCTCGTGCATGCCAACGAAATCGGCAATCTGCTTAAAGCTGATCGTGGTGTTGTCCACCAGCCAGACGGCTGTGGCCTTTGCCATGAGCGGTTTTGCCATCTCTCGCATCTCCTAAACAAATCTCTCCCGTCGCCTGGAAAGGCTGTCCCGGGATTGGGACGGTTTCCGTTGTCGGGGAACTTGGCGCGTATATAGTCGCAGGCAAGACGAAATGAAAGCGGAAATCATGCGCACCCTTCTGATCTGGCTTTTCTCCGCCACCTTGGTCCTCCCTCTGGCCGCCCCTCTGGCCGCCGCCGAGGGCGACCGCCCCGGCGCCTTTGATTACTACGTTCTGGCGCTGAGCTGGTCGCCGACATGGTGCGCGCTCGAAGGCGATGCGCGGCGCTCCGAGCAATGCGAGGACAGCGCCGACACCGGCTGGGTGCTGCATGGTCTGTGGCCGCAATATCATCGCGGCTGGCCGAGCTATTGCCAAAGCGCCGAACGCCCGCCATCCCGCGCCCTGACCCGCGACATGGCGGACATCATGGGCAATCCCGGTCTCGCCTGGTATCAATGGAAGAAACACGGGCGCTGCTCGGGCCTCTCGGCCCCGGCCTATTTCGCCCTGTCACGCGAGGCCTATGACAGCGTCACCCGCCCCGAGGTGTTTCGCAAGCTCAAGGACCCGGTGCGCCTGCCCGCCCATGTGGTCGAAGAGGCGTTTCTCAAGGCAAATCCGTCACTTGAGCGCGACATGATCACCATCACCTGCCGCGCGGGCCGCATCCAGGAGGCCCGCATCTGCCTGTCGAAATCGCTCGATCCGGTGCCTTGCGGGCGCGACGTGATCCGCGACTGCAGCTTGCAAGACGCGCTCTTCGATCCGATCCGGTGACGGCTTTCTTGCAAAGAAAGCCGCCCGAAATCCCTTCAGGATTTCGCCCTAGATCTCGCCCGCCTCTTCCAGAACCTTGCGCGCCACCCGGAAACATTCGAGCCCCTGCGGCACCCCGCAATAGATCGCGATCACATGCACGATGGCGCGGATCTCGTCGCGGCTCACCCCGTTGTTGAGCGCCCCGCGGCAATGCGTTTCCCATTCATGCAGCTTGCCCAGCGCACCCAGCATGGCCAGGTTCATCATACTGCGCGTCTTCGGCTCGATCACCTCATCGCCCCAGCCAAAGCCCCAGCACCACGCGGTCATCGCCTCTTGGAACGGCCGGGTGAACCCATCCGCCGCCGCCAGGTTCTTTTCGACATATTCCGCGCCAAGCGTGCCCTTGCGCTGCTCCAACCCCTTGAGGAAAAGATCCTCGTCAAAAACGCTCATAACCTCATCCTTTGTTGCCCTGTTGTTGCCCTGTCCGGCCCGTCACCTGACGCGGATCGCCACGTTCTTGGTCTGGACGTAATTCCACAGCGCCTCGCGGCCCTTCTCCCGTCCATAGCCCGATTTGCCATAGCCGCCAAAGGGTGTTTCGACCCCGCCGGCGAACCATTCATTGACGAAAACCTGACCGGCGCGGATCTTCTGCGCGGCCCGCGTCGCCCGGTCGAGATCGCGGGTGAACACCCCGCCGACCAGCCCATAGGGCGTGCCGTTGGCAATGGCGATGGCCTCGGCCTCGTCGCGAAAGCTCAGCACCGAAAGCACGGGACCAAACACCTCTTCCTGCGCGATACTCATCTCCGGGGTCACCCCGCCGAGAACCGTCGGCTCGAGAAACGCGCCGGGGATGTTCATCTTGCGCCCGCCCGCGGCCAGCGTCGCCCCTTGGCCCTCGGCCGCGGCCACCATATCGGCGGCGCGATCCCGCTGCGCCTCGCTCACCATGGCGCCCATCGTCGGGCCCATCTCGCCGCGCTCGATCCCCGGCCCGACCGAGAGCGATCTCGCCACGTTCACCGCCCGCTCGATCAACTCGTCGCGGCGGCTTTCATGGACGATCACCCGGCTCATGGCGCTACAGACCTGGCCCGCGTTGAAATAAATCCCCCAGCGGATGTCATTCTCAAACGCCTCGAGATCGGCATCCTCATAGACAATCGCCCCGGATTTACCGCCAAGCTCGAGCACACAGGGCACCACATTCTGTGCCGCCGCCGTGGCGATGGCGATGCCGGTGCGCACCGATCCGGTGAAGACGATCTGGCGCACGCCGGGATGCGACGACAGCGCCGCCCCCGCCTCATGCCCCCAGCCACAGAGGATATTGACCGCCCCCTTGGGCAGGCCCACCGCCTCGGCCGCATGGGCGAAATAGGCATTGCTGAGGGGTGTCAGCTCGGGCGTCTTGATCACCGCCGTATTGCCGGTGGCCAGCGCCGCCGACAACGACCGCGCCGTCATCTCGAGAGGGTAGTTCCACGGGATGATCTGCGCCGACACGCCAAAGGGCTCGTAATGGGTGAAATCGAAATAATTCGCGCCCAGCGGGATCGACCGGCCTTCGACCGTCTCGGCCTGATTGCCGTAATATTCGAAATAGCGCGCCGCACCTTCCACCTCGATCCGCGCCTCCCAGAGCGGCTTGCCCTGTTCCAGCGACAGGATCGGCGCGATCTCCTCCACCCGGTCCAGCAGATAGCGCCCCATGGCCTGCACCATGCGCCCCCGCTCCACCGGCCGCAGCGCGGTGAGCACGCCCGAGAGATGCACCCGTTCCGCCGCCGTCACCGCGCGGTCCACATCACCGGCATCGGCCAGCGCCTGTTCGGCGAGCACCGCGCCAGAGCCGGGGTTGATCACCTCAACCCGCCCCGCGCCGCCATCGACCCATGCGCCGTCGATGTAATTCTGCCAATAGGATTTAATCTCGCTCATGCGGCGCCCTCTCTGTCACAGCCCCCGGCGCAGCCCTCTGCGCGGCGGCTTGCCTGTCCTTACCGGGGCCAGACCTGCCTGCATTCGCGCGTCTGGGCTTTTACCATGGCGACAGAGCTTGCACATTTGCGACTCACCTCCATTTTCTCCGGTCTATCCGCCCGGTGGCCCAGATAATCCCCGGCCAAATCCGCGAGTTACGAGCTCCGCCGCGCCTCGCGATCCTGCCGCATGGACGGTTCGAAATTGCGAAAACAGCCGCGCCCCGCGCTCTTCGCCGCGTAGAGCGCGATATCGGCATCCTCCATGATCCGCGCCTCCGCCGCTTGCGGGTGTGGATAGCGGCACGACAGCGCCCCGCCCGCGCTGGCCGAAATCTGGCAGGGCTGTCCGTCATAGTCGATCGGGGCCTCGAGCCGGGCGATCACCCGCTCGGCAATATCGCGCACTCGCGCCGCATCGGTCACCCCGCTGAGGATGAGAACGAACTCATCGCCGCCCACCCGCAGCAGCACATCCTCCTTGCGGGTCTCGGCCCGCATCGCCCTTGCTGCCAGCTGCAGCACATGGTCGCCCGCCGCATGGCCGAACTGATCATTCACCTCCTTGAAATAGTCGAGATCGAGCTGCACCAGCGCGAAATCCGTCTCCGACGCCATCAGCTGTGTCAGCACCGGGTCGAGCGCGCGGCGATTCTTGAGACCCGTGAGCGTGTCGGTAAAGGCCTGTTCCTCCGCCGCCGCCTTGGCCCCTTGCAGCCGCAGGTTCAGCAATCGCGACGCCTCCATCGCCGCCGTCTTGGCCTCGATGAGATAGAGCATCTCGACCGTCAGATCCGTCGCCGCGAAATCCCGCGCCGTGAGGTTGAGTTGCCGGATCGCCTCGGTCACCGCGATGCCAAAGGACATGTTGACGAGCGCCCCGCCCGATGGGCCGAGCGTGCCGCCCTCCGGCAAGGGGGTCAGCACCGCCTTGAGCGGCAGCCGCGGCGCGCCCCGTGTCATGAGATGCAAGCCCCGCCCGGCCAGTGCCCGCAGATCGTCCATCGTGGCGCTGCGCGCCGGGCGGCGCAGCTCGAAAAGCTCGAGAAACCGCGCGCCGGTCATTTCCTCCTTGGGGCAGAGCCGCGCCAGCGTCGGCCCGGCATGGGCGATATGGCCCGTGGCATCGAGCAGCGCATGCATCGGGCAGAGCTGATCGAGCAGCCCGGCGAGCCCCTCCGCCGCCCCGCTCATGTCCCCTGCCCCGCGGCAAGATCGAACATTTTCCCGCTGCTATACGCCTCGCTCAACAGTTGGATTTGCAAAATCTCCACATCCTTGCCGCCGCCCGCGTGATCAAGCACCACCAGAGCGCCGTAATCATCCGCCATCGCCCGCAGCACCCCGACGAGCACATGCCCAAACCCCGGCCCCGCCGCCGTCGGCACATCACAGCGCAGCTGATAGATATTGCCGCCATGGGCGCTGAGCTCGAGATTGGGAATGTCGAGATCCGGCACGGCGAGCCGCGCCCGCCCGGGCAATTCATCAAGCGATTGCAGGAACTCGACAAAATCGACCCCGCCAAAGCGCAGCAACCGCCGCAACGGGTCGAGCTTTGGGTGCGACACGAGATAGGTCCCGATATCTTCGAGGATGGTGTCCCGCGTCCGGTCGAGCACCTGCTCGGCCCCCGCCAGCACATCACAGGTCAGCGCCGGCTCATAGCTGAGCATCGCCTCGAACTCGGAAAACCCAAGCCCCGCCCGCGCCACGATCAACGCCCAGACATCGCGCCCGTATGTATCGCGAATGAACCGTTCTATCGCGCGATTGATCAGCCCGTGCATCGCCGCCTCCTGAACGTCTGCCCCTTATCTCACCGGGGCAGACTGCCAGAGCGGTCTTAACGGGTGGCAAACAGGTTCAATTGTAAGGATAAAACTCCTGATCGCCGATCCGAAGCGCCTTGCGGCTGACCGGTGCGATCTCAAACTCGCCGTTCAGCACCCGCTGGATATCCTCTTCCTCCAGCGTCGCGGTGCTGCCGATGACAGAGACCCGATGGCTGCCTTCGTCGGGAAAAATCCGCAGCCCGAGCACCTGCACGGAGTTATAACCCGAGCGCCACAGTAAGATCCCCTCGATCTCCTCCACATTCGGATCAAAATCCGCCACGACAAGGACACAGCCCGGCTGGCCATCGCTGAACTTGCGCGCACAGCCCTCCCGCAAACTCATGCGTTCATAGATCGAAACCCGGTCGAGACTGCCCTCGGGCAGCCGCACCCCGACCGGGCGCAGCGGCACGATCTCATGCAGGCTGACCTGACTGGCCTCCTCAGACTCCTGCCTGAATTCATACTCGAATTGCGTCGCTTCCGCGCGCTCGATCATCGCCACGAGACGCGCGTGCTCCGGATGGGTCTCCAGCGCGCGCAGCTCGGCCAGCCCCGCCGTCCCGGCCCGGCCCCAGTCCTGCGCCATCTCCCACAGTGGCAGCTCCTCCACCGCCCCCCCGGCCCGCGCCCGGTCGAGCTGGCTCGCGACGCTCATCCGCTCGGGGTTGAGGAGCGGCGTCAGCCACAGCGCCGAGACCAGAACCACCAGCCCCGCCAGCGCGAGGTTCGCCTGCCGCAGCCGCCCCATCCAGTCGCGCCCCAAAAGCGCCAGCACGGCATAGCTCGCCCCATACCCCAGCACCACCAGCGCCGCCACCAGCGCCGCGATCCGGTCCGGGGTCAGCCCGTATTGCCCGATCCGCACCGCCACCGCATAGACCGCCAGCACCGCGGGCACCGCGATCACCCCGCTCAACACCCGCGCCGCCAGCCGCATCACCGGGCTTTGCACCTCGCCCGCCGTCCCGCCATGCACCGCCGCACTGACCAGCACCACACCGGCGAGGCTCACCCCCGCCAGCGTCACCGCCGGCGACAGCCCGCCCAACAGCCCCGACAGCCCGCGAAACGGCAGCGCCAGGATGAAAATCACCACCACCCCGAGAACCAGCGGCGTCAACAGCCGCAACAGCTGCACAAAGAGATCGGCCGAGATATAGTCGCGCAGCTCGTAGAACACCGACAGGCCAAGCCCGAGCGCCACGCCGCTGATCAACCACGGCATCGGATCGAGATCGATCAGATCGTCGATGATGGTGATCCCCACGAGGCCGAGGAACGTGTCCGACAGGTACAAAAGCCCCCAGACCAGCCCGGTGAAAAGCCCCCCCGCCACATAGCGCAGAACGCTTTCCCAACTGGTGTCGAACAACAGCTGATAATGCCGCCAGCCGCCCCGCTCGCGCAACAGCGCCGCAATGAACGGCGCCGCGATCACCGCCAGCGTGGCCACCGCGACCAGTGGCTTACCGCTGTCGAGAAACTCCGACACATGATCGAAGCGCAGGCTCGCCCAGAGCATGAGCGCGGCACAAACCGCCGCCAGCGCCCCGGCCCCGGCCATCGCGCGGCCCGGCCGCACCGGGCCGAGCATCATCATCAGCGCCGCGAAAAACACCACCACCGCCACCCCGAGCCCGAGCACCAGCCGGTCATAGGCGAGATGATCCGTCAACAGATCGAACACCGCCCAATGGGCGAGCCCCGCCACCGCGCCGACGGCAATCAAGAGCCAACGGGTGCCGAGCACAGAGGCGGCGGGATCGGGCCGGGAATCAGGGGTAAAATCGACGGGCATAGACTGTCCTCACCTGCTGGAACGGCCCCACCTTGCCCGCCCCACCCCCGGTGTCAATGTTTCCGCACCGCCTCCGGCTTGATCGCACGCGCCGGATTTTACAGCGAAACGCCGCTTTTGGATCAGATGCCCCCCCGCGCATCCGCCATGGCTATGCGCGACGCCGGGAATCGCGATTGACAAGACTAGACAGTCATGTCCACCTGCCCGGATTAATCTTCGTTTCCGGTTCAGAGGGGACCGGAACCACCTTGGAGGGGACATTATGTTTCTCAAAAATCTTCTGGCTGCCGGCGCGGCAGCCGCGCTCTTGGCAGGGGCACCGGCCTGGGCCGAGACCCAGCTCAAACTGGCGACCGATTCCGGCGCCAAAGGCTCGCCCTCGGGCGATGCGCTCGACCGTTGGGCGGCGCTGATCGAAGAAGGCACCGGCGGCGAAGTGCAGGTCGATGTGTTCTACCAGAACGAGCTTGGCAGCCAGGCCGAAGTGCTCGACCTGCTGGTCGCGGGCGATCTCGACATGATGATCAACTGGCCGATCACCGCCTATGACAACCGTCTCGGCGTGCTCTTCACCCCCTATATGGTGCGCAGCTGGGACGAGGCGTTCGACGCCTATAAACCCGGCGGCTGGGTCAACGAGATCCTGACCGGCGTCTTCGCCGATCTCGGCCTGCGCTTCTTTGGCCCCTGGCCCGAAGGCTTTAACGGCATCGCTTCGCGTGACAAATACGCGATGACCCCGGAAGAGGCCGCCGATCTCAAGATCCGCGTCCCCGCCATGTTCCCGATGGCGGAATCGGTGCAGGCGCTCGGCTATCAGACCGAAACCATCGACTGGTCCGAAGTCTTCACCGCGATCCAAACCGGCGTGGTTGATGGCGACGGCGCCAACATCATCTACTGGGATTACGAGTATTTCCGCGATGTGCTGGATTACTACAACCAGACCAAGATGCAGTTCATCACCGGCGTGATGACGATGAACGAAGGCTCCTGGGCCGGTCTCTCGGAAGAGCATCAGGCCGTCGTGGCCGAAGCCGCCAACACCGTGATGGAAGAGGCCTTTGCTCAGGCGCAGGAACGCGATCAGTTCTATATCAACAAGGCCAAAGAGGCCGGTATGGAATATATCGAACCGACGCCGGAACAGATCGACGAGATGGCCCGCAAGGTCCGCGCCGAAGTCTGGCCCATGATGGAAGAGCGTGTCGGCAAGGAGATCATGGATCTCGTGCGGGCCAACGCGGCCAAGCTCTGACATGACCGGCGCATTCGCCCGTATGGAAACGATCATCGCCAGCACGCTCAACGTGCTGGCGGTGGTTTCTTCGGCGGTGGTGGTGGGGCTCATGGCCTTTCTCGTCATCGCCCGCTACGTCCTGGAAATCTCTGTCGTCGGCCTGCACGAGCTGATCATGCTCGCGGCCGTCATGCTCTATATGGTGGGGGCCGTCATCGCCTCGCGCAAACGCGAACATCTGACGGTCGACTGGGTCGCGAGCCAGATCACCGACCCGCGCCGCAAGGCCTGGCATGATCTGCTGATCGCGGTGCTCACCGTGGTGATCACGCTCTTCTTCATCACCTGGGCCTATTACATGTTCACCTGGGGCATGAAACGCCCCCAGACCACCCCGGCCTTCCAGATCCCGCTCTGGGTGCCGCAGCTGGCCATCGGCCTCGCGGCGGTGGGGTGTTTTTGTTACGGGCTGCGCGACATTCTCGGCGCGCTCAAACGGCTGAGGCAGGGCTGATGGACGGATTATACGCACTCTACGCCCTGATGCTGCTCATCGCGCTGATGGGCATCGGCCTGCCGGTCGCCTGGTCCTTTGCCGGGGTTCTGGCCTATCTCACCTTCATCTATGACGTGAACCTCAACACGCTGATGTTGCAGGGTTTCCGCTCGCTCAACTCACTGGTGCTGGTGGCGCTGCCGCTGTTCATCCTGACCGGCTATCTGATGCAATCGGGCGGTATCGCCCAGCGCATCATCGCCTTCGTGTCGCGCATGGCCACCGGTCGCGGCGGCATGGGCACGGCGCTGGTGCTCTCGGCGGCGATCTTCGGCGCCATCGCCGGCACCGCCACGGCGGCCATCGCCTCGATCGGCCAGATCATGACCGATCCGCTGGTGGCGCGCGGCTATCCGCGCGGCCGGGTCGCGGCGCTCTTGGGCATCTCGTCGCTCTTGGGCATCCTGATCCCGCCCTCGATCACCATGATCCTCTTTGCGGTGGTCACAAGGCAATCGGTCGCCGCCTGCTTTGCCGCGACCATCGGCCCGGCGATCCTGCTGATCATCGGCCTCGTGCTCTACAACCGCTTTCTGGTGGGCCGCGCCTTTGACGAGATCGACCTGCCCGAGACCGGCAGCCGCGAAGGCTTTGGCCGGGTGACGCTCAAGGCACTGCCGGCGCTGTCGCTGCCGCTGATCATTCTCGGCGGCATCTATGGCGGCATCTTCACTCCGACCGAGGCCGCGGCCGTGGCAGCGGTGACGGCGCTACTGGTGGGCGGGCTCATCTACCGCGAGTTCACCTTCCGCAGCCTCGGGTCGAGCTTTGTGCAGGCCGCCGAGACCACCGGCACGATCATCCTGATCCTGCTCTTCTCGTTCATGATCTCGCGCATCCTCGCCTTCGAGCGGGTGCCGCAGGACCTGACCGAGGCGATCCAATCGGTGGTCACCTCGCCCATCGCGGCGCTCTTGATGGTCAATCTGGTGCTGATCGTGGCCGGCGCGCTGATGGATGACGTCTCGGTCACCGTGGTGATCGCGCCGCTCTTCCTGCCGCTGATGATCGCCAATCAGGTCGACCCGGTGCATTTCGCCGCCATCGTCGCCTGTTCGGTGGTGATCGGGGCCAACAGCCCGCCGGTGGCGCCGACGCTCTTCCTGTCGTGCAAGATCACCCGCGCGCCGATCATGCAGGCGGTGATGCCGGCGCTCGGGCTGATGGGCTTTGTGGCCTTCCCGGTGATGCTGATCACCACCTTCTGGCCGGACCTGTCGCTGGCCATTCCGCGGGCGCTCGACCTGCTCTGAACCGGCTCTGAAATCGGGCCCCTGCCCCCGCATTCGGGGGGCAGGGGCGCACCGTCGTCTTACTGTCGTGATACCGACGTGGTACCGACAGGGGGCAAATCATAGTAATCCCCCCGATCCTCGCCATGCCAATTGCTCTCGACCCGCAGCCCCGTCGGCCCATCGAGCGTGCCCGCCATGATCGAGACATGCCCGCCATGATCCGGCTTCCAGAAGAGGTTGCTGCCACAGGTCGGACAGAACCCCCGCTGCGCCTCTTCTGACGAACGACACCATTGCACTTGGCCCTTGATATCAAGGTCTTCGGGCGCCGCCGCCGTCGCCGCCACATGATGCCCAGAGGCCCGTCTGCATTGGCTGCAATGGCAATAGATCACCTCGCGCAGCGGCCCCGTGACGCGGTATCGCACCGCGCCACAGAGACAGCCGCCCGCCTGCGCGCGCGCCATCAGAAATCCGTCGGCGCACCGCCCTCGGCCTTGCGCCGGGCGACAAACGCTTCCAACTCCTCACGCACCGCCTCATCCATCGGCGGCGCTTCGAATTCGGCCAGAATATCCTTGTAAACTTGGTGCGCCCGCTGCGCCGTCCAGACCGACCCCGCGGCCTCCCAGGCCTCGAAATTGCGCCAGTCGCTCAGGAACGGCTGATAGAAGGCGGTGGTATAGCGGTCCTGCGTGTGCTGGATGCCAAAGAAATGGCCCTGATCGCCCACTTCGCGCACCGCTTCCGTGGCAATCTCATCGGGGCCGGTCGCGGTGATCATCGGATCCATATAGCGCTGAATTTGCTGCAGGATTTCGCAATCCATCACGAATTTCTCCGGGCTGGCGATCAGCCCGCCTTCGAGCCACCCGGCCGCGTGATAGATCATATGCGCCCCCGACTGCACCCCGGACCAGAGGCTGTTCGAGGTCTCCCAGACCGCCTGCCCATCCGGCACGTTGGCGGCACAGACCCCGCTCGCCCGCATCGGCAGCTTGTAGAACCGCGCCATCTGGCCGGTCATCTGCGTCGCGCGCATATATTCCGGCGTCCCAAAGGCCGGCGCGCCCGATTTCATATCCACATTCGAGGTGAACGTGCCAATCGCACAGCCGACCCCGGGCCGGATGAGCTGCGCCAGAACCACCGCGATCAGCCCCTCGGCCAGGCTCTGCGCCACCGCCCCCGCCATGGTCACCGGCGCCATCGCACCGGCCAGCGTGAAGGGCGTGACGACAAGGCCCTGATTGCGCCGCGCCAGCCGCATCCAGCCGTCGAGCATCGGATAGTCATGCTTGAGCGGCGAGGTCGAATTGATGTTGGAATACATCTTCGGGCTGGCTTCGAACTCTTCGTCGCTGTGGCCGCCCGCGATGCGCACCATCTCCATCACATCCTCGACCCGCTCGCGGCCGAGACAATAGGCATGGGCCACCTTGTCGGTCAGCGTGAGCTTGTCATAGAGCACGTCGAGATGGCGGATGCTGGCATGGATGTCCTGCGGCTCCACCGGATAGCCGCCGACGAAATGGATGCAGTTGAAATACTGGCTCAGCTTGAGGAAATTGGCGCACATCTCGCGCGTGCCAGTCACCTTGCGGCCAAGCTCCATGTCCCAATAGCTCGGCGGCGACGAGACATTGCCAAAGTTGAGATGCTTGCCGCCCAGCGTGATCGCCCGCGCCGGGTTGCGCGGGGTGATGGTGAATTCCTCAGGCGCGAGCGCGATCTGCTCCATGACGAAATCGCGGCCCATGCGGACGTTCTCACCGTTGATCGTACAGCCCCCAGAGGCGCGAAAGATCTCGAGCGCTTCGGGGTTCAGGATCTCGATGCCGATCTCTTCGAGAATGCGCATCGTGCCGTCGTGAATGGCGGCGATCCCTTCCTCGGTGAGCGGTTCGGTCGGCCGATCGGTGTTGATCGGCGGGTTCCATGGCATCTGCTCGATGGCCCCCGAGCCGCGCCGCTCGGCATTGCCCGCGCGCCCGCCACCCCGTTTTCTACGTGTCTTGACCTCGGCCATTCCTGTCACTCCCTGCTGGACTGAGGAATAGCAAACACCCAAATTCGGGGCATGGGTCGCAGTTTTGCGACAAGGTGTGTCGTTTTTGATTTTAGCGCCGCGCCCGTCGCGCCCGATGCAACAGGAAGAGCGCCAAAGCGCCCACCACCAGCGCCCCACCCCAGAGCATCCGCGCCCCCGGCGCCTCGCCCACCGCGAGCCAGACCCAAAGCGGACCAAGCACGGTCTCGAGAAGCAGCAAGAGGCTCACCACCGCCGCGCTCACCTGCCGCGACGCCTGCGACAAGAGCATGAAGGACGCGGGCAGCACGACCGCCCCGGTCAGCAGCATCGGCCAGACCGTTCCCACCCACATCGCCTCACCATAAAAAATCGTGGCCCCGACCCCCGCCACCAGCGCCCCGGCCCCGATGGCCAGCGGAATGGGTACATGGTGATGTTTGCGCAGGATCACGAAATTCAGCGCCAGCATCAGCGCCACCAACAGGCCAAGCCCGATGCCAAGCCCCGCCCGCGCGTCCCAGCTGATCCCGTCGCCGCCATGGCCCGACATGGCGATGGCAATGCCCAATAGAACTGCCGCAATCGTGGCCCAGGTCCGCAGCCCGGCCCGCTCGCCCAACAAGAGCCAGCCCAACAGCGCGGCCCAGACCGGCACCACCGCCACCCCCAAGAGCACCGCCGCCACCGGGGCGAGCGCAATGCCAAGGCAGAAAAACAGCGAGTTGAAGAACTGACAGGCCGCGATGCCAAGCCCCGGCGCGCTGCGCAATGCCGCCAGATCGCCCCGCCGGTCGCCCGTGCTGAAGCCCCAGAAGATGACCAGAACCGACCCCATGCAGAGCCCCCGCCAGCCGAGCATCGCCCCGGTCTCCAGCCCCGACAGCCGCATGAGCATCGCATCGGGTGTCAGGATCAACGCCCCGGCCAGCGCCAGCCACAGGCCGCCAAGACCCGTGCCGCGCCCGCCGGCACCGCTCATCCGCGGCTGTCCAGCCAGGCCGGCAAATATCCGATATCGGGCAGCACCACATCCGCATAGGGCGCGAGCTCTGCCTCGGGCGCGGTCCCGGTGAGCACCGCCACCGTCACCATCCCCGCCGCGCGCCCAGCCACGAGATCATGGGTGCTGTCGCCGACCATCGCCACGCGCTCGGGCGCGACCCCCGCGGCCCGGGCAAAGGCCAGCAAGGGCGCGGCATCGGGCTTGGCGCCATGGCCGGAATCAAACCCTGCGATGAAATCGAACGCCTCGCCGATGCCCGAGGCCGCCAGATGCGCCCGCGCGCTGAACTCCGCATCATTGGTCATCACCCCAAGCCGCAGCCCCCGCGCCCTGAGCCCGGCGATGAAATCCACCAGATCGAGCACCGGCACCAACGGCGCTGTCGCCGAAGAGGTCATAAGATAGGTCTCGATCCGCCCGGCCTCCGCCCCCGGCAGGCAGTCCGCCAAGAGCTCGGCCACCTCGCGGTTGGTCCCGGCAATCGCCGGGCTCGTGTCGTGAAACTGCCGCGCGCCAAGATCATAATGGATCGCCCGCGCCAGGTCGGCCGCACGCCCGGCATCGCCGCCGCTCAGATGGTCGATGACGCCGCCCGCCCAGACACCCCAAGTGCCGTGAAAATCGAAAAGCGTGCCATCCTTGTCAAAGAGCAGGCCCTCGATTGCCCGGGCCCCGGCCCCTGCCGCATCCGTTTTCATGTCCAATTGACCGCCTCCCCGCCCGGCAGCGCCTGTCGCGCCCGACCGAGTTTTTCCGGCGCAATCCCCGCCGCTTCGCTGAATTCGATGACCCAGGCATCGTCCATCAGGATGAAATCGAGAACCGAGCCGAGAAAGACCGGATCGCTGGCCCCGGCGCGCAGATCGCCCTCGCTCGCGCCCGAAGCGCCAAGGAACACCGGCAACAGGTCGTCATGTCCGACCAGCCACCCCAGCGCCCTGAGACCGATGGTTTCGGCTGAATTCAGCTCATTTTCTCGCATTTAAACTAACCCGGAAAGGATTTCTTAACTCCCTGCATGGATAGATGGTCACAAGAAAAGGGCAAGTCAGAAAGGCACCCTATGCCGGGCAAGATACTCATCGCAGAGCCGCTGGCGACCAACAGGATCCTCCTGAAGGTCAAGCTGGCGGGTGGCCATTTCGAGGTGATCCAGGCCTCGGATGCGGCCGAGACCCTGCGCGCCATCCGGCTGGAGGCGCCCGATCTCGTGCTGCTCAACAGCGGGCTTGCGGGGAACAATCTTGCCACGCTGATCGACGCCATTCGCGCCCTGCCCGGTCAGGCCGATCTGCCCATCGCCGCGCTGATCACCGAACATCTGCCCGAGGCCGCGCGCCGCGACCTGGCGGGCCGGGTCGATGCGCTTCTTGTGCGTCCGACCACCGACACGCTGCTGCTGGCGCGATTGCGCGGGCTCTTGGTGCAGCGCAACACGCTGCGCGACCTGCGCCTGCAATCGGGCGGCGGCGCGCCGGGCTTTGCCGAACCCGCCGTGCCGCGCCTGCAACCGCCCGGCCATATCGCCATTCTCGCGCCGCAGGGCGCGCCCGGGCAGATGCTTCTGCGCGGGCTGTCGCGCCATCTGCGGCACAGCCTGCGGCTCGTCGATGCCGCCCGCCCCTTTCCCGACCTCACTTCCGGGCCGCGCCCCGATGTGGTGCTGCTCTACCTGCCGGATATGAGCGACCGCGCCGCCCGCGAATTGGTGGCCGAGCTGCGCGCCGCCCGCTCGACCCGCCACGCCGCCGCGCTGGCCCTGCTCGACAGCGGCGCGGAGGAAACCGCGCTCCACCTGCTCGAGGCGCGGGTCGAGGATGTCATGATGGGCCGCACCGATGCCCGCGAACTGGCCGCCCGCTGCGACCGGCTCCTGACCCAGGCGCAGGAGCTCGATCATCTGCGCCGCCAGACCCGCGACGGGGTGCGCGCCTCGGTCACCGACCCGCTCACCGGGCTCTACAACCGCCGCTTCGCGCTGCCCTTTCTCGAACGGGTCTGCTCGGGGCAAGAGGGCGCCGGCACCGACACTCTGGAAACCGGCTTTGCGGTGATGCTGGCCGATCTCGATTTTTTCAAGAATATCAATGATAAATACGGCCATTCCGGCGGCGATCAGGTGCTGCGCCAGGTGGCCGATCATTTCCGCGCCATCCTGCGCGATTGCGACATGGTGGCTCGGATCGGCGGCGAGGAATTCCTGCTGGTCTGTCCCGGCGTCACTCCTGAAGAGGCCCGCCAGACCGCCGACCGCATCTGCCGCGAGATTGCCGACACTGCCATCCCACTCACGGGGTATAGCCAGCCCGTTCATATCACGGTGTCCATCGGGCTGGTGATGGGCCGCGCCGGTCGGGGAGAGCTGTCCCCCACCGGCGGCGAAGCCGAGAAGCTGCTGGCGCGCGCCGATGCGGCGCTCTACGCCTCCAAGGCGCATGGCCGCAACACCGTCACCTATCAGCCGCGCAGCGCCGCCTGAGCCCTGCCCTGAAAAAAATCTGCGCCTTCACCCGGGTCTGACCCGGCGTTACTGCGCGCCCTCCGCGGGCTTGTCCTTGCCACGTTTGCGCATCTTGCGATGCTCTTCCACCCGATCGGCAAACGCCGCGCGCTCGGCGTCGCTCATCTTTGCCAGATGCCCAACCAAGAGCGCCTGACCGGTGGCAATATCGGTCTCGAACATCTGCCGGTGCTGGCTCATCGCCGCGCTCAGCGCTTCGGCGTCAAAAGGCTGCGCCCGCAACGCCGTGAGGATTGCATCATAGGAGGCCCCCCGCTCTTCGCGGCTCGGCCCGTTGGCCTGCCGCGCCGCCCGCAGCGCATCACCCAGCGCCCGCTTGTCCTCGGGCGCGAGCGCCCGGGTCAGCGGCCCGCCAAAGCTGCCATGGCTCTTGCCGCCGCGCCCATGCCCGTCATGCATCCAGACCATGGTGCCGATCGCCCCCGCCACCAGCAGGTTCACCCCCAGCGACAGGGTCAGCAAGAGGCCCAGCCCGCGCCGTTTGCGCGCCGCTGTGGGCCCGTTTCCCGGCATGTCATTTCGCTCGCTCATCAGAACGCTCCTTCCAGGCTCGCATAGGCGTCGCCAGCCATCACGTCGAACACATAGACCTCGCTCTCTCCGGACCAGTAGCCGGTGATCGCCTCTGACGCCAGATCGGGGGCCACACTGCCAACCCAGATCCCCGCCACCGTCGCCGCCGCCAGCCCGGTCATCGCAGGCCAGCCGCCCATCTCCTGCCGCAGCCCCTGCGCCCGGGTCACCAGCCGCGACCAGAGCCCGGCCGAGGCCGCGCCCTGCGGCTGCAAGGCCGCCGCATCCGCCAGAACCCGCGCCATCAGATCATCGCCCGGCACCGGGCTCTGCGCACGCGCCGCCTTGAAAAAGAGCTCGAGCCCGGCAGCCTCTCCGGCGCCCGTTTCCGGCCCTGATTCCGGCCCCCGCATCTCGCCCGTCATGTCTTTCCGGTCCGTCATCCGTCCAACCCCAGTTCCTCGCGCCTCGGTGCCAGCTCCGCCTGCAAGGCGCGTTTGCCGCGCGCGGTCAGGCTTTCCACCGCCTCGGTGCTGATCTCCATGATCCCGGCAATCTCGGGATTGCCCAGACCTTCGATATGCCGCAACACAACCGCTTGACGCTGCCGCTCCGGCAGGCGCATCAACGCCTCTTGCAACGCCTCGGCCCGCGCCTCCTGATGCAGCGCCGCTTCGACGCTCATCTGGCTTTCGTCCACCGGCTCGGCCACCTCGTCGAGCGCCACGCCGCGCCGCCGCCGCAGCCGATCCGTGCACAGGTTCGACGCCACCCGGTAGAGCCAGGTCCCGATCTGGGCCCGGCCCGCTTCCCAGCGCGGCGCGATCCGCCAGAGGCGCAACATCGCCTCCTGCGCCACATCCTCGGCCTCGGCCCGGCTGCCGAGCATCCGCATCGACAGCGCCAGCACCCGCGGCAAATGCCGCTCGGTCAACGCGCGCGCCGCCGCCGCATCACCCGCAGCATAGGCCGCAAGCAACGCCTCGTCATCCGCCAGCCCCGCGCCCTTTGGCGCAGATTTCCGAAACGGTCCTATCATGGGGCCGCGGCCTACCCTTTAATCGTTCCACCTTCAATCCGGTCCAGAGCTTGCCCGACCGGGATCGGCGGCGGGGGACACACCCCCCGCCACCTGAGACACAGCGCAGTCTTACTGCTCTTTCTTGCCGTGTTTCTTGCCGTGACGCTCGCCCATTTTTTCCTTCATGGCGTCGAACTCGGCCTTCGAGATGCCGCCGTCGCCATCGGTGTCGGCCTTTTCGAACATCTTGGCGCCGCGGTCATGGCCCTTCTTGCCCTTCATACCGGCTTTCATCTCGTCCTGGCTGAGCTGCCCATCGCCATCGGTGTCATGACGCTCGATCATCTTGGCGGCATGTTTCGCGGCACGCTCGCTGCCCTTCGCGGCAAGCTCGTCCTGGCTGAGCATACCGTCGCCATTGGCATCCGCCTCCTTGAACCGCGCCTCGCCGCGCGCTTTCATCTCGTCTTGGGTGATCTTGCCATCGCCATTGATGTCGAGCTGCTCAAAGCTCGGACGCTCGTGCTTGCCGGGGCCAGCCGCCACCGCCATCGGCAGGGTCAGGGCAATCGCCGAGCTGAGGGCAACCATTTTGAAAATGTTGTTACGTGTCATCTTTGGGTCTCTCCAAGTCTTTCGGCCCGATCTCTCGCGCCATCTTGTTTGCGGTTTCAGACACCGTTTTCTGCCCGATGTCGCACTTTACACGCAGGGGCTCGGGGCTTCCGTCGCAAAAACTTTGATTTTTTTTTGCAGCCCCCGACGTGTGCCCCACCAAACCGCCTCACCCATGCAACGCCCGGCTGTCGTCCGGGGCCTCCGCCCGCTCGGTCATCCCGTAATCGCGGATCACCTGCGCCACCCGCAGCCGGTAATCGGCAAAGACCCCGCCGCGCCCCTGGCCCTGCGCCGCCCGGTGCTGCACCCGCGCCCGCCACGCCGCCACCGCCGCCTCGTCCCGGAAAAACGACAGCGACAATATCTTGCCCGGCATGCTGAGGCTTTCGAACCGCTCGACCGAGAGAAACCCGTCGCTCTCCTCAAGGATCGGCCGCAGCCCCGATGCGATGTCGAGATAGGCCGCCCGCTGCCCCGGCGCCGGGATCACCTCAAAGATCACCGCGATCATTGCCAGTCCTCCTCGCGCTGCGGTGCCGAGGCCAGCCGCAGAAACGTCCGATCCTCGCGCAGGATAAACCCCTCCGCCTGCGCAAAGGCGTAATTCTCCCGGCCCAGCGGATCGGACGCGAGCCGCGCGCGGTAGGCCTCATACTCTGTCAAGCTCGCCACATTATAGAGCCCATAGGCCAAGGTGCTCGATCCCTCATGCGGCGCGTAATAACCAATGAGATCGGCGCCACAGCGCGGAATGGCTTCGCCCCAATTGCGCGCATAGCGTTTGAACTGCGCCTTTTTCGTCGGATCGATGTGATAGCGGATGATACAGGTCAGCATGATGTTCTCCTTTTGCCATGCCCCTGCCTAGCATGTTGACCCCGTGTCATGGTTCGATTTGGATCGAACTATGAAAAACGGTCCAGACATCGCCCCCATCGCCGCATTGATCGGCGATCCCGCTCGCGCCAACATGCTCACCGCGCTGATGAGCGGCAAAGCCCTCACCGTGAGCGAGCTCGCCGCCGAGGCCGGCGTGACCTTGCAAACCACGAGCTCGCATCTCGCGCGGCTGGAACAGGGCGGGCTGGTGCGGCCCCGCAAATCGGGCCGCCATAAATATTTCGCCCTCACCAGCTCCGAGGTCGCCCATGTGCTCGAGGCGCTGATGGGGCTCGCCTCGGGTGCGGGCCATCTGCGCAGCCGCACCGGCCCCCGCGACGCCGCCCTGCGCAAGGCGCGCAGCTGCTACAATCATCTGGCGGGCGACATGGGCACCAAACTCTATGACGGCCTGCTGGCCCAGGGCCTCCTGATCCACACCGGGGATCAGCCCCAGCTGACCGAGGCCGGCCATGCTGCCATGACCCGCTTCGGCATCGACATGGCGGCGCTCACCTCCGCCAAAACCCCGCTCTGCCGCGACTGCCTGGACTGGAGCGAACGCCGCTCGCATCTTGCAGGCTCCCTTGGCCGCGCCCTGCTCAGCCGGATCGAGACCCGCGGCTGGGCCAAGCGCGTGGCCAAATCCCGCGTCATCCGCTTCTCCCCCACCGGCGAAGCCGCCTTTCTCAATTGGCTCGCCGCCCCCTAACCCTCTCACCACCCCCTAACCGCCCAAAATCCCCCCACGCTTCTTCTGGCCCCAAATATCCCGGGGGTCTGGGGGCAGCGCCCCCGCCTTCCCCCCCCGCCTCACCACAGACCCCTCAACAGGCCTCACTCCCGGCAAATCCCCCCCAACACCCCCCTGCCAACCTGTCGCGCGACATGGCGCCGCAAGCGCCCCATCCCCCCTTTCGCCGCACCGCCGAATGGGCCACATTGCCCCCATGCCGCAACGCGAAGCCCCCGGGACCCCCATGACTGATCAGACCGTGACCACCGCCGAACTGGCCGAGGACCGCCCCATGAAACAGGCGCTCTGGCGCGGCTTTTGCCGCAAATGCCCCAATTGCGGCTCCGGCCCGATGCTGAAAAGCTATCTCAAGGTGCGCGACACCTGCACCGTCTGTCAGCAGGACCTCTCGCATCACCGCGCCGATGATGGCCCGGCCTATCTGACCATCCTGATCGTCGGCCACCTGATGGCGCCGCTCCTGCATGTGATGTTCGTGAATTTCCGCCCCGATCCGCTGGTGCTGGCGACCACATTCACCATTGGCTGCGTCGGGCTTTCGCTCTACCTTCTGCCGAGGCTCAAGGGCGCCGTCGTGGCGTTCCAATGGGCGCGGCGGATGCATGGGTTCGGCACGGCAGACTAGGCCCGCGCCCCCGGCCCGCCCGCCGTCACAGACCGGACCGAAACCAGATAAAGGGCGCCGCCATGAGTATCGACAAGACCGCCATCCGCCACGCCGCCACCGTCATCGTGCTGCGTGACCGGCTGGGCGATCCGCAGGTGCTGATGGGGCAGCGCGGCGCCAAGGCCGCCTTCATGCCCAATAAATTCGTCTTTCCCGGCGGCGCCGTCGATCGCGAGGATGCCGATATCCCGCTGGTGCGCCCGCTGCCCGGGCTCTGCGCCACCCGTCTCGGCGAGGATTGCGACGATGATCTGAGCCATGCGCTCGCCGTGACCGCGATCCGTGAGCTCTGGGAAGAGACCGGCCAGATCCTCGGCACGCCCGGCACTTGGGACGGCACGCCGCCCGAGGATTGGCAGAGCTATGCCGCCACCGGCCATCTGCCCACCGCCCATGCGCTGCAATTCTTCTTTCGCGCCATCACCCCGCCGGGCCGCCCGCGCCGCTTTGACGCGCGGTTCTTTCTGCTGGATGCCGATGAGCTGCAGAGCGATCCCGATGATTTCTCGCAGGCCTGCGACGAGCTGAGCCATCTGCAATGGGTGCCGCTCGCCCGCGCCCGCGAGTTCGACCTGCCCTTCATCACCGAGGTGGTGCTGGCAGAGCTCGCCGATCATGCCAAGCGCGGCGCCCCCCCCGCCTCGGTGCCCTTCTTTCGCAATGATGACGAGGAAAGCCTCTTTCTGCGCCTGCGCGGCCATGCGCCCAGAGCTGCTGACTGATCGGAGCGGCTGACTGATCAGCCAAACACCACCAGCGCCAGAATACTCGTGGTCAACAGCGCAATGCCGAGCATCTCGCGCCCGGTGATCCGCTCGCGAAACACCGCCACCGAGACCAGCATCGAGAAAATCACCTCGACCTGCCCGACCGCGAACACCATCGCCGCGTTTTGCAAGGTGAAGGCGGTGAACCAGCACAGGCTACCGCCGAGCCCCATCACCCCCATCCAGACCGCCTGCCGCCGGGCGCGCCAGACGCGGGCGATCTCCCCCGGTTCGCGCCAGCCGAGCCAAGCGCCAAGCCCCAGCGTCTGCGCCGAGGTCACCATCGCCAGCGTCATCGCCGCCCGCATGAGCGCATCGTCGGATCCGATTTCCAGCGTCGCACCGCGATAGCCCACCGCCGAGATCGCGAAAAACGCCCCCGAGGTCAGCCCCAGCGCCGCCGAGCGATTGGCAAAGCGCCGCCAGCCGCGCCCGCCCGTGGCCACCCCGTCCGACAGGACCAGCACCCCGATCAGCCCCAGAAGGATCGCCGCCAGCGCCCAGAGGCTGATCCGGTCGCCCAGCACGATAAACCCGACAAGCGCGGTCTGGATCACTTCGGTCTTCTTGAACGTAATGCCCACCGCGAAATTGCGCCGCGCAAACAGCGCCACGACACACCATGTGGCAAGGATCTGCGCCAGCCCACCGGTGAGCGCATAGGCCCAGAACAGCGGCCCCATCCCCGCCGGCCGCCAGCCGATCATCACCGCATAGCTGGCCGCCAGCAACAAGGCGAAAGGCGCCGCATAGACGAACCGCGCCCAGGTGGCGCCGCCCGCTGACAGCGCCCCCATGCTGAGCCGTTTTTGCACCATGAACCGCAGCGTCTGAAACGCGGCAGCGGCGATTGCGAGGAGGATCCAGAATTCCATGCCGCCCTCTTGCCCGCATTCCCGGGCCAAGACCAGCGCCTTGTGACAGGCGGCACTTTAGGGGCGGCGTTACTCGCTCGGCAGGAACGGATGCGGTACGGGATCCTTGGCGCGCAGGAAATGCGCCCGGAACACCTCGCCATAAGAGCGATAGCGATAGCCCTCGTTGCGCCGCAGGTAATGCGCTCGGTTGCGCGCATAAAGCCCCGGAAGCTCATACCACGGCGCTTTAGGATGCATGTGATGCACCACGTGGAAATTGTTGTTGAGAAAGAGAAAGGCGAGAATGCCGCGATCCTCGATCACCACGGTCCGCCCCCGCGCCCGCTCATGCGCCCGATGTTCGAGAAAGGTCCGGATCTTCAGCACCGCAAGCGCGCCATAGCAGGCCAGCAGATAGGCCCAGAGCGGCAGCGGCGACAGCGCCACGAGCCACAGCACCGGCAGCACCGCCGCGAGATGCAGCGCCCAGGCCGCCATCACCGCGCGATCCCCGGCCCGGATCAGCCGCCAGTCGCCCTGCACAAAGGCGATCTGCCCCAGCACCGGCCCGATCACGATCCGCCCCAAAAGCGTGTTGTTGAACCGCAGAAGCGCCCGGAACCAGCCCGGCAGCCGCGCCCAGACTTTCGGATCGAGGAAATTCGATTCCGGATCGTCATAGGGATCGGTCAGGATGGAATCGCGATGATGTTCAAGATGTTGCGCCTTGAACCTGAGATAGGGGATGAAGAGCCCCAGACAGGGAAAGAGCAGCGCCGCGTTGACCACCGGATGCCGCGTCGGATGGCCGTGCAGCGCCTCATGGCTGAGCGAGCTGTGCAGCGCCAGCACCGGCACCGGCGCCAGCATCGCCAGCGCCGGATGAACCCCCGCCAGCCCAAAGAGGCACAGCCCCCAGGCCGCATAACAGCCCGCCAGCACCGCAAGCGTCGGCCATTCGACCGCCCGCCGTCTCGTCAGGGATGGCGCGCGACTACCCATGTTCCCGTCCCCAAGAAATCCGCGCCCAGACACGTTCATAGAGCACATAGACAGCAAACCCGATACTCGTGTTCACTAAGGCAATCATACTGCCCATTGCCGCCGATCCGGTTAGGTAAAACCCCACAAGGGCCATGGATAGTAGCCCCAGCACTTGCCATAACACTGCCTTGACCAGGGTCCGGCGACGCGTCTCCATCTTTGTCCTCATATCTGTCCCAACTCCTTGATACCGCGCCGATTTTGCGCTGGGCAGTCGGGAAACAGTTAACAAAGCCCGCGTTATGTGATAAAACTCAACACATGATTGATAAAATCGACAAACGTGATCGCGCCCGGCTGTTTCGCACCCGTCTCGCCGAGGCGCTGCGCCGCGAAGGCCTGTCGCAAACGGCGCTGGCCCGGCGCATCGGCGTCGATCGCTCCACCGTGTCGCAGCTCTTGGGCAGCGATGGTGCCCGGCTGCCCAATGCGCAGGTGGTGGGCGAATGCGCAGCGGTGCTCGGGGTCTCGGCGGATTGGCTCCTGGGGCTCACCGACCGGTCGGAAACGGCGGCGGCGGTGCTGGCGCAATCGGTCACCCTGACCCAGGCCCGCCGCTCGCATGCCGATGACCAGATCTTTCGCTGGCACGAAGAGGCCGAGGGCTACAAGATCCGCCACGTCCCCGCCGGCCTGCCCGACCTGCTCAAGACCCGCGAGATGCTCGAATGGGAATATGCCCCGCATCTGGGCCGCAGCATCGATCAGGCCGTCGCCGCCTCCGAGGACCGGCTCGACTGGGCGCGCCGCACCCAATCGGATTACGAGATCGCCCTGCCGATGTTCGAGCTTTATTCCTTCGCCCGCAGCGAAGGCTATTACGCCACACTCCCCGCCGACATCCGGGCCGCGCAGGCCGAATATCTCGCCCAGACCGCCGAACAGCTCTACCCGCGCGTGCGCCTGACGCTCTTTGACGCGCGCCAGATCTATTCCGCCCCGGTCACCATCTTCGGCCCGCTGCTCGCGGTGATCTATATCGGCCAATCCTACATGGTCTTTCGCGACCGCGAACGGGTCCGCGCCCTCACCGATCATGTCGACCACCTCGTGCGCGAGGCCCAGGTCACCGCCCGCGAATTCCCCGCCCATCTGCGCCGCCTGATGGAAGGCTAGCTCTCGCGCCCCATCAGGGACCGCCGGTAGAGCGCCGGCGTCACGCCGGTTTCGGCCTTGAAGACGCGGGTCAGATGGCTCTGACAGGCAAAGCCGCAGGCGCTCGCGACCTCGGCAATGCTGCCCGCTCCACGCAGCCGCGCTTTCGCCGCCTCGACCCGCCGCATGGTGACCCATTTATGCGGCGAGGTGCCGCGCGACGTCCGGAACATCCGGTGAAAATGATACTCCGAGAGCCCCGCCGCCTCGGCCAGATCCGCCAGCCGGATCGGCCCATCGAGATGCGCGGCGATCCACTCCTCCGCCCGGCCAAGCTGCCGCGAGGTGAGCCCACCGCGCAGCGAGACCCGGCGCTCGGGCAGGCGCTGGATCAGATCGGCCATCGCCTCATCCCCGGCCAGCGCATCCGCCGCCACCGCCGCCTGCGCCAGCCGCAGCAAGGGCTCCGACAGGTCCGGCGACGCCGCATACATCAGCTCCGGCAGATCGAAATAGCGCGCGTCCCGGTCGTGAATGCGCGAAAACCCGGCCCGCAACGCCGCATCCGGCAGCACCAGATGCAGGAACCGGAATGGCGTGGTGATGTCCCACTCAGAGCTCTGCCCCTCCGGCAAGACGCAAATCGCTCCGGGCCAGCCCGCGATCCCCCCGGCATCGAGCCGCCGCGTCCCGGTCCCGCCCCTGAGATAGAGGCTGAACGCATGGCCCTCGGGCCGGTCATAGAACACCCGGTCATTGTGGTTTTCCCAAATGGTCACCGCCCGCCCGGCCCCAAGATCGAGCCGCGCCCGCGCCCGTGCCGTCGGCGATCGTTCAAGATATTCTGATACCGTGTGTCCCATGCCGCCAATCTAGCGCTATCTTCGCCCCGACCAAAACCGCCAAATCGCCCCGCCCGGCGATAACCGCAAGATCGTGCAAGCGCCCCCCGCCGCCACCTGATACCGCCAGCGCAGGAGGCCCCCATGAACAGCACGCTCTTATTTCTCATCACCGTCTTCATCTGGGGCACCAGCTGGATCGGCATCGCGCTTCAGATCGGCCCGGTGCCGGTCGGCGTCTCGGTGCTCTACCGCATCGCGCTGGCGGCGGTGCTGCTGCTTTTGGGGCTGGCCGCGATGGGCCGTCTCAGACGCCCCGCGCAATGGCGCTTTGTCGCGCTACAGGCGCTGTGCCTCTTCAGCCTCAATTTCATCGCGCTCTACAATGCCGCCGTGCTCATCCCCTCGGGGCTTTTGTCGGTGGTGTTTTCCCTGGCCTCGATCTTCAACGCGCTCAACGCGCGGCTCTTCTTTGGCGAGAGGATCACCGCGCGGGTGCTGCTCGCCGGCGGCATCGGGGTCACCGGCCTCGTCTTGCTGTTCTGGGAGGGGCTCGCCATCTCCTTCGATCCCGACACGCTGCGCGGTCTGGGCTGGGCGGCGCTCGGCACGATGATCTTTTCCTGGGGCAACATGGCCTCGCGCCGCAACAGCGCCGCGGGCACGCCACCGATCATCGCCAACGCCTGGGGCATGGGCATCGGCGCGCTGGTGCTCCTCGGCCTCGCCTTCGCCACCGGCCAGACGCTCACCCTCCCGCAAAGCCCGATCTATCTCGCGGCGCTCCTCTATCTGGCGGTCTTCGCCTCGGTGATCGGCTTCACCACCTATCTGATGCTGGTGTCGCAGATCGGCTCGGCGCAGGCGGGCTATGCTACTGTCATGTTCCTCATCGTGGCCCTCGCCGTCTCGACCGTCTTCGAGGGCTATGTCTGGACGCCCACCGCCATGCTTGGCGCCGGTCTCGCGCTCTTGGGCAATGTCGTCATGTTCGCCCAGCCCCGCCGCAAACGCGCCGCCCCGCCCCGCCGGGCGCGGCCTGACCCGCGCGAGATCGGGGTCTTGGCGCGGGCTAAGCAGGGCCAAAACCCCGCAAAACCCCCACTGTCGCTTTACCGACGCAATACCGACGTGCTGCCGACCTGCCGTTTTCGCCCGTCTCAATAGGGCATCGGATGCTGCTTATGCACCTCGTCGAGCGCGCTCAGCACCTCTTGCGAGAGCGTCAGATCCATCCCCGCGATCACATGCTCAAGCTGCTCGAGCCGCGTCGCGCCAAAGATCGACGAGGTCACGAAAGGCCGCTGCACCGTCCAGGCCAGCGCCATATGCACCGGGTCGAGATCATGCTCGCGGGCCAGCGCCAGATAGGCGTCGACCGCGGCAAACACCCGCTCCGACTTGCGCCCACCCATCGTCTCATTGACCGACATGCGTGATCCCTCGGGCACCGCGCCGCCTTGATATTTCCCGCTCAGAAACCCCGCGCCCAGCGGCGAAAACGGCAGCAAAGACACGTCCTCATTGACCATCAGCTCGGCCAGATCGGTATCCGCCATCCGGCACAGAAGCGAATATTCATTCTGGATGCTGGCGACCCTCGGACCCTTTGTTTCCTTGGCGATGCGCAGCCATTCCGCCGTGCCCCAGGTGCTCTCGTTCGACAGGCCAAAGGCGCGGATCGTGCCCCGCTCGACCTCGCGCCCGAGCGCGCCCAGCGCATCCTCCATATGCGCCCGCGTGGCCTCGCGGTCCTGCTCCCAAGGCGCATAGCTCCAGTTTTGCCGGAACATATAGCTGCCCCGGTTCGGCCAGTGAAACTGATAGAGGTCGATCACATCGGTCTTGAGCCGCTTGAGCGATCCCTCGATGGCCTCCGGGATGGTCTGCGATGAAATCAACGCCCCGTCCCGCGCCCCCTTGAACCCCGCACCGGAATGCTTGGTGGCGAGCACGATCTCCTGCCGCTTGCCCGAGGCCGCGATCCAGTCGCCGACGATGCTCTCGGTCACGCCCGTGTCCTCGGGCAGCACCGGATTGACCGGGTACATCTCGGCCGTATCAATGAAATCGATCCCCGCCTCCAGCGCCCGATCAAGCTGCGCATGGCCTTCTTTTGCAGGGGTTTGCCGGCCAAATGTCATCGTCCCGAGACAGAGCGCGCTCACCTCGATCCCCGTGCGTCCCAGTTTGCGTCGTTGCATCACTACCCTCGTTCCGCGTGTCATTCTCTGGGCCGGACCCTAGCGCGATCTGCCGCGGATGGAAGGGCCGGGCCGGACATCGGGGCGGAAAACGACGCAAGTTTGTCGAATTGGGGCTTGCACCCTTTCGCGTCCCTGCCAAGGTGGCCCCGACATGCGCACCTTGATTTCATTCGCCTCCCTTTTCCTGTCTGTCGCCCTGCTTCAGCTCTCCTCCGGTGGTGTCGGCCCGCTCGACGCCCTCTCCGGCATTGCGCTCAATTTCTCCACCGAACAGATCGGTATCCTCGGCTCGTCGCATTTCTTCGGCTTTTTCATCGGCTGCTGGTGGGCACCCCGGCTGATGGGCTCGGTCGGCCATTCGCGCGCCTTCGCGGTGCTGACGGCGGCGGGGGCGATCGGCCTTCTGGCGCATATGCTCTTTATCGACCCCTATGCCTGGGCGCTGATGCGGGTGGCGACGGGGCTTTGCGTGGCGGGCTGTTACACGGTCATCGAAAGCTGGCTCAACACCAAGCTCACCAACGAGACGCGCGGCCGCACCATGGGCATCTACCGGGTGGTGGACATGGGCGCGTCGCTGGTGGCGCAGATGCTGATTTCGGTATTGGATCCCGCAAGTTACGTCTCCTACAACATCCTCGCGATCCTTTGCTGCGCCTCGCTCTTGCCGCTCACCATGACCCGCGTGCGCCAGCCCGAAATCCCCCATGCGCCGCGCCTGCGCCCGATGCTCGCGATCCACTGCTCGCCGCTCGCCGCCGCCGGTGTCGTCGTCGCCGCCCTGTCGAGCGCCGCCTTCCGCATGGTCGGCCCGGTCTATGGCCAACAGGTCGGGCTCGCCACCGATCAGATCGCCTGGTTTCTCGCCAGCTTCGTGCTCGGCGGCGCGCTGGCGCAATATCCCGCGGGCCTGCTTTCGGACAAATACGACCGCCGCCATGTGCTCATCGGGCTGTCCATCGGGGCGATCATCTGCTGCATCATCACCGCGCTCATGCCCACGCTGAGCACCAGCGGCGCGATGCTCGCGGCCTTTGCCTTTGGCCTGTTTTCCTTTCCGATCTTCTCGGTCTCGGCGGCCCATGCCAATGATTTCGCGACCTCCGATCAGCGGGTCGAACTGTCGGCTGCGCTGATGTTCTTCTACGCGCTGGGCGCCATCGCCGCGCCCTATCTCGCGTCAGAGCTGATCGAGGCCTACGGCCCCGGCGCGATGTTCTCGATGATCGCCACCGGCCACGCCGGGCTCATCATCTTTGGCCTCTGGCGGATGCGCGCCCGCCCGACACGGCATCGGCGCACCCGCTATGTCTGGTCGCCGCGCACCAGTTTCATCATCGGCCGCCTCACCGGCCAGAGCCGCGACAGAAACGGGCCCTGACCCCTCTGGCACAGCCGCGCCCCTTGCGCTAAACGGGGCGCAACGAACCGCGAGGCAGGACAGAACCCAATGGCACGCCATCTCATCACCTCCGCCATCCCGTATATCAACGGGATCAAACACCTCGGCAATCTCGTGGGCAGCCAATTGCCCGCCGATCTCTTCGCGCGCTACCTGCGCGGCCGCGGCCACGAGGTGCTGTTTCTCTGCGCCACCGACGAACATGGCACCCCGGCAGAGCTGGCCGCCGCCAAGGCCGGCAAGCCGGTCGAACAATATTGCGCCGAGATGCATGAAATTCAGGCCGAGATCGCCAAGGGCTTCCGCCTGAGTTTTGATCATTTCGGCCGCTCGTCGAGCCCGCAGAACCACCGGCTGACCCAGCATTTCGCAGGCCGCCTCGCCGAGGCCGGGCTGATCGAGGAAGTCTCGGAAAAACAGGTCTATTCCAACGCCGATGGCCGCTTCCTGCCCGACCGCTATATCGAGGGCACCTGCCCCAATTGCGGCTATGACAAGGCCCGGGGCGACCAATGCGAAAACTGCACCAAACAGCTCGACCCGACCGATCTCATTGAGCCGCGCTCGGCGGTCTCCGGCTCGACCGATCTCGAAGTGCGCGAAACCCGCCACCTCTACCTGCGCCAATCCTCGATGCGCGACGAGCTCAACGCCTGGATCGACGCCAAGAAAGACTGGCCCATCCTGACCACCTCCATCGCCCGCAAATGGCTCAATGATGGCGACGGGTTGCAGGATCGCGGCATCACCCGCGATCTCGACTGGGGCGTGCCCGTCAAGAAGGGCGAGGCCGACTGGCCCGGCATGGAAGGCAAGGTCTTCTACGTCTGGTTCGACGCGCCCATCGAATATATCGCCTGCTCGCAGGAATGGGTTGATGCTGGCAAGGGCGACGATTGGGAACGCTGGTGGCGCACTGACAAGGGCGCCGAGGACGTGACCTATACCCAGTTCATGGGCAAGGATAACGTCCCCTTCCACACGCTGAGCTTTCCGGCCACGATCCTCGGCTCGGGCGAGCCGTGGAAGCTGGTCGATTACATCAAGAGCTTCAACTACCTGAACTACGACGGCGGCCAGTTCTCGACGAGCCAGGGCCGCGGCGTCTTCATGGATCAAGCGCTCGACATCCTGCCCGCCGATTACTGGCGCTGGTGGCTGCTGAGCCACGCGCCCGAAAGCTCGGACAGCGAATTTACCTGGGAAAACTTCCAGGCCTCGGTGAACAAGGATCTCGCCGATGTGCTCGGCAATTTCGTCAGCCGGGTGACCAAGTTCTGCCGCTCGAAATTCGGCGAAGAGGTGCCCGCAGGCGGCGCATTGGGCGCGGAAGAGACCGCGCTCATCGAGACGCTGACCACCCGCATCCGCGCCTATGAGGGCCATATGGAGGCGATGGAGGTCCGCAAATCCGCCAATGAGCTGCGCGCCATCTGGGTCGCGGGCAATGAATACCTGCAATCCGCAGCCCCCTGGGCCACGTTCAAGGACGATCCCGAAAAGGCCGCGGCCCAAGTCCGTCTCGCGCTCAACCTGATCCGGCTTTATGCTGTGCTGAGCGCACCCTTCATCCCCGATGCCAGCGCCGCGATGCTCAAATCGATGCAGACCGAGGACGATCAATGGCCCGAAGATGTGGGTGCCGCGCTCGAGACCCTCGCGCCGGGGCATGGCTTTACCGTGCCCGATGTGCTCTTTGCCAAGATCACCGACGAGGCCCGCGAAGACTGGCAGGCGCGTTTCTCCGGCACCCGCGACTGATTGGCCGCCCGAGGGGGCGCTGCCCCCTCGACCCCCGGGATATTTCCCGCCAGAAGAAACAATCAACTGTCCCCCGGCGCTTCTTTTGGCCGAAAATATCCCGGGGGAGGCCGCAAGGCCGGGGGCAGAGCCCCCAACCACGCAGGCTCTTCACGCTTCGCCGCGAGTGCCATGGCGTCAATCCGCCACGCCCCCACCATGCCGCCTTCCCGGCGCACGCGATTTGCGCGATGATCGCACGAGCGAGGAGGAGCCATGATGATCGACCGCCGCCAGTTTCTGAGCCATGGGCTCGCCGCCACCACCGCACTCAGTGCCCTGTCCCCACGGGCCTTTGCCAGCGCGACGGCCAGTACGACCGACAGCGCGACCGACATCCTGCGCGCCGCGCCGGTGAGGGCGCAGATCGCCCCTAGCCCCTACCCCGAGACCGAAATTTGGGCCTATGGCGGCACGCTGCCCGGCACCGAGATCCGCCTTCGTCAGGGCGCGCCCCTGCGCCGCATCTTCGACAACGCCCTGCCGGAGCCAAGCACGATCCATTGGCACGGGATACGGCTCGACAATGCGATGGACGGGGTGGCAGGCCTCACCCAGGAGGCCGTCGCGCCCGGCGCGCAATTCACCTATGAGTTCACCCCGCCGGATGCCGGCACCTATTGGTATCACGCCCACACCCGGTCGTTCGAGCAGGTGGCGCGCGGTCTCTACGGGCCGCTCATCATCGAGGAACCCGAGCCGCCGCAGGTCGATGGCGAAGAAGTTCTGGTGCTCGACGATCTCCTGCTCGATCCGGAGACGGCGCAGTTCGATCCCGATTTCGAGGCCCCGCATGATCGCAGCCATGCCGGGCGGCTTGGCAATCTCATCGTGACCAATGGCCAGTTCGCCCTGCGCCGCGAGGTGCAGCAGCACGCGCGGCTGCGGTTGCGGCTCATCAACGCCGCCAATGCGCGGGTCTTCACCCTCGGTCTTTCGGGGCTCGAGGGCTGGGTGATGGCGCTCGACGGCATGCCACTCGCCACGCCCCTGCCCGCAAGTGAGCCGCTCGCGCTCGGCCCCGGTCAGCGCGCCGATCTCTTTGTCGATGTGGTGGCCGCCGAGGGCGAGATTGCCGATCTGGTGCAGTTCACCCGCGAGGGCGGGCTGTCGCAGGTGGCCTTTGCGGTCACCGGCCGGGCGAGCCTTGCGCGCCGTGACGCGCCTGCCCCCCTGCCGCCCAACCCGGCGATGGAGGTGACCGGGCTGGCCGGGGCCCGCCGTCTTGCCATGCCGATCGAGGGCGGCGCCATGGGCGGGCTGCGCGCCGCGCAGTATCAGGGCCGCGAACAGGGGATGGGCGATCTCGTCGCCGCCAATCAATTCTGGGCGCTGGGCGGCATCGTCGGCCTGTCGGATGCGCCGCTGGCCGAGATGTCCCGGGGCGAGACCGTGCAGCTCGATCTCGACAATCGCACCGCTTTTCCGCATGCGATGCATCTGCACGGGATGCATTTCCGCGAGGTCCTGGCTGATGGCGGCTTTGGCCCCATGCGCGACACGATCCTGATGCAGCGCGGCGAGCGGCGCTCGGTCGCCTTCATGGCCGACAATCCGGGCAAATGGCTCTTTCATTGTCATATGCTGGGCCATGCCGCCTCTGGCATGACGAGCTGGATCGAGGTCAGCTGAGCCGCGTCTCGCGCCACCAGAGGTAAAGGCCTGACCCGATGATGATGGCGCAGCCCACAAGCGTCGCCGCCCCCGGCCGCTCGCCAAAGAGCAGATACCCCGCCACGCTCGCCGTGACGATCTGCGCATAGGTGAACGGGGCGAGCATTGAGGCCCGCGCCAGCTGATGCGCGCCGGTGCTGGCGATATGGCTGAGCCCGCCACAGACCCCCATGAAGAGCACCACGGCCAGCGCCGTGCCGCTCTCGGGCCAGACCCAGGTGCCAAGGCTCAGCGGCAGAAAGACCACGCTCGCCAGCCCCGAGGACCAGAGCTGGATCGAGGCGTTGCTGTCCACCCCCGCCAGCATCCGGGTGAGGATATAATAGAGCGAGGCAAACCCCATCGACCCGACCGAGTAGAGCACCGCCGGATCAAACCCCACGCCCCCGGGCTGGATCACCACCAGCACGCCGCAAAACCCCAGGAGCACCGCCACCAGCCGATGCGCGCCAATGCGCTCGCCCAGCATCGGCACCGACAGCACCGTGATGAGGATCGGCCCGGCGAAAAGGATCACCGTGGTGAGGGTCAGCGGCAGATGCTGTAGCGCCAGAAAATTGAGCAAGGTCGCGAGGATCAGCACCAAGGACCGCAGCAAGAGCCGCCCCGGCGCATTGGCACGAAACACCGCAACGCCTTGTCTGGGCAGGAAAATCGCGCAGGCCATGGCGAAATGCACCGCATAGCGCAGCGCCACCACCTGCAGCGCGGGCCAGGCCAGCTCGGTCAAGAGCCACTTGGCCGAGGCCGAGAGCGAGGTGGCGAACACCGCCGCCACCAGCATCAGCAGAATACCGAGCCCGGCGCGGTCGCCGCTCCGACAGCCAGCCTCCCGGTCAGCTCTCGTAGCGGTCGGCACGGGTGTAGTAATCGTTGAACCCGATCCGGTCGCGCAGCTCGCCAAACTCCATGAGCCGCCCGGTCTCGACCCGGTCCTCGCGCAGCGCCGCCAGCGTCTCGACCGCCGTCGCCATCACCGCCGACAAGAGCGTCAGAGGATAGGCCGCGATCCGGAACCCGATGTCGCGCAGCTCGGCATGGGGCAGGATCGGCGTCGCCCCCCCTTCGAGCATATTGGCCATCTGCGGCCCCGGCAGCTCGTCACAGATGCGGCGCATCTCGGCCTCGGACTGCGGCGCCTCGACGAAAATGATATCGGCGCCAAGCTCGTGGAACATCGCCGCCCGCTCCATCGCCTCGCCGAGCCCATGATCATGGCGCGCATCGGTCCGCGCGAGGATGAGAACATCCTGCTCCTGGCGCGCGTCGACCGCGGCGCGAATGCGGTCATAGGCCACGTCGCGCGACACCACCGCCTTGCCCGGCGTATGGCCACAGCGTTTCGGCGCCACCTGATCCTCGATCATCACCGCCGCCGCCCCGGCCCGGCCAAGCCCCTTGACCGTGCGGATCACATTCATCGCATTGCCATAGCCGGTGTCGCCATCGGCCACGAACGGCAGCCGCGTCGCCTCCGCGATATTGCGCGTATGGTCGAGAACCTCGCCATAAGACATGAGCCCCAGATCGGGCATCCCGATGCGCGAGGCCGAGGCGGCAAAGCCCGACATAAAGCTCATCTCGAACCCGGCCTGCTCGATCATCCGCGCCGAGAGCGCATCATAGCAGCAAGGCGACAGCAAGAGATCATCCCCAGCAAGAAGCTCGCGCAGACGGTCGGCGCGGGGGTTGGGAAATGTTGTCGTCATCGAGCCACCTCATAAGGAATATAGAGCGCCAGCGCCGGCCAGAACCACAAGAGCACCGCCACACAGAGCATGATGCCCGCGAAGGGCAACGCACCCTGCGCCACCTCCTGCAGCCGCGCCCGGGCCACCGCCTGAATGACAAAGAGGTTCATCCCCACCGGCGGCGTGATGAGCGCGGTCTCGATCAGCACCACAAAGAAGATGCCGAACCAGATCGGATCGATCCCGGTGTTGAGCACCGCCGGCAGCAGCACCGGCACCATGATGAGAAGCATCGACAGCGATTCGAGGAAAAACCCCATGATCAGCAGAACCACCCCGACCGCGAGGATGAAGAGCCCCGGCTGCGAGATGTTCTCGGTCAGAAACGCGCTGATCGATTGCGGAATGAGATAGAGCGTGATCGCATAGGAAAACACCTTGGCCCCGGCCACAATGATCAGCACCATCACCGAGGTCTTGAGCGAACCTTCGACCGCCTCGCGCAGCTTGGGCCAATCCATCCGCCCCATGGCAAAGGTGATGATCAGCGCCAGAACAAAGCCAAGCCCGGCGCTCTCTGACGGGGTGGCGATGCCGGTATAGATCGAACCGACGATGGCCACCGCCAGCGCCACCGTGGGCAGCGCCAGACCGGTGGCGCGCATCCGCTCGCCCCAGGTCGCCTTGGCCATCGGCTGATAGGCGGTGGAAAACCGCGAATAGATCACGCCATAGACGATGAAACAGCCCGCGAGGAAAAGCCCCGGGCCGACCCCTGCCAGAAACAGCGTCGGGATCGAGGTTTCGGTCACCACCCCATAGAGGATGAGAGGGATCGACGGCGGAATGAGAATGCCAAGCGTGCCACCGGCCGCCAGCATCCCATAGACGAAACGCCGGTCATAGCCGCGGCTCGACATCTCCGGAATGGCCACCGTGCCGATGGTCGCGGCCGTCGCCACGGACGAGCCCGAGATCGCCGAAAACAGCGTGCAGGACAGGATCGTCGCCACGCCAAGCCCGCCGGGCCAATGGCCGACCCAGCTCTGCACCGCCGCATAGAGATCGCGCCCAACCCCGCCCTTGAGCAACACATTGGACATCAACAGGAACATCGGCACCGCGAGCAGCTCGAAACTGTCCATCGAGCCATGCAACCGCTGCGGCACCGCCACCATCGGCAGACCCTTGAGCGCCAGAAGGATCACCCCCAGCCCGCCCAGCGCCAGCGCCACCGGCGTGCGCAGCAAGAGCAGCGCCATCAGCGCCACAAGAATGAAAACCGCTTCCATCAGTGCTGCCCTTCCAGAATATCATCTTCGGGCAGACCCTCGGTCCAGACCCGGTAAAGCTGCACCCCGCCCTGCAGCATGAGCAGCACGCTGCCGACCCAGACCGGCGCATGGGTGATCATCTTGGGCGGTGCGAGATAGGTGTCGGTCGTATGGCCCGCCAGCGTCGCCTTGAGCCAGATTTGAAAGCCGAAATAACAGGCGGTCCCGGCGAAGATGAACAGCACCAGAATGGCAAAGCTCTCGGCCAGCTTGCGCCAGATCGTGTCGGGGTTGCTCAGGATGATCTCGATCGTCACCATCTCGCGATGTTTGAGGACATAGGCCACGCCGAGATAGACGACCCAGACCTGCAGAACCCGGCTGATCTCGTCGACCCAGACCGTCGGCGCGTTGAACACATAGCGCATCACGATCTCGAAGGTGATGAAAAAGCCGATGGCAAAGAGACACCAGGCGCTGAGCTTGCCGGTCGCCTCGGAAATCGCGTCAATCGCGCGGACAATCATCCCACGTCCCCCGTGATAATTGGTTTTGGTCGCTGAAATAATGGGGCGAGGGAAAGCGCATCGGGCGCTTTCCCTCCTGTCGCGTCACGCGGGCTTATTGCGCGTCGGCGGCCTTGACGGCGTCGACCGCGGCTTTGCCGGTCTCGCCGGTTTCCTCGACAAAGCGATCCACCACGCTGGCAGTGGCCGCGACCCATTCGCCGCGCTGCTCTTCCGAGAGCTCGACCACGGTCATATGGGCCTTCATCTCTTCGATGGTCTCGGCCTCTTCCTTGTAGATCTGGTCGCGCAGCTTTTGCTCAACTTCACGCGCCGCCTCGTCGATGATCGCCTTATGCTCATCCGACAGGGCTTCGTAGAAATCATTGTTGATCACGGCCACGAATTCGATCGCGCTGTCAAAGGTCAGGGTCATGTGATCCATCACCTCATAGAGCTTGCGCGACTTGACCCCGGACGAGCCGGTCATGCCGACATCGACCGCGCCCTGCTGATAGGCCAGAAACTGTTTCGAGCCCGACATCAGCGTCGGCGCGCCGCCCAGGGCCTGCACGGTCCAGCCATGCACCTTGCCATAGGTCCGCACCTTCTTGCCCTCAAGATCGGCGGGCACGGTGATGGCCGAGCCGTTGTTGAGATAGATGTTGCGGCCATAGGCCTGCCACCAGAGCACGCGGTTGTTGGTCTCTTTGAGGATCGCCTCGTCGATGGTCTGACGCAGCGCCGAACCGGGGGCCACGGCGGCCCGGATATGCGCCTCGTTCGAGAAGATGAAGGGGATCGACACCACGTCCACCGCCGGAACCGACCCGGCAAAGCGCCCGATAAAGGCAGAGCCCGCCTCAACCGCACCGCTGCCCACGGCGCCCGGCACTTCCTTGTCCTTGAAGAGCTGCGCCGACGGGAACAACTGCACCTCGAGCGCGCCGCCCGATTTCTCGCCTATGATGCTGGCAAATTCGTTCCAGTTCTGACCGAGCGAATGGGTTTCCGGCAGCTGCAGCGTGACGCGGATGGTCTCGGCCATCGCGGAAATCGGAGCCACGGCAAGCCCGGCGGCGGTGACAGCGCCCATAATCCAATGTTTCACTTTCATTCCTCCCATGAAAATCTAATGGCTACTTCTAAGCATAGATTCTCGGGAGGTGGAATATCTGCGCTGCCCGAATAATAGGCAGTCGCGCCGGGACTTATCACCCGTGATCACCTTGCGTGATCACAGCCCGTGCTCACGCTGCAAAATCACATAGGCGCGCCCGCAATGAACCGCGCCGCCACCTCACCGCTCATATAGCTGACAGAGCCCCCGGCAATCGTCGCCCCGATGCGCCGCGTCTCGGGGTCCACCACTACCAGATCGGCCCGCAGCCCCGGCGCAATCCGCCCCCGATCCAGCAGCCCGAGCATCCGCGCCGGCCCCTCCGAGATCATCGCCCAGGCCGCGCTGAGCGAGGCCAACCCGCCGCGCTCAATCAAATGCACCGCCCGCATGAGCGACGGGTAATGATAATCCGAGGCCAGCGCGCCGACATAACCCATCGCGACCATCTCCATCGCCGAGACATTGCCCTTATGCGACCCGCCGCGCACCAGGTTCGGCGCCCCCATGATCACCGGCTCGCCCGCCTCCGCCGCCGCCTCGACCGCCGCCATCGTCTCGGGAAACTCGGCAATCGTCACGCCGCGCCGCCGCCAGATAGCCCGATCCTCCGCACTCCGATCGTCATGCGAGCCAAGCCGCAGCCCCCGCGCCCGCAGCCGCGCACAGAGCCCGTCGAGCGCCTCACCCACCTCGCCCATCGCCGCATGCATCGCCTGCATATCCGCCAGATGTTTCTCCGGATTGCGCCCGATCCGCAGCGCCTGCCCCGTCAACCGCGGCGGCCGCTTGCCCTTAGCAAGCTCCTCATGCGGCAGGTGATCGTTGAACACGAGATACTCGACCCCATGCCGCGCAACGAAATCCTCCAACGCCGGATAGTGATCGAGCATGGCAATCTCGAACCGCAGCTGATGCCGCAGATCGGTCGCCACACTGCCGCGCAGCGCCGCGATCCCGGCAAAGACACGCTCGGCGAACTCCGGCCCGCGCATCCCCCCTTCCCAGCTGTAGAACTGCGCCATGACGGCGGTGGTGATGCCATTCGCAGCAAGCTCCGCCTCCGCCACCACAAGCCCTTGGTCGACATCCTTCATCGCGCCCCGGCGCGGCGCCAGATGCCGCTCGAACCCGTCGCCATGAATATCGACGATCCCCGGCAGCACCCAAAACCCCGAAAGATCGACCTCACGCCCCGGCGCATCCGCCTCGATCACGCCGCCCGCCACTCGCAGAGGCCGCGCCGCCAGTCCCTCAGGCCACAGCACCTCCGCCCCCACCAGACGCAGATCGAGCCCAGCGCTCATTCGCTCTCGCCCCAGAACAGATCACCCAGCGCCATGTCGCGCTCAAACGCGCCCTTGCGCAAAAACGCCAGAACCTGCGCGATCACCACCGGGTTGTTCATCATGAACGTATGGGTCACCGGCAGCTCGATATGATCCGCCATCCCCGCCACCTTGGTCGAGGCGACCGAGACCTTGCCATCATCCGGCCCCTCGATGAGCGAGGAATAATAAGGGTTGAGTGACCGCGTCCCGGCAATCACCCCAAGCTCGAAATCCACATCCGGAAGCCCCTCGGGCACGCCCCCCGGCCCGGTTTCGAGCTGCGCCCCTGCCGGCCCGTTGATCCATCTGAAAAGCTCAAGACCGCCGAGCTCATCGACAATCTCCGAGCCATGGTTCGGCGGCCCGAGCATCACCACCCGACCGAGCCGCTCCGGCCGGTTGTCGCGCAGCCAATGGCGCAGCAGGATGCCGCCCATCGAATGGGTGACGAAATGCACCGGCCCCGCGCCACATTGCGCCATCGCCCCGGGCAGGGTCTGCCGCGCCAGCTTGTCGATCTCCGCACTGGTCGAACGGTAGCGCGGCGCAATCACCGCATAGCCCTGCGCCTCCAGCGCCTCCTGCAGCACAAGCATCGAATTCTCGGTGCGCGCCAGCCCATGCAAAAGCACCACACAGGCCCCCTCCTCGGCCATCGCCTGAGCGGGAAGAAAACACGACAGAAGTACAGAGATCACACGTTTCATAGCTCTGGAATACGGCTTTTGCGCCGCCCGTAAAAGCCCTGACCCCGCGTCTTTCTGGTGTCAAATACCCCAGCGCCACCTTGCGCCCGGGCGCTGACACCCATCAGTATTCCTGCGCCCGCAACTTGCGCTTTTGCGCCATGACCACCTCGCGCGGCACCCATTTATAGCGGGTGTCGTCGCGCAGCTCGTCCCAGAAAAGCTGACCGCCCAACCGCCAGGGATCGAGCACGATCCCGTCATACATATCGGCCCCCTTGGCGCTGATGATGGCGGTGGAATGCTCGATGCGGAACGGGTTGCTGGCATTGGCAATGGCGCGGTGCATCTCGAGCGTCTCGAACCGCTCGGCCTTGAGCCGCTTTTCCATATCCTGCGCCCAGTGATAGCACAGGCCGCGCGGCTTGATGCCCATATTCACCTTGGAATTATGCACCAAGGGCGGGTCGGTGATCTCATATTGAATGGCAAGCTCACGGCTGTGCTCGAACGAGATCTTTGCGGCACGATAGGCCTCCTCCGGGTCGATCTCCGGGCTCATCGCGGCAATCGCCACGGCGAGCTCCTGCACCTCATCGGGCGTGGCCGTCCCCGGCCCCGTCCCCGTGCCACAGCCCATCACCAGGCTGAGCGCCAGAAAACACAGAAGACCCCAGAATTTACGAAGCATCACAGACCCCTTACCGAATTTTTGCGCGACCTTAGCCGCCCTGTTTCCGCTTGTCGAGCGGCCCGCCCCCGCCGCGTTTCGGCGCCATCACCGACAGCGCCACACCGCCCAGAACCAGCCCCCCGGCCAGCACGAAACGCAAGGTGAGCACCTCGCCAAGCAAGACCATGCCGCCCGCCATGGCGATCACCGGCACCGAGAGCTGCGCCACCGCCGCGACCGAGGCCTCGATGCGCGGCAGCACCGAATACCACAGCGCATAGCCCATGCCCGAGGTGACCGCGCCGCTGAGCACCGCCAGCCAGGCGCCGGTGCTGTCCCAGACCGGCGGCAGGGCGCCCGTTTGGCTGAACCCGAGCCAGAGCAGCACCCCCAGCGGCGCGGTGAGCAGGAAATTCGCCGCCGTCGCATTGAGCGCATCGCGGCTCGCCCGCCCGGCCAGCGAATAAAGCCCCCAGCCGACCCCGCCCAGCGCCATCGACAGCCCATGCCAGAGGCTCACCGTCACCGCCCCATCGGGCCACAAAAGCCAGACCAGCCCTGCCATGCTGAGCGCCGCGCCGAGCCAGCGGCGCGCCGGCATGGTCTCGCCCCTGACGAGGCCGCCGGCGAACATGGTGATCTGCACCACGCCAAAGAGGATGATCGCGCCAAGCCCGGCATCGAGCCCATCGGAGGCCGCCGAGAACGCATAGAAATAAAGAAGAAGCGCCGCCACGCTGAACGCCCGTCCCGGCCCCCAGAGCCGCAGCCCGCCGCGCAGCAAAAGGCACAGGATCAAGAGCGTCAGCGCCCCCGCCACCAGCCGGATCGTGCCAAAGCTCACCGCATCCATCCCCTCGCCCACGAGCCCGGCGCGCGTCAGCACGGAATTGCCCGCAAAGGCGATCATCGTCAGGCAGATGAGCAGGACAAGGCGCATTCAGAGGCTTTCGAACTCGGGCGGATAGACGAGGGTCTCCTGTGGCACATCCGTGCCCGGCCCGGCCAATAACGTCTGCGTGACCGGATAGGGGCTGTGCAGCTTGGCCGCCCGCTCGAGGCTGAACCCGGCGCGGCCATAGAACTCGGGCTGGCCCAGCACCACCACATATTGCCCGCTGAGCCGCGCCCATTCCGCCAACATGCCGATCATCCGCCGCCCGACGCCGCGCCCCTGATGGTCGGGGTCCACCGCCACCGGCGCAAGGCAGAGCCAGCCTTTTGGCCCGCGCATCTGCGACAGGGCGTAATAACCGATGATCGCCTCGCCCTGCGGCTGCACCACCTCGCCCGCCATCCGCCCCGATTTGCGCAACTGGGCGACAAGCTGCGCCTCGGCGCCGCCGCCAAAGGCCGCGCGCAGCAGCGCCTCGACCGCCGGTTCGTCGCCGCGCCGCATCTCGCGGCTGAATTCCTGCCCGATCATCGCTCGTCCCTGTGCCCAATTTATGTGCAACTTATGCGCAACGGCAGGCCTCTGCGCCCCGCCTCCGCCGGTTTCGGCCCATCCCATCCCGCCATACGCGATCCGCGCGGCGCATTCACGCCGAATTTACCATTCTGCCATCGCCCAAGCCGCAACCTGCGTTAAGATGGGCACAGTCATTTCCCCTTCAGGAGTTTTCTGTCATGACCACATCTCTCTCCCGCCGCAGCCTCATCGCCAGCGCCGCCGCCCTGCCGCTCGCCGCAGGTCTCGGCAGCATGGCCCGCGCCACCGCGCCGATGCTCGGCGCCGGGCTCGCCCCCTATCGCCGGGTGACGCTGGGCGAGTTCGAGGTCACCACGATCCTCGCCGGTAGCCGCACCGTGCCCGACCCGCAGACGATCTTTGGCCTCAATGTCGAGCCCGCCGAGTTTGCCGAGGTCTCCGAGGCCGCCAACATCCCCACCGACGCCGCGCGGTTCTATTTCACGCCGACCGTGGTCAACACCGGCGCCCAGCTGGTGCTCTTTGACACCGGGCTCAACGCCGAAGGCACGCTCGCCGCGCTGAGCGCCGCGGGCTATGAGGCCGATCAGGTCGATCTGGTGGTCATCACCCATATGCATGGCGACCACATCGGCGGCTTGATGCGCGAGGACGGCACGCCGACCTTCCCCAACGCGAGCTATGTCACCGGCGCGCAGGAATATGACGCCTGGGCCGCGATGGGCAATGAAGGCTTTGACGCCAAGATGCGCCCGCTCGCTGAACAGACCAAGATGCTCGCCCCCGGCGAAGACGCCGCCCCCGGCATCACCGCCGAAGCGGCCTTTGGTCATACGCCCGGCCATATGAGCTATACGCTCGACAGCGGCGGCAAGAGCCTGGTGATCGGGGCCGATTTCGCCAACCATTATGTTTGGTCGCTGGCCCATCCCGACTGGGAGGTGAAATTCGACATGGACAAGGCCGAGGCCGCCAAATCGCGCCGCGCCCTGCTCGACCGGCTGGCGGCGGACCGCACGCCCTTTATCGGCTATCACATGCCCTTCCCGGCGCTCGGCTATGTCGAGACCCGCGGCGACGGCTATGCCTACGCGCCCGAAAGCTATCAGCTCAGCCTTTGATCCCCGACTGACGCCAACCACCGCCTTAGAAAAGAGGGGCACGCGAGCGCCTGCCCCTCTTCCCCCTGCCGCCCCGCTCTGCCATACTCGGGCCCAACCAAGAAAAGCAGAGCAGCCGCATGTCAGACGACCTCCTCACCCAGATGCCGGATTCCGGCGATTACGATGCCTCCTCCATCCAGGTGCTCGAGGATATGGAGCACGTCCGCCTGCGCCCCGGCATGTATATCGGCGGCAAGGACGACCGCGCCCTGCATCACATGGTGGCCGAGATCATCGACAACTCGATGGACGAGGCGGTCGCCGGCCACGCCACCTGGATCGAGGTCGAGCTGCATGAAAACGGCCATGTCTCGGTGCGCGACAATGGCCGTGGCATCCCCACCGGCCCCCACCCCAAGGACCCGAGCAAATCGGCGCTCGAGATCATCTTCTGCACGCTGAACGCAGGCGGCAAATTCTCCGGCGACAGCTACGAGACTTCGGGCGGTCTGCACGGGGTCGGCTCGTCGGTGGTCAACGCGCTGTCGGATCACCTGCGCGTCGAAGTGGCCCGCAACAAGGAACTCTTCGCGATGGAGTTCTCGCGCGGCGTCCCACAGGGCAAGCTCGAGAAGATCGGCGCCGCCCCCAACCGGCGCGGCACGGCGGTGACCTTCCACCCCGACCCCGAGATCTTTGGCTCGCTCAAGCTCAAACCGCACCGCCTGTTCAAGATGGCGCGCTCCAAGGCCTATCTCTTTTCCGGGGTCGAGATCCGCTGGAAATCCGCCATCCCCGATGGCGACACGCCGATGGAGGCCAAGTTCCACTTTCCCGGCGGTCTCTCGGACTATCTCAAAGAGGCGATGGGCGGGGCCACCACCTATGCCGAAGTGCCCTTTGCCGGCACCGTGTCGTTTGAGAAATTCAACGCGCCGGGCAAGGTCGAATGGGCGATCAACTGGACGCCCGCCCGCGACGGGTTCATCCAATCCTATTGCAACACCGTGCCCACCCCCGAGGGCGGCACCCATGAGGCCGGGTTCTGGGCCGCGATCCTCAAGGGGATCAAGGCCTATGGCGAGCTGGTCGGCAACAAGAAGGCAGGCCAGATCACCCGCGAAGATCTGGTGACCGGCGCCGGGGCGCTCGTCTCCTGCTTTATCCGCGAGCCGGAATTCGTCGGCCAGACCAAGGACCGTCTCGCCACCACCGAGGCCCAGCGCATGGTGGAAAACTCGGTGCGCGACCATTTCGACAATTGGCTCGCCTCCGACACGAAATCAGCCGGCGCGATCCTCGATTTCCTGGTGCTGCGCGCCGAAGAACGGCTGCGGCGGCGTCAGGAAAAGGAAACCCAGCGCAAGACCGCCACCAAAAAGCTGCGCCTGCCCGGCAAGCTGGTGGATTGTTCGACCAATGTGCGCGACGGGACAGAGCTCTTCATCGTCGAGGGCGACAGCGCCGGCGGCTCGGCCAAGATGGCGCGCAACCGGGTCAATCAGGCGCTCTTGCCCTTGCGCGGCAAGATCCTCAACGTGCTCGGCGCGGCCAGCTCGAAGCTTGGCACCAATGCCGAGATCAGCGATCTGACACAGGCGCTCGGCGTCGGGCTTGGCACCAAGTTCAACCTCGACGATCTGCGCTATGACAAGGTCATCATCATGACCGACGCCGATGTCGACGGGGCGCATATCGCCTCGCTCCTGATGACCTTCTTCTTTACCCAGATGCGCCCGATGATCGACGCGGGCCATCTCTACCTCGCCTGCCCGCCGCTCTACCGGCTGACCCAAGGCGCGAAACGCGTCTATTGCCTCGACGAGCCCGAGCGCGACAGCTGGCTTGAAAAAGGCCTTGGCGGCAAGGGCAAAATCGACGTCTCGCGCTTCAAGGGTCTGGGCGAGATGGATGCGAAGGACCTCAAGGAAACCACCATGGACCCCAAGACGCGGAAATTGATCCGCGTGACCATCGACGAGGACGAGCCCGGCGAGACCGGCGATCTGGTCGAGCGTCTGATGGGCAAGAAACCCGAGCTGCGCTTTCAGTATATTCAGGAAAACGCGCGATTTGTTGAGGAATTGGATGTTTGAGTGAGCTGCAACTAGGGAAGCTATATTGAACTATACCCTTGTCGAAGGAATGCTCCCGGCGCGTTTGTTAACTGGCATCGGGATTTACATGCAAACAGCCGCGCATTTAGAGCTGGCTATTTGGCAGATAGTGAACCTTGTAAATGGCATCGATGATACCTCATCCAAGGCCTTTACTGACTCTCTGGAAACCAAGCGGAAAACCGATAAACTTGTAAGAGAATTGCGCGCTTGTGCTAGCCAATGTCGTCTGGGTCTCAATCTGCGAGTTACCAATCTGGCAAACAAAATTAGTTCCGGTCTCGCTCATCGAAATCTTGCTGCGCATGGAGCATTCTTTGTTGAGGCAGGAAGCGGCTCCCTAAAGGTTTCCCATTTCATTTCTCAAGGCAGCAGGCCGAACAAAGAATGGTTCTCGACTGTCGAATCTCTATCCCTTGAAGCCATAGATGAAGCAGTCGAGGAGATAGATCTACTTCTGCGCGAAGCTGTTTCAATCCGCGAGAGCTTGAGAGGAAAAGGCCGCGCTCTTCCGACTTAGGAATCTTGAGGATGGAAATTCGCCGCGTCCCCCAGCCGAAGTAAAAGCTTGCACCCTCCCACACCACAAGGCCCGGGCCTGACCTTGGGAGGGCGCGAATGCGCCTTCCCGGGGGGAAGGTCAGGCGCGGGCCGTGCCGCTTCGCGCCACGTCCCAAGGGGCGCAGAACGCCATCGCCGCCTTCCAAAACTTCGACATCTGCGACAAACTCAAGGGAAGCGCATGAACGGGCGAAACCCAATGCGCTTTCACTGCACCCTCCCACACCACAAGGCCCGGGCCTGACCTTGGGAGGGCGCGCATGCGCCTTCGTCATGCTGAAAGCATGCCTCAGGCATGACGGGAAGGTCAGGCGCCGGGCCGTGCCGCTTCGCGCCACGTCCCAAGAGACGCAGAACGCTCACGGCATTCCTCAAAAAACGGCCCCCCAACAAAAAAAGCCCCGCGAACATCGCGGGGCCAGCCACTCACTCCTGAAACACCCGTGAGGGCCATGGGCCCAATGCGGTGCGTACCGGTCGCTTACTGCGGGATCCGCAGGCGCTGACCGGGATAGATCTTGTCCGGGTCGCTCAGCATCGGCTTGTTGGCCTCGAAAATCTCCGGATAGCGCGCGCCATTGCCAAGCGTCGCCTCGGCGATCTTCCACAGCGTGTCGCCCTTTTTCACCTCGTGGAACTTCGGATCACTGCCCCCGGCATTGTCCTCGACCGCCGCCACGCCATCGGCATTGCCCACGGCCATGATGATCTTTTCCTTGGTCTCCTGATCGACCGCCTCGCCCGAGACCTTCACCACGTCGCCCTCGACATCGATGCTCAGCCCGGCGGTGTTGAGACCCATGCCCTCAACTTCTTTCTTCAGCTCTTCTGCCTTGGGCGTCTTGTCCCCGCCCTTGAGAAAATCCCAAAACCCCATCTGTCATCCCCTTTTGTTTGAAATGGATTGCATGCGCCCATCTTGCCGATCTCCGGTCGGCGCGGAAGGGGAATTGCGGCGGCGATCTCACCCTTGCGCGGGGCTTGGCCGATGGAAAATCCGCACCGTCGCTTTACCGTCGCAATACCGACGTGCTGCCGACATCGCGTTTTGCCCCTCGTCGCGGCAAAATCCCTTTGCTAGGGTCGGCCCATGCGTGCCGTGATTTTCCTCTTCCTTCTCCTCGCCGCCTGTGGTCGCCCCCTGACACCGGCCGAGAAAAACTTTGCAAAACAGATACATGGCGACACGATCGCGGCAGACCGCGTGCGGCTCGTCCAGGGGCTGCCCGTCGATGCGGTGACATTCCGGCGGCAAAAACGCCCCCGGCTCACCTGCCGCGAACGGATCCTCCCCGAACCCGAGGACGAGATCATCACCACCACCCCCGCCGCCGTCGCCCTCTGGAACCATATTCTGCTGTCTAAACCCTATTATCTAAAGGATTATTTCGACAATTACCCAGAGGAAATGGGGCTGCTCTCGGCGATGTTTTTCGCCCATGAGATCACCCATGTCTGGCAATGGCAGAACCGCGCCCGGACCCAATACACCCCCTGGCGCGCCGGCCGCGAACATGGCGGCGGCAAGGACCCCTATCTCTTTGATATTTCATCAGATACGCGGTTTCTCGACTATTCCTACGAACAGCAGGCGAGCATCGTCGAGGAATATGTCTGCTGCGCCACGCTCGACCCAAAGGCGCCGCGCACCGAGAGGCTCAAACGACTGATCCAACAGGAAATGCCGCTGCAGGGGATCTATATTCCGAAAACCGTCTACCTGCCTTGGGACGGGGTCGAGATCAAAGGGATCTGCCGCTAAGTCACGCGGCAAATCCCATGTTCTTACAAGACCTTAGGACAGATCTCCGGCAAGACCCTTGGCAATCAGATCGCGGGTTTCCTGCACCCCGTAGAGCGCCGCAAACGACCCGAAACGCGGCCCCTGGCTCTGCCCCAACAGCACCTCGTAGAGCGCCTTGAACCAGTCACGCAGATTGTCGAACCCGTGGTTCTTGCCGACCGCGAAGACCACCGACTGCAGGAAATCGCCATCCGCGAAATCCGCCTCAGGCAGCGGCTCATCATTGCCCATCATCTTGTTTTTGCGGGCAATCTGATCAAGCGCCACCTCGGCCGAGCCAAAGGCCTCGGCCAGATCCGCCATCGCCGCACGTTCCTGATCCGTCGGCGCGCGGAAGGTCTTCTCGGGCTTCACGAAATCATTGTAATAGCGCACCGCATAGCCCGCCGCCTGATCGAGCTGCGGGTTGGCCTCGGGGCTCGCCTCCGGCGCATAGCGGCGGATATAGCCCCAGAGCGCGTCCTTCTCCTCGGCCCCGGCCACCGACGCAAGGTTGAGCAGCATCGAGAACGGCACGACCATATCGCTCGCCGGCACATCGCCCTCGTGGATATGATAGACCGGATTGGCGAGCTGCTGATCGGCGCTCTGCCCCGCATAGGCGCGCAGCTGCTGGTGATATTCGTCCATCGCCCGCGGAATCACGTCGAAAAACAGGCGCTTGGCCGTTTTCGGCTTTTGATACATGAAATAGCTGAGGCTCTCGGTCGAGGCATAGGTCAGCCATTCATCAATCGAAATCCCGTTGCCCGAGGATTTCGAAATCTTCTGGCCCTTGTCATCGAGGAAGAGCTCGTAGGTGAAATGCTCGGGCTTGCGCCCGCCGAGGATCTCGCAGATGCGGTCATAGATCGGCGTGTTGGTGGAATGGTCCTTGCCATACATCTCGAAATCAACATCGAGCGCCGCCCAGCGCGCGCCGAAATCGGGCTTCCACTGCAGTTTCACATTGCCGCCGGTCACCGGCAGGGTCCATTCCCGCCCGTCTTCGTCGTCAAAGGTGATCGTGTAATCGGTGGCGTTGACCTCTTTCATCGGCACATAGAGCACGCGACCGGTCTCGGGATGGATCGGCAAAAAGATCGAATAGGTCTGGCGACGCTCTTCGCGCAGGCTCTTGAGCATGACTTTCATCACGTCGTCATAGCGTTCGACCGCGCGTTTCAGCACCTCGTCGAACTGGCCGGATTTGTAGAATTCCGTGGCCGAATAGAACTCATATTCGAACCCGAACGTGTCGAGGAACCGGCGCAGCATGGCATTGTTGTGATGGCCAAAGCTTTCATGCGTCTCGAACGGGTCATAGACACTGGTGAGAGGGCGCTGGATGTCCTCTTTCAGGCGCTCCTGATTGGGCACATTGCCCGGCACTTTGCGCATCCCGTCGAGATCGTCGGAAAAACAGATGAGCCGCGTCGGAATGTCCGAGATCACCTCAAAGGCGCGGCGGATCATCGTGGTGCGCAGCACCTCGCCAAAGGTCCCGATATGCGGCAGCCCGCTCGGACCATAGCCGGTCTCGAAGAGCACATAGCCCTTTTCCGGCGGCGCTTTCTCATACCGTTTGAGCACGCGGCGCGCTTCTTCAAAAGGCCAGGCTTTCGATTGCATCGCGGCATCGCGCAGATCAGACATGGGAAACACTCCGGTTGGCCGCGCACCCCTTGTGCGCTTGGGCAAGGCGCTTCCTATTGCCCCTGCCCCCCAAGGTCAATAATCTGCGCACCAACAGCCCTCCGGCCCCAAAGGAATTTCTGATGACCCAACCCGCTCCGCACCCGCTCAGCGCCCAGGATTGCCTGGTCGCGGTGATGATCGCCGTCTCGGCCTCGGATGAAAACATCCGCACGGCCGAGCTCATCAAGATCGAGGTCGCGGTCAACAACCTGCCGATTTTCGCCGATTACGATCTCGACCGGATGCGGCAGACGGCCAATGTGGTGTTTGATCTCTTCGGCCAGGAGGACGGGCTTGATGCGCTCTTTGGGCTGGTGCGCGACAACCTGCCCGAGCCGCTGTTCGAGACCGCCTATGCGCTGGCCTGTGACGTGGCCGCCGCCGATGGCGCGATTGCCGAGGGCGAGCTGCGGCTCTTGGAAGAGATCCGCTATGAGCTCAATATCGACCGGCTCCATGCCGCCGCCATCGAACGCGGCGCCCGCGCCCGGCACCTGACGCTGTGAGCGCTAAGACCATGAGCGCCGACACCCTGACCCCCATCGACGCATTGAGCGCCATCGTCGGCGCGGCCCATGTGCTCACCGGTGACGCCACCGACAGCCACGCCCGCGACTGGGCGGGCGAGCATCAGGGCACGCCGCTGGCCGTGGTGCGGCCGGGCAGCACCAAAGAGGTCTCCGAGGTGCTGAAATGGGCCAATCGCACCGGCACCGCCATCGTGCCGCGCGGCGGCGGCACCGGGCTCACCGGGGCAACGGCAGCGGGCGGCGCGGTGCTTTTGTCGATGGAACGGATGCGCGCCATCCGCGAGATCCGCCCCGAGGCCCGCGTGGCCGTGGTCGAGGCGGGCGCGATCCTGTCGACGATCCATGACGCGGTGGCCGAGCACGATCTGATCTTTCCGCTTTTCTTCGGGGCGCGCGGCTCGGCCATGCTCGGCGGGGCGCTGTCGACCAATGCCGGCGGCTCGAACGTGCTGCGCTATGGCAATACGCGCGATCTCTGCCTCGGCATCGAGGCGGTGCTGCCCGACGGCCAGATCGTCAACCTGATGAGCCAGCTTCACAAGGACAATTCCGGCTATAACCTGCGCCAGCTTCTGGTCGGGGCCGAGGGCACGCTCGGCGTGATCACCGCCGCCGTGCTGCGGCTCTACCCCCGGCCCCGCGCCTATGCGACCGCCATGGTTGCCGCACGCGATGTGAGCGCAGCGCTGCGCCTGCTCAACCGGCTCAAGACCGAAAGCGGCGGCGCGGTGGAGGCGTTCGAATATATGCCCGGCAGCTATGTCGAGGCGCATATGGCCCGCTTCCCCGAGGCCCGCGCCCCCTTTGATGCGCCCCATGACGTCAACATCCTGATCGAGCTCGGCGCCACCGCGCCGCGCGATGCGATCCCGGCCGAGGATGGCACGCTGCCCATCGCCACGCTGCTCGAAACCGCGCTGGCCGACGCCTTTGAGGCGGGCGAAATCCTCGACGCGGTGGTGGCCCAGAGCGACAGCCAGCGGATGGAGATGTGGGCCCGCCGCGAAGCCTCTGCCGAGGTCTGCCTACTGCGCGACCCACTGGTGCATAATGACGTGGCAGTGCCGCTCGACCGGATGCAGGAGCTTCTGGACGAGATCGCCGCAATCATCGCCAGGCTCGACCCCGGCGCGCAGGACATTTCGGTCGCCCATCTCGGCGATGGCAATCTGCATTTCGCCGTCTGGCCCGAAAACCCCGATCCCGCCCTCCATCAAACCATCCATATGGCCGTGGAAGAGGCGGTCGTCGCGCTCGGTGGCAGCTTTTCCGCCGAACATGGCATCGGCACCGAGAAACTGCCCGAGATGCAGGCCTTCAAGGACCCCGCCGCGCTGGCGGCAATGCGCGCGATCAAACAGGCGCTCGATCCCAAGGGCATTCTCAACCCCGGCAAGCTTATCCCGGCGGGCTAAGCCCCGCCAAATGCGTCAGGAAATCTGATCGGCGGGGCGCGCAGCCCCGCCAGTTTCAGCCCCGCCAGATCAGCCCCGCCAGTCAAAGAAATCCGGGCCTGCTTGCGCCAGAAGATCGACCGCCATGGCGCGGCCAAGCTCGGCCCCATCCTCGACCGGCGCGCTGCGATCATCGCAGAGCCGCTCGCTGCCATCGGGGCGCAGGATCTCGCCGCGCAGGCGCAACATGCCGCCCTGCAACTCCGCCAGCCCCGCAATCGGCGTCTCGCAAGACCCGTCGAGCGCCGCCAGAAACGCCCGCTCCGCCGCAAGACGTTGCCCCGTCGGCCCGTGATGAATCGCCTCGAGCATCATCGCCGCGCCGCTGTCGTCGCGCCGCCGCTCGATGCCGATCGCGCCCTGCGCCACGGCAGGCAGCATTTCCTCGGGCTCGAGCGCGCGGGTGATGACCTCGGTCCGCTTGAGCCGGTTGAGCCCCGCCATCGCCAGAAACGTACAGGCCGCCACGCCCTCGTCGAGCTTGCGCAGACGGGTCTGCACATTGCCGCGAAATTCGACCACCTCGAGCTGCGGATGCGCCACCAGAACCTGCGCCCGACGGCGCAGCGACGAACTGCCCACCTTGGTGCCCGGCGCCATCTCCGACAGGTTGCGCCCGGTCGGACAGATAAAGGCGTCGCGCACATCTTCGCGCGGCAAATAGCAATCGATGATGAGCCCCTCGGGCTGCAGCACCGGCATGTCCTTCATCGAATGCACCGCAAGGTCGATATCCCCGGTGAGCAGCGCATCCTCGATCTCGCGGGTAAAGAGCCCCTTGCCACCGATCTCCTTGAGCGGCCGGTCAATGACCCGGTCGCCGGTGGTGGTGATGATCACGATCTCAAAGGCCGTCTCGGGCAGATCAAAGGCCGCGACAAGCCGGTCCCGGGTCTCATAGGCCTGCGCCAAAGCCAGGGGCGAGCCACGGGTGCCGATTTTCATAGGGTGCGACGGAGAGGGTAATTTATGTTCCATGACGCCCGGTTTAGTGATCTGCCAAGGCCGAGGCAAGCCGCCTGCCCTTGACATTATGCCGCCGGGGCGGGACCACGGCGGCACGTGCCGATCCGCACCCGCAAAGGAGATGCCATGACCCGTTCCGACAAACCCATCCTGCGTGCGCTCGCGGGCGAGACCCTGCCCACCCCGCCGATCTGGATGATGCGTCAGGCCGGGCGCTACCTGCCCGAATACCGCGCCACCCGGGCCGAGGCGGGCGATTTCCTGTCGCTGTGCTACAACAGCGATCTGGCGACCGAGGTCACGCTGCAGCCGATCCGCCGCTACGGGTTCGATGCGGCCATTCTCTTTGCCGATATTCTTCTGGTGCCGCAGGCGCTCGGCGCTGATCTGTGGTTTGTCACCGGCGAAGGCCCGCGCCTGTCGACCATCACCGATGCCCAAGGGCTCAACGCGCTGAAACCGGTGAGCGACATCCATGAGACGCTGAACCCGATCTACCAGACGCTGCGCAATCTCTCTGGCGCCCTGCCGTCCGAAACGACGCTCATCGGCTTTGCCGGGGCGCCCTGGACCGTGGCCACCTATATGATCGCCGGGCGCGGCACCCCGGACCAAGGCCCGGCCCATGCGCTCAAAGCGGAAAACCGCCCGGTGTTCGAGGCGCTGCTCGACCGGATCACCGAGGCCACGATCGAATATCTCTCGGCCCAGATCGACGCCGGGGCCGAGGTGATCAAGCTCTTTGACAGCTGGGCCGGCTCGCTCAATGACGAGGATTTCGCGGCCTACGCCCTCGCGCCTGCGCAACGCATCATCGCGGCGCTCAAGGCGCGTCACCCAGAGACGCCGATCATCGCCTTCCCGCGCGGTGCCGGCCCCCGCTACGAGGGGTTTGCCCGCGCCACCGGCGCCGATTGCGTGGCGCTCGACGATGGGGTCGATGCCGCCTGGGCCGCCGCCCATGTGCAGATCGACGGCTGTGTGCAGGGCAATCTCGCTTCGTCGCATATGGTGACGGGCGGCGAGGCGCTGGTGCAGGAAACCCGCGCCATTGTCGACGCGTTGTCACATGGGCCCCATATCTTCAATCTCGGCCATGGCATCACGCCGGACGCCGATCCCGACAATGTACAACGCATGATCGACGCGGTGCGCACCCGCTGATCCCGCCGCCGCTGCAAGGAACCTGACCCATGACCCGCATCATCACCGCCCTGTCCGAGATTTCCGCCAGCTACGACGCGCTCTTCGTCGATCTCTGGGGCTGTCTGCACAATGGCATCACGGCCTTCCCCTCGGCGGTTCAGGCGATGCAAGACTATCGCGCCTCGGGCGGTCTCGTGGTGCTGGTGACCAACTCGCCCAAGCCCCGCGCCGGGGTCGAGGCGCAGTTGTCGCAATTCGGCGTGCCGCGCGAGGCTTATGACACGATTGCCACCTCCGGCGATTCGGCCCGCGCCGCGATGTTTCGCGGCATGGTCGGCGAAAAAGTCTGGTTCATGGGCGAATGGGCGCGCGACGCCGGGTTCTTTGAGCCGCTCGAAATCATCGACAACCCGGCGGCCATCGAACGGGTCGAGCTCAAGGACGCCGAAGGCATCGTCTGCTGCGGCCCTTTCGATCCGCAGGCCGACCCCGAGGTCAACCGGCCCGAGTTCCTCTTTGCCAAGCAAAAGGGGATGAAGCTTCTCTGCGCCAACCCCGACATCGTCGTCGACCGGGGCGACACCCGCGAATGGTGCGCAGGCGCACTGGCGCGGCTCTATACCGAAATGGGCGGCGAAAGCCTCTATTTCGGCAAGCCGCACCCGCCGATCTATGATCTCGCCTATCGCCGTCTCGCAGCCCTTGGCCGTGACATCGACCGGTCGCGCATTCTCGCCATCGGCGACGGCATCCTGACCGACATCGCAGGCGCGCAGGGCGAAGATATCGATTCGCTCTTCATCTCGGGTGGGCTCGCCGCCGCCGAGACCAAGACCGCCGATCATCCCGACCCGCAGGCGCTCGAGACCTATCTCGCGACGCAAGAGGCGCATCCCACCTTTACCATCGGGCGGCTGCGCTAAGGCGCGGCCCCCGGGGAAAATAGGGCTTGATTTTCTGCACCTGCAAAGTAATAAAGTTGCCAACCCGAGGGCGACGGCATTGCAAAATTGCGCGGCGACCTTCGGAACTTTGATCAACGGAGGGTCGGATGTTGGACAATCTGCCGCGCGGAACCATCACCATCGAACAGATCGAGATGGGCATGATGCGCTACCTGCAAAAGGTGGTGACCGACGAGGATATCGAGATGTTCGCGCAGATCTCGACCGACCGGAACCCGGTGCATCTCGACGATGATTACGCGCAGGACACGATCTTTGAGGGCCGCATCGCCCATGGCATGCTCACCGCCGGGCTGATCTCGGCCGTCATCGGCGAACAGCTTCCCGGTCACGGCACGGTCTACATGGGCCAGAGCCTCAAGTTCCTCGCCCCCGTGCGCCCCGGCGACATGGTCCGCGCCGAGGTCGAGGTGATCGGCATCGACCACGCCAAGCGCCGGGTGCAGCTCGACTGCCGCTGCCTCGTCAATGGCAAGAAGGTGCTTGTCGGCGAAGCCACCGTGCTCGCGCCCTCGGGCAAGTTCGACTGATCCCGACGCCCTTCTAGGGCGCGGGTGTGTCGAGATATCTCGAATAGATCCAGCCGCTTTGCGTCTCGGCCCCCGCGCCGACGCTGATCCGGCTCCAATTGCCCCGCGTGCCAAGCCGCAGCACCGGCGCGTCGCGCGTGAGCTTGGCCAAGACCTCATGCCAGACCGCCGGCCCGCCGCGCAGATGCACCGCATCGCCGGTCACCCGCATCGCCTCGGGCAAGGGCAGCTGCGCGGGCAGCCCCTCCGCCATCGACATGGGCAAATCCGGCAGGCGCATCGCCAGCGGCTGCGGCTCAACCCTCGGCCAGAGGATCGCCCTTGCAGGCTCCTCTCCCGCCGCGCCCCCAAGATCCGGCGCGAGAACCGCCCGGCTCTGCGCCGACACCGGCGGCAGGCGCGGCACCGGGCTTGGCGGCGCATCCTCGCCCATGATCATCGACAGGCGCGGCGCAAACCCTGCCGCCACCGGCGCAGGTAAAATCCCCGCCAGCCCCGCCAGATCGAGCCCCGCCAGATCTCCCGACGCCGACGCCTCGCGCGGTACGCTGCCCAGCGGCGCGCGCTGCACCGTTTTCATATCCATTCTATCTGCCGGATTGGCCAACCCGTCGGGACCGGGCTGCATCACGATCGTATAGATCGTGAGCCCAACAAACACGATCGGCCCCATCGCAGAGCCGCGCTGCTCCAACGCCGCGCCGCTCATGGCCCCACGGCCCGCAACGGGGCCCGTCTTTGATCTCTGTCACACATACGCACGCATCCCTCGCACGCGCGCCAGTAAAGCGGCCCGCCCCCCATCGGGCAAGCTGGAAAATAGGGACATTCCTAACGATCCCCCGTTGCACCGCCCCCCGCCCCGCGCTAGGCAACCAGCATGAGGATCATCCGCGACCACAGCTATGTCGATGCCGCCGACCGGGGCGCATCCGTGGCCATCGGCAATTTCGATGGCGTCCATCTCGGCCACCAGGCGGTGATCGACCTTGCACGCAAGGCCGGAGAGGCCGCCGATGCCCCGCTCGGCGTGCTCACGTTCGAGCCCCACCCGCGCCAGTATTTCGCCCCCGAGGCCCCGCCCTTTCGCCTGATGAGCGCCGAAGCCCGCGCCAACCGGCTCGAGAAACTCGGCGTCGAGCGGCTCTACGAGCTCAATTTCAACGCCGCCCTCTCGGCGCTCAGCCCCGAAGAGTTCGCCCGCAATGTGCTCTGCGACGGGCTCGGCCTCGCGCATGTGGTGGTGGGGGCGGATTTCTGCTTTGGCAAGGGGCGCGCCGGCAATGCCGCCGATCTCAAACGCTTTGGAGCCGAGATGGGCTTTGGCGTCACCGTGGCCGAACTTCTCGAAGGCGATCAGGGCGAGGTCAGCTCGACCGCCATCCGCCAGGCCCTCTCCGAAGGCCGCCCGCGCGACGCCGCCGCCATGCTTGGCCATTGGCACCGCATCGACGGGCCGGTGGTGGGCGGCGAACAGCGCGGCCGCGAGCTGGGCTATCCCACCGCGAACATGTCCATCGCCGGGCTGCACCCGCCGAAATTCGGCGTCTACGCGGTGCAGATCGAGGTCATGGATGGCCCCCACAAGGGGCGCTACCACGGCGCGGCAAGCCTCGGCATCCGCCCGATGTTCAACGGCGAGGTGCCCAATCTCGAAACCTTCCTCTTTGATTTCTCCGGCGATCTCTATGGCGCGCATCTCTCGGTGGCGCTGGCCGAATACCTGCGCCCCGAAGAGGTGTTCGACAGTCTCGAGGCCTTCATCGCCCAGATGGATGCCGATTGCGCCCGCGCCCGCGAGATCCTCGAGGCATCATGAGCAGGGCGTTCTCGGACGGGCCAGAGGATCCGATCAACCGCGACGGGCTGCGCCCCCGGTTCTGGGAGACCACGCCGCTCAACCGGATGACCCGCCCGGAATGGGAGGCGCTCTGCGACGGCTGCGGCAAATGCTGCCTCAACAAGATCGAGGATGAGGACAGCGGCGAGGTGGCGCTGACCCGCGTCGCCTGCCGTCTCTTCGACGACACCACCTGCCGCTGCGCGCACTATCCGATCCGCCACCAATTCGTGCCGGAATGTATCTCGCTCGACGCCAACACGCTCGAAACCCACCTCTATTGGATGCCCGAAACCTGCGCTTACAAACTGCTCTGGCAGGGCAAGCCGCTTTATGACTGGCATCCGCTGATCTCCGGCACCGCCGAGAGCGTGCATGAGGCGGGCGTCTCGATGCGCCACCGCACCGTGCCCGAATTCGAGGTCGGCGAGGATGATTGGGAAGACCATATTATAGAGGAGCCAACCTGATGTTTTTCGCTTCCGACAATGCCGGCCCGGCCCACCCGCAGGTCATGCAGGCGCTTCTCGACGTCAATCAGGGCTATGCCAACCCCTACGGGGTCGAGCCGCTGATGGGTGTGGTGCGCGATCAGGTCCGCGATCTTTTCGAGGCCCCCGAGGCGGCGGTCTATCTGGTGGCTACCGGCACGGCGGCCAATTGCCTCGCCCTCGCCACCCTGACCCAGCCTTGGGACACGGTGTTCTGCACCCGGTTCGCCCATATCCACGAAGATGAATGCAACGGGCCGGAATTCTACATGTCGGGGGCCAAGCTCACCCTCGTGGGCCAAGACGACAAGATGAGCGCCGCCGAGCTGCGCGCCGCCATCGACTATGAAGAAACCCGTGGCGTCCATGGCCCGCAGCGTGGCCCGGTCTCGATCACCCAAGTCACCGAACGCGGCCGCGTCTATACGCTCGACGAGCTGCGCGCCCTGACCGAGCTCGCCCATGGCTATAACCTGCCCGTCCATATGGATGGCGCGCGTTTTGCCAATGCGCTGGTGACGCTCGGCTGCACGCCCGCCGAAATGACATGGAAGCTCGGCGTCGACGCGCTGAGCTTTGGCGGCACCAAGAACGGTGCCCCCGGCGTCGAGGCGGTGATCTTCTTCAACCCGGAAAAAGCCTGGGAGTTCGAGCTGCGCCGCAAACGCGGGGCGCACCTCTTTTCCAAGCACCGCTATATGGCGGCGCAGATGAACGCGCTGCTGACCGGGGATCTCTGGCTCAGCTCGGCGCGCCGTGCCAATGCCAATATGGCAAGGCTGGTGGCGGGGCTCAAAACCGTGCCCGGCATGGAATTTCACTTCGAGCCGCAGGCCAATATCATCTTTGGCGCCCTGCCCCGCGCCGCGCATCAGCGGCTGCATGCGGCGGGCGCGGTCTATTACCTGCTCGAGGGCGGGCTCGAGGGCGACCCGGACGAGGCCCTGCCGATGCGGCTCGTCTGCGACTGGTCGATCAGCGACGATCTCATTGATCAATTCGTGGCGCTGGCGCGGGGCTGACCCCGCGCCTCTTCGCGCCCTATCTCACAGACGAAATCTCACAGACGAAATGTGCGGATATGCTCCGGCATCTCGACGCCGGGCAGGTTGCGCGGGTCCGGCTCGGGCGTGCCGACCGTTGTCGTCACCGGGATCACCCCGGCCCAGATCGGCAATTCGTAATCCGCCTCCTCGTCCTTCGGCGGGCCGGTGCGGATCTTGGCGCTGCCCTCGGCAATCTCCATCCCGAGCAGCGTCGTCGCCTTGAGATCCTGCGCATGTTCCTCGCGCAGCCCCTCATAGCGCCCGGGGAACAGCCCGTTCACAAACCGCGCCAGCTTGGCATGTTTCTCCGCCGGGTCTTCGACCTTGAACGCCCGACCAAAGAGCATGACCGACCGCGAATTGACCGAATGATGCATCCCCGACCGCGCCATCACGAACCCGTCGAGGATCGACACCGTGAGGCAGACCTCCGCATCGCGCGAATTGCGCAAGGCCCGGCTCGCCGACGAGCCATGCCAATAGACATGATTGCCCTCGCGCCATTGCAGCGTAGGGGTGACATAGGGTTTCCTATCAATCACATAGCCGACGCTGCACATGGGCTGCGCGTCGAGGATGGCGTTGATCGTCTCACGGTCGAAATGCCCGCGCTCATGGCTGCGGCGCAGGCGGGTTCTGTCGGTGATGTCGAGGGTCTGGGTCATGGCTTGGGCCTTTGTCTTGTCTTGATGGACTAGGCTTAGAGGGGTATTGGTCTATGCAACATGGCCAGTATCGACAAAAAATCTCAGTCCAATTTGACGCAGCCCGGCTTCGAGGCGGCGCTCTTTGCGCTGACGCTCGACCGGTCCCAGCCCGCGCCGCTGCACCAACAGCTCTGCGACGGGCTGCGCGCGCTCTTGCTGCGCGGCGGCGATCTGGCGGGCCTGCCATTGCCGCCAAGCCGCAGCCTCGCGGCGGAACTCTCGGTATCGCGGATGACCGTCACCACCGCCTATGATCAGCTCATGGCCGAGGGCTATCTCACCGCCCGGCGTGGCAGCGGCACCTTTGTCGCGGCCGACCTGCCGCATCTCGCCCCCGCTCCGCAAAACGCCCCGCCGCCCGCGCCGCCCCCCGCCGCGTGGCAGATCTTTCAGACCGGCCTGCCCGATCAATCGCTTTTCCCGCACCGCGACTGGGCCCGCCAGATGGACCGGGCGTGGCGCGCGCCCGACCCGGCGCTTCTGGGCCGTCCCGATCCGTTCGGTTGGATGCCCCTGCGCCGCGCCATCGCCGCGCATCTCGGGGCGTGGCGCGGGCTCGACTGTCAGGGCGAACAGGTGGTGATCACCGGCGGCGCCTGGGACGGGGTCGATATCCTCGCCCGGGCGCTGCTGCCCCCGCCAGCTCAAACCGGTCCCAATCAAACCGGCCCCGCCCAAATCGCGCTCGAAGATCCGGGCTGGGCGAGCCTGCATCACGCGGTGCGCGACACGGGCCACATCCCCCTGCCCCTGCGCATCGACGCAGAGGGCTTTGACCCGGCGCTCATCCCGGACCCCACCGCCGCTGCCATCGTCACCCCCTCGCGCCACTACCCCACCGGCCACCCGATGCCGCTCGCCCGACGGCTCGCCCTGCTCGACTGGGCCGCGGCGCAGGGCACCCTCATCGTCGAGGATGATTACGACAGCGAATTCCGCTACCAGGGCCAACCCCTGCCCGCCCTCGCCGGTCTCGATCAACAGGGGCGCACGATCTATATGGGCAGCTTTTCCAAATTGCTGAGCTCCGCCCTGCGGCTTGGCTATCTCGTCCTGCCAGAGCCCGCCATCGCCCCGGTCCACGCCTATCTCGCCCAGCGCGGCGCGCGGGCCTCGCTCGCGCCGCAACCGGCGCTGGCGGGGTTCATGGACAGCGGCGAATTCGCCACCCACCTCCGCCGGATGCGGCGCAGCTATGCCCGCCGCCAGGTGGTGCTCCTCGACGCGCTCGCCCCCTTGGCCCGCTGGCTCGATCTCGCGCCCGATCCCTCCGGCATGCATCTCTGCGTCCCGCTGCGCCCGTGCCTGCGCGCGCGGACCTGCGACCGCGCCATCGCCGAGGCGGGCCGCGCCCTGGGGCTCCGGATCGGCGCGCTTTCGGCCCATGCGGTGCTGCCCGACGCGCCGCAGGCCCTGCTCTTGGGCTATTCCGGCTTTGACGAGGCCGCGCTGCGCGACGGGGCGGCGCGGCTCTGCCGCCTCATCACAGGGCTCACTTAGGACCGGCTGAGCAGCGCGCCAATCGCCTCGGCCACCGGCTCGGGATGGGTGATGGGCAGCATATGCCCCGCCCCCTCCACGACCACCCGCTCGGCCTGCGGCAGCCGCGCCGCAATGCCATCGAGAATGGCCGGTATGATCGCGGGCGACGCGCCGCCCTCCATGAGCAGCACGGGGCAGGCAATCGCCTCGATCCGCCCCGGGCGCAGCATCCCGCCCGCATCCTCATAAAGCGCCGGACCCGAGCCCGCGATCAGATGCATCTGATCCGCCAGCCTGCGCTGCTGCGGCTCCGGGATCGTGTCCCAATCGGTGCCATCGCCCCAGAGCGCGGTAAAGGCCCGCGCCGCCGCCGCATGATCGCCCGAGGCGAGCCCCGCCGTGATCGCCCGCGTGTCGCCCTCGAACGCCGCGTCGAGCCCCGGCTGATCCGCCAGCGCCAGCGCAAAGAACACCGGCTCGATGAGCGTCAGACTGCGCACCAGCTCGGGCCGCTCCAACGCCAGCCGCAAACCCACCGTCGCGCCAAAGGAATGCCCGATCACATCCACCGGCGCGCCGCCCCCCATCTCGGCGGCAAGGCTCGCGGCAATCTCGGCGCTGAGCCCCTGCAGCTCGGTCTCGCCATCCCAATCGGCACTGCGGCCATGGCCGGGCAGATCAAAGGCCCGCATCGCCAGCCGCTCCGACAGCCGCCGCGCCACCCCGGCCCAACTGCCGCCATGGGCGAGCGAGCAATGAATGAGCAGCGCACCACGCGGCCCGCGACCGAACTCGGTCCAATGGGTCTCGACCCCGGCCATCATCCCCTGTGGCATCGGATCAGAGCTTGCCCTGCAAATGCGCCTGCAGATCGTCGAGCCGGTCCTGACCCCAGAACATCTCGCCACTGTCGACCACATAGAAGGGCGAGCCAAACACCCCGACCGACACCGCCTCTTCGAGATTGGCGGCATAGGTCTCGGCCCCCGACAACAGACCGCTATCGGCCAGCGCCGGATCGAACCCCGCCTGTTCGAGGCAGTCGCGGATCACCGCATCCTCGGCAATGTCGCGATCCTCGGCCCAGCACGCCCGAAGCACCCCATGCACCAGCGCCCCCATATCGCCGCCGCCCGCCGCCTGCGCCGCGATGATCGCATAAGAAGAGGGCGCCGCGTTGGTCGGCCAATGGGCGGGCTGAAAGCTCATCTTCATGCCGGTCTTCTTGGCCTGACGGCGCACTTCCTGATTGCGATAGGCCATGCGCGACGGGTGGCGATCCTTCGGCGCCTGACCGCCCGTGCGGGAAAACAGCGCCATGATATCGAGCGGCTTGTAGGTGATGCTCGCGCCTTCGGCTTCCGCGATTCGCTCGAGCCGCTGGTCGGCGAGATAGGCGAAAGGCGACAAAGTGGTGAAGTAATAGTCGATATGGGCCATTTTCCGGCTCCTCCCTGTGGGGTCACACTTTGCCCGACCCTAAGCGCGTGCTAAGCGGGGTTCAACGTCACGAATCTGTCATTCAGCTCCCCGGACAGGAACCGCACATGCCCCAGACCGCCGAACCCAAGCTTATCACTGGCAATGCCAACAAACCCCTCGCCAATGCCGTGGCCCGACGCATGTCGATGCATCGCGGTGTGCAGGTGGGTCTGTGCGACGCGAGGATCGAGCGTTTCAACGATCAGGAAATCTTTGTCGAAGTTTACGAAAACGTTCGTGGCGAAGACATGTTCATCATCCAGTCGACGTCGAACCCGGCGAATGACAACCTGATGGAACTCCTGATCATGGCCGACGCGCTCCGCCGCAGCTCGGCCCAGCGCATCACCGCCGTGATCCCCTATTTCGGCTATGCCCGTCAGGACCGCCGCACCAAGGCCCGCACGCCGATCACCGCCAAGCTGGTGGCCAACATGATCTATGGCGCAGGCATCGAACGGGTGCTGACCATGGATCTCCACGCGACGCAGATCCAGGGCTTCTTCGACATCCCCGTCGACAACCTCTATGCCTCGCCGATCTTTGCCCTCGACGTGAAGGATCAGTTCAAGGACTGCATGGACGAGGTGATGATCGTGTCGCCCGACGTCGGCGGCGTGGCCCGCGCCCGCGAGCTGGCCAAGCGCATCAACGCGCCGCTCTCCATCGTCGACAAACGCCGCGAAAAGGCCGGCGAAGTGGCGGAAATGACCGTGATCGGCGACGTCTCGGGCAAGAAATGCATCATCGTCGATGACATCTGCGACACCGCCGGCACGCTCTGCAAGGCCGCCGAAGTGCTGCTCGAACATGGCGCCTCCGAGGTCCACGCCTATATCACCCATGGCGTGATGTCCGGCCCCGCCGTCGAACGGGTCAGCAAATCGGTGATGAAATCTCTGGTTCTGACCGACACGATCGCGCCGAGCGAAGCGGTGCGCAACGCGCCCAATATCCGCATCGTGCCGACCGCGCCGATCTTTGCCCAGGCGATCCTGAACATCTGGAACGGCACCTCGGTCTCGTCGCTGTTTGAAACCGACACGCTCGGCCCGATCTATGACGGGATGTATTCCGCGAGCTAATCCTGCCACTTCATGCAGTGAATCAACTTAGGCCGCCAACCCTTGGGTTCGGCGGCCTTTTCATGTCTTGCGGTCCGGGGTGTCAGTAGAGGTCCCAATCATCCTCATGGGCCAGCTCGCCAATCGACATCCAGCGCATCCGCGCCCGCGCCACCCGGGTATCGGCCCAGGTCCGGAACACGCAATCAAACCCGATCTCGGTGATGTTCTCGGCCGAAATTTCCATCCGCGCATTGGTCGAACTGTCGGTGTCCCACATCGACAGCGACACATGCACCATCGGCGGCAGGCGATAGGCTTCGGCGAAATGGATCGAATGACGGCGCGTGCGCTCGCCCGTGCCGGTCCACATCTCGCCACCCTTCTCGTAATCCGAGAAGAGCACCAATTCGCCCTGATCGATTCCGATCAGCCTGTTATCGAGTCTTTTCATTCTTCCAACCGCTCGCACCACTCAAAGTTGATCTAATTAACCAATCTGGCGAAAAAAAGAAGTCTTATGTACAAAAAAGGGCCCGCCATGGCGGACCCTTCTCTATTTTCGCCTGCCGCCGCTTAATGCGAGGAGAGGCCGATTTCGTCGCCCATGGCCACCATATCGGCGAGCAGCTTGGCCGCGTCATCGACAGGGCCCGGCTCGTTCTTGAAGGTTTCCTGAGCGCGGTCGAGCTTTTGCTTGGCGTCATCCACCAGCGCCTTAAAGCTGTCCTGCGTCATGTCACCGCGCGGCACGGCGCGCTCGGCCAGCACCGAAATGCCATCGGCGTTGATCTCGGCAAAGCCGCCGGTCACGACATATTCGCTCTCACCGTCCGGGCCGCTTGCGCGAAGCACACCGGGGCGCAGCGAGGTGATCAGAGGCGCGTGGTCGGCCATCACCGTCATGTCGCCATCGGCGCCGGGGATCTGCACCTCGGTCACCTGAACCGACGCCAGACGGCGTTCCGGGCTGACGAGGTCGAATTGCACTGTTTCAGCCATCTTGGCCTCCGCTTTGGGCACCGGGGGGCGTGGCCCCCCTATGCCGGGATGGTCTGGTCAGGGTGGGCCTGGGGCCCACCCCGCGTCTCTTAGGCCGCGTCGGCAGCCATCTTCTCGGCCTTGGCCACCACGTCGTCGATGCCGCCAACCATGTAGAAGGCACCCTCGGGCAGGTGGTCATATTCGCCGGCAACCACGGCCTTGAACGACCGGATCGTGTCTTCGAGAGGCACCTGAACACCGTCCGAACCGGTAAAGACCTTTGCCACGTCGAAGGGCTGGCTGAGGAAACGCTGGATCTTCCGGGCACGGGCCACGGTCAGCTTGTCCTCTTCCGACAGTTCGTCCATGCCAAGGATGGCGATGATGTCCTGCAGCGACTTGTAGCGTTGCAGGATACCCTGCACGTCACGGGCCACTTGGTAGTGCTCTTCACCAACGATCGCCGGGTCCATCAGGCGCGACGTACTGTCGAGCGGGTCCACCGCCGGGTAGATGCCCAGCTCGGAGATGGCACGCGACAGAACGGTCGTGGCGTCGAGGTGCGCGAACGAGGTCGCAGGCGCGGGGTCGGTAAGGTCGTCCGCGGGAACGTAGACGGCCTGCACCGAGGTGATCGAGCCCGATTTGGTCGAGGTGATGCGTTCCTGCATCGCGCCCATGTCGGTCGCCAGCGTCGGCTGATAGCCCACAGCCGAAGGAATACGGCCAAGAAGGGCCGACACTTCCGAACCGGCTTGGGTAAAGCGGAAGATGTTGTCGACGAAGAACAGAACGTCGGTCCCGGACTGGTCGCGGAACTGCTCGGCCAGGGTCAGACCGGTCAGGGCCACACGCATACGCGCTCCCGGAGGTTCGTTCATCTGACCGTAGACGAGGGCCACTTGGCTCTCTTCCAGGTTATCGGGGTTGATAACGTTGGATTCGATCATCTCGTGATAGAGGTCGTTGCCCTCACGGGTCCGCTCACCCACACCGGCGAACACCGAGAAACCCGAGTGCACTTTGGCGATGTTGTTGATCAGTTCCATGATGAGAACGGTCTTGCCCACGCCGGCACCGCCGAAGAGGCCGATCTTGCCGCCTTTTGCGTAGGGGGCCAGCAGGTCAACCACCTTGATCCCGGTGACCAGAACTTCCGACTCGGTCGACTGTTCTTGGAACTCGGGCGCTTCTTGGTGGATGGCGCGGGTTTCGGTTGCCTTGATCGGGGCCCCCTCGTCCACGGGCTCGCCCACGACGTTGAGGATACGGCCCAGGGTGGCGTTGCCGACGGGCACGGTGATCGGGCCGTCGGTGTCGGTCACTTCCTGACCGCGCACGAGACCCTCGGTGCTGTCCATCGCGATGGTCCGCACGGTGTTCTCACCAAGGTGCTGGGCCACTTCGAGGACCAGTTTCTTGCCGTTGTTGTCGGTGGTCAGGGCGTTCAGAATTTCGGGCAGGTGGTCGCCGAACTGAACGTCCACCACGGCGCCGATCACCTGAGTGATTGTGCCTTTTGCATTTGCCATGTTTCGTCTCCGGTCTCTTAGAGCGCCTCAGCGCCCGAAATAATTTCAATAAGCTCGTTGGTGATGACGGCCTGACGCGAGCGGTTGAACTCGATGGTCAGCTTGTCGATCATCTCGCCGGCGTTGCGGGTGGCGTTGTCCATGGCGGACATCCGCGCGCCCTGTTCCGAGGCCCCGTTCTCCAGCAGCGCGCTAAAGATCGCAGTGGCCACACCGCGCGGCAGCAGATCGGCCAGAATGGCCTCTTCGCTGGGTTCGTAGTCATAGACCACGCCCGCTGCGGCATCCTCGTCACCAGCCTCGGCCTCGGCCACATCGGCAGGGATCACCTGCTGCATGGTCGGGACCTGGCTCACAACGTTTTCGAAACGCGAGAAGAAGATCTTCGCCACGTCGAACTCGCCCGCGTCAAAGCGTGCCAGAATATCGGCGGCGATGGATTGCGCATCGCCATAGCCGAGATTCTTCACTTCGCTCAGGTCGACATGACCAACGAAATGCGCGCTATATTCGCGTTTGAGCGCGTCGCGCCCCTTCTTGCCAACGGTGAGGATCTTGACGGTCTTGCCCTCGGCCAGAAGCTTTTGCGCCTCGACCTTGGCCCGCTTCACGATATTCGTGTTGAAGCCGCCGCACAGGCCGCGCTCGGCGGTCAAGACCACCAAGAGCTGAACCTGATCCGATCCGGTGCCGCGCAGCAGACGGGGGGCGCTATCGCTATCCCCGACCGAGGCGGCAAGCTTGGCCATGACCGCGTTGAACCGCTCCGTATAAGGGCGCGATTGTTCGGCGGCATCCTGGGCCCGCCGCAGTTTTGCGGCGGCCACCATTTGCATGGCCTTGGTGATCTTGCGGGTCGATTTGACCGACTCGATCCTGTTTTTAAGGTCCTTAAGACTCGGCATTGCCTCGTCCCCCCTTATTCGAAGTCGGCCGCGAACTCGTCCAGAGCAGCCTTGAGCTTGTCCTCGGCCTCACCCTTGATCTTCGGATCTTCGTTGGTGATCCAGTCGAGCACGTCCTTGCGCTTGGTGCGCATGTGGTTCAGCAGACCCTCTTCGAAACGGCCGACCTGATTGACGGCGATCTTGTCGAGGTAGCCGTTGGTGCCGGCGTAGATCACGCAGACGATTTCGGCGTTGGTCAGCGGCGCGTATTGCGGCTGTTTCATCAGCTCGGTCAGGCGCGCACCACGGTTCAGCAGCTGCTGGGTGGCGGCGTCGAGATCCGACCCGAACTGGGCAAAGGCCGCCATCTCGCGATACTGAGCGAGCGACAGTTTCACCGGACCGGCGACCGATTTCATCGCGTTGGTCTGCGCCGACGAGCCGACGCGGCTCACCGACAGACCGGTGTTCACGGCGGGGCGGATGCCCTGGTAGAACAGCTCGGTCTCGAGGAAGATCTGACCGTCGGTGATCGAAATCACGTTGGTCGGAATAAAGGCCGACACGTCGCCACCTTGGGTTTCGATGATCGGCAGAGCCGTCAGCGAGCCCGCGCCATTGTCTTCGTTCAGCTTGGCCGAACGCTCGAGCAGACGCGAGTGGAGGTAGAAAACGTCACCGGGATAGGCTTCACGCCCGGGCGGGCGACGCAGCAGCAGCGACATCTGACGATAGGACACGGCCTGTTTCGACAGGTCATCATAGACGATGAGCGCGTGACGGCCGTTGTCGCGGAAATGCTCCGCCATGGCGGTTGCCGAATAGGGCGCGAGGAACTGCATCGGCGCGGGGTCCGAGGCGGTCGCGGCGACGACGATGGAATATTCCATGGCGCCGTTCTCTTCGAGCTTCTTCACCAGCTGCGCCACGGTCGAACGCTTCTGACCCACGGCCACGTAGACGCAGTAGAGCTTCTTGCTCTCGTCGTCGCCGGCGGCTTCGTTGTAGGATTTCTGGTTCAGCATCGTGTCGAGCGCGATCGCGGTCTTGCCGGTCTGACGGTCGCCGATGATGAGCTCACGCTGGCCACGGCCAACGGGGATCATCGCGTCCACCGACTTGAGGCCGGTCGCCATCGGCTCATGCACCGATTTACGCGGGATGATGCCGGGGGCCTTGACGTCGGCGAGGCCACGCTTGGCGGCACCGATCGGGCCTTTGCCGTCGAGCGGGTTGCCGAGCGCGTCAACGACGCGGCCGAGCAGCTCGTCCCCGATCGGAACGTCCACGATCGACTTGGTCCGCTTGACGACGTCGCCTTCCTTGATCTGACGGTCAGAGCCGAAGATCACGACACCGACGTTGTCGGTCTCGAGGTTGAGCGCCATACCCATGACCGCGCCGGGGAATTCCACCAGCTCACCGGCCTGAACATTGTCGAGACCATGCACACGGGCAATACCGTCACCGACCGACAGAACCCGGCCAACCTCGGCCACTTCGGCATCCTTGCCGAAATTCTTGATCTGGTCCTTAAGGATCGCAGAAATCTCTGCAGCTTGGATACCCATTTATCCGACCTCTTTCATTGCATTCTGGAGAGAATTGAGACGCGAGCGGATCGAGGTATCGATCATCTTCGAGCCCATTTTCACGACAAGACCGCCAATGAGGCTTTCATCGACGGTCGCATTGATTTTGACATCCTTGCCGACGCTGGATTTCAGCGTCTTGGCCAGCTTGTCCGCCTGGGTCTTGGTCAGCGCCTTGGCACTGGTCACCTCGGCGGTCACTTCACCCTTATGCTCGGCCAGCATCGCACGCAGCGACTTGACCAGCTGGGGCAGCGTGAACAGACGGCGCTTTTCGGCCATCAGCGCCAGACCCTGGCTCAGCTCAGCCGGCAGTTTCATCTTCTTGGCCAGCGCGGCGATCGCCGCACCTTGCTCGGCCCGGCTGATGACCGGCGAAGCAATCATGGCACGCAGATCGGCACTGGTCTCCAAAGCCTCAGCGAGCGCGTCAACGCCTGCCTCCAGCTTCGGCAGCGCGCTGCTGTCCTGCGCGAGTTCAAAAATCGCCGTCGCATAGCGCGCGGCGATACCGGAGGAAATCGAAGCTGTTTCCGACACGTCCACCCTTCCGACAGTTGGCCCCGGTATTCAGGCAGACACCTGCCTCCGGGGGCGTTGGAGAGCCTTGAGCGGCTCAAATCACTGTGATCGGCGTGGGTCTAGCAGAGCCTTGCCAAGCGGGCAAGCGGCTTGGCCTCCGGGCCAAATCCCGGAAAACTGAGACCGGCCAAGGGCTTACCTTAGGTGCGACGGTTTGTGTCAAGATTGCAGGGTAAAAAAATTACCCGGATTCCTCCCAAGAATCGTGACATGGCGCGGATCGCGGCAAAATCGAGGGTGCGGCGTTACCGCTATCGTAAAACTTTTGCGACAAATCCCTCGGCTCAGCGCACATTCCAATGTCGCAAACCGGCACGGCCCCGGCCCGTCGCCCGCGGATGCCACAGCCACGCCCCCGCGCTCCGAGATGCGCGCTCGCAGCGATTCCCTTCCGCATGCCCTGCGACAATGCCCGCCCATCCGCGCCATTGACGCCCTTTGCGAAACAATGGACGTCGGAGGGCGGCGAATTTACCATCATTTCGACATCCACCTTGACAGGTTCCACCTTTCTGCCTTGATTAAACTTTATTAACGCCTCGTTAAGAGGTTGTGGTTTTTGAGCGTGCGCCTTGGGTTTGGCCCCGACTGTATTCGGCGGCCCTGTTCCCCGCCCAGTGGTTCACGCGATCGACCTTGGTTCGATGCAAGTGGCGTCGAGGCGCGTGACTTTGATGCGCGTGACTTCGATGCGCGTGACTTCGATGCGCGTGACTTCGATGCGATTGACAATGTTAACAAGTACACAGGTGTGTGATGGAAATTATAATACTGGCCAGCCTGGCCCTGATTGGCGGTACCTTCTTCCTCGTTGATGCTCTGACCGACGACGATGACGACAATCCGCCCGAAGAAAACCCCGATATGGAACTCCCCGGCATGGCCGGTGACGACTTCACCGGCGACGACGAAGACGTCGTGCACGGAACCCAGGGCGATGACACGCTCACCGGCTCCGGCAATGCCACCATGCTCGGCCGCGACGGCAATGACACGATCACCCTGACCGACAGCGCCACCGGCTTTGGCGGCGCCGGCGATGACACGATCCATGCGGCCAACACCGCGCAGGCCTCGGGCCATCTGGGCAATGACACGCTCTTTAGCACGCATCAGGCCACCATCGCCGGCGGCGAGGGCAATGACACGCTCACCGCCACCGACAATTCGCTGGCCCAGGGCGGCACCGGCGACGATCTGCTGACACTCGACGACAACGCCCGTGGCGATGGCGGCGTCGGCAATGACACGCTGAACGCCACCGAAAACGCCCGCGCCAGCGGCGGCTCCGGCCACGATACGCTGACCGGCGACGGCAGCACGCGACTGGCTGGCGAGAACGGCAATGACACCCTGACCCTCTCGGGCGAGGCCACCGGCTTTGGGGGCGAGGGCAATGACACGCTCAACATCTCCGGCGAGGCCCATGGCCATGGCGGCGCGGGCGATGACCTGCTGACGGTCTCGGAGGCGGCTCTGGGCAATGGTGGCGCGGGCGATGACACGCTCACCGCCGCCGAGGACAGCACCGCCACCCTGCGCGGCGGGTCCGGCGACGACAGCCTCTCGGCCTATGCGGGCGCGACACTCGACGGCGGCGCAGGCGACGATCTGCTCTCGATCACCACCCCCTCGGAGGCCGATGGCACCGAGACCAGCAGCCTCACCGGCGGCGAAGGGGCCGATACGTTCAACATCACCCACGAGACCGAAGGCGCCACGCGCGAAGAGCTGGCCGCCATCGTCATCAGCGATTTCGACCCCGAGGAGGACATGCTGCAGATCACCAGCGAAGAGCCCTCGAGCGTCGACATCACCCCCGGCACCGATGAGAGCCCAACAGAGCTGCGGCTGAGCTATGAGAACCGCCCCGATCTGCTGATCCAGCTCACCAATGGCGCGACGATCACCCAGTCCGACATCAGCTTCGTGGCGCCCGCCGCCGACACCAGCCCCGAGACAACTCCGGACGCCAGCCCCGAGACAACGCCGGCGGCAGCCCCTGAGGCCACTCCGGCGTCCACCCCCGAGGCGACCCCTGAGGCCACTCCGGCGGCTGATGAGGCGGCGGCCACCGTCTAAAGCCCGGGCCGAGCCCGATCTGATCAGGTCTGATCTGGGCTGTTCTGACCTGATCCGCGCTGGTCCGGCGGTGACACCTGCCGCCGGCCCTCCCCCCCTCCAGAGCGCGCAACGCGGCCGGGTCTCCGGCCGCGTTTTTTTGCGTCCGCCAGAGCCGCGCCGGACCTCGGAGCCACCCGCCTGAGGGCGCCGCCAGGCGCGCCCAATACCCGCAAAACGCGAGCTGCCTAAAAATCGCCGCAATTTAAGCCTTAAATTATAAGAAAATCACAAGTTCGACAAAAACGCGGGCAGCAGGTTCATGGCGTTTATCTCAGAACTGAATTTCAGAGGATCGGCCGCCGCGACCGAATGGGTCGAGATCACCCTCGGTCCCAATGACGACCCCGACGATTTCGTGGTCAGCGTCTACCGCCACAATGGCAACCTGCACAGCAACGCCGGCATCCCCGGCGGCGAAGTGCGCCTGTCGAGCCTGTCCCCCGTCCCCCATCCCGACAACCCGAATTTCACCATCTATATCGTCTCCGTCGGCATCAAAAGCGGCACCAGCGACGGCAATGAAGGCTCGGCCATCGCGCTGACCAACACCACCGAAGGTCAGGTCGTCGATTTCTACGGTACCAAGAGCCAAGGCGCCATCGTTGCCAAAAGCGGTGCCGCCGATGGGGCGAGCTCGGATCCGGTGCTCGACTTCACCAATCTCAACATCGGCCAGAGCTATCAATGGGATGTCTATGGCAATGAATATTACGGCACGATTTCCCTCGGCAGCTCGATCCTCTGCCTGACCTCGGAGGTGTCGGTGCGCACGCCGCTCGGCTATCGCCCCTGCCACAAGCTGCGGCCGGGCGATCTGGTCTGGACCCTCGACCATGGCTATCAGCCCTTGCGCTGGATCGGTCAGGCCAAGATGCCCGCCGCGCTCTTTGCCGCCGAGCCCAAGACCCGGCCGATCCTGCTGCGCCGCGATGCGCTGGCCCCCGGGGTGCCGCTGGCCGATCTTTATCTCTCGCGGCAACATCGCGTGCTTTTGCGCAGCAAGGTGGCCGACCATATGGGGGGCGAGGACGAGGTGCTGATCCCCGCCATTCAATTCGCCACCTCCGAGATCGCCGAGATCGACAACACTCCGCCCGATCTCATCTATATGCATCTGCTGTTCGACCGGCATGAGGTCATCGACGCCAGCGGCGCGCTGGTCGAAAGCCTGATGCTCGGCCCGCAATCGAGCGAGGCGCTCACCCTGGGCCAGTTTCGCGACGCCGCCGGCCACCGCCTGCCCCGCGCGCTCTATGGCTGTGCCAAGACCCCCGCCCGGCCCTTGCTCACCGGCAAGCAAGCCCGCGCCCTGATCGACCGCACCCTCGCCCGGGGCGCGCATCTACAGCCGCCCTGCGACGACCAACCCGCCACCGCGCTCGCCGCCTTCTTCTGATCTGTCGGGTCTCCGCTGGGCCTCCGCGCCCTCACCTCAGCGCTGCTTTTTGCTCTCAAGCCGCCGAATCCGGTTGGTCAATTGCCGCGCCCGGCCATAATCGCCCCGCCGCAATGCCCGCAGCCCGCACTGCCGCAGCAGCAGGACATAAAGCGTGAGACAGAGTCGTTTCATAAGCGTCATGGCCACCTTGCCGATGGGCTGGGTTGTTGTCCGGGGTCACTGGCTGGCAAAAGGCAACCGGGCCTGTGTGAGCAAAGCCGGTGCACGGGGCCCGCGCTCTCGCACACAAGCCCTCAAGTACTTCGTATGCAAATGAAATTGGCAAAGATCGCGTTGGAAATCCAGATGGAATTTGTCTCAGCGCGGGAAATAATCCTCGGGCGTGATCCCCGGTCGCAGCCCCCACCGAGAGGGCAATTTCCGCCACAGTCGCGATACTGTCGTTTTACCGACGGGATACCGACAGGCCATTTTGCGGCTCAGATCGGCTTTACCTTGGGCTTCGGCTGCAGCACTTCGAGCGGGTTGCGCACCGCGTCCTTGACCCCGGTCCCGGTCTGCCCCTGCACCCGTTTGCTGGCCTCCACCATCAAAACCCCGCCCGCGCCGATGATCTCGATCTTGCCGCCAAGCCGCTCCCACATCCCGGCGGTCTTGCGCCAGAACCGCCGCTCGCTCGGCGGCTGATAGAGGGTCGTGACATGGCGCTCAGGCAAGAAACCCTTGGTTTTCAACAAGGTTTCGAGCTGCCCTTGCGAATAGGGACGGCCATAGCCAAAGGGCGTGCGGTCGCTCCGCGACCACAGCCCGGCCCGGTTCGGCAGCACGAAAATTGCCGACCCCCCCGGCCCCAGCGCCCGCCAGCATTCCTCCAAAAGGTCGCCGGGCCGCTCGCTCACCTCCAGCGCATGCACCAGCAAGAGCTTGTCGATCCGCCCGGTTTCCAAGGGCCAAGAGGTCTCTTCGCATAAAACGCTGACATTCGGCATCCCCTGCGGCCAGGCAATCACCCCCTGCTGCGCCGGCATCAGCCCCACCACCCGCCGCGCCTCACTCAGATAGGGGCGCAGGAAGGGCACCGCAAAGCCAAAGCCCGCCACCGTCTGCCCCTTGGCTTCGGGCCAGAATTTCAACAGCTCTTGGCGCAAGGTTTTCTGCGCCGCGCGGCCCAGCGCGCTGCGGTAATAGAAATTCCTCAGATCCTGCACGTCTAGATGCATTGCAGCCCTGCCCCGGATCAGTCACCATGACCCTAGCAGCATTGCATCGAGGGGGAAATATCATGGCGCTGGAAATCGTTACCGTCCCATGTCTGAGCGACAATTATGCCTATCTCGCCCATGATCCGGGCACCGGCACCACCGCCGTGGTCGACGTGCCCGAGGCCGCGCCGATCCTTGCTGCGTTGGCCGAACGGGGCTGGCAGGCCAGCCTCGTGATCCTCACCCATCACCATGACGACCATGTGCAGGGCCTGCCCGAACTGCTGGCTGAACATGCGGCCCAGGTCGCCGGAAATGCCGCCGATGCCCACCGCCTGCCGCCGCTCGACATCGCGCTTGAGGCCGGCGGCACGGTCGACATCGGTGGTGAGACCGGCCATGTGATCGACGTCTCAGGCCACACGATCGGCCATATCGCCCTGCATTTTCCGCAAAGCGCCGTGGCCTTCACCGCCGATAGCTTGATGGCGCTGGGCTGTGGCCGGGTGTTCGAGGGCACGATGGATCAGATGTGGCAGAGCCTGTCGAAACTGGCCTCCCTGCCGCCCGAGACGACGATCTGCTCGGGCCATGAATATACCGCCGCCAACGCGCGCTATGCCTTGTCCATTGACCCGGCGAATTCCGCGCTTATATCAAGAGCCGAGCGGATCGCCACCGCGCGCTCTGCCAACCAACCGACCGTCCCTTCCACCCTATCCGACGAACTGGCCACCAATCCGTTTTTGCGGGCTTCCGACCCGGCGCTCAAATCCGCCCTCAACATGGGCGATGCGTCCGATGCCGAGGTTTTCGCCGAAATCCGACACCGCAAAGACCGTTTCTGACCCGCGCCACACGCATAAGTGCAGCATTGTCAGGAAAAGTGAGCATTTTGTGACAGAAAAACCTTGAAGCTACGGGGATATCGACCAAACTTTAAGGGTATGAGGCCAAGGTCAAAGGACATGCCGTGTCCGGGACCAAATAAGAAGGAGCACAACAGTGCCTTCATTCTCAAACACACTTGAGCAGGCAATTCATGCCGCGCTGGCCCTTGCCAACGCGCGACGCCATGAGTTCGCAACATTGGAACATCTTTTGCTGGCGCTGGTCGATGAACCCGACGCAGCCCGCGTGATGAAGGCGTGTAGCGTCGACACCGAAGAACTGCGCGGCACGCTCGTCGATTTCATCGACGAAGAGCTGAGCAATCTGGTCACCGACATCGAAGGCTCCGAGGCGGTTCCCACCGCCGCATTTCAGCGCGTGATTCAACGCGCCGCCATCCATGTCCAATCCTCGGGCCGCACCGAGGTCACCGGCGCCAATGTGCTGGTGGCGATCTTTGCCGAACGCGAAAGCAACGCCGCCTTCTTCCTGCAAGAACAGGACATGACGCGCTATGACGCGGTGAATTACATCGCCCATGGTGTCGCCAAGGATCCCGCCTTTGGCGAGAGCCGCCCGGTCACCGGTGCGGATGCCGAAGACAGCAGCAGCAGCCACAGCGGCGGCGACGGCACCGAACAGGTGCAGGAAGGCGAAAGCGCGCTGGCCAAATACTGCGTTGATCTCAATCAGAAATCGCGCGCCGGCGATGTCGATCCTCTGATCGGCCGCGCCTCCGAGGTTGAGCGCTGCATTCAGGTGCTCTGCCGCCGCCGCAAGAACAACCCGCTTCTGGTGGGCGATCCCGGTGTTGGTAAAACCGCCATCGCCGAAGGCCTCGCCTATAAGATCGTCAAGGGCGAGACCCCGGAAATCCTGTCCAAGACGACGATCTATTCGCTCGACATGGGCGCGCTTCTGGCGGGCACCCGCTATCGCGGCGATTTCGAAGAGCGGCTCAAGGCGGTGATGACCGAGCTGGAAAACCACCCCGACGCGGTGCTCTTCATCGACGAGATCCATACCGTGATCGGCGCCGGGGCCACCTCGGGCGGCGCGATGGATGCGTCCAACCTGCTCAAACCCGCGCTGCAAGGCGGCAAGCTGCGCTGCATGGGCTCGACCACCTACAAGGAATTCCGCCAGCATTTCGAAAAGGACCGCGCCCTGTCGCGCCGGTTCCAGAAAATCGACGTGGTGGAGCCTTCGGTCGAAGACGCGGTCAAGATCCTCAAGGGGCTCAAACCCTATTTCGAGGATCACCATTCGGTCAAATACACCAATGACGCGATCCAGACCGCCGTTGAACTGAGCTCGCGCTATATCAACGACCGCAAGCTTCCCGATAAGGCGATTGACGTGATCGACGAGGCGGGCGCGGCGCAGCATCTGCTTGCCGCCTCCAAACGCCGCAAGAGCATCGGCACCAAGGAGATCGAAGAGGTCGTCGCCAAGATCGCGCGCATCCCGCCCAAGAACGTCTCCAAGGACGATGCCGAGGTGCTCAAGGATCTCGCCGCCTCGCTCAAGCGGGTCGTGTTCGGTCAGGACACCGCCATCGAGGCGCTCAGCTCGGCGATCAAACTCGCCCGGGCCGGTCTGCGCGAGCCCGAGAAACCCATCGGCAACTATCTCTTTGCCGGTCCCACGGGCGTCGGCAAGACCGAGGTCGCCAAACAGCTCTCCATGACACTGGGCGTGGAGCTTCTGCGCTTTGACATGTCGGAATATATGGAGAAACACGCCGTGTCGCGTCTCATCGGCGCGCCTCCGGGCTATGTCGGGTTCGATCAGGGCGGTCTTTTGACCGACGGGGTCGATCAGCATCCCCATTGCGTGCTGCTCCTCGACGAGATCGAAAAGGCGCATCCGGATGTCTACAACATCCTGCTGCAGGTCATGGATCATGGCCAGCTCACCGATCACAACGGGCGCACCGTGGATTTCCGCAACGTGATCTTGATCATGACCTCGAACGCCGGGGCCGCGGAACAGGCGAAAGAGGCCATCGGCTTTGGCCGCGACCGCCGCGAGGGCGAAGACACCGCCGCGATCGAGCGGACCTTCACCCCGGAATTCCGCAACCGTCTCGATGCGGTGATCAGCTTTGGCGCCCTGCCCAAGGAGGTCATCCTGCAGGTGGTCGAGAAATTCGTGCTTCAACTCGAGGCGCAGCTTCTCGATCGCAAGGTCACCATCGAACTCACGCCCAAGGCCGCCGAATGGCTCGCCGACAAGGGGTATGATTCCAAGATGGGCGCGCGCCCGCTCGGCCGCGTCATTCAGGAACATATCAAAAAGCCCCTCGCCGAAGAGCTGCTCTTTGGCAAGCTCGCCAAGGGCGGGATCGTCAAGGTCGGCATCAAGGACGGCAAGATCGATCTGCGGCTCGACGGGCCGGATCACCCCCGGATCACCCGCAAGAAGCCACCGCTTCTCACGGCCGAGTGATCCTGGGCCTCACCCCACCCCGGGCCGCCGCGTGTCTCATCGCGGCGGCCTTTTCATGGGCAAGCGCCGCACAGGCCGACCCGCTGCCGCGCTTTGCCCTGCCGGTCGATTGCAGCCTCGGGCAGGACTGTTTCCTCCAACAATATGTCGATCACGACCCCGGCCCCGGCACGCGCGAACTCACCTGCGGCAATCAGACCTATGATGGCCACAAGGGCACCGATTTCGCCCTCGCCACCGAGGCCGATCTCGCGCGTGACGTGGGCGTTCTGGCCATCGCGCCGGGCCGCGTCACCGCCGCCCGCAGTGACATGAAAGACGCAACCTATGAACGCGACGCGCCGGAGGCGCTCGGCGGTCGCGATTGCGGCAATGGGCTGATCCTTGAACATGCGGGCGGCTGGACGAGCCAATATTGCCATATGGCAGAGGGCTCGGTCACGCTCGCCCCCGGCGACACGGTCACCACCGGCACGCCACTGGGCCGCATCGGCCTCTCGGGGCGGACCGAGTTTCCCCATCTCCACCTCACCCTGCGCCACGAAGGCCGCGTCGTCGACCCTTTCGCGCCCGACGGCCTGACGGGCTGCGACACGGTGCCCGAGGCCACGCTCTGGGCCCCTGACATCAGCGCCACGACCGGCGGGGTGATGGATCTGGGCTTTGCGCCCCTCGTGCCAGAGTATGACGCGATCCGCGCCGGCACCGCCCCGCGCGAGATCACCTCCGAGGCCCCGGCGCTGGTGCTCTGGGCCTTTGCCCATGGCGGACGCCAAGGCGATGTGATCGAGCTTGAGATCACCGGCCCCCAAGGCCAGATCATCCGCCACCGCGCCCTGCTCAAAAAATCGCAGTCCCGGCTCTTTCGCGCCGCAGGCAAGAAACGCAAATCCGACCGCTGGCCGCCCGGCACCTACCTCGGCCGCGCAACCCTATGGCGCGGCGACCAGATGATCGGTCAGCGCGACACAAGGTTTACCCTGCCCTGATTGCGCCCTGAACGCGCCCTGACGGGTTACTTCCGCCGCCGCTCGACCTTGCGTTTCATCTTGGCGCCCTTGCGCTTGGCTTGCCCCTGCTTGCGCCGAGGTGCCGATCCACGCCGTGCCGAGGCGCCGCGCTTGACCGCCTTGCCCTCGATCGAAATCAGCTCGAGCGCGATCCCCCCCGTCACCGGCACCGCCTCGGCAAGCTTCACGGTCACCCGCTGCCCCATGCCGATCACCCGGCCACTGTCCTGCCCGGTGAGCGTCGCGCTCTCCGCGTCAAAATGGAAATACTCGCGCCCAAGGCTGCGCATCGGGATGAGCCCGTCCGCCCCCGTCTCGTCCAGCCGGACAAAGACGCCAAACCGCGCCACACCACTGATCTTGCCGGAAAATTCCTCGCCGACCCGCTCGCTGAGAAAGGCCGCGAGATAGCGGTCATTGGTGTCCCGCTCAGCCAGCATCGACCGCCGCTCGGTCTGCGAAATATGCTCCGCCGTCTGTTCGAGCCGCTCCACCTCCTGCGGCGACAGCCCATCCTCGCCCCAGCCATGCACCGAAATCAGCGCCCGATGCACCACGAGATCGGCATAGCGCCGAATGGGCGAGGTGAAATGCGCGTAAGATTTGAGAGACAGGCCGAAATGCCCGAAATTCGCCGGCGAATAATAGGCCTGGGTCATCGCCCGCAGCGTCGCCATGTTGATCTGCTCGGCATGGTCCGTGCCCTCCGCCGCCTTCAAAAGACGGTTGAGATGCATGGTCTTGAGCCCCTGCCCCTTGGCCAGGCTAAGCCCCGCCGTCTCGGCCACGTCGCGCAGCGCATCGAGCTTTTCAGGCGCGGGCTCTTCATGCACCCGCAACAGCAGCGGCGATTTCTTCGCCAGCAAGGTTTCCGCCGCCGCCACATTGGCGAGGATCATGAACTCTTCGATCAACCGATGCGCATCGAGCCGCTCGGTGAAATTCACCGACAGAACCTCGCCCTCCTCGCTGAGCACCACTTTGCGCTCCGGCAGGTCGAGATCGAGAGGCTGGCGCGCCGCCCGCGCATCGCAGAGCGCCTCATAGGCGGCATAGAGCGGCCGGATCACCTCCTCCATCAGGGGCGCGACTTTCTCATTCGGCGCGCCATCCATCGCCGCCTGCACCTCTTGGTAATGCAGCGAGGCGGGCGACTTCATGAGCCCCCGCACAAAGCGATGACCGATCTTCTGACCATGGGCATCGATCTGCATCCGCACCGCCAGACAGGCGCGCGGCACGCCCTCATGCAGCGAGCACAGATCACCCGACAGCCGATCCGGCAGCATCGGCACGACACGATCGGGGAAATAGCTGGAATTGCCGCGCTTCTTCGCCTCCCGGTCGAGCGCCGAGCCCGGCGTCACATAATGCGCCACATCGGCAATCGCGACCCAGATCACATGCCCGCCGGCGTTCTTCGGGTCGTCATCCTCATGGGCGAAACAGGCGTCATCATGATCCCGCGCATCCGACGGGTCGATGGTGACCAGAGGCAGCTCGCGCAGATCCTCCCGCCCGTCGAGCCCCGCGGGCTTCATCGCATCCGCCTCGGCGATCACCTCATCGGGAAACTCATCGGGAATGCCATGCTGATGGATCGCGATGAGCGACACGGCCTTGGGCGCGCTCGGATCCCCGAGCCGCGACACGATCCGCGCCCGCGGCAGGCCCATACGGCCCTTGGGTCCGGCCTGTTCCGCCTCGACGAGCTCGCCATCCTTGGCCCCCGCCACGGCCTCCGCCGCGACGATCCATTCCTTGTCGTCGCCCTTGTCGATCGGGTGAATGCGCCCACCCTCGGACCCGGCGCGAAAAATCCCCAGCACCTTGCGCGGGTTGGTCCCAATCCGCCGGATGAGCCGCCCTTCATAGGCGTGGTCCTCATCCGCCACCTCCTGCAGGCGCAACAGCACCTGATCGCCCTCGCCCAGCGCCGGATCGCCCGGCTTGGCCACGATCAACGCCACCGGCGCCGCGCCCTCGCCCGCCCATTCCATCGGATGCGCGAAAAGATCGCCATCGGCATCGGGCACGCCGACCCGCATCACCGCCACCGGCGGCAAACGGTCGGGATCGCGATAGGTCTTCTTGCGTTTCTCGAGATGACCCTCGGCCTCAAGCTCCTTGAGGATGCGTTTGAGGTCGATCCTCGCCGCACCCTTGATGCCAAAGGCACGGGCGATGTCACGTTTCGAAGTCTCGGTCGGGTTGTCCGAAATCCATTGCAGGATCTCGTCCTTACTGGGCAGCTGGCTCATGCCCTTGGCCTAGCACACCCCCAGATGGGCGTCACCCGCAATCGCCGCCCGCCCGCCGCATCGCGCGCGCCCCTGCTCTTTCTGGTGGCAAATACCCCTGCACCGCGCGGGCACCGGGCGCAGAGGCCTGAAATGGCACGGCAAGAACGCCCGAAAAATACCCCTTGACCCTCCAGTGACTGGAAGCCTTATATGAGATGTCGATCGGCCCCCGCATCGGGGCCCAGCGACTCATAGGACATCAGCCATGACCACGGCCCAGACATATCAGCTTTCGCTCTCCAACCTCTCCTGTGCCTCCTGCGTGGGACGGGCCGAGGCGGCGCTCAAATCCGCCCCCGGCGTCTCCGAGGCCCATGTGAACCTCGCCAATGAAAGCGCCCGCATCACAACCGACGCCACCGGCCTCGCCGCCGCCATCGCGGCCCTGCAAAAGGCGGGCTACCCGGCCCGCACCCAAGAGCTCCGGCTCGACATCGCGGGCATGTCCTGCGCCTCCTGCGTCGGCCGCGTGCAAAAGGCGCTGGCCGCCGCCCCCGGTGTGATCGACGCCCATGTGAACCTTGCCGCTGAAAGCGCCTCGGTCACCCTCGCCGAGGGCGCAGGCAACGTGCAAGCCGTGCTCAAAGCCGCCCGCGACGCGGGCTACCCGGCGACATTGCGCTCGGGTGGCCCGGATGGCGGCCCCGACGGCGGTGGCGGCACCGGTGACGCCCCCACGCCCCGCCCGACGCAAAGCGCGCGCAAGGCCGAAGAGGCCCGCCATCTCGCCCGCCGCACCTGGTTTGCCGCCGCCCTCGCCCTGCCGGTCTTCGTGCTGGAAATGGGCAGCCATGTGATCCCCGGCATGCACGCGCTGATCGGCCAGAGCATCGGCCATGAGACGAGCTGGATCCTTCAGTTCCTCCTCACCAGCCTCGTGCTCTTCATCCCCGGCCGCAGCTTCTACACCAAGGGCTTTCCCGCGCTCTTTCGCGGCGCGCCCGACATGAACAGCCTCGTGGCGCTCGGCACCGGGGCGGCCTATCTCTACTCGCTGGTGGCGCTCTTTGCGCCCGCGCTGCTGCCCGCCTCGGCCCGCGCCGTCTATTTCGAGGCGGCGGCGGTGATCGTCGTGCTCATCCTTCTGGGCCGCTGGATGGAGGCCCGCGCCCGCGGCCGCACCGGCGCCGCCATCGAGAAACTTCTCGGCCTGCAGGTCAAAGAGGCCCGCGTCCGCGTCGATGGCGAGATCACCACCCGCGCCGTCGACGATCTGCAACCCGGTGACATCCTCGTGGTGCGCCCCGGCGAACGCATCCCCGTCGATGGCGAGCTGACCGAAGGCCGCGCCAATATCGACGAGAGCATGATCACCGGCGAGCCGCTGCCCGTGGCAAAAACCCCCGGCGACGCGGTCACCGGCGGCACTGTCAACGGCACCGGCAGTTTCGAATTCCGCGCCACCCGTGTCGGCGCGGACACCACCCTGGCCCAGATCATCCGCATGGTCGAAGAGGCGCAAGGCGCCCGCCTGCCGATCCAGGGCCTGGTGGACCGGATCACCCTCTGGTTCGTCCCCGCGGTGATCGCCGTGGCGCTGGCCACGCTCGCCGCATGGCTCGCCTTCGGGCCGAGCCCGGCGCTCTCGCACGCGCTGGTGGCGGCGGTCTCGGTGCTGATCATCGCCTGCCCCTGTGCCATGGGGCTCGCCACGCCGACCTCGATCATGGTCGGCACCGGCCGCGCCGCCGGGCTCGGCGTGCTGTTCCGCAAGGGCGACGCGCTGCAACAGCTCTCCGAGATCGACATCGTCGCCTTCGACAAGACCGGCACCATCACCGAAGGCCGCCCGGAACTCACCGATCTGCATCTGGCCGAGGGCGTGACCCGCGCCGATCTTCTCGCCGCCGTCGCGGCGGTCGAGGCCCGCTCGGAACACCCGATCGCCGAAGCCATCCTGCGCGCCGCCCGCGCGGAAGGCGTGGCAACGCTGGAGGCCAGCGATTTCGAGGCCATCGCAGGCCATGGCGTCACGGCCATGGTGGCCGGCCAAGAGGTGCTCGTCGGCGCCGCCCGGCTGCTGGCCCGCGAGGGCGTCGACAGCTCTCATCTCGACCCGGTGGCCGAGGCCATGGCCGAGCGCGGGCGCACCGCCTTCTATGTGGCGCTCGACGGAGAGGCCGCCGCTGTGATCGGCGTCTCGGACCCGATCAAACCGGCCAGCCGCGCCGCCATCGCCGCGCTGCATGACCGGGGCCTGCGGGTCGCGATGATCACCGGCGACAAAGAGGCCACCGCCCGCGCCATCGCCCGCGAGGCCGGCATCGACACGGTGGTCGCCGATGTGCTGCCCGACGGCAAGGTGGCGGCGCTCGACCACCTGCGCACCCATGGCGAAAAGCTCGCCTTCGTCGGCGACGGCATCAATGACGCGCCCGCCCTCGCCCATGCCGATGTCGGCATTGCCATCGGCACCGGCACCGATGTGGCGATTGAAAGCGCCGATGTGGTGCTGATGTCCGGCGATCTGCGCGGCGTGGTCAACGCGCTGCATGTCTCGGGCGCCACGCTGCGCAACATAAGGCAGAACCTCGTCTGGGCCTTTGGCTATAACGTGGCGCTGATCCCGGTGGCGGCGGGCGTGCTCTACCCGGCCTTTGGCCTCCTGCTGTCGCCGATGCTGGCGGCCGGGGCCATGGCGCTGAGCTCGGTCTTCGTGCTCAGCAATGCGCTGCGCCTGCGCGGGCTCAGCGCCGCGCTCGCAGAAACCCCCGGCGGCACCACCCCCGCCGGGCAGGCCCGCGCCACACAGGAGGTCACCGCATGAATATCGGAGATGTCGCCGACCGCGCCCGGCTGCCCGCCAAGACGATCCGCTATTACGAGGACATCGGCCTCGTGACGCCCGCGCGCCGCCCCAATGGCTACCGCGACTATAGCGAACAGGACATGCACAAGCTGGCCTTTCTCGGCCGCGCCCGGGCGCTTGGCTTTTCGATCGAGGATTGCCGCCTGCTGATGACGCTCTACGAGGATCGCAACCGCGAAAGCGCCGAGGTCAAGGCGCTGGCCAGCGACCACCTCGCCCGGATCGACGAGAAAATCGCCGAGCTCCGGCAAATGCGCGCCACGCTCGCCGATCTGGTCGAGGCCTGCGCCGGCGACCACCGGCCCGATTGCCCGATCCTCGCCGATCTTGGCAAAACGCCCTAGCGGCCCAAGCGGCTCAGCATCTCGCGGGCGGCGGCGCTCACCGCCATGTCGCCCGCGGCCACCGCCTCGGCAAGCTCGGCCATATCCTGCCGCGCCGGTCCGTTCTGCAACTGCGCCAAAAGCGCATGCCGCACCTCTTCCCCGAACCAATAGCGCGCCTGCTCGGCCCGCCGCGCCGCGAAATGCCCGGTCTCACGCCGCCACTGGGTGAGCGCGCACATCTCGCCCCAAGCATCTGAAAACCCGGCCAGTTCCAGCGCCGAGACCGTCATCGCCTTGGGAAATCCCTCCGGGTCCTGCGCCCGTTTGCGCAACAGACGCAATGCGCCCGCGTAATCCGCACAGGTCCGTATCGCGGTGGATTTCAGATCGCCATCGGCCTTGTTGACGAGGATCAGATCGGCAATCTCCATGATGCCGCGCTTGACGCCTTGCAACTCATCGCCCCCCGCCGGGGCCAGCAGCAGCAAGAACAGATCGGCCATCTCGGCCACCATGGTCTCGGACTGGCCGACGCCCACCGTCTCGATCAGCACCACATCGAACCCCGCCGCCTCGCAGAGCGCCACCGCCTCCCGCGACCGCCGCGCCACACCGCCAAGCTGGCTTTGGCTCGGCGAAGGCCGGATAAAGGCGCCCTTGGCCCGCGACAGCCGCTCCATCCGGGTCTTGTCACCAAGGATCGAGCCGCCCGAGCGCGCGCTCGACGGATCAACCGCCAGAACCGCGACGCTCTTGCCCTGCTCGAGCAGATACATGCCAAAGCCTTCGATGAAGGTGGATTTGCCCACCCCCGGCGTGCCCGAGAGCCCGATGCGCAGCGCCTCGCGCCCGCTGCCGCGCAACAGGTCGAGCAGCTCCGCCGCCTGCGCGCGATGGTCGTCGCGGCTGCTTTCCACAAGGGTGATCCCCCGCGACAGCGCCCGCCGGTCGCCGCGCGTGATCCGCTCGCTCAGCTCTGTGATATCCATGTCGCGCCCGGTCCCCCCGCCTGCCATTTCTTGCCGACCCGATACATGCACGGGGCCGCGCGCAGATGTCCAGCCCGAACCGCCCCGCGCCGCCATCGCGCCGCCACCGCACCACTGGCCAATCCCCCGCCGATGACGGATAAAGCGGCCATGACCACGACCCTGCCCATCCATGACTGCCTGCCCGAATTGGTGGCTGCCCTGCGCGCCCATGGCCGCGCCGTGCTGCAGGCCCCGCCCGGCGCGGGCAAGACGACCGTGGTGCCGCTGGCGCTCTTGCAGGCCGGGCTCACCCCGGGGCGCATCCTGATGCTCGAACCGCGCCGCCTCGCCGCCCGCGCCGCCGCCGAACGGCTGGCGGAAACGCTGGGCGAGCGCCCCGGCGACACCGTCGGCTACCGCATCCGGGGCGAGGCAAAATGCGGCTCCCACACCCGGATCGAAGTGGTGACCGAAGGCATCCTGACGCGGATGATCCAATCCGACCCCGACCTGCCCGGCGTCGGCGCGGTGCTCTTTGATGAGTTTCACGAACGCTCGCTCAATGCCGATCTCGGCCTCGCCCTCTGCCTCGAAATCCGCGAGGCGCTGCGCGACGATCTGATCTTGCTGCCGATGTCCGCCACGCTCGACGCAGGCCCCGTCGCCGCGCTCATGGGCGATGCGCCGGTGATCACCTCCGAGGGCCGCAGCTACCCGGTCGAAACCCGCTGGCTCGACCGCCCGCTCGGCCCCAAGGCCCGGCTGCCCGAGGCAACCGCCGACCTGGTGACCGAGGCCCTTTCTGAGACCGAAGGCGGCCTGCTCGTCTTTCTCCCCGGCGAGGGCGAAATCCGCCGAACCGAAGCGCTGCTCGCCCCCCGCCTGCCCAAAGGCTGCGTGCTGCGCCCGCTCTATGGCGCGATGCCCTTCGCCGAGCAACGCGCCGCCGTCGCGCCCGTGGCCTCCGGGCGCAAGATCGTGCTCGCCACATCGATCGCCGAAACCTCGCTGACCATCGAAGACATCCGCGTCGTGGTCGACGCCGGCCGCGCCCGCCGCGCCCGGTTCGATCCCGGCGCCGGCATGTCGCGCCTTGTTACCGAACGCGTCACCCGCGCCGAGGCGACCCAACGCGCCGGCCGCGCCGGCCGTGTCGCGCCGGGGATTTGCTACCGGCTCTGGACCCGCGGCGAAGAAGGCGGGCTCGCCGCCTTCCCCCCGGCCGAGATCGAGGCCGCGGATCTCGCCGGTCTGGCGCTCGATCTGGCGCTCTGGGGCGCCGCACCCGACGCCCTGCCCTTCCTGACCCAGCCCAACCCGCGCAGCTATGCCGAGGCACAGGCGCTGTTGCAGCTCCTCGGCGCGCTCGATGAGACCGGGCGCATAACCGATCATGGCCGCCGCCTCGCCACCATGCCGCTGCACCCGCGTCTGGCGCATATGCTGGCACTGGCCGGTCCCGAGGCCGCGCCGCTCGCCGCCCTGCTGGCCGACCGCGATCCGCTGCCGCGCAGCGCGCCGAGCGATCTGACCCTGCGCCTCGCCGCCCTGCGCGATCCCAAGGGCTTTGCCGCGCGCTCGCCCCACACGCCCAACCGCCCGGCGCTGGCCCGCATCACGCAAGAGGCCAAACGCCTCGCCCGGCTCGCGCCGAAACCGGCGCATCCCGATCTCAGCGCCGCGCAAATGGCCGCGCTCGCCTATCCCGACCGCGTCGGGCTGCGCCGCGCGGGCGACGCGCCGCGCTATGTGCTCTCGGGCGGCAAGGGCGCGATCTTTGCCGAGGAGGACACGCTCGCCGCGACCCGGCTCATCGTGGCCACCGATCTCGACGGCGACCGCCGCGAGGCCCGCATCCGGCAGGCCATCGCCCTCTCCGAGGCCGAGCTGCGCACGCTCTATGGCGACCGCATCGGCTGGCAGGACATCTGCCTCTGGGACAGCCGCGACCGCAGGGTGCTGGCGCGGCGTCACGAACGGTTCGGCGCGCTGGTGCTCGACGACCGCGTCTGGAAGGACGCCCCGCCCGAAGCGCTGGCCCGCGCCATGCTCGACGGGGTGCGCGAGCTGGGGCTGAGCTGGTCCGACCCGGCGCGCCGCTTCCGCGCCCGCGTGATGCTCGCCCGCGCGGGCGGGATGGACCTGCCCGACATGTCCGACGCGGCGCTCCTCGACACGCTCGAGAGCTGGCTACTCCCCTATCTCACCGGCCTGCGCAGCGCCGCGGATTGGAAGCGCTTCGACATGCTCGACGCGCTGCGCGCCCGGCTCGACTGGGGCCAGATGCAGGCGCTCGACCACTCCGTGCCGGGCCGCTTCACCACGCCGCTGGGGCGCGACATCCCCATCGACTATTCCGGCGAGGCCCCGGAAATCTCGCTCCGCCTGCAGGAAATGTTCGGCCAGAAAACCCACCCGAGCGTCGCCGGCACGCCCTTGCGCGTCACGCTCCTGTCCCCCGCGGGCCGCCCGGTGCAGACCACGATGGACCTGCCCGGTTTCTGGGCGAGTTCCTACGCCGACGTGCGCAAGGACATGCGCGGCCGCTATCCCAAACATCCCTGGCCCGAGGACCCGACCGAGGCCGACCCCACCTTGCGCGCAAAGCCGCGCGGCAGGTAGTTCACGCTCTCGACAGCCGCCCATCGCTGTCAGCCCGACCCTGAGCGCCGCCGCATTGTTGTCCCTCGCCCCTCACATCTACCCCAGAGAGGTTGCGACTTTGCTAACGGCCGAGCGAAAAAAACGTCCGATCACAGGCGCGATTTTGACGGGATGTTAACATCCAGATGGCAAGGTTGAGTCAACGCGCGGTGACGAAAGGAGGCGGAAACACGCTCTTGCCGGGGTCGATCACGGAGGTCTCAAGAGCTCATTATTTGATATCTCCCTGAAAACACCCTATATTGCCCTCATCAACGACAAAAACACGAATGGCTCTGCGAGCAGCCGACAGGATAGCTATGACCGATGGATTGAAACGTGCCTGGGCCGAAATGGTCCAGCCCCTGCTGCGGCGACCGCCCGAGCTTCAGGTGGCGGCGCTCTGCCTGCGGACCGGCGACGCCGGGCTCGAAGTGCTGATGATCACCAGCCGGGACACCGGCCGCTGGGTGCTGCCCAAGGGCTGGCTGATGGATGGCTGCGCCACCGCCGAGGCGGCGCTGATCGAGGCTTGGGAAGAGGGCGGCGTCACCCCGACCGAGACCGAGCCCGCCCATATCGGCCATTACCATTACGACAAGCAGCTCGATGGCGGCTACCCGGCCCCGGTGCGGGTCGAACTGTTCCGCGTCGAGGTGGCCGATCTTGCCCGTGACTATCCCGAACGGGCCGAACGCGCCCGGCTCTGGCTCAGCCCCGAACAGGCCGCCGACCGGGTGGACGAGCCGGAACTGGCCGAAATCCTGCGCGCGCTCTGATCCCCACGCCCCACGGCTCCGGTGTCAAAAATTCGTTACAAAATTGTCACGAAGCCCCGGGCAGCGATTGAAACCCGCGGCCAAAGGCTCTAGCGGTCTGCGCGACCATAGCAAACGGGGCCGCGGATGAGCGAACCGACCAGCCACAATCAATGGAAGACCCTCGACAAGGATCTGGGGCGTATTTCCCATATGGAATACGCCACCAGCTATGTGTCGCGCCCGCTTGTCGGCATGGGGATTTCGCTGGCCTTTCTGGTGATCGCCGGGCTTCTCGCCTCGCTCTTTCTGGGCACCGAACCGGAACGCTTCGTCGTCATCACCGCCGCCGTCTTCGGGGCCTATATGGCGCTCAACATCGGCGCCAATGACGTGGCCAACAACATGGGGCCGGCGGTGGGCGCGAACGCGCTCAGCATGGGCAGCGCCATCCTCATCGCGGCGGTCTGCGAAAGCGCCGGCGCGCTCTTGGCGGGCGGCGACGTGGTCTCGACCATCTCCAAGGGCATCATCGACCCCTCCGGCATGTCCGAAACCCGCACCTTCATCTGGGCGATGATGGCGGCGCTTCTGTCCGCCGCGCTCTGGGTCAACCTCGCGACGAAACTCGGCGCGCCGGTCTCCACCACCCATAGCGTCGTCGGCGGCGTCATGGGCGCGGGCATCGCGGCGGCGGGGTTTGGCGCGGTCAACTGGCCCACCATGGGTCAGATCGCCGCCTCCTGGGTCATCAGCCCGGTGCTCGGCGGCATCATCGCCGCCGCCTTCCTCGCGCTGATCAAGGACCGGATCATCTACCGCGACGACAAGATCGCCGCCGCCCGCGTCTGGGTGCCGGTGCTGGTTGGCGTCATGGCCGGCACCTTCGCGGCCTATCTGGCCCTCAAGGGGCTTAAGCGGGTGATCTCCATCGACCTGCCCTCCGCGCTGCTGATCGGGCTCGGGCTCGGGCTGCTGACATGGCTCATCACCCGGCCGCTCATCCGGCGTCAGTCGGAAGGGCTCGAAAACCGCAACCGCTCGCTCAAGACGCTCTTCGGCCTGCCGCTCATCCTCTCGGCGGCACTTCTCTCCTTCGCCCATGGCGCCAATGACGTGGCCAATGCGGTGGGCCCGCTCGCCGCCATCGTCCATGCCGCCCAAGAGGGCAATTTCGCCGACAAGGTCGCGATCCCGCACTGGGTCATGGTGATCGGCGCGGCGGGGATCTCCTTCGGCCTCTTCCTCTTCGGCCCGAAACTGATCCGCATGGTCGGCAGCCAGATCACCAAGCTCAACCCGATGCGCGCCTATTGCGTGGCCCTCTCGGCGGCCATCACCGTGATCATCGCCTCCTGGCTCGGCCTGCCGGTGAGCTCGACCCATATCGCCGTGGGCGGCGTCTTTGGCGTCGGCTTCTTCCGCGAATGGTATATGGAGCGCCGCCTGCGCCAGGGCCTCGCCGCCTCGGGGCAAACCCGCCGCCTGCCCGCCGAAGAACGCCGCCGCCGCAAGCTCGTCCGCCGCAGCCATTTCATGACCATCGTCGCGGCCTGGGTGATCACCGTGCCCGCCGCCGCCGCCATGTCGGCCCTGATCTTCATCCTGCTCAACAGCGCCACGGGCTGATCGTGGAGGCCCCGCGCCCGGCCCCGGCCCGTGCCCCCTTGTGGTACGATATAGTATAACATATCAATTCCGGGAGATTCCCAACCCGGACGCCATCATGCCCCGCACCACAGGCCGCAACTCTCGCCGTAACACGGGCCGCTCGACCCTGCCCGCCAAACGCCACAGCCGGCCCGCGATGCAGGAATATGACCGCCTGCCCGCCGAGCTGCGCCGCTGGCTCGCGGGCGCGCTCTTGCCGTGGCGGCCGCGCTCGGTCGCCCGCGCCTTTGACAAGGCGCTGGCGCGCACCGGCGACCGCCGCCGCGCCCTGGCCGAGCTCGATCAGCTGCAGCGCCGCCTCATCGCCCGCGACGCCGCCGCCATCTGGGGCCGCGACCACCCCGACGCAGGCTAGCGCCCGCCGCCTCAGCCCGGCCGCCCGCGCCGCGATTTGAGCCGCTCATGCGCCTCTGCTGTGCCATCGTGGAACGAGCCGAACCACTTGTCCCAGGGCACTTCGAGATTGCCGTAATTCACCTCGAAATAGCGATGATGCATCTGGTGATGAAACGTCCCCAGCGCCAGCGCCTGCCGATCTTTGACCAGAAGGCTCTCATAGCCCGTATGCGAGGTCGCCGCCGTCAGCGCCTGATGCTGCATATGAAACAGGATATGCAGCGGATGCGCCGGCACGATGACATGGATGAGCACCGAGCTGAAGAACATCAAATGCTCCACCGGATGCATCGACAGCCCCGACCACGGCCCGACATTGACGTTGCGATGATGCAGCCCATGCGCCAGCCGATAGAGCGGCCCCCAATGCAGCGCCCGGTGAATCCAGTAGAAATGGAACGAAATCCACACCGGCGTCAGCGGGAACAACAGCACGAACCACACCGGGCTCCCGGCCCAGCTCAGATGCGGCGCCCAGCCGTTCGCCATGGCCCAGAACATCAGCACCTCATAACCGGTCCAAAACCCCACCCCGCTGGTGAGGCTCCAGAACATATTGTCGCGCACCTGGCCGCCGAAATTGAATTGCCGCCCCTTGGTCATCAGGGGCCGCGCATCGTATTTGAGCCGCTTGCCCTGTCCGTGCCGCATGTAGAAAAACCAATGCAGCCCACCGGCCACGAGACACATGAGCACCATGTTGCGCAGCCAGATCGCCGCGATCCAGTCGAGAGACAGCGTGCGCGCCGCCTCCATCGACGGCTGAAACCACGCCCAGGACACAAGCGCGATGCCGACGAGGATCACATTCTCGGCCAGCGCGAACCAGCGCAGCCGGACCCAGCGCACCATCCGCCGCGGCTCGGGCGGCCAGCTGAAAAACGGCGACACCGCCACCGGCACATCCGGGATATGGTTCCAGCCGGGCAGATGCGGCGCGGGGCTCTCATTCTCGCTCATGGGGCAGCCTTTCCAAGCAGTCTTACTGACAGGTCTCACAGGCCGCCATCCTGCCACGCCGCTCGATCTTGCAAAAACAGAATTAATGTTGAAACTACCTCTGATTATCAGAGGATACGCCATGCCCCACGACCTGCGCCTGTCGCTGCGCGCGCTCCGCGCCTTTGTCACCGTGGTGGATTGCGGCTCGATCACCGGGGCCGCCGCACAGCTTCATATCGCGCCCTCCGCCGTCGCCGCCGCGCTCACCCAGGTCGAGGAAGAGATGGGCGCCGATCTCTTGATCCGCAGCCGCGCCAAGGGGATCACGCCGACGCCCGAGGCACGGGCGCTCGCCGCCCGGCTCCGCGTCCTGCTCGAGGAGTATGGCGAGACGCTCGACTGGGGCCGGCAACAAGCCCGCCGCCTCGCAGGTCCGCTGCGCATCGGCTATTACGCCCCGGTGGCGCCCGCCTTCCTGCCGCATGCGCTCGGGCCGCTTTTGCGCGATCATCCCGGCATCATGCTCGAGCTCAGCGAACATGACAATGACAGCGCGCAAGAGGCGCTCTTGTCCGGCGCGCTCGATCTCATCCTCTTCACCGGCGGCGATCTGCGCCCCGGCATCGCGCTCACCCCGCTGCTCGATCTGCCGCCCTATGTGCTGATGCCCGAGGGCCACCCGCTCGGCCTGATCCCCTGCCCAAGCCTCGCCGATGTGGCCGATCACCCGCTGGTCCAGCTCGACCGCCCCGTCGCCCGCCCCTATGTCGAGCGCCTCTTTGCCACCGCCGGGTTGCGCCCCCGCATCGCCGCCCGGGCCACCGCCACCGAAATGGTCCGAAGCCTCGTCGGCGCGGGCCATGGCATCGCCCTGCTCAACATGCGCCCGCTCACCGACCGCAGCTATGGCAATGACGCGCTCCTGGCCCAGCCGCTCTCGGGCGACCTGCCGCCGCTCCAGCTCGCCGCCGGCCACGCGCTCCGCCACCCCCGCCGCACCGTCACCGCCTGCCTCGAGGCGCTGCAAACCTGGCGCAGAACCCCCGAGGCAAGGGCGCTCATCGTGACCTGAGGGGGCGGGGCCGGAGACACGCCGCCTCCACGGTGCAAAGGGCAGCCCTCGCTAGAAACACTGCTCGTCAAAGCCCAGCTCGACATAGCCCGCCGCGCAGCCCGGCGCGTTCTCAAGCGCGGCCTGCGAAAGCTTACGTATCGTTAAAAACGTGGACAATCCGTCACGCCCCGCATGTAGGGAACTGCCCCCGATTGCGAGCCCGACGTCGAGCTGCCTGACCTGAAAGCTGTCAGGGTATGAGCGATAAAATATCGAATCCACCCCCATCCGCGCTGCGGCCTCAGCCAGGTCTGGTGACAGGAGAAACCTGAAGTTTTGGTTCGTTTGAGGATAGGCATGCTTAAATTCAATGACCGCAAGTGCCTCCGGGTGATGGGGATGAATGAAGGCGGTAACACCCTCGGGCGTGGCTTCCCAAGGCCCTTTTTTTGGAAAGAGAACTTCCAGCGTTCCCTGGAACCGCTCTGGCGCGCGTTCTGTGGTATCGGCATCTGCCTCGACCCACCCGCCAGCCATCAACGTTTTGCGCATCATTTCCGCAGTCTTCTCAAAGTTCGGCGAAGCCATTCCATGCGAATACTTCGCGCAAAGCAGCTTGAGCAATTTGAAGGTCTCTGCAATTTCTTTGCCATCCGGGGGCAGTTTCGGCTTTGCCGCCGGTTCGTTCGGAAACCCCAGTTTCCTTGCAATCTGGTCGGACATCTCGGTGATCAAGGCCTGTGCCCTTGCACGTTCCGCATCAGGATCGGGCTGCGCTTCCTGCACCTTCTTCTCCGCCCCTTCCCGCACCAGCAGAGAGAGCAAGATCAGCCCCCAGAGCGCCACGGCGACGATCGCAACCGGGATCTGAAACAGAAGATCGGGCCATGTCCCACCGGTGATCCGCTCCCCGAGGGCGATCATCATAGCGTAGAGAAACGCGAAAACGAGCGGCGTGGCCAACAACACCAGTATCACCCGCACCTCCTCCGGGCGGGCGTCCCGGCTGCGCCGTACCATGGCCGAGACCAACGGCGGCAAGGCCAGCAACAGCACGGGCATCCAACTGTGGGTGATCAGACGCCAGCCAATCGTGAGCAGCAAAAGCCACCCCAGAAAACAGCCGAAATCGGCGCGCGACATGGTTCCGGAATAGTCGAAACAGCGCCTCAGCGCTGCAAAAAACGGAAAATACTCATAGCACTCTCTACACTCTACTCTGTTCACTCCCGCAGTGTTGCAAGGTTTTGAGACGATTTTTTGGCATCTTTGCGTCCCCACGACGCCCCGCCCTTATGGAACCAAGCCCCGCCCCCACTGCGTTTCACCCCATATGGGTCGTCTCAGATCCCCGCCATGAAGGAGTCCCGCCATGCCCGAGACCGCACGCAATGTTGCCGATGTGACCACCGATCCCGCCACGGCGGCCACCGGCAAAACCGCCGTTCTCTACCGCATGGCCCTGCCAGACCATCTCTGCCCGGCGGGGCAAAAGGCGCGCTGGCTTTTGAAGAGCAAAGGGTTCGAGGTCGATGATCGGCTGTTTCGCGACCGCGCCGAGGTCGACGCTTTTAAGGCCGCCCATGACGTGCCCACCACGCCACAGGTCTGGATCGACGGCGCGCGTGTCGGCGGCTATGACGCGCTGCGCCAGAAGCTGACCGGTTACGACCCGGATGCCACCACCTACCGACCGGTGATCTACCTCTTTGCCGTGGCCGCCGCGACCGCGCTGGCGCTCTCCATCGGCTTTCTCGGCGCGCTCACCTGGCAGACACTGGGCTGGTTCATCTCGCTGTCGATGATCCTGCTCGGCATGCAAAAGCTCCGCGACATCGAGAGCTTTACCACGATGTTTCTCAACTACGATCTGCTGGCGCGAAAATGGGTGCCTTACGCCTATGTCTACCCTTGGGTCGAGGTCGGCGCAGGCGTCCTGATGACCGGCATGATCCTGACGCCCCTGTCCGCCCCCGCCGCGCTCTTTATCTCCACCATCGGCGCGATCAGCGTGTTCAAGGCGGTCTATATCGACAAACGCGAGCTGAAATGCGCCTGCGTGGGCGGCGGCTCGAACGTGCCGCTCGGCTTCGTCAGCCTGACGGAAAACCTGATGATGATGGGGATGGCGATCGTGATGCTCCTGCACCTGGCAGTCTGATCCCGCCACAGTCGCGTTACCGTCGCAATACCGACGTGATACCGCACAGCCGCAAACGCCACCTTGGCAGCCAAATCTCCCTTGCCCGAGAGATCACTCTGCAATACAAAGAACTCCATGACCGAGTTACAGCGCGCCCTGGACGACATCTCGAACATCCGCAGTCAGATTGCGGACGTGCAGCTATTTCAGGGGTTTGGCCCTCTGGTGATCGCTCTCACCGGCGCTCTGGCCCTCGGGCTCGCGACGCTCCAGACCCTGACCGGCGGCGACACGAGCCTCCTCCCCTGGATCGCCCTCGCCTGCCTCAGCACCGCGCTCATCGCCATCGAGACCTACGCCCTCACCCGCCGCACCCACGGCCCAAACGCCTCAAATCTGATCTGGGCGATCTTGCAAAAATTCCTGCCCTGCCTCATCGCTGGGGCCGCGCTCGGCTGGATCATCCTGACGCAAACCCCTGAAATCACGTGGATATTGCCGGGGCTCTGGCAGATCCTCCTTGCGCTTGGCCTCTTTGCCGCGACCTCGATGCTGCCGCGCAACACGCTCTTTGCCGCCGGCTGGTATCTCGTCGCGGGGCTGCTCGTCCTCTTGATCTCGGCCCAGGCCACAGCCATCACCCCTTGGGCCATGGGCCTGCCGTTCGGCCTCGGCCAGATCCTTCTGGCCTGCCTGCTCCATTGGGCCCCGGAAAAGCGCAAAGACACCCGCAAAGGAGACCCCTGCCATGACTGAGGATCGCAACCGCGCCCGGTTTTCCTATGACGGGCTCGAACGGACCATTCACGAAAAGGCCCGGCTCGGGCTGCTGACCTCGCTGGTCTCGCACCCCAAGGGCCTCTCCTTCGTCGATCTCAAACGGCTCTGCGACCTGACCGACGGCAATCTGAGCCGCCATATCAAGGTCTTGCAAGACGCCGGGCTGGTCACCGTGGAAAAGGGCTATGAAAACAACCGCCCCCACACCCATTGCACGATCACCGCCGAGGGGCAGAAACAGTTTTTTGACTACCTCGCCGTGCTCGAAAAAATCGTCAAGGACGCGACCCAAGACGCGGCACGCCCCGCCCCCGCCACGCCCCCCAAACCTGTTGTGTAAAAATTTGAAGGTTAACTTTGTGATGCAGAGTAGTTTGCCCGAGGAAATTTCCCTCTTCCCGATCCCCGACACCGCCTCCGGCCCGCTCACAAGCGCGAAACAATCGCGCTTTCTCATCGGCTATGCGATGCTCTCGCTGATCGGCTTTGCCCTGATCCTCATGCCCGGAGAGGCGCTGCAAACTTTCGGTCTCGGGCTCTTGCTCCCCGGCCTCGGGTTCCTTCCCGCCATCACCGGCCAAGGCGATGTCATGGCCCTCATGCTGCTCGTGGCCGGGCTTCTCGCCTTCGGGCTGAGCCTGGTGATCTGGTTCGCCACCGGCAATGTGATCCTGCCCTGCGCCACTTGGCTCGGCCTCGCCCTTCTCGCCATGTGGACAACCCCCGCGGCGGGCAGCGAAAACGTCCTCTGGCTGCCCCCGGTCCTCCTCACCGGCATACTCTGCCATCAAATCTTTCAAACCTGGCGCCTGCCCCGAAAACGCCGCGCCCTCAACCGGGCACTTCAGGGCTATCGCCCGGCAGAGAGCCCTGCCACCGACACCCCCGACGCGCTCACCGACGCAGACCTCGCCGCCCTGCGCCTGCTCCTCGACCGCGCCCTGCAACCGGTCGAGACCTTCAACGGCTTTGACCAGCTCGATCAGTTCCAGACCGCCGCCCTGCGCTATCAGCTCAATTTCACCTCCTACGCCCTCTCGGCGGTTCAGGCCGCCCACCTTCCTGCCTTCGCAGGCTACATGGCCGAGGCCCAATCCAAGCTGAAGGCTAAGCAGGCCGACCCCCGCGTCTGGCGCTATTGGAAGCTCGAAAACAGCTGGGGCAATCTCGACCGCAATGGCGATCCCTTCGCCCGCGACAACATCATGTATTCCGGCTTTGTCGCGGCCCAGCTTCTCTACCACCAAAAGGCCGTGGGCTATCCGCTCGACGAGGACGCCTTGCGGATGACCTGCATCTCCGACAGGGGTGTCCGCTACCGCTACACGATCCACGAGATCATCGAGACGCTGGTCGCCCAATACGCGCGCGCCAGCTATGGATTGCTGCCCTGCGAGCCGAACTGGGTCTTTCCGCTCTGCAATGCGATCACCGCCACCGCGATCCGCGCCTATGACGCGGCCTATGGCACCGCCCATTGGCAGACAATCGCCCCCGCCTTCCGCCAGCATCTCGAGGCCGAATTCATCGACCCCGACGGGCGATTTCTGCCCTTCCGGTCGAGCTATACGGGCTTTGCCCCGCCCGCCATCGGCGGCGCGGTGCTCCAGAGCTTTCCCTGTCTTTTCTTCAACGCCGTCTTCCCCGACATCGCCCGACGCCAATGGGCCGCGCTGCAGATCGCCCGCGCCGGGCGTGATTGGCGCGCGGTCATCTGGCCGGTGGATGTCGGCAATTACCGTTTCACCCGCGTCGCGGGCTATGCCGCCACAGCCGCCGCCGCAGGGGAAATGGGCGACGCGAGCGCCGCCCGCGCGCTGCAGGACTATCTCGCGCGCGATCTGCCGCTTTGTCTCGCCAATGGCATCGCGCACCGGCCCGGGGCCTCGATCTGGGCCCATGCCAATGAGATGCTCGCCCGCGTACTGCGTGCCGACAGCCTGCGCCATCTCGTGACCGCCCCGCTGCCGACACAGACCCCCTATCTCGCCTCAGCGCCCTATCCCGATGTGCTCGTCGCCAAAGCGCGCTGGCAGGATGGGGGCTTGGCCTTGAGCCTCGTGCCCACCAAACCGGGCACAGAGGTCACGCTTACCGTGGCGGGGCTCGCCCCTCGCACGCGTTGCAGGCTCTGCGCGCCCGAGCCCGCCGAGCTTCTCTCCGACACCTCCGGCGAGGTCAGTTTCTCTGTCACCCTCACTGGTCGGACCAGCCTCACCCTGACCCCGGCAAAAGAGGCGGCCCAATGATCTGCTGCGCCCTCATCGCCCTTCTCTTCGGCGCGCTCCTCTGGATCGCCCGAACCCTTCGCCTCCTGCCCGCCGCCGAGACGGCAAGCCCCCTGAGCTGGACATTAGAGCCGACAGATCCGACAAGCCTGACAGAGACCCCAACACCGCCCGCAGCGGCCCGGAAATTCACCTGGCGTCACCGGGCACGGAGCTTTGGCTTTGCCGCCCATGGCATCAAACTGGTCTTGCGGCGCGAACACAGCGCCTGGCTCCACCTCGGCGCAGCGGCCCTCGCCATCGGCCTCGGCTTCATCCTGCAGATCGACCTCGCCGCCTGGCGCTGGATCATCCTCTGCATTGGCCTGGTGATCGCCGCGGAAATCCTCAACACCGCGGTCGAGACCACCTGCAACGCGATCACCACCGCGCCCCACCCGCTCATCGGCCGGGCCAAGGACATGGCCGCCGGCGCCGTCCTCCTCTGCGCCCTCACCGCCCTCATCCTCGGCGCCCTCACCTTCGCGCCCTACCTGCGAGAAAGCACCGCCGCACCGCAATGGGGCCTCTGCAGCAGCTAGGCGAGACCCCGAAAATCCGGACAGTCGCGTTACCGTCGCAATACCGACGTGTTACCGACGTCGTCTATTCGTCCCACCAGGGGCCGTGGAACTGCCCCTCGACGCCGAATTTTTCGAACCCGTGATAGCCAAAGAAATCGCGCTGGGCCTGGATGATATTGGCGCTGCCCCAGCCCTGCCGCATCGTGTCGTACCAGCTCAACCCCGCCGCGAGCGCAGGCACCGCGTGACCGCTATGCACCGCCTGCGACACGACCTGCCTCAGGCTTGGGATGCACTGCGCCAGCGTCTGGGCGAACCGGGGTGCGAGGATCAGCTCGCCATGGGGGATATCCCCTTGGAATGCTTCTGAAATATCGTCGAGAATGGCCGACCGAATGATACAGCCCGCGCGCCAGATCTCGGCGATCCGCGCCATATCGAGCTGCCAGTCATACTCCTCTGACGCCGCCTTGAGGATGCGAAACCCTTGCGCATAGCTCAGGATCCGCGCCGCCATGAACGCATCCGCCAGCACCTCTTCGCTGCACTCCATCGCGCCCCGTGCGCCACCGAGGATTTTCTCGGCCTCGACGCGGGTGTATTTCTCCGACGACCAGCCCCGCGCGCCCACCGCCGCCTCGATCATGCTGGCCGATTGCCCCATCCGCAACGCCTCGATCACCGTCCAGCGCCCCGTCCCCTTTTGCCCCGCCGCATCCCAGATCACATCAACCATGGGATGACCGGTTTCCGGGTCGGTATAGGTCAAGAGTTTCCCTGTGATTTCCAGCAGATAGGACTTGAGGGGCCCGGCATCCCAGCGCGTGAACATGGCGCCGATTTCCTCGGGAATCTTGGCCGCGCCATGATGCTCGAGCGTGTAGATCTCGGCAATCGCCTGCATGTCGGCATACTCGATCCCGTTATGCACCGTCTTGACGAAATGCCCCGCCCCATCCGACCCGAGATGCGCGACGCAGGGGTCCTCGCCATAGCGCGCCGCGATGGCCTCGAGCAGCGGTTTGAGCTGCGCCCAGCTATGGTCCGAGCCGCCCACCATCATCGACGGCCCATGCCGCGCGCCCTCTTCACCGCCCGACACGCCCATGCCGACGAAATGCAGATCCTGCGTGGCCAGCGCCGCCGACCGCCGCCGCGTGTCGTGGAAATTGGCATTGCCGCCGTCGATGATCGTGTCACCGGGCGACAGAAGCGGCGCAATCGCCTCGATCATCGCGTCCATCGGCGCGCCGGAGGGGATCATGAACAGGATCACGCGCGGCGTCACGAGGCTCGCGACAAACGCCTCAAGCCCTTCTTGGGGAACGATATTTTCCGCAAGCGCCCCGGCCTCGGCGACAAAGCGGGCGATCCAGTCGGCCTCGCGGTTGGTGACGGCCACGCGGATGCCGGCCTCGGCCATGTTCAGCGCCAGTGCGCTGCCCATCGTCCCCAGCCCATAGACCCCGATCTGCGCCTTCGCCATGCCCGTCTCCACCGTGATGTGTCGGGTTCAGGCTAGGCCTTGGCGCAGGATTTGCAAGGCCCGTCGGCTCAGACGCCGAGGCACCAGCGCATCACGGCCTTCTGGGCGTGCAGCCGGTTCTCGGCCTCGTCCCAGATCACCGATTGCGGCCCGTCCATGACCTTGCTCGTGACCTCTTCTTCGCGATGCGCCGGCAGGCAATGCATGAAGAGCGCATCCGGCTTGGCATGGCTCATCAGCGCGTCATTCACCTGATAGGACCGCAGAAGATTGTGCCGCCGCTCCTTGGTGGATTGGCTGTCATGCATGCTGACCCAGGTGTCTGTGACCACGAGATCGGCGCCCTCGACAGCCTTGGCCGCGTCGCGTTCGATCGTCACCTGAACCCCCGCGCGCCGCGCCTCGCCGATGAATTCCTCTTCGGGATCAAGCTGTTGCGGCCCGGTATAGGTAAAATCAAACCCGAACTTACCGGCAGCATGGAGGAAGGAGGCACAGACATTGTTGCCATCACCCGACCAGACGACTTTCTTGCCCTTGATCGGCCCGCGATGTTCCTCATAGGTGAGGATATCGGCCATGATCTGACAGGGATGGGTGCGGTCTGTCAGGCCGTTGATCACCGGCACTTGCGAATGTTCCGCCAGCTCGAGCAGGACGGATTCGTCAAAGGTCCGGATCATGATCAGATCGACATAGCGGCTCAGCACCCGGGCGGTGTCGGCGATGGTCTCGCCATGGCCGAGCTGCAGCTCGGCCCCGGACAAGAGCATGGTCTGCCCGCCCATCTGCCGCACGCCCGCGTCAAAGCTCACCCGCGTCCGCGTCGAGGGTTTTTCAAAGATCAGCGCGACCATGTGATTGGCCAGCGGCTGATCATCATCGGGCGCGCCGCGTTTGCGACCCAGACGGGCCTGTTTCATCTGGCTCGCCTGATCGAGAATATCGCGCAGCGCGCCAGCGTCGGTTTTGTGAATATCGAGAAAGTCGGGCATCTATCGGTCCCCCTTGTTGACCGGTATGGAAAATATGGTGAGAGCAGAGGGCCTTAGAGCCGGTCCTTGATGGCGCGCGCCGCATGGTCGAGCCGCGACACCGCCTCGGTCACCTCGTCTTCGCTGAGCGTCAGAGGCGGCAGGAGGCGGATCACATTGTCGCCTGCGGGCACGGTGATGAGCCCGGCGTCATAGCAGGCCGCCAGCACATCGGTGTTCGGCGCCACGCATTTCAGCCCGAGCATCAGCCCCGAGCCGCGCAGCTCTGCGAAAACCTCTGGATAGGCCTCGACGAGCCCGCCGAGCTTTTGCTGAAGCTGGCTCGCCCGGGTGTTGACCGTTTCGAGAAAACCGGGCGCGGTCACCTCATCCATCACCGCACAGCCCACGGCACAGGCCAGCGGGTTGCCGCCATAGGTCGACCCGTGCGAGCCCGCCGTCATGGCCACGGCGGCCGCCTCGGTGGCCAGCACCGCACCGAGCGGAAAGCCCCCACCGATGCCCTTGGCCACCATCATGATATCGGGCGTGACACCGGCCCATTCATGGGCAAAGAGCCGCCCGGTCCGGCCCATGCCGCATTGCACCTCGTCAAAGATGAGCAAAATGCCCGCCTCGTCGCAAATCTGGCGCAGCGCGCGCAGATCGTGATCGGCCATCGGGCGAATGCCGCCCTCGCCCTGCACCGGTTCGAGCAGCACGGCGGCGGTGCGGCTGTCGATCGCGCCCTTGAGCCCCTCGAGATCACCCCAATCGAGATGTTTGAACCCGGGCAGCAGCGGGCCAAAGCCCTTGGTCATCTTTTCCGACCCGGCGGCCGCGATCCCGGCCGAGGACCGGCCATGGAACGAGCCATGAAAGGCAATGATCTCAACCCGTTCGGGGGCGTTTTTCTCGTACCAGTATTTGCGCGCCATCTTGACCGCGAGCTCACAGCTCTCGGTGCCGGAATTGGTGAAAAACACCGTATCGGCAAAGCTGTGCTCGACCAGCTTGTCGGCCAGCGCCTGCTGTGCCGGGATGTGATAGAGGTTCGACGTGTGCCACAGTTTGCCCGCCTGTTCGGTCAGCGCCGCCACCAGCTTGGGGTGGGCATGGCCCAGCGCGTTCACCGCGATCCCCGCGCCAAGATCGAGAAAACGTCGCCCATCCGCCTCGATGAGCCAGCTGCCCTCGCCTTTGACAAAGCTGAGGGGCGCACGGTTATAGGTCGGCAGAATGGACGGGATCATTGGATATACTCCGCTAAAGACAGGGCATTGAGTGCCGCAGCGTCAGGAAAAGGTCAATCTCTGGGGAAGAAAAGGCGCAATCGCGCCGGGGTCAAACGGGGCTCACGCACTCAGGCGTCGGCGTCGGATATGAAGGCGTCGTTTGATCATGGCCATGGGTTTAGCGTCCGCTCAGCCATTCGGGAAGCAAAAAATGCATTCCTTCCCGTTTTGTCTCTTGCGAGGGTCAGGGGCGGCTGTCACCGATGGCCCATGACCTCGCGCCCCCAGAACCCTGCCCTTGCCGCCCTGCTCACGCTCTGTGCCGCCGGGTTTATTGCCGCCACCACGCTGATCGCCAAGGCGCTGGGCACCGGCGTTCTCGGGCCGCCGCTGCACGCGCTACAGATCAGCCAGGGCCGGTTTCTCTTTGCCCTGATGGCGCTCTCCGGGGCGGCCTTGGTGCTGCGCCCCCGCTTCACCCGGCCCGCGCTCGTGTTGCATCTGGGCCGGTCGAGCCTCGGCTGGGGCGGGGCGAGCTTTATGTTCGCCGCCGCGGCCTTTATCCCGCTGTCGGATGCCACCGCCATCAGCTTTCTCAACCCGGTCTTCGCCATGCTGCTGGCGGTGCCGCTCTTGGGCGAAAAGGTCGGGCCGTGGCGTTGGACTGCTGCTGCCGTGGCGCTTTGCGGGGCGCTCATCCTGACCCGCCCGGGGGGCGGCGCGCTCGAGTTCGGGGCGCTGCTGGCGCTGGGCTCGGCGCTTTGCCTCGGGGCCGAGCTGATCTTGATCAAGCGCCTGTCGGGCCGCGAAGGCATGATGCAGATTCTCTTGCTCAACAATGTGATCGGGCTGTGCATCGCGACGCTCGCAGCCCTCGCCGTCTGGCAAACACCGACGCCCGCGCAATGGGCGGCACTGGCCGGTCTCGGCGCGCTCATGGCCTCGGGACAGGCCTGTTTCGTCAATGCCATGGCCCGCGCCGATGCCAGTTTCGTGGCGCCATTCTTCTATGCGGCGCTGGCCTTTGCCGCGCTCTATGATCTGGCGATCTTTGGCGTTGTGCCGGATGCGGTCTCGCTCATCGGCGGGGTGGTGATCCTCTGCGGCGCGGGGCTTCTGGCCTGGCGCGAAGGCCGGCTCAGGACTTGAGCCGATAGCCCCGGCGGAACATCAGCCACGCCAGCGCCATGATCCCGAGAACGGAGGCAAAGGCCACCGAGAGCGCCAGCACCGGCGAGGCGTCCGAGACGCCGATGACGCCGAACCGCGCACCGTCGATGAGATAGAAGATCGGGTTGGCATGGGTGATATCGCGCAGCACCGGCGGCAGCGCCTCGACCGAATAAAACGTGCCCGACAGGAACGCCAATGGCGTCACGATGAAATTGGTGATGGCCGCCATCTGGTCGAATTTATTGGCAAAAATCCCCGCCACGATGCCGACACCGCCGATGAATGCCGCGCCAAGCACGACAAAGCATAGCGCCCAGATCGGATGCGCCGGGGCCTGCCCGAGCACCAGCCACAGGCCCAGCGCAATCGCCAGCGCCACGATCACCCCGCGCGCCACCGCCCCCGCGAGATAGCCCAGCACCAGCTCTCCAGCGCTCAGCGGCGGCATCAGCGTGTCGACGATATTGCCCTGCACTTTCGAGATGACAATCGACGAGGAGGTATTCGCAAAGGCGTTCTGGATCACCGCCATCATCAGGATGCCGGGCGCAATGAAATGGGTAAAGGGCACGCCCATCACATCGCCGCGCCGAGGCCCGATGGCGATGGTGAAAATCAGCAGGAACAGCCCCGAGGTCACGAGCGGCGCAAGGATGGTTTGCGTCCAGACCGCGAGAAAGCGTTGCACCTCGCGCCGCGCCAATGTCGCCAGCCCCAGCCAGTTGACCGCCCCGAACCGTCTTTCGCCCATTTGCTGATACATGCTGCCCTCGTGCCGATTCCGTTGCTCGTGCCTTGTAACTTGGCCCCCAGTGATTAGAATAGGCCCTTGACCGGATTTTTCAGGGCGGCAATGCACAGGGGATGTGCCCCGCCCCTTTTGCACGGAGTTACCATGTCCTGGAACGACGAACGCGTCGAGATACTCAAGAAAATGTGGGCTGAAGGGCAATCGGCCAGCCAGATCGCCAAGGAACTCGGCGGCGTCACCCGCAACGCGGTGATCGGCAAGGTGCATCGCCTTGGCCTGTCCAACCGCAATGGCGGGGGCGGCACAGGCGGCGCGAGCGCGGCGACCGAGGCCAAGCCCAAGCCTGCCAAGGCGGCTGCGAAACCTGCGCCCAAGCCCAAGAAGGCCGCCGCCGCTGCGCCGCAGCCCAAGGAAGAGCCCGCGCCCAAGCCCGAGCCCGCCGCAGAGGCCGCGCCGAGCCCGGTGCCCGGCAGCCGGATCAAGCCGATCATCCCGGCCGGTCAGCCCCTGCCGCCGCAGCCTTCGGCCAATGAGATCGACCCCAAGGCGCTGGCCAAGGTCAGCGAAGTCGAGAAGAAGGCCAAGAAGCTCACGCTGATGGAGCTGACCTCGCGGACCTGCAAATGGCCCGTGGGCGATCCCGCGACCGATGATTTCTGGTTCTGCGGCCTGCCGTCGCAAGCGGGCAAACCCTATTGCGAGGCCCATGTCGGCGTGGCGTTCCAACCCATGTCGTCGCGCCGGGACCGCCGCCGCTAAATCTCTCGCAGCGCAACGCGCGCGCTTTGTTTCCATGACCCGGCGGCCCTGACATAAGGGCCGCCGGATCGCATTTGCGCCCCCCATAAATCGTGGACAGCTGGCGGATCGGTCGCTTACCCTTGCAGATATATTTGCAAGAGGAGTTTCCAATGACGACAGCGCATGGTTCCGAACACGCGGCGCCTTTTTGGTTCACCTCCCCCGGCGGGGGCGACAGTCTGGCCTGGGTGGCCTTGGGCGGTCTTATTCTCGCGCTCTACGGGCTGGTGGTGCTCTATGCATCCTTTGACCGCTGGGCCGAACAACGCGCCCATGGCACGCCGCTGGCCAAGACGATCCCGACACTGCTGACAATCGCCTTGCTCTACGAGGTCTTCCCCCTCGGGCATGTGAGCATCCTGCTGCCGCTCAGCGCCATTCTCATCGCGCTGATGGCCGATTGGGCGCGGTTCCATGTGGGCGAGGGTCCTGCCGGCGCGCCCGAGACGCGGCCTCATGACACCGCTGTGGCAACCGGCCCGGAGACCGCCCATGATTGAGCTGCTCCTGACCTCCTTTCCCGTCCTCATCCGCTATATTCAGCTGCGCCTGCGCGGCGAGGCGATGACCATTTGGAACATGAAAACCGCGCTCTACGCCTGGGCCTGCCTCGCCTTCGCGCTGTTCGTGACGATCTTTTACTTTCATCCGAAATCCTACACCGGCCTCGTGCCCTTTCGCACCATCTCGGTCGTGGCGCAGGCCAATGGTCCGGTGACCGAGGTGGCCGTCGAAAACGGTCAGGCGGTCAAGGCGGGCGATCTGCTCTTTCGCATTGAAAACAGCAGCCAGACCGCCGCCCTGACCCAAGCCAAGGCCGAGCTTGCGCAGCTCGACGCCGCCGAGGCCAAGGCCAAGGATGCGCTGACCCTCGCCAAGGCGAGCGTCACATCGGCCAACGCCAGCCTCGCCAAGCTGCAGCAGGATCTCGATCAGGCGCAGACTCTGCTGGACCGCAATGTCGGCACCCAGGACAAGGTGCGCGAGCTGGAGGCGGCGGTCATTTCCGCCGAGGCCACGCGCGAGGCGGCCGAGGCGCAGACCGATGTGGCCGAAACCGATCTGTCGCAAAGCATCCCCGCTCAGCGCGCCGTGGCCGAGGCAGCCGTGCAACGCGCCCAGGTCGAGCTCGATCACACCGAGGTCCGCGCCTATGCCGATGGCACGGTGACGCAGATGGCGATGAGCGTCGGCAGCCCCGCGTCACAGCTGGTGCTGCGCCCGGGTATGGTGATCATTCCCGAACGGGGCGAGGACGCCCATCTGCGGGTGATCGCCGGGTTCCCACAGGTCGCCCGCGCCACGCTTTACGAAGGCATGCCCGCCGAGATCGCCTGCGAAAGCAATCTGAACCTGTCGAACCGGGATGCGGTGTTGCCCGCGCATATCGTGGCCATTCAGCCCGCCATCGCGTCGGGTCAGGTCACCCCCGGCGGCGATCTTCTCGAGCCCAGCGCCCGGGCGACACGCGGCTCGATCCTTGTCTATTTCGAACTGCTGCACCCGGAACATGAGGCGATCATGCTCGATGGCAGCGGCTGTATCATCCAGACCTATACCAACCGTCTTCCCGGCGTTTTCGGTCACGTGATCTCGGCCACCGGGGTGGTCAAGGCGGCGGGGCTGCGGCTCAAGGTCTGGGGCGCGCTCATCGCCGGTGTCGGGCTTGGCGGCGGCGGTCACTGAGCCCTGCCACAGTACAAACAGAAAGGGGCCGCACATGCGCGGCCCCTTTGCTTTGCCCGGCATGACGCCCGTCAGTCAAAAAGCTTGAACAGCTCTTTCTTGATCGTGTCCTCGGCCTCTTTCTTGAGCGTATCCTTGAGATCGCCGCCCTCGGGCACCGTCACCCCAAGTTCTTTCTCGATGGCCTTCTGAACCTCTTGGCGCGCCTCTTCCTTGAGCTTTTTCTTCTCTTCCTTGAAGTTGAGATCAATCGCCGCCTCAAGATCGGGATATATCTTGGGATTGGCCCAAGGCCCCTTGATGCGTACCGGAATGGCGAGACCCTTGCGGCTGTCGCCCTCGAGAAGGCTCGGCGTGAACGTATAGTTCAGATCCTGCGCCCCAAGCCCGATCCGTCCGGTGCCCGTGGCCCGTGCCAGCGGCATCGACATCTTGAGATCGTCGCCCTGCATATTGCCATCCTTGATGGCAAAGCTCGCCGACATCTCGTCAAACACCGTGGTGCCGCCGGTGACATCGCCCGAGCGCATCAGCTTGTCGAGGTCAAAGCCGCTGATCACGCCGCGCCCGGTGCCAAGGCTGAGACTGCCGCTCAGGCTGTTCATGATCGCATGGACCGATTGCCCAACGCCGAGAAAATTGAGCGTCATGTCGCCCGTCGTGGCAAAGCGCGTGATCCCCGCCGCATCGGTGAGCAGGCGCTCCATATCCATGCCGCGCGCGGTCATGCTACCGCCGACCGAGAGCCCGCTGCGGTTGTTGGCGACGAATTCGCCGGAGACATTGCCGCCATAGCCGCTAAGCTCCTTGAGCGTGAACACCGCCCGCGAGTTGTCGACCGGGGCGATCATCCGCGTCTGGCCAAAGTTGAACGTGCCGAGGTCGATGCTCTTGGCCGAAAGCGCAATCTGCGCATCGGCCAGGCCCAACGCGCTGGCATCAATCGGCGCCTTGGACCAGCCGGTCTCCACCGCCGTGCCGGTCTCCTTGGTGCCGGCCTCGCCGTCGCTCTCGGGTGCCAGCGCACTGAGATCGAGCGCGCCCGCGTCAAGCTGGGCCTCGATCCGGGGCCGCGCCCCGCCCGGGATGAAATCAACCCCGCCCGTCAGGCTATTGTGGTCGAGCTTGGCGCTCAGGTTGCGCAGCGACAGCCGCCCCGCCTCGCTATAGGTCAGGTCCCCCGCCACCGATGCCGCCCGGCCAAGCCCCTCTGGCAGGTCGAGCGCCGCTTGCCCCAGCGAGGTCATAAACCGCGAGCTGTCTGACAGATCGGCGCTGATCCGCCCCGCCGCTTGCGGCAGGCTGCTCACCTTGCCGGTGAAATCGACGGCACCGCCCTTGGTGCTGACCTTGGCCGTCAGATCCGACACCGCCCCGTCGATCAGATGATCGAGCCGCGCGATGCGGCCGGTGATCGACACCACCTCCTGCGCGGGCCGGAACGAGGCGTCGATCGTCGCCTCGCCCGTATAGGACGGCCAGCGCATGTCGAAATTCACATCCTTGATCTGCGTGGTGCTGCCCGCCTGATCATCGATATAGGTGAGCTGCGCCCCGGTGATGAGCGCCCGGTCCAGCGTCAGCGCCAGCTGCGAGGATTGCGCCGGTGCGCTCTCGGTCCCGGCGCCGGTGGTGGTGACCCCCTCGACATTGAGCTCCCAGTTGACGCGGCCCGATTTGTCCTTTTGCAACAGGATATGCGGGTTCACCGCCTCGAGCCCGGTGATCCGGATCGCCCCGCCAAAGAGCGCCTGAGGATCGACCCCGACCTTGAAACTGTCGGCCTGAAACATCGGGCCCTTGTCGGACCAATCGGCATTGGCGACGGTGGTGCGCCCGGTGCTGATGCCCAGCACGGGGTAGAAACTGACCTTGGTCTCGCCGGTCATCTCGACCGTGCGCCCGGTGGCCTGGGCGATCTGGTCGGCGGCAATGCGGGCAATGCGCTCGCTCGGCAACAAGAGAATTGAACCGACGGCAATGACCACGAACACAAGGGCCAGCACCATCAGGCGAATGATCCAGCGCATGGGTGGGCCTCCGTCCTGCTCTGCTGTGTCTTTTCGCAATGATGGAAGCCGCGGCCCTGATTTACAATAACCGTTTCACTCTTTCCGGCCCGCCCCGGCATGGTTATATGCCCCCCATGAGCACAAACCCACCCGATCTGCGCCCCGATCTGGCGCGCGCCCGCGTCACCGACACCTCCCGTGCTGGCCAGCCCACCATTGGCATGGTGAGCCTTGGCTGCCCCAAGGCCCTTGTCGACAGCGAACGCATCCTGACCCGGCTGCGCGCCGAAGGCTATGGCATCTCGCCCGATTACTCCGGCGCCGATGCGGTGATCGTGAACACCTGCGGCTTTCTCGACAGCGCCAAGGCCGAAAGTCTCGAGGCCATTGGCGAGGCGCTCAAGGAGAATGGCCGGGTGATCGTCACCGGCTGTCTCGGGGCCGAGCCCGAATATATCACCGGGGTGCATCCCAAAGTGCTCGCGGTGACCGGGCCGCATCAATACGAACAGGTGCTCGACGCGGTGCATGGGGCGGTGCCGCCCTCGCCGGATCCCTTTGTCGATCTGCTGCCCGCCTCGAGCGTCAGGCTCACGCCGCGCCATTACAGCTATCTCAAGATTTCCGAGGGCTGCAATCACAAGTGCAAATTCTGCATCATCCCCGACATGCGCGGTCGTCTCGCCTCGCGCCCGGCCTTCGCGGTGATGCGCGAGGCCGAGAAACTGGTCGAGAACGGCGTGCGCGAATTGCTGGTGATCAGCCAGGACACCTCGGCCTATGGCGTTGACATCAAACATGCCGAGGATCGCGGCCACCGCGCCCATATCACCGATCTGGCCCGCGATCTGGGCTCGCTCGGGGCTTGGGTGCGGCTGCATTACGTCTACCCCTACCCGCATGTGCGCCAGCTGATCCCGCTGATGGCCGAGGGGCTGGTGCTGCCCTATCTCGACATCCCGTTTCAGCATTCGCATCCCGATGTGCTCAAACGCATGGCGCGCCCGGCCCATACCTCGAAAACCCTGACCGAGATCGCCGCCTGGCGCGACATCTGCCCCGACATCACCCTGCGCTCGACCTTCATCGTGGGCTATCCCGGTGAAACCGAGGCAGAGTTCCAGCATCTGCTCGACTGGATGGACGAGGCCCAGCTCGACCGGGTCGGCTGTTTCAAATATGAAAACGTCGATGGCGCGCGGTCGAACGACCTGCCCGATCACGTCGCCGAAGAGGTCAAGCAAGAGCGTTGGGAACGGTTCATGGAAAAGGCGCAGGCCATCTCTGAGGCCAAGCTCGCCGCCAAGGTGGGCACCGTCCAAGAGGTGATCGTCGATGACATCGACGCGGACGGCATCGCCACCTGCCGCACCAAGGCCGATGCGCCGGAGATCGACGGCAATCTCTTCATCGACGAAGGCACCGAGGGGCTCTCGGTCGGCGATCTCGTCTCGGTCACCGTCGACGAGGCCGGCGAATATGATCTCTGGGGGCGGTTGGGCTAAGCCCCTTCCAAATAGGCCCGCACACAATCCTGCACATGGCGGAACCTGTCGCCGCCCAGATGCTTGCCGCCATACCAGCGGGTGACCACGATCACGTGGTCACGCAGCTCTTCGCGCTCGAGCATCCGCAGGATGACCTGGCCCGCGCCCGCCTCGCCGTCATCGCCCTTGAGAGGGCCCGCCTCCGAGAAATCCACCGCCCAGCTGTTATGGGTCGCCTTCGCGAATTTCTTGTTGCGCTTCAATTCCTTGAGGAAATCGTCAACGGCGGCGCGATCCCGCACCGCCGCCCCGGAGACCGCGTATTTCGATCCCCGGTCGCTGATCACGTTGAGAAGCTGCCGCATCAGAGCCCGGCGTTGACCCGGCGCACCGTTTCGATCCGCGACTTGTTGGGCGGGTGGGTGCCGAGGAAACGATCGCCCGGATCGGGGATCTGGGTAAAGAACTCGGCCCCGCGCACCGGGTTATAGCCCGCATAGCGCGTGATCACTGTGCCCAGCGCATCCGCCTCGAGCTCGTGATTCTTGGAATAGCTGCGCGCGCCGACATTGGCGCCGAGATCCGCCGCCGCATCGACATTGCCCGAGCTTGCACCGGTGAGCGCCGCAAGCCCGCCGAGGATGATCGCCCCGGCCATGGCATTGTTGCGCTGCTGGTCGAGATGGCGCTCGATGTGATGCGCCGCCTCATGGCCCATCACAAAGGCCAGTTCGTCATCATTGCGCACCTGCGCGATCATCGGCAGGTTGAAGGCCAAGATCGGCCGCCCCGATTTGTCGATGGTCTGGAACGCGTTCGGCGATTTCTGCGGGCGATCGTCGATCACCACTTTGAAATCACAGTTGAGGTTCGAGGTCTGTTGGCGGCACATCCGCTCGGCCACCGGCTCGACGCGGGACACCACGGTCTTGAACCGGCTCACCTGCGCGGCGGTCGGTGTGGTGGCCTTGCTCTGGGCCGATTGCGCCTGCGGCTGGCTCGGCTGCGGGCTGGGCGACTGGGTCGTGGTGGTGCTCACGCATCCCGCAAGAACGAGAAAGCTGGCACAGATCAGTTTACGCATGGAAACCTCGGTTCTACTTGGTCGCTGAATAATCTAGCACGGATCAACCCACTTGCCAGTGCCTTCGCGCGGGACGCTGACATCTTGCAATGATCCGCCAAGCAGGTCAGGGTAAACCCATGTTTTCCATTGAACACGAATTCGACTCCACCGTGATCACGCTCGTCGACGAGGGCGCTGCGCCCTTGCAGGAAGACGTGATCATCAACGCCTTTGAGGAATGCGTGACGCTCACCCAGTTTGACGCGCGCACGGATCAAAGCATCACGATCACCCTCTCGGTGAACCAGCTGCAGGATCTCGCCGCTGCGCTCGATCTGCCCGAAGGCGTCTATCAGCGCGCCCGCCAGCCGCGCTAGGCCAGCCGCGCTAGACCAGTCGCACGAGACCGGCCCGCCGCCACAAGGGCTTGACCCCGGACCGCCCTGCCCCGACATACGGGACATTGCAGTTATCATAGAGGCGGACCCCATAGCATGACCGATCAAAGCCCGGCCCCGGCCGTGATGGAGTTTCTTCTCAGCCGCCGGTCGCGCCCGGCCAAGCTCTTGCAAGCGCCGGCCCCGGATCGCGCCGCCCTCACGCCCATTCTCGCCGCCGCCGCCCGCACCCCGGACCATGGCAAGCTGGTGCCGTGGCGCTTTGTGGTGCTCGAGACGGCAGCCCTACGGCGGCTCGGCGATCTCGTGGCAACCTGTGGCGCCGCCAGCGGCCGCTCGGACGAAGACATCGCCAAGGCCCGCGCCTGCTATGACAGCTCGCCCCTCGCCGTGGTGGTGATCGAGGCGCCGAAACCCTCGGACAAGATCCCCGAGATCGAACAGACCTATTCCGCCGGGGCCGTCTGCCTCGCGCTGCTCAATGCCGCGCTGGCCTCGGGCTGGGGGGCGAACTGGCTCACCGGCTGGCCGGTCTTCGACCGCCATTTCGTCGAGGCGGGGCTCGGCCTCAACACCTCTGAGCGGGTCGCCGGGATCATCCATATCGGCACCGCCGAGACCGCCCCGCCCGACCGGCCCCGCCCCGATCTGGCAGAGATCACCACCTGGATGGACGCATGATTTTCACAAGCTTCTTCAAGGCGCTGGGCCAGCTCAGCGATCCTCGGTTCCGACGCGTCTTCTTTCTCGGCATCGGGCTGAGCTTTGCCCTGCTGATCGCCGTCTACGCGGTCTTCCTCGCCTTTCTGCAATGGTCGCTTGGCGAAGGGGCAGAGCTGCCGATCATCGGCCATGTCACCTGGGTCGATGATCTGCTGAGCTGGGGCAGCTTCTTTCTGATGTTGCTCCTGTCGGTCTTTCTCATGGTGCCGGTCGCCTCGGCCATCACCTCGCTCTTTCTCGAAGACGTGGCGCAGGCGGTCGAGGACCGGCATTATCCGGACCTGCCCAAGGGCCGCAATGTGGGCTTTTGGGACGGGCTGCGCGACACGGTGAATTTTCTCGGCGTGCTGGTCGCCGCGAATATCCTCGCGCTGATCCTCTACATCCTGTTCCCGCCCGCCGCGCTCTTTATCTTCTGGGCGATGAACGGGTTCTTGCTCGGGCGCGAGTATTTTCAGCTCGCCGCCATGCGCCATGTCGGACGCGACCGCGCCAAGGAGCTGCGCCGCGCCCATATCGGCCGGATCTGGATCGCCGGCACGCTGATGGCGATGCCGTTGTCGATCCCGCTCGTGAACCTGCTGGTGCCGATCCTCGGGGCCGCCACCTTCACCCATATCTTCCACGCGGTGACGCGCAAAAGCGGGCTCACCCCATCCGGTTGAACCAGTCGATGTCGCGCACCGTCACCGTGCCGGTGAGGATGACATAGGCGCAAATGGCCCAGATCACAAAGGCCACGCCAGTGGTGATCCAGGCCTTTTTCTTGATGTGATGTTGCTGCGGCGATCCCGAATGGGTGCCCTTGACCACTTCGCCCGCCTCGCCCTGCGTCTGGATGCGGATGGGCAGCGCCACGAGAAAGGTCATGGCCCAGATCACCACATAGAGGACAAGACCGGAGACGGGGCCCATCAGACCTGCTCCAGCTCGACGAGGCAGCCGTTGAAATCCTTCGGATGAAGGAACAGCACCGGCTTGCCATGAGCGCCGATCTTGGGCTCGCCCGAGCCAAGCACACGGGCCCCCGTCGCCTTGAGATGGTCGCGCGCCGCGAGAATGTCATCGACCTCATAGCAGACATGGTGAATGCCGCCCGAGGGGTTCTTTTCAAGGAACCCGTTGATCGGGCTGTCATCGCCCAACGGGTAGAGAAGCTCGATCTTGGTGTTCGGCAGCTCGATGAAGATCACCGTGACGCCGTGGTCGGGCTCGTCCTGGGGCGCACCCACCTTGGCGCCGAGCGCGTCGCGATATTGCGCAGCCGCGGCGTCGAGATCCGGCACGGCAATGGCTACGTGGTTCAGGCGTCCGATCATGGTCAGGCTCTCCCTCGGAATGGTTCTGTCGGCGTTTCTTATGAAACTCCGCGCCTCCCATGACAAGGGTCCGTGGCGGGGCGAAGCGCCGCAGCCCCGCGATTAACCTCGCGTTCACCATCGCTCTGCCATGCTGCGACTCGGCCCAGACTGCACCGCGGCCCAGACAACATCAGGAGACGGTCATGGATGACATTGCTTGCTTTCACCCCGCTCAGGCGCCCAACGCGGGCCGACCGTTGCTGGGCATGACGATCCTCGCCGTTGAGGATAGCCTTTACGCCAGCGATGCGCTCCGGCTCATGTGCCTGCACAGCGGCGCACGCATCCGTCGCGCCGATTGCCTGCGCTCGGCGCGGCGTCACCTGCAGGTCTACCGCCCTTCGGCGATCCTCGTCGATCTCGGCCTGCCCGATGGCGCGGGTGAGGATCTCATCTCGGATCTGAGCACCGCCCTGCCCCGTGTCGCCGCCATCATCGGCACCAGCGGCGATGAGGGCGCCGCCTCCCGCGCCATGCAGGCCGGGGCCGATGCCTTCCTGCCGAAACCCGTGGCCAATCTCGGCACGTTTCAGAATATCATTCTCAACGCCCTGCCCCCCGACAGACAGCCCAGCGGCCCGCGCCCCCTGCGCGACGAGGTGATCCATCCCGACCCGATGGCCTATCGCGACGATCTCGGGCATATCTCGCTGCTGGTCGAGGACACGCTCAGCCCCCGGATGATCCGCTACATCAGCCAGTTTCTCATCGGCATCGCCCGCGCCGCCGAAGATAACGAACTGCTGCTCTGCGCCCAGAGCCTGTCCGAGACGCTCGACCGCAAGGAAAGCCCGGCACGCACCCTCGCCCATCTGGCCGCGCTGTTGCAAGAGCGCGTCGCCGACCGCGCCGCGATCTAAAACCGCGCGCCGCTTGGCGGATAGCGCTTTAACCGCCCGCCGCCCCGGCCTAGCATCGCTGTCGCATCCCAAAGGAGGATCGGCATGAAGAGCGACCGCCCCATCGGCCCGGTGATCGAGAACTGGACGCCCCCGCCCGCCCCCGAGGCCGGGCTCGTGTTCGACGGGCGCTATGCCCGGCTCGTGGCGCTCGACGCCGATGCCCATGCCGCGCTGCTCTTTCGCGCCTTCGACGGCCATGACTGGATCTGGGATTACATGCCGGTCGGCCCCTTCGCCTCGGCCGCGCAGTTTCACCGCTGGATGCGCGAGGCCACGCAATCGCGCGACCCGCTCTTCTTTGCCATCCAGAACAAGGAAACCGGCGATTGGGGCGGCTTTGCCTCCTACCTGCGCATCACCCCGGCCTCGGGGAGTATCGAAACCGGCTCCATCGCCCTCGCCCCCTGCCTGCAGCAAACCCGCGCCGCCACCGAGGCGCATTTTCTCATGATGCAATGGGCCTTTGACGCGGGCTACCGGCGCTATGAATGGAAATGCGACGCGCTCAACCGCCCGTCGCGCCGCGCCGCACAGCGCCTCGGGTTCAGCTACGAGGGCCTCTTCCGACAGGCCACCGTGGTCAAGGGCCGCAACCGCGACACCGCCTGGTTCGCCGTCATCGACAAAGACTGGCCCGCGCTCGCAGAGGCCTACCGCCTCTGGCTCGACCCCGGCAATTTCGACGCCGACACCCGCCAGCACGAATCGCTCTCCGATCTCACCCGACTGGTTCGCGTCGCCGACGATCCCTCGCTCACCGGCTGATCTCCGCGCGGGAACCCGCCGCCCCTCGCCTGCGTTGCATGGCAAAGCCAGCCGAGGAGAGACCCATGCCAGATATCTACACCGCCCTGAAATCCGACCATGACGCGCATCGCAAGCTTCTGGACCGGATCGAGGACACCAGCGGCGCCAGCGAAGACCGTCAGGACGCCTGGACGCAGCTCTACATGGATGTCAAAAGCCATTCCGCCGCCGAGGAAGAGACGTTTTACTCCAAGCTCATCTCGAAAACCTGGGGCCAGGACAGCGCCCGCCATTCCGTGCATGAGCATCAGCAAATCGACGACCTGCTCGAAGAGCTCAACGAGATGGACATGAGCCAGGGCGCCTGGCTGCAAAAATTCAAGAAACTGCGCCATGATTACGAACATCACATCGACGAGGAAGAAGACGAGGTGTTCAGCCGCGCCCGCGAGGTCATCCCCGAGGACGAAATCGAAGGCTATGGAAAACGCTTCCAAGAGCGCAAGGACAAGGAGCTCGGCCTGATCGCGGAAAAACGCGAGGACAGTCTCGAAGACTGACCCTCAGGCCGCACGCCCCCCAAGAACGCCAAAGGCCGGGTCCCTGACCCGGCCTTCTCGCATCTCATCGCCCAAGATCACTCTTCGCGCGGCATTACCCGAAGCCCCAGCTCCATGAGCTGATCGCTGGTGGGCTCCGACGGCGCGTTCATCATCAGGTCTTCGGCCCGCTGGTTCATCGGGAACATGATGACTTCGCGGATGTTTTCCTGATTGGCCAAAAGCATCACGATCCGGTCGATCCCGGCGGCACAGCCACCGTGCGGCGGCGCCCCGTAATGGAAGGCGTTGAACAGCGCGCCAAAGCGGCTCTTGACCTCGTCCTCACCATAGCCCGCCAGCTCGAATGCCTTGAGCATGATCTCCGGCTTGTGGTTCCGGATCGCGCCAGACACAAGCTCATAGCCGTTGCAGGCAAGGTCATATTGCCAGCCCTTGACCGCCAGCGGATCGCCCTCAAGCGCCGCCATGCCGCCCTGCGGCATCGAGAACGGGTTATGCTCGAAATCGATCTCGCCGGTCTCTTCATCCTTCTCGTAGATCGGGAAATCCACGATCCAGGCAAAGGCGAACCGGTCCTGATCGGTGAGGCCGAGCTCTTCGCCAATCACATCGCGCGCCTTGCCGGCCACGCGCTGGAACGCATCGGGCTTGCCGCCGAGGAAAAACGCCGCATCGCCCTCGCCGAGGCCGAGCTGCTGGCGGATCGCCTCGGTCCGTTCGGGGCCGATGTTCTTGGCCAGCGGGCCTGCCGCCTCCATGCCGTTTTCGCCCGCCCGCCAGAAGATATAGCCCATGCCGGGCAGACCCTCTTTCTGGGCAAAGGCGTTCATCCGGTCACAGAATTTGCGGCTGCCGCCGGTCGGCGCGGGGATGGCGCGGATCTCGGTGCCGTCTTGCTCAAGCAGCTTGGCAAAGATCGCAAAGCCCGAGCCGCGGAAATGCTCGCTCACATCCTGCATCTCGATCGGGTTGCGCAGGTCCGGCTTGTCGGTGCCATATTTGAGCATCGCGCTCGCATAAGGGATCTGCGGCCAGTCGCCCGGCGCATCGACCTTGCGGCCGCCGCCGAACTCTTCGAACACGCCCGCAATCACCGGCGCCACCGTGTCGAACACATCTTGCTGCTCGACAAAGCTCATCTCGAGGTCGAGCTGATAGAAATCGGTGGGCGAACGGTCGGCGCGCGGGTCTTCATCGCGGAAACAGGGCGCGATCTGGAAATACTTGTCGAAGCCCGACACCATGATCAGCTGTTTGAACTGCTGCGGCGCCTGCGGCAGCGCATAGAACTTGCCCGGATGCAGACGGCTCGGCACGAGGAAATCGCGCGCGCCCTCGGGGCTCGACGCGGTGATGATCGGCGTCTGAAACTCGCGGAACTTCTGGTCCCACATGCGGCGACGGATCGAGGCCACCACATCCGAGCGCAGCGTCATGTTGCGCTGCATCGCCTCGCGGCGCAGGTCGAGATAGCGATAGCGCAGGCGGGTTTCCTCGGGATATTCCTGATCGCCAAAGACCAGAAGCGGCAGCTCCTGCGCCCGGCCAAGCACTTCGACATCGCGGATATAGACTTCGATCTCGCCGGTGGGCAGCTTGGGGTTGATCAGGCTCTCGGCCCGGGCCTTGACCTCGCCATCGATGCGCACACACCATTCGCTGCGCAGCTCTTCGACCTGCGAAAACACCGGGCTGTCAGGATCACAGAGCACCTGGGTGATGCCATAATGATCCCGCAGATCGACGAACAACACGCCCCCGTGGTCGCGGATGCGGTGCACCCAGCCGGCCAGACGAACGGTCTGACCCACATGGTCCTTGTTGAGATCGGCGCAGGTGTGGCTGCGATATGCGTGCATGATGCTGTCTCCGGGCGCCTCGCGGGGCGCGGGTCTGAGTGATCCTTGGTCGCGCCGATACACCTTGCCCACGGCCTAAAGTCAAGGGCACCGGGGCATTCCAAGGCCAATCCTCTGGCAATCCATGGCCAATCCACGGGCATTCGTGCCACGCACGCCACCCGCAAAAAAGTTAGCAAACCGTTTACAGAACGCTCTCTTTGCGCAAAAATGCTCTTCGATTTGAAAGACGTCCTGCAAATTCCGGGGGCTGTCCGGCAACGACTCCTCTGGAACGGCGCGCAATTCCCGCCCGCCGCTTTGGGAGGAGATCGGACCATGTGGGTACAGGTATTCGACGCGTTTCTCGAACATTTGATCCGGCAGGGACGGCTCACCGTGACCCTGCCCAGCGGCCGCACCCAGAGCTATGGCTCGGGCCAAGGCGCGCCAGAGGTGGCGATCACGCTGCATGACGACACGCTGCCGCGCAAGATCGTGCTGTCGCCCGACATGGCGGTGGGCGAGGCCTATATGGATGGCCGCCTGACCATCGCCGGAGACGATCTGCGCGGCTTTCTTAGCCTCGCGCTGATCAATATCCACGCCCAGGGCCAGCCCTGGTTCCGTCGCCCGCTCGAATATCTCCGCGTGGCGCTGCGCCATCTCAAACAGTTCAACCCCGCCAGCCGCTCGCGCGCCAATGTGGCGCATCACTACGATCTCTCGGGCGAGCTCTATGATCTCTTCCTCGACGCCGACCGGCAATATTCCTGCGCCTATTTCCCTGAACCAGGGATGACGCTCGAGGCGGCGCAAGAGGCCAAGAAACACCATATCGCCCGCAAGCTGCTGATCGAGCCGGGGATGCGGGTGCTCGACATCGGCTGCGGCTGGGGCGGCATGGGGCTCACGCTGGCGCGCGACTATGGCGCCGAGGTCACCGGCATCACGCTCTCCACCGAACAGCACGCCATGGCCAACCGCCGCGCCGAAGAGGCCGGCCTCGCCCAGCGCGCCAAATTCCTGCTCACCGATTACCGCGACATCAGCGGCGAATTTGATCGGATCGTCTCGGTGGGCATGTTCGAACATGTCGGCGTGCCCCATTACGAGACCTATTTCCGCAGCCTGCGCCAATTGCTGACCCCCGAGGGCGTGGCGCTCATCCACACCATCGGCCGGTCCGAGCCCCCCGGCTCCACCTCGCCCTGGATCACCAAATACATCTTCCCCGGCGGCTATGTCCCCGCCATGTCGGAAACCCTGCGCGCCATCGAACATCAAAAACTGGTCACCACCGATGTCGAGGTCTGGCGGCTGCATTATGCCGAAACGCTGAGCCATTGGCTCAGCCGGTTCGAGGACAATATCGACCGCGCCCGCGCGCTTTATGACGACCGGTTCTGCCGGATGTGGCGCTATTACCTTCTGGCGAGCGAGCTCACCTTCCGCCATGCCACGCAAGTGGTGTTCCAGTTCCAACTCGCCCGCGACCAGCGCAGCGTGCCGCTGACCCGTGACTATCTCTACCGTGATGCGGGGCTGAGCACCCGGCGCGCCGCCGAATAAAGGCCCCGCGCGGACTCCCCTCCCGCGCCTTGGGTATTTTCCAACCAGAAAGAGGCCCACGCCCCGCCTCTTTCTGGTTCTAAATACCCTCTGCTCCGGTCGCGCCTCGACGCGCGGCAAAGAAGGCGCGAAGCAGCGCCTCGCTCTCGGCCCCGCCGATCCCGTCGTAGATCTCGGGCACATGGTGGCATTGCGGGTGGCTGAAGACCCGCGCGCCATGGGCCACGCCGCCCGATTTCGGATCGCCCGCGCCATAATAGACCCGCGCCACACGAGCCGCAGAGATGGCGGCGGCGCACATGGCGCATGGCTCGAGCGTCACATAGAGATCGCAGCCCGTCAGCCGCTCGACCCCGAGCGCCGCACAGCCCGCCCGGATCACCAGCATCTCGGCATGGGCCGTCGGATCATGGCCCGCGCGCGTCCGGTTGCCATCGGCGGCGATCACCGCCCCATCCGGCCCTACCAGAACCGCGCCCACGGGCACTTCGCCGCGGGCGGCGGCGGCGCGGGCCTCATCGAGCGCCCGGTCCATATGGCTGCGAAATGTCATCCGTGCTTTTTGCCTCGCTTCCCCCACTACCGCAAGCCGGATGGATAGGGTAAGGGACGCAGCATGTCAGAGACTCCTCCTCCCGGCGATCGGATCGCCAAGGTCATCGCCCGTGCCGGCCTCGCCAGCCGCCGCGAAGCCGAACGCATGGTCGAGGCCGGCCGTGTGACGGTCAACGGCCGCAAGATCGACAGCCCCGCGCTCAATGTCACCCCGAGCGACAAGATCACCGTGGACGGGCGTGCCCTCGCCACGCCCGAGCCGCCGCGGCTCTGGCTCTATCACAAGCCCACCGGGCTGGTGACCACCACCCGCGACGAACAGGGGCGCGACACGATCTTCGACAAGCTGCCCGAAGATCTGCCCCGGGTGATGAGCGTCGGACGGCTCGACCTCAATTCCGAGGGGCTGCTGCTCTTGACCAATGACGGCGGCATCAAGCGGCGGCTGGAACTGCCGTCGACCGGCTGGCTGCGCCGCTACCGGGTGCGGGTCAATGGCCGCCCCAGTGACGCGACGTTCGAGCCGCTGCGCAAGGGTGTGACGCTCGAAGGCGAGCGGTTTCAGCCGATGCAGGTGACGCTCGACCGTCAGCAAGGCGCCAATGCCTGGATCACCGTGGCCATCCGCGAGGGCAAGAACCGCGAGATCCGCCGCGCCATGGAAAGCGTCGGGCTGAACGTCAACCGGCTCATCCGGGTGTCCTACGGCCCGTTCCAGCTCGGTCAGCTCAAATCCGGCGAGGTCGAGGAAATCCGCCCCCGCGTGATGCGCGAACAGCTCGGCCTGACCGAGGAAGAGGCCGGGCGCACGCCGGGCCCTCAGGCCAAGGCCAAGCCGCGCGGCAAACCGCAGCGCCGCCGCAAGTAACCCCTAACCCGGTGTCACGCTCCAGCTGCGGCGATAGGCGCCGGGCGGCTTGCCATAGCGTTTGCGGAACCGCGCCGCGAGCAGCGACGTGCCGGAAAACCCGGTGGCCGAGGCGATCTCGGCGATGCTCATATCCGTCTCATTGAGCAGCGCATGGGCCCGCGCGATTCGCAGGTCGATGTAATATTCCACCGGCGACACGGCAGTGTGCTGTTTGAAAAGCCGCTCCAACTGCCGCCGCGACACGCCCACCTCCTCGCTGATGCTGAGAATGTCGCGCGGCGTCTCGATATTCTCCTGCATCAATCGGATGGCCGCGATGAGATGCGGGTTGCGGCTGCCAAGCGCGGCTGAATAGGCAGATCTCTGCGCCACGCCCTGCGCGCCGCTGCGCGCATGCAGGCACATATCGGCCACGATCAATGCCAGTTCCTTGCCGTGATCGCGTTCGATCAGCCCGAGCATCATATCGGTCGCCGCGCTGCCGCCGCCACAGGTGACAAGCCCGCGATCGGCCTCAAAGAGATGCCCGGTCGGCTCGAGCCTTGGGAAGATTTCGACAAAAGACGGCTGATTTTCCCAATGCAGGGTAAAGCTCCGGTCGCGGATCACCCCGGCCCGGGCCAGCGCAAAGGCCCCGGTGCAGATGCCGCCCACCGCACAGCCATGGGCGTCCTGCCGTGCGATCCAATTGACGATGCGCGGCGAGGCGGTGCCCGCCGGCTCGGTGCCACCACAGACAAAGGCCGCCGCATTGCGCGGCACATCGACCAAGCCGCTGTCGGGGGTGATATGCACACCGCAGGAACAGGTCACCGGCGCGCCATCCTCGGTCATCAGAAACCAGCGATAGAGCGCCTTTCCCGACACCTGATTGGCGATGCGCAGCGGCTCGAGCGCCGAGGTAAAGGCGAGAAGCGTCAGCCGCGGCAAAAGCAGGAAATGGTAATCCTTCGGCGGCCCGTCATAGGCCACCTGCAGGCTCGCGGCCCCTTTGGAGATGAAATTCCGTTCCGTCATGACCGCCTGCTTTAGCATCCTTGTGGCATTCGGCCTATAGGCCGCCGCGCGTTTCGTTTTGTCTTAAAGCGACGTCTGCGCTACATCACCCATCATACGCGTAATTATCTCCGGAGCGGAATTATGGCCGACCTTCTGACCATCGAGAACCTGGGTAACCTGCTGATGTTGTGTTTTTTGCAGGCGGTTCTCGGCTTTGACAACCTTCTCTACATCTCCATCGAGTCCCAGCGCGCACCGGTGGCGCAGCAACGCGCCGTGCGCTTTTGGGGCATCATCATCGCGGTGGCGCTGCGGGTGGTGCTGCTCTTCGTGATGATCAGCCTGATCGACAAGATGGCCGAGCCCTTCGTGGTGTTGAACTGGGTCGGTATCCTCGAAGGCGGGGTGAATTTTGCCACCTGTGTCTTTATTCTCGGCGGCGTTTTCATCATCTACACGGCGGTCAAGGAGATCAGCCATATGCTCAGCGTCGAACATCTGCACACCGATGTCGAAGGCAAGAGCGGCAAATCGGCGGCCAAGGTGGTGATGCTCATCGTCTTCATGAACCTAATTTTCTCGTTCGATTCGGTGCTCTCGGCGCTGGCGATCACCGATGTCTTTGCGGTGCTGGCGACGGCGATCATCCTGTCGGGCGTGGCGATGCTGGTGCTGGCCGACAGCGTGACGCGCTTTCTCGAAAAGAACCGGATGTATGAGGTGCTCGGCCTCTTCATCCTGCTGATCGTCGGTGTGGTGCTCTTGGGCGAGGCCGGTCAGGCCGCGGCCCATGCGATGCATGACGACACGCTGGCGCTCAAGTTCTTTGGCTATGAGGTGGTGCCGATGTCGAAGACGACATTCTACTTCTCGGTCATCGTGCTTTTTGCAGTCGAGATCATCCAATCCGGATATACCCGCAAGCTCAACGCCGAGCGCCGCGCCCAGCAAGGCGGCGCCCGTCACTGAACAGGCCACTTGAGCGGGTCAAAGGCTCGACGGCAAGAGACAGCGGCGGGGGCGATGTTTCGCCCCTGCCAATCTTCCCCCTAGCAAGCCTGCCTTGCATCCCCTAAGTTATTGACGAGAAACCAAGGCTTGTGGGGGTTGAATGTCGGGAACCGGGTTGCAGAAACTGGCCTTTTTTCTGCTTGTCATATTGATCCTCTATGTGACCGTCGCAGGAGGCGTGTGATGGCGCAGAGATATGGCGGCAAATATAGCCCCGACCCCACCGACACCGACCCGACCGAGACCACCCCGGACATCGGCACCTATCGCGATGCGAAACGCACCCGCGCCGGGGGCCGCGTCAATTTCCTCTTCCTCGCTCCGCTGCCGCTGATCTGGCAGGCCTTTGGCAACGGCGCCTCCGCCATGGCGCTTAACCTCTTGGCATTGGGCGCTCTTTTGCTCGCCGCTTGGCTCACCCGCGAGGGCATCATCGCGCAAGAGGCCTATGACGCCCGCAAGGTGGCCCGCCGCCCCGGCGTGCCGCGCAAGATGGCCGGCTCGCTGCTGACCGGGATCGGTCTCGGCCTCGCGGGCTTTGCCGCAGGCGGTGGCACGCTCGCCGCGCTGGTCTATCTGGTGGCCGGCACCCTGCTGCACGGCTTTGCCTTCGGGCTCGACCCGCTGCGCGACAAGGGGATGGAAGGCATCGACCAGCATCAGACCGACCGCGTCGCCCGCGTCGTCGATCAGGCCGAGGCCCATCTCGCCGCCATGCGCGACGCGATCCTGCGCTCGGGCGACCGTCAGGCCGAGGCCCGCGTCGAACGGTTTCAGACCAAGGTGCGCGAGATGCTGCGCACGGTCGAAGAGGACCCGCGCGATCTCACCGCCGCCCGGCGCTATCTCGGCGTCTACCTCAAGGGCGCCACCGACGCGACGATCAAATTTGCCGATATCTACGCCCGCTCCCGCGATGCCGGCGCCCGGTCGGACTACATGATGCTGCTGACCGATCTCGAAGAGAATTTCACCGCCAAGACGCGCAAGCTCTTGCAAGACAACAATTCTGACCTCGAGATCGAGATCAGCGTCCTGCGCGACCGCCTGCAGCGTGAAGGCATCCATCTGGACAGCTAAGTACCCCGAGTTGAGAGGACCCGTTATGTCACAAAGCACCCGCGCCAAGGCCGAGGCCACATTGGCCGAAGTCGAGCAAGTCAGCGCCATGATCCTGCCCGAACCCGCCGACGCCAACGCGGTCGTGCCGCTGCAAGAGGCCGATCAACCGACCAGCGCCGCCATCCAGAAACGGATGGACGAGATCAACATGTCGGACACCAATTCGATCGTCTCCTTCGGCTCCGCCGCTCAGGCCGAGCTGCAGGAAATCTCGCAATCCATGCTGCAGGGCGTCCGCAACAAGGACGTGGGCCCGGCGGGCGACAGCCTGCGCTCGATCGTGACCACGATCCGCGGCTTCTCGGTCTCCGAACTCGACGTGCGCCGCGAACGCAGCTGGTGGGAAAAACTGCTCGGCCGCGCCGCTCCCTTCGCCAAGTTCACCGCCAAGTTCGAAAGCGTGCAGGGCCAGATCGACAAGATCACCGACGATCTGCTGAGCCATGAGCACACGCTGCTCAAGGACATCAAATCGCTCGACCTGCTCTACGAGAAAACCCTGCAATTCTATGACGAGCTGGCGCTTTATATCGCCGCTGGCGAGGAAAAGCTGCGGGTGCTCGACACGGTCGACATCCCCGCCAAAGAGGCCGAGGTTGAGGCCGCGCCCGAAAAAGATCAGGTGATGAAGGCGCAAGAGCTGCGCGACCTGCGCGCCGCCCGCGACGATCTCGAACGCCGGGTGCATGATCTCAAGCTCACCCGCCAGGTGACCATGCAATCGCTGCCCTCGATCCGCCTCGTGCAGGAAAACGACAAGAGCCTGGTGACCAAGATCAACTCGACCCTCGTCAACACCGTGCCGCTGTGGGAAACCCAGCTGGCGCAGGCAGTCACGATCCAGCGCTCCGCCGCCGCCGCCGCCGCGGTGCGCGACGCCAATGACCTGACCAACGAGCTGCTCACCGCCAATGCCGAAAATCTGCGCGAAAGCAACAAGATGATCCGCGAAGAGATGGAACGCGGCGTGTTCGACATCGAAGCGGTGAAACAGGCCAATGCCGATCTCATCGGCACCATTCAGGAAAGCCTGCAGATCGCCGACGAAGGCAAGGCCCGCCGCGCCGCCGCCGAAGAAGAGCTCAAACGCATGGAGACCGAGCTGCGCGACACGCTCGCCTCCGCCAAGGCCCGCCGCGACGGCACCGGCGACAACGCCGGCACCGCGGTCCCGAGCTGATCTTGGCGGGGCCGGGGATGACCATCACGGGGCGCAGATCCGTGCGGACGGGGCTCTTGGCGGCGTGTTTCGCGCTCGCCGCCTGCCTGCCCGCCACGCAGGCGCCCACGCCCCCGGCCCCGGCCCAGCCCACGGCGCTGCGCCCGCCGAGCGCGGCCCAGCCCGCCACGCAACAGCCCTCCGCCTATAGCCAGTCGCTGGCGCAGCGCTACGCCCGGCTCGAACAGCATCTGCAATCGCAGGGGCTGCTACGCACCGATGGCGGCGGCCCGGACACGGTCTTTACCGACACGGACGTGCTGCGCAATTTCGAACGCATCGCCTTTTACGACGAACATACGGTGAGCGGCGCCCGCGCCGCCAACCGCCCCGGCGCGCTGCGCAAATGGACCGGCCCGGTGCGGGTCTCGACGAGCTTTGGCTCGACCGTCCCCGAGGCCCAGCGCGCCAGCGACCGCGCGATGGTCGCGGGCTTCACCCAGCGCCTCGCCCGGGTCACCGGCCATCCCGTCTCGATGTCCGCCAACGCGCCCAATTTCCACGTCTTCTTCATGACCGCCGATGACACGCGCGAGGCCCAGGCGCTGCTGCGCTCGGTCTCGCCCAATGTGAACTCGGCGACGCTCTCGCTCATCGCCAACCTGCCGCCCTCGATCTATTGCCTCGTGACGGCCTTTGGCTCGAACGACAGCCGCTACAGCTACAGCCGCGCGGTGGCCTTCGTGCGCGCCGAACAGCCCGAGCTGATGCGCCGTTCCTGCGTGCACGAAGAAATGGCCCAAGGCATGGGCCTCGCCAATGACAGCCCCCGGGCACGGCCCTCGATCTTCAATGATGATGACGAGTTCGCCCTGCTCACCACCCATGACGAGCTGCTGCTCGGCCTGCTCTACGATCCCGCCCTGCGCCCCGGCATGGGGATCGACGAGGCTCGGCCGATCCTGCGCCGCCTGACCGCCCGCGCCATGGGCAACAGTTAACCCAGAGGAGACCTGATCTATGGGTATTTTCGATTTTCTCACCGGCGAATTCATCGACGTCATCCACTGGACCGATGACACCCGCGACACGATGGTCTGGCGCTTTGAACGCGAAGGCCATGAAATCAAATATGGCGCCAAGCTCACGGTGCGCGAAGGTCAGGCGGCGGTCTTCGTCCACGAAGGTCAGCTGGCCGATGTCTTCACCCCCGGTCTCTACATGCTCGAGACCAACAACATGCCGATCCTGACCACGCTCAACCATTGGGATCACGGCTTCAAATCGCCCTTCAAATCCGAGATCTATTTCGTCAACACGACCCGGTTCAACGATCTCAAATGGGGCACCAAGAACCCGATCATGCTGCGCGACCCGGAATTCGGCCCGACCCGGCTGCGCGCCTATGGCACCTATTCCGTGCGCGTCACGGACCCCGCGAAATTCCTCGTCGAAATCGTCGGCACCGACGGCGAATTTACCATGGACGAGATCAGCTACCAGATCCGCAACATCATCGTGCAAGAGGCCTCGCGCGTGCTGGCAAGCTCCGGCATCCCGGTGCTCGACATGGCCGCCAACACCGCCGATCTGGGCAAGCTGGTCGCCGCCGCCATCTCCGCCACCGTGGCGGAATACGGCCTCTCGATCCCCGAGCTCTATATCGAAAACATCTCGCTGCCCGCCGCCGTCGAAGCGGCGCTCGACAAACGCACCTCGATGGGCGTCGCCGGCGATCTCGGCCGCTTCACCCAATATTCCGCGGCCGAGGCGATGACCGAGGCCGCCCGCAACCCGGCCGGTGGCGGCATGGCCGCCGGTCTCGGCGCCGGCATGGGGCTCGCCATGGCACAGCAGATGTCGGGCCAGCAAAGCCCGCACTCCGGCCCCTGGGGCGCCCGTCCGGCCCAGGCCCAGCCCGCTCCGCCGCCGCCCCCCGTGGAACATGTCTGGCATATCGCCGAGGCCGGCCAAACCCGCGGCCCCTTCTCCAAGGCCGATATGGGCCGCATGGCCGGCGACGGCAGCCTGAGCCGCGACACCCATGTCTGGACCCCGGGTCAGGACGGCTGGCTGCGCGCCGGCGACGTGCGCGAATTGGCCCAGCTCTTCACCGTCATGCCGCCGCCACCGCCGCCCGCAGGCTAGGCGCGCGGCCCCCGCTCTTTCTGGTGACAAATACCCAAATCCAACGCTGGCGCCCTGATGATTCCGCACCAACCAGATACCGACGCGTTACCGACGCAATACCGCTTTCCCTGCGACAATTGCGGCGGCGACTATCGCTATGACCCGGGCGCCGATCAACTGGTCTGCGATTTCTGCGGCAACACGCGCGAGATCGAACGCGCCAGCGCCCCCCACGCCATAAACGAGCTCGATTTTCGCAGCGCCATCAACGACTTGCTGCCCGCGCAAGAAATCGAGGAAACGCACACGGTCAATTGCCCCAACTGCGGCGCGGTGTTCGAGTTCGACGCCGCCACCCATGCCGCCGAATGCCCGTTCTGCGCCACCCCCGTGGTCACCGACACCGGCCCCAACCGCCACATAAAACCCCGCGCCCTCCTCCCCTTCGCCCTCGAGGAACGCGCCGCGCGACAGGCCATGACCGACTGGCTCGGAGGGCTCTGGTTCGCCCCCGGCGGGCTGCAGGAATATGCCCGCAAGGGTCGGAAAATGCAGGGGATTTACGTCCCCTACTGGACCTTCGACGCCGATACGAAAAGCCGCTATCGCGGCGAACGCGGCACGGTCTATTACGAGAACCGCACCGTCATGCGCGACGGCAAACGCCAAACCCAGCGCGTCGCCAAAATCCGCTGGCGCGCTGTCACAGGCCGCGTCGCGCGCTTCTTCGACGACGTGCTCGTGCTCGGCTCCACCTCCCTGCCGAAACGCTACACCGACGCGCTAGAGCCCTGGGATCTCGCGGCGCTCGAACCCTATCGTCCTGAATATCTTGCCGGTTTCCGGGCCGAGGCCTATACGGTCGATCTCGACACCGGCTTTGACGAGGCCCGCGCCCATATGGACCGGGTGATCGCCCGCGACGTGAAATTCGACATCGGCGGCGACCGCCAGCGCATCCACGATATCGACACCGCGATCAGCGACGTGACATTCAAACATATCCTGCTGCCGGTCTGGCTCGCGGCCTATAAATACCGCGGCAAAACCTACCGGTTCGTGGTCAATGGCCGCACCGGCCGGGTGCAGGGCGAACGCCCCTGGTCGGCCATAAAGATCACCATCGCCGTCATCCTCGGGGCACTGCTCGCCGCCGGTCTGGGCTATCTCTACGCCCAGTCGCAATAGGTCTAGCTGCTGCCCGGCCTGCGAAAGAGCCGCGTTTGATCAAAGATCTGATCGAGCTCTTCATAGCGTTTGCGCGCCTCGGGCCAGCGGCTTTCCTGCACGGCGGCGATCATCGCCTCAAGCAGCATCATGGTCGAGATATTGCTGTCCCAGCCCGACGGGATCTCAACCCAGCAGGTGAAGGCATGGTCGCTCACCCGCGCCACCGGCGAGGTCCATTGATCGGTGATCAGTACGACCTTGACGCCGCGCTCTGACGCGAGTTCTGCCAGCCGCAAGAGGTTCGCCTCATAGCGCCGGATATCGAAGATCAACAGCGTGTCCCCCGGCCCCATATCAAGCACGTAATGCGGCCAGGTGGCGGCGGAGGAGGTCATATGCACCACCCCCGGCCGGATCGCCTGAAAATGGGTAAAGGCATAATCGGCGAGGCTCCGGGTGATCCGCCCGCCAACAATATAAAGCTGGCCTTCCGTGCGCGACAGCAACGCCACCGAGGCGTCGAACCGGTCGCTGTCCACATGCGAAAAGGTCTGCGCCAGATTGTGGGTCACCGCCTGCGAAAACCGGTTCAGAAGATGCGCCGCCGGGGCCTCCGAGGCCCAGGCATCGCGGCGTTGTGTCGGCCCCGAGACCTTGGCCTGCAACTCCTGCAACAGCGCCTTGTGGAACTGCGGAAACCCCTTGAAGCCGAGCTTTTGCACCATCCGCGCCACGGTCGGCGTCGACACGTCGGCATTGGCCGCCACCTCGGTGATCGAGGCCAGCCCCGCGCCGGGATAATCCTGCAACAGCGCATTGGCGCATTTGCGCTCGGTCTGGGTCAGATCCTCGTAATGCGCGCGGATCAGATCGCGGACGGTTTCGTCTGTCTCCGGCACCTCGTCCCTCCCTTGGCCCCTCCCGGCGGGCGCCTTTGATCAAATTCTTCTCCGGGCTCACTGTGAATATATTGACAGGCTTTCCCGCTTGTGAAAACATTTTTTCAAAGGGGGACGGAATTTGGCAACTGAATTGCGCGACACTCAGGATTTGCAGGCGGTCGAGCTGATCAACCCACAGGGTCAGGGCGCGGCGGTGATTCTCTGTGAACATGCATCGAACCGTTTTCCCGATGACTTCGGCGATCTAGGCCTCGCAGAGGCGGACCGGCAGAGCCATGCCGCATGGGACCCGGGCGCGCGCGCCGTGGCGCTGGGCCTGTCGCAGGCGCTCGACGCGCCTTTGGTGGCCTCGACGGTCTCGCGGCTGGTCTATGATTGCAACCGCCCGCCGCATGTGGCCTCGGCCATGCCCTCCCAATCAGAGAAAATCTCTGTCCCCGGCAATCGCGATCTTGATGACGCCTCCCGTCAGGCCCGGGTCGATCGGGTCTATCTGCCCTTCCGCGACGCGGTGAACCGGCTCTTGGATGCCCGTGCAGAGGCCGGTCAGCCAAGCCTCCTCATCACCATCCACAGCTTTACGCCCGTCTATAACGACCGCCCCCGCGCCGTCGAAATCGGCATTCTGCATGACGAGGATGCAGGTCTTGCCGATGCGATGCTCGATCAGGCGCACCGCCTGCCGCATCGCCGTGTCGAGCGGAACGAGCCCTACGGCCCGCAGGATGGCGTCACCCATTCGCTCAAGGAATACGGCATCACCCGGGGCCTGCCGAATGTGATGATCGAGATCCGCAACGATCTGCTGACCAATGCCGCTGACGAGGCGCAGATGACCGACGAGATGCTGACGCTTTTGCGCCCGGCGCTCGACGCTCTGGGGGCCGGGGGGTCATCGGGTGCCAAGACCGGGAGGGCACAGAATGCCTAGACTCATTCTCGGCTATATCCACGGGGTCGATGCGATGAACCGGTTCATCGGCCGCATCACCATGTATCTGATCTTTGCGCTGATCGGCGTGCTGCTCTGGTCCTCGGTGTCCAAGACGTTTTTCAACCCGTCGCTCTGGACACTGGAAATGGCCCAGTTCGTCATGGTCGCCTATTACGTGCTCGGCGGGCCCTATTCGATCCAGCTTGGCTCGAATGTGCGGATGGACCTCTTTTATGGCGAATGGTCGCCACGGACCAAGGCCTGGATGGACGGGATCACCGTTCTGTTCTTGATGTTCTACCTCGGCGTGCTGCTCTATGGCGCGGTCGGCTCGACCGCCTATTCGCTCGGCTATTTCGGCACCGAGCCGTTTTCCTTCTTCTGGGATCTGCTGGTGACGCTGGTCACCGAAGGCTCTGACGCGGCGGGGGAAAAGCTCGGCTTTCTCGAACGCAGCCGCAGCGCCTGGCGCCCTTATATCTGGCCGGTCAAGGCGCTGCTCTGTTTCGGCGTCTTCTTGATGCTCCTGCAATGCCTGGCCGAGTTTTTCCGTGACATCGCGCGTCTGCGCGGAGTGGAGGTCTGATGTCCTACGAAATGATCGCGCTGCTGATGTTCAGCTCGATGATGCTGATGTTGCTCACCGGGCAGCGTGTCTTTGGCGCCATCGGCTTTGTCGGCGCGGCGGCGGGGCTTTTGCTCTGGGGCACGGGCGGTGTCGATGTGCCCTTCTCGGCGGCGATGAAGCTGATGAAATGGTATCCGCTGCTCACCCTGCCGATGTTCATCTTCATGGGCTATGTGCTCTCCGAGAGCCGCATCGCCGATGATCTCTACAAGATGTTCCATGTCTGGATGGGCCCGGTGCGCGGCGGTCTGGCCATTGGCACGATCGGCCTCATGGTGCTGATTTCCGCGATGAACGGCCTGTCGGTGGCGGGCATGGCGATCGGGGCGACCATCGCCCTGCCGGAACTGCTGCGCCGGGGCTATGACAAGATCATGGTGACCGGGGTCATTCAGGCCGGATCCTCCTTGGGGATTCTCGTGCCACCCTCGGTGGTGCTCGTCCTCTATGCGATGATCGCGCGGCAACCGGTGGGGCAGCTCTGGCTCGCAGGTGTGCTGCCGGGGCTGTTGATGGCCGCGATGTTCATCATCTACATCTATGTGCGCTGCCGTCTGCAGCCCGATCTCGGCCCGGTCCTGCCGGAAGAAGAGCGCCGCGTGCCGATGGCGGAAAAGATGCGGCTCTTGGGCGCGGGCATCCTGCCGCTGGCGATCTTTGCCGCGATGATGGTGCCCTTCGTCAACGGCTGGACCTCGCTTGTCGAAAGCTCGGCCATCGGCGCGATGACCGCCTTTCTCGCCGCCGTGCTCAAGGGCCGGATGACCCGCGAAGTGTTTGAAAACTCGGTGCGCAACACGCTCGGCATTTCTTGCATGTTCATGTGGATCATCCTCGCGGCCCTGGGCTTTGGCGCGATTTTCGACGGGCTCGGCGCGGTCAAGGCCATCGAAGATCTCTTTACCTCGCAGCTCGGCCTCGGGCCTTGGGCGATCCTGATCCTGATGCAGCTCAGCTTCATCATCATGGGCACCTTTCTCGACGACACGGCGATGCTGGTCATCGTGGCGCCGCTCTATGTGCCGCTGGTGGGCGAGCTCGGGTTCGATCTCATATGGTATGGTGTGCTCTATACGATCACCACGCAGATCGCCTATATGACGCCGCCTTTCGGCTATAACCTCTTTTTGATGCGGGCCATGGCCCCGCCGGAAATCGGGCTTCGCGACATCTATGTGTCGATCATCCCCTTCGTCCTCGTGATGGCTGTCGCGCTGACACTGGTGATGGTCTTCCCGCAGATCGCGCTCTGGCTGCCCGACTATGTCTACGGAAAATAACCACCAAGACCCCGCAAGGGGCACCTCGTTCAACAAAGGAGAGAGACCATGACCACAAGACGCAAGTTCTTAACCACGGCCGCCGTCGGTGCCGCCGCCGCGCCGCTGGCGACCCCGGCCATCGCGCAATCGACGATCAAATGGCGGATGCAGACCTATGCCGGGCCCGCGCTGGCCGAACATGTGGTGAAACCCGCCATCGACATGTTCAACAAGATCGCCGGCGACCGGATGCAGATCGAGCTCTTCTTCGCCGATCAGCTGGTGCCCACGGGCGAGCTTTTCCGCGCCATGCAGCGCGGCACGATCGACGCGGTGCAATCCGATGACGACAGCATGGCCTCGCCCACCGAAGTCACCGTCTTTGGCGGCTACTTCCCCTTTGCCTCGCGCTATTCGCTCGATGTGCCGGTGCTCTTCAACCAATACGGTCTGAATGAAATCTGGGACGAGGAATATTCCAAGGTCGGCGTCAAACATATCTCGGCCGGGTCCTGGGACCCCTGCCATTTCGCCACCAAGGACCCGATCAACAGCCTCGCCGATCTCGAAGGCAAGCGGGTCTTTACCTTCCCCACCGCCGGTCGCTTCCTCGCGCAGTTCGGCGTCGTGCCGGTGACCCTGCCGTGGGAAGACATCGAGGTTGCCGTGCAAACCGGCGAGCTTGACGGCATCGCCTGGTCGGGCATCACCGAGGATTACACCGTCGGCTGGGCCGATGTGACCAACTACTTCCTCACCAACAACATCTCGGGCGCTTGGGCCGGGTCGTTCTTTGCCAACCAAGGCCGCTGGGACGAGCTGCCCGAAGACCTGCAAACGCTGTTCCGCGTCTGCTGTGACCAGTCGCATTACTACCGTCAGTGGTGGTATTGGGGCGGCGAAGCCTCGCTGCGCGTCAATGGCGACAAGATGAAGCTGACCACGATCCCCGACGAAGAATGGGCCAAGGTCGAAGACGCCGCGCTCACCTTCTGGGACGAGATCGCCGCCGAATCCGAGACCAAGGCGCGCGTCGTCGAAATTTTCAAAAAATACAACGCCGACATGCAAAAAGCCGGTCGGCCCTACCGCTACACCTGATAGAGGTTTCGCAATCGGATTTGGCCCGCCTCCGGGTGGGCCAAATTCCTCCACAGGAATTTGGCAAAACGCTTCGCCAAGCGTTTTGGCCGCAACAACAAAGGGCCGCTCATGCTCTCCTTCGATACGTTGAAAGACCAGGTTGCCGATGGCAGCGTCGATACCGTCCTCGCATGCCTCGTGGACATGCAGGGCCGCCTGATGGGCAAACGGTTCCACGCCGGGCATTTCATCGCCAGCGCCTGGGAAGAAACCCATTGCTGCAACTACCTGCTGGCCACCGATCTCGAGATGGCCACGCCCGAAGGCTTTGCCTCGACCTCTTGGGAGCAGGGCTATGGCGATTATGTGATGAAGCCCGATCTCACGACGCTGCGCCCGGTGCCCTGGCTCGAAGGCACGGTGATGGTGCTGTGCGACGTGCTCGATCACCACACCCATGAACCGGTGCCGCATTCGCCGCGCGCCATGCTCAAAAAACAGCTCGCCCGGCTCGACGCCATGGGCTTTGACGCGATGATGGCGACCGAGCTCGAATTCTTCCTCTTCGAGAAGAGCTTTGAAGAGCTGCGCAAGGACGGCTACCGCGATCTGCAGCCCTATTCCGGCTATAACGAGGATTACAACATCTTCCAGACCACCAAGGAAGAGCATGTGATGCGCCCGATCCGCAACCATCTGTGGAACGCGGGCATTCCCATCGAGAATTCCAAGGGCGAGGCCGAGGCCGGTCAGGAAGAGCTCAACATCAAATATGCCGCGGCGCTCGACACCGCCGATTACCACACGATCGCCAAACATGCGGTCAAGGAAATCTCGTGGCAGCAGGGCCATGCCGCGAGCTTCCTGCCGAAATGGCATCACGACAAGGTCGGCAGCTCGAGCCATGTCCACCAATCGCTGTGGAAAGAGGGCAAACCGGCCTTCTATGACGCGAACGACCCTCTCGGCATGAGCGAGCTGATGAAACATTACATGGCGGGCCTGCTCAAATACGCGCCCGACATGACCTATTTCTTCGCGCCCTATATCAACAGCTACAAGCGTTTCGTCAAAGGCACCTTCGCGCCAACGCGGATCATCTGGTCGGTGGACAACCGAACCGCGGGCTACCGGCTCTGCGGCGAAGGCACCAAGGCGGTGCGCGTCGAATGCCGCGTCGGCGGCTCGGACATCAACCCCTATCTCGCCATGGCGGCGCTGCTCGCCGCGGGCATCGCCGGGATCGAGGAAAAGCTGAGCCTGCCCGCCCCGTTCAAGGGCGACGCCTATGGCGAGGACACCGGGCTCATCCCCGGCAATCTGCGCGACGCGCGCGAGGCGCTTTTGGGCTCCTCCATGCTGCGCAAGGCGCTGGGCGAGGAGGTGGTGACGCATTACGCGCGCGCCGCCGAGGTCGAGCTCGAGGATTTCGACCGGATCGTTACCGATTACGAACTCAAGCGCGGGTTTGAACGCGTCTGACACCTGCCCCACCGTGCCGCGCCCGACGCGGGCGGCGGGGCCCCCTACTGGCAAGATCAAGGGCGCCCTTCGCGCCCCTTTCGACAATGAGGACAAGATGAGCACTCTGGAATGTATTTCGCCCATCGACGGCTCGGTGTTCGCCACGCGCGACACGCTGAGCCTGGCGCAGGCCCGCGACGCCGCCGACCGCGCCCGCATGGCCCAGGCGGTCTGGGCGGCCCGACCGCTGCAGGAACGCATTGATCTCGTGATGGCAGGCGTTGCCGCCGTCGGCGCGATGAATGACGAGATCGTGCCCGAACTTGCCCATATGATGGGCCGCCCCATCCGCTATGGCGGGGAATTTGGCGGCTTCAACGAACGCGCGAGCCATATGGCCAAGATCGCCGCCGAAGGGCTGGCCGATATCGAGGTGGGCGAAGACGCCAGTTTCAAACGCTATATCAAGCGCGTGCCGCATGGTGTGGTCTTTGTCGTGGCGCCGTGGAACTACCCCTATATGACCGCGATCAACACCGTGGCCCCGGCCCTCATCGCGGGCAATAGCGTGATCCTGAAACACGCGACCCAGACGCTTCTGGTGGGCGAACGCATGGCGCAGGCCTTTCACGCGGCGGGCGTGCCCGATGACGTGTTCCAGAACGTCTTTCTCGACCATGACACGACCTCGGCGCTCATCGCCGAACGGGCGTTCGATTTCGTCAATTTCACCGGCTCGGTGGGCGGCGGTCGCGCCATGGAACGCGCGGCGGCGGGCACCTTCACCGGCGTCGGCACCGAACTTGGCGGCAAGGACCCCGGCTATGTGATGGAGGATGCCGATCTCGACGCGGCGGTCGACACGCTCATCGACGGGGCGATGTTCAACTCGGGCCAATGCTGCTGTGGCATCGAACGCATCTATGTCCATGAAAGCCTCTATGACGCTTTCGTGGAAAAAGCCGTCGCCGTGGTGCAGGGCTATACGCTCGGCAATCCGCTCGACCCGGAAACCACTATTGGCCCGATGGCGCATGTCCGCTTTGCCCGCGAAGTGCGCGACCAGATCGACGAGGCGCTCGCCGCCGGGGCCGTCGCCCATATCGAAACCATGGCCGCCGATGATGGCGCCGCCTATCTCACGCCGCAGATCCTCACCAATGTGACCCATGACATGCGTGTCATGCGCGACGAAAGCTTTGGCCCGGTGGTCGGCATCATGAAGGTGCGCGACGATGCCGAGGCGGTGGCGCTGATGAACGATAGCGAATTTGGCCTCACCGCCTCGCTCTGGACCGCCGATCTCGACCGTGCCCAGCGCGTCGGCGATCAGATCGAGACCGGCACCGTCTTCATGAACCGCGCCGATTATCTCGATCCCGGCCTGTGCTGGACCGGCTGCAAGAACACCGGGCGCGGCGGCGGCCTGTCGCTGATCGGCTATCACAACCTGACCCGTCCCAAATCCTACCATCTCAAAAAGGTGACATCATGACCCTCACCGGAAACTGGTCCTATCCGACCGCGATGAAATTCGGCCCCGGCCGCATCAAGGAACTGCCCGAGGCCTGCGCCCAGGCGGGCATCAAGAAGCCCCTTCTGGTCACCGACAAAGGCCTCGCGGGCCTGCCGGTCACGGCCCAGGCGCTCGATATTCTCGAGGCGGCGGGGCTTGGCCGCGGCATGTTCTCCGAGGTCGACCCCAACCCGAACGAGAAAAATCTCGACGCGGGCGTCGCGGCCTATAAGGCGGGCGGCCATGATGGCGTCATCGCCTTTGGCGGCGGCTCCGGGCTCGATCTGGGCAAGATGGTCGCCTTCATGGCCGGTCAGACCCGGCCGATCTGGGATTTCGAGGATGTGGGCGATTGGTGGACCCGCGCCGATGCCGAGGCCATCGCGCCCATCGTCGCCGTACCGACCACCGCCGGCACCGGCTCGGAAGTGGGCCGCGCCAGCGTCATCACCAATTCCGAAACCCATGTGAAAAAGATCATCTTCCACCCCAAGGTGCTTCCCGCCGTGGTGATCTGCGACCCGGAATTGACCGTGGGCATGCCGAAATTCATCACCGCAGGCACCGGGCTTGACGCTTTCGCCCATTGCGTCGAGGCGTTCTCGAGCCCGCATTACCACCCGATGAGCCAGGGCATCGCGCTCGAAGGGATGCGTCTGGTGATCGACAACCTGCCCCGAGCCTATGCCGACGGCACAGACATCGAGGCCCGCGCCAATATGATGAGCGCCGCCGCCATGGGGGCCACCGCCTTTCAAAAAGGTCTCGGCGCGATCCACGCCATGAGCCACCCGATCGGCGCGGTGTTCAACACGCATCACGGCACCACCAACGCCGTCTGCATGCCCGCCGTGCTCGAGCTCAACGCGCCGCTGATCAAGGACCGGTTCGATCTCGCCGCCTCCTATCTCGGCATCGAGGGCGGGTTCGACGGCTTCCGCCGCTTCGTGCAGAGCTTCAACGACAGCCTCGGCATCCCGCGCAGCCTGACCGAGCTCGGCGTGACCGAGGACCGGCTCGAGGACATGGTCGCCATGGCGCTCGAAGACCCGTCCTGTGGCGGCAACCCGGTGCCGCTCACCACCGACAATCTGCGCGCTCTGTTCAAGGCGGCGCTCTGACGCGACACCGGGCCCCGCGCCACTGCGTCAGTGCTGAAATGTGAAACGCCCCCGGATGTCCGGGGGCGCTTCTTTTTGTCGTGAGTGATGGTACTTGTTACGCAGGCTTAGCCCTTGGGGCCGCCTGTCTCACCTATATCCCAGAAGACGCCCGCCATGACCTCGAGAGAGCTGCGGCAGACGGATTTCAACACATGCTCGTTCGGCGCATGTTGCGAGCAGCCGCGATAGGAATGCGGCACCCAGATGGTCGGCACACCGAGAATATCGGTGAAACTGTCGTTGGGCAGCGACCCGGCGAGGTTCGGCAGCACATGCAGATCGCCGCCGCTGGTCTTGCGGATCGAGTTGCCGACGAACTCGGCCCAGGGGTGATCGGGATCAAGGCGCGTCGCGGCAAAGAACCCCCGGTCATGCGGCTCGATCCGCACATTGTCGAACCCGGCCCGGTCGAGATGACGGCGCAGCGCGGGGATCACATCCTTAGGGTCGGTCCCCACCACATAGCGCAGCTGACAGCTCGCCCGCGCCCAGCCCGAGATCGCGTTGACCGGCGCATCGGGCACGCCCGACACCATCGCCAGAACCGCAAAGCTGTTCCAGCCAAAGACCCGCTCGGCGGGCGTCAGGCTCTCTTCGCCCCAATTGGGATCGACCGCCGGGCCATCGCCCCCCGCCACCGGCAGATCGCGCAGCGCGTCGCGGATCTTGTCGGTGAGACTGTCTGGCCGCCATTCCGGCACCTTGATCTGGCCACGCCGGTCGGTGATCTCGGCCAGCGCATGGGCGAGGATCATCGCCGGATCGGCCAGAAGCCCGCCCCAATTGCCCGAATGATGCGCGCCCTCATGGGTCTCGACGATGAGATCAAAGGTCGTGCCGCCGCGCGAGCCCATGAACATCGTCGGCACCTCGGGCTGCAGCCGCGGCCCGTCCGATGCGATGAGAACATCCGCCGCGAGCCGATCCTTATAGGCCGCGAAGACCTCGGGCAGCCCGGACGAGCCCACCTCTTCGCTCATCTCGATGACGATCCGCAGGTTAAAGCCGAGACTGCCGCGCACCGCCAGCACCGATTCCAGCGCCGCGATATTGATCAGATGCTGCCCCTTGTTGTCGGCCACCCCCCGGCCATAGAGCCGCTCGCCCTCTTCGACGAGCTCCCAGGGCTGCAACCCCTCGCGCCACATATCATCCTGCCCGCGCACCGTATCGCCATGCCCATAGGTGAGCACCATCGGCAGGCCCTCGCCCTCGCGCCGCTCGCCAATGAGCAGCGGCCCGCCACGCGGATCCGGGTTGGCGATGATCTCGCAGTCAAAGCCCAGCTTGCTCAGCCGGGGCAGCATCGCCTCGTCGAGATAGCGGCGCAGCTCGGCCGCCGCCTCGGGCGCGGGGTTCTGGCTCTCGCTGCGATAGGTGACGAGCTCGGCAAGCTCGCTTTGAAACGCGCCCCTGTCGTAATAATCGGCGACATGGGCAAGTGCGGCGTCTCTGGTCATGGTTTCTCCAATCAGTCTTCCAATGCGGCGTCGCCCCAGGGCGACATGATCTCGGTACAGCCGGTGTTCACCGCGCCCTGCCGCATCACCCCCGCCGGGCAGGCAAAGGCATAGGGCAGCACGGTGCGGCGCGTGGTTTTCATCGGCAGCACCTCGCCGAGCGCCGCCAGCACATCCTCATCCAGCGTCTCATCGGCGATGATCTGACCGCCGCCCGACACATCGATGCGCGGGTTGTGAAAGGCCCCGGCAATATCCATGCCGCCATCGACGACAAAAGACGCGAGCTGCGACACCGCCGAGACGATCTTGCGCCCGCCCGACGCGCCAATGGCGAAACGCTTGTCGCCCACCGCGCCCAGCACCGGGCAGACATTCATCAAACAGGATTTGTCCGGGCCGAGCGAATTGGGTTTGCCCTGTTCGGGGTCGAACCACATGATGCCGTTGTTCATCAAGAACCCGGTCGAGGGCGACACCACACGGCTGCCAAAGATGGACAGAAGCGTCTGGGTATGGGTCACCATATTGCCCGCCCGGTCGACCACCGCGAAATGCGTGGTGCATCCCGGCGCTTCCGGCACTTCGCCCGTGTCGCCCATCTTGCCCAGCCGCTCGGCATAGGCCTGATCGAGCGCCCGCGCATAGGCGGCATAGGCCTGCGCCGGGGTCGACATATCGACGGCTTCGAGCTCTTCCATCACGCGGGCAAAGGTCGGCCCCGCCGTCAGCCCCGGCATCACATGATAGAGCGCATCGCGGTATTTGACCGGCGTCGCTGCCCCCATCCAGGCGCGATAGCCCTTGAGGTCGTCATAGCTGAGCGAGCCGCCTTTTTCCTGCACATCGCGTGCCATGGCCTGCGCCAGATCGCCCTCGTGAAAGGCCCGCGCCCCGCCCCGCGCCACGATATCGAGACTGTCGGCCATCCGCGACTGATCGAGACGGTTGTCGGGGATCGCGGTCCAGCCCGAGCCCTTGGGCCACTGCCCGTCATCGAGGAACATCGCCGCCGCATCCGGGTCCTTGGCAAGCTCGCGCGCGGTCGAGGCGATGATCAGCGCCGCATACCAATCGACGAGCATCCCCTGCCGCGCATGGGCCACCGCCGGCGCGACCAGCTCGGCCCAGGGCATCTTGCCCCAGCGCCCATGCGCCTGGCCCAGCCCTTCGACCGTGCCGGGCACCGCAATCGCGGTGGCCCCTTGCACGTTGCGATCCTCGGTGACCCGCTCCCATGGAAAGAGGTCGCCGGCCTTGCCCTCGCCCGAGAGAGGATAGTCCTCAACCCGCAAGCCCTTGGGCGAGCGCATGCCGAAATTGATCGCCACCGCCTCGCCGCTGTCGGCACGCCAATGCACCGCCGCGCCGCCGCCCGCCGGGCCGCTCATCCATGGCTCGAGCACGCCCACCACAAAGGAACAGGCCACCGCCGCATCCACCGCGTCGCCCCCGGCGCGCAGCACCTCGGCCCCCGCCTCTGCGGCGAGCCGGTGCTGTGATGCCACCACGCCCCCCTTTGTTTCGATCACATGTTTCGTGGTGTGCTGAGACGAAGAGAGCGCGTGCGACATGATTTAAGCGGCGTCCTTGTTGTACATGGGACTTTCGGGATCGTGCAGATGGCATTCGACATGGCCCGCAGGCGTGTCGATGGCGCGCGGGGCTTTGGCCGCGCAATGCTCGGTCGCCATCGGGCAGCGCGGGTGAAAGGCACAGCCAGAGGGCGGGTCGATCGGGTTGGGATAGGTGGCACCCAGCGCGGTTTCCGGCACGCCCAGCCCCGGCTCAGGCGTGAGCACCGAATTGAGCAACGCCTTGGTATAGGGGTGTTTCGGCGCTTCAAAGAGATCGGCCACCGGCGCCTCTTCGACAATCCGCCCGAGATACATCACCGCCACCCGCGTCGCCAGATGCTCGACCACCGCGAGGTCATGGCTGATGAACAGATAGGTGAGGCCAAACTCCCGGCGCAGCTCGCCCAGCAGGTTGAGGATCTGGCTCTGCACCGACACATCGAGCGCCGAGGTCGGCTCGTCGCAGATGACGATCTCGGGCCGCATGACCAGCGCCCGCGCGATGGCGACCCGCTGCCGCTGGCCGCCGGACATCTGGCTCGGATAGGTGTTCATCACCCGCTGCGGCAGACCCACCACATCGAGAATATCCTTCACCGCCTTTTGCTGGCTGGCGTTGTCGCCGATCTTGTGGACCCGCAGCGGCAGCGAAATGATGTCATAGATCGACTTGCGCGGGTTGAGCGAGCTGTAGGGATCTTGAAAGATCGGCTGCAACCGGCTCGCCAGCGCGCGCCGGTCAAGCCCATCGAGAGGCTCGCCATCCACGAGAACCTGCCCCGATGTGGGCGCTTCCAGCCCGAGCAAGAGCTTGGCCATGGTCGACTTGCCACAGCCGCTCTCGCCCACGAGGCCGAGAACCTCGCCCTTGTCGAGCGACAGGCTCACCTCGTTGACCGCTGTCAGCGGCTTGCGCTCGCCAAAGAGACCCTGCTTGACGGTATAGGTCTTCTTGACCTTGTCGAGTTTGAGAACGGGCTCACTCATACGGGCTCTCCTTCGGCGGTCTCGGCGGAGCGGGCCCCGTCGGGATGGATACAACGGAAACGATGCGCGGCATCGCCATGATGCGGGATGGCCTCGCGGCAGGCCGGCTGCGCATGGGCGCAACGGGTGCGGAAGGCACAGCCCGTGACCTCGCCGATGAGCGACGGCACGATGCCCGGAATGGTGCCGAGCGGCGCGCCGCGTTCGGTCTTGCCGGGCTGCGGGATGCAGCGCAGCAGGCCGCGCGTATAGGGATGGCTCGGCGCGGCAAAGATGTCCTTGGCCGGGCCGGTCTCGACCAGCTCACCGGCATACATCACCGCCACCTTGTCGGCGACCCGCGCCACCACGCCAAGATCATGGGTGATCAGGATCATCGCCATGTTCATCTCTTTGGTGAGATCGACCAGGAGCCGCAGAATCTGCGCCTGAATGGTCACGTCGAGCGCCGTGGTCGGCTCGTCCGCGATGAGAAGATCCGGCTCGCACATCAGCGCCAGCGCGATCATCACCCGCTGCCGCAACCCACCCGAAAGCTGATGGGGATATTGCCCCAACCGGCTCGCCGCGGCGGTGATGCCGACCTTTTCCAACAGTTCAATCGCCCGCTCGCGCGCCTTGGCCTTGCTGACCCGGCGGTGCAGCCGCAGGGTCTCGATCAGCTGATCGCCGATCGTATAGGCCGGGTTGAGCGAGGTCATCGGTTCCTGAAAGATCATCGCCATGCGGTTGCCGCGCAGATCGCGCATCACCTTGGGCGAGGCGCTGCGCAGATCGGTCTGGTCAAAGCGCATCTCGTCGGCCTCGCGCTTGATGCCCTTCGACAGAAGACCCATCACCGCCAGCGAGGTGAGCGATTTGCCCGACCCGCTTTCGCCCACGATCGACAGGGTCTCGCCCCGCTTGAGATCGAAATCAATACCGCGCACCGCATGCAGGATACCGCTCCCCGTGGGGATGGTCAGCGTCAGGTTGCGCACACTCAGAAGCGTCTCTTCGGTCATGGCTCAGCTCCGTCCTTCGGGGGCGGTGACGTCACGCAGACCGTCGCCCATGAGATTGATCGCCAGCACCAGAAGGAACAGCACCGCACCGGGGATCAGCACCAGCCAGGGCTCGAACAGCATCATGTTCTTGCCCTCGCTCACCATCAAACCCCAGCTCGGGGTCGGCGGCTGCACGCCCAGCCCGAGAAAGCTCAGCGCCGCTTCGAGCAGGATCGCATGGGCCATCTCGAGGGTGATCACCACGATCAGGTTGTTGAAGATATTGGGCATGATTTCGGTCAAGAGAATGCGCGGGGTCGAGGCGCCGATCACCTGCGCCGCCGCCACGTAATCGCGCCGGCTCACCTGCAGGGTCGAGGCCCGCATCACCACCGCGAACCGGTCCCAGAGCAACAGCCCCAGCACACAGATCACCACGGTAAGCGACCCGCCAAGGATCGCCACCACCGCCAGCGCCACGAGAACCACCGGCATCGCGAGGCGTACGTTGATGAGAAAGGTCACCACCGCATCGACCTTGCCGCCGAAATAGCCCGCCGCGACGCCCATCGCGGTGCCGATGACACCGGAAATCAGCGCCGCCACCGCCCCGATCAGAAGCGACACCCGCGCGCCATAGATCAGACGGCTGAGGTAATCGCGGCCCAGATGGTCGGTGCCGAGCGGATGCTCCCATGTGCCGCCAAGGAAGACGGGCGGCGCCATGCGTTTCATCAGGCTCTGCGCATAGGGATCATGCGGCGCCAGCACCGGCGCGAGGATCGCCACCAGAACCAGCAGGCCAACGATGCCCATGCCAAAGATGAGGCCCTTATGCCCCCGCGCCCGTGCCTTGAGCATTTCGCGCGGGGTCGGCCCTTGGATTTCCGCCGTGAGGGGATCTGTCACATCACTGCTCATATCAGCTACTCCGCATACGGGGGTCGAGCCAGGCGTTGAGAACGTCGGCCAGGAAGGTGAAAACGATGTAGAACATCGAGAAAACGAGGATCAGCGCCTGCACCGTCGGCAGGTCATTGCGGGCGATGCTCTCCCAGGCGAGGTAGCCCGCGCCATGCAGCGCAAAGACGCTCTCGACCACGATCGAGCCGCCCAGCATAAAGCCCATCTGCACTGCCGCGAGGCTCACCACCGGGATGATCGCGTTGCGCAGCGCGTGTTTGAACAAAACCCGCCCCTCGCCCGCGCCCTTGGCCCGTGCCGTGCGGATGTAATCCGAATTGAGAACATCGAGCATCCCGGCCCGCGTCAGCCGCATGATGGCGGGCATCGCGTAATAGCCGAGCACCACGGTCGGCATGATGAAATGTTTCCAGCTCGCGGCCCCCGAAGGCGGCAGCCAGCCGAGCGTGATCGAAAAGATCACGATCAGGATCAGACCGAACCAGAAGGACGGCATCGCCTGCCCCGCCACCGACAGGAACAGCGCCACCCGGTCGATGAGCGAATTGGGCCGGATCGCCGCCACCACGCCCAGCGGCACGGCGGTCAGCAGCGCAAAGCTGATGCCACAGACACCGAGCAGCATGGTCACCTGCAGCCGCTCCGCGATGAGCGACGCCACCGGCAGCTTGAAATAGTAACTTTCCCCGAAATCGCCCTGCACGGCAGACAAGAGCCATTCGCCATATTGCACCAGCATCGGCCGGTCGAACCCATAGAGCCGCCGGATCGCTTCGACATCTTCGCCGCTGGCGGTCTCGCCCGCGAGCGCCGCCGCCGGATCACCCGACAGGAAGAGCAGCGAGAAGCTGATGAAACTGACGGTAAAGGCCACAAGCAACGCGAGGCCCAGACGTTTCAGGATGAAAGGTAACATTTGATAAACCTCGAACTGCACATGACACCACCCGCCGCCTGGCCCTTGGGGCCAGACCTGAAGAGAGGCATCACATGGTCAGGGGATAAGGGGCGCGACCAGGCGCGCCCCTCGCGGTTTGGATCTTACTTCCAGCTCATGTCGACGAACCGCAGCACCTCATCAGGTGTCGGGGTGTAATCGACCTCGCCGGTGAAGACGTAGTTGGTGTTATAGGTGAACATCGGCGCCCAATAGGCCTCTTGCGTGATCTTCTGGATCGCCTTGGTGTAATACTCGATCCGCTCGTCCGGGTTGGTCGAGCTGTCGGCCACGTTGAGCCATTCGAGCACCTCGTCGTCGCGCGTCGAATCGAGCGCGCCGTGCTTGAAGAACTGGCTGACCATGGCCGAGGCGTCGTTGATCGAATAGCTGCCCCAGGTCTGGAACGAGATCGGCACTTCGCCATTCATGTTGAGCTCGCGCAGCGCCGAATATTGCAGCATCTTGAAATCGGTCTGGATGCCGACGGCGTTGAGATAGCTGGCAATCGCCTCGGCATATTGCCGGTCGCGATAGGCGTAGAACTCGATGGTGAACCCATCGGGATAGCCCGCCTCGGCCAGCAGCGCCTTGGCCTTCTCCGGATCGTACTCATATTCGGTCACGTCCTGGATACAGCCGAACTGGCTCGGGAAGCAGGGGGTATAAACCACCTTGCTCTTGCCCTTGAGCAGCGCATCGACAAGCTCTTGACGGTTGATCGCGTGGTTGATCGCCTGACGCACCTTGAGCTTGGTGAACGGGTTGTCCTCACCGCTGCGACCGGCCGAATCCATCTGCAGGTAACCGACCCGCATGGTCGATTCATTGGCGACGGTGAACTGGTCCATCGTGGCGAGCTTTTCCGCCTGATCCGACGGCACCTGCCAGATCAGATCGAGCGAGCCCGAGAACAGCTCGGCCATCTGCGTGTTCACATCCGGGATGGTGCGGATGTCGATCTTGGCAATCTCCGGCTGGCCCTTGGGGCTGTCGTGATAGCTCTCATTGGCCTCCAGCACGAAATGCTGGCCCGGCACCACTTCGGTCACCTTATAGGGGCCGGTGCCCACGGGCTTGAGACCCATGCCCGAGGGTCCGGCCTCGGCGTAATATTCATTCGGGTACATCGACACCGGACCCGACAGGAATTCGATCGCCGCCGGGAACTTGTCCTTGAGCAGGATGCGCACGGTGTAATCATCGACCTTCTCGGCCGATTTCATCCAGTTCACATTGCGCTGCGTCTTGACGCCGTTTTCTTCCTTGGCGACGTAATTGACCGTGAACACCACGTCATCGGCGTTGAACGCTTCGCCGTTGTGGAACGTCACCCCTTCGCGCAGCTTGAGCTCGAGCGTGGTGTCGTCGATCCACTCCCAGCTGGTCGCGAGGTTGCCGATATATTCGTTGGTCTCGGGATCGCGATAGATCAGACCGTCCCAGATCGCCCGCTGCAACACGACGCCTTCGCGCGACGAGTTGAAATAGCTGTCGACGTTCTCGAGCTCTTTGGTGAAGGCCACGTTAAGCGTGCCCGAGGCCTTGTCGGCCAGGGCAGGCATCGCGGTGCTGGCAGCCAGCGCAGCAATGGCAGTGGTCTTGAAAAGGAAAGTTTTCATGTCGGCTCCCTGTGGGTGGCAGTTTTTTGACGGGATGTCGAGTATCACTATTTGACACACAGCATCGTTATATGATCAAGTTAAGCGGAAGAGTCCCGCACCCGTCAAGGGTTTTTGCGGATCATGTCGGGGCTCAATTGGGGGGAGACTTAAAATATGGGCGAAGAGACCGCGCAAAAGCACAGCTCACTTTACGCAGGCACGCTGGCCAAAGGGCTGAAATTGCTCCGCGCTTTCGACGAATCTCATGCCAGCCTGTCGCTCTCGGAACTGGTGCAGCGCACCGGGCTGCAAAAAAGCGCGGTTCAGCGCCTCGCCCACACGCTTCATGTCGAGGGCATGCTCGACCGTGACAGCGCGACCCGGCGATTCCGTCCCTCTCATGCCTGGCTCGAACTGGCCTATGCCTATTACTGGTCCGATCCGATCATCGCCCGGGCGCTGCCGAAACTGGTGGAACTGTCGCAGCAGATCGGCGAGACGGTGAACCTCGCGCAGATGTCGGGCAATCACATCATCTACGCGCTGCGCCTGCCCTCGCAGCGCACACATTTCGCCGCCTCCATCGTCGGCCGCCGGGTGCCCGCGCTCTGCACCGCCTCGGGCCGGGTGATGCTCTCGACCTGGGCCGAAGAGGACCGCTGGCAGGCGGTCGAAACCTGGGAGGTGCACCCCTATACGCATAAGACGATCACCGACCGCGACGCGATCAACGCCGATATCGTCGAATGCCGCCGCAACGGCTATGCGCTCACCCGCGATCAGGTGATCCTCAATGAAATCAGCCTCGCCGCCCCGATCACCGGCCCCGGCGGCCGCTCCGAGGCGGCGGTGCAGGTCTCGGTCTCCGGGCTCAGCTATGATTTTGACGAGGTCCGCGCCCGCATCCTGCCCGCCGTGCTCGACACCGCCAATGGCATCCTCGCCTAAACGGCTCAGCCGCGCCTGTAGAGGCTCCGCATCTCATAATCCTTGCGCGGCCCCCGCACTTGCCAGCGCACGGTGAACTCGGGCCAGCGGCCGAACTCATAGGCCACGTCATATTGATCGGGATCGCACCAATGGCCGGTCTCACCGCCCTCAGGCGGCACCTGATGGAAGAACCGCCCATCGTCGAACCACACCGTCAGATCGTCACGCCACAGATAGCGCCGCTCGGCCTGCATCGCGGGCTGGCCGGGGATCTGCAACAGCCCCCGCTCCTCATAGCGCAGCCCCTCGGGATCGGGCCGCCACATCGCCTCCCCGGCAAAGCGCGCCCGCCCGCCATCCGCCTGAACGATCTCGCGCGAAAGCTGCCAAACCCCTTCGAAATCCGCCAAAACACGGGCAAAACGACCCACTTTCGCGCTCCTGCCTTGTTCCTTTGGGCGCACGGGTCTAAACCCCGCAGCAACCCATCCATCACCACAGGACACCGCTAGCATGATTCCCCGCTATTCGCGCCCCGAAATGGTTGCCGTCTGGTCGCCCGAGACCAAATTCCGCATCTGGTACGAGATCGAGGCCCATGCCTGTGACGCCATGGCCGATCTCGGCGTGATCCCCCGCGAAAACGCCGAGGCCGTGTGGAAGGCCAAGGACGTGGAATTCGATGTCGCCCGGATCGACGAAATCGAAGCCGTGACCAAGCATGACGTCATCGCCTTCCTGACCCATCTCGCCGAACATGTGGGCTCGGAAGAGGCGCGGTTCGTGCATCAGGGGATGACCTCCTCCGATGTGCTCGACACCTGCCTCAACGTGCAGCTGGTGCGCGCCGCCGACATCCTGCTCGCCGATATGGACAAGCTGCTCGCCGCGCTCAAGAAACGCGCGATGGAGCACAAGAACACCGTGCGCGTCGGCCGCAGCCACGGCATCCATGCCGAACCCACCACCATGGGGCTCACCTTCGCCCGCTTCTATGCCGAGATGGACCGCAACAAGCGCCGCCTCGAACAGGCCCGCGAAGAGATCGCCACCGGCGCCATCTCGGGCGCGGTCGGCACCTTCGCCAATATCGACCCCCGGGTCGAGGAACATGTCTGCGCCAAGCTCGGCCTCTCGCCCGAGCCGATCTCGACCCAGGTGATCCCGCGCGACCGCCACGCGATGTTCTTTGCCGTGCTCGGCGTCATCGCCTCGTCGATCGAAAACGTCGCCATCGAAATCCGCCACATGCAGCGCACCGAAGTGCTCGAAGGGGCGGAATTCTTCTCGATGGGCCAAAAGGGCTCGTCGGCCATGCCGCACAAGAAGAACCCGGTGCTGACCGAAAACCTCACCGGCCTCGCCCGTCTCGTGCGGATGACGGTGATCCCGGCGATGGAAAACGTGGCGCTCTGGCACGAGCGCGACATCTCGCACAGCTCGGTCGAGCGCGGCATCGGCCCCGACGCCACCGTGACGCTCGATTTCGCGCTGAACCGGCTGACCGGCGTCATCGACAAGATGCTGATCTTCCCCGAGAACATGCTCGACAACATGAATAAATTCCCCGGCCTGGTGATGAGCCAGCGGGTGCTCCTCGCCCTGACCCAGGCCGGTGTCAGCCGCGAAGACGCCTATTCCATGGTGCAGCGCAACGCGCTCAAGGTCTGGGAAGAGCGTCTCGACTTCCAGGAACTTCTGCTCGCCGATGCCGAGGTTGTCGCCGCGCTGGGCGAAGACGGCATCCGCGCCAAATTCGACATGGACTACCACACCAAACATGTCGACACGATCTTTGGCCGAGTCTTCGGCGAGAGCTGATCCCACCCGACCGACCAAACCCAGGGGCCGCCTCTTAGGGCGGCCCTTTTGCGTCTCCGAAACGCCCCCGCGCCCGAACCGAGGGGTGGGCGCAAGCGCCCGCCCCGTGGGGGCGGTTCGGGCGCTGCCAAATCTCCGATTTGGCCCGGATACAACCCGCGACCGGGCGTCCCCCGCCCCCCCAAACCCGTTAGGCGATTTTTCACCCTTGGCCCCTAGTCTGAGCCGGAACCAGACGAGGATGACCATGGGCTCACCGACATCGCTGGCGCAGATCGAGGGCAGCACCGCGCCCCTGCGTCCTGCCGCCCACCTGACCCGCCGACAAAAGGCCGCGATCATCGTGCGCTTCCTGCTCAAGGAAGGCGCCGAATTGCGCCTCGCCGACCTGCCCGAACCGCTGCAGGAAAGCCTGACCACCCAGATGGGCGCAATGCGCTATGTCGACCGCGAAACGCTCATCGCGGTGCTCGGCGAATTCGCGTCCGAGCTTGAGGCGATGGGCCTCATCTTCCCGCATGGCGTCGCCGGCGCGCTCTCGGAACTGGGCGGCAGGCTCTCGCCCCAGACCGCCTCGCGCCTGCGCAAGGAGGCGGGCGTGCGGCAGATGGGCGACCCGTGGGATCAGGTCCGCAAGGCCGAGCTTTCGGAACTCGCCCCGCTCATTCAGGCCGAATGCACCGAAGTGGCCGCCGTGCTCCTGTCGAAACTCGAGGTGACCCGCGCCGCCGAACTCTTGGGCAAACTGCCCGGCGAAACCGCCCGCCGCATCACCTATGCCGTGTCGCAGACCGAGGCGGTGAACCCGGTCGCCGTCGAACGCATCGGCATGGCCCTCGCCGCGCAGCTCGCCGACAAGCCGGTGATGGCCTTTGCCGACGGGCCGGTGGAACGGGTGGGCGCGATCCTCAATTCCTCGCTCTCCTCGCTGCGCGACGATGTGCTGTCGGGGCTCGAAGAAGAGGACCGCGATTTCGCCGAACAGGTGCGCAAGGCGATCTTTACCTTCGCCCATATCCCCGAGCGGCTCGGCACCGCCGATGTGCCGCGCGTGTTGCGCGAGGTCGATCAGACCCGGCTCGTCACCGCGCTCGCCGCCGCCGGACCGGCCGGGCTCGACAATGTCGCGGAATTCCTGCTGTCGAACATGTCGAAACGCATGTCGGAAAACCTCCGCGAGGCGATGCAGGAGATGGGCACCGTCCGCCCCCGCACCGGCGAGGAGGCGATGACCGAGGTGATCAACGCCATCCGCCGCCTCGACGCGGCGGGCGAAATCTCCCTCGTCACCCCGCAAGACGACGATGAGGAGGAGTGACCCGGTCTGCCGCAGATCCCACCGCTGATCACCGCGCTTGTCCCCGTGTCCCGTCCGCTTTATGTCGGGGCCAGTGAACAACAAGGCGGCCAAGCCCATGTCCAAAGACCCGTTTCTCCCCCGCGCCAGCGAATATGTGGTGAACCTCGTGCTGCGTGGGCTGATCGGGCTGGCGCTTCTCTTGCCCTACCGGACCCGCGTGCCGGTGATGGGCTGGATCACCGCGCGCCTTGTCGCGCCGCTGGCGGGTTATGGCAAACGGGTGCGCGAAAACCTCGCCCAGGTGCGCCCCGATCTCAGCCCCGCCGAGGTCAATCGCCTCGTCCGCTGGGTGCCCGACAATGCCGGGCGCAACATGATCGAGATGTATTCGACCCGCGATTTCATCGAGACCGCGCGCCAATCCACCGTCTCCGGCCCCGGCATGGAGGCGATCCGCAAGGCCCGCGCCGAGAACCGCCCGGTGATCTTTGTCACCGGCCATTTCGGCAGTTTCAACGCCGCCCGCATCGCGATGATCGAACAGGGGTTCGAAATGGGCGTCTTCTACCGCCCGCTCAAGAACCGCTATTTCAACGTCCATTACACCCAGGTCATGGACGCGCTGAGCCAGCCGATGTTCGAACAGGGCAAACGCGGCATGGTCGCCATGGTCAAACATCTGCGCAAAGGCGGCGTGCTGGCCATTCTCAACGATCTCAACGCGCAGGACGGCGTGCCGCTCGATTTCTTCGGCCAGCCCGCGCTGACCTCGCTCGTCACCGCCGAGCTGGCGCTGAAATATGACGCGCCGCTGGTCCCGGTCTGGGGCATCCGCCGCCCCGACGGCCTCCATTTCGACATCCATGTCGAGGCCCCCATCGCCCATGGCGACCCGGTCGAGATGACGCGCGAATTCAACGACCGGCTCGAGGCGCAGGTGCGCGATCACATGGACCAATGGTTCTGGATTCACCGCCGCTGGAAGGATGGCACCGGCGATCTCGCCGAGGCCCGCGCCCGCCATATGCAGGACCGTCGCAATACCGACGCGTAACCGACGCGCCACCGACGTGACATTTTCAGGTTAACTTCGGGTTATTTGGCGATCTGCGCCGCCGCGATCCGACCCAGCCCGGCGCGCTGCACCACCACCACGACCGGCCCATCCCCCGGCGCCTTGGCGTTCAGCGACAGCGGCGTATTGCCCTGCCATTGCGCGATCCGGGTGATCCCGGTGACCACATTGGCATAGGTGAAATCATGCCCGGCATTCTCGCCCCGGGTGATCTTGACCGGGCTTTCAGGCCGGTAGGACACCAGCTGCACATCCCAGCTCTGCCCCGCCCCGCTCACATCGCGCGCGGTGATCTGCAACGCCCGCCCCGCCCGCGTCACATGAAGCCGCACCTGCGCCGGTTTCGCCTGATGCGCCGCAATCAAGGCCTGCACATCCTGCGGCCGATTGCCGACCACATCTTCCTGCCCGTTGATGATCATCTGCGGCGTATAGACCATGCGCCGCCCGGCGACCTTGGCATATTTACGCTGCCGCGCCGTATAGGCGGGATCGGCGAAAATATCCTTCCAGCCGATGTAATCCCAATAATCCACATGCAGCGCCAGCGCGATCACATCGTCGCGCTTGGCCAGCTCATGCAGATACTCATCCGCCGGCGGGCAAGAGGAACAGCCCTGCGAGGTAAAGAGCTCGACCACCACGGCCCGGCCCTGCGCCTGCGCCGCCGATCCCGCGCCAAGGCCCAGAACCAGAGGAAGGGCCAGAGCCAGTCCACACGCTATCGATCTCCATCCTCGCGCCATGCGCCGCTCCGTTCCTTGGTCAGTCTGCTCTATATCACATTGGGCTTTTGCCCTCTGGAAAACCTAGCGTCAAACGGCGCGTGAAACCAATCACGCCTGCGCGATGCCTTGTGACAGCCCGCAAGGCGCTTGAAATTGTGTACACTCGTATACAATTTGCGCTCAGACCCCTTGATCGCTTGCCGCAAATCAGTCAGAAGCAACCCAAGCCAGAGCCATTCCCAGCCGGAAGGAGATCCCAATGCCCATTACCGTTGGTCAGGACACCGCCAAGACGCGCAAGCAACTCACGGTCGGTAGCCAATCCGTATCCTATTACTCCATCGCCGCCGCCGAGGCCGCAGGTCTGGGCGATTTTTCGCGCCTGCCCGCCGCGCTCAAGGTGGTGCTCGAAAACATGCTGCGTTTCGAGGACGGCAAGACCGTCACCACCGATGACATCAAGGCCTTTGCCGATTGGGCAGAGAAAGGCGGCAAGAACCCGCGCGAGATCGCCTATCGTCCGGCCCGTGTCTTGATGCAGGATTTCACCGGCGTTCCGGCGGTGGTCGATCTGGCCGCGATGCGCGACGGGATCAAGGCGCTGGGCGGCGACGCGCAGAAGATCAACCCGCTCAACCCCGTCGATCTGGTCATCGACCACTCGGTAATGATCGACGAGTTCGGCAATCCGCGCGCGTTCCAGATGAACGTCGACCGCGAATATGAACGCAACATGGAGCGTTACCAGTTCCTCAAATGGGGCCAAGGCGCGTTCAACAACTTCCGCGTCGTGCCCCCCGGCACCGGCATCTGCCACCAGGTGAACCTCGAATATCTGGCCCAGACCGTCTGGACCGATGTCGACCAGGACGGCACCGAAGTGGCCTATCCCGACACGCTCGTCGGCACCGACAGCCACACCACCATGGTCAATGGCGCGGCGGTTCTCGGCTGGGGCGTCGGCGGCATCGAGGCCGAAGCGGCCATGCTCGGCCAGCCGATTTCGATGCTCATCCCCGAAGTCGTGGGCTTTGAGCTCACCGGCCAGATGGTCGAAGGCACCACCGCCACCGACCTCGTGCTCAAGGTCGTGGAAATGCTGCGCGAAAAGGGCGTGGTCGGCAAATTCGTCGAATTCTACGGCGCCGGTCTCGACAACCTGCCGCTGGCCGACCGTGCCACCATCGGCAACATGGCGCCCGAATACGGCGCGACCTGTGGCTTCTTCCCGATCGATCAGGAAACCCTGCGCTATCTGGAACTCACCGGCCGCGACAAGGACCGCATCGCGCTGGTCGAAGCCTATGCCAAGGAAAACGGCATGTGGCGCGGCGCCGATTACGCGCCGGTCTATACCGACACGCTGAGCCTCGACATGGGCACCGTGGTGCCCGCCATCTCCGGCCCGAAACGCCCGCAGGACCATATCGCGCTCGACGTGGCCGCCACCGAGTTCGGCAAATGGGTCAAGGGCTTCCGCGAAGGCCGTGACGCCGGCGAGCGGGCCGAGATCCGCTGGGAAGGTGAGGGCGGACAGCCTGAACCGGCCGAGATCCCCGGCGACGAAGGCCACCATCAGCGCGGCTATGTGCCCACCGATGACGGCCATTATCAGCTCCACGACGGCTCGATCGTGATCGCCTCGATCACCTCCTGCACCAACACGTCGAACCCCTATGTGATGATCGGCGCGGGCCTCGTCGCCCGCAAGGCGCGCGAACTGGGACTCAACCGCAAACCTTGGGTGAAAACCTCGCTCGCCCCGGGCAGCCAGGTCGTGTCGGAATATCTCGAGGCCGCCGGGCTTCAGGAGGATCTCGACGCCATCGGCTTCAACCTCGTGGGCTATGGCTGCACCACCTGCATCGGCAACTCCGGCCCGCTGGCGCCCGAGATTTCCAAATGCATCAATGATTACGACCTGATCGGCGTCTCGGTGCTCTCGGGCAACCGCAACTTCGAAGGCCGTATCTCGCCCGACGTGCGCGCCAACTACCTCGCCTCGCCGCCGCTGGTGGTGGCCTATGCGCTGGCTGGCGACATGAATGTCGACGTCACCAAAGACCCGCTCGGCACCGACAAGGACGGCAACCCGGTCTATCTCAAGGACATCTGGCCCACCTCCAAGGAAATCGCCGATCTGGTGCAAAAGACCGTCACCCGCGACGCCTTCCAGTCGAAATATGCCGATGTCTTCAAAGGCGACGAGAAATGGCAGGCGGTCGAGACCTCCGAGGGCGAGACCTATGACTGGCCGCCGCAATCGACCTATGTGCAGAACCCGCCCTATTTCCAAGGCATGTCCAAGGATCCCGGCACGATCTCGAACATCGAAGGCGCACGCGTCCTCGCGGTTCTGGGCGACATGGTCACCACCGACCACATCAGCCCCGCCGGTTCGTTCAAGGAAACCACCCCGGCCGGTCAATATCTGATCGACCGTCAGGTGCCCGTGCGCGAGTTTAACTCCTACGGCTCGCGCCGCGGCAACCACGAGGTCATGATGCGCGGCACTTTCGCCAATATCCGTATCAAGAACGAGATGCTGGATGGGGTCGAAGGCGGCTACACCAAAGGCCCCGATGGCCAACAGACGGCCATCTACGACGCCGCCATGGCCTATCAGGCCCAAGGCACGCCGCTCGTCGTCTTCGGCGGTGAACAATATGGCGCCGGGTCGAGCCGTGACTGGGCCGCGAAGGGCACCGCGCTTCTGGGCGTCAAGGCCGTCATCGCCGAGAACTTCGAGCGCATCCACCGTTCGAACCTCGTCGGCATGGGCGTTATCCCCTTCGAATTCACCGGTGGCGACACGCGCAAGACGCTCGGCCTCACCGGCGAAGAAGAGGTCTCGATCCACGGCCTCGACACGATCAAGCCGCAGCAGGAAGTGCCCTGCACGATCAAGATGGCCGATGGCAGCACCAAGGAAATCACTCTCAAGTGCCGCATCGATACCGCCATCGAGATCGAATATATCGAACATGGCGGCGTGCTGCATTACGTGCTGCGCAACCTCGCCAAATCGGCCTGATCGCCGCGTCACCCGACGCCGCATCCTGAAAAACACGAAACCCCCGGTTCCACACCGGGGGTTTTTTCATGGGGGATTGCCGCGCAAGGCCACGCTGGATTTCGCTCAAGGAGGCCCGAAGGGGGCCCAAGGGGGAATGTCGTGCGCAGATGCCCACTTCTTTTTTTCCCGCCCTGCCCCATGTCTTAGGACAAGCAGATAAGGAAAAACAAAAATGCGCTGGTTCTTGATTACCGCTCAGGCGGCCGCCCTCGTCATCCTCGCCGTTGTCGGCGCACAGGGCGACGCCGCCAACACCCATGATTGCCGGGCGAGCGACGAGGTGAGCCATCTACAATGCGATTATTGAGCCGTCCGAACCGGGTTTAACCGATCTTAACCGGTCTCACTCCGCCAAGGCCCGGTCGAGAGCGGGGCGAAACCGCTGCTCGTAATCACTGCCGACCAGAGGCCCGGCAAAGCGAAAGAGAACCGTGCCATCGCGGCCGATGATAAAGGTCTCGGGCGGCGCGGTGACGCCCCAATCAATGGCGGTGCGCCCTTTCGGGTCATAGCTCACGCCAAAGAACGGATCGCCATCCCGGTCGAGATAGCCATTGGCCTGATCCGCCTCATCCTTGAAATTCACCCCACCAACGCGCAAGCCCTCTTGGGCCAGCGCCTTGAGCGTCGGGTGCTCGGCCCGGCAGGGCGGGCACCAGGAGGCCCAGAAATTCACGATGGTGACCTCACCGCTGCGCAGATCGGCATCGGTCAGCGGCGCCCGCCCCGGCAGCGCCTCGGACGGCAGCGGCGGCGCCTCGCGCCCGACAAAGACCGAGGGCAGCGCATCGGGATCGTCACGCATCATGCCGACGAGAAACAGCCCCGCAATCGCCGCGAAAATCAGCGGCGGCGCCGCCATCAAGGGAGAGATCCTAGCCATCCTGCCTGCTCCGTTTCTCAACTGTCTCAAGCTCGGCCCGCACCCGGCGCGCCCGCGCCACGCTGAGCACCACCAGCGCCACGATCAACGCGAGCGACGCCCCGTAAGAGGCCAGAACCTCGACCGCGTATTTGCCCAGATCCGGCATCATTTCATCCGCTCCCGTGCCAGCAGGACGCGCATCCGCCGCGCCCGGATTTCCGTCCCAGTCCGCATCAGGACCAGCGCCACGAACAACAGGACAAACCCCGCGATACAGACCAGCAGCGGGATATAGAACACATCCGCCACGTTCTCTTCCTTGTCGAGGCTGAGCGACGCCCCCTGATGAAGCCCCTGATTCCAGAAATTCACCGCATAGCGGCTCAGCACCGCAAAGACCGATCCCACCAGACAGAGGATCGAGGTCAGATCGGCGGCGCTGTCATCATCCTCGATCGCGGCCCAAAGGGCGATATAGCCGAGGTAGAACAGGAACAGGATCAAAAACGAGGTGAGCCGCGGGTCCCAGGCCCACCATGTGCCCCACATCGGCTGGCCCCAGATCGCCCCGGTCACCAGCCCGATCACCGTCATCACCGCGCCCACCGGGGCGGCGGCCCGGGCGGCCAGCGCGCTCACATGGTGGCGGCGGATGATCCAGATGAGCGAGGCCACCAGCATCATGAACCAGGCGCTGATCGCCATCATGGCGGCGGGCACGTGCAGATAGATGATCTTGACCGTCGCGCCAAAGCGTTCGGCATCGGGCGTCAGGAAATAGCCCCAGAACAGCCCGACACCCAGGCACAGCGCCGCCAGCCCCGCCACCCAGGGCAAGAGCCGCTCTGACGTGTCGATGAATTTCTTCGGGTTGGCATATTGCCAGATCGCGTTCATGGGCACCGTCCGGTCATCTGAGATTCACCCTCAATACCGCAGCCGAGGCAAAGGGTAAAAGCGCGATTGCGCCGCAGGTGATCCCGGCCAGCAGCAATAACGGGGTTGTGACCGCGCCGCCCTCGCTCGCCCGCCGCACCATATCCGCCCCAAAGATGAGGCTCGGCACATAGAGCGGCAGCACCAGCAGGCTCAGCAGCAGCCCACCGCGCTTGACCCCCACCGTCAGCGCCGCGCCAAAGGCGCCGATCACCGACAGCGCCGGCGTGCCAACGGCGAGCGACAGGGTGAGCGCGCCATAGGCCTCGGGCGCAAGGTTGAGCAAGATCCCCAGCACCGGCGCCAGCAGCACCAGCGGCAGCCCGGTGGTCAGCCAATGCGCCAGCGCCTTGGCGATGATCACCATCTCGAGAGGCAGCGGCGCGGTGGCCAGAAGGTCGAGCGTGCCATCCTCCCAATCGAGCGCGAACATCCGGTCGAGCGACAAGAGGCACGCCAGCAGCGCGCCAAGCCAAAGCACCCCGGGCGCAATGGCGCTATGCAGATCGGCCCGCGGCCCCACCGCAAAGGGCACCAGAACCACCACGATCAGGAAAAACGCCATGGCAAGGCCAAAGCCGCCCCCGGCCCGCATCGCCAGCCGCAGATCCCTTAGCAGCAGCGCCCTCATGCAAAGGCCTCGTCGAAATCGTCGGGCGCGGGCGGCGCGGCGCGGTACTGGCTCACATCCATGTGCTCGACCGGCGCGAGGCCGAGGTCGATATGGGTGGCGATGATCGCCGCCCCGCCTTGATCCAGATGCGCGCGCACGGCGCTGGCAAAGAGCCCGGTCGCCTCTTGGTCGAGCGAAACGGTCGGCTCATCCAAGAGCCAGAGCTTGCGCCCCGCCACGATGAGCCGCGCCAGACCCAGCCGCCGCTTTTGCCCGGCCGACAGGCTCGCCGCCATCCGGTCGCGCAGCCGGTCGAGATCAAAGGTCCTGAGCGCCTGCTCGATGCCGCTGGTGCCGAAAATCTCGGCCCAGAACCGCAGGTTCTCGGCCACGCTTAATGTGGGTTTCACCCCGTCGAGATGCCCGGCGAGCACGATGTCGTCCGGCTCGGCCTCAAGGGTACCGTCGCGCGGCGGTTGCAGCCCCGCAAGCGTCCGCAAAAGGCTCGTCTTGCCGCTGCCATTCGGCCCGCGCAGGACCAGCGCACTGCCCGGCATGATCCGCAGATCGACGCCATCAAGCAGGCCGACCCCGCCCCGCCCGACGCTGAGCGCGCGCGTTTCCAGCAAGGGCCGCGCGTCACTCATCCGCCAACCGGAAGCAACGCCGCCGCCACCCGACGACCTTCCGACAGCAGAACGTTATAGGTCCGGCAGGCCGCGTCCGACGCCATGATCTCGGCCCCGATCCCCGCCGCCTCAAGCTCTGAACGCAGCCCGGCGGGCAGCGGCGCAATCTCGCCCCCGGTGCCGATGAACACCACATCCACCTGCCCCGCCAGCGCCAAGAGCGTCGCGGCATCCTCGAGCCCGCCCCAAGGCTTTGCGCCCTGTTCGGTCACGAGGATCGCCCCCTCCATCACCTGCCCGCCAACCCGGAAAAACCCCGGCCCATAGCCGTCAATCGGGGTCGCAGAGGTGAATGTGATCTCATTGAGTTGCATGGTGCGCTCCTTGGCTCAGATCATGCTCCAGATCGGCAGCCCGCTCAACACCGCAAGCCCGATCACCGTCAGCGCCAGCGCGCGATAGGTCTTCTCAAGCTTCGGATCAAACAGCGCCTGCCCGATCATCGTGGTGATGAAATAGGGCACGGCCAGCACCACCGCCAGCCAGACGATATTCATCTCCACCGTCCCGGAGATGAGCAGATTGGCCACGATCACCACATCCAGCGCCGCGAGAAACAGGATCGTATTGGCCCGCACCGACTGCGCCACCGCCTGCCCCGACAGGTAAAACAGAATGACCATCGGCCCGGTGAGCCCGGTCAGCCCGCCCATCAGCCCGGCCAGCGCCCCGATGACCAACAGACCACCGCGCCCCACCGTGCCAGTAAACCGCCAGCCCGAGACGAGCAGCGCCAGCGTGCCGCCCGCGATCACCGCCACGGTCCAGCGCACCACATCCGCGTCAAGCTGGGTGATGAGCCAGAGCCCCACCGGCACCGTCGGCAAGGCCGCCAGCACCAGCCAGCCGACCTCGGCCCGGTCCCCCTGCCGCCAGGCGCGGGGCAGCAGCGCCGCCGTCGAAAACACCCCGGTGATCACGATGGTGCCGACCACCTGCGCCGGCGCGAGGAACATCCCCGCCACCGGCACAAAGATCAGCGCCGTGCCAAAGCCCGCAAAGCCCCGGACGAGCCCCGCGATAGCCATCGCCAGCGCCAGCCACGCGATCCCCGGCAGGCCGAAGACCGCAAGCAATGCCTCAGGCATCGACATTGGCAAATTGCGTGCCGGCATTGCCATCGGGCTTGGACCAGTCACGCTTGACGCCAAGCTTGAGCAGGATGGTCGAGGCCACGAAGACCGACGAATAGGTCCCGACAATCACGCCCCAGATCATCGCAAAGACAAAGCCACGGATGACATCGCCGCCGAGGAAATAGAGCGCCACCAGCGCCAGAAGCGTGGTGACCGAGGTCATCATCGTCCGGCTCAGCGTCTCGTTGATCGACAGGTTGAGAACCTCGCCAAGCTGCTTTTTCTTGTATTTGCGCAGGTTTTCACGGACCCGGTCAAACACCACCACCGTATCGTTGAGCGAATAGCCCACGATGGTCAAAAGCGCCGCGATAATGGCCAGGTCGAACTGGATCTGGAAGATCGCAAAGACCCCGATGGTCAACACCACGTCATGGACGAGCGCCGCCACCGCGCCCAAGGCGAACTGCCATTCAAAGCGCAGCCAGATATAGACAAGCACCGCGCCGATCGCGAGCATCACGGCAATCACCGCCGTGGTGATCAGCTCGCCCGACACTTTCGGGCCGACGCTCTCGACGGAGGTGAACTTGATATCTGGCACCGCCGCAGCCAGCGCCGCCTCGACGCTGTTGATCAGCTCGGCGGTGACGCTCTCCTGATCGTCCTGGGCCTGAATGCGCACCATGGCGACATTCTGATCGGGGGCAAAGGTCGGATCGAACACTTCGGTGATGGTCACATCGCCGAGGCCAAGCTCTTCGATGGCGCCGCGATAGGTGCCGATGTCGATACTCTCGGCGCTCTCGGTGCGGATCGTCGTGCCGCCCCGGAAATCGATGCCAAAGTTGAGCCCCTGCGCCCCAAAAGAGGTGACCGCCACGAGGATCATCAGAACCGACGCCCCGATCGAGAGCTTCCAGCGCCGGAAGAAATCCCAATTGGTGACCTGCGGCACAAGCTTGAGCGACCGCCCCTGCAGCACCGACTTGGGCCGCTTGCGGTCATACCACATCACCACCAAGAGCCGCGTCACATAGATCGCGGTAAAGAGCGAGGTGATGATGCCGAGCCCCAGCGTGATCGAAAAGCCGCGCACCGGACCCGACCCCATGACAAAGAGGATCACGGCGGTGATGAACGTGGTGATATTGGCATCCACAATCGCCGAGAGCGCCTTTTCATAGCCAAGCTCGATGGCCCGAGCCGGGCCCTTGGCCGTTGCCATTTCCTCACGGATACGCTCAAAAATAAGCACGTTGGCATCCACCGCCATCCCGATGGTGAGCACGATCCCCGCGATCCCCGGCAGGGTCAGCGTCGCCCCGATCAGGCTCAGCAGGCCAAAGATCAGCCCGACGTTCACGATGAGCGCGATATTGGCAAAGAGGCCAAACCGGCCATAGCTCGCCCACATAAAGGCCAGCACCAGCGCGAAGGCCACGAAACAGGCGATCTTGCCCGCCTCGATACTGTCGGCGCCAAGCTCTGGGCCGATGGTCCGCTCTTCGAGGAAATCGAGCCCCGCCGGCAGCGCCCCGGCACGCAGCAGAACCGCGAGATTGGTGGTCTCTTCCACGGTGAACTGACCGGTGATGATGCCCGAACCGCCCGGAATATGGCTCTGGATCACCGGCGCGCTGATCACCTCGCCGTCGAGAACGATGGCAAAGGGATTGCCGATATTCTCGGCGGTGTAATTGCCGAATTTCCGCGCGCCCGTGGTGTTGAACCGGAAGGACACGGCAGGCCGCCCGTTCTGGTCGAAATCGGGCTGCGCATCGACGAGCTCTTCACCGGTCACAACCGGCGCCCGTTCCAGAATGTAATACACCCCCTCTTCGTCGAGCGAGGGCAGGATTTCATTGCCCGCGCCGGGGCGTTCATTGGCATTGCTCGTGCGGCTCACCACCGGCTGGAATGTGAGCTTTGCCGTGGTGCCGATGATCGCCTTGAGCTCTTCGGCACTGCCGATGCCCGGCACCTGGATCAGGATACGCTCGGCGCCTTGGCGCTGAATGGTCGGCTCGCGCGTGCCGACCTCGTCGATCCGGCGGCGGATGATTTCGAGCGCCTGACGCACGGTCCGCTCGTCGGTGGCGCGCTGTTCGGCCTCGCTGAGCCGCACCACGACACTGTCGCCCCGCGCGCTCACCTCGATATCGTTCGATCCGGCCCCGGTCAGCGATGTGACGGGCCGTGCCAGCCCGCGCACCAGCGTCACCGCTTGGCTCACCGCCTCGGGCTTTTGCACCAGCTGCACGACAAGCTCTTCGGCATTTTCTTGCTGCAGGCGGATCGCGCCGACCTCGCCGCGATTGTCCCGCAGCAGGTCGCGCACTTCGGGCCACATGGCCTCGAGCCGCGCCTGATAGACCTCTTGCACCCGCACTTCGACGAGAAGATGCGCACCGCCGCGCAGATCGAGCCCGAGATTGACCAGCCCCGAGGGCAGCCAGGTCGGCCATTGCGCCAGCTCGTCGCTGACGCTCGCCGGGTCCGCCCCCTGCTCGACCAGCTTGGCCGCGTCATTATGCGTCTCGACCCTGTTGTAGAACCCGTTCGGCGCGGCCAGCAGAAGTCCGATGAGAACCACGCCCCAGATGAGAATACGTTTCCACAGATCAATCTTCAGCATGATGCAGGCTTTCGGGCAGTGTCAGAATGTCAGGGTCGCGCGACGCCCGTGGCGCCGCAGGCCCCGGCGCTGCGGATCATCCGCGCGCAGGGGCCCCGGGATCAGCTTTGGATCAGCTTTCCGCCGGTTCGGTCTTCGAACGCACTTCCGAAATGGCATGGCGCAGCACGCGCACTTTGACATTCGGGGCCAGCTCGACCTCAAGCTCACCATCCTGCACGCGCGACACTTTGCCGATGAGACCGCCTTGGGTCACGACGCGGTCGCCCTTGCGCAGGGCTTCGACCATCGCGCGATGCTCTTTGACCTTCTTCTGCTGCGGCCGGATGAGCAGGAAATACATGATCGCGAAGATCAGGATGAGGGGTAGAAACTGGGCCAATGCGTTGCCGCCTTCCATAGGAATTCTCCTTGTCCGATGAAGGGCGTGTCCGCCCGGGAATTTGCGGGGAACCTATGGCCGCGCGGGCCTATTTGCAAGGCGCGAAAACGCCGCTCTGGCGGGGCTCGGACACACTGTCGCAATACCGACGTAATGCCGACGTCCTGCCGACATGGCGTTTTTCGGCCCCATCCCGCAGTCGCGGCCTCAGAGTTTGTTGACCGGCACCTTCAGAACCATGTTGCCATCCTTGTCGCGCGGCACGTCCCCGGCCCGCATATTGACTTGTAGCGAGGGGATGATGAGCTTGGGCATCGACAGCGTCTTGTCGCGATCTTCTCTCATCTTTACAAAGGCTTCGCGGCTCACGCCCTGGCCCACATGGATGTTGTTCTCGCGCTCTTCGCGCACCGTGGTCTGATATTGCACCTCACGCCCACCCGGCCCGTAATCATGGCACATGAAGAGCCGTGTTTCGTCCTCAAGGCTCAGCACCCGCATGATCGAATCATAGAGCACCCCAGCATCCCCTCCCGGAAAATCCGCCCGCGCCGACCCCCCATCCGGCATGAAGAGGGTATCGCCAACAAAGGCTGCATTTCCAATGACATGCGTCATGCAAGCGGGGGTATGACCGGGGGTCAGCAGGGCAAAAGCCCGCAGCTGTCCGATGCTGTATTCGTCGCCATCCTTGAGCAGCCGATCGAACTGCGACCCGTCGCGCTGAAACTCGGTGCCCTCGTTGAACACCTTGCCGAATGTCTCCTGCACCTCGATGATTTTCTCGCTGGTCATCACCTGCCCACCCAGCGCGTCCTGAATATAAGGCGCCGCCGACAGGTGATCGGCATGGACATGGGTCTCGATCAGCCATTGCAGCTCGAGCCCCTTGTCGCGGATATGCGCGATGATCGCATCCGCCCCGTCAAAGGCGATCCGCCCCGCCGCGTAATCGAGATCGAGCACGCTGTCGATCACCGCGCAGGCGGCACTCTCGGGGTCCTTGACCACATAGCTGAACGTGTTCGAGGCCTCATCGAAAAACGCTGTGACCTCAGTGGTTTGGCTCATGTCTTGGCGTGTCATATCGCTTGATCTCACTCGCTCTCGTTGCGCCGCATCATACATGCAGCCGGCTGAATATGTCACGCGAATTGCCCGCGCCTCCGTCCCTCACAGGTTTTTCCGCCCCGAGGGGATCAAACCGTTTCAATGACATGCAATCCTGCATATATTGAACGGGATAACGACTGACGAAGAGGGCCGAGGCGGCATGATCCGCCCGCCTGAACGGATTGTAACCTAAGGTATATAGGGGGGCATATGGCCGATCTTGAAACACAAATGCGCGAAAGCCAGGCTCAGGTCGAAGAGGCCCAGGCCAAGATCGAAGCCATCACCAGCCGCATCCAGAGCGCCCGACAGAAACTCGGCAGCGAGCAAGCGGCCGAATTCGACATCGAAAACGCCACGCTCGAGGATGTCCATGCCCATACCGAGGTGATGAACGCCAATATCGCCGAGCTGATCATGGGGCTCGACGATGTCACCGCCGCCTTTTCCCGCGATTTCGACGAAATGCGCACCAAGACCGGCTGGGAAAGCTTTGTCGGCATCTTCTCCAAGGCAAAATCCGACAGCATGCGCCAGGACCGGATGCGCACCGCCAGCATTGACGACAAGCTGCAGGATCTGATCTCCAAATCCGACGTGATCACCCAGCTGCTCGAAGGCCAGCTCGCGGTGCTCGAAGACCAGAAACAAAAGGTCGAAGCCAACCTGACCGAGACCCTGGACGACCGCGAATTCACCGTGCAAGAGCTCGAAACCGTGCGCACCGAGATCAAGGCGCTCGACCCCGAGATCATCAAGCTCGAAAACGCCATCGCCAGCGAGACCGACGCCGCCGCCCGCACCAAGCTCGAGACCCAGCTCGCCGAGCTCAACACCAGATACAACGCCATGGTGCAGGACGAACAGGTCAAGCTCGCCAAGTCGCAAACCCTTGAACGCTATATCGAAAAGGGCAAAACATGGGTCGACAGCCTGCAAAATCAGGCGGCGACACAGATGGTGCTGATCAACAAGCTGCAGACCGACACCAAACAGCGGGTCGTGCTCTATGATGCGCTGACCAAATCGCTCAAAACCGCCCAGCAACAGGACGTCGCCCACCGCATCAACGAGATCGGCGTCAAGACCGACCAAGAGGCGCAATCCGCCATGGCCGGGATCGGCGCGGCCACCAATCAGAAAATGGCCGACATGCTCGAGGCGCATGAGGATCACATGGTCTTTGCCCGCGACGTGCTCGAGGCCAAGGCCAAGGCCGACGAACGGTTTGCCCGCCGGTTTCAGGATATTGTCGAGAAACATGACAAGAACCTTTATGGCGCCTGAGCTGCGCGTCCTGACCGGGGATGAGGCCGCCCATGGCTAGGGCACCGACCGCAGAAGACCACAAGGCGCTGCGCGACCTTCGGGCGTCAAGGCGCTATTTCGCGACCTTTCGGCAGATTCTCGACCATCTGCCACGGGTCGCCGCCGATATGCGCGCCCGCAACCAGCTCTCCGAGCCCGAGATCGAAATCCTCGCGACCTATCTCACCCAGCTCGGCCACACGTTTCACGCCCTGTCGATGAAATACCTGCTGGTCGGGCGCGACACCGGCCGCCCGGTGCCGCCGCTGACGCTCGACACGCAGGACAGCGGCTTTCCGGTGTTCAACGAGCTGCTGATCATGGCCAATGACGCGCAGCAGGCCGCCACCCATCTCGACAATATGCCGGGGGCCGAGACGCTCAAACGGCAGATGGTCGATCAGATCGTGGCCGAGCGTGACATCCCCACCCGGCTGCAATTCGCGCTGGCACAACGGCTTTATTATCAAGAGCTTGCGCGGGGCGAACTGTTCTGGGCCCAGAATGATCCCCGCGCCATAGTGCTCTATGACCGGGGCAATACCGGCACCCGTCCCCGGCTGCTGATCCATTGGGCGGTCTATGACAGTCAGGTCAACCTGCCCACCATCTACCTGATGGAGCTCGAGGACAGCGGCCGTACGCCGCTTTTGCGCGACACCCGGCGCTGGCCCGAGGTGCAGGCCCATCTCATGGGGCAGGCGCTCGGCGGGCTCAAACTTTTGACCATCGCCAAGGGTTTCGACGACAGTTTCGACGATCTGCACCCGAAATCCCTGCGCCGCCTGCATCTCGGCCCGCTCTACGCCCATGGCTACACCCGGCAGAGCGGCCCACTCCACGAGGTGCTCTCCGAGGCTGCCGCCAGCGTGGATCAGACCTGGGCGCTGGCCTGGACCGACGAGATCCTGCAGAGCGAACGGGTGATAGAGGAACGCGCCGGCTGGTTCGGCACGGTGGAACGCGAAGTCTTCGCGCTCGATCCCTTTTCCGGGCGCGGGGCCGACATCGGCGCCACCCGCATGGACCGGAGCATCATCCTGCCCGAACGCCCCTATCAGGTGCTGACCGAGAAATCCCCGCCGGGCTTTGCCCAGGTGACCAAATATGTGGTGGGCACCGCGGGCCGCGTGCTGCGCTACTAGGCGCTCCTCTTTCGCCGCCCCTCTTTCACCCCTGCCCGCCGCGCCGCTATACTGCGCGCCATGAGTGCAGATTCCCTCCCCGCCTTTCCGCTGCGCCCGGCCCGTGTCCACGAGGTCTGCGGCGCAGGCGCGCGCGGCTTTGCCGCCATCGCCGCCGCGCCGATGACGCGGGTGCTGTGGCTGCGCGAGGCGTGGCTGCGCGAGACGCTCAACCCGGTGGGGCTCTCGGCCTTTCTCGATCCGGCGCGGCTCTTGGTGGCGCAGGCCGCGGACCAGAGTGATCTTCTGGCGGTGGCCGAAGAGGCGCTGCGCGACGGCGCGGTGCCGCTGGTGGTGCTCGAGATCAGCGCCGCGCTCGACCTGCGCGAGGGACGGCGGCTGCAACTGGCGGCCAAGGCCGGGGGGGCGACCGGGCTCTGCCTCATTCCCGAGGGCATGGGCAGCAATGCGGCCGAAACCCGCTGGCAGGCCATGCCGATCCATGACGCGCGGGCCTGCGACGACTCGACTCTGATGCGATGGGATCTTATTAAGAACAAATCGGGAACATTGGGGGCCTGGCATGTTCGATGGTCTACAGAGGCGCGTCGTCTCGATCTGGTTTCCCCGGCTGGCGAGTGACCGGGTTCTGCGGCTGCGCCCGATTGCCGGGCCCTTTGTCCTGACCCTGCGCGAGGCCAATGCAGAACGGCTGCATTGCCTCAATCAGGCCGCCGAACGCCAAGGGCTGCACCGTGGCATGTCCTTTGCCGATGCCCGCGCCTTTTGCCCCGATCTGCAAAGCCGCCCCGCCGATCTTCAGGCCGAGGCGCGGTTTTTGCATGTGCTGCGGCGCTGGGCCACGCGCTATTGCCCCTGGGTCGGGCTCGAAGGCAGCGATGGGCTGGTGCTCGACATCACCGGCTCGGCGCATCTCTTTGGCGGCGAATCGCAGATGCTGGCCGATATGCGCCAAGGCCTCGGCCGCGCGGGCGTGGCGGCCCGGCTCGGGCTCGGCGACACGCGGGGGGCGGCCTGGGCGCTGGCCCGTCATGGCGAAGGCTGTGCCGCGCCCGGCGCGCCCCAGGCGGCGCTCGCCGATCTGCCGGTGGCGGCGCTGCGGCTCGATCCCGATCTGGTGACCGGGCTGCAACGGCTGGGGTTGCGCCGGATCGCCGATCTCGACGCCACGCCGCGCGCGCCGCTCGCCCGCCGCTTTGGTCCCGCGCCGCTCCTGCGGCTCGATCAGGCGCTGGGCCGCCAGCCCGAAGAGATCACGCCGCTGGCCGAGCCGCCGCATTACGGCGTCCGCATGACCCTGCCCGAGCCGATCGGCCTATGCGATGATGTCATGGCCGGGGTGTCGCGGCTCCTTGATCAGCTCTGCGCCAAGCTCGCCCATCACGAGACCGGCGCGCGCAGCCTCTGCCTGACCCTGCGCCGGGTCGATCAAGAGGCCCGCACGGTCGAGCTGCGCCTCGCCCAGCCGCTGCGCGACGCGGCCCGCATCCTGCCGCTCTTTGAGCGCGGCGTCGCGGCGGTCGAGGCGGGCTATGGCATTGATCAGCTGCGGCTCGAGGCGGTGCAGGTGGAACGGCTTCCGGCGCGACAGATCACCCATATGGAGGGCCGCGACGACAGCCAGCTCGACGATCTCATCACCCGCATCGGCACCCGGATCGGGCTCGAGAATGTGCAGCGCTTCCTGCCCGCCGACAGCCATATCCCCGAACGCGGCTTTCTCATCTCGCCGGCGGCCTATTCGCGCCCCGAAGGCAGCTGGTCCGCGCCGCGCCCGCGGCCTCTCGTGCTCTTTCCGCCGGAACCCATCGCGGGCCACGGGCCGCGTCCGCCCGCGCGGTTTCGCTGGCGGCGCATGGCGCTGAGCGTTGCGCGGCTCTGCGGCCCGGAACGGATCGCCCCGGAATGGTGGCTCAGCGATGACAATTGGCGGCGCGGCCTGCGCGACTATTGGCAGGTGCAAACCCATCAGGGGCGGCGGCTGTGGATGTTCTACACGCCACAAGCGCCGGGCTGGTTCGTGCAGGGGGAATTCGCATGATCCCCTATGCCGAACTTGGCGTGACCACGAATTTCACCTTTCTCACCGGGGCCTCGCATCCCGAGGAAATGGTCGCCCGCGCCGCCGAGCTGGGGCTCGAGGCCATCGCCATCACCGACCGCAATTCGCTCGCCGGGGTGGTGCGGGCCTATAAGGCGCTGAAGCTCCTGCGCGACAAGGCGCAAGAGCTGCTGCCGATCCGTTCGCATCGGCGCATCGACAGCAGCTCGCGGCAGGATGTCGGCTGGCAGCGCCCCCTGCCCCGGCCCGAGACCCCGCAGCTGCCGCGCCTGATCACCGGCGCGCGGCTGGTGCTGCGCGACGGGCGCGGCGTGGACTGGCTGGCGCTGCCCACGGATCTGGCCGCCTATCAGCGGCTGACCCGGCTGTTGACCCTGGGCAAACGACGCGCCGAAAAGGGCCAGTGCCATCTCGATCTGGCCGATCTCCTCGCGGGCTGCGCCGGGATGATCCTGATCGCCCTGCCCGAGGATCTGCGCCGCGCTGCGCCGGAGATCCAGCAGATGCGCCGACGCTATCCGGGCCATGTGTTCCTTGGCGCGGCCCCGCGCTATGACGGGTCGGATCAGGCCTATTTCGATGCCTGCGCGGCGCTCGCCCTGCGCTGTGCCGCCCCGATGGTGGCGGTGGGCGATGTGCTCATGCATCGCGCGGCGCGGCGGCAACTGGCCGATGTGCTGACCTGCCTGCGCGAGGGCTGCACCATCGACCATATCGGCACCCGCGCCCTGCCCAATGCCGAACGCCGCCTCAAAGGGGCCGAGGACATGGCCCGGCTGTTTCGCAACCATCCCGCCGCGCTGCGCCGCACGGTGGAGATCGCCGGCAGGTGCAGCTTTTGCCTCAGCGAGCTGAGCTATCAATATCCCGAAGAGGGCAGCCAGCACGAGCCCCCCATGGCGCGGCTGCGCCGGCTGGCCGAAGAGGGGCTGACGCGGCGCTACCCCAAGGGCGCCACGGCCAAGGCCCGCGCACTTCTCGACAAAGAGCTGGCGGTGGTCGAAGAGCTCAAATTCCCGGCCTATTTCCTCACCGTCCACGACATCGTGCAATTCGCCCGCAGCCGGGGCATTCTCTGTCAGGGGCGCGGCTCGGCGGCCAATTCGATCCTGTGCTACCTGCTCGGCATCACCGATGTCTCACCCGAGATGATCGGCATGGTGTTCGAAAGGTTCATCTCGCGCCATCGCGGCGAGCCGCCCGATATCGACGTGGATTTCGAACATGAGCGGCGCGAGGAGGTGATCCAGTGGATCTATGCCACCTATGGCCGCGAACGGGCCGGGCTCTGCGCCACGGTGATCCATTTCCGCACCCGCGCCGCGATCCGCGAAGTGGGCAAGGTGATGGGGCTCTCGCAGGATCTGACGACGCGGCTCTCGGCGGATATCTGGGGGCTGACCAACAGCGGCGCGGATATGGAACGGGCCCGCGAACTGGGGCTCGACCCGGCCGACCGCAGGCTCGCCCAGACGATGCGGCTGATCGGGGAAATCATCGGCTTTCCCCGCCATCTGAGCCAGCATGTCGGCGGCTTCGTCATCACCAAGGGGCGGCTCGACGAGCTCGCTCCGATCGAGAACGCGGCGATGGAGGACCGCACCTTGATCGAATGGGACAAGGACGACATCGACACGCTGGGCATTCTCAAGGTCGATGTGCTCGGGCTCGGCATGCTGAGCTGCGTGCGCAAATCCTTTGACCTGCTGGCCCAGCACGAAGGCCAGAACCTCAGCCTCGCCACCGTGCCGCAGGAGGACCGCCACACCTACGAGATGCTGCAACGCGCCGATGCGGTGGGGGTGTTTCAGGTGGAAAGCCGCGCCCAGATGAATTTTCTGCCGCGGATGAAACCCCGGGAATTCTACGATCTGGTGATTGAGGTGGCCATCGTCCGCCCCGGCCCCATACAGGGCGGTATGGTTCAGCCCTATATCCGCCGCCGGCAAGGGTTGGAGGCGCCCGAGCCCTTCGGCCCGGCGCTCGAAGAGGTCACCCGCCGCACGCTCGGCGTGCCGCTCTTTCAGGAACAGGCGATGCAGATCGCCATGACCGGGGCCGGCTATACCGCCGAAGAGGCCGACCACCTGCGCCGTTCGCTCGCCTCGTTTCGGCGCATGGGCACGATCGGCGAACACCGCGACCGGTTCATCGCCGGCATGATGGCCAATGGCTATGCCCGCGAGGTGGCGGAACGCTGTTTCGGCCAGATCGAGGGCTTTGCCGATTACGGCTTTCCCGAAAGCCACGCGGCGGCCTTTGCGCTTCTGGTCTATGTCTCGGCCTGGCTCAAATGCCATCACCCGGCGATCTTTGCCTGCGCCCTGCTCAACAGCCAGCCGATGGGGTTTTACGCCCCCGCCCAGATCGTCCGCGACGCCCGCGACCACGGGGTCGAAACCCGCCCCGTCTGCCTCAATCACAGCGAATGGGACAACACGCTCGAACGGCGCGGCGACGGGGCGCTGGCGCTCAGGCTCGGGTTTCGCCAGATCAAGGGCCTGCGCGAAGAGGACGCCCGCTGGATCGTCGCGGCGCGGGGCAATGGCTACCGCGATCCCGAAAGCGTCTGGCTGCGCGCCGGGGTCGCGCCTGCGGTGCTGGAACGGCTGGCCGAGGCGGACGGGTTTGCCGATATGGGGCTGACCCGGCGCGATGCGCTCTGGGCGGTGCGGGCGATCCGCGGGCAAAAGCCGCTGCCGCTTTTCAACGATCCCATCGATGGCGAGGCGATCCACGAACCCGCCGTGACCCTGCCGCCGATGCATCTGGGCGAAGAGGTGGTCGAGGATTACGTCTCGATGCGGCTGACGCTGAGGGCGCATCCGATGGAATTGCTGCGCCCGTCGATGCCCGGGCTGACGCGCCATGACGCGCTGCTCACAGCGCCGCTCGAACGGCGCTCGATCTGCGGGCTGGTGATCACCCGGCAACGCCCCGGCACCGCCTCCGGCGTGGTTTTCCTGACGCTCGAGGATGAAACCGGCGTGGCCAATGTGGTGGTCTGGCGCAAGGTGTTCGAACGGTTCCGCCGCCCGGTGATGGGCGGGCGTCTCTTGCGGGTCACCGGACCGCTGCAGCGCGAGGGCCAGGTGGTGCATCTCATCGCGCAGGAGATCGAGGATCTGTCGCACCGGCTGGGCGATCTTGGCCATCCCTTGAGCGAGGTGGTGGGCGGCACCACATCTGTCACCGACAACCTGCCCAAGGAACAGCCCCGCGCCAGCACCCGCAGCCCCAGCGCCCGCCACCCGCGCGATCAGGCCAAGAAGCTCTTTCCAAGCCGCGATTTCCACTGACCCCGCCGCCGGGCATCGCCAATTAAACATGGCAAAACGCCGGGCGCGCCTATACATTTCCTGCTATAAGACCCCGCCCCGCCCGGTCCGGCCCCGCGCAGTAACCCCCTGACATCACGACAGGGATCGCGCCACCCAGGGCCCGCCCGGCGCTCAGGACCGGGGCAGAGGTATGGTAACAGGTCGCGCGCCACGAGGCCGCGCCGCAAGGGGATGCGCAAGATGAGTTTGACCGCCGATATGATGGAGCTGCGCGAGGCAGATATCACCAAACATATGACGGCGGCCACCGCCCTGCTCACCGGGTTCGACCACACCCCCCGCATCGCCAGCGCCGCCCCCGCCGAGGCCACGCCGGAACGCTCGTCCGGGGTCGGCACACGGCGGCGCTTTCGCAGCACGACGCCGGGGCTGGTGACCCGCTCGACCGCGCGGCCCGAGGGGGTGCATCTCATCGCCCGGATCACCGGCACCGATGAGGACGACCCAATCCCCTCGCCACAGCAGGCGACGCTGCTCACCGATCTGCGCCGGGCGCTGGCCATCGCGCTGGCGCTGGCGGAACACTATGCCGAGGCCACCGGTCTCGCCGATCTGCGCCGCGCCAATCTCGCGGGCACGCTGCCCGCCGACAAGAAATCCGACTTTACCGAGCTGATGGCCGCCGAGGCGCTCATCGCGGCCCATGTCTTTGCCAATGCGGCGGCCTATCTCCTCGCCCCCCATGGCAGCGAGACCACGGTCGAGCTCGGCGAGGTCGAAGAGCTGCTGACCGATCACGCCCAGATGGCCTTGCAAGGCGCGCTCTGGGAACTCGATCAAATGCTCGCCCGCGAGGCCCATGACGACAGCCGCGCCATCGCCGCCGCCCAGGCCTATGCCGAACAGCTCATGGAAAAGGCCGCCCTGCGCGCCCAGACCGCACCCCGGCTCGCGCCTTTCACCAATGCGTCCTGGCGCATCGAGGCCGATGATCTGACGATCCGTGGCTTTGCCCCCTCGACCAAGGGCAAATCGCAGACCCTCACCATGAGTTTCAAGAAACCGCATGAGGTGGTGGGCAACCATATCGCGAAATATCAGGCGCTGAAGCTGTCGAAAATGCTCATGGCCTATGATTTCGACCGGCGGCTCAACCCTTTTGCCGAGCTTGGCGGCTTCATCTTCACCTTCATGGGCGATGGCAAGCCGGGCACCGGGAAGACCACGCTCATTCAGATGATGGCCGGGCTGATCAAGGAGTATTGCGACAACGCGGGCTATCCGTTTCGCTATCAGAACCTCTCGACCGACAGTATCGACAGCTATCAGGGCAAATCGGCGCAAAACGCCAAGGCCTTCATCAACAACGTGCTCGATCCGGGCGTGATCGGTTTCGGCACGATCGACGATATCGATCAGCTTGCCGGCAAGCGGGGCGACCGCCAATCCTCCGCCGGACAGCTCGAAATCACCGCCGTGCTGATGGAGAGCTTTGCCGGGGCCAACACCGTGGTGCGCGGCAATTGTACCTTTGGCATGTTCTCGAACTATCCCGAAAATGTCGACGACGCCCTGCGCCAACGCGCCGGGGCCCGGTTCCTCGTCGATGGGCCTCAGACCCGCGAGGATTACATCGACATTCTGGCGCTGCTGATGGGCAAGAACCACGACATCCCGCTCGGCGCACATGAACTTTACGCCGCGCAAGAGATCGAAAAAGCCGTCGCCGCCAGCTTTGAAAGCCATGGCAAACCCCATGAAGAGGGGCTGTTGCGGGTCTACGACCGGGTGGCGGATGAGATCGGCCCGCTCGACACGATTGCCAAGCTCGGCACCTATCTCAAAGGCATCCAAGAGGCCGACGACCGCTTTACCGGCCGGGCGATCAAGAACATCACCGACGCGGTCAAGGTCCGCGCCATGGATTTCGAACTGCCCGATGAATGGATGGAGACCCCCGATCTCTTCCTCTTCCGCGACTATGAGACCAAGAAGGCGATGATCGACGAGCTGCGACAGCCGATCACCATCGACATGGTGCTGCAAGAGATCAACCGCTACGCCGACAGCGAATTCCGCTACGCCGACAAGAGCGACGAAGCCGCGATCGAAGCGATGATCCGCGACTATGGCCGCACCGAAGAGGCCAAGCGCCGCTATCTGGAGCGCAAGGGATGAGGCCCCTGACACGAGCCTATATCGCGTCGCAGGACGGGCCGCGCCCTCCCTGGGGGGCGCCTGCACCACGCCCCCATGGCTCCCTGCCCGCCCCACAAGCGCGCCGGTCGTACCCTGACCACCGTCGCAAACGCGCCCTCCGGGGGGAGGGAGGGCGCGGCCCGGCCGTTGGCCGGGCGGGTTCATACAACGGACAGCCAATATATAACTCGATTTCCAAAAACGAGAAATATACGGGAGGTAACGTGTGACCCTCGGCCAGAAACAATACCATAAAATTAGTCTCACAATGGGAGACCTGAAAGAGAAACTCTCGACCGCCGAACTTGCAGCCCTAAGCGTATCCTCCTTTTGCGCGAGTGAAACCAACAATCTAAAAAAACTCGCAAAGGCTATCAATTACGAGGGCATCGATTCACAAGCCTTAAATTGGCTTATTCTTGGTCAGGAAAGTTCTATTCTAAGAGCCCTTACAGTGCGGCTCTTAGAGTTCCGGAGGTTCGTTCTCAAATGCCAAAACCAAAATGGCGTTCTGGGTAGCATAGCGACTGAAGTCGGAGCGATCATATCCGAGCGCGAAGAATCTCGACCATTTGGCCTCCAAGTCGCGAAACACATGCGCGATCAAGCAAGCGCACACTCGAGCCTTGACGATGCCAAGAAAGCGATAAATCACTCTTCACCCAATACAGAAGTAATATTCTTGGATAGTGAAAACCGCCACAATTCCTACTATTCAATTGGTGATCAAGTCTTTATCTTTGATAATCTATTGCAGCTATCAAACGATATTCATGACATTCGCGGATTGATTAATGAATGGCATCTCTGGGCGATGCAAACTGCAGATGACCTAACTGTTTTTCATGTAAGGTTGATGCACGCGTTGGTATTAGATCGTTTCCCAGACAACCGTGTATCTAACGAAACGATCACATTCCCAAACAACTTAATATCTGATGCCACAGCCCCAATACGTCTCCCAGTGTTCTATGAGAATATGCCCAAATGAACCGCCTCATCCAATCCGGCCTCATGTATGGCAATCTCGTCCACGTGGCCTCGCCCGCGTTGGTGGAGCGCTACAACCGGGCGCTCAAACATCTGACGGGGCGCGAAACCGCGCTCACCGATTTCTACATCGACATCTCGGGCTTCTCGCCGGAGGTCGGCCACGAGCTCGGCGATCCGCTCTATCTCAACCATGCGGGCGTCAACCGGCAGTTCATCCTGCTCAGCACCGCGCAGAAGACCGCGCCGCTGCTTGATGCGAAATTCTCAACCTCGCGCTCGATCCTGCGCCGTTTCATCGACGACAACGAACCCGCGCTCTTTGCTCTCACCGCCCGCGATGCGGTCGCGGGCGAGCTGGTGAATTCGGTCTATGACATGGCCACGCCCGCCCGGCTCTTCGATCTGCGCCGCATCACCATCGAGGCCGACACCACCGGCGGCGCGCTGCGCCACGCGGCCCAGCTCGAACAGAAGATCGGCGAATTTCTGAGCCGCGACGACGGCTGGTATGACGATCTGCTCATCGCCGAGATGATCGATCTGGCGGGCGAGACCGGCGACATCACCCGCAACCCCATCGCCCTGCCCAAGATGGAGTTCGAGCAAGGCAATTTCTGGACCGCCCATTTCGGCGGCACCTATCTCTTTCAGACCGTGGCCCATCCCGCGCTCATCACCGCGGGCGACCGCGCGCCCTTTGACGACGCGCCAATGGTGCATGTCTTTGACCTGAGCCAGCGCAACCAGATCGCCAAGTTTCTCGACCTCAACAAGCTGGTCGAGCCGGTGATCGGCGCGCGCGGCATCGATGCCGCCGCCATCCTGCGCCAGAAGATGGAGTTCGTCCTCGTCGATGCGCTCTGTGCCCATGACATCACCCCGGGCGCGGACAGCGCCGCGCTGCGCCGTCTCGCCGCCCGGCACAGCGCCCTCCTGCCGCCCGAGTTCCACGCGCTCAACAGCCTGGTGACCTGGGCCGAGGCGGGCGGCGACTGGCCGCGGATCGCCTCCGATCACCCGGCCTATTTCTACACCCTGCGCGCCGCCGATCACCCGGATGCCGATCTCGTCAACATGCTCTTGGCCGAACTTGCCCCCAAAGACATCCGACAGCTCTTCATCTGCCACAAATCGCTCTTCTACCGGCTCTATGCCAGCTGGCCCGAGGCCAAGAAGGACTATGCCGTGCGCTTTCTCAAACAGGACTATCAACTGGACAAAGAGGCCACCCGACAGGCACTCTTTGCCCATCAAACGCCACCCCCGCCCCCGAAACGGCCCACCACCGGCCCTTGGGGCCCCGTTCGCCGCTAAGCAGCTAAGGAGACAGACCCATGTTCGCATTGGCCCGGCTCGTCGTCATAGGGTTCTTTGTCCTGACGGTGATCTATATCTGCCTGTCGCTCTGGTCGCGCTCGGTGCGCCGTGGCAAACTCAACGCCGAATGGCAGGAGGGCGGCCACGAGGGCAGCTATGAGGCCTTCATGGACGACGGCCTGCGCGACTATGACCGCTCGCTCCGGCGCAAGCTTATCCTCGGGGTCTATGTGATCCCGGTGATCATCGTCTCGGTGATCATCTACCTGACGAATTTCCACTGAAAGGCCGCTTAATGGTTTACCTCAAATGGGCGTTCTGGCTGACCTTCTGGGCGGCTGTCGCGATCTTCTTTCACTACACGCTGCCGCAGCATGACACGGTGCGCATCGTCAACACCTATGAGGAACGGCAGGATCTGACCGACTGGACCCGGATCTTCTGGTCGGAGCCCGAGGATCAATCGACCTCGCTCGCCAATCGCGACGTGCAGTTCATTCAGGCGGTGCGCCCCAATGGCCGCGCCATCGTCTATCGCAACGAGGACACCGGCTGGCGCTGGCCGCCCTATTTCAAATTCGACACCGCCAATCTCTATACCGAGGCCAATGACGCCGTCTCGACCAAGGCCAACCCGGAATGGTACGTGGTCAAGCACTACGGCTGGCGCAACGAGTTCCTGACGATCTTTCCCAACGCGATCTCGATCAAGCCCGCGCCGGGCCCGGATTACAGCCCGATCCCCTGGCTCAACATCATCATCCTGACGCTGTTCTTTGCCACGGTCTGGGCGATCTGGGTGCGCTGGCGGCGGTTCCGTGCGCGCCGCATCGACCCGGTCTTTGACGATATCGAGGACAGCTGGGACGCCGCCGGAGATGCGATCAATGACCGCCGGTCGCGGCTGCGCCGCTGGCGCGACAGCTGGCGCTCGAAATAACCCAGAGCGCCGCCCTACCAGGGGCGGCGCAGGTCTCGGCAGGTCTTGGCCGTTCTTAGCTGGGCTTAGCCGAGTTTATGCCGCCGATTGCCACTCTCGGGCCGTCCCGGCAGGCTGAGCGTCGCATCGCCCCGCGGCTGGGTCGAGACGATCTTGCCTTTCGACACCACGGCAAGCCGCGCCGGGCGCAGCCGCAGCGCCTCGATCGCATTGCCCGCATCGAGCACCACGAGAGAGGCGAGTGCGCCCTGGCGCAGCCCATACTCCTCGAGCCCCAGAATGGCCGCGTTCTCCTGCGTCACCATGTCGAAACAGCGCTGCATCTCTTCCGGCGCGCTCATCTGCGCCACATGCATCCCCATGAAGGCCACGTCGAGCATGTCGCCGGTGCCGAGGCTGTACCACGGATCGCGCACGCAATCCTGACCCCAGCCCACCCGGATGCCGAGCGCCTGCATCTCCTTGACCCGGGTCAGCCCGCGCCGCTTTGGAAACGTGTCCTGCCGCCCCTGCAGCATGATGTTGATGAGAGGGTTTGGAATGGCCGAGACCTCGGCCTCCGCCATCAGCGGCAAGAGCTTCGAGACATAGTAATTGTCCATCGAATGCATCGAGCTGAGATGCGATCCGGCAACCCGCCCCTGCAGCCCGAGCCGCGTGGTCTCGGCGGCCAGCGTCTCGATATGGCGGCTCTGCGGATCGTCGCTCTCGTCGCAATGCATATCGACCATGAGCCCGCGTTTCGCGGCAATCTCGCACAGCTCGGTGACCGAGGCATCGCCCGCCGCGCGGGTGCGCTCGAAATGCGGGATACCGCCCACCACATCCACCCCCATATCGAGGGCGCGGATCAGGTTTTGATGCGCTGTCGGGTCGCGGTAGAGCCCATCTTGCGGAAAGGCCACAAGCTGCAGATCGAGATAGGGTTTCACCGTCTCGCGCACCTGCAACATCGCCTCCACGGCGCGCAGCTGATCGTCGCAGACATCGACATGGCTGCGGATGGTGAGCAGCCCGAGGCTCACCGCCCAGTCGCAATAGGCAAGCGCCCGCTCGACCATCTCATCGACCGTCACCGTCTGTTTGAGCTCGCCCCAGAGCGCGATCCCCTCCAGCAGCGTGCCGCTGGCATTGATGCGCGGCGTGCCATAGCTCAGCGTCGCGTCGAGATGGAAATGCGGATCGACGAAGGGCGGGCTCACCAGATCGCCGGCGGCTTCGATCACCTCGCCTGCCGTCGACCCGGACAGATCGCCCAGCGCCGCGATCCGGTCGCCGGTGATGCCGATATCCGCCACGCGGCCATCCGGCAGCGTGCCGCCCGTCACCAGAATGTCGAACTCGGCCATCAGCGTTCTCCTCGGTTATAGGGCACCATGAGCGCGGCTGGCACCTCGGCCCGGCGCGACATGAAGATGAGCGCCAGAATCGACAGAATATAGGGGATCATCAGGAAAATCTGATAGGGAATTTCCGCGCCGAGCGGCGTCTGCTGCAACCTGATCTGCAGCGCATCGAACCCGGCGAACAACAGCGCGCCAAGCACTGCCTTGCCCGGCTTCCACGCGCCAAAGACCACCAGCGCGATACAGATCCAGCCACGCCCGTTCACCATCTCGAAGAAGAAACTCGAAAAGGCCGACATGGTCAGGAACGCGCCACCCACGGCCATGAACCCGCTGCCGACCATCACCGCGCCCATGCGCAGCGCGGTGACCGACAGGCCCTGCGCCTCAACCGCGCCAGGGTTTTCGCCGACGGCCCGCAGGGCCAGGCCGAGCGGCGTGCGGTAGAGGGTGAACCACACCGCGAAGGCCAGCACAAAGGCGAGATAGGTCAAAGGTGTCTGCGCAAAGAGCGCCGGCCCGAGGATCGGAATATCCGACAGCAGCGGAATCTCGTAGGGCTGAAACGGCGTGATGCGCGGCGGGCTCGTCACCTGCGGCAGCGCCAACCGATAGGCGAAATAGGCCACAGACGTGGCCAAGAGCGTGATGCCAAGCCCCACCACATGCTGCGACAGGCCAAAGGGCACCGTCAGCGTCGCATGCAGCAGGCCAAAGAGCATCCCCGCCCCCATCGCCACTGCCACCCCGGTCCACAGATCGGCGCCGTAATAGACCGCCAGCCAGCCGGTAAAGGCCCCGAGCACCATGATCCCCTCGATCCCGAGGTTGAGAATGCCGGCACGCTCACAGATCAGCTCGCCCAGCGTCGCAAAGATCAGCGGCGAGGCGATGCGCACAGCTGCGGCCCAGAAGCTCGCCGAAAGAAGAATGTCGATGATATCCGCCATGGCCTACCCCCTCACCACGCGGAACCGCGTCAGCAATATCGCCAGCACCATGAAGAGAAGCGCCGTCGCCAGCAGGATATCGGCGATATAGGTCGGCACCCCGGCGGCGCGGCTCATGCTGTCGGCGCCCACGAAAATGCCCGCGACAAAGATGGCCGAGATCACCACCCCGCCCGGATGCAGCAGCGCCAACATCGCCACGATGATGCCGGTGTAGCCAAAGCCCGGGCTGATATCGAGCGTCAGATTGCCCTTGAGCCCCGCCACCTCGGACCAGCCCGCCAGCGCCGCAAGACCGCCGGACAACAGCGCCGTTTTGACCAGCACCAGATTAACCGGAATGCCCGCAAACCGCGCCGCCTGCGGGTTCTGCCCCACCGCGCGGATCTCATAGCCGAGCGTGGTGCGCGCCTGGAGGATCCAGACCACCGCCGCCGAAATCAGCGCCAGCCCAAACCCCCAATGAAGCCGCAGCCCATCGACGATCCTCCCCAGCCGCGCCGCCCGGTCGAGCGGCTCGGATTTCGGCCAGCCCATGCCCATCGGGTCCTTCAGGGGGCCTTCGAGCAGCATGGAAATAAAGAGCAGCATGATGAAGTTCAAAAGCAAGGTGGTCACCACCTCGTCCACGCCGAGCCGCACCTTGAGCATCACCGGCCCCAAGAGCATCAGCGCCCCGGCCAGCATCGCCGCCCCCGCCATCGCCGGGATCAGCAGGAACCCGGGCAGAAAGCCCAGCGCCCCGGTGCCCAAGAGCACCGCTACCAAGGCCCCGGCATAGAACTGCGCCTCGGCCCCGATATTCCAGAGCTTGGCGCGAAAGGCCACCGCCACCGCCAGCCCGGTGAAAATGAGCGGCGTCGCCCGGTTCAACGTCTCGAGCAGCGCGAATTTCGACCCCGCCGCCCCCTTGAGGATAAGCCCCAGCGTCGCAAAGGGATCAGCCTTGGCCGCCAGCGCCAGCAGCGACGCCACCACCACCGTCAGGCCAAGCGCCACCGCCGGATATCCCAGCGACCGCGCCAGCCCCGGATTGGCCACCGGTTCAAGCCGCATCGTCAAACCCCTGTCCTGCCATCCATACCCCCAGCTCGGCGGGCGTCTTCGTCCCGCGCGCAAATTCCGGCGACAGCCGGCCCTCGGACATCACATGGATGACATCCGACAGCGCCAGCACCTCGTCGAGATCCTCGGAAATGAGCAAGACCGCCGCGCCCGCGTCCCGCGCCGCGATGAGCTGCTCCTGCACATAGGTCACCGCCCCGATATCGAGCCCCCGCACCGGCTGATTGGCGAGAATGATGCGCGGCGCGGCCTCAAAGACCCGACCAAGGATGAGTTTCTGCATATTGCCGCCCGACAGCAGGCGAATACGCGCCTCCGGCCCCGGGCAGCGCACGTCGTATTTCTCGATGATGGCGCGGGTCTGGTCCTCGGCCTCGCGCCAGTTCATCCAGCCCCGCCGCGCGATCGGCGGCTTGGTATAGCTCTCCAGCACCGCGTTCTCGGTGAGGCTGAAATCGGCGATCGTGCCGGTCTTGTGCCGGTCCTCTGGGATGCGCCCGACACCCTGCGCCACCGCCGCGCGCGGGGTCCAGCGGGCGGTCTCGCCCTCGGCCAGATGCATCTCGCCCGATTGCGGCACCTCGAGCCCCGACAGCAGATCGGCCAGCGCCCCCTGGCCGTTGCCGCTCACCCCGGCGAGCCCGGTGATCTGCCCGGCCCGCAGGTCGAGATCAACGGCGCGCAGCCCGGTCTGATTGCCCCGTGCCGCCGTGCTGACCGCCTTGAGCGACATCAGCACCGCGCCGGGACGCGCCTCGCGCGGCGCCGGCGGGGTGATCTCTGCCCCGACCATCATCTCGGCGAGCTTGTGGCGATCCGTCGCCTGCGTCGCCACCTCGCCCACCAGCTTGCCATGGCGCAGCACCAGCACCCGCTGCGAGATCGCCATTACCTCATGCAGCTTGTGCGAAATGAAAATGATCGACAGCCCCTGCGCCACTGCCTTCTGCAAGGTCTCAAAGAGCGCGTCGGTCTCCTGCGGGGTCAGCACCGCGGTCGGCTCGTCGAGGATCAGGATCCGCGCATCGCGGTAGAGTGCCTTGAGGATCTCGACCCGCTGCCGCTCGCCCACCGACAGGCTGCCGATGCGGGCGTCCGGATCGACCACCAGCCCGAAATCGCGCGCCAGATCGCTGACCTTGCGCCGCGCCGCGCCACGGCCCATGCCGAGCTTCCACAAGGGTTCGGTGCCGAGCAGGATATTGTCGAGCACGCTCATATTGTCAGCCAGCGTGAAATGCTGATGCACCATGCCGACGCCCGCCGCCAGTGCCGCCCCCGGCTCGCCCGGCGGCAGCGGCTGGCCAAAGACTTCGACCGTGCCTTCATCGGCCGTGTAATGGCCGAAGAGAATATTCATGAGGGTGGTCTTGCCCGCACCGTTTTCGCCCAGCAAGGCGATCACCTCACCGCGCCGCAGCTCGAAACTGATCCCGTCATTGGCGGTCAGGCTGCCAAAGCGCTTGGTGATGCGGTTGAGGCGCAGGACAATGTCCTGCGCCGTCGTCTTGTCAGTCATCAGGAAGAAGCGGGCTCGTCGTCGTTGATCTCGACGGTGAACTCACCGGCCTTGATCGCCTTGGTCCGCTCTTCGACAAGCGCCATCGCCTCGGCCGGCACCTTGCCTTCAAACGTGCCGAGCGGGGCCAGCGAACAGCCGCCTTCCTTCATGAAGGAATAGACGCCGTAATTCTCGGCCTTGAACGTGCCCGCCTTGTGATTGGCCAGCGCCGCCTGCAGCGTCGGCTCGAAATGCCACAGCGCCGAGGCCACGACCGTTTCAGGGTAATCGGCCTGGGTGTCGATCACGTTGCCAATGGCGAGAATGCCCTTCTCCTGCGCCGCGTCCGACACGCCAAAGCGTTCGGCATAGAGCAGATCGGCACCGTTCTCGATCATCGCAAAGGCGGTTTCCTTGGCTTTCGGCGGATCGAACCACGACCCGATAAAGCTCACCTGGAATTTCGCCTCAGGCTTCACTTCGCGGACACCGGCCATGAAGGCATGCATCAACCGGTTCACCTCGGGGATCGGGAAACCGCCGACCATGCCGATATTGCCGGTCTCGGTCATCGACCCGGCAATGATGCCGCTGAGATAGGACGCATCTTGGATGTAATTGTCGAACACACCGAGGTTCGGATAGTTTTCATCCGCCGGGAAGGACGAGCCCATGAGGAAGGTGGTGTTGGGATATTCCGCGATCACTTCGCGCGCTTCTTGCTCGACCGCGAACATCTCGCCGATGATCATGTCGACGCCGCTGTCGGCATATTCGCGCATGACGCGGGCGTAATCGGTGTTCGAGGTGCTTTCCGAGAATTGATACTCGATCTGACCGGCCTCGACGGCGGCGGTGGCGGCATTGTGGATGCGGCTCACCCATTGCTGCTCAACCGGAACGGTATAGATGGCGGCGACGCTGATCTTTTCTTGTGCGAGCAGGCCGGTCGGCATCGCGCCAAGACCGGCGGTCGCGGCGAGCGCGGCACCGCCCTTGAGAACACCCCGGCGGTTCAGCGGGGCAAACACGGGTTTTGTGAGTTTCATAGTCCTATCCCATCCCAGTTGGCGATTTTTCATATTTTACCAAACGGTAAAGAGCAAAGCGATTCGGGGCAACGACCTTGGGTCCGCCCAAGTTTTCCTGCCCCGAATGTCCCGGCCGGGTCCACCGCCCGGGATCACTCTCTATCCTCTCAATTTGTGGTGCAAAAGCAACGGCACGACAAGGTCTTCCTCGTCGCTGAGATGCCGCGCGAGAAAGCCTTCGAGCCGCGCTGCCAAATCATGCAGCAGCCCTGCCTCATTTCGCGCCTGCCCCTCGTCGAGCGTCACAAGCTGCACCACCCTATTGCCCTGCCGGGTGAACTGGTCGAGCAACGCGTCCATCTCGGCGTGATCCCCTTCGAGCATCTCGAGCCCCTCGGCAAAACGCGGATCGGCGCCTTCGAGCTCCGGAAAGAACTTGCGATCCTCCCAGCTATGGTGCCCGTGCAGGTTGCGCACCAAGAGGTTGCCAAACTCGGCAAACCGCGCCGCGAATTCCTGCGGATCGCGCCCCTTGGTGAGGTAGAGCTCGGTCTCGCCCCGGGCGATCTCGCCGAGCTGCCGAAAGGATTGATGGGCGCCCATCCAATTGCGGATCGAGCGGGTGAAATGCGGATTCTCCGGCCAAGCGTCGCGCGGATAGTCCCGCAGCAGGAAACGCATCTCTTGCGGAAGCGCCTCCCGGCTTATGTCATGTTGTCTGGTCATGACGGGCATATGGGGGCGCGTTACACTATAACAAATGCGCAGCCCCGCACCACAAACGCGCGGGGCCGCACAGAGGCGGCCCCGTCACTTGGTCCTTGCTCCCGGATCAGACCTGACCGGGCAGCCAGAGCACGATCATCGGGAAGGCCACCAACAGGCCGATGGTGATCGCATCCGCGATAAAGAACGGCGTCACGCCCTTGAACACATCCTGCACGCTGAGGTCATCGCGCACGCCCGCCACCACGAAACAGTTGAGCCCGATCGGCGGCGTGATGAGACAGAACTCCGCCATCTTCACCACGAGGATGCCGAACCAGATCGCGCACATCGGCCCCGACATGCCAAAGGTGCTGTCGGCGGCGCTGACAAACTCGCCCCCGTTGAGCGCCATCACTGCCGGATAGACCACCGGCAGGGTCAAAAGCAGCATCCCGATCGCATCCATGAACATGCCCAGCACCGCATAGGCGAGCAGGATGCACACAAGGATCAGCATCGGCGACATGGTGAGCGAGGTGATCCAATCGGCAAAGGCCCCCGGCAGATCGGCAAAGCCGAGAAAGCGCACATAGATGAGAACGCCCCAGATGATGGTAAAGATCATCACGCTGAGCTTTGCAGTCTCAAGCAGCGCATCCTTGAACTGCCCCCAGCGCATGCCGCGATAGAGCGCCATCAGGAACACCACAAAGGCCCCGATCGCCCCGCCCTCGGTCGGCGTGCCCCAGGCATCGCCGCCAAACGGGTTGTAGACGAACAGAACGATGGTCGCGACAACCACGAGGATCGGCAGCGCCGGCGGCAGCGCCACCAGCCGCTCGCGCCAGGTAAAGCCGCCCACCGGCGGGCCAAACCCCTTGATCGACATCGCCATGCCGATGATCAGCAGCGCATAGATCAGCGCCGAGAAAATCCCCGGCAGGAACCCCGCCAGCAAGAGCTTGCCGACGTCCTGCTCGACGATGATCGCATAGATCACGAGGATCGCCGACGGCGGGATGAGCGAGGCCAGCGTGCCGCCCGCCGCCACCACACCGGCTGCGAATTTCTTGTCATAGCCAATGGCGAGCATCTCGGGAATGGCGATGCGCGCAAAGACGGCCGAGGTCGCGACGCTCGCGCCGGACACGGCGGCAAAGCCCGCGGTCGCGAACACGGTCGACACCGCCAAGCCCCCCGGCACCCAGGCGATCCAGCGTTTCGCCGCCTCGAACAGCGCCTTGGTCAGCCCCGCGTAATAGGCGAGATAGCCGATCAGGATAAACGTCGGAATGAGGCTCAGCGATTGCGCGCTCACCTTGGAATGCGGCACCTGCCCGGCGGTCTTGACCGCCACCGTCACCGCCTTGCCGAACCGCGCCGGGTCATAGCCGAACTTGGCCCAGAAAATCCAGATCAGCCCCACCATGCCACAGGCCGCGGCGGCAAAGGCCACCCGCATGCCGAGGATCACAAGCACCAGCATGCCGCCGGTGACGATCAGCCCAATATCAATCGGTTCCATGGTTCTGCCCCTTACCCGTTGCCATCGGACACATGGCGCGCTTCTTCGGCGGCCTGTGTCGCGGCATCCACCACCAGCGGCACCGCCACCGGCTTTTCCGCATTCTCAAGAAAGGCCCGGCCATAGCCGATGATCTGCAGCACCAGCCGCAGGCACAGCACCCCAAAGGCCACCGGCGCCAAGAGCTTCGCCGGCCACAGCGGCAGCGCGATATCCATCGAACTGTCGCGGCTCCACAGCGGCGCGCCGAAATCGAAACTGCGCTGGAAATGCGCCCAGGTGCCCCAGACCAGAAGGACCATCAGGCCAAGCACCACCAGCGTGGTGATCATCTCCACCAGCCACAGCACACGGCCCTTGAGATTGCCCACGACAAGATCCATGCGGATATGCCCGCCGTCGCGCTGCACATAGGAAATGCCCATAAAGGCAATGAGCGGCATCGCCTGCTCGATCCAGTCGACATAGCCCGGTAGCGGCTGGTCAAAGAAATTGCGCCCGCTGACCGATCCCACCGCCAAGAGCATCATCGCGAACACCGCGAGCCCGCTGACCAGCGCCAGAACCCTTTCGATGCGATAGAATTGCCGGTCCACCCGGCTCAGCGTGCTGTCATCGCTCAGCACCGTTCCGCCGCCCGCCATGGCGTGTCCCTCCCGTGATATGTCCCGTTACGATCCGCCCCCATGTCCCGCCGCGCGGGGTGGCGCATCCTGCCCCTCTGGGGCGGCGCTCGGAGGTGCATAAAAAGGCCCCGCCCCCGGATCGGGGGGCAGGGCCGCAAAGGCTTACATGCTGCCCTTGAGTTCTTTCAGCTTCGACGTGGCAAAGTCATAGAGCTCCTGCGCCGGCAGACCGCGCTCACCCATCGAGGTGATCCAGTCCTGCGCCGCGGGGCCAGCCACGCGCTCTTCAAAGGCGGCGAGCGCCTCGGCCGAGAAGGTCACTTTCTCGATGCCACGCTCGTCGAGCGCCGGACCCCAACGCTCCATCGTGTTGCCTTCATAGTTGGCGACATAATGATCGAGCGCCTCGTCGATCGATCCCAGCAGCGCCTCGCGATGCTCGTCCGACAGATCGTTGAGCGCGTCGGTGTTGGCCACAACCGGGCAGTTCACGGTGCCGGGGTTGAGGTTGGTGGTCCACCAGTTGGCGTTCTCGATCGTGCCAAAGGACATATGCGCATGCGGCGCAAAGGCGGCGGCCTTGATCACGCCGCTGTCGAGCGACTGGCGCACTTCGGTGGCCGACATCGAGGTCGGCACCGCACCCACGGCCTTCATCGCCTCACCGATGCCGCCGGTGGCGCGCACGGTCAGACCTTCGAACCCTTCGAGGCTGGTCGGCGCATCGCCGAGACCCACGAGGTTGTATTGCGGCATCGGCGAGGGCATCAGCAGCGTCGCGTTCCACCGCGCCAGGTCTTCCTGCACCGCCGGCTGCGCATAGAGCGCCATGCTCAGCTCGCGCTCTTGCTCGAGCGTCTCAACACCGAGGAACGGCAGTTCGAGCACGGTGATGGTCGGGTTCTTGTCGCGGTGATAGCCGGCACAGAACTGCGCCATCTCGAACGCGCCGATGGAAATGCCGTCGAGGTTCTCCTTGTTCTTCGACAGGCCGCCATAGCTGATGTTGAGGGTGAACTCGCCGCCGGTCTTTTCGCTCACCAGCTCGGCGAGCTTCTCGACATGCTCGGTAAAGGCGCGGCGCTTGCCCCAGAGCGAGACATTCCACTCCACAGCCATCGCCTCACCGGCAAAGCCGAGGGTGATTGCCGCAAGCGCAGTGGTTTTCAGAAATCCGTTCATGGATGATCCTCCCAGTCAAAATCCATTGAATTCGCGAGATCATAACGCGGCAGGTCGATTCGCCAATGAAGTTATCCGCAGGGGGTCAGGGGGCCGCCCTGCGGATTTCCGCAGGGCAACGGCGGGATTTGCTGAGCGTTAGAGAAGCGCATCCTTGTCGAGACCGAGCTTGACGATCTTCTCGTTGAGCGTGCGCCGCCCGATGCCAAGCTGCGCCGCCACATCGTCCATCCGCCCCTCATGCGCCTTGAGCGCGCGGGCGATCATCCCCCGTTCCAGCGCCGCCACCGCCTCGCGCAGCGTGCCGGGCATGTCCTCGGCCACCACATCCGGGCGCAGCGCCTCGGCCATCGACCCCCGGTCGCGCCGCGCCATCAACACCCGCCGCTCCGCCACATGGCGCAGCTCGCGCACATTGCCCGGCCAGTCATGCGCCAAGAGCGCCGCCAGATCCTCGGTGGTGAGCGCCGGCGCAGACATCTCATAGATCGCCGCGTAATGGCGCAGGAAATGCGTGGCCAGCATCTCGAGATCGTCGCGCCGCTGCACCAGAGGCGGCAGCCGCAGCACCACGCCGCTCAGCCGGTAATAAAGATCAGGGCGCAGCCGCCCCGCCGCGATGGCCTCTTCCGGGTCTTCATTGGTCGCCGCCACCACCCGACAATCCAGAGGCACAGGCCCCGGCGCGCCGATGGGCGTCACCTCACCGGTCTCGATCACCCGCAAGAGCTTGGCCTGCACCGCCACCGGACAGGCGCCGACCTCATCGAGGAAAAGCGTGCCGCCCCGCGCCCCCATCAGGCTGCCCTGCCGCTCGCCATGAATGCCGAACATGCCCTCTTCGAAATGCCGCTCCGACAGCGCCGCACAGTTGAGCGCCACAAAGGGCGCCTCGGACCGCGGCCCCAGATCATGCAGCGCCTTGGCGACCACATCCTTGCCGGTGCCGGTGAGACCGCTGAGAAACACCGGCACCATGGCATCGGCCATGTCGATCACCGTCTCGCGCAGCGCCACCATCTCCGGCGTCCCGCCAAGCAACACCCGGTCGAGCCCCGACAGCTGCGCCAGCCGCGCCTTGAGCCGCCCAGCCTGCCGGGTGAGCCGATATTGCTCGCCCGCATGGCGCAGAATGCTGAGCAAGCGGCGCGGGTCATAGGGCTTTTCCACGAAACTATAGGCCCCGGCCTGCATCGCCTCGACCGCCATGGTGATATCGCCATGCGCCGAGATGAGCACCAGGGGCGGCGCGCCCGCGCCCTGCAGGCTGGCCAGCAGGTCGAGCCCCGACATCCCCGGCATCCGCACATCCGACAGGATCACATCGGGCCGCAGCTCGGGCAAGAGATCAGCCACCTGCGCCGCCCGCCCGACGGCGCTCGCCTGCCACCCGGCGGCCTCGGCCAGCTCGACCAGCGAGGCGCGCATCGCCGCATCGTCATCGACGATGAGCAGGTTCAGGGGGGTCGCTTTGCCCTCGGCCATCACATCTCCTCCGCCAGCGGGATCTCCATCCGGAACACCGTGCCGCCGCCCGGCCTGTCCCGCGCCGCAAGACGGCCCTCATGCTCCTTGACGATCCCGCCGGAAATCGCAAGCCCCAGCCCCATGCCCTGCCCCGAGGGACGCGTCGTCACAAAGGGCTCGCTCAGCGCCTCAAGCCCACCGGGGCCAAGCCCGCTGCCACTGTCCGCAATCTCAGCCCAGCCCATGCCCTCCTCAACCCCGGTGCGAAGCACCAGCTGCCGCGTCGCGCTCTCCTCCATCGCATCCGCCGCATTCCGCAGAAGATTGGTCAGCACCTGTTCAAGCCGAAGCTTGTTGCCACGCACCAAAACCGCCGCCGCCGACAGATCCCGCGTGACTTCAATGCCCGCCGTCTCGAGATTGGGCGCCACCAGCGCCAGCGCCTCCGCCAGCGCCGCGTTGAGATCGACCTCGCCCATCTCCGACGCGGTCGGCGCGGCAAAGAACTTGAGCTGCCGAGTGATCCCCTCCATCCGCTCCACCAGCCCACTCAGCCGCGCCGTAAGCCCAGAGGCCCCGGTCGCCCCAGAGGCCCCCGACATCTCCGCCGCCGCCAGATGGTTGCGCATCGCCGAAATCGGCTGGCCCAGCTCATGGGTCACCGAGGCCGCCAATTGCCCGAGCGCCGCCAGCCGGCTGGCCCGCTCCAGCTCGCCCTGCGTGCGCTGCAACCGCCGCTGCGCCGTGCGCCGCTCTTCGATCTCCACCGCCAGTCGCCGGTTCGCCTCGCGCAGCGCCGCCTCCTCGGCCTCCGACCGGCGCAGCGCCGCGCCGATCATCCGGTTGCGCCGCCATTGCCAGCCCGAGAGCAACAGACCGAGCATCACCGCCCCGATCACCACCACCAGCCAGCTGCGCGTCTCGATCTGCGTCTCGCTGCCGAGGTAATGCAGCGTCCAGCCATGCGGCAGGTCGCCCCGCACCAGATGGATCATCCCCTCCCCGGCGACGATCGTCCGCCCCGGCTCATTCTGCTGCCAGTCGAGCGGCTCGAGCGCATGACCGGTGAACTGCCGCGCCGCCTCGATCTCGCGCCGCGCCTCGGGGCTGAGCGGCGTCAGCACCCGGTAGCGCCACGCCTCCTGCGACGAAAGCAGCACCACCCGCGCCGCATCGGCCAAGAGCACAAGCTCGCCGCTCTCCCGCCACGCCCCCTCGAGCCGCGTGAGATCGAGCTTGATCGCAATCACCCCGCGAATGCGCCCCTCGCGGTCGCGCACCGGATCGGCCACGAAATAGCCCGGCAACCCGGTGGTCGCGCCAATCCCGTAGAACCGCCCCTGCCCGCCCGCCAAGGCCTGCCGGAAATAGGGCCGAAACGCATAGTTCTGGCCCACGAAACTCGCGGGCGTGCCGGCGTTCGACGCCGCAATCGTCGTACCATCGGTGCCCATGAGATATATCGCGTCGAGCTTGGCCTGCTCCGCGAAATCGCGCAGCCGCGCATCGAGCGTGCCCGCCACCCCCTGCATCGACGCGGCCATCACGAACGGGTCCCGCGCCAGCACATGGGTGAAATAGGAAAACCGGTCGAGCTCATCCACCACGGTCGACCGGTAGAGCGACACGCGCCCCTCGGCCCGGGCCACTTCCTGCGCCCGGAAATACCGCTCGGACCCCACATAAAGCGCCGCCAACAAGGCCAGCGGCAACAGGGCGAATATGAAAAGGCGCCGCAAAATCATGCGGCACCCTGACGTGATTTCCGGACAAAGTTCAAGCGTGGCGGCGGCTCAGCGGCCCTTCCACACCGGGTCGCGCTTCTCGGCAAAGGCCCGCGCCCCTTCGAGCTGATCCTCGCTGTCATAGAGAATATCGACCGTCTCGAACTGACGCTTGGTGATGCGGTTCATCGCATCCTGGAAGTTCATCCCCTCCGCCTCGCGCACCACTTCCTTGAGCGCCGCATAGACCAGCGGCGGCCCCGAGGCGAGATGATCGGCCAGCGCCCGCGCCTCCTCCATCAGCGTCTCGGCGCTATGGATGCGGTTGATCATGCCCCAGCGCGCCGCCTCTTCCGCATCGATCCAACGCCCGGTGAGCAGCATCTCCATCGCGATGTGATAGGGGATGCGCTTGGGCAGCTTGATCGAGGCCGCATCGGCCACCGTGCCGGACCGGATTTCCGGCAGGGCGAATGTGGCATGTTCGGCGGCAAGGATGATATCGGCGCTCAGCGCCCATTCGAGCCCCCCGCCACAGCAGATGCCATTCACCGCCGCGATCACCGGCTTGTTGAGCCCGCGCAGCTCCTGCAGCCCGCCAAAGCCGCCGACGCCGTAATCGCCATCCACCGCATCGCCATCCGCCGCGGCCTTGAGATCCCAGCCGGGGCAAAAGAACTTTTCTCCCGCGCCGGTGATGATCGCCACCCGCAGCTCTGGATCGTCCCGAAAATCGCGAAACACCTCGCCCAGCGCACGGCTGGTCTGCAGGTCGATCGCATTGGCCTTGGGCCGGTCGAGCGTCACCTCGAGCACATGCCCCCGCCGCTCGGTCTTGACCGGGCTCTCACTCATCTTTGTCTCCCTTCCTGATTAGCGCATCCGCCGCCACCGCCCGCATGGGCGTGACGATCAGCGGGTTGATCTCAATTTCGTCTATCTCATCGGCATGGGCCAATACATAATCCTGCACCGCCATGACGGCGGCGAGGATCGCGCCCATATCCGCCCCCGGCTTGCCGCGATAGCCCGCCAGCACCGGCGCAATCCGCAAGCCGTGCAGGGTGTCGCGCACCGCATCCTCCGTGGTGGGCAGCAAGAGCGAGCCGCTGTCGCGCAGGATCTCGGTCAAGGTGCCGCCCGCCCCAAGGGTGAGCACAAAGCCATGCGCCGGATCGCGCACCACCCCGATCAAGAGCTCGGCCACCCCGCCGTCGATCATCTCCTCGATGAGAAAACTCTCGCCCGGCATGCTGCCCGCCGCCTGCGCCACCGCTGCTGCATCCTTGAGGCCGAGCGCCACGCCCCCGGCCTCGGTCTTATGGGCCAGACCCTCGGATTTGAGCACCACGGGATAGGCCGCCCGCGCCGCCGCCTCAGCCAGCGCCGCGCGGCTCTCGACCCGCTCGGACCGGGGCACCGCCACGCCATGCTCCGCCAGCGCCGCCTTGGCCTCTGCCTCGCTCAGCACATGGGCCACGCCCGTTTCCCGTGCGCCTGTCTTCCGCGCCCCCGGCAGGGTCAGCGGCTCAGGCACGGCTGCCTTGCCCATCCGCGCCGCGATCTCGATGGCGCAGAGCGTCTCATCAAGCCCCAGCATCGGGATCAGCCCCTCTGCAATCGCCCGCGCCGCCACCCGTTCCGACAGCGCCTCGGGCAGGGTCGCCACCAGCGCCAGCGGCTTGCCCACCGCCCGCGCCGCATGGCCCGCCCCTTCGAGCACGCAATCCCAGGCCGCATCGCTACACCGGTCGATGCGCGGAAAATCCACCACGAGACAGCCCATGGCGATCTCTTCCCCGCCCATCATCGCGGCAAAAGCCCGGCCCATAGCCGCCCCGTCACCCCAGATAAACGTGTGGTAATCCAACGGGTTGGCCAGCGCCACCATCGGACCCAGCGCCGCGCGCAGCCCGGTCCGCTGGCCCTCATCGAGCGGCGGAAAGCGAATATCCCGGCCAAGCCCGGTGTCCGCCATCAGGCTCGCCTCGCCGCCCGAGCAGGACATCGACGCCACACCGTTCGAGGCCAGAGGCCCCGCGAAATGCAAAAGCTTCAGCGCCTCGAGAAGCCCCGGCAGGCTCTCGACCTGACCAATGCCCAGCCGCCGCAGCAAGGCCCGCGCCCCCGCATCCGACCCGGCCAGCGAGGCGGTATGCGACACCGCGGCTTTTTGTGCCTGCTCGGATTTGCCGACTTTCAAGGCCACCACCGGCTTGCCCAGCGCGCGGGCTCTTGCGGCCAGCGCCTCAAAGGCCCGCAGATCGCCGATCCCCTCGATATGCAGCCCCAGCGCCGTCACCCGCGGATCCTCGAGCATCGCCGCGCCGATCTCCGACAGGCCGATCTGCGCCTGATTGCCCGCCGTGCCCACATAGGCCAACGGCAAGGCCCGCGCCTGCATGGTGATGTTGATCGCCATGTTCGAGCTCTGGGTGAGCACCGCCACCCCGCGCTCTACCCGCTCGCCACCATGCTGATCGGGCCAGAGCAATGCGCCATCGAGATAATTGATGAACCCGTAGCAATTGGGACCGATGATCGGCATCTCCCCCGCCGCCGCCAACAGCGCCTCCTGCAGGCTGTCGCCATCGCCGGTCTCGGCCTGCGCCTCGCGGAACCCGCTGGCAAAACACACCGCCCCGCCCGCGCCCATGGCCCTGAGCCGCGCCACCGTCTCGATGGTCAGGCTGCGATTGACCCCGATGAACACCGCATCGGGCACCCCCGGCAGATCGTCGAGCGAGGCAAAGGCCGCCACCCCGCCCAGCTCACTGCGGGTCGGATGCACCGGCCAGACCGGCCCGGCAAAGCCCATCTTGGCGCATTGCTCGATGACATTGGCACACCAGGCCCCGCCGCCGATGACGGCAATGGACCGGGGCTGAAACAGACGGGACAGATCACGCATGGCGCGGTGGCTCCAAAAGAGTTTCGCCTTCGGCGAGGATATTTTTCGCCAGAAGAAGTAAGGAATTGTTCATGAATTCGCGCGAGGCTCGGGGCGCGGTACAGGCGGGGACGCCGATGACCGCGCCAGGAGAAGCGCTTTGGCGCAGCCAGACGGGAGGGGGAGTGATCCCTCTCCCGCATCTTCTTCTGGCCGCAAATATCCCCGCCGGAGGCATAAAATCAGGCGCCCAGCGGCCGCAGCATCTCGCGGCTGATGATATGGCGCTGGATCTCGCTGGTGCCTTCCCAGATCCGTTCGACCCGCGCATCGCGCCAGATCCGCTCCAGCGGCAGCTCATCCATGAGCCCCATGCCGCCATGGATCTGGATCGCCTCATCGGCCACCATCGCCAGCATCTCGGTGGCCTTGAGCTTGGCCATCGACATGTCGCTCTCGGTCACGTTGCCCTGATCGAATTTCCAGCCGCCCATCCAGGTCAGAAGCTCCGCCGCCTTGAGCTCGGTCGCCATATCGGCGAGCTTGAAGGACACGCCCTGAAACTTGCCGATCTGCTGGCCGAACTGGCGGCGCTCGGCGGCATACTCCACCGCATGTTGCAGCGCCCGCTCGGCCCGGCCAAGGCAGGTCGCCGCCACCTGAAGCCGGGTCGCGCCGAGCCAGTCATTGGCCACCTGGAACCCCTTGTGCACCTCGCCCAGCACCGCCGATTTCGGCAGCCGGCAATTGTCGAACTCGAGCACCGCATTGGTATAGCCGCGGTGGCTCACATTGCGGTAGCCCTCGCGCACCGAGAACCCCGGCGTGCCCTTGTCGACGAAAAACGCGGTGATGAGCTTCTTCGGCCCGCGCGGCGTCTCTTCCTCGCCGGTCGCCATAAAGACGATCGAGAAATCGGCGATATCGGCATGGCTGATGAAATGCTTGGTGCCGTTGAGGATGAAATCATCGCCATCTTGTTTGGCGCTGGCCTTCATGCCGCGCAAATCCGACCCCGCCCCCGGCTCGGTCATCGCGAGACAATCCCATTTCTCACCGCGAATACAGGGGTAGAGATATTTCTCGCGCTGCTCTTCGCTGCCCGCCAAGAGGATATTCGACGGCCGCGCCACACAGGTCCAGTGCAGCGCGTAATTGGCCCGGCCAAGCTCTTTTTCATACATCAGCCAGGTCAGCGTATCGAGCCCGGCACCGCCCACCTCTTCGGGCATATTGGCCGCATAGAGCCCGGCCTCGATCGCCTTGGCCTGCACCTCGCGGATGATCTCCATCGGCAGGTGGCCGGACCGCTCGACCTCGAGCTCATGGGGATAGATTTCCTTTTCGACAAAGGCCCGCGTCGTGTCGACGATCATCTGCTGTTCTTCGGTCATCGCGAATTGCATGGTCTCACTCCTTATGCGCGGCGGCGAGCGCCTCAACACGGGCCTGAACTTCGGGCAGCGGGTCGCAGGTGCGCCGCGTCTCGAGGCTCACATGCAGCATGAACTGGTCGCAGGTGGCGAGGATCTCGCCATCGCTGGCGCGGCGCATCTCATGCAGACAGCGCAGCTTCTTGCCCGCGCCCTCCGTCACCCGGCTCCAGACCTCGACCATCTCGCCGGCATGGGTCTCGGCGAGGTATTTCACCGTGGTTTCCACCGTGAAATAGCTGTTGCCCGCCTGCACATAGGCGCCATCGGCCCCGACATGCGCCATCACCTCTTCGGCGGCATCCGAGAAGATCTGCCCATAGCGGCCCTCGTTCATATGGCCGTTCACATCGGTCCAATCGACCGGCACCATACGCCGCTGACTGCGCAGCGCGCGGCCATCCTCGGACGCGACAGGCTCCGGGCGGATCGTTTTCTGATGGTCGTTGATCAGCCGCCCCGAGGCATTGCCCTGCTGGCGCAGCGCCCGCATCATCGCGATGAGGTTGCGGTCGCGCTTGCGCTCGAGCTCGCGGATCGACAGATGCCCCGATTGCGCATCCGACTGATCGGCGATGAGATCGACAAGCTCGTCGGTGAACTCGGGCACATCCATGAGCTTGGTCCAGGGCCATTTGAGGCAAGGGCCGAACTGCGCCATGAAATGCCGCATCCCGGCCTCGCCGCCGGCCACGCGATAGGTCTCAAAGAGACCCATCTGCGCCCAGCGGATGCCAAACCCATAGCGGATCGCATTGTCGATCTCTTCGGTGGTGGCGATGCCGTCCTTGACCAGCCAGAGCGCCTCGCGCCACACCGCCTCGAGAAAGCGGTCGGCGATATGGGCGTCGATCTCCTTGCGCACATGCAGCGGATAGAGCCCGAGCGCGGTGAGCATCTCGCTCGCGCGGGCGATGGCCTCGGGCGCGGTGGCCTGCGAAGGCACCAGCTCGATCAGCGGCAAGAGATAGACCGGGTTGAACGGGTGGGTGACCATGATGGTCGATGGGTCCTGCGCGCCCTCTTGCAACTCCGAGGGTTTGAAGCCGCTGGTTGACGAGCCGATGAGAACGCCGGCATTCGCCGTCTGGATCTCGGCCAGCACCTTATGCTTGAGGTCGAGCCGCTCGCTCACGCTTTCCTGCACCCAATCGGCGCCCTCGACCGCCTCGGCAATCGAGCCATGAAAGCTGAGCGTGCCCTCCTCAGGCAGCGCCGTGTCATAGAGCATCGGCAGCGCGCCCCGCGCATTGCCGAGCACCTCGGCAATCTTGCGCTCGGCCTGCGGATCGGGGTCGAACACCCGCACATCCCAGCCGTTGAGCAGGAACCGCGCGGCCCAGCCGCCGCCGATGACGCCACCGCCGATGATCGCTGCTGTCTTGGTCATGTCATTCTCCCTGACATCTGAATTTCTGGCATCAAAGCTGGCACCAATTCTGGCGCCACTTCTGGCCTCAGTTGATGCTTTCCGTGTGGCCATCCACGGCCATGATCTGCCCCGACACTTTGGCCGCGGCGGGCGAGGCGAGGAACAGCGCCATATCGGCGAGCTCATCTGCGCTCACCCAGCTCTTGAGCGAGGTGCATTCCACGTAAGAGGCGCGGATTTCCTCGATGGGCCGCCCGGTGGCGCGGCTCTCATTGGCGAGGACCCGCTCCATCCGCTCGCCTTCGACCGCGCCGGGGGCGATGGCATTGACGCGCACCCCCACCGGGCCGAGCTCCATCGCGAGCGTCTTGGTCAGCCCGTTGATCGCCCATTTCGCCGCCGCATAGGGCGAGCGGTTGGGATAGCCAAAGAGCCCCGCGGTCGACGAGGTGAGCAGGATGAGCCCCGAGCCCTGCGCCCGCATCACCCGCGCCGCCCAGCGGCAGGTGAGAAAGACGCCATGCAGGTTCACCGCCACGCAATCCTGCCAATCCTGATAGCTGATATCCTCGATATGCCCCGCCGGGCCGCCGGTGCCGGCATTGGCAAAGACGATATCCGCCCCGCCCCATTCCTCTTCGACCGCGCCGAGAAACTCGGCCATGGCCGCCTCGTCGCGCACATCCACCGCCGCCCCGATGAGACCGGGCAGCTCGGCGCGCATCGCCTCGACCGCCGCCGGATCGGCGTCACAGATCGCGATATGGTCGCCCTCGGCATGGAACCGGCGGGCATAGGTACGGCCGATACCCGATCCGCCCCCGGTGATCAAAACCCTGCGTGACATGTGTTCACTCCCTGTCAGACCCTGATTGGCCCTGTTAGGCCCTGCTAGGCCCCGTTAGACCGCCCCGCCCACTCCCTCGGGCGGGGGCGATTTCACCCCCCGTCTTCACCCACCGTCGCTTTACCGACGCGATGCCGACGTAAGACCGACCTGCCGTCTTGGCCGGTTTCGGCCCCAGCCGCGCCCGGTCTCAGACCGGGGCGCGTTTGGTCAGGCCGAGCTTGTCGCGCACCTCTTGCGGGCCGATCACCCGGGCGCCGAGACGCTCGATGATCTCGCGGGCGCGGGTCACCAGCTGCTCATTGGTGGCGAGCACCCCGCGATCGAGCATCAGATTGTCCTCGAGACCGACGCGCACATTGCCGCCCGCGAGCACGCTCGCCGCGACATAGGCCATCTGATCGCGGCCCAGGCTGAAGGCCGACCAGGCCCAATCCTCGGGGATGTTGTTGACCATCGCCATGAAGGTGTTGAGGTCATTCGGCGCACCCCATGGCACGCCCATGCAGAGCTGAACCAGCGCGGGGCTTTCGAGAACGCCATCCTTAACCAGTTGTTTTGCATACCAAAGATGGCCGGTGTCAAAGGCCTCGATCTCCGGCTTGACGCCGAGCTCGGTCATCATCGCGCCCATGGCGGTGAGCATGCCGGGCGTGTTGGTCATCACGTAATCGGCCTCGGCGAAATTCATCGTGCCGCAATCGAGCGTGCAGATCTCGGGGCGGCATTCGGCGACATGGGCCACGCGCTCGGTAGCGCCCGCCATATCGGTGCCGGCACTGTTGAGATCGAGCGGGTTCTCGACATCGCCAAAGACCAGATCGCCGCCCATCCCGGCAGTCAGGTTGAGCACCACATCGACCTCCGCGTCGCGGATCCGGTCGGTCACTTCGCGAAACAGCCCCTTGTCCCGGCTCGGCGCCCCGGTCTCGGGATCGCGCACATGGCAATGCACCACCGCCGCCCCCGCCTTCGCCGCCGCAATCGCGCTGTCGGCAATCTGCTCAGGGCTGCGCGGCACATGCGGGCTGCGGTCTTGGGTGCCGCCCGATCCGGTCACGGCACAGGTGATGAAAACGTCTCGGTTCATGGTCAGCGGCATGGTGTTCTCCCAGTCAACATGGCGCGAGAGTATCGCTGGAACCGCGCCAGATTTTGCAGTATCTGACATTCTTGATGCAGAAATGGACAAAAATCCCGGGTGGCCCGGTGCGGATCGGCTTCCTCGTCTTTGACGAGTTCTCCAACCTGTGCATGGCCAATTGCCTCGAGCCGCTCCGCGCTGCCAATGCGGTGACCCATCGCCATGTGTTCGACTGGCAGATCGTCACCCTCGACGGGTTGCCGGTGCAGACCTCCTCGGGCATCGGCATCGTCCCGCACGGCCCGCTCAAGTCCTTGACCTATTGCGATTATCTCTTTGTCCACGCGAGCTATCGGCACCATGATCACGATACCAACGCCGCCCGTCAGGCGCTGCGCCGCGCCGCCGGTCAGGCGGCGGTGACCATCGGGCTCGATGCGGGGCCATGGCTTCTGGCCTCTGCCGGGCTCTTGAACGGGCGGCAGGCGACGATTCACTGGGATCTTCTCCCCGCCTTTTCCGAACGATTCCTTGAGGTTGACGCCGTCCGCGCCCGGCATCTGCGCGACGGGCCGGTGATCACCTGCGCCGGGGCGCTCTCGGCGCTTGATGTGGTGCTTGATCTGGTGAGCCAGCATCTCGGCGAGGCCGCCCGGCTCGATGTCGAGGATCAGTTCATCAAGGGCGATCCCCGCCCCGATGAAACGCCGCATCACGATCCGCTGGTGGGCCGCGCGCTGGCGCTCATGCGCGACCATCTCGAACGGCCGCTGCCGCTCCCCGATCTGGCGCGGCGCTGCTCCTGCCAGCCGCGCACGCTCGACCGGCATTTCCGCCGCGGCCTCGGCGCACCGCCGGGCACGGTCTACCGCCATCTGCGGCTCTCGAACGCGCGTAAAATGCTCGAGGGAAGTGGTCTCGGCGTGGCCGAGGTGGCGCTCAGATGCGGCTATGAATCGCCCGCAGCCCTGTCGCGCGCGATCCGCCAGAGATTTGGCGCAACCCCTTCAGAACTCAGGAAAAGAACGCTCTGACCCGGGAACACCCCGGCTCAGGTCGCCTCGTCTTCGAGATGCAGCTTCATGTCGATGAGGACCTGCTGCAGCTGCGTCGTCTCCCGCAACAGACGCTTGGCCTCATTGACCGTGATCACCCCATCCTCGATGGATTGCTGATACTCGGCCATCAGGATCGCGAACCGCTGGCTGAGCGCGATCACATCGGCGTTCACCCCGCCCTTGTCATCCGCATTGCGCCGGGTGCCGTCAAAGGACAGGCTGATGCCCTTGAGCTCGGCCAGCGCCGCCGTGACATGCGGATAGGACGCCGCCTCTTCGAGCGCCGCCACCGCGTCGATCGGCATGAACCGATCGGCATGTTCGTCATGGTCCGAATAATACCGCCCCAAGGTCGCCTTGGACTTGCCGGTGAGCTCGCACGCGGGCTCGATCCCAACATCCTTGACCAACGCCTCGGTATGTTTCTTCAGATAACCTCTGATCGTTGACATTTACCCATCCCTGCCTACGGCCCCGACGTCGGGGGAACCGTCAAACTCTTTTCCCATTACTGTCTGCCTTTCCAAATGTCACTTGTAAACCAATCCCGAAGTAAACCGGGACAACCTGTTGCTCTGCATCCCCAATGCCGGGCAGCCTGGCGGGGTCGGTACGGATTGGGGCTTTGTCCCTCCTCTTCGTATAAAATACGCTGGATCGAAGCACGTCATCGTCCATCCCCGAAGCTTGGCTTCTAGATGGCGCGCCGAGAGACAGAGTAGATGGCCCCGCCTGCCCCGGTTTGCCCCTATTGCCCCTCATCTACTGGCCCTCATCTCCTGGCCTTCATTTATTGGCCCTCATTTATTGGCCCTCACACCCGCTCGACAATCACCGACCCAACCGAATAGCCCGCGCCAAAGCTGCAGATCAGCCCGACATCGCCGGGCGCCAGATCGCCGGAGTATTTCGCGAATGCGATGATCGACCCGGCAGACGAGGTGTTGGCGTAATCCTGCAAGATGTTGGGCTGCTCTTCCGGCTCCGGCACCCGGCCCAGAACCTTGCGGCCGATGAAATCATTCATCGACTTGTTGGCCTGATGCAGCCAGAGCCGCTTGAGATCCTCCGCCGCCACGCCCTCGTCCTCCATATGGCCCGCGATATGGGCCGAGACGAGCGGCAGCACTTCCTTAAAGACCTTCCGCCCCTCCTGCATGAACTGCATGTCGCGCCGGTCCGCCATCTGGCCCGGCCGGGTGCGCCGGAGAAAACCGTTGTTGTTGCGGATATTGTTGGAAAACTCCGTGGCACAGCGGGTCGACCGGATGAGGAAATGCGCGCCTTGGGCCGCCTCGGCGGGCTCGACCAGCGTCGCGGTGCAGACATCGCCAAAGATGAAATGACAATCCCGGTCGCGCCATTCGAGATGCGCCGAGCAGATCTCGGGATTGACGATAAGCGCGCATTTCGCCGATCCCGCCCGCACCATATCCGCCGCCGCCTGGATGCCGAACGTGGCCGAGGAACAGGCGACATTCATGTCAAAGGCAAAGCCCCCCGCGCCCAGCAATTGCTGAATTTCAATGGCAATGGCGGGATAGGCGCGCTCGTGGTTCGAGGCGGCACAGATGATGAGATCGACCTCTTCCGCCCGCCGCCCGGCCTGCGCCAGCGCCTTTTGCGCCGCGTCTATCGCCATTTCGGCCATCATCGACGGCGCCTCGTCGGCACGGGCTGCAAAGACCGGATGCATGGTCTCGGGATCGAGAACCCCGGATTTGTCCATCACATAGCGCTGCTCGATCCCCGAGGCGCTGAGGATGAACTCGGACGAGGACGGCGCCTTGGCCGCGACCTCTCCCGCCGCAATCGCCTCGGCATTGTCGGCGTTGAACTTTTCGGCATAGGCGTTGAAGGCAACCACCAGCTCGTCATTCGTGATGGTTTGCTCGGGGGTGAATACCCCGGTCCCGGTGATGGCGGGCTGGATCATGTAGTGGCTCCCAAAATAGCCGATCCAACAGACCCGAGCCCTGCCCCGAGGTCAAGCTTGACGCTTGGTCGCTCGCGCAAACTTGAGCGAAACCGCCGCTAAACCCCTGAAAATACCCGGATCAGTTGACCAGATTGGGCGGTGCCTCGCCCGCAAAGAAGGCCCGCAGGTTCTCCACCGCCATATAGCCCATCGCCTCGCGCACCTCGAGCGCGGCGGTCCCGAGATGCGGCAAGAGCACCACATTCTCCATCGCGCGCAGCGCCTCGGGCACCTCCGGCTCATGCTCGTATACATCAAGCCCCGCGCCCGCGATGCCGCCCTCGTCGAGCACCCGGATGAGAGCCGCCTCATCGACGATATTGCCCCGCGCGATATTGACGAGATGGGCATGGCCCTGCATCGCCCGCAGGAATTCGGTGCCGACGAAATGATGGGTCTCGCTGCCGCCCGGCATGGCGATCACCACCACATCGGCCCGCGCCGCGAGCGCCAGAGGGCTGAGCTTTTCCGCCGGGAAATCGAGCTCTTTCACAGACCGGTTGGCATAGAGCACATCCATGCCAAAGCCGAAATGACAGCGCCGCGCGATGGCCTGCCCGATCCGCCCCATGCCGAGAATGCCCACCGTCTTGCCGCTCAGATGCAGGCCGAGCATCTGGGTCGGCTGCCAGCCGGTCCAGCGCCCCGACCGCACCAGCCGCTCGCCCTCGCCCGCGCGCCGCGCCGACATGAGCATGAGCGTCATCGCGACATCGGCGGTGGCATCGGTGACAGCGCCGGGCGTATTGGTCACCGCGATGCCGACCGCGCGCGCCGCCTCGGCGTCGATATGGTTATAGCCCACACCGAAATTGGCGAGGATCTTGCAGCGCGGGTTCTCCGCCTCGGCAAAGGCTTCGGCGCTGAAGAGATCACCAAGCGTCGGCAAGATCCCGTCATAAAGCGCCAGCGCACCGCGCATCTGACCAAGCTTGAGAGGCGCCGCCTCGTCACGCAGCTCGATCTCGAAATGCTTTTCCGCCTCCTGCAGCACGGTGTCCGGCAGGCGTCGTGTGATCAAAACCCGTGTCAATGCATCCGCTCCCCATTGGCAACCGTCTGATCGGGGGCCAAGAGGACGATCCCGCCCTCGGCATCCGACAGGCCCAGCACCAGAACCTCGGACATGAACGGCCCGATCTGGCGCGGCGGGAAATTCACCACCCCCATGACCTGACGACCGACGAGGGTCTCTGGTGTGTAATGCGCGGTGATCTGCGCCGATGTCTTGCGCTCGCCGATCTCGGGTCCGAAATCGATCCAGAGCTTGATCGCCGGTTTGCGCGCCTCGGGAAAGGGCTCGGCCCGCAGCACCGTGCCGACCCGAATATCTACCTTGAGGAACTCGTCAAAAGTGATCTCATCAGCCACGCGCCAACTCCTTTGACCGGTCTGTCGCGGCGGCCACGGTCCGCGCCATCAGGGGCGGCAGGCCGGTTGTCTCATCCATCAGCTGTTCAAGCCCGGCCTGCGTCGTGCCATTGGGGCTGGTGACATTGACGCGAAGCTGCGCCGGGGTCTCGTCCGCCGCCTCGGCCAGCGCCCCGGCCCCGGCCACCGTCGCCTTTGCAAGCTGCATGGCAAGCTCGGGCGCAAGCCCCTGCGCCTCGCCTGCCTGCGCCAGACATTCGATCATGTGGAACACATAGGCCGGGCCAGAGCCGCTGACCCCGGTGACCGCATCCATCTGGCTTTCGCTCTCCAAGCGGACGACCTGCCCCACCGCACGCAGCAGCTCTTCGGCCATGTCGAGATGCGCGGCGCGGGCGTGGCTGTTGCCGATGATGGCGGTGATGCCCCGGCCCACTGCGGCGGGGGTGTTGGGCATCGCCCGGATGATCGGGCTCTGCGCCCCCATCGCCGCCTCAAAGGCCGCAATCGACGTGCCCGCCGCGACCGAGACAAACAGCGTCTCACCATTGCCCATCGCCGCAATCTCGGGCAGCGCATCGCCCATCATCTGCGGCTTGACCGCGATGAGAACGATCGCCGGGGCCTTGGGCAACGCGCCGTTGATGGTGACACCGGTGGATTTGAGCCAATCCGACGGGCGCGGATCAATCACCCAGACGCTTGTGGGCGGCAGACCCTTGGCCAGCCAGCCCTCCAGCATCGCAGATCCCATCTTGCCACAGCCCAATAGGACCAGACCGCCCTCGGCCACCGATTGCATCACCATAAAACCCTCCCGCATGTCGTGTTTCGGGAAGTGTTACGCCCTGCCGTAGGCCTCTGCAATGGCAACCTGCATCGCCTCTTTCGGTTCGCGATTGCCCCAGACCACCAGCTGAAATGCCGGGTAGAACCGCTCGGCGCTGAGCACCGCGGCACGGATCAGCGTGTCGATCTGCTCGGCACAGACCTCCTGCCCGCCCGCCATCAACAGACCATAGCGATAGACCATGAGCTTTTGCTCTTCCCAATAGGTAAAGGCCCCGGCCCAGCATTGGTCATTGACCTCGTTGAGCGTGTGATACAGCGCCGGAAGCTTCTCGGCCGGCGGCTCCATCTCGAAGGTACAGACCAGCCGCAGCGTCTCGTCATAGCCCGACCAGGCCAGCGTGATCGAATAGGTCCGCCACTGGCCTTCCACGGCCATGGCGATCTGATCGTCCCCGATCCGGTCGAATTCCCAGTCATGGTGTTCGGCAACATGCTCCACCAGATCAATGGGATGCATGTCTTCTGAATAAAACTGCTCGGATAATGCCATGGCGCCACCTCGTTTTTTAACTTAGCGCTCGGGAATGGCAGCCTCCCAAGCGCTAGGTGCCTGCTCTAGGGACAGGGGCTATTCCACCTGCCCTTACCAGATATGGTGGGCCAGCAAGCTGCGCCTGTAAAGCAATTTGTTGTGGATAAACGCAATAAGTTGTGGATAGCTTACAGACAGCCACCAACCCTTGGTTGGCGGCCGAAGACCTGCTCCCTGACGAAAATTCATCCCCCAAATGCGAAACGGGCGGCCAAAGCCGCCCGCCGCCGTGTCCCATGCCCCGCCCTAGCGGTTGAGGAATTCGAGCTCGAACTTGTCCTCGTAATCGGGGCGCGGATGCTCTTCATGCAGGGTTTTCACCATGCCATAGATCATCAAGAGCACGATCACCGCGATCGGCAGCCCGGCCACGATCGACGCCGTCTGCAGCGCCGACAGACCGCCGGCCAGCATCAGCACCGCCGCCACCACACCGGCCGACAGACCCCAGAAAATGCGGAACCGCACCGGCGGGTTCTCATCGCCCATCGACAGCATCGTACACATGACGAGCGTGCCACTGTCCGACGAGGTGACGAACCACGAGATCAGCAACAGGGTGATCAGGAAATTGATCGGCGTGGTGAGCCAGTCATAGCCAAAGCCCGCCACCGTCTGGAACACGCCCCGCGCGTAATCGGCATTAACCGCATCGACGACCGCCCCCTCGTTAAAAAGCTCGACCCCCGCCGCCGCGCCACCAAAGACGCCCATCCAGACCATGACCACCGTCACCGGCACAAAGAGCACCGCCAGACAGAATTCCTTGATCGTCCGGCCTTTCGAAACCCGCGCGATGAACATGCCGACAAAGGGACACCAGGCGATCCACCAGCCCCAGTAGAAGATGGTCCACCAGCTTTGCCACTGGTTCTCGGGATCGCCGATGATCTTGAACCCCATGGGCACCACGTTCCACAGGTAATCACCGATCCCCGAAATCGTCACGCCGAGCAAGAACGCCGTCGGCCCAAGGATCAGGAACAACAGCAACAGCCCAAGGCTAAAGAGCACGTTCATCTCCGACAGGATACGCACGCCCTTGCCGACGCCCGACGCCGCCGAGGCGGTGCCCATCACCGTGATAATCGCCACGAGGATAAGCTGATTGGTGAGGTTGTTCTCCAACCAGCCGAGCCGCTCCAGCCCCGCCGCAATCGGTGTGATCCCAAGGCCGAGAGAGGTGGCAATGCCAAAGATCGTGCCAAACACCGCAATGAGGTCCACCAGATGCCCCCAGGGCCCATAGATCCGCTCCTTGAGGATCGGATAGAGCGCCGCCCGCGGTGTCAGCGGCAGATCATGGCGATAGGCGAAATAGGCCAGCGACATCCCCGCCAGCACATAAAGCCCCCAACCATGAAACCCCCAGTGAAAGATCGTCACCGTCACCGCCTTGACCGCGGCATCGGTGCCCCCGGCGGCAATGCCCGCGCCTTCGGCAAAGGGATTGCCCTGAATATGGAACATCGGCTCGGCCACGCCCCAATAGATCAGCCCGGAGCCAAGCCCTGCCGAAAACAGCATGGCAATCCAGGAAAAGGTCGAGAAATCCGGCTCATCCTCTTCCTTGCCAAGCTTGACATGGCCAAAGCGGCTAAAGAGCAGCCAGACCGAGAAAAACAGCGCGGCATTGACCACCAGAACATAGAACCAATCGAGGCTTCCGATGATGAAATTCTTGCCCGCCGAGAACACCTCGGACGACGCGTCCACATCGCGGATCGTGTAGAGGACAAAGGCCAGGATCATCACCATCGACCCCACGGCCATAAAGGTGTTCATCCCCTTGAAAATCCCGGATTTCGCAATGAGATTCTCAGGCAGCTTGGGTTTTGTAAGCGGCATGTTCTCCCCCTCCCCTTAACGTGTTGTGCCAGCAGGGCCCTGCCGGTCATTTTTGTTGAGCCAGGCCTGAAACGCCTCGTCGAGGCGGGCGTGATGCTCAGCCCACCAGGTCGCGTCCGAGACAAGGCTGAGATTGTCGGCATAGCTCGGGCTGTTCGGGATCTGCGCCAGAACCTCCTCCGACAGCAGCGCCAGCGACGATTTGCGCGTCGGCCCGTTGGGCAGGTGGCTCACCATCTGCGCCAGCGAGGTGGAACTGCTCGCATAGCGGATAAACGCGAGCGCCGCCGCCTTGTTGCGGCTGCCTTTCGGGATGCCAAAGAGATCCATCTCGAGGATGCGCCCGTCAAAGACGATGGCGAAATCCGCGCCCTCTTCCTTGGCCGCCGTCGCCCCCGTGGTGGCCCAGATCGACGACAGGACAACCTCGCCCCCGTTCAAGAGCCGCACCGGTTCGCGCCCCGCCGACCAGAGCTGAAGCCCGGGGCGGATCGCCTCCATCACGTCAAAGGCCCGCGCCACGCCCTCCTCGGTCTCGAGCAGCGGATAGACCTCGTCGCGCGCCACCCCATCGGCCATGAGCGCCCATTCCATGATCACCGTCGGATCATTGCGAATGGCGCGGGCGCCGGGATAGGTCTCGACATCAAAGAAATCGGCAATGCCGCTCGGCGGGCTGTCGCCAAAGGCCGCACCGGAATAGGCAAATGCCGTGGCCCATTCGATGACGCCGACACCGCAGGGGCTGAGCGCGCCTGCGACGAAATCCTCCGCCGCCGGCGTGCCATCGCTGCCATCCGGCAACTCGATGTCCGAAATATCCTCCAAAAGCCCCGCGTCACAGGCCCGCAGCAGATCCGCCTGGGTCAGGTCCACCACGTCCCAGATGACATTGGCGGATTCGACCTGATCGCGGATCTCGTCGATGCCGCCATTGTAATGCGCCACATGCAGGCGCTGCCCCGTCGCCGCCTCATAGGGCCGCACAAAGCCGAGCATCTGCGAGCGCATATAAGGCCCGGTCCAGCTGGTGAAGGTGAGATTGGGGATGGTCCCGCCCCCGGCGTCCTGCGCGGACAGAGGGCTCGCGGACATTCCGCAGAGAAACAGCGCGGACGCCAGAAGCCCACAAAGCGGGCGTTGGGTTATCGACATGGCATACTCCTACCGTAAGCAACGAACTGGAAAAATCTTGCTCCTTTTCCTCAGCGATGCAGCAACGGGAGGATCGAAACAGCCGGGCCGCCCCATGGCAAGGGATTTCGGCCACGGCGACCCGGACCCGGCGGTGACGGGACAGGGCGGTCGCTCAGAGCCACGACAGATCGCCCCGCGCTTGCATCCCGGCGCGGGTGGCAGATCATGGATGATGGGGGAGGTGGATCGGCGGGGACCGGCCAGGGCCCGATCAGAGGGCCGAAAGAGGCACTGTCGTTTTACCGACGCAAGACCGACGTGCTGCCGACCCGGCATTTTGCCGGATCGAGGCAGGGCAAAACCTCCTGATCAGCGCCAAAACCGGCACCGTCGCTTTACCGACGTAATACCGACGTGTCACCGACCCGGCTTATTTGCCGGATTGGCCTTCGAGTTTTTCGAGCCGCGCCTTGAGGCTTTCATTCTCTTCACGCGCCTTCTGGGCCATCGCACGCACCGCGTCGAACTCTTCGCGGGTGACAAAATCGCGATCCGCCAACCAGCGGTCGAGCATTGATTTCATTGCCGTTTCCGCCTCGTTCTTCGCGCCCTGCGCCACGCCCATGGCATTGGTCATCAGCTGCGAAATATCGTCGAGCACCTTGTTGCGGGTCTGCATCGCTATCCTCCAGAATATACAGGGGCTATATGGGGTGGATGCCCCCTGTTCTCAAGCACAGAGTTCACCCCCATATGACAGATATGTGATCTCTTGACTCTGCCCCCGGCCCATGGCCAACAGGCCCTATGATAGCCGCGATCCCCTTCCCCGACATCTCGCCCGAGATCTTCACGATCTCGCTGTTCGGCCTCGATTTCTCGCTGCGCTGGTACGCGCTGGCCTATATCGTGGGCATCGTTCTGGGCTGGCGTCTCGTGCTCGCCACGGTGAGCCGCCCGACGCTCTGGCCCGGCGACACATCGCCCATGACACGGACCCAGGTGGACGACCTCCTCACCTGGGTGATCCTTGGCATCATCCTCGGTGGCCGACTCGGATTTGTGCTGTTTTATCAACCCGGTTACTACCTGTCGAACCCCGGTGACATCCTCAAGATCTGGCAAGGCGGCATGGCGTTTCATGGCGGCTTCCTCGGCGTTCTGATCGCCGCCACGCTCTATTTCCGCAAGGAAAACATCCCTTGGCTCTCGGCCGCAGATGTGCTCGCCATGGTCACGCCGATCGGGCTCTTGCTGGGCCGGATCGCCAATTTCATCAATGCCGAGCTTTGGGGCCGCCCGACCGATCTGCCCTGGGGCGTGATCTTCCCCGGCGCGGAGGCTCAGAACTGCGGCACGCTCGCCGGTCTCTGCGCCCGCCATCCGTCACAGCTCTACGAGGCCGCTCTCGAAGGGCTGATCCTCGGCGCGGTGCTGATCTGGCTCGCCTATCGTCGCGGCGCCTTCAAACGCCCCGGGCTGATCCTCGGCCTCTTCGTGGCGGGCTATGGTCTCGGCCGGTTCCTCGTCGAATTCGTGCGCCAGCCCGACGCCCAGTTCATCTCGCCCGGCAACCCGCTCGGCCTTGCCTGGCAGATCGGCGGCTACGGTCTCACCATGGGGCAAATCCTGTCGCTGCCGATGATCGCGGTGGGTCTTTACTTCGTGCTCCGCGCCCGCCGCGCATGACCCCGCTCAAGACCCTGATATCACGGCAGATTGCCGCCACCGGCCCGATCAGCATCGCCGATTACATGACCCTCTGCCTGCTCCATCCCGAGCATGGCTATTACCCCACGCGCGATCCCCTCGGCGTCTCCGGCGATTTCATCACCGCGCCGGAAATCAGCCAGATGTTCGGTGAACTCATCGGCCTCGCCCTGGCCCAGAGCTGGCTCGATCAAGGCGCGCCAGCGCCCTTTGCCCTGGCCGAGCTTGGCCCCGGACGCGGCACGCTCATGGCCGATATCCTGCGCGCCACAAGCAAGATCCCCGGCTTTCACGCCGCCGCCCGCCCGCATATGGTCGAGGCCTCGCCAGCGCTGCGCGCGTTGCAGGCCAAGGCGGTGCAAAACGTCACCCATCACGACCATATCGACACCCTGCCCGAGCTGCCGCTTTTCCTTGTCGCGAACGAGTTTTTCGACGCCCTGCCGCTGCGCCAGTTCCTGCGCAATGGCGATCAGTGGCGCGAACGGCTGGTAGGTCTGGATGAGGGTGGCGCGCTTTGCTTTGGCCTTGCCGCGCCCCTGCCGCTCAAGGCGCTCGACCATCGGCTCGCCGACACCACCGAGGGCGATATGGTGACGCTCAGCCCCGCCTCAGAGGTCATGGCCGAAACCCTCGGCGCCCGGATTGCGACCCATGGCGGCATGGCGCTCCTCATAGATTACGGCGACTGGCAGAGCGCAGGCGACACGTTCCAAGCGGTCAAATCCCACGCCAAAACCGATCCGCTCGAGGCCCCCGGCACCGCCGATCTCACCGCCCATGTGGAATTCGCAAGCCTCGCCCGCGCCGCCGCCCCTGCCGCGCATAGCCGCGCCACGCCTCAGGGCGTCTTTCTCGAACGGCTCGGCATCACCGCGCGGGCGCAGGCCCTGGCCTCCGGGCTCACCGGCGCGGCTCTCGACGCCCATATCGCCGCACATCGCCGCTTGACGCACCCAGAGGAAATGGGGACGCTGTTCAAGGTGATGGCGCTTTACCCCGCGGGCACCGCACCGCCAGCTGGACTTGATCTATGACCCTTGAAATCATCACCGCCGACAGTCTCACCCCGCTGCGCCACGGGTTCTTTACCCGCAAGGGCGGTGCCTCGTCGGGGATTTTTCAGGGGCTGAACTGCGGTCAGGGCTCGTCGGATCAATCCGAGATCGTCGCCATCAACCGCCGCCGCGTGTCCGAGGCGATGCAGGTCGATCAGAGCCATCTCGTCTCGCTCCATCAGGTACATTCGCCCGATGTCGTCCATGTCACCGAGCCCTTTGCGGCCAAGCCCAAGGCCGATGCGATGGTCACCGCGACGCCGGGCATCGCGCTCGGCATCCTGACCGCCGATTGCCAGCCGGTGCTCTTTGCAGATGCCACGCATGGGGTGATCGGCGCGGCCCATGCGGGCTGGAAGGGCGCGCAGCTCGGCGTGCTCGAGGCGACGCTCGACGCGATGGAAGACCTTGGCGCAGAACGGGCCGAGATCTGCGCCGTGATCGGCCCCTGCATCAGCCAATCCGCCTATGAGGTCGGCCCCGATTTCATGGACAGCTTTACCCTGGACGACCCTGAGGCCAGCCGTTTCTTTGCCAATGGGCAGGGCGACCGGTTGCAGTTCGATCTGCCGGGCTATGGGCTCTACCGTCTGCGGCAGGCCGGGGTTGGCCATGCCGAATGGACCGGCCATTGCACCTATCATGATGCGACTCGGTTTTTCTCCTATCGGCGCACCACCCATGCCGGCGAGGTCGATTACGGCCGGCTGATTTCGGTCATCCGTCTCTGAATCTGGCGCGATTTGGGCGAAGACCCGCTAGAAATCGCCGGATTCTGGCCTCAGGAAATTCGCACATTCTGAAAACATCATAGTTTTCAATAGATTGCCGGAATGCGCCTCAGCCACATTCCGCGCCGGTCCGACCTCTCAAATCTCTCACAAATTGTTCTCAAAGCCCAAACATGGCCGCAATATCCCGGCAAATTGTTTCCAGAACGAACAACAGTAAGTCCCAAAAAACGGGGACAGTGTGAGGAGCCAAGACCATGAAGAAGCAACGCCGTTGGATGACATCCGTGATTGAAGCGAGCAAATCCCCCGTTGCGCCGCTGCCCTTCCAGCGCGGCTATCGCAAGGTCAAGGTCGCAACCCCCGTTTCCGCCAAACGCGCGAGCTAACCCTCCCGCGTCCCCGCCGCAGTCTTCCCCCCTCGTGGCAGCAAAAGGCCGTGTCCCCGGATGCGGCCTTTGTGTTCCCGGCCTTTCCTCTGAAGGGCCTGGGCGCGACTCGGATTGTGGCGCGATTACAGGCTGAATTTTCAACAATCCTCACCAGACACCGCGATTACCCCGCGCATCAGCGCCAATTTCAGTGAAAATTTGACATAAATGCGCCGCCCCGGCTCAACTATGGCGAGATTGCAGATTAACTCTGTCTTTCTGTCGCTGTTCGGTGGGGGCCGGTACAGATAAGACCCGAAGGACAAAGGTCATAGATGGTTTATTCCCCCTCGGCGCCCCGTATTGTCGCGCCCCGCACCACACATCCCGCATCCAATCGCCCGGCCTCACGCCCTCAGGACATCCGTCCGACCGCCCAGCGCGTCTATGATGTCTCTTGGCTCAACCGCCATGACGGCTCGGTCCAGCGCTCTCGGGTCGAGGCCCCGGCCGGTCCGATTTTCGAGGCGGCGTTCTCGGCCTTTGCCCGTGGCACGCTCATCACCACGACCCAGGGGCCCGTTGCCGTCGAAGACCTCGTGCCTGGCATGCTCATCCAGACCCGCGAGCGCGGCCCATCGCCGCTGCTCTGGATCGGCTCGATGCAGCTTGCGCCCGACAACATCGCGCCCGTGGCACCGCTGACCCGCGTGATGACCGATGCCTTTGGGCTGGGCCGCCCCTCGCCCGATTTCCTCGCCGGCCCCGGCGCGCGCCTGTTGCAGCGCACCACCGGCGGGCCCGGCGACAACAGCCTGCGCAGCGTGCAGAGCTTTGCCGATGGCCATAGCGTGATCCCGCTGCGCCCGCCAAGCCCGGTGCGGCTCTACCATCTGGCGCTGCAGCGGCACGCGACAATCACCGCGGCAGGGCTCACCACCGAGAGCTTTCACCCCGGCGCGGGGTTCAATTCCATCGTGTCTTATGAGACCTCGGTGCGGTTCATGGCGCTCTTCCCGCATCTGCGCAAAACCTCCGAATTCGGAAGCCTCGCCCATCCGCGTCAGCCCTTGCCAATGCCGATCGAATGATCGCTTGCGCGACGCTCAGGCGTCGCGCGCCAGCCGCTCTTCGAGCACCTCAAAGGGCACGCCGGGATCGTCCTTGGCGCCCCGGATCACCAGCGATGTCTTGACGCTGGCGACATTCTCGGCGGCGGTCAGGTCGCGGGTCAGAAACTGCTGAAAGGTGCTCAGGTCCGGGGCCACGCATTTGAGGATGAAATCCACCTCGCCATTGAGCATGTGACATTCACGAACCAGCGGCCAGCCCCGGCATTTCTCTTCAAAGGCGCTCAGATCGCTTTCGGCCTGACTCACCAGGCCGACGCTGGCAAAGACCTGCACCTCAAAGCCAAGCTCGCGGGCGTCCACATCGGCATGATAGCCCTTGATATAGCCGCTTTCCTCCAACGTGCGCACCCGGCGCAGGCAGGGCGGCGCAGAGATTCCGACACGTTTGGCCAATTCCACATTGGTCATCCGCCCATCGGCCTGCAGTTCGGCCAATATCTTGCGGTCGATCGGATCCAGTCGTGTCGTCGCCATGCGAGCCCCCTTGAATTTCGCGATTGTTATAGCAGCCATGCGCATACACGCAATATTGTTTCGCCCAGAAGCAACATCCTTTCGCACAGGAATTTTTAGGTGACGGCTTTGTCATAAAACTGGGGCTTTCACGTGCGACCGGGGGTGACTATATCCGGTAGCCGAACCCTGCCCATGCTGCCAAGGAGCCCTTTGATGTCCGACCCCCGCCACACCCGTGTCCTGATCATCGGCTCTGGCCCCGCTGGCTATACCGCTGGCGTCTATGCCAGCCGCGCGCTGCTTAACCCGATCCTCGTGCAAGGGATCGAGCCGGGCGGTCAGCTCACCACCACCACCGAGGTGGAAAACTGGCCCGGCGACAGCGAAGTTCAAGGCCCCGATCTCATGGTGCGGATGGAGGCCCATGCCAAGGCGATGGGCTGCGAGATCATCGGCGACATCATCACCGATCTCGATCTGTCGCAACGTCCCTTTACCGCCAAGGGCGACAGCGGCACGGTCTATACCGCCGATGCGGTCATCCTCGCCACCGGCGCGCGCGCGAAATGGCTCGGCCTGCCGTCGGAAGAGAAATTCAAAGGCTTTGGCGTCTCGGCCTGTGCCACCTGTGACGGGTTCTTCTATCGCGGGCAGGAAATTGCGGTGATCGGCGGCGGCAACACCGCGGTCGAAGAGGCGCTGTTCCTGACGAATTTCGCCTCCAAGGTGACGCTGATCCACCGCCGCGATGAGCTGCGTTGCGAAGCGATCCTCGAAGACCGCCTGCGCAAGCACCCGAAGATCGAACTGCTCTGGGATCACATGCTCGATGAGGTCTATGGCACCGACACGCCGCTCGGCGTTGAGGGGATCAAGGTCAAACATGTGAAGACTGGCGAGATCACCGACATCCCCGCTAAGGGCGTCTTTATCGCCATCGGCCACGCGCCCGCCAACGAACTGGTCAAGGATCAGCTCGAGTTGCACGCCGGCGGCTATGTCAAGGTGCAGCCGGGCAGCTCGCTCACCTCCATCCCCGGCGTGTTCGCCGCGGGTGACATCACCGACCCGATCTACCGCCAGGCCGTCACCAGCGCCGGCATGGGCTGCATGGCCGCGCTCGACGCCGAACGGTTCCTCGCCGAAGCCGAATAAGCCCTCCTCCGGGTGGACACCCTGCTGTCCACCCGGAGACCCATACGCGACACCCAAAGTGCCCCGCGCCGCTCTGTCAGGCCTGTCCGCCGCCACAGACGGGCAGACAGCGTTCACAGCGTGCCGATCCCCGCGAGATGAGCGTCCAGCTCTCGCGCCCCCTGTGGAATAAAGGTCTCAATTTCCTCTTTTCTCCACAGCGCTGCTTGAATGCAGCCACAATCCCGGTCTATTTCGCGCCGAAACCGGGCTGACCCGACTGGCAGGCAATTGAAAGTGACCCAATGACGATTTCGAGCAATCTCACCCCCGTACCCGAGCTCTATGTGTCCTATGACAGCGCCCAGAAACTCAAGGTCGAGGCCGCTGACCTCGTCAGCTGGGACCTCACGCCGCGTCAGATCTGTGATCTCGAACTGCTGATGAACGGCGGGTTCAACCCGCTCAAAGGCTTCCTGAGCCAAGCAGATTACGATGGCGTGGTCGAAAACATGCGCCTCGCCGATGGCACGCTCTGGCCGATGCCGATCACCCTCGACGTGTCGGAAGAGTTTGCCGCCAAGCTCGAAGACGGTCAGGACATCGCCCTGCGCGACCAAGAAGGCGTGATCCTCGCCACCATGACCATCACTGACAATTGGACGCCCAACAAGGCGCGCGAGGCCGAGCGCGTCTTTGGCGCCGATGACGATGCGCATCCGGCGGTGAACTATCTGCACAACACGGCGGGCAAGGTCTATCTCGGCGGCCCGGTGACCGGCATTCAGCCGCCGGTGCATTACGATTTCCGCGCCCGCCGCGACACCCCGAACGAGCTGCGCGCCTATTTCCGCAAGCTGGGCTGGCGCAAGGTCGTGGCCTTCCAGACCCGCAACCCGCTGCACCGTGCGCATCAGGAACTGACCTTCCGCGCCGCGAAAGAGGCGCAGGCCAACCTGCTCATCCATCCGGTCGTCGGCATGACCAAACCGGGCGATGTCGATCACTTCACCCGCGTGCGCTGCTATGAGGCGGTGCTCGACAAATATCCGGGCTCGACCACCACGATGAGCCTGCTGAACCTCGCCATGCGCATGGCCGGCCCGCGCGAGGCGGTTTGGCACGGGCTCATCCGTCGCAACCATGGCTGCACCCATTTCATCGTCGGCCGCGACCACGCCGGCCCCGGCAAGAACAGCCAGGGCGAGGATTTCTACGGCCCCTATGATGCGCAGGATCTCTTCCGCGAACATGAGGCCGAGATCGGCATCGAAATGGTCGATTTCAAACATATGGTCTATGTGCAGGAACGCGCCCAGTACGAGCCGATGGATGAGATCACCGACAAGGACGACGTGACCGTTCTCAACATCTCCGGCACCGAGCTGCGCCGCCGTTTGGCCGAAGGGCTCGAGATCCCGGAATGGTTCTCCTTCCCCGAAGTGGTCCGCGAACTGCGACGCACCCGTCCGCCGCGCAGCCAGCAGGGCTTTACCGTGTTCTTCACCGGGTTCTCCGGCTCGGGCAAATCGACCATCGCCAACGCGCTCATGGTCAAGCTGATGGAGATGGGCGGCCGTCCCGTGACGCTGCTCGATGGCGATATCGTGCGAAAGAACCTCAGTTCCGAGCTGGGCTTTTCGAAAGAGCACCGCGATCTCAACATCCGCCGCATCGGCTATGTAGCCAGCGAGATCACCAAGAACGGCGGTATCGCGATCTGTGCGCCCATCGCGCCCTATGCGACCACCCGCCGCGCGGTGCGTGAGGATGTCGAACAGTTCGGCGCCTTCGTCGAGGTCCATGTCGCCACCTCGCTCGAAGAATGCGAACGCCGCGACCGCAAGGGGCTCTACAAGCTGGCGCGCGAAGGCAAGATCAAGGAATTCACCGGGATTTCCGACCCTTACGATGTGCCCGAAAACCCCGAGCTGCGCGTCGAGACCGAGAATGTCGATGTCGACAACTGCGCGCATCAGGTCATCCTGAAGCTCGAACAGATGGGCCTTATCGCGGGCTGATCCGGCGTAACACACAAGACACAAAAGGCGGGCCAAGGCCCGCCTTTTCGCGTTCTAACCGGTCACGGGATTAGCTGTCGCGCAGCAGTTCTGCCGCACGGCGCAGATCCTCGCCCCAATGCGCGGCCTGCGCTTCGGCGGCATCGAGCGCGGGGCGTCGCGCAGCATAATCCTCCTCGGACATGGCAGCCATCGCCGCCATGATCTCTTCGGCGCTCTCGCAGAGGATCATGCCATCGGTGTTGATGAATTCCGCGATATTGGGACAGCCCCAATAGATCGGCACGGTCTTGCACAGGATCGCGTCGACGAGTTTCTCGGTGAAGTAGTTCTTTTCGCGCACATTCTCGATCACGACCGAATAGCGATAAGGTGCCAGCCCCTCGGATTTCTCGCCAAAGGGCGCATAGCCGCCGCCCATCACGTCCAGATCCAGCCCCGCCGCCTGCGCCTGCTCGACAATCTCATGGCGCAGCCGATGCCCGGTCTGCGACCGCTTGGCCGAGGCGATCAGCGAACACATCTTGGTCTTGGTCGTGTCGAGCGAGGACCAACCCGGCACCCATGTGCTGCCAAAGGGATAGAAGAGGCCATTGGAGACCTTGTTCAGCAGCTCCTCATGCGGGGTCAACACCCGGTGGAACCGCCGGTGCGTAAAGCGCAGCCAGCGCATGTGGTTGCCATGGATCACGCTCGGCTCGACCACCATGATCGACACTTTGGCGCGCGTGCCAAAGCCCGGGCGAAGATGCAGCGTCTTGCGCGGATAGACGAGCAGATGATCCTCGGGCCGCAGATCGGCCAAGGTCTGCCCCTCGATCCCCTCAGGCACGCCCAGCGGCCAGATCAGATCGGTCAGCAGAATGCGCCCCGGCCGATAGCCGAGCTTGCGGGCGTTGGGCAGGACGGCAATACGGGGAACATCACGGGACATGGCATGCTCGACTGACTGTTGGCTTGAGAGCTGCCATACTTGCAATTGAGCGTTGCCTCAATGCTTGGCCGTGCGAAGGCCCGGGTGTGGGCCCAGCGCACGGCAATTGGCGCATTAGTGAACCGTCACCGGCTCAAGATCGTTCTGCCGGGCCAGAACAAAGGCGAGCCCACGGTCACGCACCAGCGCAAGACGTTCACCCGCCGCGCTATGGACCGCATAGATGCGCTTGGCCCCGTCGAGCTGTACACGGATTTCCTCGGGCAGTTCGGCCACGTCAACAGAGCGGACATAGGCAATCGGACGGTCCCCTTCGGTCCCGAAATCAAACGGCGTGTTCATGACGTGCTCCTTTTGTTGATCTTGATCGTTTGCACCACGGTCTCGGGCTCGGCACGGGTCAGATCCACATGCAACAGCCCGTTTTCGATCAGTGCGGCGCCCACTTCGACGCCATCCGCCAGAACGAAAGACCGCTGAAACTGTCGCGCGGCGATGCCACGGTGCAAAAACACCCGGTCTTCGCTGTCATCGCGTTGGCGGCCACGAATGACCAATTGCCGATCCTCGACGGTGACCGCTAGGTCATCCTCGCCAAAGCCCGCAACGGCCAGGGTGATACGATAAGAATTGCCGCTGGTTTGTTCGATATTGAACGGCGGATAGCCTTCATTTCCGGATTTCGCGCTGCGTTCCAGCAGCCGCTCCAGTTGTTCGAACCCCAGCATATAGGGATGTGTCCCCAGGGTAAGCTTTGTCATTGCCACGTCCTTGAATTAAGCGACCGGTCCAGTGCAGGGCCCCGTTTACGGCGGCCACGGTCCGAATATGGGCATCCTGCACGCGCCCTGCAAGTGCTTTGAGATCGCGACGCTTTCGCCTATTCTCTGGGTTCCGCTTCCAAAGGAATCACCCGGTTGATGTCTGCATTCGGCGATCTTTCGATGAAATCCGACGACGTGCTGCGTGTTGAGCTCGAAGAGTTTCGCCGCCAGCACCGCGATCTGGACGAGGCCATCACGGCCCTTGCCGAAAAAGGCGCGCGCGATCCGCTGACGCTCAAGCGGCTCAAGCAGCAAAAACTGCGCCTCAAGGACCGCATTTCCTGGATCGAAGACCGGCTGACCCCCGACATCATCGCCTGACCTGGCCCACCGCCGCAAAAGCGTGAAAAATCCTTAAATCCCGCGCTGGAACTCTTCCCAATCGCCGCTATAGTGCGCGCTCCAATTCCAAAGAGGCGGATCATGGCCGAAATCAACGTGGGCATCATCATGGGCAGTCAATCGGACTGGCCGACCATGAAAAAGGCAGCCGAAGTTCTCGACGAACTGGGCGTGGCCTATGAAACCAAGATCGTCTCGGCGCATCGCACGCCCGATCGGCTTTGGGACTATGGCCGCGAGGCCGCAGGCCGTGGGCTCAAGGTGATCATCGCGGGCGCGGGCGGTGCCGCGCATCTGCCGGGCATGATGGCGTCGAAAACCCGCGTGCCTGTCGTCGGCGTTCCGGTGCAGACCCGCGCCCTCTCGGGTGTCGACAGCCTCTATTCCATTGTGCAGATGCCCAAGGGCTATCCCGTGGCCACCATGGCCATTGGCGAGGCGGGCGCCGCCAACGCGGGCCTGATGGCCGCGGGCATTCTCGCCACATCCGACGCGGCGCTGGCCGAGCGGCTCGACGCCTGGCGCGCGGCGCTCTCGGCCTCGATCCCCGAGGAGCCCAAGGATGACTGACGCCCCTCTGCCCACTGGTGCGACCATCGGCATTCTCGGCGGTGGTCAGCTTGGCCGGATGCTCTCGGTCGCGGCGTCGCGGCTCGGCTTTCGCACGGTGATCTTCGAGCCGGGCGCCGACTGCCCCGCCTCGCATGTGGCCGACCGCCATATTCAGGCCGCCTATTCTGACGAGGATGCGCTGCGCGACTTTGGCCAATCGGTCGATGTCATCACCTATGAGTTCGAAAACATCCCGACATCGGCGCTCGACCTGCTCGAGGATCTGGCCCCGGTGCGCCCCGGCCGCGAAGCCCTGCGGGTGAGCCAGGACCGGATGACCGAGAAGGAATTTCTCTCAGGCCTCGGCCTCACCACCGCGCCGTTCGCCGCCGTGGATGATGCCGCGAGCCTTGCCCGCGCGCTCGACCAGATCGGCACGCCCTCGATCCTCAAGACCCGCCGTTTCGGCTATGACGGCAAGGGCCAGGCCCGGCTGCGCAGCCCAGAGGATGCCGAAACCGCGCTTGCCGATATGGCCGGTGCGCCCTCGGTGCTCGAAGGGTTCGTCGAGTTCAGCCACGAGGTCTCGGTCATCGCGGCGCGGGGCACCGACGGCTCGGTCGCCTGTTTCGACCCCGGCGAGAATGTCCACAAGGATGGCATTCTCAGCACCACCACCCTGCCCGCGCGGCTCAGCACCGCGCAGCGCACCGACGCGGTGCTGCTCGCCGGTCGCATCCTCAACGCGCTCGACTATGTCGGCGTGATGGGGGTCGAGCTTTTCGTGACCGCCAAAGGCCTCGTGGTGAACGAGATTGCGCCCCGGGTGCATAACTCGGGCCATTGGACGCAGCAGGGCTGTAGCGTCGATCAGTTCGAACAGCATATTCGCGCCGTGGCGGGCTGGCCCTTGGGCGACGGCGGTCGCTATGCGGATGTGGTGATGGAGAACCTCATCGGCGAGGACATGGACCGCGTGCCCGATCTGGCCCGCGATCCTGCCGTGTCGCTGCATCTCTATGGCAAGGCCGAGGTCAAGCCGGGCCGCAAGATGGGCCATGCCAACCGGGTGATCGGCCCCGCCTCGCGCGGCTAGGCCTCAGGCCGCGAGCGGGCGGCGCACCAGCCTTGCAACCGCCGCCTCGGCCCAGCGCGCCGAGGCCGCGCCAAAGCAATCGTGGATGGAATCGACCGCCACCACATTGCCCAAGGCCAGCCGGCCAAGCAGGCTCAGCCCGCCGCGCGGGCGGCCATCCTCGCCGATCAGCCGCCCATCAGGCGCAATCTTGGCGCCCAGCCCTTCGGCCAGACGGGTCATATGCCCCCGCTTGCACAGCGCCAGCACCAGAGCGTCGCGGCAATGATCGAGCGTCGGCGCAGGCAGGACCGCATCGACCATCACCGAGGCGCTGCTGCTGTCGTCGCCCGGCAGCAATTGCCAGCCCTCCGGCGTCAGCACCACATCCGGGTCGTCCGCGGCATGGAGATCCACCAGCCCGACCTCGATCAGCATCAGCATCTCATGCGCGGCACCGACCGGCGGGCCATAGGAAAATCGCTTGAGCCCCTCGTCGAACTTTTCCAACGCCCGCGCGGTTTCCACATCTGACTGACCGGGATTAAAGCCGCGCCGCAGGGCATCCTGCCACTTGCGCCAGACCTGCCCGATGACATAGCCCGGCGACGGCGGGCGGGTGCCCATGGCCATCTCGATCCCATGGCGAAGCGCCGCGATCGGCGGGTTGCACTCCTGCGCCCCGGGGTGGTCCCGCTCCGTCTCGAGCCAGGCCTCGACCGTCCCCGGCCCACAGTCGACCCCGTCCTCGGCCAAGATACGATAGGTCGGCGCCAGAAGGCTCTGCGCGATTTGCGCCACCGCCGCCTTCGGGCCAAGCCGCAGCGCCGTCGCCAACTCACGCTCAAAGGCGCGGGTTTCGGCCTCGGTGGGCTCATATCTGCGGTCGAGCTGCGCATTGGCCGGTTTCGGTACCGGCGCATGCCCGTTGAGCGAAAAGGGCAGGATCCGCGCCGGCTCGTTTCCTGACGGGTGATACCGCCCTTCGGCAAAATGCCCGCCCTGCCCGAGCGTCAAGAGCCGCAGCACGTCCAGCGTCGAGAGGCCCAGCCCCCGGATCGCCACCGTCCGCCCGCGCCAGCTCTGCGCCGCCGCCATAAGACGGTTCGCGGGATAGGCGGGCAGCATCTCGGCGCCGCTGTCTTGCGCCGCGCCTTGGCGCAAATGCTCTTGCCAGCGGGCAATCTGGGGATCCGGCTCGGTGTCAGGCTGGCCTTGGGTCAAGAGAACCTCATCATAAGGCCCATAGGCCCCTTCCTGCCCCCAGAGATACCAAGCCCCCGCCGTGCCGCGAATGTCGCGCACATATTGCCGCTGATGGGTGATCTGCAGATGCGGCACCGAGTTCGCGAGATAGGTATACCAACGCGCGAGATAGGCCCCGAGAAAGGCGCGCGGCGGGTAGGTTTCACCGTCCTCCCCATCCTCGATCCAATCGATGAGCCGCCCGGGGCCGATGCCCTCGCCTGCGGGATCACCAAGATCAATCGACCGAAGCGGAATGTTGAGAAGGCAGAGATCGCTCTGATCCGGATCGAAATTCGGCCCCGGCCCGGGGATTGGCCCCGGCTCAAAGACATCGACCTCAATGATCCGATCCACCTCTGCGGCGCGCTCTGCCAGCGCGTTGAGCGCCCCAAGGCCGCGCGGCCCCATCCCGATGATGGCGACACGCCCCGCCTTGCTCTGATCCAACATGATTGCCACCGCTCCGCGCTTGTTCCTGTGACAGAGCAACGCGCGAGCGGGGCAAAGCGTTCCGAAGCTTTACGCGGGCATTGATTCCATCAGCTCGCGCCAGCGGTGGCAGGCCACTTCATGGCCGTCGCCGGGCTGTTCCAGCGCCGGCTCTTCCTTGCGGCAGCGGTCGATAACATGCGGACAACGCGTGTGAAATTTGCATCCCGTTGGCTGATTGGTGGGTGACGGGATCTCGCCTTCGAGCTTCTGGGCGCGATCGCTGCTGTCGGGGTCGAGGGAGGGGATGGCGGAGAAGAGGGCGCGGGTATAGGGGTGGCGGGGTGCGGCGAAGATCTTGCGGGTGGGCGCGGTCTCGACGAGCCGGCCGAGATACATCACCGCCACATGGTCACAGGTGTGGGCCACGACGCTCAGATCATGGCTGATGAACATGAAGGTGATCCCAAGGTCGCGCTGCAACTCCTTCAAAAGATTGAGAACATCCGCCTGAATGGACACATCGAGCGCCGCGACGCTTTCATCGGCGACGATGAATTTCGGCCCGGAGACCAGCGCGCGGGCGATGGAAATCCGCTGTCTCTGGCCGCCGGAAAAGGCGTGGGGGAAGCGGCGCAGATGCTCGAGATTGAGCCGACATTTCGCCGCGATCTCGCGAACTCGGGCATCGGTATCGCGTCGGTTTTGCGTCAGTTTCATGACTTCCAAAGGTTCGGCGATAATGTCGCGCACCGTCATGCGCGGGCTGAGCGCGGCATAGGGGTCCTGAAAGATGAGCTGGGCGCGTTTTCGGTAATCCTTGAGCTCGGCACCGTCGAGCGTGGTGAGATCGTAATCAACCTCGTCATCGGTGTAGGAGGCCTCGCCACCGGTGATCGGCACCGCCTTGAGCAGCGCCCGGCCGAGCGTCGTCTTGCCCGAGCCGCTTTCGCCGACGATGCCAAAGAACGCGCCTTTCTCGATATCGAGATCGACCTTGTCCACCGCCTTGAGGATCGACTTGCCGAAGAGCCCGCCGCCGATGCGAAAGCCCACCGACAGGTTGCGTGCGCGGATCAGAGGATCAGTCATGCCCGTCTCCCGAATAGATGTGGCAGGCAACCCGGTGATCGGGGGCGGCCATGCGGTTGCGCGGCTCCTGCAGGCGGCATTCATCGCCGAGGTATTTCGGGCAGCGCGTGTGAAAGACACAGCCCGAAGGCCGGTCGAGCGGTGAAGGAATATCCCCCGGCACCGGGGTCAGCGGCGCGTCGAGATTGTCGAGCTTGGGCAGCGCCGCGAGGAGACCTTGGGTATAGGGGTGTTTGGCATCGCGGATCACCGGCCGCACCGGGCCTTCCTCGATGAGCCGCCCGAGATACATGACCGAGACCTTGTCGGCGGTCTGGGCCACGACGCCGAGGTCATGGGTGATAAAGATGATGCCCATGTGAAACTCGTCCACGAGATCCTTCATCAGGTCGATCACCTGCGCCTGAATGGTCACGTCAAGCGCGGTGGTCGGCTCATCCGCGATCAAGAGCTTGGGCCGGGTCGACAGCGCCATGGCGATCATCGCCCGTTGCCGCATCCCGCCCGAGAGCTCAAAGGCGTATTGATTGAACCGCCGCGCCGCGTCCGAGATGCCGACCCGGTCGAGCATCTCGACCGAGACCTCCTTGGCGCGGGATTTGCTCATGCCCGCGTGAAGCTGGAGCTGTTCGACCATCTGCTTGCCGATGGTGATCGCCGGGGCAAAGCTCGCCATCGGTTCTTGAAAGATCATCGAGATCGCGCCGCCGCGCACCACTTTCATATCGGCGGGGCGGGTCAGCGACAGCACGTCAATCGGCCCCTCGTCGGTGTGCAGGGTGATCCGGCTCTTGGGGCCATAGACCGCGTTGCGCGCATTGAGATGCATGAGCGATTTGGCGGTGACGGATTTGCCCGAGCCGCTTTCGCCGACCAGCCCCATGACCTCGCCACGGTTGAGCGAAAAGCTCACATCATCCACCGCGGTCACGAGCCCTTCGTCGGTCTTGAATTGCAGGGTCAGGTTTTCAACGTCGATCAGGGCCGTCATTTATGCGCATCCGAATAGGGGTCTGCCGCGTCGCGCAGCCCGTCGCCGACAAAGACGAAGGCCATGACGAGGGCGATGAAGAAGAGCACCGGGATGAAATACCATTGGTAGTTCAAGAGCACGTCGGCGCTGGTGGCTTTTTGCAGCATCACGCCGAGCGAGCTCACCGGGTCCTTGAGGCCGAGGCCGATAAAGCTCAGCGCGGTTTCGCTCAGCACCATGTAGGGGAAGGAAATCACCAGATCGACGATGATATAGCTGGTGAAGCTCGGCAGCAGATGCCGCCGGATGACATGGCCCGGCCCGGCGCCACAGAGCTGGGCGGCCAACACATATTCCTGATTGCGCTCGGTGAGCAGATGGGTTCGCACCCGCCGCGCCAGCGTCGGCCAGCCGATGAGCCCGAGGATCATTGATATGTAGAAGAACCTCGCCTCGGCGGTCATCTCGGGCGGCATAAAGGCCGCCACCGCCATGAAGAGCGGGATGGCGGGCACCGTGCGCACCGCATCGGTGATCATCTGGATCACCCCGTCGATCCAGCCGCCGTAATAGCCCGAGACCCCACCGATGATCAGCGCCAGCACAAAGGCGATCACCACGCCGATCGTGCCCACTTTCATCGAGGTCCAGATGGCATGGAGCGTGCGGCTAAAGATGTCCTGCCCGTCCTCGTCGGTGCCAAAGATATGGATCTTGCCGCCTTCGACACCGAAAAGATGCGTGTCCATCTTGATCAGGCCAAAGAGCTTGTAGCGGTCGCCATCGACGAAGAATTTCACATAGAGCCGCTCATCCTCGTTGACCTTGGTCACCCAGCGGAAATTGGTGGCCATCGACCTTTCGCGTTCGACCCCATGGATGAAGGGCCGCGCCGAACAGCCGTTTTTATCGCAGAACATCGGGATCTGCGGCGCGCCGTTGGTATAGTCCTTGTCGCGCCCGGCGATGGTCGGATCATAGGGCGAGAGAAACGGCGCGAAGAGGCCTGAGAGGATCAAAAAGACCAGCACACAGGCGGCGATCATCGCGGCGCGTTGCTTGCGGAACCGGGCCCAGATGAGCTGTCCCTGCGAGGCGGTGAAATAGGCCTCTTTGGCGCGGCGCTCGACGGCATCCTCGGTCTCGACGATGGCGACATGGGGGCCGGTCGTCTGTGCGAGGTTGGGATCGGTCGGGTTCGGGGGGGTGTCACTCATGGCCGGTCACCTCAGGATGCTTTTGCGGACGCGCGGATCGATCACCGCCAGCAGGATGTCGGTGAAGAAATTCAGCGTCACGATGGAGGCGGTCAGCAGAAAGATGATCGCGCCTGCGAGCTGTTGGTCGTTGGAACGCGCCAGCGCCTCGATCAACAACGCGCCCGCCTCGGTCAGGGTCAGGATCAGCGCCACGATGGGCAGTTCGTTGAAGATCCGGTTGAGGTCAAAGCCGAGGCTGTTGACGATCGGGCCGAGCGCGTGCCGCGCCGGGTAGCGCCACAAGAGCTTGCGCCCATGAACGCCGCGGGCGGCGGCGGCGGTGACGTAGAGCTTGCCGATCTCGTCGGACATCAGCGCCCGCACCGTTTGCAGCGCAAAGGCGGTGGCCGACCAGCCTAGGATGAAAATCGGCAGCCAGGCGTGTTTCATCAGGTCAACGAACTTGTCCCAATCCCAGGGCGCGTCGCGGTATTCCTTGCTAAAGAGCCCGGTGAGCGTTTCGCCAAACCAGACGGTCGAGACCAGCATGATCATCAGCGCCAGCAGGAAGTTCGGCATCGCGAGGCCGAGATAGCTAAACAGGCGCAAGCCGTTGTTAAGCCAGGGGTTGTTGGTGGCGGCGGAAATGATGCCCACCGGGATCGCGATGGCATAGGCCAGCGCCAGCGAGGCGAGGCAGATGGTCAGCGAGAGCATGAACTTGTCGCCCAGGAGCTGGGCGATATTGACCCGCAGGATGCAGCTGTCGCCAAATTCGCCCTGGAAGGCGTTGATGATCCAGCTGCCCCAGCGCGCCAGGAACGGCTGATCCAGGCCGAGCCGCTGGCGTTCGATCTCGATATCCTCGACCGAAATGCCAGAGCCTTGGGTGTTCTTGAACGCGAGATAGCGTTCGGCGCAATCGCCGGGCACCAGCTCCATCAGCGAGAACACAACCAGTGACACGATGATCAGCGTGATCAAGGCCATGACGGCGCGTGTCAGCACGAAACGGCTGAAATTCAGCATCACTTTTCCCTGTTATCTGCCTAGGCCGGTCGATGCCGGTTCGGTCGTTTTCTTGGGATGGCGCGGGCGGGGGTGGCCGCCCGGCGCCGATTGCTCAGAGGCGGCCGATCACTCGGTCAGCCACCATTGTGTCGCCCGGTAGGGATAGGTCCGATAGTATTCATAGCTGTGGGTCTTGAACTCGGTGAAGTTCTGCAACCGCTTGCTTTGATAGATCGGGGCCGGGGCGTTGACGGTGCCGATGAAATAGAGGTTCTCGGTCATCGTCTGTACCAGCCGCGCGCCCAGTTCGGCGAACTCGGGGCTTTCCTGATCGGCGGATTGGAAGGCGTTGATATCCGCGATGAGCTGTTTCACCGGCTCCGGCGGTTCCACCCCGGCGGCACCGTCGCTGTCGACCCATTCGGCCCAGAGCATCCCGCTGCGGTTGCCGAAATAGTTCTCGAAGGGCGGCACCCAGAGCTCGTTATTGCCGAGCACGATGGCGAGCGGTTGCCCTTTGCGCCACATGGCCACGTCGAGCTTGTTGGCGGATTGCGCCGAGCGGTATTCGTCGGGCGTGACCTCTTTCACCGTCGACTGGATGCCGACATCGGCCCAGAATTGCGCCACCAGTTCAACCGTCTGACCGGCGATGCCTTGGGTCGAGTAGTTGAGGTTGAGCACCAGCTTGTCGCCATTGGGCAATTCGCGGAAGCCGTCGCCATCGGTGTCTTTCATGCCGATCTCGTCAAGCCGCGCCTTGGCCCCGTCGGGATCGAACTCGGCCATATAGCTTTCCCATTTCGGGTCGGCAAATTCCGGCAGCGGCGAGAAGCCGACATATTGCTTGGGCGTGCCCTGCCCGAAAAAGCCCGTCTCGTTGAGCTCTTCCCGGTTGATCGCCAGCGACATCGCTTCGCGGAATTTCAGATCGCCAAAGACCTTGCGTTTTTCCGGGTCTTCATGGGTCACGTTAAAGCCAAAGGCCCCCATGGTGATCTCGGGACGCAGATAGATGTTATAGCCGCCCTTTTCCTGATTTTCCAAAAGGATAGGCGCCGAGGCGAGCTGCAGCGACTGCGATTTGTAATCGACCTCGTTGTTGACCAGCTTGAGGATACGCACCTCGTTGTCGTTGATATAGACCTCATCCTGTTCGCCGATATACGGGAGCTGCTGGCCCGTCGGATCGACCTGGAAGAAATAGGGGTTGGCCACGAGATGCCGACCCTCGGTGGTGTCGGTCACATAGATATGGCTTTCCAGCGTCGGATAGGTCGCCTTGGGCAGACCCTCGACGAGATCCGGCTTGGACAGCATCGGGGTTGGCGTGTCGGTCCAGTCGGAATTGCCCCAATAGGCCTTGATCGCGTCATAGCCGTTTTCAAAGCCAAGACCCTGCGCCAAGCTGTCGGCATCGGCGTTGATGTCCGGGTGGAACTGACCGAGGAAATGCTTGGGCTGGAAGCCTTGGGCGAAATGGGTGGCGAAATGCGCCAAGAGCCCGGGCTTGGGCGCCGGAAGGTTAAAGACGACGGTGGTCTCGTCGGGCGTGTCCACGGTCATCGTCTCGCCGCCGACAGTCACGTAATCCTTTGGCTTTTCGAAGATATTCGTGTCCAGCATCAGGTTGTCATGCCAGAATTTCACATCCGCCGAGGTAAAGGGCGCGCCATCCGACCATTTGTGGCCTGCGCGCAGCTTGAAGGTGAGCTTGGTGAAATCCTCATTCCATTCCCAAGATTTCGCGACATTGGGCACGATGGTCTGAAGATCGTCGCTATAGCGCACGAGGTTCACATGGCGCACCGACAGAAAGTCGGAGGTGCCCGCCTCGGTCGCGTTCGACAGCACATCGAGCGTGCCGCCATATTGGCCAATGCTGTCATAGGGCACCACGACAAGCGGCTCTGCCGGCAGGCGGTCTGCGAGCGCGGGCAGCGCCTCATTGCCCTTGATGCGGCCGTTCAGGGCCTCGATATCGGGATGCGCCGTAAAGGCCATCTCGCAGCCGGCGGCCTCCTGAAAGGCGCTCAGTTCATATTGCTGTGGGAAGGCGCCGCTTGCGATGCCTTGCATATCCGCCACGGTGATCCCCGGGCATTCGGCCAAGGCCGCGGCGGGCAATGCCACCATCGCCACACCAGTGAGTAAGATCCGTTTCATAACCTCTCCTGTTCCATTTGATCGGCGTGGGGTCTCGCTGCCCCTTGACCGGTTGACCGGGGCCTGTCCTCTGACCCGCCCCGAAAGTTAAACCACTCCGCGCGGCGCATCAGGGATGCCCGCCGAGCCATCTGCTTGATCCAGCCTGTTCCGTTACGTCCCCAAAACACCCCGTCCCGGCGGTGGCCCGGATCACGCCATGCGACATGGCCGATCCGCCCGTTCCCCCGGACACACGCACAGGCCCACGCACTCGGGCCCGTCGATTTCTGCAAGGGGAATGCAAAGGTTTCGTGACACGCTCCATTCCCCATCTCCCTTATGACACTTGCGCAAGGGGCAGCGGTGTCGCCCCTGCCCCGCCGGTGCCGCGCGTCCCGCGCTTGAGCCCCTCGGCGGTGATCATGCTGCGCCGGAACGGCCCGCCGCCATGGCGCATCCGGTGGTCGAGCAGCTGGCGCGTCATCTCGAACAACCTGTCGCGCGCCGCCGCGTCCGCCGAAACCTCGACCTCGTGATCCCCGTCCCGTGCCAACAACACGGGCGGCAGCCCGCCGTTGAAATGCACCAGCACATGATCGCGCGTGCGCAAGACCGATAGGTTGGCCTCCTCCGCCGCCAGCCCCAGATCGCGCTGCCAGCGCGTCGGGGTCAGCGGATCGCCATAGCTCAGCTCGGAAAAGCTGTGGTTGCGCCAGCCCGCCGGGCTCTGCCCCTCGAGAAAGGGGCGCAGGCTCTGGCCGTCCATCGTGTCGGGGATGTCCTGCCCGATGAGATCGAGGATCGTCGGCGCGAGATCGACGGATTCGGTGATCGCCTCGACGCGTTGGCCGAACTGGGCGCGATGGGCCGGGCTGCGGATGATCAGCGGCACATGAAAGGCCGCGTTGCGATAGCTCATCTTGCCCCATTGGTGATGATCGCCGAGCATTTCGCCATGATCCGCCGTCACCACGATCAGCGTCTCGTCATATTGGCCGCTGTCCTTGAGAAAGGCGATGAGCCGCCCGATATGGTCATCGACCTCGGCCGCGAGCCCGAGATAGATCGCGCGCAGCATGGCGAGGTTCTCGTCGCTCTCCTCGAGATCAGGGAAACCCTCGACATTGGCGGCCAGAGGCCGCTGATCCATGGCCGGACCATTATAGGGATGCGCCGCCCGCTCCGCCGCAGCCGGGCGGGGACGTATCGGCGCGGGCAGGCTGTCGCGATCGACCAGCGTGTTATAGGGCGCAGGCGCCACGAGCGGCGGATGCGGACGGATATAGGTGACATGGGCGAACCAGCCCTGCGGCCGGCCGCGCAGATCCTCGATCACCCGGTCGGTGAGAAAGGCGGTGTCGCTATGCTCGGCCCGGTAAAAGGCGGGCGCATCGGGGCGCGGCCCCTCAGAGCGAAAGATCGCCGGATAGTCCGGCACGTCATAGCCCTGCGCCTTGAGAAACCCGCGCCAGGGCCAGCTTTCCTCGAGGCGCATTTCCAGCGCCTCATCAAAGCCCGGCAGCACCTGTTCATAGCTCTGCATCCTGGGATCAGCGGGATCATGGGCGCGCGGATCGACCGCCGCATCGGTATAGCCATAGAGCCGGGGCGCATAGCCCGCGCGCCGCGCCTCGGTCGCGAGATTGGGCACATCTTGGGCCAGCGGCGTGCCATTGCGGGTCACCCCATGGTTCATCGCATATTGCCCGGTCAGGATCGACACGCGCGACGGGCCGCAGGGGTTGGTCACCGAATGATGATGGGCAAAGCTCACCGCGTCGGATTGCAGCGCCTGCAGGTTGCGCATCCGGGCGGAATTGGCCAAGGCACCGGCCACGCAATCCGCGCGCAGCTGATCTATGACGACGAACAGAATGTTCTGCTTGCTGGCCACGCCGGCCCCCTCTGGCAACATTCGCAAACCAGCAAAACCGCAAAGCAGATTCGGATCAAGAAGTTTGCGGTGTTTTGTGTGAATTTGTGCGGAAATATATTCAGGTACCCCCCGGGCCTGCCACCTCATCGCGCAATCTTGCGGAAAATATACGCAATTTAACCTTGCGTTAACGATAACCTGCGTCTGATCGACGGCCCTCTCATGGCGGACCACAGAGCAGTGAGGCACAGGCCACCGCATGACTTCGCATGTTTTTCCACTTATAGACATATTTTCACGCAATCACGCACAGAGCCCATGGACTTATGCGCAAGAATACTATGTATTTAAGGCCAAGGAGCGGGACATGAGCAAACCCACAGACACACACACAACCCATCGCGAGGTCGAGCTTCTCGACACGTTGCGCAGTCTTGGCGGCTCGGCCCGGACCGCGGCGCTCGCCGAGGCGTTGAGCGTGTCGGAGGAAACCGTGCGCCGCACCGTCAAGGCACTGGCCAAGACCGGCATCGTCCACCGGGTGCATGGCGGGGTCTATCTCGCCAATACCGATGCCACTTCGCCGGTGATTTCGCGGCTCGAGAAACACGCCACGGAAAAGACGCTCATCGCCAGCACGGCGGCGGGGCTCATCCCCAATGGCGCCTGTGTCTTTCTCGATGTCGGCTCGACCACCGCCTTTGTCGCCGAGGCGCTGCGCAACCATTCCGATCTCACCGTGGTGACCAACGGGCTGCACCCGGCGCAATCGCTGATGCGGCGCAATGGCAATACGGTCTGGCTCGCCGGGGGCGAGCTGCGCGAGGTCGAGGCCGGCACCTTTGGCAACACCGCGCTCGATTTCGTCGGGCGGTTCAACATCGACATGGCGGTGCTCAGCATCGATGGCATCGACCCGGCCTCCGGGTTCCTGCTGGCCGGGGCCGCCGAGGCCGAGCTCGCCCGCGCCGTGGTGAGCCGGGCCAAGCGTAGCCTCGTCGTCGCCGACCACAGCAAGTTCGGCCAGACCGCGCCCATCGTCGCCTGCCCGCCCGACGCCATCGACATGCTGGTCACCGATGTGCCGCTCGCGCCGCTCTATCGCAAATGCATGGCCGATTGGGACATCGAAACCGTCGTCGCCCGCAAGCCGCGCAAGGGATAGGGTCATGGCCATCCTCGGATTTCTCATCCAGCTCACCGGCGCGACGATGCTGCTGCTCTTTGCGGTGCGGATGGTGCGCACCGGGATCGAACGCGCCTATGGGGCCTCGTTCCGCCGCCGGATCACCACCGCGCGCCACCCGCTGGGCGCGGCCGGGGCCGGGACGGTCATGGCCATCGTGCTGCAGAGCTCGGCCGCCGTGGCGCTGCTGGTCGCGGGGTTTGCCGCCTCGGGGGCGCTGCCCTTCGGCACCGGGCTCGCGATGATCCTCGGCGCCGACCTCGGCTCGGCGCTGCTCATCCAGGTGCTGTCGCTGCGCATCGACTGGCTGGTGCCGGTACTGCTGGCCATTGGTGGCATTCTCTTTCTCAAAACCTCGCGGCGCGGTTTCAAACAGGCCGGGCGCATCGTGCTCGGCATCGCCTTTATCCTGATCTCGCTGCGCTTCCTGCGCGAAACGATGGAGCCGATCCGCGACAGCGCCATGCTGCCCGCCATCGCCGATTATCTGAGCCGCGATTTCATCACCGCCTTTCTCGCCGGGGCGGCGCTGGCCTTTGTCATGCATTCCTCGGTGGCAACGGTGCTGATGTGCGTCACCGTGGTGGCCATCGGCGCGCTGCCGGTGGAGGCCGGGCTGTCGCTGGTGATGGGGGCCAATCTCGGCTCGGCGCTCATCCCGCTCTGGCTGAGCCGGGGGCTGCCGCCCCGCGCCCGCCGCCTGCCGCTCGCCAATCTCCTGCTGCGCGGCAGTCTCGCGCTGGTGGCGGTGGTGGTGATCAACCGCACCGGGCTCATGTCGCTCTGGCCCGCCATGGGACCGGGTCAGGTGCTGATCACCAGCCATATCGCCTTTAACGCCGCGCTGCTGCTCCTGCTGCCGATCTGTGCGCGGCTGGAAAAACCGCTGCTGCGCGCCCTGCCCGACGACATCGGCGCCGAGGCGGCGCTGCCACTGCATCACCGCTCGGTGCTCGATCAGGCGGCGCTCGCCCACCCGGCCCAGGCGCTCGCCTGTCTGCGCCGCGAGGTGCTGCGCATGTCGCAGGTGCTGCAGGAAATGCTCGAACCGGCGATGACCCTCTATACCGATTACCAATCGGCGCAGATGCGGCTCTTGCGGGCCAAGGACAACATCCTCAACCAGGCGCTCGACGACATCCGCCGCTATGCCGCGGAATTGCCCAGCGCCAACGCCAGCAAACGCACCCACAAGGAGCTGCGCGAGCTGATGGAATATGCCATCGCGCTCGAGGCGGCGGGCGATGTTCTGGTCAAGCGGATCACCCAGCTCGCCGAGCAGAAATCCGAAGAACGGCTGAGCCTGACGCCCGCCGGTCTCGACGAGCTGACGCTGATGCATGACCGCATCCTGCAGAACCTCGGGCTTGCGATGAATGTGCTGATCTCCGGCGATGTCGAAAGCGCCCGGCTTCTGCTCGAGGAAAAGGGCGAGATGACCCGCCTGCACCGCGCCACGCGCAAGAAACACCTCAAGCGCCTCAGCACCGGCAACGGGATCAGCCTCGACAGCAGCGACATCCATCTCGAAACCGCCCATGCGCTGAAAGAAATCAACAGCCAGATCGCCGCCATCGCCTATCCGATCCTCTACCGCGAGGGGCAGCTTCTCGACACACGGCTCGTCACCCGGCTCGACCGCGACTACGCCGATCAGGACTAGGGCACCGGCCCCGTGCCAGAAACGCGCAAGAAAAAGGGGGGCCAAGGCCCCCCAGATCCCGCTTAGCGAACTTCGCCGCTTAGCCGCATTTGCTGTGGCCACAGCTGGCACAGGTCATGCAGCCTTCGACCATGCGCATGTCAAACTGACCGCAGGAGGGGCAGGCCTGACCGCGCGGCTGGTTGAGGTTGACCACCTGCGCCTGCGGGTCGGATTTGAGGCCGAGCCCCTCGCCCTCAAGAAACCCGATGCGGATCAGGTGCTGTTCGAGAATGCCGCCAATCGCCGCGAGGATCGAGGGGATGTATTTCCCGCCCATCCAGGCCCCGCCACGCGGATCGAACACGGCCTTGAGCTCTTCGACCACAAAGCTCACATCACCACCGCGCCGGAACACCGCCGAAATCATCCGGGTGAGCGCCACGGTCCAGGCGTAATGCTCCATGTTCTTGGAATTGATAAAGACTTCGAACGGGCGGCGATGACCATTGAGCACGATGTCATTCACCGTGACATAGATGGCATGGCTGCTGTCGGGCCATTTGAGCTTGTAGGTCGCCCCTTCGAGCTCTTGCGGACGGTCGAGCGGATCGGCCATGTAGATCACATCGCCATGCGGTGTCTGCGGCTCGGCATCGGAATTGGCGACGATGGTCGGCTTGGCATCCGATTTCGCCGGGGCCTCAACACTCAGCACACTGCCGGTCACATCATTCGGCCGGTAGGTGGTGCAGCCCTTACAGCCGGTGTCCCAGGCCTGCATATAGACATCCTTGAACGCCTCGAAATCAATGTCCTCGGGGCAGTTGATCGTCTTGGAGATCGAACTGTCGACCCAATCCTGCGCCGCCGCCTGCATCCGCACGTGATCGGCGGGGCTGAGCGTCTGGGCATTGACGAAATACTCGGGCAGCGGCGCGTCGCCGTTGAGGTCGCGCCACATCTGCACGGCGTAATCGACCACCTCTTCCTCGGTGCGCGACCCGTCCTTCTGGAGCACCTTGCGGGTATAGCTGTTGGCAAAGATCGGCTCGATCCCCGAGCTGACATTGCCGGCATAGAGGCTGATGGTGCCGGTGGGCGCGACCGAGGTCAAAAGCGCATTGCGCAGACCGTGTTCGGCAATGAGCGCGCGGGTCTCGGCGTCGAGCTTCTTGATCATCGGCGCCTTGGCATAGGCCTTGGCATCATAGAGCGGGAACGCGCCCTTTTCCCCGGCGAGCCGGGCCGAGGCCGCATAGGAGGCATTGGCGATCCGGGCCATCCAGACGCCGGTCTGCTCGGCCGCCTCGGGCGAGCCATAGCGCAGCCCGACCATCGCCAACGCATCGGCCAGCCCGGTTACGCCAAGCCCGATGCGGCGCTTGTTCTGCGCCTCGGCCTCTTGGGCGGGCAGCGGAAAGCGCGAGATGTCGACGACATTGTCCATCATCCGCACCGCCGTCTCGACCAGATCGTTGAGCGCGCCCTCATCGAGATGCGCCGCCTCCGAGAACGGATCGGCCACCAGCCGCGCCATGTTGATCGAGCCGAGCAGGCAGGCGCCATAGGGCGGCAGCGGCTGCTCGCCACAGGGGTTGGTCGCGGCGATGGTTTCCACATAGTTGAGGTTGTTCTGCGCGTTGATCCGGTCGATGAAGATCACGCCCGGCTCGGCATAGTCATAGGTCGCCTGCATGATCGTGTTCCACAGATCGCGCGCCTGAATGGTGCGGTAGACCTTGCCGTCAAAGATCAGATCCCACGACCCATCCGCGCGTACTGCCTCCATGAACGGATCGGTGACCAGAACCGACAGGTTGAACATACGCAGCCGCGCCGGATCGGATTTGGCGGCGATGAACTGTTCGATATCGGGGTGGTCACAGCGCATCGTGGCCATCATCGCGCCCCGGCGGCTGCCCGCGCTCATGATGGTGCGGCACATGGCGTCCCACACATCCATGAAGCTCAGCGGCCCACTGGCATCCGCGCCCACCCCTTTGACATCCGCGCCACGCGGCCGGATCGTCGAGAAATCATAACCGATGCCGCCGCCCTGCTGCATGGTCAGCGCCGCCTCGCGCAGCATGTCGAAAATCCCGCCCATGTCGTCGGGCACGGTGCCCATGACGAAACAGTTGAAGAGGGTCACGCTGCGCCCGGTGCCTGCGCCTGCGGTGATGCGGCCGGCGGGCAGGTATTTGAAATCCTCCAGCGCCTCGAAGAATCGGCCTTCCCAGTCTGCGGGCGTCTTTTCCGCCTGCGCCAGGGCGCGGGCGATCCGCCGCCACGTATCCTCGACAGAGCCGTCATGAACGGTCCCGTCAGGCTCTTTGTAGCGATATTTCATATCCCAGATGGACGCGGAAATAGGGGCAGCGAAACGTGACATGGCAGGACCGGATTTAGCGTGAAAGAAGGATGCACACACTATCCTTTGTGGTTGCAACGGTCAACCGACGATCTGAGGACCGTGACGTTATCCCTTGATAAGACCGGGATTTTTTCTGCGCCTTTCGCATCTGCCCAGATCAGGCCCAATACCGCCTTTCGCGCCGATTAGCTCAGCACCGAGGGCAGCCAGAGCGTCAGCGCCGGAAAGCTCAGCAAGATCACCACCCGGAACAGCTCGGCCAGAAAGAATGGCGCCACGCCCTTGAAGGTCTCGCCCATCGGGATGTCCTCGGCCAGCGACGAGATGACAAAGACATTCATCCCCACCGGCGGCGTGATGAGCCCGAGCTCGACCACGATGAGCGCCAATATCCCGAACCAGATCTTGAGATCCTCGGTGCTCATGCCATAGCCCGACCCTTCCGCGCCCTGATAGACGCCACCATTCACCTCAACGAGCACCGGCCAGAAGAAGGGAATCACCAAAAGGATCATCGACAGCGAATCCATCAGACAGCCGAGCGCGATCAGCGCCAGCAGCAGCACCACCATCACCGTCATCGGCGCGAGGCCGGAGTTTGCCACCCAGAGCGCCGCCTCCTGCGGCAGGCCCGAGCGCGACATGAAAATCTTGAGCAGCTCCGCCCCCAGCAAGATGAGATAGATCATGCCACTGGTCGATGCCGTCTCGAGCAGCGCCTCGCGGATATGGGCGCGGCTCAGCCGGCCCTGCGCCAGCCCGAAGGCAAAGACCAGAAACACCCCCACCGCCGCCGCTGGCGTCGGGTTAAAGAGGCCTGCGTAAATCCCGCCGATGACCAGCCCAAAGATGACCAGCACCGGAATGAGGCCGAGCGTCGCCTCGACAAACTCTGCCCGCTCCGGCGTGCCGCCGCGCGGTCCTGCTTCGGGCCGCAGCGCGACATAGATCGCGATGGTCAGCAAAAAGAGAATGACCGCCAGCAGCCCGGGAATAAACGCCGCCATGAACATGGTGACGATATTGGCCTCGACGATGATCGCATAGATGATGAGCACCACCGAAGGCGGGATGAGAATGCCGAGAACCCCGCCAGCCGCCAGCGTGCCGGTGGCCAGCGCCCCGGAATATTTGTAGCGCCGCAGTTCGGGCAGCGCGACCTTGCCCATCGTCGACGCCGTCGCCAACGACGAGCCGCAGACCGCGCCAAAGCCTGCACAGCCCGCGATCGCCGCCATCGCCGTGCCGCCGCGCAACCAGCCGAGCCAGGCATTCGCCCCGCGAAACAGCGCCTGGCTTAGCCCCGCCTTGGAGGCCACCGCCCCCATCAGGATGAACATCGGCACCACCGACAGGTCGTAGATGGAAAACTGCCCATAGGCCAAGGTCTTGAGCTGGCTGAGCACCAGCCCCGGCCCGTTGATCACCGCCGTGCCAATGCCACCGACAAGGATCATCGCATAGGCGATGGGCATGCGAATGGCGATGAGCCCGATAAGGCAGATCAGCCCCCCGAGCCCGAGCATCAAGGCGTCAGACATGCGCGTCTCCCCCGCGGGCCACCCGGCCCTCTTCGATCAAGGTACAAAGCGCCGCCAGACACAGCAGCGCGAGCGAGGCGAGCACCGGCACAAAGGCGTACCAGATCGGCACCGCGAGAATGGCCGTGGTATAGTCATAGGCGCGCTGATCCATCAGCCCGTGAAACATCCGCCAGATCAGGATCACCCCAAAGACGAAGGCCACCAGCGCCCCGAGAAAGGTGAACCGCGCGACCCAGCGCGGCGACGCCCCGGCGGTGAAAATATCGGCCGTCACATTGGCCCCGGACACCTGGCAGAAGGGCAAAAAGGCAAAGGCCGCCACCGCCACGCCCATTTCGGTCAACTCGAAATCGCCGGGAAAGGACATGCCAAACAGCGTGCCGATCACCGACACCATGTTGATCCCGACCACCAGCAACAGCACCACACCACCGAACAACGCCCAGAGCGTTGCCAGCTTGCGCACGGCGGCGCAGAACGCGCCGCCATGGGCTTTATCTTGCGTCGTTTGCATCAGCGGGTCGCGTGCTCTGCGATCAGGCCACGCGCCTTTTCGACCAGCGCCGCGCCATCGACGCCTTTGGATTTCACATCCTCGATCCAGCGGTCGACCACCGGTTCGAGAGCGGTCTCAAAGGCGGCGGTTTCCTCTTCGCTGAGGGTGATATGACTGTTGCCCGCCTCAACAGCCATGTTGATGCCGAAATCATCCGAGGCGCGCCAGATCTCGCCCACCTGCTTGGGCCAATCGCCGCCCGAGGCATCGCGGAACGCCTTCTGAATATCCTCCGGAAGCCCGTCCCAGCGCCCTTGGTTCATCGAGACCTGGAAGGTCGAATTGCCAAAGCGATATTCCTCGAAGCCTTCGATCTGATACTGGGTCTGCTCCTGGATCTTGAGCGGCGGAATGATCTCCCACGGGATGAACGCCCCGTCGACCGTGCCTTTTTGCAGCGCGGGCGGCAGTTCCGGCACCGGCATCGCGGCGGGGGCAGCGCCGAGCGCCTCGATCACCCAGCCGCCGGTGCGCGAGGGGATGCGCATCTTTTTCCCGGCGAGGTCCTCGGGCTTGCGCACTTCGCTGTCGCGCATGTGGATGGCATTGCCCGCATGGACATGCAGGAACATCACCTCGACGCCCTTGTAATCGTCCTTGAGATCGCTTTCGAACATCTCGGCCATGGCGATATTCGCCGCCGCCGGATCATTGGCCGCCACCGAGGGCAGTTCAAACACTTCGGTGCGCGGGAAGAGACCCGGCGTATAGCCATTGAGCGTCCAGACCAGATCGACCACGCCGTCGCGCGCCTGCCCGATGAGCTCGGGCGGACGTCCGCCGAGCGTCATCGACGGGAAAATCTCGATCTTGACCCGGCCGCCGGAATTTTCCTCGACCTGCTTGGCCCAAGGTTCGAGCATCTGGGTATGCACCGGCGCCTTGGCGCTCAGGAAATGGTGCAGTTTGAATTCGAACTCGGCCGCATAACCGGCGCTCGCCCCGACAATGCCCAGCGCCAGACCCAATGCCGTGGCGCTCAGTTTCGCTGTGATCTTCATGGCGTCCTCCCTTGCCTATCGGACCTGCGCCCGCGGGCTGCCTCCACAGCCCTCCTGACGCCTGACGCGCCCCGGTCGCACTCCTCCGCCATCCGTTATACTGTCGCAAAAATGCGAGTAAATTGACATTTATGCGCGTTTACTTGCCCTGATTGGCAATCATGTCTCCTCATCCATCGCCGCGACCACATTGCCCACCGCCATGCGGAACACCTGCTCTGCCGGGCTGGGCTGGCTGTCGGGTCGCGTCATGAGCCCCACCGGCCCCACCGTGATCCCCGTGTCAAACGGTAGCCGAACAAGGCTGCCCTCGGCCACCTCCTTGGCGACCACCCCCGCCGAAATGATCCAGATCGCATCGGAATTGCGGGTGAAATTGCGCCCGAACGCGCCCGAGACACTCTCGATCCGGTTCGGCAGCTCGCCAATGCCATGGGCAATCATCATCCGCTCGACCAGCGGCCGGATGGCCGAGGCCGCCGCCGGGAAAATCACCGGCCATTCGCCGATCCGCTTGAGATCGGGCGCCTCGATCAGCGGATGCCCGGGCCGGGTCACGAACTCCACATATTCATTATAGAGCTGGGTGAAGGAAATCCCCTGCATCGTGTCCGGCTGGCCCAGCCGCCCGATGACAAGATCGACGCCACCGCGCCGCAACAGATCAATGAGATAGGAATGCGGGCCGTCGATGAGCCGGATCGTCACCTCCGGCGCCAGCGCCCGAAACTCGCGCACCGCCTCCGGCATGAGCCGCGCCGCCACGCTCGGCAGCGCCCCCACGGTGAGCGTCACCCGCCCCGCCTGCCCCACCTGCTCGACCCCGTCGAGCCCCTGCTGCAGCGCCGCGAGGCTCATCTCGGCGAAATGCAAGAACACCTCGCCCTGCCGGGTGAGCGCCACCCCCGCCCGGCTCCGGGTGAGCATCGCCGCCCCGAGAATATCCTCGAGCTCCTTGAGCGTCTTCGAGATCGCGGGCTGGGTGAGATAGAGCCGCTCGGCCGCGCGTTTCATGCTCTTCTGGCGCACGATCTCGACGAAACACTGGATATGGCGGAACTTGATCCGGCGGTCGATCATCTATTTTCTTTCCACTTTCGATAAGAATACGGTCACACAAGTCATTTTACTTACCGCGATACAGAAGTCATTCTCTTTTCCAACAGTTTGGCGGGTCCGTCTGGGAGGAGAGACATGCGCACTCAGGTCTGCATCATCGGCGGCGGCCCCTCGGGGCTTTTGCTCGGCCAGCTCCTGCACCGTCAGGGCATCGACACCGTCATCCTCGAACGCAAGACCCGCGACTATGTGCTGGGCCGCATCCGCGCCGGCATTCTGGAAACCGGCACTGCCGATCTCTTGCGGCAGGCGGGCGCGGGCGACCGCATGGACCGCGAAAGCTTTGCCCATGAGGGCACGGTCATTGCCTATGGCGACACGCAATTCGGGGTCAATTTCCACGCCCATACCGGTCGCGATGTCATCGTCTATGGCCAGACCGAGCTCACCCGCGATCTCTATGACGCGCGCGAGGCCGCAGGCGCGCCCACCCTCTTCAACGTCGATCACGTCGCCATCCACGACGCCAAGACCGACGCGCCCCATGTCACCTATCATGTGGCCGGCACGGAACACCGCATTGACTGCGATTTCATTGCGGGCTGCGACGGGTTCCACGGCGTCAGCCGCCAGACCATCCCGCTCTCGGTGCGGCGCGAATATGAGAAAATCTACCCGTTCGGCTGGCTCGGCATCCTGTCGGAAACCCCGCCCGTCCATGACGAGCTGATCTATTCCGGCTCCGAACGCGGCTTTGCCCTGTGCTCGATGCGCAGCGCCACGCTCAGCCGCTACTACATCCAATGCGCCCTCTCCGACAGCCCCGAGGATTGGAGCGACGCGAACTTCTGGGAAGAGCTCAAACGCCGCATCCCCGAGGACGCCGCCGACCGGCTGATCACTGGCCCCTCGATCGAGAAATCCATCGCGCCTCTGCGCAGCTTCGTCTGCGAGCCGATGCAATGGGGGCGGCTCTTTCTCTGTGGCGACGCCGCCCATATCGTGCCGCCCACCGGGGCCAAGGGGCTCAACACCGCCGCCTCCGACGTGCATTACCTCTACACCGGGCTGCGACAGCATTACCTCGACGGCGACAGCGACGGGATCGAACGCTATTCCGAACGCGCCCTCGCCCGGGTCTGGAAGGCCGAACGCTTTAGCTGGTCGACCACCAACCTCTTGCACCGCTATCCGCATCAATCGGAATTTGATATCAAGATGCAACAGGCCGAAGTCGCCTTCCTGCGCGACAACGCAGCCGCGCAGAAGGTCTTTGCGCAAAACTACGTGGGGCTTCCATACTGATGCGTATGCTGAACCGGGCCGAGGCCGCGCTGCACTGGCGCGAGGATGGCGACCCCAGCGGTCGCCCGCTGGTCTTTGCCAATTCGCTCGGCACCGATCTGCGGCTCTGGGACGCGCTCCTGCCGCATCTGCCCTCTGGTCTGCGGCTCATCCGTTATGACATGCGCGGGCATGGGCTCTCGTCCTGCCCGCCCGGCCCCTATGACATGGAGACACTCGCCCGCGATGCCGAGGCGCTGATTGATCACCTTGATCTGCGCCATGTCACCTTCATCGGCCTCTCCATCGGCGGCATGGTCGGGCAGGCACTCGCCGCCCGCCACCCCGATCTCCTCTCGGCGCTGGTCCTGTCGAACACCGCCGCCGCCATGGGCACGCCAGAGGCCTGGCAGGCCCGCATTGCCGCCATCCGCGCAGGGGGCCTTGAGGCGATTGCCGACGCGGTGATGGAGCGCTGGTTCGCCGCGCGCTTCCGCGCCACGCCCGAGCTGGCGCTGTGGCGCAATATGCTGACCCGCACGCCGCCCGAGGGCTATATCGGCTGCTGCGCCGCCATCGCCGGGGCCGATCTGCGCGCCACCACCGCCGGGCTCACCCTGCCGACGCTGGCCATCGCCGGGGCCGAGGATGGCGCGAGCCCCCCCGATCTCGTCGCCGACACCGCCCGGCTCATCCCCGGCGCACAGCTCGCGACCCTGCCCGACACCGGCCACCTGCCCTGTGTCGAGGCCCCCGCCGCCTATGCGGCGATCCTGTCCGATTTTCTCAAGGAGACCGCCCATGTCTGAACGCCCCCCGACTGAGCGCCCGACAACCGACCGCTACACGACCGGGATGGACACCCGCCGCCGCGTGCTGGGCGATGCCCATGTCGACCGCGCCGAAGCCTGCAAGAGCGATTTCGACGCCCCCTTTCAGACGCTGATCACCGAAGGCGCCTGGGGCACGGTCTGGGCCAGCGACGCGATAAGCCCGCGCGAACGCTCCATGCTGACCCTCGCGCTGCTGGCCGCCACCGGCAATTTCGAGGAAATCCCCATGCATATCCGCGCCACCGCCCGCACCGGGGCGAGCCAATCCGACGTGATCGAAGCGTTTCAGCATGTCGCCATCTATGCCGGCGTGCCGCGCGCCAATCACGCGATCCGGCTGGCCAAGGAAACCTATGCGGAGATGGAGGCCGAGGCATGAAAACGCCCGCCGAATACTATCAGCGCGACCGCCAGTGGCACGCCCCGGCGCTGACGCCTGAGTATAAAACCTCCGTCTCGCGCGCGCCCGGCTTTCCGCTGCTGAGCCTTGAACAAAGCGCCAGCGAAATCACCGGGCCGAGTTTTCGCAACGACGACATCAACCCGGGCGACAATGACCTCTTGCACAATTACGCCACCGCCGGGCAGAGCGCGATCGGCGAGCGGATCATCCTGCATGGCCGGGTGCTGGACGAAAACGCGCGCCCCGTGCCGCATGTGCTGGTGGAAATCTGGCAGGCCAATACCGGCGGGCGCTATCGCCACCGCAAGGATGGCTATCTCGCGCCCATCGATGCCAATTTCGGCGGCTGCGGGCGCACGCTCACCGATGACCAGGGCCATTACGTCTTTCACACCGTCAAACCCGGCGCCTACCCGTGGCGCAACTGGGTCAATTCCTGGCGTCCGGCGCATGTCCATTTTTCGGTCTTCGGCACGTCTTTCTCGCAGCGGCTCATCACCCAATGCTATTTCGAGGGCGACCCGCTCATCGCGCGCTGCCCCATCGTGCAGACGCTGAAAGACCCCGCCGCCGTGGATCAGCTCACCGCCGCGCTCGACATGAACGCGACGATCCCGCTCGATTCCATCGCCTATCGCTTCGACATCGTGCTGCGCGGGCGGCGCGCGACCTATTTCGAAAACCGCCCCGAGGGAGGCTGACATGGCGCAACGTCTCGACTACCTCAAGGAAACCCCCTCGCAGACCGCCGGGCCTTATGTCCATATCGGCCTCGCCCCCGGCGCGGCCGGGTTCGACATCTACGCGCAAGAGCTCGGCTGGGACATCGCAGGGCCGCATGCGGCAGGCGAACGCATCCGCGTCGAAGGTCTGGTGACCGACGGCACCGGCTCGCCGGTCAAGGATGTGCTGATCGAGGTCTGGCAGGCCAATGCCGCCGGGCATTATGCCCATCCCGAAGACCCCGGCGAGACCGAAGACGGCTTTCGCGGCTGGGGCCGGGTGATCACCGATTTCGACACCGGCGAATGGGGGTTTGACACCGTGAAACCGGGCGCGGTCATGGGCCGCGGCGGGCGTCTCATGGCGCCGCATCTCAATCTCTGGATCGTCGCGCGCGGCATCAACATCGGGCTCAACACCCGTCTCTATTTCGACGATGAGGCCGAGGCCAACGCCGCCGATCCGGTCCTCGGCCTCATCGAATGGGAAAACCGCCGCCAGACGCTCATCGCCCGGCGCGAGATCCGCGACGGCGCGCCCGTCTACCGGTTCGACATCCGCCTGCAAGGCGCGGATGAGACCGTGTTTTTCGACATCTAGGCCCAAGGACCGGACATGACCAAACCCTGCATCCTGTGCTGTGCCATCACCGGCTCGCTGCCGACCAAGGCCAACAACCCCGCCGTGCCGATCACCGTCACGGAACAGATCGAAAGCAGCCACGCCGCCTTTGAGGCCGGGGCCAGCATCATCCACGCCCATGTGCGCAACGATGACGAAACCCCGTCGAGCGATCCTGAGAAATTCGCCCGGCTCAAGGAAGGGCTGGAGAAACACTGCCCCGGCGTGATCGTCCAGTTTTCCACCGGCGGCCGCTCTGGCGCGGGGCAGACCCGTGGCGGCATGCTGCCGCTGCGCCCCGACATGGCCTCGCTCTCGGTGGGGTCGAACAATTTCCCGACCCGCGTCTATGAGAACCCGCCCGATCTGGTGGAGTGGCTGGCGGCGGAAATGCGCGCCCATGACATCACCCCCGAGGTCGAGGCCTTTGATCTCGGTCATGTGCTGCAGGCGATCCGCCTTCATGCCGAGGGCGTGCTCACCGGCAGGCTCTATGTGCAGTTCGTCATGGGGGTGAAAAACGCCATGCCGGTCGACCGCGAGGTGTTCGACTTCTACCGCCACATCCTGCAGAGCCGCGCGCCCGACGCCGAATGGTGCGCCGCAGGCATCGGCGCGGCCCAGCTCACCATCAACGAATGGGCCATCGCCTCGGGCGGTCACACCCGCGCGGGGCTCGAGGACAATGTGCGGCTCGACCGCGACACGCTCGCGCCCTCGAACGCCGCGCTCATCGCCCGCGCCGCCGATCTTTGCGCCAAATACGACCGCCCCGTCGCCACCCCGGCCCAGGCGCGCGAGATGCTCGGCCTGCGCCCGGCCTGAGGCCACAGGGCCGAAATTTATCGCTAACAAGGGCAAAGCCTTGCGTTTTGTCCCTTTCGGCCCTGCGCCCCCCCCTCTATATCGCGGGTAAGTTTCACAAAGCTCAGGAGCACGCCCATGACCATCACCGTCGGCATCAACGGGTTCGGCCGCATCGGCCGCTGCACGCTCGCCCATATCGCGCAATCGACCCGCGACGACATCAAGGTCGTCAAGGTCAACGCCACCGGCCCGCTCGAAACCGCCGCCCACCTGCTCAAATATGACAGCGTGCATGGCCGTTTCGCCAACGAGATCACCCTCGGCGATGGCACGATGGATCTGGGCCGCGGCCCGATGCAGATGTTCTCGACCTATGACATGGACGAGCTCGACTGGTCCGGCTGCGACGTGGTTCTGGAATGCACCGGCAAATTCAACGACGGCGAAAAGGCCAAGAAACATCTCGAGCGCGGCGCCAAGAAAGTGCTCCTCTCGGCGCCCGGCAAGAATGTCGACCGCACCATCGTCTTCGGCGTCAATGACAACGAGCTGCAAGCCTCGGACACGATGATCTCGAACGGCTCCTGCACCACCAACTGCCTCGCGCCGGTGGCCAAGGTGCTCGACGATTCCTTCGGCATCGAGAGCGGCATCATGACCACGATCCACGCCTATACCGGCGATCAGCCGACGCTCGACCGTCGCCACAAGGATCTCTACCGCGCCCGCGCCGCCGCCATGTCGATGATCCCGACCTCCACCGGTGCCGCCAAGGCGCTGGGCGAGGTGCTGCCCGCCCTCAAGGGCAAGCTCGACGGCTCGGCCATCCGCGTGCCGACCCCCAATGTCTCGGCCGTCGACCTGACTTTCGTCGCCAAAAAGGACGTGACCGAGGATGAGGTCAACGCCGCCATGCGCGCCGCCGCCGAAGGCCCGATGAAGGGCGTGCTCGGCTATGATCCCGAACCCAAGGTCTCGATCGATTTCAACCACACCGAAGAAAGCTCGATCTTCGCCCCGGCCCAGACCAAGGTCATCGGCGGCCGCCTCGTGCGCGTGCTGAGCTGGTACGACAATGAATGGGGCTTCTCCTGCCGCATGGCCGATGTGGCCGTCGCGATGGGCAAGCTGGGCTAAGCCCACCCGCCTCCTTGCACCGAAACGTCCCGTCAGGCATACCCGGCGGGACGTTTTCTTTTCGGGCCACCCGCATGACGAACCGCATTGCCTTTTTTCTCGCCCTGCTGATCGTGATCGGCCTGGTGCTCGATTTCACCTATCAGCACGGCGATGGCACGCTCTTCCTCCTGCGCAAGCTGAGCGCCGCGATCGAATGGCTGGCCTTCTGGCGCTGACCGCGGCACCGCCCCCTAGTTCATCCCCATCGCCGCAAGGCTCGCCCGGTCCGGTGCCCCCGTGGTCGCAAGGCCATTCTCCGCCTGCCACGCCCGCATCGCCTGTGCCGATCCCGCGCCCCAGACCCCGTCCGGCGTGCCCGCCTCATAGCCCGCGGAATTGAGCATGGTCTGGATCGCCCGGTAATCCGCCGCCGTCAGGTCGAGCGTCGAAAACCCGCAAGCCGCCGCCGCCGCATCGAACACCGCCTGACCGCCCGCCAGCTGAAAGGTCGCGTCATGGGTCTTGCCGTTCTTCTCGGTCAGCCGGACAAAGAGCTTTTCGGCATCATAGAGCTGCCGGATCATCCGCTGCCCCTGGGCCCCAAAGAGACCGCCGCCCTTGGAACTGGTGAGCTTGGACCAGCGGTCCTGCACCGCGTCCTGCCCATCAATGCGATAGGTCACTGGCACCGTGTTCACATTGTAATCGCTGAGAATATAATCATCGGCGTCAAAGACGACGCTGGTCTCGCCCTCCTTGCAGGAGACATAGAGCTTGGGCGTCGAGAGCTGCAGCCCCTCCTTATATTCCGACACGTTGATGCCAAAGATCTTGGGGCTGTCGTCGATGGCGGCCCGATCCTGCGAGAGCCCCCACCAGCCGTGAATGGTGAATTTCTCGCGATGCAGCTGAGAGAAGATCGCCTTGCTGTAATCAATCTCGGGATGGGCCGCATCGGCCCAGTCCGGCCCCTTTTCCGTCCCCTCGGGCGTGGCGGCGGCACTTTGGGCCGTTGCCGTCTTGGCAGGCGCGGGTTGGGCGCTGCTCTCCCCGGCCACCGGCGGCGTGATGGGCAGGAGGATGCCGTAGGTCGCGGCGAGCCAATTGCCCCGCAGGTTCGCCAATGACAGCTTTTCGGTCTCTACCCGGCTCTGCGCCACCGCGCCGATAAGCCCGCTGGCGCCCTGCGCCTCCTTCTCCGCCGCCGCGACGATCTTTTGCTGCGCAAGGATCTCGGCGAGGATCTTGTCGGCGAGCTCGGGATCGGGCCGCGCCACCGGCAACTCGATCACCCTCTGCGCGCCGCCCGTCTCGCCCGCCACCCGGTTTTCGAGAACCGCCCGGGTGAGCTTGAGCGTCTCGATCCGCGCCTCCATCAGCGTGCTGATCAGCCCCGCGCCATATTTGGCCTTCTGCGCCTCGGCCTCAGCCACGCTTGCGTCAATCTCCGCGATCTCGCGCCGCAGCTCCGAGAGCGGCAGCGCCTCCTGCGCCCCGCCGCCCAGCGGCCAGAGCGCCAACACCAAGGCCCCCGCCGTGAGCCCCGTTTTCAAATTCCATGCTCCAAATCGCCCGGACATGCTGCAAACACGCATTCTCAAATCTCCTGTTTCGACCCCTCCCGATCTGCCGGAGCTTGGTTAATATTTTCTTTACGAATGCCGAGATGCGCGCCCCGCCCAAACGCAAACGGCCCCGCCAGATGGCGGGGCCGCGTGATGTCAGACCCTGTTCAGGGCCGCTGGATCGACCCGCAGATCAGTCCATCGCCTTGAAGTTGAACTCGCCGCCTTCCTTGATGCCCGAGGGCCAGCGCGAGGTGACGGTCTTGGTGCGGGTGTAGAACTTGAAGCTGTCCGGACCATGCTGGTTCAGGTCACCGAACATGGATTTCTTCCAGCCGCCAAAGGTGTGATAGGCGAGCGGCACCGGGATCGGCACGTTGATGCCCACCATGCCGATGTTGACGCGGCTGGCGAAATCGCGCGCCGTGTCACCATCGCGGGTAAAGATCGCGGTGCCATTGCCATATTCATGGTCCATGGCCAGCTTGAGCGCGTCCTCATAGGTCTCGGCGCGCACGGTCGACAGGACCGGGCCAAAGATTTCCTGCTTGTAGATATCCATGTCCGGGGTCACCCGGTCAAAGAGATGCGGCCCGACAAAGAACCCGTCTTCATAACCCTGCAGTTTGAAATCGCGGTTGTCGACGACCAGTTCGGCCCCTTGCTCGACGCCCGAGTTGATGAGGCCGAGGATGCGCTCCTTGGCGGCGGCGGTCACCACCGGGCCGAGGTCGACATCGTCGCCTGCGGTATAGGGCGCAACCTTGAGCTTTTCGATGCGCGGCACCAGCTTTTCGATGAGACGGTCCGCGGTTTCCTCGCCCACCGGCACAGCCACCGAGATCGCCATGCAGCGTTCGCCCGCCGCACCAAACCCGGCCCCGACCAGCGCGTCCGCGGCCTGATCCATATCGGCATCGGGCATCACGATCATGTGGTTCTTGGCACCGCCAAAGCACTGGGCGCGTTTGCCATTCGCCGTGGCGCGGCTGTAGATATATTGCGCGATCGGGGTCGAGCCGACAAAGGACACGCCCTGAATGATCTCGCTGTCGAGCAGCGTGTCGACCGCTTCCTTGTCGCCATTGACGACCTGGAAACAGCCAGCAGGCAGGCCCGCTTCGACAAAGAGCTCGGCCAGCATGAGCGGCACAGAGGGGTCACGCTCGGAGGGCTTGAGCACCACGGCATTGCCGCAAGCCAGCGCCGGGCCGACATGCCACAGCGGCATCATGGCGGGGAAGTTGAAAGGCATGATCGAGGCCACAACGCCGAGCGGCTGGCGCATCGAATACATGTCGATGCCGGGGCCCGCGCTGTCGGTGAACTCACCCTTGAGCATCTGCGGCGCGCCGACGCAATATTCGATCACTTCGAGACCGCGCTGCAGGTCGCCCTTGGCGTCGGGGATGGTCTTGCCATGCTCGCGGCTCAGCGCCTCGGCGAGCTTGTCCATGTCGCGGTTCATCAGCGCGACCATCTTCATCATCACGCGGGCCCGTTTCTGCGGGTTGGTCGCGCCCCAGGCGGGCTGCGCCTTGGCGGCCCGCTCGATCGCATCGGTGGTCTCGTCGACGCTGGCCATCGGGCATTTGTACTGGACCTCGCCGGTGGCGGGGTTGAAGACGTCGTCAAAACGGCCCGACTTGCCTTTGACAAGGGCGCCGTCGATGAAGTGGTGAAGCTCTTGCATGGGAATCCTCCTGATTTCGGCGCCAAGATAGCGTTGCATTTTTGACGGGAAAAGAGGCAATATATCAAAAGCCGTTTTGCGTTTTTGCAAAACCCACCCCCAGACCGGAGCCCGCCCATGTCCGACACAGCCCCCAATTGGGACGATCTGCGCGTCTTTCTCGCCGTGGCCCGGGCCGAGTCGCTCTCGGGCGCGGGCCGGGTGCTCAAGATGGATCCCGCCACCGTCGGCCGCCGCATCGCGCGGCTCGAGCTCGACCTCGGCGCGCCGCTCTTTGCCAAGTCGCCGCAGGGCTATGCGCTCACCCTTGAGGGCCAGCGCCTCCTGTCCCACGCCGCCCGCGCCGAGGATGAGATGATGCGCGCCTTCGAGGATGTCGCCGGCCAGGAAGGCCCGCTGAGCGGCCAGATCCGCCTCGGCGCGCCCGATGGTTCGGCCAATTTCCTGCTGCCCCAGGTCTGCGCCGCCATTGTCGAAAAACACCCCGATCTCGAGGTCCAGATCGTCGCCCTGCCGCGCATCGTGAACCTGTCGAAACGCGAGGCGGACATGGCCATCGGGGTCAGCGCGCCGACCGCCGGGCGGCTCCATGTGGAAAAGATCAGCGATTACAAACTGCACCTCGCCGCCGCCCAGAGCTATCTCGACCGGCACCCGCCGATCACCCGGCTGAGCGACCTGCGACACCACCGCGTCATCGGCTATATCCAGGACATGATCTTCGACCGCGAACTCGATTACCTGAGCGCCACCGGCCTCGACACGGTGCAGCTCGCCAGCAACTCGGTCTCGGTGCAAATCAACTGGATCCGGCAGGGCGCGGGCCTCGGCATCATGCATGATTTCGCCATCCCCTTCACCGACGGTCTGACCAAGATCCTGACCGAGGAGGTGAGCCTGACGCGGAGCTTCTATCTCATCCGTCACCGCGACAATCTGCGCACCGATCGGCTCAACCGCTTTGCCGCCGCGCTCTCCGACGGGATGCGCCGCGAAGTGGCCCGGCTCGAAGCGCTGACTTGACAGGTCGGCCCCTTTTGCGGGACGCTGGTTTACACGCCTGTCACAAAAGGAGTTTCCGCGATGCTCGTGCAACAGATCCTCAAGGCCAAGGGCGATGACAAGGTCATCACCATCAAACCCGGCACGTTGGTCTCGGACGCCGCGCGTATCCTCGCCGAACGCCGCATCGGCGGCCTGGTGGTCTCCGAAGATGGCAAACAGATCCAGGGCATCCTGTCCGAACGCGACATCGTGCGCTCGCTGGCGGTGCGCGGGGCAACCTGCCTGAGCGACCGGATCGACGACATGATGACCCGCAACCCGGTCTGCTGCGCCCGCGGCGACACCTCCGATCAGGTGCTGACCCGGATGACCGAAGGCCGCTTCCGCCACATGCCCGTGGTCGAAGATGGCGAATTGGTCGGCATCGTCACCATCGGTGATGTGGTCTCGTCGCGCCTGTCGGAACTCGCCATGGAAAAGGACGCGCTGCAAGGGATGATCATGGGGCACTAGCCCCGCGTCATGCCCCCATCACGCCCCCCGGCCCGACACCCGGCCCCCTACTCGATCTTGCGTAGAACCACGCAACCCCTTGCAAATCCACGCGCAACCGTGTTGCGTAGCCGCGTTTGAACGACGGAGCCCGCCCATGCGCATCGGATTATACCCCGGAACCTTCGACCCGATCACTCTGGGCCATATCGACATCATCCGCCGCGCGGCGGTCATGGTCGACCGGCTGGTCATCGGCGTGGCCATCAACCGCGACAAGGGGCCGCTCTTCACCCTCGAGGAACGGGTCGACATGATCGAACGCGAATGCGCCAAGCTGAGCGAACAGACCGGCGCCGAAATCATCGTCCACCCGTTCGAGAACCTGCTCATCGATTGCGCCAAGGATGTCGGGGCGCAGGTCATCGTGCGCGGCCTGCGCGCGGTGGCCGATTTCGAATATGAGTTTCAGATGGTCGGCATGAACCGCGCCCTCGATGACAGTGTCGAGACGGTGTTTCTCATGGCCGACGCGGGCCATCAGGCCATCGCCTCGAAACTGGTCAAGGAAATCGCCCGGCTCGGCGGCGATGTGCGCAAATTCGTGACCCCCCCGGTCAATGCGGCGCTGCGCGAGAAACTCGGCTAACCCGCCCCAAACGCACAAATTTCTCCCTTTTTGGGCCAAAACCTGCTAGGCTGCGCCTTGGCAAGTGGTGATTGTGATGTGTCGCAACCGCCCCCGGTCGGGGCATCTCGAATGTTCGCGTCTTTGGGGGGACAGGCCATGTCGCGTATCGCATTGCGTTTTCTACTCACCGGAATCGGATTTTTGCTCTTCGGCATGCTCTGGGGCATCCAGATGGGCATGATCGGCGACCATAGCCAGATGCCCTCTCACGCCCATCTCAATCTGGTGGGCGGGGTGCTCTTCCTGATCTTCGGCCTCTTCTACCATTGCGTCCCCGAGAGCGCCTTGGGCTTCTACTGCCGGGCGCATTACTGGCTGTCGCTGATCGGGGTGGTGACCATGGTCGCGGGCACCGCCTATACGATCGCCGGCGGCCATCACGGGCTGGCCATTCTCGGCTCGTTCATCACCCTGGCTGCCATGGTCCTCTTTGGCGTGGTGGTGATCCGCCATCGCGGCTGAGGTACGAATTTTCTTGGCAAAGCCGCCATCACGCTATTTCTTAAGAAAACTGACGTGTGAGGTGTGTAATGGCCATAGCTGAACCCGATTTCACCATCGGCATCGAAGAAGAATATCTTCTCGTCGATCTCGATAGCTTTGCCCTGGCCGAAGGCCCGCCAGAGCTCTTCGAGGCCTGTCAGGTCGAGCTGCAGGACCAGGTCAGCCCGGAATTCATGAATTGCCAGATCGAGATCGGCACCAAGGTCTGCGCCACTGTGGCCGAGGCCCGCGACGATCTGCGCCACCTGCGCGCCTGCGTCGCCCGGCAGGCGGCCAAGCACAATCTCGCGCCGATCGCCGCCTCCTGCCATCCGTTCTCGGACTGGCGCGATCAAAAGAACACCGACCGCGACCGCTACAACACGCTCAAGACCGATCTGGCGGCGGTGGTGCGGCGGATGCTGATCTGCGGCATGCATGTCCATGTCGGCATCAACGATCCCGACCGGCGCACCGACCTGATGAACCAGCTGAGCTATTTCCTGCCGCATCTTCTGGCGCTGAGCTGTTCCTCGCCCTTCTGGCAGGGACAGGACACCGGGCTCGCCTGCTACCGGCTTTCGGTCTTCGACAACCTGCCGCGCACCGGCCTGCCGCCAAGGATGGAGAGCTTTTCGGAATTTGAGCGCTCGGTCTCGACCCTCGTCGATCTCGGGGTGATCGAGGACAGTTCGAAAATCTGGTGGGATCTGCGCCCCTCGTCGAAATTCCCGACGCTCGAATCGCGCATCTGCGACGTACAGCCCCGGATGGAACATGCGCTCACCCTCGCCGCCCTCACCCAGGCGCTGAGCCGGATGCTCTGGCGGCTCGCCACCCATAATCAGCGCTGGCGCATCTATGACACGTTCCTGCTGTCGGAGAACCGCTGGCGGGCGCAGCGCTATGGCCCCGAACGCGGGCTCATCGACTTCGGCCGGGGCGAGATCGTCGATTTCCCGATCCTCGTCGACGAGATCCTCGAACTCATCGCCGCCGACGCGGGCCATTTCAACTCGCTGCGCGAAGTGGCCGTCGCCCGTGACATGGCCGCCTCGGGGGGCAGCTCGGGCCGCCAGCGCGCCGCCTATGCCGAGGCGCATGAGCGGACCGGCGATCACGACATGGCGCTCAACGCCGTGGTGCAGCATCTGATCAACGAGTTCCACGAAGACCTTTGACGGGGGATTTAGGGCGGTCTTTGGGCCGCCCTGAGACCGCGCCGACCCATTGTTTCCTGCACTGTCGTGTTACCGTCGTTTTACCGACGTGATACCGATGTGACGTTTTCACCGACCCACCGCCGCCGAGGGCGCTTGCAATAGTTCTGCAAATTTTTGTAATTAAACACGCGTTCAATTCAAATCGCACCGCCTTGGGAGGGGCTGCCATGGATTTCGCACTGACAGAAGAACAGACCGCCATCTTCGATATGGCGCAGGCGTTTGCGCAGGACAATATCGCGCCCCACGCCCGCGACTGGGAGGCCCAAGGCACCATCCCCAAAGAGCTCTGGCCGCAGATCGGCGAGCTCGGTTTTGGCGGTCTCTATGTCAGCGAAGAGAGCGGCGGCTCGGGCCTGTCGCGCCTCGATGCGACGCTGGTTTTCGAAGCCTTGTCAATGGCTTGCCCCTCTGTCGCCGCGTTTCTCTCGATCCACAACATGTGCGCCAAGATGATCGACACCTTCGGCAGCGACGCCCTCAAATCGCGGGTCATGCCCGAGGTGCTGGCGATGGAGAAAGTGCTCTCCTACTGCCTGACCGAACCCGGTTCCGGCTCCGACGCCGCCGCCCTCAAGACCCGCGCCGAAAAGACCGATCAGGGCTACCGGCTCAACGGCACCAAGGCCTTCATCTCCGGCGGCGGCTATTCCGACGCCTATGTCGTCATGTGCCGCACCGGCGATGACAGCCCGAAAGGCATCTCCACGCTGCTCGTCGAAGACGGCACCCCCGGCCTCTCCTTCGGCGCTCTCGAGGACAAGATGGGCTGGCGCAGCCAACCCACGGCGCAGGTCCAATTCGACGATTGCACCGTCCCCGCAGGCAATCTCGTAGGCGAGGAGGGGCGCGGATTTTCCTATGCGATGCAAGGACTTGACGGCGGCCGCCTGAACATCTCGGCCTGTTCTCTGGGGGCCGCGCAAACCGCGATGAACCTGACGCTGCAATATATGTCCCAACGCCGCGCCTTCGGCAAATCCATCGACCAATTCCAAGCCCTGCAGTTCCGCCTCGCCGATCTCGAGATCGAATTGCAAGCCGCCCGCACCTTCCTCCGCCACGCCGCGTGGAAGCTCGACACCGGCGCCCCCGACGCCACGAAATACTGCGCCATGGCCAAGAAATTCGTGACCGAAACCGGCTCGCATATCGTCAACCAATGCCTGCAATTGCATGGCGGCTACGGCTATCTCGCCGACTACGGGATCGAGAAGCTTGTGCGCGATCTGCGGGTCCATGAAATCCTCGAAGGCACCAATGAAATCATGCGCTTGATCGTCGCCCGCAACCTTCTGGCCGAACGATGAGCGATCTCTCCATCCGCATCGAAGGCCGCGCCGGGCGCATCACCCTGACCCGGCCCAAGGCGCTCAACGCGCTGAGCTACGAGATGTGTCTCGCCATCGAAGACGCGCTCGACGCCTGGGCCGAGGACGACAGCGTGGCGCTGGTGATCATCGACGCCGAGGGCGACAAGGCCTTCTGCGCCGGCGGCGACATCCAGGAACTCTACAGCCGTGGCCGCGCCGGCGACGTGGCTTACGGCCAGAATTTCTGGCGCGACGAATACCGTCTCAACGCGAAAATCGCCGAATATCCAAAGCCTTACATCGCCTTCATGCAAGGGTTCACCATGGGCGGCGGCGTCGGCATCTCCTGCCACGGCTCGCATCGCGTGGTGGGCGACAGCTCGCGCATCGCCATGCCCGAATGCGGCATTGGCCTCGTCCCCGACGTGGGCGGCTCGCTGCTGCTGGCCCGCGCGCCGGGACGGCTTGGCGAATATCTCGGCTGCACCGGGGCCCGCATGGGACCGGGCGACGCGCTCTTCGCGGGCTTTGCCGATCACTACATCCCCGAAGCCAATTGGCCCGCGCTCATCGACGCGCTTTGCCAAAGCGGCGACACCGCGCCGCTTCTCGCAGCCGCCCTGCCCGCCCCCGAGGCACCACTTGCCGCGCAACAGCCTGCGATTGATGGGTTTTTCTCGGGCGAAACGCTGCTCGACATTCTCAACGCCCTGCGGGCTGATCTCGGCGATTTCGCCGCCGACACGCTCAAGTCGCTCGCCCGCAATTCGCCGCTCTCCATGGCCGCCACGGTGGAAATGATCCACCGGCTGCGTGGCCCCGCCGCCGACATCCGCCGCGCGCTCGAGCTGGAATACCGCTTTACCCATCGCGCGCAGGACAAGAGCGATTTTCTCGAAGGCATCCGCGCCGCCGTGATCGACAAGGACCGCAGCCCCAACTGGCAGCATTCCCTCGACGCGCCGCCCCAGATGGCCGCCACACAGATGCTTTTGCCGCTCGGTGCGGACAAGCTCACATTTGACACGAAAGGTGACATGTCATGAAGATCGGATTTATCGGTTTGGGCAATATGGGCGGGCCGATGGCCGCCAACCTGGCCAAGGCAGGCCATGAGGTGACCGGCTTTGACATGGCCAATGTCGAGATCGAGGGCGTCACGCTCGCCGCCAGCGGGGCCGAGGCCGCGACCGGGGCCGAGGTGGTGATCACCATGCTGCCCAATGGCGACATCCTGCGCAAGGTCGCCGCCGAAATCATCCCCGCCATGTCCAAGGGCGCGGTGTTTCTCGACTGTTCCACCGTCGATGTGGCCAGCGCCCGCGCCGTGGCCGAAGACGCGCAAAAGGCCGGTCTCTCGGCGCTCGACGCGCCCGTCTCGGGCGGCATCGGCGGCGCTTCGGGCGGTACGCTGACCTTTATGGTCGGCGGCGATGACGCGGGCTTTGCCACGGCTAAACCGCTCTTTGACATCATGGGCCAGAAGGCCGTGCATTGCGGCCCCTCGGGCAATGGTCAGGCCGCCAAGATCTGCAACAACATGATCCTCGGCGTCACTATGATCGCCACCTGCGAGGCTTTCGCGCTGGCCGACAAGCTCGGTCTCGACCGGCAAGCAATGTTCGACGTGGTGTCGACCTCCTCGGGCTATAGCTGGTCGATGAACGCCTATTGCCCCGCCCCCGGCGTCGGCCCGCAAAGCCCTGCCGACAATGGCTATAAACCCGGTTTCGCCGCCGAGCTGATGCTCAAGGATCTCCGCCTCGCCCAGCAGGCCGCCGAAGAGGCCGACGCCGACACGCCCATGGGTCAGGCGGCGCGCGATCTCTATGCCCAATTCGTCGAAGGCGAAGACGGTCTGGGGCGCGATTTCTCGGCCATGCTGCCCCGGTTCGAGGCGCGCAAACGCGGCTGATCGCCGACCGGCTCTTTTCTCTTGGAACAACGGCACGGGGGGTCACGTTGGACCCCCCAGAGGCTCACGAGCCCCATCCCGATATTCGGGGTGAAAGCCAAAGGAGAGGAGATCCCATGAAACATCCCCTAACAGCCATCACCCTCATCGCCGCAGGTGCGGCCACCGGCGCATTGGCCACAGGCAGCCCCACGGCCACCTCCGTCGAGGCCCTGACCACCGGGTTTGACAGCGCCCAGGTGATCCGCGTCAAGGACGAGATCAAAGAGGTCGAAAAAGCCGCTGAAAAGGCCGCCAAAGACGCCGAAAAAGCCGCTGAGAAAGCCGAGAAACAGGCAGACAAAGCCTCGGACAAGGCGGCAGACAAGGCTGAGAAACGCGCCGACAAGGCCGCCGACAAAGCCGAGAAACAGGCAGACAAGTCGCTGGATAAGGCCGAGAAAGAGCTCGACAAAGCCGCAGACAAGGCCGAGGACCGCGCCGAGAAAGCCGCAGAGAAATCCGCCGACAAGGCTGAAAAACGCGCCGAAAAGCTCGACGACAAGGTCGAGAAAGCCACTGAAAAGGCCGCGAAACACGCTGAAAAACGTGCCGAGCAAGAGGCCAAAGCCGCTGAAAAGGCTGAGAAATCCCTCGATAAAGACCTGAAGAAGGTCGAGAAAGAGCTCGAGAAGGATCTCGAAAAGGCTCTGAAAGAAACCGATGACGCGGCCCGCGAACGCCATATGGCGATGTTCAAGGCCGATATCGAACGTTCGGCCGAAGAGCGCGAGAAACTCGTGCAGGCCCTGATGGATGCCAAGGCGCCGCAGGATCGCAACATGGTCGAAGTGATCGAACGCACGTCGCTACAGCTCATGACCGAGCCGGTGACCATCGAAAACGCCGATGTGGCCGAGATCATCACCTATCGCAACTGCCCGCCGGGCCTGATGAACAAGACACCGGCCTGCGTGCCGCCGGGGCTCGCCAAACAGGGCGTCACCTATGAGGAATGGGTGAGCTATGACAGCGACCGGCTCGAAGATCTGCTCGAAGAGCGCCGCACCGCCTTTGTCGCGGTCGACAGCGATGCCAGTGCCAGCACCGGCGATGTCGCCGTCGCCACCGATGCCGAGATCGACCTGCTGCTGAGCTCGGATCGGATCGCCACGATCTACGATCTCGACCCGGCCCCCGAAGGTCAGAAATACGCGCTGATCGACGGTCTGCCGGTGCTCCTGACCGACGCCGACTATCTGGCGCTGATCGAGGTGAACGAGCTGGCCCATACGGTCGAGCTCAAGGACACGACCTATGTCTCGCCCGCCGCCGCCCTGACCCAGGCCGAACTGGTGCAGACCTACGCGCTGCCGGAACTGGCCGAGGGCTATAACTACGCCGTGGTCAATGGCGAGGTGCTGATGGTCGAAGACAGCGCCTATGAGATGCTGCAACTCCTGCGCATCGCCCGCGCCGCGCTGTAATCCACCGCGATCCCACAATTCGAAAGGGGCGGCCCGGTGCCGCCCCTTTTGCCCAATGTAGAAAGAACTCTCCCGGTTCGTAGAGTAAAGCCCCCTTCCTTGGACGTGCCACGTTAAACGATCTCGAAATTCTCGGCCTTCTGGCGTGCATCTGCCACCCGGACATCCCCGAGCTGACCCTTCCGTTGAAAAACGATAGACGCGGTGCAATCCGATATCTCTTTATGATGAACGACCAGCCCGAGGGCGGCATCGAATACGACATCCTTCAAGTGAAGTGAGCGCTCCATTAACTCGCATGCGGCTCCAGCCCAATCCAAAAGATCACGCCCTGAAATGTTGTGATCCTCAAGAAAGGCATCTGCCTCTAGGGCACTCCAACTGCGCTCGCTCCACTCAAAGTAGAGAGCAGGCTTGACCGGCACAAATGCTGGCCGCATGGCGTGGGTACCCGGGCGGTAGAAGCCGCCATAGCCCACCACATTGGGCGCAAAACGCGCGCCTTCCAACGTAAAGGCTGCCGCCCCGTGATCGGCCATGAGCTTGAAGAATCTGGTTAATTGCGATTCCAGCTCTTCTGGTAAGCTGATCCTGTCTCGGAGGTCCCGAAAACCGATTGCCCGTGCGACACTGCCAGTCAAATCCACTTGGAGGGAATTTCGTAGCTTCGCAGTCGAGGTGCTAGAAAGCTCTGAGAGACGCCTCCAGAACCGCTCGGCGCAGAACTCCACATATGGCACACTCTTTATAGTGTTAAGGTGGTCAATAAGTGAAGCGTTGGCCTTGAAGCCAAATGCAAAGGCAAGTGCTTCGCTGAGATGCGCCGACGTGACCAGTTTGTGCCTCCTGTTGTGATGCAGGAGATCGCTCTTTACAGATTTGATCTGAAGTTCGGAAAGATAGATGGTGAGCATTACAAAGCCCTTCCTGAGATACGCACTTCCCCTTGCTGTTTGACGAGATGCGCATTCAAAAAGACTTCGAAGTCGCGAAAATCATAATTCAAGAGAACAACGCTTTGAGTCAGCAAGAGCTCAGGAGGTTAGCCTCCAGAAAAAATGCGAGCTATGGGCGTCCCTGTCAAGGCCGATTTGCGTGTCTTGGAAGGAGGGTAGATTTCCACCAATGGATGGCTTTGCCCTTCTCAATTCAAAGTATGAGAAAGGGCAAAGCACCAGTATCATTAAGCTTCAGTACAACCATCGCCCTATTCCGCCGCGATCTTGCGCCCGGCGAGGATCTCCTTGAGATAGCGCCCGGTGTGGCTGCGCGGCGCGTCGGCCACATCCTCGGGCGTGCCGGTCGCGACGATCTCGCCACCGCCATCGCCGCCCTCGGGGCCGATATCCAACAGCCAATCGGCGGTCTTGATCACATCGAGATTATGCTCGATCACCACCACCGTATTACCCTGCTCGACCAATTCGTGCAGCACTTCCAAGAGCTTGCGCACATCCTCGAAATGCAGCCCCGTGGTCGGCTCATCGAGGATATAGAGCGTCCGCCCCGTCGACCGCCGCGCCAGCTCTTTCGACAGCTTGACCCGCTGCGCCTCGCCCCCCGAAAGGGTCGTCGCCTGCTGCCCGACCTTGATATAGCCAAGCCCCACGCGCATCAGCGCATCCATCTTCTCGCGGATCGACGGCACCGCCTTAAAGAACTCCTGCGCATCCTCGACCGTCATGTCGAGAACATCGGCAATCGACTTGCCCTTGAACCGGATCTCAAGCGTCTCGCGGTTATAGCGCGCGCCGTTGCAGGTCTCGCAGGTGACATAGACATCGGGCAGGAAATGCATCTCGATCTTGATGACCCCGTCGCCCTGACAGGCCTCACAGCGGCCGCCCTTCACGTTGAAGGAAAACCGCCCCGGCTTGTAGCCGCGCGCCTTGGCCTCGGGCAGCCCGGCGAACCAGTCGCGGATCGGCGTGAAGGCCCCGGTATAGGTGGCCGGGTTCGACCGGGGCGTGCGCCCGATGGGCCGCTGGTCGATGTCGATCACCTTGTCGAGATGTTCGAGCCCCTTGATCGTCTCACAGGGCGCCGGCGTCTGCCGCGCCCCGTTGAGCCGCATCGACGCGGTCTTGAACAGGGTCTCGATGGTGAGGGTGGATTTGCCGCCCCCCGACACGCCGGTGACACAGACAAACCGGCCAAGCGGGAACTCCGCCGTCACCCCTTGCAGGTTGTTGCCGGTGGCGTTCACCACCTTGATCGCCTTGCCATTGCCGGGCCGACGCTCGCCGGGCACGGCAATCTCGCGCTGGCCCGACAGATATTGCCCGGTGACCGAATTTTCATCCGCCGCCACCACCTCGGGCTTGCCATGGCTGACCACCTGGCCGCCATGCACGCCCGCGCCGGGACCGATGTCAAAGACGTAATCCGCCTCGCGGATCGCCTCTTCGTCATGTTCCACCACGATCACCGTATTGCCCTGATCGCGCAGGTTCTTGAGCGTGGTGAGAAGCCGCCCGTTGTCGCGCTGATGCAGCCCGATGCTCGGCTCGTCGAGCACATAGAGCACCCCGGTCAGACCCGAGCCGATCTGGCTCGCCAGACGGATGCGCTGGCTCTCGCCACCCGACAGCGTGCCGGCATTGCGCGACAGCGTCAGATATTCGAGGCCGACGTTGTTGAGAAAGCCGAGCCGCTCGCGGATCTCCTTGAGAATGGCGCGCGCGATCTCGTTCTTCTGGGCGCTGAGGCTCTCGGGCACGGTCTCGCACCACTCAAACGCCTCGCGGATCGACATGTTGACCACCTGCCCCACATGCAGCCCGGCGATCTTGACCGCCAGCGCCTCTTCGCGAAGGCGATAGCCGTCGCAGGTGCCGCAGGGGCGGTTGTTCTGATAGCGTTCGAACTCTTCGCGGACCCAGTTGCTGTCGGTCTCGCGATAGCGCCGCTCCATGTTGGGAATGACCCCTTCAAAGCTGCGGGTGACCTGATAGACCCGGCCGCCCTCATCATAGCGGAACGGGATTTCCTCGTCCCCCGACCCATAGAGAAACACCTGTTTCACATGGGCGGGCAGGTCTTTCCACTTGGTCTGCGGATCGAACTCGTAATGTTTGGCGATGGCCTCGATGGTCTGCAGGAAATAGGGCGATTTGCCCTTGCGCCACGGTGCCAGCGCCCCGTCATAGACCTTGAGGTTCTGATCCGGCACCACCAGCCGTTCGTCGAAAAACAGCTCCATGCCGAGCCCGTCACATTCGGGACAGGCGCCAAAGGGCGCGTTGAAGGAAAACAGCCGCGGCTCGATCTCGGGAATGGTAAAGCCGCTCACCGGGCAGGCGAAATTCTCGCTGAAGGTGATGCGCTCGGGCTCGCCCTCCTTGGGCGCGGTCTCGAGCACGGCAATCCCGTCCGCGAGGTCGAGAGCGGTGCGGAAACTGTCGGCGAGCCGCGTCTCCATCCCCTCGCGCACCACGATCCGGTCCACCACCACATCGATGTCATGGCGGAATTTCTTGTCGAGCGTCGGCGGCTCGTCAAGCTCGTGAAACGCGCCATTGACCTTGACCCGCTGAAAGCCCTGCTTGCGCAGCTCGAGAAATTCCTTGCGATACTCACCCTTGCGGTCGCGCACGATCGGGGCGAGCAGATAGGCCCGCGTGCCCTCTTCCAGCGACATCACCCGGTCGACCATATCCTGCACCTGCTGCGCCTCGATGGGCTTGCCGGTGGCGGGGCTATAGGGGGTGCCCGCGCGGGCAAAGAGCAGCCGCATATAGTCATAGATCTCGGTCACCGTGCCGACGGTCGAGCGCGGGTTTTTCGAGGTGGTCTTCTGTTCGATGGAAATTGCCGGGCTCAGGCCGCTGATATGATCCACATCGGGCTTTTGCATCATGTCGAGGAATTGCCGCGCATAGGCGCTGAGGCTCTCGACATAGCGGCGCTGCCCTTCGGCATAGATCGTGTCGAAGGCGAGGCTCGATTTCCCCGAGCCCGACAGCCCGGTGATCACCACCAGCTCGTTGCGCGGAATGTTCACATCGATATTCTTGAGGTTATGTTCGCGCGCCCCGCGCACCTCGATATGTGTCTGCTCGGCCATCATCACCCCCGGAATACACCCGCCCTAGATAGAGCCGCGGCGCGACAACGCCAACCCCCAAGGCTGAACAAACTATGAACGCCGTGGATTACCGTCACTTTTTGTCAGCAGGACGCATCTCGCTTTGGCAACGCGCCCGCGCGCGCGTCACTTCTGCGCCAGCGCCCAGGCGCAGATCGGGAAATCGGGATCGTTCTCGAGATCATCCGTCTCGGCATCATAGCCGGGCGGCCAGGGCGTCTCGAAATTGCGCAGCGCCGCCTGCCGGTTGCCCCATTGCTCGGCGCGGATCTTGTCGGGGTGAAACCCCACCTCGATGAGCAGGTTGCGCAGCCCCCGCGCGCTCCACCGGCTGCAATCGATCGGCGCCGCGTGGAAGGGGATGAAGAATGGCACGGCGAGCCAGAAATAGCCGCCGGGCCGCAGCATTTCGCGCACATGGCGCGCCGCCGCATAGGGCCGGTCGAGATGCTCCCAGACCTGATTGGCGAGGATGATGTCGAATGTCCGCACCTCGCCTTCCGAACTGAAGAAGGGCTGATCGCAGATGTCATACCGGGGAAAGCGAAACCGCTTGTAGCTGCGAAATTCAAACCGCCGCCCGGTCTTGCCCGAGATTTCCGCCGCATCCATGTCGTGCAACGGCAGCTCTTCGAGCCACTTGCGCGAGGTCCGCTGCATCACAACCCGGTTAATGCTCGGCATCCCTGCCCTCCCTTGTTTTGGCGCATCTTTCCAGATTGCAGGGCCGAGGGAAAGGCTGCACGGATGCTGGTTGTTCCCGGCGCACCGGGAACAACCTTTTGCAAAGGATCGCTGATCAACCTGGCGTGTAATCCAAACGGATCACCTGATGGCCAGAGAACGCATCGAGGCTTTCCCCTCGCGCTTTGAAACCATACCGAGCGTAGAACTTGCGCCCGATGTGATTGTCGCGAAACACCTCCAGCGTCACTGCCCCCTTGAGGGAGACGGCGTGATCCATCAACGCCCGGCCCAAACCGCGCCCCATGTCATCAGGATGCAGGAACAACCCGCCGACTTCATTGCCCAACAGCGCGACAAAGCCGGCAGGTCTGCCGTCGGCTTCGATCACCCAGATCTCGGCGAGATCAAGCAATGTGTCCCGGATCATCGTTTCGGCCTTTTCCATGATGTCCTGGCCGAGAAAGGGATGCGCCACAGCCGAACTGTCACGCCAAATGTTCAGCACGATCTCACGATCGGCCGCCTTGAAAGGTCTGACCACTGTCAGAGCCTCCTTCGTTTGCCCCTACGGGGCTCTATAAGCATGGATTTCCACAGATCATGCGCCTCCGTCGCGCCCATGGCACGGGAGTTCGCGGCACGTCTTGCAGTCTTCGGCAGTCAGCCTGCCGAAATCAAACGCGGGACATCAAATCTCCATCTCTGTCACGGCCTGCCTAGCCCGGCGCCATCAGACAAGACAAGAGAGCTGGTGACACAGCCTGAAACAAGAGGAGCGTGTCCCCGAAAGGTCACGCTCCCCCGATTGGTCCTGTCAGACTATCGCCAGCTCAGAAATGGATCGCCCGGCCATAGGCGTCGAGCACGCTCTCATGCATCATCTCGCTGAGCGTCGGATGCGGGAAGACGGTGTTCATCAGGTCTTCTTCCGTGGTCTCGAGCTGCCGCCCCACCACATAGCCCTGGATGAGCTCGGTCACCTCGGCGCCCACCATATGCGCGCCCAGCAGCTCGCCGGTCTTGGCGTCGAACACCGTCTTGACCATGCCCTCCGGCTCGCCAAGCGCGATGGCCTTGCCATTGCCGATGAACGGAAAGCGCCCGACCTTGATGTCATAGCCCGCTTCCTTGGCCTTGGCCTCGGTGAGACCGACGCTCGCCACCTGCGGATGGCAATAGGTACAGCCGGCGATGCTCTCGGGGCGGACCGGATGCGGATGCCCCCCGGCGATGAGTTCGGCCACCATGACGCCCTCATGGCTCGCCTTATGGGCCAGCCACGGCGCCCCGGCGATATCGCCAATCGCATAGAGCCCGTCGACCTTGGTGCGGCAATATTCATCGACCACCACATGGGTCCGGTCCACCTCGACGCCGAGTTTTTCAAGCCCCAGCCCCTCGGTATTGCCGACAATCCCCACCGCCGAAATCACCGTATCAAATTCGAGCGTCTCGGTCTTGCCGCCGCGCTCGATATGGGCCGTGACCTTGCCCTTGGCCCGGTCGAGCTTTTTGACGGTGGATTTCTCCATGATCGTCATGCCCTGTTTCTCGAACTGCTTCTTGGCAAAGGCGCTGATCTCGGCATCCTCCACCGGAAGCACCCGATCCATCACCTCGACCACCGTCGTGTCGGCGCCAAGCGTGTTGTAGAAACTGGCAAACTCAATGCCGATCGCCCCCGACCCGATGACCAAGAGCTTCTTGGGCATCCGGGGCGGCATCAGCGCATGTTTATAGGTCCAGACCAGATCGCCATCGGCCTCGAGCCCCGGCAATTCCCGCGCCCGCGCCCCGGTGGCGAGCACGATATGCTTCGCCGTGAGCTCTTCGCTGCCCTCCTCGGTCTTGACCGTGACCTTGCCCTTGGCGGGGATCGTGGCCTCGCCCATGATCGCGGTCACCTTGTTCTTCTTGAGAAGATGCGCCACCCCACCGCTGAGCTGCTTGGCCACCCCGCGCGAGCGTTTGACCACCGCGTCGATGTCATAATCGATCTTCTCGGCGCTGAGCCCGAACTCCTTGGCCCGGTGCATCAGGTGGAACACTTCCGACGAGCGCAGCAGCGCCTTGGTCGGAATACAGCCCCAGTTGAGGCAGATACCGCCCATATGTTCGCGTTCGACCACGGCCACCTTGAGGCCAAGCTGCGCCCCGCGAATGGCCGCTACATACCCGCCGGGACCGGCCCCAATTACAATCAAGTCAAAGCTTTGCGACGCCATACGGCCCTCCTGCCTGAGATATAGTTTGATATTAAACTATCTTGCGAGACACCGCAACGCGACAGCCCACAGGGGCAGCATAACGCCGCCCCCGGTCCATGGATACCCGTCTTTTAGATGGCTTTCGCCCCGCCCGCGCCCCTTAGGCCGCGTCGGCGCTTTGCAATTGGCGCACCGTTTCGCCATAGGCCCCGGCCTTGAGATAGGCCTGCTCCGGCAGGGTCGTGGCTCGATCCAGCGCATCATTGCGATAGGGGAAGCGGCCGAATTTGCGGATCACCTCGCGATGCGCCCGCGCGTGCAGAAGATTGCCCGCCCCGGTCTCGTCGAGCCGCTCACAGATCATCCGGATACAGCGTTCCTGATCGCAGAGATTCTCGGAATGCATCAGGGGCAGGTAAAAGAACTGCCGCGCCGGTTCGTCGATCCGCAGATCCCATTTGCGCCCGATCGCCGCCTTGGCCGCCGCCAGCGCCTCACGGTCGGTGGCAAAGGCCTCGCCCGTGCCCCGGAACATGTTGCGCGGAAACTGATCCATCAGGATCAGATAGGCCAACGTGCCGCTCGGATAGGTGAGCCAGAGCCCATAGGCCCCATCCCGCGCCGCCTCCCATGCGGCCCCGAACCGATCCCGGATCTCCTGATCCAGCTCGTCTGAAACCGCGTACCAGCCTTCGGGGCCGACGTCATCCAACCAGAACTTCAGCACGTCTTCGGGCGATGTCATGGATCTGCTCCTTTTTCATCCATGCAACAGATTTGTAAAATTCTGCCCGGATTAAAGGGGGAATAATAGTCAAACTTTCCTACATTTGCGTCAAAACGCTCACGTTTGCGCTCGCGTTACCGCAACCACTTTCCGATAGTGTCGCAGCCCGTCCCCTTGCCCCATTGGCGCAAAACGCAAACGGGCCCGCCATACGTCTCCGCATGGCAGGCCCGGCCTTGAAAATCACGGAACTCCGCGAAATCTGATCAGTTTTTCTCGCGCGCCGCCTGCACCATGGCTTCGGCCCGCGCCGCGGCCTCTTCTTCCTCTTCCGCCAGCGCCTCGTCGATGGCCCATTCCTGCGCCATTTCGACCGCCATCGGCGAGGCCGAGGGATAGACCACCGCATAGCTATCGGTCTCATGCGAGCTCGGCAGCGCCCGCTGCGTCATCCGATAGGCGGCGTAGATCGCGATGGCATAGCCAAGCACCGCGATGAACATGAAGAACCCCCAGGCGCCGAAATAGCCCATGATCCAGCCGGTGATCACCGGCCCCGCCACCGCGCCAAGCCCGTTGATGAACACCATCCCACCGGCCGCGGCCGCCATGTCGTCATGTTCGAGAAAGTCATTCGTATAGGCGATGAGCAGCGAATAAAGCGGGTTCGACAGCCCCCCGATCATTAACGCCGCGACACAGAGCATCACGAAAATGCTGCCAAGGAACATGCCGATCGTTGCGCCGATCCCGATGATGAGCGCACCGACCAGGATCACCATGCGCCGGTCCATCCGGTCCGACAGCCAGCCCACCGGATATTGCACCAGCATCGCCGAGACGAAAAAGCACGACACGAAGATCGAGATCTGCGCCACGCTCAGACCCGCTTCGGCGCCATAGACCGGCGCCATGCCGAACTGGGCCGAGAACACGCCGCCCAACAGGAACATGCCGACACAGCCCAGCGGCGAGATTTTCATGATCTGCCGCAGGCTGAGCGGTTTCGTCGTGTCAAAGGCGGGCGTCGGGCTCACCGACAGAAGAATCGGCGCAAAGGCGATGGAGACGAGGACCGAGGGGATGATGAAGAGGATAAACCCGCTCGGCTCGCCCAGCACCAACAGACCCTGCGCGCTCACGATGCCGACCATCTGCATGATCATGTAAAGCGACAGCGCCTTGCCCCGGTTCTCGTTGTTGGCCGCATTGTTGAGCCAGCTTTCGGCGGTCACATAGACCCCCGAGAAACAGAAGCCGATGATGATCCGCCCGATGCCCCAAGCAATCGGATCGGGCAGCACCGGATACATGACCATCACCGCCGAGATGAGCGAGCCCAGCGCCGCAAAGACCCGCACATGGCCGACACGGCGGATCATTTCGGGCGCCATGCGCGACCCAAAGAGGAAGCCCACGAAATAGCCGGACATGACCAGAGACATCTCCATGGTGGAGAATCCCTCGATGTCGCCGCGAATACCCAGCAACGTGCCCTGCATGCCATTGCCAACCTGCAACAGCATCATTCCCAGCAACAGCGCCCAAGCGCTTCTCAGCACGTCAATCATTCGCTCGCCTTCTCGGTTTTGGTCACTATGAACCTGCCCCAGCCTAACCGCGCCGACGGAAACGACTCAACAGCCCCTTGATACGCCGCCCGTCGCAGCGATTCACTCCGGTATCAAGAGCGAAGCATCCCCGTAGGAAAAAAACCGGTATTTTTCGGCGATTGCGTGCTCATAGACCCGCGCCATCCGGTCCTTGCCCATGAGCGCCGAGACGAGCATCATCAGCGTTGATTTCGGCAGGTGAAAGTTGGTCATCAGCGCATCGGTCGCGCGAAAGGTGAAGCCGGGGTAGATGAAAATATCCGTCTCGCCCTGCCACGGCGCGATCTCGCCCGTCTCCCGCGATGCCGTCTCGATGAGCCGCAGCGCGGTGGTGCCGACCGGAATGATCCGCCCGCCCGCGGCGCGGGTGGCGGCGATCTCGGCGGCGGCCTCTTCGCTCACCTCGCCCCATTCGGCATGCATCTTATGGGTGGTCACATCCTCGACCTTGACCGGCAGAAACGTCCCCGCCCCCACATGCAGCGTGACATGGGTCATCTCGACCCCCTGCCCGCGCAACGCCGCGAGCAGCGCCTCGTCGAAATGCAGCGACGCCGTCGGCGCGGCCACCGCCCCCTTGTTGCGGGCAAAGACCGTCTGGTAATCCTCGTGATCTTGCGCATCCGCAGGCCGTTTCGCGGCAATATAGGGCGGCAGCGGCATCGCCCCCGCCTCGGCCAGCGCCGCGTCGAAATCGTCGCCCTCAAGGTTGAACCGCAACAGCCCCTGCCCCTCGGATTTGGCGACCAGCACCGCGCTGAGACCGGCGGCGAACTGGACCACCTCGCCCTCGCGCAGCTTCTTGAGCGGCTTGATGAGCGCCCCCCATTGCCCCTGCCCGTCCGGCTCCAACAGCGTCACCTCGATCCGCGCGCCCGCCTCCGAGCCCTCGCGATGCCGCAGCCCGCTGAGCCGCGCCGGGATCACCTTGGTATCGTTGAGCACCAACCGGTCGCCCGGCCGCAGCCATTGCCCGAGATCGCGCACATGCGCATCCCGGATCGCCGCGCCCTCCGCCACCAGAAGCCGCGCCGCCGGTCGCGGCCGCACTGGCCGCGTCGCGATAAGCTCCTCTGGCAGATCGAAATCGAAATCGCTGAGTTTCATGCTCTTGCCTTGTCTTGCATTTGTATCGCCCGCATTCCGCCCGACCTAGCGGTCGCGGTTCGAGCTGAGATCGGGATTTTTCGCCTTGCGCTCTTCGCGGTCTGCGGCCCGTTCGACCCCGGGCGGCGCGCGGCGGAATATGTTGCGAAACATGCCGGGTGTGAAGATGGTGAGCGGCAAAATACGCACATCGGGCTGCGCGGCCGAGCCCTTGAGCTTGTAGTTGAACCCGATGAGCCCCTCGCCCTTGCGGGTGAGAATGCCGCCGATCCCATTCACCAGATAGAGCGGCGAGATCACCCCCTGCATGTCCATCTGCGAAGTGTTCATATGGTAATAGCCATCCATGGTGATCCCCATGGACGCCCCCACCGCCCGGCTCTTGTAGAGGGTGAGCAGATCGGGGCTGAGGCTGAAATCGGCGGCCACCTCGCCGAAATGGATGCCATTGCCGGACATCTGCTCCACCAGCCCGACCACGCTGAGCGAGCTCAACAGCGCCGCCATCGCCGGCGCATCGGTGAGCCAGACATTCGACGCATCGAGCCGCCCGTTATAGGTCCCCGCCTGCGCCGCCGGCCGCAGGATAAGCTCCATCGCCCCGCCCCGCGCCTGTTTCAGCAACCCCGCCGAGCCAAGAACCCCGCCCGCATTGTTCGACACGATGCGAAAGGCGCTGCGCCCCTTCTCCGGAATGATCGTCCCGCTCACCTGCGCGCCACCATTGACGCGGCCCGAAAACTGCCCGCTGGTGCCGCCCGAGGTGTTGAGATTGGCGTTGAACGGCGCCAGCGCAATGCCTTCCGAAATCGTCAGCCGGTCGAGCCGCAGCGTCACCGGCGCGCCCTTGCGGCTGGCACTGCCCGGCCCGGAGCTGAGCGAGGTCTGCCGCAGATCGACCGTGCCGCCGGTCACCTGCACCTCTGGCGTCGCCCCCGCGCCACGGCCCACCAGAGACACCGGCGCATTGAGCCAATTGCCAAGCCGCACCTGCGCGAAATCCGCCCGCTGCAACTGGCCATCCGGGCGCAGGCTGATCTTGCCCCGCGCCGACAGCCCCGCCGCCTCGAGCGCGATCACGTCGATCCGCGGCGGCGTGCCAAGCTGGCCCTCGATCCGCAGGCTGCCCCCGGTCCCCGCCGGCTTGACCCAGCTCAGCTGATCGAGCCGCAGCCCAAGCCCCTGCAGGTTTGACGCGATCGAGAAACTGCCGCCCTTGGTCTTGTTGAGGCTCAGGCTGAGATCGGCCTGCGACTGGCCGCTGACACTGCCCGGCGGCAGATCAATGCCGAACTCTTCGACGAAATCCTGCGACAGGGTGATCTTGCCGCTGACCAGGCTCCTGCCGCCCGCCTCCTCGCCAAAGGCGCTGCGCCAGGTGCCATTGACCGCCACCTGACCGAGCCGCGCCTGCCCGCTGACCGCGATCCCATCGGGATCGGCCGCCAGATCGAGCGTCTCGGCCCGCAACTCCCGCCCCTCAACGAGCGTATCGCTATGCACATCATGCAGATGCCCGCGCATCGCATAGACGATATCCTCGGGCGCCAGTTTCTTCTTCAACAGAAAATCGAGCTGCCCTTCGAGCTGCGCCCGCCCTTCTGCCAGATCAACCGGCTGCTCGGCCTTCTGCAAAAGATGCAAAGGCTCGGAATCGAGTAGCGACAGCGCCGCCGTGATCGAACTGTCGAGGCGCAGCTTGGCCAGCGCCGGGCCGCGTTCGATGGTCACATCCGGCACGATGAAACTGGTGCCCGCGATGTCGATCTTGCCGCCCTGCGCCGCCGTGACAAACCCGGCATCGGCGGCAATGGCAAAGCGGTCGCCATAGAGCGACGCCATGCCCGAGGCCTCCTCGATGGGCGGCATCCCCTTCACGAACTGCGTCTGCAACCCGCTATAGGCAAAGTTGAGATGCACCCCCGGCGGCGCATCCGGATGCAGCCGCACCGCCAGCTGAATATCGCTCAGCTCACCGGCGCTCACATTCTCCGCGACCCAGCGGCGGGTGTTTTCCTTGACCGCCTCGGGCCAGAGCTGCAACAGCCGCTCATGGCTGAGCCCGTCCATCTCGCCATCGAGCACCACGTCCCAGCCCGCCTCGACCGCGCTCAGCGTGCCGCGCATCACCAGCCGCTGCCCGAGATCGCGCAGCACCAGCTCGCCCAGCGACAGCTCGAACGGATCGAGCTTGAGCCGCATCGTCGCATTCACCCCATCGAGCGCGATCGGCTCGGGGTAATAGCCCGCCGGGTTGACCACGATATCGCGCAGCCGGATCTGCGATTGCAGCTCGGTGGGCCAGCCGCTCTCGGCCCCCACCAAGAGCGCCTGCCCCTCGGCCCGCAACCGCCCCCATTTGCTGTCGAGGCTAAGCTCGGTAAACCGGATGGTCTGGCTCTGCGGCGTATAGGTGAAATAGGCCCGCGCCGAGGAAAACCCCACCGGTTTGACCGCGTCATTGGGTTTGAGAACGCCCTGCCCGATATGCAGGCTGGCATCGAGCGGGCCGAGCCCGCCGACCTTGTCCACCGCCACCCGCAGCGCCCCGGAAATCGGCGCCTCCAGCGCCCCGAGCCAGGCCAGCGCGGGCGATTGCCCGGCAATCTCATCGGCGGGCATATCCTCCACCAGAATGGACAGCTGCGCCGCGCTCTCGCCGATCCGGCTGGAAAAGCCAAGCTCGAGATTGGTCGCGTAATCCCGCGCCCCCAAGAGCGAGAAATCGCCGCGCAGCCGCAGCGCATCACCCTCGCGGCTCAGCCCGATCCGCCCGCCATCGACATTCCACGCCCGCCCGGCCCGCGCATCCTCATAGCGCAGCGTGACATTGTCGGCGCTGACATCGGTGAGCTGGCTGAGCGCCGGGGTCTGCAACGCCATGTCGATCGAGGCCACCACCTCGGCAATCGCCACCGCCCGCGCGCCGCCAAGCGCGAGGTCAATCGCCCCGTCCTCATCGCGGCGCAGCGACAGATGTGCACCGCCAAGCCGCACCCGCTTGGGGCGCAGCTCACCGCGCAGCAAAGGCTCCATCGCCAGCACGCCACTGACCCGCGACACCGCCGCAATCGGCGCGCCGCTGTCGCGATGGCTGAACCGCACATCATGCAGCCGCAGCCGCGGGGTCCAGCCCTCTTCGACCATCACCACCGCCCGGCCCAGATCGATGCGCACCGGCCCGGCATCGCGGTTGAGCCGCTCGACCACCTTGACGCGGAGCCAATCCGGCACCGTGACCGGCGTGCCCATCAGCGACAGCATCACCCCCGCCGCCGCCAGCATCAGCACCATAACGCTGATCATCGACCACAGCCCGATCCTGCGGCGACGCCTCTGGCGGGGCGGCCGGTCCTTGGGCTCTGGCGTGGCGGTGTCCTGATCTGTCATCGGTGCTTTCAGTCTTGCCCCATGCGCCCTAATTTGAAAGTCACAATCGGACAAGTGGCCCCGCAACAAGGAGGATCAAACATGCCCGAAAACAGTCTCGTGATCGGCGACATCGCCCCGGATTTTACACTACCCCGCGACGGTGGCGATGAAATTCGGCTGAGCGACCAGCGGCCAAGCCCGGTCGTGCTCTTCTTCTACCCCCGCGACATGACCCCGGGCTGCACCACCGAGGCGACCGAGTTCTCGGCGCTGGCCGACGCCTTTGCCGCCGCCGGGGTGCGGGTCTTCGGCATCTCCAAGGACAGCGTGGCCAGCCATGACCGCTTTGTCGCCAAGAAAGAGCTGCGGCTGCCGCTCCTGTCGGACGAGGCCGGTGACACTTGCGAACGCTACGGCGTCTGGCAGGAAAAAAAGATGTATGGGAAAACTTTCATGGGCATCGTGCGCAGCACATTCCTGCTCGATGGCAATGGCCGGGTGGCCCGCGTCTGGCCCAAGGTCAAGGTCGCCGGTCACGCCCAGGAGGTACTCGACGCCGCACGGGTTCTCTGAGCCGCGCGACGGCGCAGCCCCGCGCCAACACCGCCAACAGGCCGCCGCCGCCTGCTTCGCCCGTCACATGCAAAGCAGGCGGCAAACCGTTGCTCATCGGCAATATTTCGCCATTAGGCGGTGTTTGGCCCAGGCTCAGGGGCCCAAGGCTGGCAAATTTCTTGCCCAGAGGCTACCCGAGCGGCTAAGCAATCCCGGCGCAGCCCGTCACCCCGAGAAACAGGCGCGCATGGGAAGGACAAGATAAGGACGAGTTTTTGCGGACACGTTTGGCAATCCGGCTTCACACCCTCCTCGAGAGGTATTTCCCCGAACGCAGGATCTTTCTGCGCTCGGACACCGACACGCGGTTCATCCGGCTGAAACCGGGGTCCCAGCTTCTCGCCTTCTCGGGGGCGTCGCTGGTCATCTCCTGGACGATCATCGCCACCGCGATCCTGCTGATGGACAGCATCGGCTCGGGCAATTTCCGCGAACAGGCGAAACGCGATCAGCGGATCTACGAAGAACGGCTCAACACGCTCTCCTCCGAACGCGACATGCGCGCCAAAGAGGCCCGCGAGGCGCAGGAACGGTTCAACGCCGTGCTGGCCCAGGTCTCGATCATGCAATCCGAATTGCTGACCTCGGAAACCCGCCGCCGCGAGATGGAAAAAGGCATCGACGTGATTCAGGCGACGCTGCGCCGCACCATGAAGGAACGCGACAGCGCCCGCGATCAGGTGGCCCAGCTCACCGAGGCCGCCGATGGCCAGAACCCGACCCAGCTCGCCAGCACCGACGGCGACCAGACGCAGGCGCTCGATTTCGTGGCCGCCGCCCTCGCCGACACCGCCGCCGAACGCGACCAGGTGATCGCCGACGCCAAGGACGCGCTCCAGATGGCCGAGGACATGGCCTATGAAATGCGCCTGCTGCAGGACCAGAACGACCAGATCTTCAGCCGGCTTGAGGACGCGATGACCATCTCTGTCGAACCGCTCGACAAGATGTTCCGCAAGGCCGGTCTCAACACCGACTCGCTGCTCAACACGGTGCGCAAAGGCTATTCCGGCCAGGGCGGCCCGCTGACGCCCCTGTCGCTCTCCACCAGCGGCGGCGCGCCCTCGCCCGACGCCGACCGCGCCAATGCGATCCTCAATCAGCTCGACCGGCTCAACCTCTACCGCCTCGCCGCCCAGCGCGCGCCCTTCGACACCCCCGTCAAAAGCTCGTTCCGCTTCACCTCGGGCTTCGGGATGCGCTGGGGCCGGATGCACAATGGCACCGATTTCGCCGCCGCCCATGGCACCCCGATCCACTCTACCGCCGACGGGGTCGTGACCCATGCCGGCTGGCAATCGGGCTATGGACGACTGGTTAAAATCCAACATGATTTCGGCATCGAAACCCGCTACGCCCACAACTCCAAGCTCTTTGTGACCAAGGGGCAAAGGGTATCGCGCGGGCAGAAGATTGCTGCTATGGGTAACACTGGACGTTCGACCGGGACCCACCTACACTACGAAGTCCGCGTTGGCGGCAAGCCCATCAACCCCATGATCTACATCAAGGCTGCACGAGATGTTTTCTAAGAGCAAAATCAACGACCCGAGCCCGAAACCTGCCGATTCTTCGGCGCCCAAGACCGACAAGGGCCCCGACATGGCGAAACCCGCCGCACCGCAGGCCGCGCCGAGCGAATTCAAGGCCTCCGCGCCCAAGGCGAAACCGCCCGCATCGGTGCTGTCCTCCGATCTGCACGTCTCGGGCAACCTCAAGACCACCGGCGACATCCAGGTCGAAGGCACCGTGGAAGGCGACATTCGCGCCCATCTGCTGACCATCGGCGAAGGCGCCACCATCAAGGGCGAAGTGATCGCCGATGACGTGGTGATCAACGGCCGTATCGTCGGTCGCGTGCGCGGTCTCAAGGTCCGCCTGACCTCGACCGCACGGGTCGAAGGCGACATCATCCACAAGACCATCGCGATCGAATCGGGCGCCCATTTCGAAGGCTCCGTGCAGCGTCAGGACGACCCGCTCAACGGCAAGCCCAAGTCGGGTCAGGCTCCGGCCGCCGCCGCCGCCCCCGCGACACCCGCCGGTCACTGACCGAGGCTCGCCCCGCGGGGCGCAGCACCCCGCGGCCCGCTTGCCGCGCTCAAGACATCAGGCGCCCTGCCCCCGGCAGCGGCGCCTTTTTCATTGGGCGTGTTCAAACAACCAGTTTTTCACTTCTGTTTTAATGGTTTGCACTCTCTCTGTGAGATTACCTTTGCCACTCATCTCCTCGACACGCGCACCTCGTTCCTTCAGCCATTCAACCATCCCAGCCGTGTCGGGATCTTTCGCATTCGCGCTGTGATAACCCGGATTGAGCCAGTAGACGACGACCTCGTAACCCTCGTTGAAAACATACTCAAAAGACGGTTTGCCAGCTTCACCATATTGAACAGAGCACAGAACCACCCGGCACTCGACATCCGCCAGCCGCTTTGCAAGCGGCGTTCGGGTTTCCTCCGGCGACCCGTTGATCAGAAAAACATCGGCCCAGACGCCACGAAACAGCTCGAGCCCTCGGTGACGACGGCTGGTCTGGACACGCTTGCCAAACAGCGCGTACCAGGTTGTCGATTTGCCGGAATCCCCGTCCCCCATAATACACAGAAACAACTTCTTCATCGCTTAATGCCTCCAATCTTTACCCGGCACATCTTTCACGACAATCCGCACTTGGTCTAGGTCATATGACTTACCCTTCCGGGCCTACCGCCCCGCCGCGATGGCCAGCCCATCGGTGACGGCGGTGAACACGTCGCGATAGACATGCTCGGCCCCGGGCATCAACGCCCGCATCACCTGTGGCACCACATTCATCAGGCTCGACCCGCCGACATAGATCACCCGCTCGATCTCGTCCGCGCGCCGCCCGGCCAGCGCCAGCGTCTCCGTCACCCCGCGGTGCAGCGCCTGGCCATGCGGCGCGAGGCTCTGCGCCAGCGCCACGGGCGGCAGCCCGGCATCGAGCCCGCGCTCGAGAATGCCGAGATCGATCCGCGCGTCGCCCGCGCCTGCATTGGCCGCGATCTTGCCGCGCTCCACCGCAAAGGCCAGATCATGGCCCAGCTCATCCTCGAGCACCGCCAAGAGCCGCGCCAACCGGTCCGGCGCGCAAGCCAGCCGCTGCATGTCCTGCACCGCCCGCCGGTTCGAGGGCGTATAAAGAAACGGGATTTTCTCCCATGTCGCCAGATCGTTGAAGATCTGCTGCGGCATCGGCGTGGTCTCGTCGCCCAGCACTTTGCGCAGCTGGCTGCCCCGCCCCAAGAGCGGCATCACATGGTCGATGCTCAGGCTGCGGTCGAAATCCGTGCCGCCGATCCGCACCCCGTGGTTGGCGAGAATCTCGACGCCAGTCTCCCCGGTGCGGAACACCGAGAAATCCGAGGTGCCGCCGCCGATATCGACGATGAGCCCGGTCTCGCCCGCCCGCTCCAGCGCACCGCTGGCAATCGCCGCCGCCTCCGGCTCGGCCATGAAGCGCACTTGGGCAAACCCCGCCGCCTCGTAACAGGCGCGCAGATCCGCCTCGGCCTGCGCCTCGCGCGGATCATCCACCCCGTGGAACACCACCGGCCGCCCCGACAGCACCGCGTCGAACCGCAGCCCCGTCTCCCGCTCGGCCCGCGCTTTGATCTCGGCCAGAAAGCCGCCGATGATCTCGACGAAGGTCACCTGCCGGTTCAGAAGCTGGCGCTTCTCATGCATGAGCGGCGTGCCCAGCACCCGTTTGAGCGCCCGCATGAACCGCCCCTCATCCCCATTGAGCAGCGCCTGATTGGCAGGCTCGCCCAAGAGCGTCTCGCGGCTCTCAAAGTCGAAAAAGAACGTGCTCGGCAAGGTCACCTCACCCGGCGCCATCTCGATCAGCCGCGGCTGGCCCTCGACCAGATAGCCCGCCGCCGAGTTGGACGTGCCGAAATCGACCCCAAGCACCGGCCCCGCCGCGCCCGCCGCCTTCGCCGCGCCCACCGTCGCTGCGTCTGCCACCGTCGCGGCGCCAGCCACCTTCGTTGCGCCCGCCGTCGTTGCGTCTGCCACCTTCGCTCCGCCTGCCGCCGTCGCTGCGCCTGCCACTGTCGCCGTATCTGCCGCCGCACCCGCCGCCGACGCCGCGCCAGCTGCTGTGCCCGACGCCGTCGCTGCGACCGGCGCAGTCGCCGTCACGCCCGTCGATCCTTCTGCCGCCTGCCCCATCTGCCGCCCTCCACTGCACCACGCGAAAGGCCGCGTCTAGGCAAGCACAGCGCAAAGGTCAACCAAGGCAAAGGTCAACCAACGACCACCGGTCCAACGTCCCCGCTTGAGCCGGGGGCTTAAGTCGCGCACCGAGGGTCTTTAACCGCGCATCTTGAGCCACGTATCTTGCGCACCTAAAGCCGCGCATCTTGGACCGCGCCTCCGCACAGGTGCCCAAAAGCCTCCCTCGGTCAAAAGGCCGCAATGCCACACCCGCACCGCAACAAAGCGGCAACGCCCCAACAGACCTCAGAGATTGAGCGAGGCCCATTGTGGCCGTCACCTTGCGATCTGCAGCCCATTCCGCCACCATTTCCCTCGCGCATTTGCACCGACGTCATTTCCAAGAGGACATTCCATGCAGGATAAATACGCAGGCGACATTGGCGATTACATCAAGCTCGGGCTCCTCCGCGCCCTGCAACCCGGCCGCAAACTTGGCATCGCCTGGTATCATTACCCCGACGAACCCGCGCGCAACGACGGCAAGCACATCGCCTATCTGGACGATCCCGACCGCTACCAGCATTACGACCCCGCTCTCTACCAGCAGCTTCGCGGCGTGGTCGCCTCGGGCCGCTCGATTGCTGCGCTGCACCCGACCCTGCCCGATGCGGTCTTCTCAGCCAGCGCTCTGGACGTGGCCGATATCCCTCACAATCAACGCCGTCTCTGGCGACAAGACTGGTTCGCGCAGACCCTCAAAGAGCTGCGAGAGTGCGATCTGGTCTTTGCCGATCCCGACAACGGCCTCGTCGATGACGGGGACCACCGCAAAGGCACCAAAACCTTTGCCAAGCAGATGCCGCTTGCCGAGGCATTGCGCTTGGCAGAGGGCCGCACCGCCGTGATCTATCATCACAACACGCGCCGCCCCGGTGGACATGATGCCGAGGTCGATTTCTGGCTCGGTCAGCTGCCTCCCGGCGCGATGGCGGTGCGCGCGCGCAAGTTCAGCTGCCGCAGCTTTTTCATTCTGAACCCGGATGAGGTGCTGCGTCACCGGGTCGAAAGCTTCTGCGCCAAATGGCGGGGCTGTGGTGTCTCCTTGCATGATTGAACTCTGACCCCACCGTACGGTCGAGATGTTAAAAAACCGTTGCGTACGGGGCGTTTACCATAGCCAATCGGGCCATTTTCCAACATCCATACAGTCGCGATACCGACGTGATGCCGACGCGTTGCCGAATGTTCGTTTTCTTACAATTTCAACGGGTTAACACCCCGAATCACGCCTCGAGCTCGGCATCCCAATAGAGGAAGTCGAGCCAGCTCTCATGCAGGTGGTTCGGCGGGAATTTCCGGCCCGTGTTGCGCAGCTCGTCCGAGGCCGGCGCCCGCGGCGGCTTGCGCAGCGACATGCCCGCCCGGCGCAGGCTTTTCGACCCTTTGCGCAGGTTGCAAGGCGAACAGGCGGCGACCACATTCTCCCAGCTGGTGATCCCCCCCGCCGCCCGCGGCACCACGTGATCGAAGGTCAGATCGCCCTTGGTGCCACAGTACTGACAGCGGAATTCGTCCCGTAAAAAAAGATTAAAGCGCGTGAAGGCCACGCGCTTTTGAGGTTGTACATAATCTTTGAGAACGATGACCGACGGGATCCTGATCTCGGTGCTCGGGGACCGGACCCAATGGTCATATTCGGCGACGATATCCACCCTGTCGAGCCAGGCCGCCTTGATCGCCTCCTGCCAGGACCAGAGCGACAAGGGATAGTAGCTCAGCGGTCGGTAATCGGCATTCAGCACCAGCGCCGGATGATCCCGGAGCGCGCCCGGACTTCGGACAAACTCGGTTCTGAAATCGCTGCGCTCCATCACGGTCATGATCCTGATCCCCATGTATAGGGTAACTATATCCGGTGTTTGCGATCTGGCAAGACACCAGATGCACCCACCGGATACCGGGATCAAATGACAGGCATGTGACGGGGTGATGACAGAACGGCGATGCCGTTCAGAGTTGCTCCATCACCTCGTCGGAGGCTTCGAAATTGGCGGTGACGCGCTGCACGTCATCATCATCTTCAAGCGCCTCGATGAGCTTCATCAGCTTCTGCATCCCGTCGAGATCCATCTCGGTCGTGGTGGTGGGTTTCCACACCAGCTTGGTCGAGTCACTTTCGCCCAGCTCACCTTCGAGCGCGCCCGCCACCTCGTTGAGGTCGGTATCCGCGCACCAGATGATATGGCCGTCTTCCGAACTTTCGACATCCTCGGCACCGGCCTCGATCGCGGCCATCATCACCGTGTCGGCATCGCCGATCTCGGCGGCATAGCTGATCTCGCCCTTGCGCTCGAACATAAAGCCGACACTGCCGGTCTCGCCAAGGTTACCGCCGTTCTTGGAGAAGGTCGAGCGGACATTGCTCGCGGTGCGATTGCGGTTGTCGGTCATCGCCTCGACGATCACCGCCACGCCATTGGGGCCATAGCCCTCATAGCGGATTTCCTCGTAATCCTCGGCCTCGCCACCAATCGCTTTTTTGATAGCGCGTTCAATGACATCCTTGGGAACCGAGCTCGACTTGGCCTCTTTCACCGCGAGCCGCAGCCGCGGGTTTTTCTCGGGGTCCGGGTCGCCCATCTTGGCGGCCACGGTGATCTCCTTGGCCAGCTTCGAGAACAGTTTGGACCGGGCCGCATCCTGACGCCCCTTGCGGTGCTGGATGTTGGCCCATTTGGAATGGCCTGCCATGAGAAGACTCCGGTGACATTGATGCAATTTCGCCCCATATAGATCACCCGGGCCAAGGGCCGCAAGCCGGTTGCGTTTTCACGCGCTTTCCGCTTGGCTCGGCAGAGCCCTCAAGGACTCGATCATGACCCCTGACCAGATCATTCTCTTCTCGCTTTTCGCCGCCGTTTTCGCGCTCTTGCTCTGGGGGCGCTGGCGTTATGATCTCGTGGCTTTCACCGCGCTCATGGCGGGGGTGGTGCTCGGGGTGGTGCCGGTCGATGGCGTCTTCGCGGGCTTTGGCCATCCGGCGACCATCATCGTGGCGCTGGTGCTGGTGGTCTCGGCCGGTCTGATGCGGTCGGGGGCGGTGTTTCTCATCACCCGGACGCTTGTCGACAGCTCGCGCAGCTTAGGCGCCCATATCGCGCTGATGGGCGGGGTTGGCGGGGTGCTGTCGGCCTTTATGAACAACGTGGCGGCGCTGGCGCTCTTGATGCCCGTCGACGTGCAGACGGCGCGCAAGGCCGGGCGCTCGCCGGGCCTGTCGCTCATGCCGCTGAGCTTTGCCACGATCCTTGGCGGCATGGTGACGCTCATCGGGACGCCGCCCAATATCATCATCGCGGCCATTCGCGAAGAAAGCCTCGGCGCACCCTTTGCCATGTTCGATTTCGCCCCGGTGGGCGCGGTGGCGGCGCTGGCCGGTCTGACCTTTGTGGCGCTGATCGGCTGGCGGCTGATCCCCTCGCGGGACGATGCCACGCTCGACGCCTCGGACATCGCGCAATATGTGGCCGAGCTGACCGTGCCGGAGGACAGCAAGCTCATCGGGCAGCGGCTTGGCGAGCTGGATGAGACGGCGCATAAATCCGACGTGGCGCTTCTGGGCATCGTGCGCGAGGGCAAGCGGCTCTATGGGCGGGCCCGCAACGCGGTGCTGCGGGCCGGCGATACGCTGGTGCTCGAGGCGGTGCCAGAGGCGCTGGACGAGTTTCGCACCGCGCTCAACCTCGCCTTTTCCGACGCGGACCGCGAAGAGATGCTGCAGGCGGCGGGCGAAGGGCTCGACGTGGTGGAACTGGTGGTGCCGCAAAACGCCCATATCATCGGCAAGAGCGCCCTCAGCCTTGGCCTCCATTGGCGGCAACGCTCTGTGTTGATGGGGATTTCCCGTCAGGGCCGCAAGATCACCTCGCATATGCGGCGCACGCCGATCGAGGCGGGCGATATCCTGCTTATCCTGGTGCCCAAGGATCGCGGCGGCGATGTGGCCAATTGGCTGGGGGCGCTGCCGCTGGCCGATCGCGGGCTTGCCGTGACCCAAAACAGCAAGACATGGCTCGCCATCGGGTTCTTTGCCGGGGCGGTTGCGGCGGCGAGCTTTGGCCTCATCTACCTGCCCATCGCGCTGGGCCTCGTGGTGGTCGCCTATGTGCTCACCGGGATCGTGCCGATCAAGGAGCTCTACGATCATATCGAATGGCCGGTGGTGGTGCTGCTCGGCTCGATGATCCCGCTCGGCGCGGCGCTCGAGACCTCGGGCGGGACCGAGCTGATTTCCGGCGGGCTGGTCAGCCTCACCGCGGGGCTGCCGGCCTGGGCCATTCTGACGGTGCTGATGGTGGTGACGATGAGCCTGTCGGATGTGCTCAACAACACGGCGACGACGATTGTCGCGGCCCCTGTGGGCATCCAGATGGCGCAGGCGCTCGACGTGTCGCCCGACCCGTTCCTGATGGCGGTGGCGATTGCGGCCTCTTCGGCCTTTCTCACGCCCATCGGCCATAAGAACAACACGCTCATCCTCGGCCCCGGCGGCTATCGTTTTGGCGATTACTGGCGCATGGGGCTGCCGCTCGAGGTGATCGTCATTGCGGTGTCGATCCCGGCGATCCTCGTGGTGTGGCCGCTCTAGCGCGACCTTGGCCCGGCCGGTCCCTCGTGGAGAGGTCCGGCCGGGGTATTTCTGACCAGAAAGAGGCCTAACGGATCAGGCAACCCACCAGCGTTCGGCCCAGCGGCCGCCGTCCAGCTCCCAGTTCGAGGCGACCTCGGGACCATGGGCGATCTTGTTGGTGGTGGCGAAGATATAGTTGCCAAAGCCCCAGACCAGCGCGCCGCCATCGTCGCGCACGAGGCGCTGCATTTCGCCATACATCTCGGCGCGCAGGGCCTCATCAAGCTCGCCCCGGGCCTTGATCAGCAGCTCGTTGAACCGGTCATTTTGCCAGAATGTGTCGTTCCATTTGGCGTCCGCCGCGTAGCCGGTGCTGAACATCCAGTCGCAGGTCGGGCGGCCGCCCCAATAGGAGGCGAGGAAGGGTTTCTTCATCCAGACATCCGACCAATAGCCATCGCTCGGGCGGCGGTCGACAGTCAGGTTGATGCCTGCAGGGGCGAGATGTTCCTTGTAGAGCACCGTGGCATCGACCGCGCCGGAAAAGGCCGCGTCGGCCGCCGAACAGGAGATGTCGATGCTGTCGTAGCCCGCCTTTTTCAGGTGGAACTTGGCCTTGTCGGGGTCATAGGCGCGCTGTTCGATGGAGCCGTCGTGATAGGGCATCTTGGGGGCGATCGGGTGGTCATTGCCGATGGCGCCGCGCCCGTTGAGGATGGTCTGCACCATGGCCTCGCGGTTGATGCCGTATTTCAGCGCGAGCCGCAGGTCCTTGTTGTCGAAAGGTGCTGCGGTGGTGTTCATCGGGAAGGTGTAATGCAGGAAGCCCGTGGCCTCGACCACGTTGATATTCGGCATTCTTTCCAACAGGTTGATCGTCTTGAGATCGACGCGGCTGATGATGTCCATCTCGCCGGTCTGCAGCGCGTTGGTGCGGGCCGAGACATCGCCGACATAGAGGATCTCGATCTCATCGAACCAGGCGCGGTCGGATTTCCAGTAATCGTCGCGGCGGGTGAGCAGGGTACGGACGCCGGGATCGTGGTCGGTGAGCACGTAGCCGCCGGTGCCGATATAGTCGCGCCAGTTCACTTGGCCGTCCTCGAGGGGGAGCATGAGGAAGTGGTAATCGGCCATGAGATACGGGAAATCGGCGTTGGGGCCGATCAGTTCGAAAATGACCGTGTCGTCGCCATCCTTGCGGTAGTCGGCGATGGTTTCGGCGGTGGAGCGCATGCTCGATCCGCTGTCTTCGCCGGCGTGGTATTTGATCGAGGCGATGACATCATCGGCGGTGAGTTTGCGGCCATCCGAAAAACTCACTTCGGGGCGCAGTTTGAAGGTCCAGGTCTTGGCGCCGTTGGAGCCTTCCCAGCTCAGCGCGGCGTCGCCCACGAGGCTGCCGTCGGCGGCGATCTCGGTCAGGGTGGAATGGGTCGCGAGCCCCACCGAGAGCATGTAGATATCGGTGTAAGTCCAAGGGTTTAGTGTGTCCTGGCTCGAGCCTTCGGCCATCGCGATACGGATCGAGCCGCCGCGTTTCGGGGTCTGGGCGAGACCGGGCAGGCCGGTCATTGTGGCGAGGCCGAGGGCGGCACCGCCGGCCAGCACGCTGCGGCGGGACGGGGTTTGGAACAGATGTGTCATGATGGGTCTCCTCACTGGCTACGGGGGGTGGCACGCAACAGGTCCCTGCCCCGGACTTCGGCGCCACCATGGCGCTGACGCGGGGTAAGGTCTAGCCATCAAATGATACGGGTCTGTGACCACGCGCGAGAGACCGCCGAAACGCGACACGCCCGGCCAAAAAGCCGGGCGTGCGGAGGGTCGGTAACGCGTCGGTATTACGACGGCAGCGCGTCGGTCACACCGACATGCAAATATATTTCATCTCGAGATAATCCTCGATGCCGTGATGGCTGCCTTCGCGGCCAAGGCCCGATTGCTTGACCCCGCCAAAGGGCGCGACCTCGGTCGAGATGATGCCGGTGTTGACGCCGACGATGCCATATTCGAGCGCCTCGGCCACTTTGTAGACGCGGCTCAGATCCTTGGCGTAGAAATAGCTCGCCAGACCGAAGATCGTGTCATTGGCCATGGCGATCACATCGTCCACATCGTCGAACTTGAACAGCGGCGCCAGCGGGCCAAAGGTCTCATCCGTGGCGACGGCCATGTCCTGGGTCGCGCCGGTGATGATGGTCGGCGGCAGGAAGTAGCCTTCGCCCTCCATCGGCTCGCCGCCGCCGAGGATGACCTCGGCGCCTTTCGACTTGGCGTCGGCCACATGTTCCTGAACCTTGGTGATGGCGTCCGAGTTGATCAGCGGGCCGAGCTGCGTGCCATCGTCGAGACCGTCGCCGATCTTGAGCTTGCTGACCGCCTCGGCGAGTTTCTTGGAGAAGGCGTCATAGACACCGGCCTGCACATAGATCCGGTTGGCGCAGACGCAGGTCTGACCGTTGTTGCGGAATTTGCACATGATCGCGCCTTCGACCGCGGCATCGAGATCGGCATCGTCGAACACGATGAAGGGCGCGTTGCCGCCCAGTTCCATCGAGCATTTCATCACCTGATCGGCGGCCTGACGGAGCAGGATGCGGCCCACTTCGGTGGAGCCGGTGAAGGTCAGTTTGCGAATGCCGGGGTTTTCGCAGAATTCCTTGCCGATCTCGCTCGAGCGCGACGAGGTCACGATGTTGAACACGCCTGCGGGCACGCCGGCACGTTCGGCCAGAACCGCCATGGCGGTGGCCGAGAGCGGGGTTTCCGCCGCCGGACGACCGACAAAGGCACAGCCCGCGGCGAGCGCCGGGGCGGCCTTGCGGGTGATCATCGCGTTGGGGAAGTTCCACGGCGTGATCGAGGCGGCGACGCCGATCGGCTGTTTGATCACGGTGATCCGCTTGTCGCGCTGATGGCCGGGGATGGTTTCGCCGTAGATGCGTTTGGCCTCTTCGCCGAAGAATTCGAAGAAGGAGGCGCCATAGGCGATCTCGCCCTTGGCTTCGGCCAGCGGCTTGCCCTGTTCGGCGGTGAGGATGGTGGCCAGGTCGTCGGCGTTTTCCATCATCAGGTCGAACCATTTGCGCAGCACGGCGGCGCGTTCCTTGCCGGTCCAGCTCGCCCAGTCTTTCTGGGCGGCGACAGCGGCGTCGATGGCTTTGGAGACTTGGGCGCGGCTCAGGTCGGTGACTTGCGCGATGACATCGCCACGGGCCGGGTTGGTCACGTCGAACGTGCCGCCTTCGCCGTCAATCCATTCGCCGTTCACATAGGATTTCTCAGCCAGAAGCGAGGGGTCCTTCAGAAGCGATTTCAGGTTCGTGTCAGTCATCATTTTCTCCCGTATAAATCTTCCCGCACAGCCAAATCAGGTTGCAGGCGGCTTGTCCAGAGCAAGACCCTTGCAAGAATGCGGCGCACGGCGGGGCAAATGCGGCGCGGGTGGCTATTTGCCGAAACGTGCCTGCCATGTGGGCAGGGTGTCGCCGGGGGCGGCGGTCGCGGCATGGATGGCGCGGGCGATGGCGCGGGTCATGGTGATCGCCCCGGCATGGCCCAGCGCGAGAAGATCGGCCGCGCCCGCCACAGGCCGCGCCCCGGTGGCGGCAGCAAAGACCAGATCGCCGTCCATCGGCGTATGCGCGGGCACGATGGCGCGGGCAAAGCCGTCATGGGCGGCGATGGCCATGCGGGTCGCTTGGGCCTGGGTCAGCGCCGCGTCGGTGGCGACGATGGCGATGGTGGTGCTTTCATGCTGGCCGAGCTTGGTGACGGGCCAGAGGTCGGGCGTGCCCGCGCCGCGCCCGCCAAACTCGGCGTCGAGTTCCCACGGCGCGGCCCAGAATTCCGGCCCCTCACCCATCACCACAGAGCCGAGCGCGTTGACCGCGACCAGCGCCCCGACCGTATGGCCCGAGGGCAGGACGAGCGAGGCGGTGCCGAGCCCGCCCTTGAGATTGGCGGTGGTGGCCCCGGTGCCTGCGCCATGGCTGCCAAGCGCCACGTCGGGTGAGGCCGCCGCGAGCGCCGCCTGCCCCAGCGCCTTATAGGGGTTGTCGGTCCAATTCTTGTCGCCACCGTTGAGCAGGTCAAAGAGGATCGCGCCGGGCACAATCGGCACGCGCTGATCGCCGACGGCAAAGCCCCGCCCCATGGCGCGCAGCCCGTCGGCCACGCCCGAAGCCGCGTCGAGCCCGAAGGCCGAGCCGCCGGAGAGCACCAGCGCATCGACCTCTTCGACGAGCTTATCTGGAGCGAGCAGATCGGTTTCGCGGGTGCCGGGCGCGCCGCCCATGACATGCACCCCGGCGGTGAAGGGCCGGTCGCCCAAGAGCACGCTCACCCCGGTCTTGATCCGGTCGTCCTGTGCCTGGCCGACGCGCAGCCCGGCGACATCGGTGATGGCGTTGCGCGGTCCCGGTCGGATGGTCATGTTGCGATGGTCATGGAAATTTTGCCCCCTGTCGCAAACCATCTTGCCAGAATCCGCGCGATGGGCAACATAGCATCCGGGCATGGGGCGATGGCGTCGCTCCGCAAGGCCTTATCCCAATCAGTCCTGAACGCCGGGACCTTCTGTCTTAGGAGGGTCACTATGACTGCACGTCCTGAAATGTACCGGTTCCACAACGGGCAAAAGGCACCGCTGCCCTTTGCCGTGGAAGAATATGAAGCGCGTATCAAGGGGCTGCGCGCCATCATGGAGGAGGCGGGCATCGGCGCGGTCGTGCTCACCTCGATGCACAATATCGCCTATTACTCGGGGTTTCTCTATTGCGCCTTCGGGCGGCCCTATGGGCTCGTCGTGACCGAGAGCGACTGTGTGACGATTTCGGCCGGGATCGACGCGGGCCAGCCGTGGCGGCGGTCGTTTTGCGACAACATCACCTATACCGATTGGCAGCGCGACAATTACTGGCGCGCGGTGCGCTCGGTGGCGGGCGAAGGCGCGGTGGTCGGCTATGAGGGCGATCACCTGACGCTGGTGCAGCGCGACAAGCTCGAGGATTTTCTGCGGCCTGCGGCGACGCTCGATGTGGCGGAGCGCACGATGCGGCAGCGGATGCAGAAATCACCGGCCGAGATTGCGCTCATCCGCAAATGCACGGCGATTGCCGATGTCGGCGGCTATGCGATCAAGGATGCGGTGCGCGTGGGCACAAGCGAGATCGAGGTGGCCATCGCCGGGCGCGATGCGATGGAGCGTGAGATCGCCAAGGTCTTTCCCGATGCGGAATATCGCGACAGCTGGGTCTGGTTTCAGTCGGGGATCAACACCGATGGCGCGCATAATCCGGTGACGGGGCGGGTTCTCGAACATGGGGATATCCTCAGCCTCAATGCCTTTCCGATGGTGTCGGGCTATTATGTGGCGCTCGAGCGGACGATGTTCGTGGGCGAGGTCGATGACGCCTCGCGCAAGATCTGGGAGGCCAATGTGGCGGCGCATGAATATGGCATGTCGCTGCTCAAACCCGGGGTGAGCTGTGCCGAGGTGACGCATCAGATCAACGCGTTTTTCGAGGAGCGGGATCTGCTGCAATATCGGATCTTTGGCTATGGTCACAGCTTTGGTGTGCTGTCGCATTACTACGGGCGCGAGGCGGGGCTTGAGCTGCGCGAGGATATCGACACGGTGCTGGAGCCGGGGATGGTGATCTCGATGGAGCCGATGCTCACCCTGGGGGCAGATCAGCCCGGGGCGGGCGGCTACCGCGAGCATGATATTCTGGTGATCACCGAGGACGGCAACGAGAATATCACCGGCTACCCCTATGGGCCGGAGTTCAATATTATCCGCTGACCCGGCTTTGGGACGAAAAGCGCGGGCCATGGTTTGGCCTGCCGGTGACGAAGACGAGGAGAGAGAGCCGCCAGCGCCGACTGGCGGTTCTTGGCCAGACGTCGGATGAGGGCCTTTTGGCGGCGCGCTTCGGGCACCGGGCGGGCCGGAGGATAGGGCAGGATACCCTGGGCGAGACAGGGGAAGAGCGCGATGAACTCTTCGCGCTGGTCGCGGCTCAGGGAGCTGAGCGCTTGCGGACCGGGGTAAAAGCTCTCGGTCGGGGCGCCTTCGGCGAGGATGATCTCATGCCGGTCCAGGACCAGATGGTAATAGGTTATCTCCGGCATCTCGACCACGCCTTCCGCCAGCGAGGAGATCCCCGGCAGGCCGACCAACCGATGCGCCGGGAGGAGAATTTCGTCGGTGTCGAACATGCGTTGAACGACGGGTGACGAGATCATCATGCGATGCTGGGGCGAAACCAGAAGATCGCGTTCCGGGAGCCCCTGCCCCAGCGCGCCGGTCTCGATCTTCACGGGCACCAGCTTTGCGTCTTGCGCCAGAGCCTCCGCACTCAGCCTGCGGTGCAGCACCTTGCGCAAGATCGCTTGACCGCCGTGCCACAGCGAGACCTCATCCCCCTCGCGGAGCGTTTCGACCTGCCGCGCCCCCGTCGGTGTGCTGACCGAACAGCCCGCCACGAGGCAATGGATCTTCCCATTCTCAAAGGCCACCACGCCGACGGTTTCGTTCAGGTGGTCGGTTTCCGCATTCGCCGACTGTTCCTCCTGAATATGCATCTGGACATTGGAGTTGGTCGGGTTTGACATGACCACGCTCGCGGGATCCAGGCCATTCAGCGTTTGGGTTTCGCCCAGCACGACGGGATTGGTAAATGTATCGCCCAATGGCAAGGTATCGGGGATTTCGTCCACACCGGTAAAGGAATTGGCCGTGCCGCTGGAGGCAGAGCCGCCCGGCTGAATGGCGATCCAGCCGACACTCTCCTGCAAATGGCTGCCGTTTTGACCTTCTTCTTCTTGCAGCCGGAGGTTGAAGCCGCTTGCGGTGATGGCGTGGGGATCGCTGTCGACCGTTGTCGTATCGTTGTTGGACATGACCGAGGTCAGCACCACCGGCGGCGCTGTGAACCCGCCCGTGAGCGACACCGCACTATCGGTGTGGTTGGCTGACGTCGTCCCCGCCTCAACGATCCGTCCATCGGGCAAGGTGTGAACCCCTTCCTCGATGGCAAGCCAGTTGATCGTCTCGTTCGTCTCGTGCCCGCCGTTGCTGTATTCCCATTCTTCGATGATGAAGGTAAAGGCCGTGGTATTGCCATCGGCATCGAGCGTTTCGTCGATAACGCGCAGAACAAAGGGATCGGAGCCATTCTGGGTGGCCGTAAAAGCGAAAACCGGATTGGTCAGCGGGTCGGTCAGTGTAACCGTGATCGGCGTGTTTGCCGTCGGGGAATTGGCAACAAGGGTGCCTGCCTCACCAAAAGCCATAATAAAGCCCTACTCGTACAATTTGTTTACACTTCTCCCACACATATTTCCCGGGAGATGATTATGTTTAACTCGGTGAACAACTTTTTCAAAGTTTGGCTCTCCATTCTCCAGAGTTCAGCCAAATGCGTGCTTCACACGACACAGCCAGATTGCCATCTCTATAAGTCCAGTTTAAACGGCATCTATGGCAATTCCGGTCGAGACATTCTTTCTCTCCCCCGATGGCGAAGGGACGCTTCAGGCGCGCATTCAGCAGATGATCGCCGAAGGCATCCTGTCGGGCCGATTCAACAAGGGTGAAAAGCTGCCCTCGTCGCGCAAGCTGGCGGCGCATCTCGGCGTGAGCCGGATCACCGTGACGTTGGCCTATACGGAATTGCAGGCCAATGATTACCTGACATCGCGGGACCGATCGGGGTTTTTCGTCTCCGACAACGCGCCCGAGCCGCCGGATTTCCCGCTGCGGCAGGCGCGGCAGGACGGGATCGACTGGTCGCGGGCGCTGGGCCGGCGCTATACCGGCGGGGCGACGCCGGAAAAGCCGCAGAACTGGGCCGCCTTCCCCTATCCGTTCATCTATGGGCAGACCGACCCCAAGCTCTTTGACCATGCCAATTGGCGGCATTGCGCGCTGCGCGCCTTGGGGCAAAAGGATTTCCGGGCGCTGACCTCGGATTACTATGATCAGGACGATCCCAAGCTGGTCGAGTTCATCCTGCGCCATACCCTGCCCCGGCGCGGCATTCTGGCAGAGCCGGATGAGATCCTCGTCACCATGGGGGCGCAGAACGCGCTCTGGCTCACGGCGCAGGTGCTGTTGACCCAGCGCCGCACGGCGGTGATCGAAGACCCGTGTTTCCACGCGCTGCGCGATATTCTCATGCAGTCGCGCTGTCACCTGACGGCGGTGCCGGTGGACAGTGACGGGCTGCCGCCAGAGGCGCTGCCGGACCGGGCGGATGTGATTTTCACCACGCCGAGCCACCAATCGCCGACCAATGCGACCATGCCGCTCGAGCGGCGCAATGCCCTTTTGGCCAAGGCGCGGGATATGGATGCGCTCATCGTTGAGGATGATTACGAGTTCGAGATGTCCTTCTTGCGGGCACCGTCGCCGGCGCTCAAATCGCTCGATCAGGATGGGCGGGTGATCTATGTGGGCAGTTTCTCCAAATCCATTTTTCCGGGTCTGCGGCTTGGCTATATGGTCGGGCCGCGTCCCTTTATCCGCGAGGCGCGGGCGCTGCGGACCTCGGTGCTGCGTCACCCGCCGGGACATATGCAGCGCACGGCGGCCTATTTCCTGTCGCTGGGCCATTACGATGCGCTCATCCGGCGCACCGGTCAGGTCTATGCGCGGCGGCGGTCGCATATGGTCGAGGCGCTGACGCAGCATGGGCTCGACATCGAGGGGACGGGGATTTTCGGCGGCTCGTCGATCTGGATGCGCGCGCCCGAGGGGGTCGATACCGCCGAGCTCGACGCGAGCCTGCGCCAGCAAGGGGTGCTCATCGAGCCGGGCAAGCCGTTCTTTCACCGCCCCGACCCGCCGAGCAACTATTACCGGCTCGCCTATTCCTCGATACCGTCGGAGCGCATCCGCGACGGTATCGCCATCCTGGCCCGGCAGTTGCGGCAGGCGGCAAGCCCCGGCGTCACTTAGGGCGCGGCGGTGAGGTGCGGAGCCGCGTTTTCCCCTAACAACCGGCGCTTCCAAGAATAAATCTTACCCGAGTGATGAGTAATTATTATGGGTAAGACACATGGACAATCTGCTTTTGCGGACCTTTCTCGAGGTCGCGTCCACCGGATCCTTCATCAATGCGAGCGAGCGTCTCTTTGTGACGCAATCGGCGGTCAGCCTGCGGATACAGCGGCTCGAGGATTCTCTTGGCAAACCTCTGTTCACCCGGTCGAAATCCGGGGCGGAGATGACACAGGCGGGGCGCGAGTTCGAACGCTACGCGCTGTCGCTCATCAAGATATGGGAGGAGGCGCGGCAGCATGTCGGCCTGCCCGATGGCTATACCAAATCGCTGACGATCGGGGCGCATTATTCGCTCTGGCCGCGGCTCGGGTTTCGTTGGCTCGATGCGTTGCAAGAGACGATGCCGGCACTCAACATCCGCGCCGAGCTTGGCATGCCGGACCGGTTGATCCGCTATCTCACCGAGGGGCAGATCCAGGTCGCGCTCACCTATACGCCGCAGCTGCGGGCCGGGTTGTCGGCCCATAAGCTCGCCGATGAGACGCTTGTGCTGGCCTCGGCGCGACCGGCGGAGATGGGCGAGCTTGGCGAGGATTACGTCTTTGTCGACTGGGGGCCGGAGTTCGTGCAGGCGCATCGGCTCGAACTGCCGGAGCTTGGGCAGCCGGGGCTGAGCCTGTCGCTCGGCGCGATGTCGGCGGAGTATGTGCGCGGGCGCGGCAAGGCGGCCTATCTGCCGGCGCGCTATATCAAGCCCTATCTCGATGACGGCAGCCTGCACCTCGTGCCGGGTGCCCCCCGATTCCCATTTCCCATCTGGTCGGTCTGGCGGGACGACATTGACGAGGACATTCACGGTCGGGCGCTTGCCTCACTTGTTGCAGTTCAGTCACAACTCGCCCAGATGGAGGGGGAAGTTTTGCAGGATTTGCGCATGATCTCGCCTAGTCGAAACAGCGAAACCCTTGGAAACACTGGATAGTTGTCTTGTGATGAGAAAAACTCGGGACATCGGTGAGTGGATTCAATTTCTCTCATCCATGCCCCCCGCCTATCTCGCATTCCAGCAGAAATGCTCTCGGCCTTTCGGGTCGAGCCTGTACGATTGTGAAAGGATTACCCCATGCAAAAACGCAATGCACTTGCCGTTTCCGCTCTGGCTCTGATGATGGCAGCACCGCTGCATGCACAGGGTGCGCTGACTGGCGTTGACAGCCTCGATGATCGCATCGACGACATTCAAGAAGATGTGAATGACGAGCTGACCCAGGCGGACCGTCGCGACCGTTACGACAACCAATATGCACAAGGTTGGTCCGGTAGCGTTGCCGCTGGTTTCTCGACCACCTCGGGCAACACCGACACCGCGGACCTCGATATCGCTGGCCGTCTCCGCTATGGCAGCGGCCCCTGGAACCACACCTTTGGTTTCGCGGCCGAGTTCTCGGAAACCAACGGCACCCGTGACGAGGAAGAATACTACGGCACCTATGACGTGAACCGTTACATCTCGAAAGACGTGTATCTGTTCGGTCTGGCCTCGGCCCGTTACGACAAGTTCGACACCAACAAAGTCGACGCCTTCCTTGGCTTCGGTCCCGGTGTTCGCGTCATCAACACCCCGCAGGCCAGCTGGCGTCTGCAAGCGGGCCCCGGCGTGCGTTACGTCGAGGATCAGCTCGGCAACGACACCACCGAAGTCGCGGGCATCGTGTCCTCGCGTTACTTCTACTCGCTCACCGACACCATGTCGTTCTCGATGGATACCGACGTCCTGTTCTCGGACAACGATACCTTCGTGACCAACGACGCGGGCCTGAACGTCAAGGTCTCGAACAAGCTGTCGGCGCGTTTCTCGTACCGCACCGAGTGGGACAGCGATCCGCTGCCCGGCCTCGAAGACACCGACAACTCGTTCGGCGTGTCGCTGGTCTACGGCTTCTAAGCCAGGCCTGACACAGGCTGAGACAATTTCCCGGGGGCGGTGCGCCGCCCTCGGACCCTAGCCTTCTTTGCGAAGAAAGGACCGGGACGATGCATGATCAATCCCATGGATTGCGGCAACCAGTCGGGCAGATAGACCCGCTCACCATCACATCGACGAACCTCGTGATCGGTCACCGGCTGACCGGGGCCAGCGCCGGCCCGCAGCTTGTCGTCGCAGGGGTCTGCCCCTCGGCCGATGCGGTGTTCGAGCGGATTCTGTCGATCCCCACCCTGCCCTGGATGCGCGGCAATCTTGTGCTCTTGCGGCTGGACCGGCTCGAGGATGCGGCCGAAATGCTGCATGAAATTCAACATATTGGCACGATCGACCGGACGATATTCCTGCCCTGGCCGGACACCGAGGTGCCGTCCAAGCCGTTGATCCGGCAGAGCTATCACATGGTGCTGCGCGCCTGTACCGAGCTTGGCATGATCGCCGGACGGGGCGTCAAACTGCAGGGCTGAGCCGGGCATTCCCGCTTGAGCCAGCGGGCGCTCTGCTTTACCCAAGGCGCATGACAAACCGCGCTTTCACCGTTGCCATTGATGGCCCCGCCGCCGCCGGAAAAGGCACTGTTGCCCGCGCCTTGGCGGCGCATTTCGGCTTTGCCCATCTCGATACCGGGCTGCTGTACCGGGCGACGGGGCTTCGGACGCTGGACGGGACGGACCCGGTTGAGGCGGCCAAGACCTTGAAAGCAAAGGATTTGGAGCAGGATGATCTGCTGCGGACCCCGGATGTGGCGCAGGCGGCGAGCCGGGTGGCGGCGCTGCCCGAAGTGCGGGCGGCGCTGGTCGATTTTCAGCGCGCCTTTGCCCGCCGGTCGGGCGGCGCGGTGCTCGACGGGCGCGACATCGGAACGGTGATCTGCCCCGATGCGGATGTGAAACTCTATGTCACCGCCTCGGATGATATCCGGGCGCAGCGACGGCATAATGAGCTTGTAAACAAGGGGCATGAGGTCACGCTCGACGAGGTGGCCGCCGACCTCAGAAGCCGCGATGCGCGCGACAGCGCCCGGGCCACGGCGCCGCTCAAACCCGCCGTGGATGCGGTCGAGCTCGACACCTCGCGGATGAGCATCGACGAGGCCGTGGCCGCCGCCATCGCCGAAACCGAGCGCCGGATCGCCGCCAAGGGCTGAGCCGTAAGGGTCCGAAAATGGCACGTCGGTATTGCGTCGGTAACACGACAGCAAAGCGACAGTGTGGATTTTGCCCGGTCTAAACGCCCCGACCCTGCCGAGAATAGGCTGGCGAAATAGCCAAACGCGCCTTGCCATCAAGGCGGAAATGGACTATTAGCCGCCCCTGTCGATAAGGCGGGTAACGCTGGACAACACTGAGATCGAGCAGGGTCGGACATTCCGGCCCTCTTTGTTTTGCCTTTTGCGCCCCGGCCTCGGCCTGCGCATCGGCAGTGTCCGGACCGTCTGACCAACGAAACCCTCAAGACCGGCGGAGACAACCGCTCGGCCCGAAAAAACGCTTGTAAAGGAACCTGAGACCACATGGCTCAAAACACATCGATGGAGGAATTCGAAGCCCTCCTGAACGAAAGCTTCGAAATGGACACACCCGAAGAAGGGTCTGTTGTCAAAGGCAAGGTCATCGCAGTCGAAGCGGGCCAAGCCATCATCGACGTCGGCTACAAAATGGAAGGCCGCGTTGATCTTAAAGAATTCGCAAATCCCGGTGAGACGCCCGAAATCGCCGTTGGCGACGAGGTTGAAGTCTTTCTCCGCGCGGCCGAAAACGCCCGTGGCGAAGCTGTCATCAGCCGTGAGATGGCCCGCCGCGAAGAAGCCTGGGATCGTCTGGAAAAAGCCTATGCGGACGAGCTCCGCGTTGATGGTGCGATCTTTGGTCGTGTCAAAGGCGGCTTTACCGTTGATCTCGGCGGCGCCGTGGCCTTCCTGCCCGGCAGCCAGGTTGACGTCCGCCCCGTGCGCGACGCCGGCCCGCTCATGGGTCTGAAGCAACCCTTCCAGATCCTGAAAATGGACCGTCGCCGTGGCAACATCGTTGTGTCGCGCCGTGCGATCCTCGAAGAATCGCGTGCCGAACAGCGCGCCGAAGTCATCGGCAACCTCACCGAAGGTCAGGCCGTCGATGGTGTGGTCAAGAACATCACCGAATACGGTGCCTTCGTTGACCTCGGCGGTGTTGACGGTCTGCTCCATGTCACCGACATGGCATGGCGTCGCGTGAACCACCCGAGCGAGATCCTGGCGATCGGCGAAACCGTCAAGGTTCAGGTCATCAAGATCAACAAAGAAACCCACCGTATCAGCCTCGGCATGAAGCAGCTGCAGGACGATCCGTGGGATCTGGTTGGCGCCAAGTACCCGCTCAGCTCGGTCCACACTGGCCGCGTCACCAACATCACCGATTACGGTGCGTTTGTTGAGCTCGAGCCCGGTGTTGAAGGTCTCGTTCACGTCTCGGAAATGTCCTGGACCAAGAAGAACGTGCACCCCGGCAAGATCGTCTCCACCTCGCAAGAGGTTGAAGTCATGGTTCTGGAAATCGATGCCGCCAAGCGTCGTGTCAGCCTTGGCCTCAAGCAGACCCAGCGCAACCCGTGGGAAGTCTTTGCAGAGACCCATCCCGAGGGCACCGAAGTCGAAGGCGAAGTCAAGAACATCACCGAATTCGGTCTCTTCGTCGGTCTCGACGGCGACATCGACGGCATGGTTCACCTCTCCGACCTCAGCTGGGACGAGCGTGGCGAAGACGCCATCCAGAACTACCGCAAGGGCGACATGGTCCACGCGGTCGTGTCGGAAGTCGACGTCGAGAAAGAGCGTATCTCGCTCTCGATCAAAGCGGTTGGCGGTGACAAGTTCGCCGAAGCCGTTGGCGGCGTGAAGCGCGGCTCGATCATCACCGTTGAAGTCACCGCGATCGAAGATGGCGGTATCGAGGTGGAATATGAAGGCATGAAATCCTTCATCCGCCGTTCGGACCTCAGCCGTGACCGTGCCGAACAGCGCCCCGAGCGTTTCTCGGTTGGCAACAAGGTCGATGTGCGCGTGACCAACGTGGACAGCAAGACCCGTCGCCTCGGCCTGTCGATCAAAGCGCGTGAAATCGCGGAAGAGAAAGAAGCCGTGGAACAGTATGGTTCGTCCGACTCGGGCGCCTCGCTGGGCGATATCCTTGGCGCAGCCCTGAAGGGCGGCGACGAGTAATCGTCTCTCCTTGGCAAGAGTTGAGCGGCCCCGCCTGATTGGCGGGGCCGTTTTTTTGTGGCGCGGGTGGCTTGGCGCGCCTCGGAACAAAGCGGCGGGGCCTCTGGTTTCTTCTCTCAAGAGAGAAGGAGACGCAGATGACCGTACGGTTCGAACAGATACTGGCCGATGGGGTGGCGGAATGTTCCTACCTCCTTGGCGATGATGCCACGGGCACGGCCGCCGTGGTCGACCCCACCCCCGATGTCGAGATTTACCTCGAGACGGCGCGCAAATACGGGCTGTCGATCACCCATGTGTTCGAGACCCATATTCATGCCGATTTCATGAGCGGCGCGCGCGAGCTGGTGGCGCGGCTGGGCGGGGCGCCTGCGCTTTGCGTCAGTGTCGAGGGCGGGGCGGAATATGCGTTCGATCACACAGCCCTGCGCGATGGCGATGCGTTCCGTTTTGGCGATCTGCGGATCGAGACGCGGCACACGCCGGGGCATACGCCCGAGCATGTGTCGTTCTTTCTTTATGAGGGGGACAAGGAGGAGCCTTGGGGCGTGCTGTCGGGCGACAGTTTCTTTGTCGATTCCGTGGGGCGGCCTGATCTTCTCGGGGAGGAGCAAACGGAGGAGCTCACCCGGCAGCTCTTTGACACGGTGCAGGAGATCTACATGGCGCTCGATGATGGGGTGATTATCTATCCCTGTCATGCGGCGGGCTCGGCCTGTGGGCCGGATATTGGCGACCGGATGTCGACCACGGTGGGCTATGAGCGGGCGCATAACCCCTATGCGCAGATCACCGAGTTCGAGGCGTTTCGCGAGACGATGGAGCAAGACGCGCCGCCGGTGCCGACGCATTATCCAAGGCTCAAGAAGGTGAATGCGAAGGGCCCCGAGGTGCTGGGCAATCTGCCGCGTATTCCGGCGCTGGTGCCGGAGAAATTCGCCGAGGCAATGGGCGGGGGGCAATTGCTCGATACCCGCGATATGCTCGGCTTTGGCAGTGGCCATATCGCCGGGGCGCTCAATATCGCGGGGCGGCCGGAGATGTCGGTCTGGGCCGGTTGGCTGCTCGACCCCGACGAGCCGATCTATCTGGTGACCGAGACGGATGGCGATGTGGATCGGGTGCTCACCCTCCTGTGGCGGGTGGGGTTCACCAAGTTTGGCGGCTATCTCGCCGGGGGCATGGGCGCGTGGCGCGAGGAGGGCCGCGAGATGCGGCAGATCCCGCAGATCACGGTGCATGACCTCAAGGCCGCCGGAGATAGCGTGACACCGCTCGATGTGCGCAAGGATGAGGAATGGCAGGGCGGCCATATCCCCGGGGCGGAACATGCGTTTCTGGGCGAGCTGCGCGAGGCGATGGAGGATCTCGACCGGTCGCAGACCTATGCCACCTATTGCGCCAGCGGTTTTCGCGCCAGCATCGCGTCGAGCCTTCTGGCGGCGCATGGGTTCGAGAAGATACGCAACGTGCCGGGCAGCTGGAAAGCCTGGACCGCCGCCGGTTACGAGGTCGTCTGCCCGGACTAGGCCGATGGGGGCGCGCGCTCTAACCCATTGATAGGCTTGCCCGGTTGCGGAGCGGCTGCCACAATGGCCGAATGCTTGGGGATATCATCGACATAGGCTTTCGCCCCTATGCGCCTTCGGACAGGGCATGGGTGCGGCGCGTGAACCTGCGCCAATACCGCGAGGTCGAAGGGTTTGACGCGGGGTTTGACGCGGCGCTCGATGCCAGTCTGGCGCGGATCGAGGCGCAGCGGACGGGGGGCCGTGTGGCCTTTCTCATCGCCGAAGCGGCGGGGCAGCCGGTCGGCACGCTGTTTCTCTGTCGTGAGAGCGACGAGAGCGCGCGGATCAGGCTCTTTTATCTCGATGAGGCGTGGCGCGGGCGGGGCGTCGGGCGGCGGATGCTCGATCAGGCGATCGGGGCGGCGCGGGGCCATGGCTATGCGCAGATTTGCGTGTCGACCTTCACCCGGCATGGCGCGGCCTGTCGTCTCTATCATGCGCGGGGGTTTCAGGGGGTGGTGCATCCACCTGCCGAGGTCTTTGGGCAATGCCTCGTGCAGGTGGATTATCACTTGTGGCTGACGCCCGAGGACCGGGCGGCAGATCAGGCGGCGCGTTTGCCGTAGTAGAGCCCGACCACATGTTCGGCCTCGGCGAAGAAGAGCCAGCGCGAGGCGGCGACGCCTGCCAGATGGCTCAGCACCGCGACGAGGGCGAAGAGATGGGTGAAGGGCAACAGCAGCAGCACGACGGGCAGCGCATAGCCAAGGACGAGCGACAGGAGGCGCAGCTTCTGCGCATGTTTGCGGCCCACCTCATGCACGAACTCCCGCAGGAGATAATTGGTGCCGGTGTGCGGCGGCTCAAACGCGCGGACCGCGCCGATTGAGCCAAGCCCGGTGGCTGTGGCGAGATTGGTGCCGCTCTCGGAGAGCGCCCGGTCGCCGCGCGCCCACCACAGCACCTGCATCACCGCCGCGACCGGCAAGAGCACCAGCGCCATGGCCACCTGCCCCGCCAGAAGCGCGCCGCCGGCCAGCGAGATCGACAGGTAGAGCGCCGGGGTCAGCGGGGTTTTCCAGCGCGGCACGGTGCGCAGCTGAGCATAGATCATCGAAGTGGCGAAAACCGTGGCGAGCGCCAGAGCCGCGCCGAGCAGGCCGAGCGGCTGCCAAGAGGCACCGGCAAAGACCAGCCCTGCGCCAAACAGCGCCATGACCAGCAATGTCGCGACCGAGGCCCAGCCTTCGCGCGAGAGCCAGGAGCTGCGCCATTGGGTGAAGGCCTTGAGCGCGCGTTCGGGGCGGCCAAGGTGAAAGGTCGAGGCCATCAGCCCGCCCACGGCCAGCAGATAGGCGATGGCAAAGAAGGCGAAGGCGGTCCAGCCGGTGACGGCGGGCAGGCCGAGACCGAGCCAGAACAGCAGGCCGAAACCCAGACCCGACAGGGTGGTGAATACGATGACGGAAGGGGCCGGATGCATCAGATCTTCTCCAGTGTACGGTCAAGCCAGCCGAGAAAGCCCTTGGGCTCTTCGGCGACGGGGGCGAGGAAGGGGGCGAGCACGTCGATGTCGCCCTCGCCCTGGGTCGCCTCGGCGCTGCGGTCCATCTGGTCCTTGGGGCGCGGCGGCAGGTATTTGTTGACGGGTTTGGTGCCCTGTTCGGGCATCAGATCCATGCCGCCACGGTCGGCGACGAGGCGGCTCACATCGCTGTCGGGATCGCCGAGATCGCCGAAATGGCGGGCCCCGGCGGGACAGGTGCGCACGCAGGCGGGGACGCGGTCCACCTCGGGCAGGTTGTCGTTATAGATGCGGTCGACGCAGAGGGTGCATTTCTTCATCACCCCTTCGGCCTGATCGAGCTCGCGCGCGCCATAGGGGCAGGCCCAGGCGCAGAGGCCGCAGCCGATACAGTCGCTTTCATTGACCAAAACGATGCCGTCCTCGGTGCGCTTGTAGCTTGCCCCGGTGGGGCAGACGGTGACGCAGGGCGCGTCTTCGCAATGGAGGCAGGATTTCGGGAAATGGATGAGCTGGGCGGCGGGCTGAACCTTGGCGCTGTCGGCCAGAGGCTGGACCTCGTAGCTGTGGACGCGGTTGAGGAAGGTGCCCGAGGGATCGGCGCCATAGGGTTCCTGATCCGAGAGCGGCGCGCCGTAGTTCTGGGTGTTCCAGCCCTTGCAGGACACGACGCAGGCATGGCAGCCGACGCAGGTGTCGAGATCGATCACGAGGCCGAGCTTCTTTTCGGTTTTGCTGGGGAGCGTGGTCATCGGGTCAGGCCTCCATGAGAGAGGTTGCAGGGGACAGGGGGGCGCGAGAGAGCTGGGGTGTGATCATTTGCCCACCTCCCAGCGCAGCTCGTCCGGGCCCTGCCCCACCGGCGATTTGATCGGCGGCTGGCTCGGTTGGCTTTCGGCCGGGGGCGGATCGGCGCGGGTGATTTTCACGCGCAGATCGAACCAGGCGGCCTGACCGGTGACCGGGTCGGAATTGGCCCAGCGCAGCCCGTCGCCCTTGGGCGGCAGCAATTCGTGGATCAGATGGTTGAGCAAGAAGCCCTTGGTGGCCTCGGGCGCGTCCTTGTCGAGCGCCCAAGCGCCCTTGCGCTTGCCGATGGCGTTCCAGGTCCAGACGGTGTTTTCATTGAGCGCCGCCATATGGGCCACCGGCACGGTGATCTTGCCATGGGCCGAGGTGACCTCCGCCCAATCGCCCTCGGCAAAGCCGTTGGCCTGCCAGATCTTGGTCGGCACATAGAGCGGGTTGCGGCCGTGGATCTGGCGCAGCCAGGCGTTCTGACTGCCCCAGCTGTGATACATGGCCATCGGCCGCTGGGTCAGGGCGTGCACCGGGAATTCCTCGGTGTCGACGACGTCATCCTCGAAGGGCGCGTACCAGACCGGCATCGGGTCGAGCGTGCGGCGGATGCGGTCGCGCAGATGTTCGGGCGGCTGACGCTCGCCATGGCCATCGGCGGCGAGGCGGAATTTCTGCATCGTCTCGACGTAGAGTTCAAAGAGATAGGGCTGCGGGCTGTCATAGAGGCCCATGCCGACGGCCCAGTCCTGATAGGCGGCGTTCCACGGTTTGTAGTAATTCGCGCCCTCGGGGATGTGGTTCACGAAGAAGCCGCCGTTTTCGATATAGCGGTCGATCTGGTCGGAATTGGGGGCGCCGCGACCGTGGCTCTCACCATCCTCGCCGCGCCAACCGGCGAGCGGGCCGATGCCCGGCTTGCGCTGATGGTTGGTGATGTAATCGGCGTAATCGGCGTATTTCTGGGTGCCGTCCTCGTTGACGAAACCCGGCAGGCCAAGCCGCGCGCCGAGATCGCAGAGCGCCGATTGAAAGCCGCGCACGTCGCGGTCGGGTTCGACCACGGGCCAGCGGATCGCATCCGCCGCCGCGTCGGCCTCGCAGATCGGGCGGTCGAGCAGGCTGATGCAATCGTGGCGTTCGAGATAGGTGGTGTCGGGCAGGATCAGGTCGGCATAGGCGACCATTTCGCTGCTATAGGCATCGGAATAGATGATGCGCGGGATGACATAGTCGCCGCTCTCGTCCTTGTCGGTGAGCATCTTTTGCACGCCGCCCACATTCATCGACGAGTTCCACGACATGTTGGCCATGTACATGAAGAGCGTGTCGATCTTGTAGGGATCGCCCGCATGGGCGTTGGAGATCACCATATGCATGAGCCCATGGGCCGACATCGGGTTTTCCCAGGTGTAGGCCTTGTCGATGCGGGCGGGGCTTCCGTCCTCTTTGAGGCAGAGATCGTCGGGGCCCTGGACATAGCCCAGATGCGGCCCGTCGAGCGGCTTGCCCGGGGTCACGCCACAATGGGGCGCGGGGTGGGCGCGCACCGGTTTCGGATAGGGCGGTTTGAAGCGGAAGCCGCCGGGCACTTCGACCGTGCCGAGGAGGATCTGCAGCAGGTGCAGCGAGCGGCAGGTCTGGAAGCCGTTGGAATGGGCCGAGATGCCGCGCATGGCGTGAAAGCTCACCGGGCGGCCGGTCATCGTCTTGTGGGTCTCGCCGCGGAAATCCGTCCATTCATGGTCGAGCTCGAAGGCCTCGTCAAAGGCGACGCGGGCGATTTCGGCGGCGATGGTGCGGATCTTGGCGGCGGTGATGCCGCAGGTTTCGGCGACGGCGTCGGGGCTATATTGCGGGTCCATATAGCGTTCGGCCAGCATCTGCATGACGGTGATATGGGTGACACCGTCCTTTTCATAGCTGGCGCCGAGATCAGGGCGCACGCCCTTTTGGTCAAAGGCGGCGGGCTTGCCGGTCTTGCGGTCGATGACCAGCGGCTTGCCATCCTCGTCGCGCAGGAAGAGGCCCTTTTCGGGGCCCTCCGCGCCGTTGATCAGCACCGGCGCGTTGGTGAAGCGGGCGAGATAGTCGAGGTCGATCTTGCCGGCGCGCAGAAGTTCGTGGATCAGCGACAGGATGAAGAGACCGTCGGTGCCCGGCGTGATGCCGACCCAATCGTCGGCAATGGCGTTATAGCCCGAGCGGATCGGGTTGACGCCGATGACCCGGGCGCCGCGCGCCTTGATCTTGCCGAGGCCCATCTTGATCGGGTTGCTGTCGTGATCTTCGGCGACGCCGAAGAGCATGAAGAGCTTGGTATGATCCCAGTCGGGCTGACCGAATTCCCAGAAGGCCCCGCCCATCGTGTAGATGCCTGCCGCCGCCATGTTGACCGAGCAGAACCCGCCATGGGCGGCATAGTTCGGCGTGCCGAAATTCTGGGCGAAGAAGCTGGTGAAGGATTGGCTCTGGTCGCGGCCAGTGAAGAAGGCGAGTTTTGACGGGTCTTTTTCGCGCAGCGGCGCGAGCCAGTCGGTCGCGATCTTGAGCGCCTCGTCCCAGCTGATTTCCTCGAACTCGCCCGAGCCGCGCGGGCCGACCCGTTTCAGCGGCGAACGGAGCCGCGAGGGGGCGTTGTGCTGCATGATCCCGGCGCTGCCCTTGGCGCAGAGCACACCCTGGTTCACCGGGTGATCGCGGTTGCCCTCGATATAGGCGACCTTGCCCTCGCGCATATGCACGTTGATGCCGCAGCGGCAGGCGCACATGTAGCAGGTGGTCTTGCGTATCTCGTCCGAGACCTTGGGAGAGGTGTCGATCCGCGGCTGGTGATGGGTCATCCGAAATTCCCTGTCTGTTGCCGGGTCACGTTAGGGCAGAGATCCCGCCCTCGCGAACCATTTTTCCAATTCTTGCCGGGTTTGACGAATGATCGTCTGCGAAACCCCGAAATTCCGTATCTTTTCCCGTCAACCGGCCGCCATGGATTGCAGCACGGTGACGGCGATCATCTGGGTCACGTCCTCGGCCACGCAGCCGCGCGAGAGGTCGTTGGCGGGATGGGCCAGCCCCTGCAGGATCGGGCCGATGGCCGCATATCCGCCGAGCCGCTGGGTCAGCTTGTAGCCGATATTGCCCGCGTCGAGATTGGGGAAGATCATGACATTGGCCTGACCGGCGACGGCGCTGCCGGGGGCCTTGGCGGCGCCCACCGATGGCACGAAGGCTGCGTCGAACTGCAGCTCGCCATCGGCCTCGAGATCGGGGTGACGCGCGCGCAGCGTGGCCAGCGCATCGGTGACCTTGGTCACCCGGTCATGTTTGGCGCTGCCCATGGTGGAAAAGGACAGCATGGCGATCTTGGGCTCTTCGCGCATCAGGGCGCGGCAGGAGCGGGCCGACATGGCGGCGATCTCGGCCAGCTCGTCGGCGGCGGGGTCGATCACCAGACCGCAGTCGGAATAGAGCATGGTGCGGCCGGTCTCGGTGCCCTCGGGCGGGTACATGAGGAAAAAGCTCGACACCATGGCGGCGTCGGGGGCCTTGCCGATCACCTGCAGCGCGGTGCGCACCACGTCCGAGGTGGTGGCGACGGCGCCGCCCACGGTGCCGGTGGCATGGCCCTCGCGGACCAGCATCGCGGCATAGGTCAGCGGCGCCCGCACGGCGCGGGCGGCAGCGGCCTCGTCAACGCCTTTGTGCTGGCGCAGCGCGTGAAAGGATTTGGCAAAACGATCTGTGAGATTAGAGGTTTCGGGGTCATGCACGGCGATGCCGGGCCCCTCCTCTGCGCCTTGTCGGGTCAGTTCGGCGCGGACCGCGTCGCCCTGACCCACAAGGATGATGTCGGCGGCCCCGGCGGCCTGAGCCGCCAGCGCCCCTTCGACGATGCGGGGGTCTTCGCCCTCGCTCAGCGCGATGGTCGCGCGATTGGCTGGCGGCGCCGCCAGAAGCAACCGGATCGGTGACTGTGGCATGCGCCGCCCTCCTCCCTTTGACTTAGTCGACCTGCTGTTCGCGCATGTCGGCGGGGTCGATGCCGGCCACGGCGACGGGTTTCTTCATCGCGTCGCGGCGGAAGGGCTCGCCCAGCTCCTGGTTGATCATGGCCTCGATCAGCGTGGTGGTGCCGGCCTTCTGGTCCTTGATCGCCTGATCCAGCGCATCGGTGAGCTCGTCCATGGTGCGGGCGACGACGCCTTTCAGGCCACAGGCCTTGGCGATGCCCGCGTAGGAGACCTGTTCGTCGAGCTCGGTGCCGACGAAATTGTCATCGAACCACAGGGTCGAGTTCCGCTTTTCCGCACCCCATTGGTAGTTGCGGAAGACCACATGGGTCACGGCGGGCCATTCACCGCGGCCGATGGCGGTCAGTTCGTTCACCGCGATGCCGAAGGCACCGTCACCGGAGAAGCCCACAACCGGCGTGTCGGGGCAGCCGATCTTGGCGCCGACAACGGCGGGCAGACCATAGCCACAGGGGCCAAAGAGACCCGGCGCCAGATATTTGCGGCCTTCCTCGAAGGAGGGGTAGGCGTTGCCGATGGCGCAGTTGTTGCCGATGTCGGAGGAGATGATCGCCTCTTTCGGCAGCGCGGCCTGAATGGCACGCCAGGCCATGCGGGGGCTCATCCAGTCGGGTTTTGCGCCACGGGCACGTTCGTTCCAGGTGGTGCCGGGATCGTCCTGCTCGTGGTCCATCGAGCTCAGCTCTTGCGCCCAGGCCGATTTGGTCTTGGCGATGGTGGCCTTGCGCTCTTCGCGGTCTGCGTCACCGGCGGTGTCCGACAGTTTGGCGAGGATGGTTTTCGCGACTTTCTTGGCGTCGCCGACGATGCCGACGGCAACCGGCTTGGTCAGGCCGATGCGCTCGGGCTTGACGTCGACCTGAATGATCTTCGCGTCTTTGGGCCAGTAGTCGATGCCATAGCCCGGCAGGGTCGAGAACGGGTTGAGACGGGTGCCCAGCGCCAGCACGACGTCGGCCTTGTTGATCAGCTCCATACCGGCCTTGGAGCCGTTATAGCCGAGGGGACCGGCGTGCAGCGGGTGCGAGCCGGGGAAGGCGTCGTTGTGCTGATAGCCACAGCAGACCGGGGCGTCGAGACGCTCGGCCAGTTCGGCGGTGGCGGGGATGGCGCCTGCGAGGATCACGCCGGCACCGTTGAGGATGACCGGGAACTTCGCTTCGGACAGCAGTTTTGCCGCCTCGTCGAGGGCCTCTTCGCCGCCCGAGGGGCGTTCAAAGTCGACGATCTTCGGCAGTTCGATGTCGATCACCTGGGTGAAGTAGTCGCGCGGCACGTTGATCTGTGCCGGGGCGCTGTAGCGCTTGGCATTGAGGATCACGCGGTTCAGGACTTCGGCCATGCGCGACGGGTCGCGGACCTCTTCCTGATAGCAGACCATGTCCTTGAACGCGGCCATCTGTTCGACTTCCTGGAAGCCCCCCTGACCCATGGTCTTGTTGGCGGCCTGCGGCGTCACCAGCAGCAGCGGCGTGTGGTTCCAATAGGCGGTTTTGACGGCGGTCACAAAGTTGGTGATGCCGGGGCCGTTCTGGGCGATCATCATCGACATCTTGCCGGTGGCGCGGGTGTAGCCGTCGGCCATCATGCCGCCGGACCCTTCGTGGGCGCAGTCCCAGAAGGTGATCCCGGCTTTGCCGAAAATGTCGGAGATCGGCATCATGGCCGAGCCGATGATCCCGAACGCATGCTGGATGCCATGCATCTGCAGCGTTTTCACAAAGGCTTCTTCAGTCGTCATTTTCATGGGTTTGTCCTCAGGCTGACTGGCGCGAAACAGCATCGCGCCTGTAAATTCTGCGCCGAACCTACTGACAAGCCCGCCCAGCCCATAGGGCCAGATTCAAGAATGGCATAGAGCCAGTGAAAATATAAATGAGATTTTTCGTCTCAATAATTTTGTTTTTTACACCGGAAACGTCCAAATCAGCCCAGAGCGCGGTCGAGCGCCTGTTCGAGATCGGCGATGAGATCATCGGCGTCCTCGATCCCGATCGACAGGCGCAGGAGTGCGGGATGCACCTTGAATCCCTCGCCCGAGACGGTCTTGCGATGTTCGATCAGGCTCTCGACCCCGCCAAGCGAGGTGGCGGGGTAGAAGAGCTGACAGAATCGGGCGACATCAATGGCCGCCTGTTCGTCGCCCTTGACGATGATCGACATCATGCCGCCGTACATGCCATGGGTCTGACGTTTGGCAATGTCGTGGTCCGGGTGGCTTTCGAGCCCGGGGTAGAGCACTTTGCGCACCTGCGGGTGGCCTTCGAAATGGGTGGCGATGCGCAGCGCGTTGAGCGTCGCGCGTTCATAGCGCAGGGTGAGCGTGCGCATGCCGCGGATGAGCAGGAAGGCGTCAAAGCTCTGCAGCACCGTGCCTTGCAGCTTGCGATGGCCTTCGATCTCTTCCCACCAGGCGTCCATGTTGCGCACCGAAAGCGCCCCGGCGGTCACGTCGGAATGGCCGTTGAGATATTTCGTGGCCGAATGGAACGAGAAATCCGCCCCGAGTTCGAGCGCCCGCGTGGCGCAGGGCGGCGTGCCGGTGCAATCGGTCAAGAGCTTGGCCCCGGCGGCATGCGCCAGTTCGGCCGCGCCCGCGATGTCGGTCACGTCCCAATCGGGGTTGTTGGGGCTTTCGACCCAGACCAGCCGGGTCTTGCCCTTGCGGCAGGCGTCGCGCAGCGCGTCGAGATCGCCGGGACGGTAATAGCTCACCTCGAGGCGGTGCAGTTTGGCGTAGCGCTGAAACTGTTGCAGCACGCCGTGATACATGACCTCGGGCACCACCACGTGATCGCCGGTCTTGAGCGTGTCGATCACCGACATGCAGGCCGACATGCCGGAGGAAAACAGCATGCAATCCGCCGCCCCTTCGAGATCGGCGATGATCGCCTCGGCCTGTTCCGTGGTCGGGTTGCCATCGCGGCGGTACATATAGCTGCGCCGCACCGCATAGTCTTCGTCGCGGGCATAGGTGGCGCTGGGCTGGATCGGCGGCACGATGGCGCCGGTCTCGCGGTCGAGATAGCGCAGGGCCTGGGCCAGCTTGGTCGAGGGCGAGAGCGGGCGGTTGCGACGGTCGGACATGGGGGGTCTCCTGAGGTTGGCGACAAGGTACGCCTGTCGCCGCCATGCGCAAGCCCTAACCGGCGGGATCGGGCGCGGGATTGCCGCCGCAGACGAGCACCGCGACACGTTCGCCGGGCGCGGGCCGGTAGGCGCCCGACAGCAGCGCCGCCAGCGCCGTGGCCCCGGCCGGTTCGACCCATTGCCGCAGCTCGCGCCAGAGCAGCACCTGGGCCTCGGTGATGGCAGCGTCGTTGACCAGAACAGAGGTCACGCCGGTCGATTGCGCCAGATCGAAACAGATGTCGCCGATGCGCCGCGCGCCAAGCGCATTGGCCGCCACGCCAGAGACCTCGACATCGCAGGGCGCGCCCGCCGCCAGCGCCGCATTGAGCGCGCAGGAGGTTTCCGGTTCCACCGCCACGATGTTGCGCCGCCCGTCGAGCCAGGCCATCGCGCCGCCGATGAGACCGCCGCCGCCGACCGCGATGAGCACGGTATCGGCGTCGAGCCCCTGATCCTCCCACTCCGCCATGAGCGTGCCCTGCCCCATCACGGTGGCCGGCGCGTCATAGGCGTGGATCTGCATCGCGCCGGTCTCGGCCTCATGGGCGCGGGCGGCGTCGAGCGCATTGGCATAGGCGCCGGGCACCACATGGAGATCGGCGCCGAGCCGTTCGATGAGCCCGATCTTGGCGGGGCCGGCCATTTCGGGAACGAAGATCGCCGCGCGATGGCCGAGACGCCAGGCGGCCCAGGCCACCGCCGCACCGTGATTGCCGCCCGAGGCCGCGACGAGCCCCGCCTTTGGCACATCCTGCGACAGGAGCGTGTTGATCGCGCCGCGCGCCTTGAAGCTGCCGGTGTGCTGCATCTGTTCGAGCTTGAGCGCGATGGGGCCGCCGTCCCAGAGCCCCGTCACCTCGATCACCGGGGTGCGCCGCACATGGGGGGCGATCCGGGTCAGGGCCGCCGCGATATCCGTTTTCCAATCCATGTCTTTGCCTCGCTTTATCTTCCCAAGTCCTCGGGAAACCTATAGGTCTGGACCTAAACTCCTAGTGAAGGATGCGAGTAGATGAAAGACGAGCGCAACAGCCAGTTTCGCGATGCCCATTCCGACCGGAGCACCGCCGAACAGGTGCCCGACACGCCGCAAACCCGCGCCCCGGCCTATCGGCTGGCCTTCAACGATCCCGATTTCATGTGCCGGGACGAGCTGCGCCCGGTGCGGCTTCAGCTCGAGCTGCTCAAGCCCGAGATGATCCAGAACGAGCGCGGCATCAAGAGCACCGTGGTGCTCTTTGGCGGGGCGCGCATTCCCGATCCCGAGCATAAGGAAACGGCCCGTACCAAGACGCTGGCCGAGCTGTCGCATTACTATGACGAGGCGCGCAAATTCGCCCGGATGATGACGGAAAAATCCATGCAGAGCTATGGTCAGGAATTCGTCGTGGCGACGGGGGGCGGTCCGGGTGTGATGGAGGCGGGCAACCGTGGGGCCGCCGATGCGGGCGGCAATTCCATCGGGCTCAACATCGTGTTGCCCTTTGAGCAGGCGCCGAACGAATATGTGACGCCGGGCCTGTGTTTCAACTTTCACTATTTCGCCATCCGCAAGATGCATTTCCTGATGCGGGCCAAGGCGATCTGTGTGTTTCCCGGCGGCTTTGGCACGCTGGACGAGCTGTTCGAGGCGCTCACCCTCATTCAGACGGCGCGGATGACACCGGTGCCCTTCCTGCTCTTTGGCGAGAAGTTCTGGCGCTCCATCATCAACTGGGAGGCGCTGTCGGAGGCAGGCACGATTTCGGCCGAGGACCTCGAGCTGTTCCGCTTTGTCGAGACGGCGGACGAGGCCGTCGGCATCATCGACGGCTGGTATAATGACGAGACCTGCTAGGGGCTAAGCGCCCCGGTCCCGGCGCAGGGCTGCTGCCATTCAGTGCAGCAGATGTGCCGGGAGCCCGCAGATGTCCTGCCCCTTGAGAAGCGACGCGACGATGCGGCCCTCATCGGTGTCGCGGATGGCATAGCCATAGCCGCGCAGGCGGTGTTGCCATTCACGATCCGAAATCGCCATGCGACGCTCGCGCATCACGATTTCCATGACTTTCGACTGCTCGTTGTTCTGGGTCAGCATTGTTTCTTGCCCTTGTTTAATCCCATTGAATGACACCGGATTATCCCCGGTGCGTGGCAAGATTTCAGTCGGATTGTGGCGGCAAAGGGATCATTTCGCGGCCCCCTTGCCTTAATGGCACAGGGCCACGCGCCCCGGATACGGGGCCGAGACAGCCATGTAAGGGAAGCGCGGGGCGCTTAGGGCGCGCCGCGCGTTTCGGCCTCGATCTCGCGGCGCGATTTGCGGGCGCGTTCGGTAGCGGATTTGAGCTGACCACAGGCCGCCATGATGTCTTCGCCGCGCGGGGTGCGGATCGGCGAGGCATAGCCCGCCTTGTAGATGATATCGGCAAAGGCACGGATGCGGTTGTTGGACGAGCGTTTGTAGGGTGCGCCGGGCCATTCGTTGAAGGGGATCAGGTTGATCTTGGCCGGAATGGCGTGATCCTTGATCATCTGGATCAGGCGGCGGGCGTCGTCATCGGTGTCGTTGACCCCGTCGAGCATCACATATTCAAAGGTGATCCGTTCCGAGTTCGAGACCTTGGGATAGCTCGCCAGGGCCTGCAGCAATTCCTCGATATTCCAGCGCTTGTTGATCGGCACCAGCTTGTTGCGGGTCTCGTCGGTGGTGGCGTGGAAGGAGATCGCCAGCTGACAGCCGATTTCCTGCGCGGTGCGGGCAATCTCCGGCACGACGCCAGAGGTCGAAAGCGTGATGCGGCGGCGCGAGAGCTGAATGCCCTCGGCGTCCATGGCGATCTTCATCGCGTCGCGCACATTGTCGAAATTATAGAGTGGCTCGCCCATGCCCATCAGCACGATGTTCGACAGAAGGCGGGTTTCATCCTTGGGCGCGCCCTGTTCGGGCCATTCGCCAAGGTCATCGCGCGCCATCATCACCTGACCGATGATTTCGCCTGCGGTCAGGTTGCGCACCAGTTTCTGGGTGCCGGTGTGGCAGAAGGAACAGGTGAGGGTACAGCCGACCTGCGAGCTCACACAAAGCGTGCCGCGGTCTTCCTCGGGGATATAGACCACCTCGACCTCGTGACCACCGGCGATTCGCACCAGATATTTGCGGGTGCCGTCCGAGCTCACCTGTTTCGACACGACTTCGGGGATTTCGATGACGAACTTCTCGGCCAGCTCGGCGCGGTAGGCCTTGGCGAGGTTGGTCATCGCGTCGAAATCGCGCACGCCCCATTGGTAGATCCATTGCCAGATTTGCGAGACCCGCATCTTGGCCTGTTTTTCCGGGGTGCCATGGGCGATGAGCACATCGCGCATCTTGTCGCGGGTGAGGCCCACAAGGTTGACCGGCCCCTCCGGCAGCTTGCGCGGAATGGTCATGACATCCTGGGTGATGGGCGCGTCCGTGGACATGGCGATACCTCGGGCTGAGACAAAGGATTGCCCCACCTATAGCAGATCGCGGTGAAAGAAAACCCGTGGCAGCGCCGTCAAGCGCCGCGTTTAGCGGGTTTGCGCCTCTTGCAACCATCGCTGCACATAGCGCCGGGCCGCACCGCAGGAGATGGGCAGGCTCTCGCCCCGCGCCAGATGGCAGGCGATGGCGGTGGCGAGGCTACAGCCGGTGCCGCGCCGTCCACGCTTGAGCCGGGGCGCGGCATAGCTGCGCGGATCGCCCACGCCATAGAGCCAGTCGATGCTCTCATCGCCCGCGCCGTGACCGCCCTTGATCAGCACCGCTTGCACCCCGAGCCCGAGGATCCCGGCGCCCTGCATCTCGCGGTGGGTGTCGGTGTGGGCCTCAGCCCCACCACTGAGCTCTGCCGCCTCGGCGAGGTTGGGGGTCAGCAATGTGAGACCGGGCAAGAGCGGGCGCAGCATCTCTGGCCCGCCGAGCGCACCGCCGGAGCTGGCCTTCAGCACCGGGTCGAGGACGCGGGGGGCGGGACAGTCTGCGAGCGCCTGCGCCACCGCCTCGGCGGCCTCAAGGCTGCCCAACATGCCGATCTTGACCGCGCCCACCGGGCCGGTGGCCAAGGCGGCGGCGATCTGTTCCGCGATCATCGCGGGCGGCACCGGATGGATGGCGACGACGCCCGTATCGGTCTGGGCGGTGACGGCGGTGACCACGGGGCGTGGCGTCAGGCCGAGATCACGGGCCACCTGCGCGTCGCGGGTGAGCCCTGCGCCGCCGCTGCTGTCGGTGCCGCCGATGGTGAGGATCGCGCTCATGCCGCCACCGCGGCGCAGAGCGCGATGTCATAGCGCCCCACCTCGGCCAGGGCCCGCGCCGCGCGCCAGGATCTGAGCCCGGTCTGACAGCCGAGCACCACCCGGCGGGCGGGATCGAGCGCCAGCCCTGTCACCGCCTCGGGCCGGGCGCGGCGGGCCTGCGGCACAAAGGGCGTGGGGGCCTCAGCCTCGGGGCGCAGCTCGATCACCTGATCGCCGTCGCACAGGAGGCCCGCGTCGATGAAGGGCCAGCGCTGGCTGGGTTCCGGCGCGCCGAGAAAGCTGAAACTGCTGGGCGCATAGCTCTCCATGTCGAGGGTGACGAGCCGCCCGGCGGGGCGCGGCTCTTGCCCGGCAAGATGGGCGAGCGCCAGCTGCGCGCAGAGCGTGCCGGTCATGCCGACCACCGGGCCGAGCACGCCGGCGGTGGCGCAGGTGGCGGCGGTCTGTGGCAGATCCGGGAACACCGCCCGCAGGCTCGGGGCCGCGCCGCAATACATCCCGGCATAGCCGCGCGCGCCCAGAACCGAGCCGCTGACCAGAGGTGTGCCCGCCGCGAGACAAGCGTCCGAGAGGATGTAGGAGACCGCGAAACTGTCGGCCCCGTCGACCACCAGATCGGCCCCCGCCACCAGATCCGGCGCGCGCGACGGCGTCAAGCTCGCCACCTCGGCGGTGATGTCGAGCGCGGGCGCGAGCGCGCGCAGATGACGCGCGGCGGCCTCGGCTTTGGGCGCGCCGATGTCGGACATGCGGTAGAGCACCTGCCGGTGCAGGTTGCTTTCCTCGACATGATCGGGATCGAGCAGGGTGATCCGGCCGATGCCCGCCCCGGCCAGATATTGCAGCACCGGCACGCCGAGCCCGCCCGCGCCGATGACCAGCACATGCGACGCCGCCAGCCGCGCCTGAGCGGCGGTGCCGATGATCATCTCTTGGCGGGCGTGGCGGCTCATGCCGGGGTCAGGTCGGCGGCGTCGCAGGCCGCGATCCATTCGGCGGTGCGCGCCAACGGATCGGCGGCGCGCTGGATATCGGTCACCACCGCCGCGCTGTCGGCCCCGGCTGCAAAGACAGCGGGCAGCCGTTCGGGCGTCAGCCCGCCAATCGCCACCAGCGGCACCTTGCCTGCCCGCGCCTTCCAGTCGCGCACCCGGTCGAGCCCCTGCGGCCCCCATTTCATCTTTTTCAACAAGGTCGGATAGACCGGGCCGAGCGCCACATAGGCCGGGCCCTTGTCGAGGGCGCGGTCAAGTTCCGTCTCATCATGGGTCGAGAGGCCAAAGCGGACGCCCGCCCGGCGCAGCGCGGTGAAATCGGCGCTGTCCATGTCTTCCTGTCCGAGATGGACGAAATCACAGCCCTCTTCGAGCGCGATCTGCCAGTAATCATTGACCACCAGCTGACAATTATGGGCGGCGCAGACTTCGCGGGCGGCGCGGATCTGGGCGCGGGTCTCCGCCGCGTCACGGTCCTTGATGCGCAGCTGCACGAGCCGCACGCCCAAGGGCACCAGCGCCCGCAACCAGAGCACATCGCTCACGAGCAGGTAGAAACGATCCATCATGCCAACTCCGCCAATCCCAGAAGCGGTGTCGAGGGCACCGCCATGTCACGCCGTTCCATCGGGTTTGCCTCGAACCCGGCGCGGCCCGCCTCGATCGCGCCCGCCATGGCCCGCGCCATGGTGACCGGATCCCCGGCCCGCGCCACCGCCGTGTTCAAGAGCACCGCATCCATCCCGAGCTCCATCGCGGCGCAGGCATCCGAGGGCCGCCCGATCCCCGCATCCACCACCAGCGGGATGTCGGGGAAATGCGCCCGCATGGTGCGCAGCGCCTCGGGGTTGCGCAGCCCCTGCCCCGATCCGATGGGCGCGCCCCAGGGCATCAGCACCCGGCAGCCCGCCGCAACGAGCCGTGCGCCGACCACCAGATCATCGGTGGTATAGGGAAACACCTCGAACCCATCGGCACAGAGGATTTCCGCCGCCTCGACGAGGCCAAAGACATCGGGTTGCAACGTGTCGCTGTCGCCGATCACCTCGAGCTTGATCCAGTTGGTGCCGAAAAGTTCACGCGCCATGCGGGCGGTGGTCACCGCCTCCTGGGCGCTGTGGCAGCCGGCGGTGTTGGGCAGGATATGCGCGCCGCTTTCGCGCAGGATGTCCCAGAACCCCGCGCCGCTACCCTCTGCCGTTTCGCGCCGCAGGCTGACGGTGATCACTTCGGTGCCCGAGGCGGCGATGGCCTCGGTCAGGATTTTCGGCGACGGGTATTGCGCGGTGCCCAGCATCAGCCGCGAGGTCAGGGTCTTTCCATAAAGCGTCAGCATCTCAGCCTCCCTGCATCGGCGCCAGCACTTCGAGCCGGTCACCATCGTTGAGCTGCGTGTCCGCCCGCGCCTCGCGGGGGACAAAGACACCGTTGAGCGCGGTGGCGGTGGCCTGCGCCTCAAAGCCAAGCTCGGCCAGCGCCGCGCCGAGCGTCTTGCCCTCTATGTCACGCGGGCAGGCGTTGACGATCAGTTTCATCTTCTGTGTCTCCCAGCAAGTTGCGTGCCGCCCGCCGGGCCATGGCCGGGGCGAGCAGAAATCCGTGACGGTAGAGCCCGTTGAGATAGAGCGTGCCGTCGCGGTGGATGAGCTGCGGCAGGTTGTCGGCAAAGGCCGGGCGCAGCCCCGCGCCGATTTCCTCGACGCTGGCCTCGGCAAAGCCCGGATGCACCGCATAGGCCGCGCCGAGAAGATCGGCGAGCGAGCGCAGGCTCGGCGGGCGGGTGGACGAGCTCTCGACGCTGGTCGCGCCGATCATGTAGAGCCCCGCGCCGCGCGGCACGAGATAGAGCGGCGCGCGCGGATGCAAGAGCCGCAGGGTGCGGCTGATCTCGACATCCGGGCAGCGCAGGATCGCCATCTCGCCGCGCACCGGGCGCAGGCGCGGCAAGGGCGCCGCCATGCCGGTACAGTCGAGATCGACGCGCTCTGGCCCGGTCTCGCCCAGACAGAGCGTGCCGCCAAGGCCGGTCACCTGAGCGGCGAGATCGAGAAGCGCCCGACGCGGGTCGAGATGGGCCTCTTGCGCAAAGAAGAGCCCGTGACGAAACCGCCCCGCCAGCGCCGGTTCGAGCGCGGCAACCCGCGCCTCGTCCAGCGTCTCATGGCCCGTGCTGCGGCGGGCGAATTGGGTGAGATCGGCGCGGTCGCGCCCGGCGGCGAGCACCAGGGTGCCGCGCTGCGTCACCGGCGTCACCTCGCCCCAGAAGTCGAGCGCCTCGCGGCCGAGGTCAAGCACCTCGGGCTCGGCGCTCTCGGCCTCGCACCAAGGCGCCAGCATGCCGCCGGCAAAGCGGGCCACGCTGGCCGCGCCGATCCTCTCGGCGCGGTCATAGAGCGTGACCGCCGCGCCCCGGCGCAAGAGCACCAGGGCTGTGGTGAGGCCGGCGAGGCCGGCCCCCCGGATGGTGATCATTCCGCAGGCTCCGCCTTGGCATCCGACGCCTCGGGCGCGGGCACATAGAGCTCGCCCCCTTCGCGGAACTTGGCGGCCATCGCCTCCATCCCTTCCTTCTGGGCCTCGGCGCGGATGTCGTGGCTGATCCGCATCGAGCAGAATTTCGGCCCGCACATGGAGCAGAAATGCGCCACTTTATGCGCCTCTTTCGGCAAGGTCTGATCGTGGAAATCGCGCGCGGTTTCGGGATCGAGCGCGAGGTTGAACTGATCCTCCCAGCGGAATTCGAACCGGGCGCGGGAGAGCGCATCGTCACGACGCTGCGCGCCGGGCAGACCCTTGGCCAGATCGGCGGCATGGGCCGCGATCTTGTAGGTGATCACGCCGGTTTTCACGTCGTCGCGGTCGGGCAGGCCGAGATGTTCCTTGGGCGTCACATAGCAAAGCATGGCACAGCCGAACCAGCCGATCATCGCCGCGCCAATGCCGGAGGTGATATGGTCATAGCCCGGCGCGATATCCGTGGTGAGCGGCCCAAGCGTGTAGAACGGCGCCTCGTGGCAACATTCGAGCTGCTTGTCCATGTTCTCCTTGATCTTGTGCATGGCGACATGGCCCGGCCCTTCGATCATCACCTGACAATCCTTGGCCCAGGCGATCTTGGTCAGCTCGCCCAGCGTTTCCAGCTCGGCAAATTGCGCCTCGTCATTGGCATCGGCGATCGAGCCGGGGCGCAGACCGTCGCCCAGCGAGAAGCTGACATCGTATTTGCGGCAGATGTCACAGATTTCGTCGAAATGCTCGTAGAGGAAGCTTTCCTTGTGGTGATGCAGGCACCATTTCGCCATGATCGAGCCACCGCGCGACACGATGCCGGTGACGCGTTTCGCGGTCATCGGCACCATATGCAGACGGACACCGGCGTGGATGGTGAAATAATCGACGCCCTGTTCGGCCTGTTCGATGAGCGTGTCGCGGAACACTTCCCAGGTCAGGTCTTCGGCGATACCGTTCACCTTTTCCAGCGCCTGGTAGATCGGCACCGTGCCGATCGGCACCGGGCTGTTGCGGACGATCCATTCGCGGGTGTTGTGGATGTTGCGACCGGTCGAGAGATCCATCACCGTGTCGGCACCCCAGCGGATCGACCAGACCAGTTTATCCACCTCTTCCTCCATCGAGGAGGAGACCGCGCTGGTGCCCATATTGGCGTTGATCTTCACCAGGAAGTTGCGGCCGATGATCATCGGCTCGAGCTCGGGGTGGTTGATGTTGGCGGGGATGATGGCGCGACCGGCGGCGACCTCGTCGCGGACAAACTCGGGCGTCACGTAATCGGGGATATTGGCGCCCCAATCATTGCCGTCGCGCTCTTCCTTGACGGCTTCGCGCAGCTGGTTCTCGCGGATGGCGATATATTCCATCTCGGGCGTGACGATGCCGGCGCGGGCATAGGCGAGCTGGGTCACGGCGACGCCATCCTTGGCGCGCAGGGGTTTCGGGCGCACCGGGAATTCCGGCGTCAGACGGTCACCCTGAACAAAGCCGTTGTCCTCGGGCTTGACCTCGCGGCCCTCATATTCCTCGACATCGCCCCGGGCGACGATCCAGTCGCGGCGCAGCGGCGCCAGACCCTGACGGATATCGGTGAGTACATCGGGATCGGTATAGGGGCCCGAGCTGTCATAGACCGGCAGCGGCGGCTCGCCCGCGGTCGGGTGGACCGAGATTTCGCGCATCGGCACGCGGATATCCTTGTGGATCTCGCCCGCGACATAGATTTTGCGCGAGGCGGGCAAGGCGCCCGTGGTGATCTTGGGATTGGGTACGTTCATTTTGGTGCTCCTCAAGCCAGTACTCTGAAGGACACCAGAAGACGTTTGGCTGGGAGCAGGGGACTTCCCCTTTGTCGGATCGCGCAGTTCGCCCCATCGGGCCAGTGAGCGCACCTAGCTTCCTACGCCAGTATCAACTGGGTCAGGTTCAAAGGGTCGCGTCACCGTGCATCTGCACTGTCAGCCTCTCAGTCCCCTAGGCGGGACCCCCCTGCGTGCAATCAGTGGTAGTGGGAATCACCTGCGCTGACAAGAGGGCAGGCCCCGTGCCACGCAAAACGGCCCGAGGTTGCCCCGGGCCGTCGTAAGATCTCGCCTAAAATCAGCGGCTTACTTGCAGCGCTTTTCGGCCTCGCCCATCGCGGCGGTGTAGCCCGAGAGCGAAAACGTGTCCTTGGTCTGGGTGCCGCGGCTCGACCGTGCGGTGAGCGTGGCGTTCGATCCGGCCTTCATCGCGGCGATGATCTTGGCGTCGTCGGCCTTGCTCGCGGGCCAAGCCCATTCGCCCTCGGTGAAGAGATCGAAGGAAGTGCCATCGACGTCGATTTCCACCGTCGAGCCACCGGCGAAAGGATAGCCGCCGGTAAAGGCCACCTGCCCTGCCACGCCCGCATCGGGGCGGAAGAAGGTCATCAACAGGATCGAGCCGCGGCGCACCGCCACAACCCGCCCGTCGCGCGTGTTCACCGTTTCGGTCGGCGCCGAGACGGCCCAGCATTCCTTGGGGTTCTTGTCTTCGAAGACACTCCAGGCGGTGTTGGCCGCCACTTGGTTGGTGCTTTCCTGTGCCGCTGCGGGCAAGGCCGCGCCCGTCAGCGCCGCTGCCGCCACAACCCCGGTGAGTGCTCCGCGAATTTGCGTAAATACCATGTTCGTCCAGCCTCCAGACTGTCCCTTTACCTCAATTTCATGACCGTCCGCTTTATCACGCCCCGGTTTCCGGGCTATACGGTCAATTCCTGCTCGACATTGCAACATTAGCCTGAAACAGGCCAGAAACGAAAGGTCGAATTGGCGAAATCCCGCACATGGCGCGGCCCCCCGGAGGTAACATGACGCAACCCCATCCCCTTGTTGAAATCTGGCGTGGCCCCTTGGCCGAGAGCCTGCATTCCGGCCATGCGGTCATCTGCGACGCCAATGGCAACATCCGCGAAGCCTGGGGCGATCCCGCGACGCTCATCCTGCCGCGCAGTTCGGCCAAGATGCTGCAGGCGCTGCCGCTGGTGGAAAGCGGTGCGGCAGAGGCGGCGGGGCTGTCGTCCGAGCGGCTGGCGCTGAGCTGTGCCTCGCATTCCGGTGCGCCGATCCATGTCGAGCGGGTGCAGCGCTGGCTGGCCGATCTCGGGCTTGGCGATGATGATTTCCGCTGTGGCGTCCAAATCCCCATGGGCGAGCCCGAGCGCGACGCGATGCTGCGCGCCAATGGCACGCCCTGTCAGGCGCATAACAATTGCTCGGGCAAACATGCGGGCTTTCTCACCCTCGCCCAGCATCTCGGCGCGGGGCCCGAATATATCGACCCCACCCACCCGGTGCAGCAGGCCTGTCTGCAGGCCTTTGAAGAGGTCACCGGCGAGACCAGCCCCGGTTTCGGCATCGACGGCTGTTCCGCCCCGAACCACGCCTGCACCCTGCATGGCATGGGCCGCGCCATGGCGCAGTTCGCCGCCGCCTCTGAGGGCGCGGATGCCCGGCAGACGGCGATGGTGCGGCTCTGGCAGGCGATGGTCGCCCATCCCGAGTTGGTCGCCGGGGAAACCCGGGCCTGCACCGAGCTGATGCGCGCCTGTTCCGAGCCGGTAGCGCTCAAGACCGGGGCCGAAGGGTTTTTCATCGCGATCCTGCCCAAGCGCGGGCTGGGCGTGGCGCTCAAGGTCACTGATGGCGCGACCCGCGCGTCGGAATGCGCGATCACCGCGCTTTTGGTGCGGCTTGGGGTGCTCTCGGCCGATCACCCGACCGCCAAACGCTATATGAACGCGCCCATCCGCAACTGGCGCGGGGTGACGACCGGCATGATCCACCCCGATGCGCGCCTGCTGAGCTGATTGCGCTTGCGCCCCGCCCCGGAACGCGCCAGTTTGGCGGCACTCTCAGGGCGGGGCGAAACTCCCCACCGGCGGTAACGGGGCCAGCCCCCGAAGCCCGCGAGCGGCCCCGGTTCTCCGGGGTGTCAGCAGACCCGGTGCAATTCCGGGGCCGACGGTCATAGTCCGGATGGAAGAGAGCGACAGGATAGGGGCCATGCGGCCCTGCCTCCTTTCGTTTGATGCTCTGGGTGACGTGTCAAATGTGAAAGGAGACCCCGATATGACACTTCCCCGCTACGCCTTTATCAAGGCCAACTGGCATTCCGATATCGTCGACCGCGCGCTCGACGGTTTTGCCGAACTGATCCCGATGGATCAGATCGACGTCTATGACGTGCCGGGCGCGTTCGAGATGCCGCTGCTGGCCCGCGATCTCGCCCAGACCGGGCGCTATGCCGCCGTGGCCGCCGCCGCCTTTGTCGTCGATGGCGGCATCTATCGCCATGATTTCGTGGCCCAGGCCGTGGTCGATGGGCTGATGCGCGCGGGCTTTGACAGCGGCGTGCCGGTGCTCTCGGTGTCGCTCACCCCGCATCACTATCAGGAAACGGATCACCACAACGCGATCTACCGCGCGCATTTCGTCGAAAAAGGCCGCGAGGCCGCCCGCGCCGCGCTCAAGATCACCGAGACCCGCGCCGCGCTGCGCCCGGCGGTGGCGGCGGCCTGATCCGCATCCTCTTGTAGAAACGCCAAGCTGACCCCACGTTAACGAATGTTAATATTTCGTTAACGTGGATCGTCACATGAAAAGATATTTCTGGATTATGAGCTTGGCGTTTTTGCCGCAACCTGCCGCCGCCGCGGAGTGCGACCCCAATTATTCAGGGGCCTGCGTGCCGATTGCCTCGGACGTGGATTGCGCCGGGGGATCGGGCAACGGCCCCGCCTATGTCCAAGGCCCGGTGCGCGTCGTGGGACGCGACATCTACGGGCTGGACCGCGACAATGACGGGATTGGCTGCGAGAATGGCTAGGTGCTGACGCTCTGGGCCTTACCCCAGATAGGCACGCAGATTGGCGGGCGGGTCGGCAAAGAGCGGCCCGGTCTCGCGCGGGGCATGGGCCATGCCATCGCTGACCACCACCACCTCATCGGCGATGCGCTGAGCGTCGCCCGGATCATGGCTCACCATCAACAGGCTCGCGCCGGTCTCACGCGCGAGCTCGGCCACCATGTCGAGCATCTCGGCCCGAAGTGCCGGCCCAAGCGCGGCAAAGGGCTCGTCCAGCAAGAGAAGCGCCCGGCGCTGCAACAGCACCCGTGCCAGCGCCACCCGCGCCCGCTGCCCGCCCGAGAGCGCCGCAGGTTTGCGCCCGCCAAGCCCGTCGAGCCCCACCCGCGCCAGCGCCTCGGCCACCGCCGCCTCGCCCGCATGGGCGAGCGATGGCCCAAGGCCCAGCCCGGCGTTCTGCGCCACGGTCAGATGCGGGAAGAGATTGCCATCCTGAAAGAGCATCGCCACGGGGCGCGCATCGGGGGCGGCGGCGCTGATGTCGCGGCCCTGCCATGTGATGCGCCCCTCGGCCAGCGGCACGAACCCCGCCACCGCCTCGAGCAGCGTCGTCTTGCCCCCGCCCGACGGGCCGATCACCGCCACCAGCCGTCCCGGCGCCAGCGCCCAGTCAGCGGCGAGGCGAAACCCGTCATTGTCGATGACACAGTTCTCAAGCTTCAGCATGATACCGCCCTCCCCGGTCGATGATGTAGAACAGCGCCAGCGACAGCAGGAGCAGCAAGAGCGCCGCCCCCGCCGCGCTCTCCATCCGATAGGCGCCCATGAGGCGATAGATCTGCAAGGGCAGCGTCGCCGTGTCGGGATCGGCAAAGAGCGCGATCACCCCGAGATCGCCCATCGACAGCGCCGCGGTGAGCCCTGCGGCAAAGCCGATCTGCGGCCGCATCCGGGGCCAGAGCACCAGCCGCACAAACCGCCCGCCGGTGAGCCCAAGGCTCAGCCCGAGCCGCCCCTCGCCCGCCAGCACATCGCGCGCCCGTGGCCCGAGGATGCGCAGCGCAAAGGGCAGCGCCATCAACGCATTGACCAGCGCCGTCACCGGCAGCGCCATGGCAATCGGATCGGTCAGCGGCCGCATCAGGATGAAAAGCCCGGTGCCGATCACCAGCGGCGAGGCGGCCAGGCCCAAGAGCCCCGAGAGCTCGACCATACGGGCAAGTATGCCGCTGCGCCCCCGACCGCCCCGCGCCGCCGCGATGGCCATCGGCAGCGCCACGATCAGCACCAGAACCGTGCTCGCCCCCGCCACAGCGAGCGAGATCGCCGCCGAGCGCCAGACTTGCCCCGGCAGGCCGATCATCCCGCCCAGCCCGGCAAGGACCACCGCGCTCAGCGGCAGCAGCAGAAAGAGCGCCGCCAGCCCGATCCAGCCCGCGTCGAGCCCACGGCGCAGCGCCCCCTGCCCGTCCCAGCGCCGGATCGCCCGGTCGAGCCCCGCGCCAAAGCCTTCGCCACTGCCAAGCCGCAGCGCCACCCAGGCAGTCACCCCGGTGAGCACCAGCTGCACCAGCGACAACAGCGCCGCGCGCCCGAGGTCAAAATCAAAGGTAAAGGCCTGATAGATCGCCAGTTCGATCGTGGTGGCCCGTGGCCCCCCGCCCAGCGTCAGCGCCACCGCGAAACTGGTGAGACAGAGGGCAAAGACCACCGCCAGCGCGCCCGGCACCACCCGCATCAGCATCGGCAGCTCTATCAGCCGCCACATCGACCAGCCCTCGATGCCAAGCTGTGCGGCGAGGCGGAACCGCTCGCCCGGCACCTCCTGCCAGCCCTGCAAGATGAGCCGCGTCGCCAGGGGCAGGTTGAAGAACACATGCGCCAGAACGACGCCATGCAACCCGTAGATGCTCAGCGGGGGCAGGCCGAACTGGCCCAGGATCTGACTGATCCAGCCGCCCCGGCCAAAGACCGTCACCAGCCCCAGCACACCGACGATCACCGGCAGGATAAAGGGCGCGCCCATCAGCCCGATGAGCGCCGCCCGACCGCGAAACCGCCGCCGCGCCAAGGCGCGGGCGACCGGCACCGCCAGCCCGACGCTGAGCAGTGCCGACAGGCTCGCCTGCAGCAGGGTAAAGCGCAGCGCCGACCAGTCCGCAGGCCCGAAAAGCCCCGCGCCACCCTCGGCCCGCAGCGCCACGGTGAGCAATGTGCCAAGGATCACCGCCGCCACGCCAAGCGCGGCGACGAGACCCGGCGTGCCGCTTACCGGCTGAGCGCGGTCAGCCATTCATCCAGCGCGGGCTTGCGCAGCGCCTCGGCCTCGTCTGCCGTGTAGAACAGCGCCTTTTCCGGCTGGGTCAGCGTCTCGAACCCTTTGGGGAGACCGGCCTCGGGGGTCACCGCCGGGTACATCCAATTGGTGGTGGGCAGGATCGACTGCGCCGCGTCCGACACCATGAAGGCGAGGAACTGGCGGGCGAGATCGGGCTGATCGCTGCCCTTGAGCATGCCGGCCACTTCGACCTGCATGTAATGGCCCTCGTCAAAAAGCGCCGCCGCCTTGCTGGCGTCCTCCTCGGCAATCAGGTGATAGGCGGGCGACGTGGTATAGCTCAGCACCATATCCGCCTCGCCCTCGAGGAACAGGCCATAGGCCTCGGACCAGCCCTTGGTGACGGTCACGATATTGTCCGACAGCCCCTCCCAGATCGCCGGGGCCTCGTCGCCATAGGCCGATTTGACCCAGTAGAGCAGACCGAGACCGGGGGTCGAGCTGCGCGGGTCCTGAATGACGATCTTGGTGTCGCTCTCGGCCAGCGCGCGGAAATCGCCCGGTGCGGCAAAGCCCTCGTTATGGACAAAGGCGAAATAGCCCCAGTCATAGGGCAGGAAATTGGCATCCTCCCAGACAATCGGCAGGTCATATTCGGCGCTCACCTCATGCGGCGCAAAAAGCCCGGTCTCCGCCGCCGCCGCCATCAGGTTGGTGTCGATGCCGAGCACCACATCCGCCTCGGAATGCGCCCCTTCGAGCCGCACCCGCGCCAACAGCGCCGCGCCATCCTCGATCCCCACGAGGTTGAGATCGCAGCCACAGCTTTCCTCGAACGCCCCCTCGATCTTGGGCCCCGGACCCCAGTCCGAGACGAAACTGTCATAGGTATAAACGGTGAGCTCGGGCGTGTCGGCGATCCCCGCCCCCGGCAGCGCCCCGCCCAGACATCCCAGCGCAATTGCAATCTTCTTCATGGCACTCTCCTTGGCGGCGCGAGGGGCAAGGAGAGGCAATGTCGTGCAATCCTTCCCTCCGCCGGTTCTAGCCGGTTCAGGTTCAACGGGTTCGCACAGCGTCTCAGTTCGCACGGGCCAGCGGCCCACAGGAACACCCCGAGGTCTCCAGAAAACTAAAGCCCGCCGCCCCGGGTTGCAAGGCCGCTCACTCGGCGAGCAAGAGCTCGATGCCGCGCGACTGGATCATCCGGGCGATGTCTTCGGGCGGGGCCTCGTCCGACACCAGAATGTCGAACCGGTCGGCATGGTCGAGCACCACGGGCGCGCGTTTGCCGAATTTCTCGGCCACGGTCACCACGATGCGCACCTGCGCGTTCTGGGCGGCGATGCGGGCGATATTCGCCTCTTCGAAATCATGCAGCATAAATCCCATTTCGGCATTCACCGCACCGATGGAAAACACCGCGAACTGGGTGTTGAACCGCCCCACCAGATCAATCGCCTCGGCCCCGAAGGCACCGCCATCATGCGACCGCAGCTCGCCGCCCGCGAGAAACACCCGGTTGCCGTTCCGGGTGGCCAGGGTCTGCGCCACAAAGATCGAATTGGTCACCACATAGAGGTTCTTATGGCTGCGCAGCGCCATCGCCACATAGGCGGTGGTCGAGCCCACATCGAGAAACACCGAATCGCCATCGCTGATCGTCGCGGCGACCCGCGCCGCGAGCCGGGTCTTGATCTCGGCCTGGGTGTCCATCCGGTTCTGAAACGGTGCCTCGTTGAGCCGATGCACCAGATGCACGCCGCCATGCACCTTGCGCACCACCTCATTGTCCTCGAGCGAGCGGATATTGCGTCGGATCGTCTCATTGGACACGCCAAGCCGCTCGGCCAGAAAGCTCACCCGGCAGGAGCCACCGGCGCGGCGCAGCTCGGTGAGGATTTCTTCTTCGCGCTGATTTGTGGTTTTCGCGAGGCTACTCATACGGGATCGGGCCATTTCACTAGGATCGGGGAGGCCAGACTAGGCAGTTTGCCACAAAATGCCAAATCCAAACCGCTGGAAAATTAAATGATGTGGCAAACTGTGGTTTTTATTGACAGGTGCCCGAGTCGTATTGCACGGTTTTCCCGGGAGACTTGCGGTGTTGCGGTGAAAACCCAACATTTTGCAACATGGGAGGCTGGTTTGAACCAACAAGAACGTATGCGTCGCATCATGGCGCTGCCCTGCTGGACGGGCGAGGTGACCCTGTCGCCGCTCGAAGGTGGGATCACCAATCTCAACTACCTCGCCGAGGATGCGGCGGGCCGCTACGCGGTGCGGGTGGGCTCGGACATTCCCGAACATCACGTGATGCGCTTCAATGAGCTGAGCGCCATGCACGCGGCCTATGCGGCGGGCGTGGCCCCGGCGGTGAAATATGCCGAGCCCTCGGTCACCGTGCTCGATTTCGTCGACAGCCATACGCTTACTGCCGAGGATGTGCGCGCGCCCGAGATGCTGCCGCGCATCATCGACCTGGTGAAACGCTGCCACCGCGACGCGCCGAAACATCTGCGCGGCCCGGCGCTCATCTTCTGGGTCTTTCATGTGATCCGCGATTATGGCGCGACGCTGGCCGAACGGCAGAGCCCGCACGGCCCGCTGATCGACGAGCTGGTGTCGCTCGGCAACAGCCTCGAAGAGGCGGCGGGGCCTTTCGACATGGTCTTTGGCCACAATGATCTGCTGGCGGCCAATCTGCTCGACGATGGCACGCGGCTCTGGCTCATCGATTACGACTATGCCGGCTTCAACAGCCCGCTTTTCGATCTCGGCGGGTTGGCGTCGAACAACGGCCTTTCGGAGGCGCAGGAAGTGGCCTGTCTCGAACACTATTTCGAGGCCCCCGTCACCGGTGATCTGCTGCACCGCTATGCGGCGATGAAATGCGCCTCGCTCCTGCGTGAAACCATGTGGAGCATGGTGTCGGAACTCACCTCCGAGCTCGACTTCGACTACGCCGCCTACACGGCCGACAACCTCGCCGCCTTCCGGCAATCCCATACCGATTTCCTGACTATGTAAGGACCCTACTGGATGACTGACCTGCCAACCTCAGCCAAGGCCGTGATCATCGGCGGCGGCATCGTCGGCGTTTCGACCGCCTATCACCTGGCCAAGCTGGGCTGGACCGACACGGTGCTGCTCGAACGCAAGAAACTGACCTCGGGCACGACCTTTCACGCGGCGGGTCTCGTCGGCCAGCTGCGCTCTAACGCCAATATCACCCAGCTGCTGGGCTATTCCGTCGATCTCTACAACAAGATCGAGGAAGAGACCGGGCTCGGCACGGGCTGGAAGATGAACGGCGGCCTGCGCCTCGCCTGTAACGAAGAACGCTGGACCGAGGTCAAGCGGCAGGCCACCACCGCCCATAGTTTCGGCCTCGAGATGGAGCTTCTGACGCCGTCGGAGGCGCAGAAACTCTGGCCCTTGATGAATGTCGATGACGTGGTGGGCGCGGCCTATATGCCGACCGACGGTCAGGCCAACCCTTCGGACATCACCCAGGCGCTGGCCAAGGGCGCGCGCATGGCGGGGGCGTCGATCTTTGAGGACACCAAGGTCACCGATATCGAGATCGAGGATGGCCGCATCCGCGCGGTGATCACCGATCAGGGCCGCATCGAATGCGAAAAGGTGATCTGCTGCGCCGGGCAATGGACCCGCGATTTCGCCGCGCGGTTTGGCGTCAACGTGCCGCTGGTGCCGATGGAGCATCAATATATGGTCACCGAGGCGATCGAGGGCGTGACCTCCGATCTGCCGACCCTGCGCGATCCCGACCGGCTCACCTATTACAAGGAAGAGGTCGGCGGGCTGGTGATGGGCGGCTACGAGCCGAACCCGATCCCCTGGGCCAAGACCGGCATTCCCAAGGGCTTTCACTACTCCCTGCTCGACAGCAATTTCGACCATTTCGAACAGCTGATGGAGCTGGCGCTCGGCCGGGTGCCCGCGCTGGAAAGCGCCGGGATCAAGACGCTGACCAACGGCCCCGAGAGCTTTACCCCCGATGGCAATTTCATCATCGGCGAGGCGCCCGAGCTGCGGAATTTCTATGTCGGTGCCGGGTTCAACGCCTTTGGCATCGCCGCCGGCGGCGGCGCGGGCATGGCGCTGGCGGAATGGGTCCACAAGGGCGAGCCGCCGTTCGACCTCTGGTCCGCCGACATCCGCCGTTTCGGCGCGCCGCATTTCGACACCGATTGGGTCCGTACCCGCACCATCGAGGCCTATGCCAAGCACTACACGATGGGCTGGCCGCATGAGGAAAACCGCTCGGGCCGGCCCTGCCGCAAATCGCCGCTCTATGATCGGCTGGCGGCACAGGGGGCGTGTTTCGGCGAAAAGCTCGGCTGGGAGCGACCCAATTGGTTCGCCGATGCCTCACAGGGCGAAGAGCCGCGCGACATCTATACCTTCGGGCGTCAGAACTGGTTCGACGCGGTCGGGCGCGAACACCGCGCCGCGCGCGAGGCGGCGGTGCTCTTTGATCAGAGCTCCTTTGCCAAATTCGCCCTCAAAGGCCCCGATGCCGTCGAGGCGCTCAACTGGATCGCCGCCAATGACGTGGACAAGCCGGTGGGCGCGCTCACCTACACCCAGATGCTCAATGATCACGGCGGCATCGAATGCGATCTGACCGTCGGGCGGGTGGCGCGGGACGAGTTCTACATCGTCACCGGCACCGGCTTTGCCACCCATGATTTCGACTGGATCCGCCGCAACATCCCCGAGGGTCTCAACTGTCAGCTCTTCGACATCACCTCGTCCCGCGCGGTGCTGTCGCTGATGGGGCCGAAATCGCGCGACATTCTCGCGGCGGTGACCTCGCAGGATGTGAGCAACGAAGCCTTCCCCTTTGGCACGCTCAAACCCATCGGCATCGCGGGCTGCCGCGTCGATGCGCTGCGCGTCACCTATGTGGGCGAGCTCGGCTGGGAGCTGCACCTGCCGGTCGAATTTGCCACCACGGTCTATGACGCGCTGATGGCGGCGGGGGCCGATCACGGGCTGATCAACGCGGGCTACCGCGCCATTGACTCGCTGCGGCTCGAAAAGGGCTATCGCGCCTGGGGCTCGGACATCGGGCCGGATCACACGCCGTTCGAGGCCGGTCTCGGCTGGGCGGTCAAGCTGCGCAAGGACATCCCCTTCAAGGGGCGCGCCGCGGCCAAGGACCAGAATGAAGGCGGCGTGAAAAAGCTCATGGCCTGTTTCACCACCGATCCCGAAGTGGTGCTCTTGGGGCGCGAGACGATCTATCGCAATGGCGAGCGGGTCGGCTGGCTCACCAGCGGCGGCTATGGCTACACGGTCGAGAAATCCATCGGCTACGGCTATGTGCGCCACCCCGATGGCGTCACCCGCGATTTCGTCGAAAGCGGCAGCTATGAGCTCGAGGTCGGCACCGAACGGGTGGCCTGCGAGGTCCATATGACACCGCTCTACGACCCCGCCATGACACGGGTCAAGGCATGAGCCCGACCCAAACAGATCCTGACTGGCGCGGGCCTCTCTCCGCCCGCGCCATTGGGGCGCCCGGAAGGTGGTTCCGGGCGCATCTATTCCGGAGCCCCGCATGACCACAGCCAAGACCACAGCCAACAGCACCGCCATCCCCACCGAGTTCTGCCTCGCCCTCGCGACAGAGGCGGCCGAGACGGCCAAACGGTTCTTTCGCCGCCCCATCGGGGTGGAATTCAAAGCGGATGAAAGCCCCGTCACCCAGGCCGACCGCGCCATCGAGACGCTGGTGCGCGACCGGATCACAGCGCGCTATCCCGATCACGGCATCGTCGGCGAAGAGCACGGGATCGAAGGCGCGGATCGCGGCCGGATCTGGGTCATCGACCCGATCGACGGCACGCGGTCGTTTATCTCGGGCCACCCGCTCTTTGGCTTTCTGCTCGCCCATCTCGACCAAGGCGTGCCACAGCTCGGGCTGATCGGCATGCCGATGCTGGGCGAGACCTATCTCGGCCTGCGCGATGGCGGGGCGAGCTGCAATGGCAAGCCGATCCGCGCCTCCAATCAGACGATGCTCGGCCTCGCCACGGTCTATATCAACGAGGGCGACAAGATCGCCACGTATCATCCCGCGCTCTTTCAGAAACTCCTGCGGTTGGGCCGCACCCGGCGCTTTGGCTATGATTGCTACCCCCACGCGCTTTTGGCGGCGGGGCATGTGGATGTGGTCATCGACTATGATCTCAAACCCTATGATTTCCTCGCGCTGCGCCCGGTGGTGACCGGCGCGGGCGGCGTGCTCACCGATTGGCAGGGCCGCACACCGGGGCTCGATTACGAAGGCCCGGTCGTCTCGGCCGCCACGCCCGAATTGCACGAAGAGGTGCTCGACATCCTGAAAGATCACCCCGCCCCGGCACCACGCCCCGGCGGATAAGACCTGACCGGTCCGGGGCACGCCCCGGCCCGATCCAAATGACGACAAGGCCGATCAAGCGGCCGCATCATTTTGCAACATGGAGACAGACCTATGGAAATGATAGGGACGGTAATCATCTACATCATCATGGCCTGCGCCGTGCTCGGCGCATTCGCCTATATCCGAAACCCTGAAAGCGGTCTCGGCAAGGAATTCCAAGAGGGGCTCTATTCCATCGGCCCGATCTTCGTGCCGGTGGCCGGGATCATGGCCGCGATCCCCTATCTGTCGGAATTCGTCAGCGCCGTGGTCGGCCCGCTCTTCATGCTGATCGGCGCGGATCCGGCCATCGCCGCCACCACGATCATCGCCATCGACATGGGCGGCTATCAGCTCGCCGATGTGCTGGCGCAGAGCCGCGAAGCGTGGATCATCGCCTCGCTGGTCGGCTATATGGCGGGGGCCACGATCATCTTTTCGATCCCGGTCGGGCTCGCCATGCTCAAGAAATCCGATCACAAATATATGGCGCTCGGCATCATGTCGGGCATCCTGAGCGTGCCTCTGGGCGTGTTCATCTCGGCCATGCTGATCATGGTCGGCGATGTGCAGGTGCGCCCCGATATTGCCGCCAGCGGCGACGCCACCCTGTCGCTCGCCCTCGGGATGGGCTCGATCCTGCGCAACCTCGCGCCGCTGGCGATCTTCTGTGTCGCCATCGCGCTTGGCCTGCGCTTTGCGCCCAATGCGATGATCCGGGGCTTTCTGTGGTTCGGCAAGATCATGTATGCGGGCATCACGCTGGTGCTGGTGTTTTCCATCGTGGAATATTTCACCGGGCTCTTCACCAATGTGCTCGGCGGTTGGGGCTTTGACCCGATCATCGCCGACGAGGCCGATCAGTTCCGCGCGCTCGAGATCGCGGGCTATATCGGCATCATGCTCGCCGGGGCCTTCCCGATGGTCTATCTGATCACCAAATATCTCGCCGGTCCGATGCAGGCCATGGGCCATGCCATCGGCGTCTCACCCCGGGGCGCGGCGGGTTTGCTGGCGGCGGCGGCCAATGTGCTCGCCATGTATCGGCTGATCGGCGACATGCCGGCCCGCGACAAGGTGCTGGCCATCGCGTTCTGCGTCTGCGCCGCCTTCTCCTTTGGCGACCACCTGGCCTTTGCCGCGAATTTCCAACCGTCGATCATCCTGCCGCTCTTGCTGGGCAAGCTCGGCGGCGGCATCTGCGGCTTTGTCATCGCGCTTTGGCTCTCGGTGCCCAAGGCGCTCGAGTTGGAGGCGGAAGAGCCCGCCTTGGCAGATCCCCAACCCGCCTGATCCGGCTCTCCCCGTGCCGACAGGCCCCTCGCCCCCGCAGTCCGCTGTGGGGGCGTTTTTCGTGGCGCGGGTCCCTGCCCGTTTTTGTCGCAAATATCTCGCAGCGTGGCTAATTTACATCCACACCCTCCAAAGTTTCGGCTAGGCTGCGGCCAAATCAGGGCCACGTAGGCCCCTGCTTTCAATTGAAAATTGTCCCAATGTTGCGTGCGAGAAACCGAACCACCGGCACCGGGCCGCCTTGAGACGGGCGGCCCCGCCCAAAAGACGACAAAGAATTTTACAAAGATGAGCGCATGAGCTGCCTGACCAATTTCGACGTCTCCACCGTATCGCTCTCGGTGCTGGCCCTCTGGGCGGTCTCGGGGCTGGTGCTGATCTGGGTCGCCCGGTCACACCGCTTCGCCGGCAAACCCGCCTTTATCCTGACCTTTGCGGCGATGCTCTGGTGGCTCTTCACCGTGGCGGCGGATTTCGCCTCTGTCGGGCTCGACTGCAAGGTCGCCTGGTCGCTCGCCGCCTGGCCCGGTATCGCGCTCTTGCCGATTGCCTGGGCCTTTTTCCTCTTTGACTACACGCTCAACCCCGACCGCCACAGCAAGCGCCGCCGCCCCTATACCTATATCGGCGTGCCGCTCGTGGTGAGCCTCGTGGCGCTCACCAATGGCCAGACCCATATGCTCTACACCGAGGCCACCTATCTGATCGAAGACGCGCCGCATCCTTATGTGGTCTTTGATCACGGGCCGCTCTTCTATGCGGTGGCGGCCGGGCTCTATGTCTTTGTGCTGAGCTCGCTCGGCGTGCTGCTCTATGCCTTCCACCGCGCCACCGTGGCGATCCGGCCCTTTCTCGGCGTGCTGCTGGTCATCACCGCAGCACCTCTCAGCGCGAATTTCGCCTATATCGTCTGGGGTTTCACGGTGTTCGGCTTTGATCCGACACCGTTCATGTTCACCGCCGCGCTGCTCGCCTTCAGCTGGCTTCTGACCAACAACACGATGATGGACACCGAGGCGCAGGGCCGCAGCCTGATCTTCTATGCCACCAGCGATCCGGTGCTGATCACCGATTCCGAATTCCGCTTTACCGGCGCCAATCCCGCCGCGACCGAGATCTTTGGCCCGCTGCTGCCGAAACCCGGCGGCTCGCTGCGCAGCCTGCTCGCCCTCGCCCCGATCCTCAACACGCTCGACCGCGATCAGAGCACCGCACGCGGCGCGCCGGTGCCGCTCGCCGACCGCATATTCGAGCCCCGCATCCTGCCCATCGAGAGCCCCATTCGCACCCGCCGCAACCTGCTCGGCTGGACGATCTCGCTCGTCGATATCACCGAACGCGAACACTCGGCCCAGGCGCTGCGCGAGGCGCTGGTCCGGGCCGAGGCCGCCAATCACGCCAAATCGCAATTCATCGCCATGATCAGCCATGAGCTGCGCACCCCGATGACCTCGGTCAAGGGCGGGCTCGATCTGGCGCTCAACGGCTTTCCCGGCGAGCCGAGCGAACCCATCCGCAAGCTTCTCAACATCGCCCAGCGCAACAGCATGCGGATGCTCAAACTCATCGACGACGTGCTCGACCTGCAAAAGCTCGATCTCAACACGCTGCGCCTGCACCCGGTGGCGCTCGATATGGATGAACTTCTCGCCAATCTGCTCGAGGAACATGCAGGTCAGGCGGATCAGGCCAAGGTGCGGCTCACCATCGTCTCCGACAAGATCGGCCAGCAGGTCCATGTCGATCCCAACCGGGTGCGGCAGGTGGTCGGCAATGTGATCTCCAACGCGATCAAGTTCTCCCCCGAGGGCGCCCATGTCGATCTCTCGGTGCAGCTCAAACCCGAGGCGCTCCGCCTCTCGGTCCGCGACAGCGGCATCGGCATCCCGGCCAAATCCGAGGACCGCGTGTTCGGCCGCTTCCACCAGATCGAAAGCGACCTGACCCCGACCCATGGCGGCTCGGGGCTCGGCATGCATATCGCCAAGGTGCTGATCGAACGGATGGGCGGCGCGATCTCCTACGAGAGCGTGCTCGGCCAAGGCACCGTCTTTCACATCGATCTGCCGCTCGCCGCCTGACCCGGCTCAGAGATCCTTGACCAGCCGCAGCGCGTCGTAAATCGCCGCATGGGTGTTGCGGGCCGACACTGCATCGCCGATCCGGAAAAGCTGAAACGCCCCCGCCTCGTGGCGCAGGACCTCCTGAGGCCGCCCCGCGACCAGCGCCTCGTGATCCACCGCCCCGCCATTGCGGCTCAGCGGTTTGAGATCGAAATAGAGCGTATCGAGCGGCAGCGTGCCATAGTTCACCACCACCTGATCATAGCTCTGCTGACGGCTGAAATCGCTGTAATCCGTGCCGATCGTCGCGGTGAGCCGATTGCCCGACCGTTCCACCCCCAAGAGCCGCCGCGCTACGGTAAAGGTGACATCCTTGTCCTGCAGCGCCCGCATATAGGGCACCAGGTTCATCGCCATGATATCGGGGGCAAAGGTGCGATCCGGCGTCATCACCTCGACCTTGGCCCCCGCCTTGGCCGCAATCTCCGCCGCCTGCAGCGCCGGGTGATCGCCGCTCTCATCATAGATGAGGATATGGCCCGCCGGTTTCACATCGCCCGCGATGATGTCCCAGGCCGAGACCACATGCGCGGCCTCCTGCCCGGACTCGAAGAGCTCGAGATTGGGCAGCCCGCCGGTGGCCACGATCACCACATCCGGGTCGAGCGCGGTCACATCCTCGGCCTCGGCCCAGGTGTTGAACCGGAACGTCACATCGCGCGCCGCGCATTGCGCCATCCGCCAATCGATGATCGAGATCATCTCGCGGCGGCGCGGGCTCTGCGCGGTGAGCCGCACCTGCCCGCCGGGATCGGGCTGCGCCTCGAAAACAGTGACGTCATGGCCGCGCTCGGCCGCGACCCGCGCCGCCTCGAGCCCCGCCGGACCGGCGCCAACCACGACGATCTTGCGCCGTGTCTCAGCCGGCGCAATCGTGTGCGGCATCGACAATTCGCGCCCGGTGGCGGCGTTGTGAATGCAGAGCGCCTCGCCCGCCTGATAAATCCGGTCGAGACAATAAGTGGCCCCGACGCAAGGCCGTATATCCTCTTCGCGCCCCTCCATGATCTTCTTGACCACATGCGGATCGGCCATATGGGCGCGGGTCATCCCCACCATATCCAAAAGCCCCGCCTCCACCGCATGGCGCGCGGTCGCCACATCGGGAATGCGCGCCGCGTGAAAGGTCGGCATCCCGGTGCGCTTTTTCACCTCGCCCGCGAAATCGAGATGCGGCGCGCTCGGCATCCCCTGCACCGGGATCACATCGGTCATCGCCGGATCGGTGTGGATGCGGCCCCGGATCACGTTGAGAAAATCGAGCTGCCCGGTCCCCGCCAGCTTCTCGGACATCTCGAGCCCCTCCTCCGGGGTGATGCCGCCCTTTTGCGCCTCATCCGCCGTATAGCGGAAACCGACGATGAACTCATGTCCCACCCGCTTGCGGATCGCCGCCAGCACATCAAGCGGAAAGCGCATCCGGTTCTCGAGCGTATCGGCCCCATAGGGCCCGACCAGATCATTGGTCAGCGGCGACCAGAACTGATCGAGAAGATGGCCATAGACCTGCAATTCGATGCCATCCATGCCGCCCGCCTGCATCCGCTCGGCGGCATCGGCGAAATCCGTGATGATCCGGTCAATATCCCAATCCTCGATGAGCTTGGGAAAGGCGCGATGCGCCGGTTCGCGATGCTTGCTCGACGACACCGAGGGCAGCCAATCGCCCTTGTTCCAGGTGGTGCGACGGCCCAGATGGGTGAGCTGGATCATCACCGCACAGCCATGTTCGTGGCAGGCATCGGTCAGGTTCTGGATCCACGGCACCACCTCGTCCTTATAGGCGAGCACATTGTTGAACACCGGCGGGCTGTCCTTTGACACCGCCGCCGATCCCGCCGTCATCGCCAGCGCCACCCCGGCCCGCGCCCGTTCCTCGTGATAGGCGCGATAGCGGTCCTTGGGCATCCCATCCTCGGGATAGGCCGGTTCGTGACTGGTGGTCATGATCCGGTTCTTCAAGGTGAGATGTTTGAGCTGATAGGGCTGAAGCAGGGGGTCTGTGCTCATGATCTGGGTCTCGGTACCTGGAGGGTCTGGGTCTGGGTCTGGGAAACTGGGCTTGGAAATCTGGGGCTCTGGCGGGCTTGACACAGGTGTCAGGAGAAAGCCTGCGCCACAATTGACATATGTGTCAAGTCTTATAGCATGGCGCCATGACCAGACCCGCCCCCCGCCAGCGTCAACGCGGCTCCAAAGACCTGTGGCTCGACGCCGCCTATGAGATGCTGATCTCCGAGGGGATCGAGGCCGTCAAAATCATGCCGCTGGCCAAGCGGCTCAACCTGACGCGCACCGGCTTTTACTGGTTCTTCAAGGATCTCGCCGAATTGCATGCGGCGATGATCGAACGCTGGCAGAACCGCAACACCGACGCGCTGGTGGCGCAATGCGAAAAACCCGCCGACAGCCTCTGTGCGGCGCTGTTTCATGTGATGGATTGCTGGCTCGACCCGGCGCTCTTTGACGGGCGGCTCGATCTCGCGATTCGCAACTGGGCGCGCAATGATGCGGCCCTTCTGGCGCGGGTCACCGCCGCCGATACCCGCCGCATCGAGGCGGTGCGCGACCTCTTCCTGCGCCACGGCTTTGCCCCGGAACAGGCCCAGGTGCGCGCGCTCACCGTCATGCTCACCCAGATCGGCTATAGCTCGATGGACATCACCGAGCCGCGCGCCGAACGGCTCGCCCGGGTGCAGCATTATGTCGAGCTTTTCGCCGGCACCCCGCCCACGCCCGAGGAGGCGGCCGAGTTTCTCGCCCGCCACGCCCCGGCGTAATCCCGGTTCACATCTCTACGATGGGTGCCACCTCGACGCTGCCCGCGCCGCCTTCGAGGATCGGACAGCCCCGCGCCAGATCGCACGCCGCCGCCATGTCCGCGGCCTCGACAATCGTATAGCCCGAAAGCGGGTTGGCCCCGCCATCGTCGCGCAGCCCGTCCGCCGTCACCGTCTTGGACATGCCCACCGGGTTGCCCATGTCGAGACAGGCCGCGCCCATCCCTTCGAGCCACCCCTGCCACGCGCCCATGATCCGGGCGATCTCGGCATCGTCATCGGGGTTGGGGGCGCTGCCCCCGTGATAGGCGAAGATGAATTTCGGCATGACCGTATCTCCTTGCAAAGGGGGTCGCCCGCACCCCGCCAGAGGCGAAAATCGCCACTGTCGCGATGCCGACGTGATACCGACAGGATACCGACATCGCGTTTTTGCCGCGAAGAGTTTCTGTGAGACCCCGTCAGACGGTCACAAAATCGCTCTTGGCATAGCCCTGAAGATAGAGAAGCGCGGTCAGATCGCCGTGGTTGATCCGAATGTCGCATTCCGCCGCCACACTGGGCTTGGCATGCATCGCCACCCCCGCCCCGGCCCGGTGCAACATGCCGAGATCATTGGCCCCATCCCCGACCGCGATCACATCCGCCTCGGCAATACCGAGCCGCGCCGTGATCTCTTCGAGCGCGGCCACCTTGGCCTCGCGCCCGAGGATCGGCATTCCGACCTCCCCGGTGAGCTTTTTGTCGCTGATAATCAACGTGTTGGCGCGGTTTTCGTCAAAGCCCAGATCGGCCGCCACATGGGCGGTAAAGGCGGTAAACCCGCCCGACACCAAGGCCGCATAGCCGCCCTTCGCGCGCATCGTCGCGATGAGGGTCCGGCCGCCTTCGACATAGGTGATCCGGCTGCCCAGAACCTTGTCGATCACCGCCTCATCGAGCCCCTTCATCAGCGCCACCCGCTCGATCAGCGCCCCGTCGAAATCGAGCTCGCCATTCATCGCCCGCGCGGTGATCGCTTTGACATGCTCGCCAACGCCTGCCTCCTCGGCCAGCTCGTCAATACATTCCTGCGCGATCATGGTGCTGTCCATATCCGCCAGAAGCATGGATTTACGTCTGTTTTCAGCCGGTTGCACGATCATGTCGACCCGCTCTTTCTGCAGGTCGGCCCAGACATCCCAGCGATTCCCCGGCACCTCCGCCAGGGTGAATTCCGCCGCCTCATCGGGGGCCAGCCACTGGGCATCACCGCCACCCCAGGCATTGCGCAGGCTCTCGACCAGAGCCGGGGCAAGCCCGTCTTTGGCGGCGATCAGGGAAACGACATACATGGGCGGAAATCCTCTCGTTGCTTGGGCTTCGACTAGCCCAGAACGCCGCCTTTGACCAGATACCAGCCACGCCACAGAGCGGGACGCAAGTTTCCGATCCGCTCCATTTCGCGTCGCAATTCACCCCCAAACCGCCGCATGGGCGTCATTTTCCCTGTTGCGGCGGCGCAGAAATCCCCCTAACCCTATCCGCGGGACACCCTTCCCCAACGAAGGGCGCTTATCTGGAAGGATAGCATCAATGGCTATTGACTACCCGGCAACGCGGCCGGCCAACCCGCGTTTTTCCTCTGGCCCCTGCGCCAAAATCCCCACCTTCGATCTGTCCAAACTGTCGGGCGCGCCTTTGGGCCGCAGCCACCGCGCAGCTGTCGGCAAGGAGCGGCTCAAATCCGCCATCGAAGGCACACGTGAAATTCTCGGCATCCCCGCCGATTACCGCATCGGTATCGTGCCCGCCTCGGACACCGGCGCCGTCGAAATGGCGCTGTGGAACCTGCTGGGCGAGCGCCCGGTTGAAATGCTCGCCTGGGAAAGCTTTGGCGCAGGCTGGGTCACCGATGTGGTCAAACAGCTCAAGCTCGACGCCGTGGTCCGCGACGCCCCCTATGGCGAGATCGTGAACCTTGCCGAGGTCGACACAGACAAGGACGTGGTGTTCACCTGGAACGGCACCACCTCCGGCGTGCGCGTCCCCAATGGCGACTGGATCAAATCGGACCGCGACGGCCTGACGATCTGCGACGCCACCAGTGCCGCCTTCGCGCAGGACCTGCCTTGGGACAAGCTCGATGTCACCACCTTCTCCTGGCAGAAGGTGCTTGGGGGCGAGGCCGCCCATGGCATGATCGTGCTCAGCCCGCGCGCCGTCGCCCGGCTCGAGAGCTATACCCCCGCCTGGCCGCTGCCCAAGATCTTCCGCCTGACCAAGGGCGGCAAGCTCATCGAAGGCATCTTTGAAGGGGCGACGATCAACACCCCCTCGATGCTGGCGGTCGAAGACTATCTTCTCGCCCTCGACTGGGCGCGCGCCAATGGCGGGCTCAAAGGGCTCATCGCCCGGGCCGATGCCAATGCCGGGGCGATTGCCAAATTTGTCGCAGCCACCCCGTGGCTCGAGAACCTCGCCCAAGATCCCGCTACCCGCTCGAACACCTCGGTCTGTCTGAAATTCGCCGATGCGCGGATCACCGATGGCGCAGGCTTTGCCAAGGCGGTCGCCAAGCGGCTCGAAGCCGAAGGCGTGGCCTATGACATCGGCGCCTATCGCGACGCGCCGGCCGGTCTGCGCATCTGGTGCGGCGGCACGGTGGAAACCTCCGATATTGAGGCGCTTTTGCCTTGGATCGACTGGGCCTTCCAATCGGAAATCGAGGCGCTGTCTCAGCCCGCGTGACCCGATTTCTTGCAAAGAAATCAGTCCGGGCTCTTTTCAAGAGCCCGGCCCGCTCCCAACATCTGCAATGAAGGACCAGACACATGGCTCCCAAAGTTCTCGTTTCCGACAAGCTCTCTGAAACCGCCGTCCAGATTTTCCGCGACCGCGGCATCGACGTGGATTTCCTGCCCGACGTGGGCAAGGACAAGGACAAGCTCGCTGAAATCATTGGCCAATATGATGGTCTCGCCATCCGTTCGGCCACCAAGGTCACCGAGAAAATCCTCGACGCCGCCACCAATCTCAAGGTGATCGGCCGCGCCGGGATCGGCACCGACAATATCGACAAGGACGCCGCCTCGAAAAAGGGCGTGATCGTCATGAACACGCCTTTCGGCAACATGATCACCACCGCCGAACATGCCATCGCGATGATGTTCGCCGTGGCACGTCAGCTGCCCGAAGCCTCTGCCTCGACCCATGCCGGCAAATGGGAAAAGTCGAAATTCATGGGGGTCGAGCTCACCGGCAAGACGCTCGGCGTCATTGGCGCGGGCAATATCGGCGGCATCGTCTGCGACCGCGCCCGTGGCCTCAAGATGAAGGTCGTGGCCTATGACCCCTTCCTGAGCCAGGAAAAGGCCGACAAGATGGGCGTCGAAAAGGTCGATCTCGACACGCTCGTCGCGCGCGCCGATTTCATCACGCTGCATGTGCCGCTGACCGATCAGACCCGCAACATCCTCTCCGCTGAACGGCTCGCCCAGACCAAGAAGGGCGTGCGCATCATCAACTGTGCCCGGGGCGGTCTGGTCGATGAGGCGGCGCTGGCCGAGCTGCTGAAATCCGGCCATGTGGCGGGTGCGGGCTTTGACGTGTTCTCGCAGGAACCGGCGACCGAAAACCCGCTCTTCGATCTGCCCAACGTGGTCTGCACCCCGCATCTGGGCGCCGCCACCACCGAGGCACAGGAAAACGTGGCGCTGCAGGTGGCGGAACAGATCTCCGACTATCTGCTGACCGGGGCCGTGTCGAACGCGCTCAACATGCCGTCGGTCACCGCCGAAGAGGCCAAGGTGATGGGCCCCTGGATCAAGCTCGCGGGCCATCTGGGCAATTTCATCGGCCAGATGACGGACGAGCCGATCAAGGCGATCAACATCCTCTATGACGGTGTGGTGTCGCAGATGAACCTCGAGGCGCTGACCTGTTCGGCGGTCGCGGGCATCATGAAATCGGTCAACCCCGAGGTGAACATGGTCTCGGCCCCGGTCATCGCCAAGGAACGCGGCGTCAAGATCTCGACCACGCATCAGGACAAATCGGGCGTCTTCGAGGGCTATATCAAGCTCACCGTTGTGACGGCCGAGCGGGAACGTTCGATCGGTGGCACGGTCTTCTCGGATGGCAAGCCGCGCTTTATCCAGATCAAGGGCATCAATATCGACGCCGAGATCGGGGCGCATATGCTCTACACCACCAATGAGGACGAGCCGGGCATCATCGGCATGCTGGGTCAGACCATGGGGCAGAACGGCGTCAACATCGCCAACTTTACCCTGGGCCGCTCGCAGGCCGGCGGTGAGGCCATCGCGCTTCTCTATGTCGATGCCGAAGTGCCCGCCCCGGTGATCAAGCAGCTCGAAGACACCGGCATGTTCAAACAGGTCCGGCCGCTGCAATTCGACGTGGCCTGACGCACAGACCCTTGCCGCCCCCGCCCTTCGCGCCCTAACCTTCGGGCAGCGACAGGCGGGGGCGGTGACATGAAAGACAGGCTACGGGAAGAGATCGAGGCGCGACGCGAGGATCTGATCGCGCTGACGCAGGATCTGATCCGCATCCCGACGCTCAATCCGCCGGGCCGCCATTACCGCGACATTTGCGACTATCTCGACCGCAGGCTTTTGCACGCAGGGTTCGAGACCGAGCTCATCCGCGCCACCGGCGCCCCTGGCGATAGCGACAAATACCCCCGTTGGAACATCGTCGCCCGCCGCGCCGGAAAACATCCCGGCGACTGCGTGCATTTCAATTCGCATACCGATGTGGTCGAGGTCGGCCATGGCTGGACCACCGACCCCTTTGGCGGTGAGGTGATCGACGGGCGCATCTATGGCCGGGGCGCCTGTGACATGAAGGGCGGCCTGGCCGCGTCGATCATCGCCGCCGAGGCCTTTATCGACCTCTGCCCCGACTTCTCCGGCGCCATCGAGATCAGCGGCACGGCGGATGAGGAATCCGGCGGGTTCGGCGGCGTCGCCTATCTCGCCGAACGCGGCTATTTCGATCCCGCCCGGGTCCAGCATGTGATCATCCCCGAACCGCTCAACAAGGACCGCGTCTGCCTCGGCCATCGCGGCGTCTGGTGGGCCGAGATCGAGACACGCGGCGAGATCGCCCATGGTTCGATGCCCTTTCTCGGCGATTGCGCCGTGCGCCACATGGGGGCGGTGCTCGACGAGATGGAGCGCAGCCTCTTCCCGGCGCTCGCCCGCAAGCGCACCGAGATGCCCGTCGTCCCCGAAGGCGCGCGGCAATCGACGCTCAACATCAATTCGATCCATGGCGGCGAGCCGGAACAAGAGGCGGATTACACCGGCCTGCCCTCGCCCTGCGTGCCCGACCGTTGCCGGATGGTGGTCGACCGGCGCTTTCTCATCGAGGAAAACATCGACGAGGTGCAGGCCGAGATCACCGATCTTCTCGACCGGATCGGCGCGAGCCGCGCCAATTTCGACTATGGTCTGCGCGAATTGCACCGGGTCCTGCCGAGCATGACCGACCGCGACGCGCCGATCGTGACCTCGGTCGCCCGCGCGGTCGAAGAGGTGATGGGCCGCGCCCCCGATTACGTAGTCTCGCCCGGCACCTATGACCAGAAACATATCGACCGGATCGGGCGGCTCAAGAACTGCATCGCCTATGGGCCGGGCATTCTCGATCTGGCGCATAAGCCCGATGAATATGTCGGCATCGACGACATGATCGAGGCGGCGCAGGTCATGGCGCTGAGCCTCCATGATCTGCTTGGCCCGAAACCGGCCTAGCCGTCACTCCACCGCGATATTGTCGATGAGCCGCACCCCGGCGAGCCACGCCGCCGCAAAAAGCCGCGCCGGGCGGGCCGGATCGAGGGCGGTGACAAGGCTCAGGTCGTCATTGGCGCGAATGTCGATGTAATCCACATCGCCAAAGCCCTGCGCCTGCAGGCGCTTGATCGCCGCCTGGGTGAGCTCGGCCGGGTCTTCCCCGCTAAGGAACCCTTCGACAATCCGCTCCATTTCTTCATGCAGCCGGGGCGCCGTCACCCGCGCCCTGTCGGACAAGAGCAGGTTGCGCGACGACATCGCCAACCCGTCGATCTCGCGGATCGTTGGACAGCCATGCACGGTGATCGGAATATCGAGATCGCGCGCCATCCGCCGAACCACCTGCAATTGCTGGAAATCCTTTTCGCCGAAAAACGCGTCGCTGGCCGAGGTCTGCAGGAACAGCTTGGCCACGACCGTCGCCACCCCTTCGAAATGGCCGGGCCGATAGGTGCCGTCCATCACATCGGTGAGCCCGCTCACGCTGACCGTGGTGGCAAAGCCGTCGGGGTACATCTCGTCACCATCGGGCACATAGATCGCATCCACCGAGAACCGCCGCAGTTTGCGCGCGTCATCCTCTTCGGTGCGCGGATAATTCTTGAGATCCTCGGGATTGTTGAACTGTTTCGGGTTGACGAAGATCGTCACGATCACCCGCTCACAGCTCTCTTCCGCCGCCTTCACCAGCGACAGATGCCCGTCATGCAGCGCGCCCATGGTGGGCACCACGCCGATCTTTTCCCCGGCCATCTGCCAGCCCCGCGTCATGGCGCACAGCTCGGCGAGGCTCCGAATGATCGGCGCGGTCATGTGGCGGCCTTTTGGGGCTGTTCGGCGGCAAAGGTATGCTCGCTGGCTGGAAACTGCCTTGCCCGCACCTCGTCGGCATAGGTGGCAATCGCCGCCTCGCCCTGGGTGCCGAGATCGGCATAGCGTTTGACGAACTTCGGCTTGAAGGCGGTAAAGAGGCCGAGCATGTCATCGACCACGAGGATCTGCCCATCACAGCCCGCCGACGCGCCGATGCCGATGGTCGGGATTGCGACCTCTTCGGTGATCCGATCGGCCATCACGGCGGGCACTTTTTCCAGCACCACGGCAAAGGCCCCGGCCTCTGCCACCGCCCGCGCATCGGCCAGAAGCTTCTCCGCCCCCGCATCGCGCCCCTGCACTTTATAGCCGCCAAGCGTGTTGATCGACTGCGGCGTGAGCCCGACATGCGCCATCACCGGCACGCCCCGCGCCACCAGAAACGCGATGGTCTCGGCCATATGGGTGCCACCTTCGAGCTTGACCGCGCCCGCGCCCGTCTCGGCCATGAGCCGCGCGGCGTTGCGAAACGCCTGTTCGGGGCTTTCCTCGTAGGAACCGAACGGCATGTCGATCACCATCATCGCCCGGCTCAGCCCACGGGCCACGGCTTGCCCATGCAGGATCATCATCTCCATCGTCACACCGAGCGTCGAGGGCAGCCCATGCACCACCATGCCGAGGCTGTCGCCAACGAGGACAAAATCGCAATGCGCGTCCATCATCTTGGCCATAGGCGTGGTATAGGCGGTCAGGCTGACAATCGGCGTACCGCCCTTCATCGCCCGTATATCATCGGGCATAGGCGCGGTTTTCCTCGCTGTGGCACTCATCTTTTGTCCTCCCAGACCGGCAGTTACGCCGCGTTGCAGCGATGCCTAGCAATTCCGCCACGCGATTTCCACGAAAAACCGCCCCGCGCCCTTGACGCGGGCCGTGGCGTCACGAAACTCATGCGCCATGATCCTGACCGCTCTTTCCCGATGACCGCGCCGCTGCGCATCGACAACCGCGCCGCGCGGCGGCTCTGGCTCGATGTCACCGGGCTCGGGCCGACGCCCACCGGGCCGCTCGATGTGCTCGGGATGATCCGGCGGCTGGGCTTTGTGCAGATCGACACGATCCGCAACGTGACCCGCGCCCATAATCACATCCTGTGGTCGCGCAATCAGAACTACCGCGAGGGCATGCTCTGGCCGCTTCTGGGCCGGGACCGGGCGATTTTCGAACATTTCACCCATGACGCCTCGCTCTTGCCGATGGAGGTTCTGCCCTATTGGCAGCGCCAATTCGACCGGCTCGGCGCCAAGGCGCGGCGCGCCGCCTGGTTTCAATCGGGGCTCGCCCAGGCCGAGATCGCCAGCATCCGCGCCCGGATCGAAACTGAGGGCCCGCTCTCGACCCATGCCTTTGAAACCAAGGCAGAAAGCCGCGAAATGTGGGCCCGCCCGCCGCATAAAAAGGCGCTGGATCAGATGTGGTACGCGGGCGATCTCGCCACCTGCTACCGCGAGAATTTCGTCAAATTCTACAACCTTCCAGAACGGGTCTTTCCCGCCCCCCTGCGCGACGCCCATCCCGATCCGGACGCCGTGGACTGGCTCTGCCGCGCGGCGCTTGACCGGCTGGGCTTTGCGACGCCCGGCGAGGTACAGCGTTTTTGGGCCGCGATGGACGCGAGCGAGACGCGCGACTGGGTCTCACATGCCACCGATCTCGTCCCGGTCGAGGTGGAGAGCGCCGACCGCCGCTGGACCGCCGCCCTTGCGCCTGCGGACATCGAGGCACGGCTCGCCCGCGCCCCGGCCCCGAGCGCCCGGCTTCGCCTGCTCAACCCGTTCGATCCCGCCATCCGCGACCGTGTACGGCTCGAACGGCTCTTCGGCTTTGCCTATCGCAATGAAATGTTTGTGCCCCCGGCGCAGCGCCGCTGGGGCTATTACGTCTACCCGCTGCTGGAAGGCGACCGCTTCGTGGGCCGGATCGAGCTCAAGGCAGATCGCGGCAAGGGCCAGATGCGGGTGACGGGCTTTTGGCCCGAACCCGCCATCCGCTGGGGGCCCGCCCGCTATGACCGTCTCGACGCGGAACTGGCGCGCTTTGCCCGTCTCGCCGGGGTCACTGAGATCCTCTGGGAGGCTGCGACCGCCCGCGCCTGACACGTCACGCCTCTTGCGCGAAATGCGCGGCGGCCGCCTCGGCAAAGACCTGCATAAGCCGGGTCTGCCGATGCCCGCGCAGATGGCCGATCACCACGCGCCCCGCCGTCGGACTGTCGCTGAGCGGTCGCGCCACCACCCGCCGCCCGTCATAGGTCCGATCATGGCGCGGCCGCGTCACCAGCACGGAATAGCCAAGCCCCTGCCCCACCATGCCGCGCACCAGCTCCATCGAGGGCGAGGTATGGGCGACATTGGCCTCCACCCCGGCGGCCCGGAAAAGCCCCAAAAACCAATCCCGGCTCGGCGGCATGTCGAGCAGGATCAACGGCTCTGCCGCCAGATCACGCAACCGCACCTCCGCCTGCCCCGCCAGCCGATGCCCCTCAGGCAAGAGCGCATAGGGCTGCGGCGCCGCCAACACCCGCGACGCAACGCTCTCGGGCAGGTCGATATCGTAGAGCAGCACCATATCCACCGCCCCCGCCTCCAGCGCCGCCAGCATCGCCGCCTGCGAGCCATCGCGCACCGCGAGCCGCAGCTCGGGATAGTCCCGCCCGAGCCGCGCGATCAGCGCTGGCAGCACCAGCGGCGCCAGCGTCGACACCGCCCCGATGGTCAGCTCACCGGCAAGCCCCGCCCCCGCATCCCGCGCCGCCCGGCCGAGCTCTCCGGCATGGGCCAGAAGGCTCCGCGCGGCGGGAAGAATGGTGCGCGCAGAGGCGGTTGGCGTCACCCCCTGCGCGTGCTGCCGCAACAAGAGCTGCACGCCGAGCTGCGCCTCCATCTTGGCCAGTGCCACGGAAATCGTCGGCTGCGACACATTGAGCCGCGCCGCCGCCCCGGCGACCGAGCCTTCGTCCACCGCCGCCAAGAGATATTCGAGCTGTCTGAGCGTAAAATCCTGCATGACTACATAGTATATGACTATGCCAATCCCAAAAAGAATGAATTTTGATTATTCACGGACCACCCCTATGCTCGCCCCACCCGGACCGCGCAGCAAAGGACGCCCCGCATGACCCGCCATGACAGCACGCTTTCGCCCCTCGCCGAACTGGCCTCCAACGTGGCCCAGCCCTTTGAACGCGCCCGTGCCATGCCGAAATCGGTCTATACGAGCGACGAGTTCCTCGCTGCAGAGATCGAGAATGTGTTCAAACAGGACTGGTTCTGCGTCACCCGCGCCGATGCGCTGCCCAATCCGGGCGATTACACCACGCTCGAACTCGCCGGTCAGCCGATCATGGTGATCCGCGACCGCGAAGGTCAGCTCCGCGCCCAGTCCAACGTCTGCCTGCACCGCATGTCGACCCTGCTTGAGGGTTCGGGCAACACCCGCGCCATCGTCTGCCCCTATCACGCCTGGACCTACAATCTCGACGGGCGGTTGCGCGGCGCGCCCGCGATGACCCTCAACGAAGCCTTCTGCAAGGACGGTCAGGCCCTGCCACAGGTGCGCTGCGAGGAATGGCACGGCTGGGTGATGATCACGCTCAACCCCGATGCCCCGCCGGTCTCCGAGACGCTCGCCGGTGTCGCCGATCTGGTCGGCGATTACGAGATGGAGAATTACCAGCAGACCTTTTTCGAGACCCACCGCTGGGACACCAACTGGAAGGTGCTGGCCGAGAATTTCATGGAAAGCTATCACCTGCCGGTCTGCCACGCGGGCACCATCGGCGGGCTGTCGAAGCTCGAGGAAATGGTCTGTCCGCCGGGCGAAGAGGCGTTCAACTATCACTGGATTCTGAAAGAGCCGGATTTCGTGCTGGGCAATGCCCATCCGACCAACACCCGGCTCAGCGGGGAACGCCGCCGCACGACCTTTCTGCTGGCGATCTACCCGAGCCTGCTGATCACGCTGACCCCCGGCTATTTCTGGTATCTGTCGCTGCACCCGCATGGGGTCGGTCAGGTCGAGATCCGCTTTGGCGGCGGCATGGCCCCGGAGTTTGTCAACGACCCCGAGGCACAGAGCCATTTCAACGCGCTCAAGGCCCTCTTGGATGACGTGAATGTCGAGGATCGCGGCTGCACCGAAAAGGTCTACAACGGGCTTTGCTCGGACATGGCCACCCCCGGCCATCTGAGCCATCTGGAACGCCCGAACTATGATTTCGCGCAGTATCTCAACGCACGGGTGAACGGCGGCTGACACCGCGCGCGCCTGCGCCGGGATATCTGGAAAAAACGCCGCCCGGAACCGACGGAACCGGGCGGCGTTCGCGTATCAAAGACATAGCGCAACACCGCCCGCCCCCGGAGCCCCCACGCGGGTCGCCCCGGGCCACGGGCCAAAAGGACAGCCGCCGCATGAGATCCAAGCTTTTCTTCGGCACCGTGGCCCTCGCCGCGTTGCAGATCACCCCGCTCGCCGCCCATGACACCCCCATTCCCGTGGTCGACACCGCGCAGGCCGTCGAGGCCGCCCAATGGTCCGACAATGTCACGATCACCATCGACCAGGCCGCCCAGACCTTCCGGTTTCAATCCGACGGCATGCCGAGCCATGGCTTTGCCGAGAAATACCTGATCCCCAACAATCCGACCCAACAGCCCTTCTCGGACAAGCCCGCCGAGGCCTTTACCCCGGTGAGTTCGGCAGAGTATTTCAAACCCTCGCCGGTCGACACCACGATCACCACACGCCCGACCTATACCGAGGAGGTCACCGACACCTCGCTCGGCCGCATCGGCGTGGCCATCAGCGGGGCGCAGATCTTCAACGATTACGAGAACTTTGAACGCTCCGTCGTGGCGCAGGATGATCAGGTCGTGCATGACCACGTGGCCTTTCTCGACGCATGCAACGGTCATACGCTCGCCGATGGGACAAATTACCATTACCACGGCGTGCCGGTCTGCATCACCGATGATCTCGAGACCCAGGGCAGCCATTCCGTGATGATCGGCGTGATCGAGGACGGGTTTCCGGTCTATGGCAATCAGGATGCCGAGGGCGCGATCGTCACCAATGCCGATCTCGACGAATGCAGCGGCCACTTTGGCGCGACGCCGGAATTCCCCGAGGGCATCTACCACTATCACCTGACCAAGGACGAAGCGCCCTATATGATCGACTGCTACCATGGCGAGGTCGAGGTCACCGCACAGCAGGGTGCCCCCGGTGGCGGCCCGGATTTCGCCGCAGCCGCAGCAACGCTCGGTATCAGCACAGAGGCGCTGCGCGACGCGCTCGGCACCTCCATGCCGCCCGATTTCGCCGCCGCAGCCGCCACGCTCGGGCTGAGCGAAGACGCCCTGCGCGCCGCCCTGCCGCCGCCGGGTCAACCGCGTCCGTAACACTCACGATCACTTGAAATCTGGACCGCCTTCAGGGCGGTCCAGCCCCGGCTCACAGCCCGGTTTCGAGCCGATCCAGCAAGGTGTCGAGCATGCTGTCGCAGCGCTCGATCTGGCTCACTTCGACGAACTCATCGGGCTTGTGCCCCTGCATCATCGACCCCGGCCCACAGACCACCGTCGGAATGCTGAGCTCTTGCGAGAAGAGCCCGCCTTCGGTGCCAAAGGCCACTTTGCAGGTCGCATTGCCGCCGGTCAGCGATTTGACAAAGCCCACCACCTCGGCGGTGCCCGGCGTGTCGAGACCGGGGTAGGAGAAGTTCTCGGAAATCTCGATGCTGGCCTCCGGCGCATGGTCGCGCACCCGGGCGACGATCTCTTCGGCCCGGTCGCGAATACCGGCGAGGATCTTCTGCGGGTCGTCCTGCGCCAGATTGCGGATCTCGAAATCCACCTCACAAAGGTTTGGCACGATGTTGAGCGCCACGCCGCCCTGCATCTTGGCCGCATGGACGGTGGTATAGCTCACGTCGTAATCGCCATCCTGCGCCCCGCGCTCGCGCAGATCATCCTGCACCTCGCGCAGCACGCTCACCAGATCACAGCCCAGATGCAGCGCGTTCATCGCCAGCGGGGCCAGCGCCGAATGCCCCTCGCGCCCGACACAGCGCGCCTTGAGGGCGATCTTGCCCTTATGGCCGGTGGCCACAGTGAGGCTGGTGGGCTCGCCCACGATACACATCGCAGGCCGCACCGGCGCATCGCGCAACAGGTCGATCATCGACCGCACCCCCTGACAGCCGATCTCCTCGTCATAGGAAAAGGCCAGATGCAGCGGTGTCTTGAGCTCGCGTTTCGCGGCCTTGAGGCCCGCGGCCAGCGCACAGGCGACAAAGGCCTTCATATCCGCCGTGCCGCGCCCGAAATACTTGCCGTCTTCCTGGGTCAGGCGAAAGGCGGGCTTGGTCCAATCCTGCCCATCCACCGGCACCACATCGGTATGCCCCGAGAGCATCACGCCCCGGCCATCGCGCGGCCCGATGGTGGCGAGCAGATTGGCCTTCTTGCCATCGCTGTCGGGGATCAGCTCGGCCTCGACGCCGACATCGGCAAGCAGCCCCTGAATGAACCGCATCAAATCGATGTTGGGGTTGCGGCTGACCGTGTCAAAGCCGATGAGCCGGTCCAAAATCTCTGCGCTGTTCATCCTGTCTCTCCCGGATTGCCTCTCGGCACGGGTTTGCCGGGTTTCCCCGCCGGGATCAAGCGCTCAGACGATGCGGGAAAAGCCGCTGATGAGCTGCCGCAGCCCGAGCGCCGCACCGGCCAGGATCGCCGCGAAGGTCACCGGCGCGCTATAGGCCAGCACCGACATGGCCGAGACCCCCTGCCCGATGGTACAGCCCATCGCCAGCACCGCCCCAAACCCCATCAACACCGCGCCGAGGATCTGCCGGCGCAGCTCGCGCGGGTCCTCGCAGGCCTCCCAGCGGAAATGCCCCTTGATCGCACTGCCCAAGAGCGCCCCCGCCAGCACGCCAAGCACCGAGCCGACGCCAAAGCTGAGCCCGCCGCCGCTGCTGGTCATCACATAGAGCATGGTCTCGCCCAGCGGTGCGGTGAAACTGTGGCTCTCGATGGGGATGAGGGTGAACCCGCCCCGCGCCAGATGCACCGTCCCGGCCCAGCCGCTGACAATCGCCAGCCCCACCGCCACCGCCCAGAAAAGCGCCCGCCGGTCGCCCCGCAATACCGGCGAGACGAGCAGCGCCAGCACCGCCAGCGTCCAGAGGCCGAGACCCACCGCCCAGACCGGCAGCCCGGTGATCCAGCCCAAGAGCGCCGCCAGATCGCGGCTCTGAATATCAAGCGCCGTGCCATGCACCAGCCACAGCCGCAGACCGGCCAAGGGCCCCGAGATCGCCGCATAGGCCGCCATCCCCATCACCAGCACGATCACCCAGGACCGCAGATCGCCGCCCCCCGCCCGCGCCAGCGCGCCAAAACCGCAATTGCCCGCCAACGCCATGCCGTAGCCAAAGAGACCGCCGCCCAGCGCCGCGGCCAGCGGCGAAAACGGCGACATATGGTAAATCGTCCGCCCCAGCGGCATGAGCCCCAGCGCCATAAGCGAAAACACCCCGAGCCCCGCGACCGCCATCGCCATCAGCCACATGCGCAGCCGCAGCGAACTGCCCTGATAGAGCAGGTCTTCGATCGCGCCGAGGGTACAGAACCGCCCGAGCCGCGCCGCCAGACCCAGCACGATACCGCCCGCGCCCCCGACAAGAGCGACGAGAAACGGATCGGGCAAGGCAGCGCTCAGCACGGCCCGTCAGCCCGGATTGCAGAAAATGTCGTAGACCACGTCGAGAACCCGCACCGCCCGTGGATCGCTCAGCGCGTAATAGATCACCTTGCCCTCGCGCCGGGGCCGGACAAGCCCCTCCTGCCGCAGCCGCGACAATTGCTGCGACACCGCCGCCTGCCGCGACGACAACAGCTCTTCGAGCTCGGTCACGGATTTCTCGCCGCTGGCCAGGTGACACAGGATCATGAGCCGCCCCTCATGGCTGATCGCCTTGAGGAAATTCGACGCATCACAGGCGTTTTTCATCATCCGCGTGATGTCCTCATCGGACATATCCTTGGAGATGAGAGGCAAGTTCATGCGCGCCGCCTTGGCTGTGTCGGGGTCCGCGATGGGTAGCGCAGCCCCCGCCATATCGCAAGAATCTTGGGGGTTGGCCGCTTGCATTGCCGGGTCGTCGTGGATTTCGCGCCTCACTGCGGCACCTCCTCTTTCGCCTCTGGCAGGGCCGTGGCCCCCGTCTCCGGCAGGGCTGTGGCCTCGGGATGCGCCTCGAGCATCTGCCCCAGCAGGAACCAGAAAAACTGATCCCCGGCATAGCCTTCGATGCGCTGCAACTCGCGCCCCTCCTCCATCAACACGAAGGTCGGGGTAAAAACCGGGCGGCTCTTGAATTCCAGATCTTCGGGCAGATCATGCAGATCGACCCGGCGCAGCGGCGCACGCTTGCCCTCTTCGGTCTTGGGATAGGCGGGCGCGATCTCGCGGTCCCAGGCCTCGCACCAGGGACAGCCGACCTGCTCGACCATCACCAGCTCGGCGGCGCGCAGCGGCTGGGTCGTGATCAGCGCGCACAGCGCCGACACCAGGACCACGCGCGCCCGTCCGGCCCACGCCATCCTTTGCGGCCTCGCAGCCCGCATCGTTCCCGTCGCCCTATGCACCCTGGCTCTTCCCCGCGCCTGTCCCACCCGGATCGCCCGAGGGTTGTTCTTGCTAAAATATTCTTATTCTGGAATATGATCAAGCCACGGCTCCGTGATAGCCGCCAACCGGCGAGGTCCCGCATGTTCGATGTCTCCATCCTTGGCGCGATGCTCGGGGGGCTTCTGGTGTTCTTTTCGCCCTGCGTCCTGCCCATCGTGCCGTTTTACCTGAGCTATATGGCCGGGGCTTCGATGGCCGAGATCAGCGCCGATGGCCGCCTCGCGCCGGGGCTGCGCCGCCGCGCCGTGCTGGCCTCGGTGATGTTCTCGCTGGGCATCATCACGGTCTTTGTGCTGCTCGGCGCCGCCGCCTATGGGCTGAGCCAGACCTTCCGCGGCTTGCAGACCGAATTTCGCATCTTCGCCGCCATCGTCGTGGCGCTGATGGGGCTGCATTTCCTCGGGGTGATCCGCATCGGCTTTCTCAACCGCATGGTACAGCTCGAGGCGGGCGACACCTCCAACATGTCGGTGCTCGGGGCCTATGTCGTCGGCCTCGCCTTCGCGGCGGGCTGGACGCCCTGCGTTGGTGGCGTGCTCACCGCCGTGGTGTTCACCGCCAGCACCGAAGAGACCGCGCTGCGCGGGCTGATCTTGCTGATCACCTTCGGCATCGGGATGACCGCGCCTTTCGTGGTGGCCGCGCTCTTTATCGGGCCGTTCCTGCGCTTTGCCGCACGGTTCCGCCGCCACCTGCCCAAGGTGGAAAAGGCGATGGGCCTCTTGCTCTTGGTCTTTGCGGCGCTCATCGCAACTGATACAATTAACCTGATCGCCAACTGGATGTTGACCGCCTTCCCCGCCTTCCAGAAGATCGGAAGCGGGTTCTGACCGCGGCCCTTCCGGCGCGCCTCTTTCGAAAGGACATGCCATGCCCCGTCTCTTCGCCCTCGCCGCCGCCGCCCTGCTCGCACTGGGCCTGACCACCGCGATTCCCACCACCGCCGCCGCTGTCGAGCTCGGCGATGACGGGCTACACAAGACCGATTGGATGCGCGACACGTTCAAGGACCTGCGCGAAGACCTCGCCGAGGCCAATGCCGAAGGCAAACGGCTCGCCATCATCATGGAACAGCGCGGCTGCGTCTATTGCACCCAGATGCATGAGGAAATCTTTCCGCAGCCGGTGCTTGCCGACTATATCCGCGACAATTTCTTCGTCGTGCAGATGAACCTGCATGGCGACACCGAAGTGACCGATTTCGACGGCGAAGCGCTGAGCGAAAAGCAGGCGGCGCGTAAATGGGGGATGCTTTTCACCCCGACGATTCTCTTCTTGCCGGAAGAGGTGGCCGAGGATCAGACCGCCGCCCATTCTGCGGTGGCGGTGATGCCCGGCGCCTTTGGGCTCGGCACCACGATCGACATGTTCACCTGGGTGGCGGAAAAGCGTTATGAGCTTGATAATGGGGAGGATTTTCAACGCTACCACGCCCGCCGCATCCAGGAGCGCGACAACGGAAGCACCGACTGACGACCCATGACGCGGCAGCGGCGGGCTGCGATTTCATCTTGCCCGCTATACAGAGCCTGCGTATTGATATACAAAAAAATGAATATGTTTGGGAGGACACATGGCAAAGACACTTACCCTTAGTGTAGGGCTGGCATTGGCTGCTACGTGCGTTTCCGCCGCGGAAATCGCACCCAGCGATGTCACCTACGAGGACGGCGCTGTGGCGCAGTCGCTCTCCGGTGCGGCAGGCGATGCCACGCGAGGGCGCGAAATCGTCGGCAACAAGAGCCTTGGCAATTGCGTTGCCTGTCACATGATCAGCGATCAGGCCGAAGTGCCGTTCCACGGTGAAATCGGCCCGCCGCTCGATGGTGCGGGCGAACGCTGGTCCGAGGCAGAGCTGCGCGGCATCGTCGCCAACGCGAAGATGATGTTCGACGGCTCGATGATGCCCTCCTTCTACAAGACCGAAGGCTTCATCCGCCCCGGCAAGGCCTATACCGGCAAAGCCGCAGACGATACGTTCGGCCCGATCCTGACGGCCCAGCAGATCGAGGATGTCGTCGCCTATCTGACAACCCTCAAAGAGTGATTGCGGCCCGGCCCGTCGCGGCTGGACCAAGGATTCCAGGAGTTTAAAATGCAGCTTTCACGACGCAATGTGATGATCATGGGCACCGGCGCCTTTGTCGCCTTCGGCCTGCCCATGAGCGCCAATGCCAAGGGCGAGGATGAAATCGCCGCCTTCACCGGCGGCGCGGAGATGGCCGACACCGGCATCACCCTCACCGCCCCCGAGATCGCCGAAAACGGCAACACCGTTCCGATCGAGGTCTCCGCCCCCGGCGCGACCGAAATCATGGTGCTGGCGCTCGGCAACCCGGTGCCGCCCGTGGCCACGTTCAAATTCGGCCCGCTCGCCGCGAGCCAACACGCCTCCACCCGTATCCGCCTCGCCGGAACACAGGATGTCGTGGCCATCGCCAAAATGGCGGACGGCAGCTTTGCCAAGGCATCGAGCACCGTCAAGGTTACCATCGGCGGCTGCGGCGGCTGATCCTCAATTCAGGAGATTTAGAAGATGGCAAAAGATGTAAAACCACGCGTCAAGGTGCCCAAGAAGGCCGCCGCCGGTGAGAGCATCACCATCAAGACGCTGATCAGCCACAAGATGGAAAGCGGCCAGCGCAAAGATGGCGATGGCAATGTGATCCCGCGCTCGATCATCAATCGCTTCACCTGCGATTTCAACGGAGAGAACGTGATCGACGTGACGCTGGAACCGGCGATCTCGACCAACCCGTTCCTCGAATTCGAAGCCACCGTCCCGGAAGCCGGCGAATTCCACTTCACCTGGCATGACGATGACGGATCGGTTTACGAGGACAAGAAAGCAATCGAAATCGGATAAGCGCCGGTCATTCAGGGAGGATACCAATGATAAAAAGAACCGTGGCACTGGGCGCTTTGGGGTCGCTGCTTCTGGCGGCAGCCCCGGCACTGGCCGGACCGGTCGATGACACGCTCGTGGTCAATGACGAGATCGAAATGACCACCCGCACCGCCGCGCCCGAACATCTGTCGGACGTGATGGACGAGGTGATCTCAGGCTGGCATTTCCGCGGCGATGAAACCCGCCTGATGCAAGCCGATGATTTCGACAATCCCGGCATGATCTTCGTCGAACAGGCCCGCGATTCCTGGGGCGAGGTCGAAGGCACCGAGGGCAAATCCTGCGCCTCCTGCCATAACGAACCCGAGAGCCTCGCCGGCGTCCGCGCCGTCTATCCGAAATGGAATGAAGAGGCGGGCGAGGTGCGCACGCTGGAAATGCAGGTCAATGACTGCCGCGTGAACCAGATGGGCGCGGAAGAGCTGAAATATACCAGCGTTCCGATGCAGTCGATGGTGTCGCTGATTTCCTCGGTGTCGCGCGGCATGCCCGTCAATGTGGCGATCGACGGCCCGGCCCAGGAGACCTGGGAAAAGGGCAAGGAGATCTACTACACCCGTTTCGGTCAGCTCGAACTGGCCTGCGCGAATTGCCACGAAGACAATTACGGCAACATGATCCGCGCCGACCACCTGAGCCAGGGCCAGATCAACGGCTTTCCGGTCTACCGGCTCAAGAACACCAAGCTGAACGCGGCGCATGACCGGTTCAAAGGCTGTATCCGCGACACCCGCGCGGAAACCTTTGCCCCCGGCAGCCCCGAGTTCGTGGCGCTCGAGCTCTATGTCGCCTCGCGCGGCAATGGTCTCTCGGTCGAAGGGCCGTCGGTCCGCAACTAACCTGCAAGAGCCTCGCGCCGCTTTGCCGTGGCGCGAGGCTTTTTTGCCTCCGAAAACATTCAATTTTCCGCATATGTGCGATGGGTAGGACGATATGATCTCTCGGCGTGATTTTCTGCAAACGAGCATGGCGGCGGCCGCGCTGCTCGGGACATCGGGCTTTGGCAGCTGGGCGCGGCTCGCGGCGCAACAGGCGCTGAGCCAGGATCAGCTTCTGGAATTTGACACGTTCGGGAATGTCTCGCTGATCCATGTCACCGACATTCACGCCCAGCTCAAGCCGATCTATTTCCGCGAACCTTCGGTCAATCTCGGCGTCGGCCCGAACAAGGGCGAGGTGCCCCATGTCACCGGCGCTGATTTCCGCCGTCTCTACGGGATCGACGATGGCAGCCCCGCCCATTACGCGCTGAGCTCGGGCGATTTTGCAGCCCTCGCCGCGGGCTATGGCCGCGTCGGCGGGCTCGACCGGGTCGCCACCGTGATCAACGCCATCCGCGCCGACCGGCCCGATGCGCTCTTGCTCGATGGCGGCGACACCTGGCACGGCTCCTACACCTGCTATCACAGCCAGGGGCAGGATATGGTCAATGTGATGAACGCGCTCAAACCCGACGCGATGACCTTCCATTGGGAATTTACCCTCGGCTCCGACCGGGTGACCGAGCTGGTCGAAGGCCTGCCCTATGCGGCGCTCGGCCAGAACATCTTTGACGCCGAATGGGACGAACCGGCGGAGCTTTTCAAGCCTTACGAATTTTTTGAGCGTGGCGGCGTGAAAATCGCCGTCATCGGTCAGGCCTTCCCCTATATGCCGATCGCCAACCCCGGCTGGATGTTCCCGGAATACTCTTTCGGCATCCGCGACGAACATATGCAGCAGATGGTCGACGAGGTCCGCGCCGAAGGCGCCGAGCTGGTGGTTTGCCTGTCGCACAATGGCTTTGACGTGGACAAGAAAATGGCCGGGATCGTCACCGGCATCGACGTGATCCTATCGGGCCATACCCATGACGCCCTGCCCGAACCGGTGCAGGTCGGCGACACGATCATCGTGGCCTCCGGCTCGAACGGCAAATTCGTGAGCCGCGTCGATCTCGACGTGCGCGACGGGCGGATGATGGGCTTTCGGCACAAGCTCATCCCGATCTTCTCGGATGTCATCACCCCCGATGCCGAGATCGCGGCGCTCATCGACGAACAGCGCGCGCCGCACGCCGAGGCGCTGGCCGAGGTGATCGGGCGCACCGACGGGCTGCTCTACCGGCGCGGCAATTTCAACGGCTCCTGGGATGACCTGATTTGCGACGCGCTCCTGACCCGTCGCGAGGCCGAGATCGCGCTCTCGCCCGGCGTCCGCTGGGGCCCGTCGCTGATCCCCGGACAGGACATCACCCGCGAAGACATCTGGGGCGTCACCTCGATGACCTACCCCGAGGCCTATCGCAGCGAGATGACCGGCGAATTCCTCAAGATCGTGCTCGAAGACGTGGCCGACAATATCTTCAACCCTGACCCCTATTACCAACAGGGCGGCGACATGGTCCGCACCGGCGGGCTGGGCTACAAGATCGACATCTCCAAGCCGCAGGGCGAACGGATCACCGACATGACCCTGCTCGCCACCGGTGAGGCGATCGACCCGGCCCGCAACTATGTGGTGGCCGGCTGGGCGAGCGTCAATGAAGGCACCGAAGGCCCGCCGATCTGGGACGTGGTCGAAGAACATATTCGCGATCTCGGCACCGTCTCTCCCGCCGAGAACACCTCTGTTACCGTCACCGGCCTCTAAGGTACGAGGCCCCGCCCCTTTCTGAGAGGAGCCCCCATGATCCCGACCCCCAGACTATCTGCCACGCTCGTCGCGGTGGCGCTCGCAGCCCTCCCGGCCCTGCCGGTGATGGCCGAGGGCGAGCTCCACCGCGTCGCCATCCATGTCGATGAAAGCGACCCGCAGGTGGTGAATATGGCGCTGAACAATGTCGCCAATCTCACCCGCCATTACGAGGCGCTGGGCGATGAGGTGATGGTCGAGCTCGTGACCTACGGGCCGGGGCTTCTCATGCTCATGGCGGGCGAGAGCCCGGTCGAAGACCGGATTTCCGCCATGTCGCTCGAATATGAAAACCTCAGCTTCGCCGCCTGCGGCAACACCCATCGCGCCATGAGCGACCGGGCCGGGACCGAAATCCCGCTGGTGGACGAGGCCAAGATGGTGCCCTCGGGCGTCGTCCGGCTGATCGAGCTGCAGGAAGAGGGCTACGCCTATATCCGGCCCTGACAGGGCCACCCATCGCCGCTGTCGGGGCTCCGGCAGCTTTGACCACTCACAGTAAGAAAGGCCCCGGATGTCCATGACTTTGAAGCCTTCCCGCCGCGCGTTCCTGCGTGGCTCTGCCGCCGCCGCTGGCGCGGGGGCGCTCGCCACCTCGGCGCGGGCGCAATCCGCCGATCCGCTGATCACCGAGGTCCAGCCCTGGGCCAGCGGTCTCGGCGACGGTGTCGATGCCACGCCCTATAGCCTGCCGATCCGCTTTGAGGCGGATGTGATCCGCCGCAATGTCGATTGGCTCACCGCCGATACGATCAGCTCGATCAACTTCACGCCGATCCATGCGCTCGACGGTACGATCACGCCGCAGGGCTGCGCTTTTGAACGCCACCATTCCGGTGCGATCGAGCTGCGCAAACAGGATTACCGCTTGATGATCAACGGCTTGGTCGACCGGCCGCTGGTCTTCACCTATGAGGATCTCGAACGCTTCCCGCGCGAAAACCATGTGTATTTCTGCGAATGCGCCGCCAATTCCGGCATGGAATGGGCCGGGGCCCAGCTCAACGGCGCGCAGTTCACCCATGGCATGATCCACAACATGGAATATACCGGCGTGCCGCTGCGCGCCCTGCTCGAGGAGGCCGGATTCGATGCCTCGGCCAAATGGGTCTATGTCGAAGGCGCTGATGCCTCGTCGAACGGCCGCTCGATCCCGATGGAGAAGGCGCTCGACGATGTGTTCGTCGCGTTCAAGGCCAATGGCGAGGCGCTGCGCAAGGAACATGGCTATCCCGTGCGGCTCGTGGTGCCGGGCTGGGAAGGCAATATGTGGATCAAATGGCTGCGCCGCATCGAAGTGCTCAACGCGCCGGTGGAAAGCCGCGAAGAGACGTCGAAATACACCGATACCCTGGCCGACGGCACCAGCCGCAAATGGACCTGGGAGATGGACGCCAAATCCGTCATCACTTCACCGAGCCCGCAATCCCCCATCACTCACGGAACCGGGCCATTGGTGATCACCGGGCTGGCCTGGTCGGGGCGCGGGGCCATCACCCGCGTCGATGTTTCCAAAGACGGTGGCATCACCTGGGAAACCGCCCGGCTGGCCAAGCCCGGTGAACGGATGGCGATGTCGCGCTTCTATCTCGACACCGATTGGGACGGCAGCGAGATGCTCCTGCAGGCCCGCGCCATGGACGAAACGGGCTATGTCCAGCCGACCAAGGATCAGCTCCGCGAAGTGCGCGGCGAAAACTCGATCTATCACAACAATGGCATCCAGACATGGTGGGTAAAACCCAATGGGGAGGCAGAAAATGTCGAAATTTCTTAAACTCACCGCCGCGCTGATCTGCCTTGCCGGCACTGCCGGGGCCGATACTCTGGGCCTTGGCCGCCCCGCTCTGCCCGAGGAAATCGCCGCCTGGGATCTCGACGTTCTGCCCGATGGCACCGGCCTGCCCGAGGGCTCCGGCTCGGTCGAGGATGGCGAGGCGCTCTTTGCCGATTATTGCGCGATCTGCCACGGCGATTTCGCCGAAGGCGTCGACAATTGGCCGAAACTGGCGGGCGGCGACGGCACGCTGGCGGATAAGGACCCGCTCAAGACCGTGGGCAGCTACTGGCCCTATCTCTCGACCACATGGGATTATGTCCACCGCTCGATGCCCTTCGGCAATGCCCAGACGCTGAGCGATGACGAGGTCTATGCCATCGTCGCCTATATCCTCTATTCCAATTATATCGTCGAAGAGGATTTCGTGCTCAGCCGCGACAATTTCCTCGAGGTCGAGATGCCCAATGCCGACGGGTTCATCATCGATGACCGGGCCGAGACGGAATATCCGCGTTTCGCGGGCGAGCCCTGCATGACCGGCTGCAAGGACGCGGTCGAGATCACCATGCGCGCCGCCGTGCTCGACGTGACGCCCGAGGAAACCAAGGCCAAGAAGGTGCAGCAGCTGGTCGACGCGACCAACCCGCGCAACCCGGCCAAGGCCGCCGCCGACCCCGCGCCCGCAGCCGAGGCCGAGCCCAAGGCAGAGCCCGCCGCCGAGGCAGCCCCGGAAGCTGCAGAAGCCCCTACCGCCCCCGATCCGGCCCTCGTGGCCGAGGGCGAAAAGCTCTTTCGCAAATGCAAGGCCTGCCATCAGGTCGGCGACAAGGCGAAAAACCGCTCGGGCCCGATCCTCAACGGCGTGGTGGACCGCGCCGCGGCCACGGTCGACGGGTTCAAATACTCCAAAGGCATGGTCGCCGCCGCCGAAGACGGGCTGACCTGGGACGACGCCACGCTGCGCGCCTTCCTGACCAAGCCCAAGGACGTGGTGAAAGGCACCAAGATGAGCTTTGCCGGCTTCAAAAAAGACGCCGAGCTCGACGCGATCATCGCCTATCTTTCGACATTTCACGACTGATCTGCGATACTGACACCGGCTCCCTCCGGGGGGCCGGCCCCTCTGACCACCGGAGATGTCGCCATGACACGGATCACCACATCGCTCTTCGCCACAGCCCTCGCCGCCCTCGTGGCCGGGCCCTCTTCGGCCGGGGATCACGCCGTGCTGCTGCCTTATAAGGGCAGTTTCGATGACGCGACCTTTGCCGTGGAAAACGCCATCATCGGGCGCGGCCTCGTCGTCGACTATGTGAGCCACGCGGGCGAAATGCTGGCCCGGACCGCCGCCGATGTCGGCTCGGATGTGAAACTATTTGAAGAGGCGGATATCTTTCTCTTCTGCTCGGCGGCCCTGTCGCGCAAGGTGATGGAGGCCGATCCCACCAATATCGCCCATTGCCCCTATTCGGTCTTCGTCTACGAGCGCGAGGGCGAGGTGGTCATCGGCCACCGCACCTTCCCCGAAGGCCCGATGCAAGAGGTGCAGGCGCTCTTGTCCGAGATCGCCACCGAGGCGGCGGAGTAACCGCCCGGAACACAACCAGCCCGGAACAAGGTGCATAGCACCGCCGGGCAGCGCCCGATCACCGAGCCGGGCAAGCCCGTCCGCGGGGGGGCGCACATCCCTCGTGCAGGCCAGTTTATCTCGCCACCCCAACCCGACCTCACCGACCCATAGGACCGTGCCAAAGCGCCCGCCCAGGGGGCGGACGGGCGCTGCCCGGCGGCGCTACGCGCCTTGTCCCGGGCCTCCTCTCCCCAACAAAAAAGGGCGGCCCCAAGGACCGCCCTCCAATCTCTTAACACCCCACGTCACTCCGCAGGTTGCAGCACCGGCCCACGGTTGAGCGCACGGTCGGCAATAAGCGCCCCCGCCGCGATCGACCCCAGCGCGACCAGCGCCGCAAGGCTGAGCATCGACACGCCCGAGAGACCCGCCCCCACGGTGCAGCCCCCGGCCAGCACGCCGCCAAAGCCCATCAGCGCCGCCCCCGCCGCATAGCGCAGCGTCTGACCGGCAGTCTCAAAGCTCGCGAATTGCAGCTCGCCGCGCAGCAGCGCCGACAGGAACGCGCCGCCAAAGACACCGCCCACAAGGCCCACGCCAAAGCCCGCCGGGATCGAGCTGCTCGCCACGGTCCAGAACAGGCTGTCGGCCCAGGTCGAGGTAAAGGCCAGCGATTGCACCGGCTGCGGCTCGAACTCATCAAAGAAGAGAAGCCCGGTCGCCACCCAGCCCGCCGTGATCAAGAGACCGATCACCGCCGCCAGCGCCACATGCAGCGGACGCGGACGCAGCCAGGCCACAGCCGCGACCAGCCCTGCCACCAGAACCGCACCCCAGGTCACCGCGCCACCGGGCAGCTCGGCCAGCGACGCCAGCCCCGTGTCCACCGTGACCGAGCCCAGCGCCACGCGCAGCGGCGCGAACACGCCCTTGAGCGTGGCATGGGCCACCACGGCAAAGATCAACAGCACCGTCAGCGCCCGCAGGTTGCCAGTGCCGCCCAGCACGGTCAGACGGCTGATGCAGCCCCGGGTCAGCACCATGCCGACGCCAAAGCTCAGCCCGCCGACCGCCACCGCCAACAGCGGCAGCTCGCTCACCATGAGCCGGTGATCCGACAGATCGACCCAGCCCAGCGCAATCGCCGCCGTGGTGCCGGCCACGGCCACCGCCAGCGCGCTGAGCCATGTGCCCAGCGCCGCGCGCTGATCCGACCCGGCCACAAGGCCACGGCGCAGACAGAAGCGGCTGATCTGGGCGGCCACGCCAAACAGCAGGCCAAGCGCCAGCCCGACAAAGAGCTGCGCCCCTTGCGCGTCAAACGGCAGATCATAGGTTTCGAACAACATGGCGGTCTCGCCTCCGGGGATTCGAGTGAATTTCGAAGTCCGCCCTTACATCGTACTTTATATACAGGGGTCAAGAGCGGCCCTATGGGACATCATTCCCATAGGGCCGCCACTTGCGGAATATCATTCCGATCTGGTGGCATTCATGACCAAAGCGCCCCGGCCCGCCGCGCCGCCCTCGTCATTTCCGTCCTATTTTGCGCTCACTCGAATTCCATCTGCTCGAACACCCGACCGGCGTTTTTGGTGGCCAGCTCCTCGAACGTGTCGAGATGGGCATAGGGCGACTGATCGACATAATAGGCCTCAGACAGATCGCCCCCCGCCTCGAGATGTTCGCCAATCTTTTCACGCAGATAGACGAGGTAGTCGCGGGTATAGCGGCGCACCTGCGCCATATTGGTCGGATGGCCATGGCCGGGGATCACATAGGTCGCGCCCAGAGGCTCGAACGCGGTCTCCCATGTCTCGATCCAATCGGCGGTATAGGTATGCTCAAAAATCGGCAGCATTCGCTCGTGAAAGGCCATGTCGCCCGAGATCACAAGGCTCTGCTCGGGCAGCCAGACCACGATATCGCCGGGACTATGCGCCGGGCCGAGATACCGCGCCTCGATCCGCATCTCGCCCATCTCGACAATGTATTCGTCGCTGAAACTCTCGTCGGGCAGGTGGATTTCGGTCCCCTCGCCCTGCTCCCCGGCATAGGCCCGCATCCCGCGCAGCACCTGCGCGCCATACTCCTCGATCTCGGCGGCGGCCTCCTCATGGGCCACCACCTTGACCCCCTGCTCGGCCCAGTAATTGCTGCCCAGCATCGCATGGCCCTGCCCGTTCTCGAGCAGCACCAGCTTGACCTCCTGATCGGTCACCGCGCGGATCTCGTCATGCAGCGCCTTCGCCAACCCATAGGACGCGCCCGCATTGACCACAACCACCCCATCGCCGGTCACGATAAAGCTCAGGTTGTTGTTATGACCCGCGTTCTCATAGGTCGGCGGCGCGGTGGCCCCGATGGCCGAAAACACATGCGGGATCACCTCGACCGGTTTGTCATAGAGCATCGAACCGGGGTATTTGTCGGCAATCTCCTCGCTCGCCGCCGCCATACCGGCCCATAGCAGCGCGACCATCATCGCCCCCCGCATCACGCGCCCTCCGCCACAAACCGATAGGCCTCGCCCGCCCGCTCGATCCGGCCAAGCCCGCCGTCGGGCAGGTGATAGCCAATCAGCCGCATCTCCTCCGTCACCAGCATGTCGAGCAGCCGCAGCCGCGTCGCCGCCCCCTGCGCCGGGTCCTGATCCGAACCCAGCTCCCAGCTCGGCCGCGCCAGCGCCACATGGCCGTTGACGATCGCATCCCCCGCCACCAAGAGCGCCTCGCTCCCGCCCTGCAGCACAAAGGACATATGCCCCGGCGTATGGCCATGGCTCGCCAGCGCCACCAGCCCGGGCAGGATCTCCTCGCCATCCGCCACCGCCGTGATCCGCTCTTCCACCAGCTCGAGCCGCCGCGCCGCGCCCACCGCGAAACTCGCCCGCGCCTCGCCGATCGTCTCCACCGTCTCCGGGTCGCGCCAATAGTTCCACTCGGCATCGCCCATCAGATGCGCCGCCTCCGAAAACACCGGCTCGTCGAAATCATCGAGCACCCCCCAGAGGTGATCGGGATGACCATGGGTGAACACCACATGGGTCACATCCTGCGGCGCCACACCGATCACATCGAGCGCCTCAATGAGCTCCCCGGCGCTTTCCATAAACGCAGGCCCCGCGCCGCAATCAAAGAGCACCACCGCCCCCTCGCGCCGCGCCAGCGTCACGTTGCAGGGCGAGGCGATCATCTCCCCCGAGAGCCCCTGCGCCTCGAGGATCGGGGCCAGCTCGGCCTCGGGCAGCCCGTCAAAATAAAACCCGCGCGGCAGGCTGAGATGGCCATCGCTGACGCTCGTCACCTGCCAGTCGCCCACCGTTGTGCTGACCTGCGCCCAGAGCCGCCCGGACGCGCCAAGCATCATCCCCGCCCCCGCCAGCGCCAGAAACTCTCTGCGTGTGCTCGCCATTTGATCCCCCCTTTGGCCCGCATGGCCCCTATGACCCGTGTGACCCATATGACCCGCGCCGCAGGCCAGATATTTATTCCATTTCATGAATATGATCCCCGCCCGCCCCCTTTGGCAAGCGTCGATTGCCACCCGCGCGACAGCCCGCCGAGCGAAAGCTTAGCTTACACAAATGGTTAGGATAATCCACTTTTGGTAAGCGATCCCGGGTGCTACCCTGCGCCCAGCCCGGCAGGGCTTTGCCACCGCCGCCCCTCCCATTTCGGACAGATCATGACGCCCAACCCCTTTTCCCCCGACACCAAACGCCCCAAGACCACCGAGGGCGTGTTTTCCGCCGCCGAAGTCGGGCTCGCCAACCGCAATTCCGGGCTGCTTCTCGAAACGCTGACCCGTGACATCACCCCCACCGGGGCGCATTACCTGCTCAACCATTTCGACGTGCCGCTGATCGACGAGGCGGAGCACAGGCTTACCTTCTCCGGCGCTTTCGACGCGCCCTATAGCCTGACGATGGACGAGATCCGCGCGCTGCCCAGCGAAACCCTGCCGGTGACGCTCGAATGCGCCGGCAATGGCCGCGCCGGGGTCAGCCCCCGCGCCTATTCGATGCCCTGGATGTATGAGGCGGTCGGCACCTCGGAATGGACCGGCACGCCGCTCGCGCCGCTCATCGCCCGCGCCAAGCCACAGAATGGCGTGCAGGATTTCGCCTTCACCGGGGCTGATTTCGGCTTTGACAAGGGCCAGCCCCATGCCTTTGGCCGCTCGCTCACCCCTGATGAGCTGGCCGCGCTCGACGTGATGCTGATCTGGGGCATGAACGGCCAGCCCCTCTTGCCGCAACATGGCGCGCCGCTGCGCCTCATCGTGCCCGGCTGGTATGGCATGGCCTCGGTCAAATGGCTCACCGACATCTCGGCGCTGACCTCCCGCTATGACGGGTTCCAACAGGTGCAGACCTACCGCTTTCGCACAGATGAAAACGATCCGGGCCGCCCAGTGACCACGATCCGCGTCAAATCGCTGATGGCGCCGCCGGGCGTGCCCGACTGGATCAGCCGCGAACGCTGGCTCGAACCGGGGCGCGTGACGCTGCGCGGCCGCGCCTGGTCCGGTGGCGGCACGCCCATCGCCCGGGTCGAGGTGGAAACCCCCGAGGGCTGGCAAGAGGCGACGCTTGATGCCCCTGTCGGGCGCTACGCCTGGACCGGCTGGCATCTCGACTGGCAGGCCACCCCCGGTCGCCATGTGCTCGCCTGCCGCGCCACCGATGCCGAGGGCCGCACCCAGCCCATCGAGCCGCCCTTCGACATGGCGGGCTTTGCCAATAATGCGGTGCAGAAAACCGTGGTCCATGTGGCCCAACCGGACGCGATCCAGAAAGACAGCTGAATGACCCAAGATAAGAAACGCGGTGCCGACCATCTCGTCGCCGCCCTGATCCGCGCCGGTGTGCGCCATGTCTTCGCGCTGTCCGGCAACCAGATCATGCCGGTTTTCGATGCCGCGCTCGGCACCGATTTGCGGCTCCATCACACCCGCCACGAGGGCGCGACCGGCTTCATGGCCGAGGCCTATGCCCAGATGACCGGCGAGGTCGGCGTCGCCATGGTCACCGCCGGCGGCGGGCTCGGCAATGCGCTCACCGCGCTGATCTCGGCCACCTATTCGCAAACGCCGATCCTGCTCATGTCCGGCGACAGCCCGGTGTCGGGCGACGGCACCGGCGCCTTTCAAGAGATGGATCAGATCGGGCTCACCCGGCCGCTCACCAAGGCGAGCGAACGGATCACCGACCCGGCGCAGTTTCCCGAAACCGTGGCGCGGCTTCTCTCCATCGCCCGCGACGGCATCCCCGGCCCGGTGCACCTGTCACTGCCCGACGACATGCTGCGGATCGAAACACCCGCGCCCGCGCCCTACCCCGAGGTAACGCTCCCGACCACCGATCTGCCCAGCAGCGCCACGCCCGATCTCGACCGGCTGACCGCGGCGCTTGGGGCCGCGCAAAAGCCGCTGGTGATCCTCGGCCCGCTGCTGTCGGACACCCGCTACCCGGGTCTCGCCGACACGCTCCGCCGCGCGCTCGCCGCGCCGGTCTTCTGTGTCGAAAGCCCCCGAGGTCTCAACGACCCGATGCTGGGCCGCTGGAAAGAGGCGCTGCGCGAGGCCGATCTCGTCGTCTCGCTGGGCAAGCCGGTGGATGTGACCCTCGGCTTTGGCAAGACCGAAAACGCCCCCAACGCCCGCTGGCATGTGGTGACACCGGACGAGCGCGACGCCGGGATCGCACGCGGCAATCTTGGCGAAAGGCTCGATCAGCTCTGGTCCGCCGATCCCCGCGCCGTGGCGCAGGCGCTCACCGAGGCGACACCCACCGCCGACCGGGCTGCCTGGGTCGATCATGTCACCACCCTCATCGCCGCCCAGGTGCCCGAGGCCGCCGACAGCGCCCGGCTCGACAGCGCCTCGGTCTGCCACGCCATTCAGCGCGTCGCCCAGGACAGCCCCAACCCGGTGGTGATCCGCGATGGCGGCGAGTTCGGGCAATGGGCGCAGGCGCTCATCCGTGCGCCCCGCATGCTCACCAATGGCGTCTCCGGCGTCATCGGCGGCGGGCTCTGCTATGCGCTCGGCGCCCGCGCCGCCGATCCCACGGCGAGCGTCTTCACCATGATGGGCGACGGCACCGTGGGCTTTCACCTGCCCGAGTTCGAAACCGCCTTGCGCGAGAACCTCCCCTTCGTGGCGGTGATCGGCAATGACCATCGCTGGAACGCCGAGTACCTCATCCAGCAGCGCGACTATGGCGCCGACCGCACCCATGGCTGCGAGCTCTCGGGCGCGCGCTATGATCTGGCGGTGGAGGCGCTGGGCGGCTTTGGCGCCCATGTCACCCGTCATGAGGATCTCGAACCGGCGCTCCGCGCCGCTCTGGCGAGCGGGCTGCCCGCCTGCGTCAATGTCGAGATCGAGACCATTCCCGCGCCGAAATTCCCCTGACCGGCCCCTCGGCCCAGCACCCGCCCGGACCTGTTAACCTTTGGTCCGGGCCGCAAAACCCGCACTGTCGCGTGACCGACGTGATACCGACGTGTCACCGACAGGCCATTTTGGCGGGGTTTCGGTGAATTAACCCTTTGTCCCGCGCGGTATTTTCGCCGCGCAATCCTCGTGCAATCCTCTCACGTTTGAGAGAGGCTGTTGAAACGATCCGGCCTCAACAGTGGGATTCTGCCGCCACCGGCCCCATATTCGGCTCAACCCAATGACTGACGGACGGAGGACCGACATGACCTATCGCAAAGACCAAGACGCCATCGCCCGCCTCACCCCCGAACAATACCGCGTGACCCAGGAAAACGGTACCGAACGCCCCGGAAGTGGCGAGTATCTCGACAATAAAGAGCCTGGTATCTATGTGGATATCGTCTCTGGCGAGCCGCTGTTCGCCAGCTCGGACAAATACGAATCCGGCTGCGGCTGGCCCAGCTTTACCAAGCCGATCGTCACCGATCATATCCATGAGCTGCGCGACACGACTCATGGTATGATCCGCACCGAGGTGCGCTCATCCCATGGCGACAGCCATCTGGGCCATGTGTTCCCCGACGGGCCGGCGGAGACCGGCGGCCTGCGCTATTGCATCAATTCCGCCAGCCTGCGGTTCATCCCTCGCGACGAGATGGAGGCCGAAGGCTACGGCGACTACCTGGATCAAGTGGAGGATATCCGATGACTGAACGTGCTGTACTCGCTGGCGGTTGTTTCTGGGGCATGCAGGACCTGATCCGCAAGCTTCCCGGGGTTATTTCCACCCGCGTCGGCTATACCGGCGGCGACGTGCCCCACGCCACCTATCGCAACCACGGCACCCATGCCGAGGGGATCGAAATCCACTACGATCCGGCCAAGACGAGCTTTCGCGAGCTGCTCGAGTTTTTCTTCCAGATCCACGACCCGACCACCGCCAACCGTCAGGGCAATGACATGGGCGCGAGCTATCGCTCGGCCATTTACTATGTCGACGAGACCCAGAAACAGGTGGCGCTCGACACGATTGCCGATGTGAACGCCTCCGGTCTCTGGCCGGGCCAGGTGGTGACCGAGGTCGAGCCGGTGGGCGATTTCTGGGAGGCCGAACCCGAGCATCAGGATTATCTCGAGCGCTTCCCCAATGGCTATACCTGCCATTTCCCGCGCCCCGACTGGGTGCTGCCCAAGCGCAAGGCCGACAGCGCCGCCTGAACGCCTCAACACGCCATGGCCGGGCGGCCCCTGCCGCCCCGCCGCGCCCCACCTGTCCGAAAGCCCCCGCTTTCGGCAAACAGAGAGGACGTGCCATGCAATTCGGAGGACTTCATCACCCCGCGCCCGAGCTGCGCGTCACCCACTGGATCGACGCCAAGGGTGCCCCGCTGGAGCGCCCGCTTCGGCTGGCCGATCTGGGGGCTGGATATAAAATACTCTATTGTTTTCAACACTGGTGCCCCGGCTGCCATTCGCGCGGCTTTCCGACGCTGCGGCTGCTGCAGGACCGGCTGGCCGATAGAAACGTGGGCTTTGCCGTGATCCAGACGGTGTTCGAAGGGGCGCAGGAAAACACGCCGGACAAGCTGCGCCTGAACCAGGAGCGCTACGGGCTGCACATGCCCTTTGGGCACGATCTCCCGCCCGAGGGCGAACGTTACCCGACCTTCATGGAGGATTACCGATCCGGCGGCACGCCATGGTTCACCGTGATCGACCCCGAGGGGCGCGTGGTGCATGCCGATTTCCGTCTCGATGCGGCCCGGCTTCTGGGGGCGCTCGACGCGGAAACGCTCGACTTTGATGACGCCTGCCATACCACCACAGGCAGCGCCCGGGATGACCTGGCTTAGACCCGATAGCCGGTCATCTGGGCCATAAGATGCCCCTCTGCGCCGCGCTCGCGGCGCAGGCTCAGCGGCGAGCAATTGTGGATCTGCCGGAACACTTTGGAGAAATGCGAGGCCGAGCTAAAGCCGCAGGCCATGGCGATCTCGATCACCGTGAGATCGGTCTGCAGGATGAGTCGATAGGCCTTTTGCACGCGGAATTCATTGTAATAGCGTTTGGGCGACCGCCCGAGGTGATGTTTGAACAGCCGCTCAAGCTGCCGGGTGGAAATCCCCACCTCTTCGGCAATCTCCGAGGGCGTCGGCGGCATCTCGATCTCGCGCTCCATGACGTTGAGCGCCTTGACCACCACCGGATGCCGGACGCTTTCCCGCTCGGCGGCGGTCATCCGGGTTTCGCGCTGAATGGCGTGGATGTTGGTGTAATTCATATTGGCCGCGACCCCGGTCGCCACCTCGCCGCCCAGCGCCCGGGTGAACAGCGCCAGCATCAGGTCGATCGCCGTGGTCCCGCCTGCGGTGGTGAAATAGCCGTCCTCGAGCACGTAGAACTCATCACAGAGCGGCACGGTGTCGAAGATTTCCGCGAAACTTTCGCTGTTCTCCCAATGGATCGTCGCGCGGCGATCATCCATCAGCCCCGCCTTGGCCAGTGTATGCGCCGCCGTGCAGAGCCCGCCCACCGGCAGGCCCCGCCGCGCCATGCGCCGCAGATAGGCCAGCACCGCGTCGGTGCTGCCCGCGTCCACCTCGACCCCGCCGACCACAACGAGCGTGTCACCGGGCCGCAGATCCTCGAGCCCCATGTCGAGCGCGGCGGAAAAGCCCAGAGAAGATTGTTTCGACACCCCGCCTTCGCCACAGAGCGCCCAGCTGAATTGCTGAAATTTCAGCACCTTATTGGCCTGACGCAGCGCCTCGAGCGCGGTGGTCAGCGACAGGTGCGAGAAATTATCGAGAAGCAGAAAGACAAACCGCGCAGGCCCCTGACCGCCCCGGTCGAAATGCATCGCCCAGTAATCCTTGGCGGGTGTCGTCGGGGATATGTCGCGGCGGCTCATCGGGTCGGCGTCCTGCATTCTCGTCGCAACGCAAAATCTCGGCGCCACTGGCGCATCTCGTTGCGGCCCCTGTGATAGCCCGCGCGCCGCCCGTTCACAATGGGCAGCGCACGAGGGAAGCGCGGGCCAGATCTTAGGGCGCGATATCGGCGCCGAAATTCTGCGCCGGATCAAGCTCGGGCGCGCGATGGCCCGGTTGCGGCCCGAAATCGCCGGGTGCACGGGCGACAAACCGGCCATGCCCCGGCTCGACCATGAGCGTGCCGTTGTCGATCACCCGGGTGCCCCGGGTGAGCACCGTGGTCGGCCAGCCGGTCAGCTCGATCCCCTCGAAGGGCGTGTAATCCATATTGTCATGCTGATCCTCGACCGTCACCTTGCGGGTCTCTTTCGGGTCCCAGATGGCAATATCGGCATCCGCACCAATGGCCAGCGTGCCCTTGGTGGGCAGCATGCCATAGAGCCGCGCGGCATTGGTGCTCGACAGGGCGACAAACTGACTGGCCGAAATCCGGCCCTTGACCACCCCTTCCGAGAAAAGCAGCGGCAGGCGCAGCGCAATCCCCGGCATGCCATTGGCGATCTGTTTGAACGTGGCCTCAGGCCCGTTGGCGAGCTTGCCGGTCTCGTCAAAGCGATAGGGGGCGTGATCGGAGGAAAACACCGTGAAGGTGCCCGCCTCTAGATGACGCCAGAGCGCGGCCTGCGTGGCCTCGTCGCGCACCGGGGGCGAGCACATGAACTTGGCCCCCTCCATGCCGGGACGGTCCAGATCCTGCCGCGTCAGAAAGAGATATTGCGGGCAGGTTTCGGCATGGATCTTCGCCCCGTCGAGCCGCGCGCGGCTCACAAGATCCGCCCCTTCGCGGGTCGAGACATGCACGATCATCAGCGCCGCATCCGCCAGTTTGGCAAGGCTGATGGCGCGGTGAATGGCCTCTTCTTCGGCGAGCGCCGGGTGGCTCACCGCGTGATAGCGCGGCGCGGTCAGCCCCTTGTCCAAAAGGCGTTTCGACATCCATTTGATCATGCCATTGTTCTCGGCATGGACCATGGTCAGCGCGCCATGGGCCTTGGCCACGGTCAGGATGTCGAGAAACTGGCTGTCGTCGATATTCATCAGATCATAGGTCATGAAGACCTTGAACGAGGTGATGCCGCGCCGGAACGCCTCGGGCAATTCGCGGGTCAGCGCCTCTTCGCTCGGGTTCGCAACGATGAGGTGATAGCTATAGTCGATGACCGACGCGCCCTCGGCCCGGCTGTCATAAAGATCGAGCGTTTCCAGCACGCCCATATGGCGATGCTGCGCCGCGAAGGGCACGAAACAGGAGTTGCCGCCATAGGCCGCGCTGATCGAGCCGCTGCGATAATCATCCGCCGTCATGCCGCCGGTCGCGCTTTCTTGTGCGATATGGCAATGGGCCTCGATGCCGCCGGGCATCACCAGCTTGCCGGTGGCGTCAATCTCATCCGCCGCGCGGAGCCCTTCGCCCTGCGCCACGATACGCCCGTCGCGAATGCCGAGATCGCCCTTGTAGCTCTCGGAGGCGGTGACCAATGTGCCGTTCTTGATGACCAGATCGTAACTCATCTCCATCCTCCTCAGACCGATTTGATCGACCCGCCATCACAGCGGATCAGGCTTCCGGTGACATAGCTGGCCTGGGCACTTGCGAGAAAGGCCGCCACCGCGCCGAACTCTTCCACCTTACCATAGCGCCCCGCCGGGATCGCGGCCCGTGAGGCCTTGCGCACGGCGTCGATGTCCTGACCGGTGCGTTTGGCGGCGGCGGCGTCAAGCTCGTCCACCCGGTCGGTATGGATACGGCCCGGCAACAGCATGTTGACGGTGATCCCCTCGCCCGCGAGGTCATTCGACAGCGATTTCGACCAGCCCACCAGCGCGGAGCGCAGCGCGTTCGAGAGCCCAAGGTTGCGAATGGGTTGCAGCACACCGGACGAGCCCACGGTGATGATCCGGCCCCAGCCAGCCTCGCGCATATCGGGCAGAACCGCCTGGGTGATCTCGGCCAGCCGCAGCACCATCGTATCGAAATGCGTGGCAAGAAGCGCCGGATCGACATCCGCCATCCGGCCCGGCGGCGGCCCGCCCGTGTTGTTCACAAGAATGTCGATGCGGCCCAGCGCCGCCCGCGCCGCCGCGACGAGACCCGGCACCGCGCCCGCGTCATTGAGATCAAAGACATGGGTATGGGCCGTGCCCTTGCCGCGCGCGTTGATCGCCGCCGCATTCGCGGCAAGCGCCTGCGCGTTGCGCCCGGTGAGCAGGACATTCGCCCCTTCCTCGGCCAGCGCCTGCGCGATCCCAAGCCCAAGCCCGCGCGAGGATGACAACACCAGCGCGCCCTTGCCGCTCAATCCCAGATCCATCTCCATCTCCCTGCTGCCGGCGCCGCCCTGCGGCCCGGTGGTTTTCGCTTTGCCCCATGACTGGCAGTTTCGCGGCAGAGGTCAAGCCGTTGCCCCGCTGGTCAAAATTAGGGCAAGCCACCGGGGGTAACCATCGCGATACCGCGCCTAACGGGACGAATACCCAAGCAAAGTCAGATATTTAAGCGCTCAATTCGCCTTTGCATATCAATTAATCAAACACGTTTTTTGACCGCATTTATAAGATGTGCATATAGAAATATCGAAAGTTTAATAAGGCTGACGCCATTATTTCTATGACCAAACGGCGTGAAATTTATAGTTATGAGCTCAATCATAATGAATCACAGGGAAGTTCAACCATGCTTACGCGCCTCTTAGCGACTGCGGCCATCACGGCCGCGATGATCACCGGGCCAGCTCTCGCCAAGGACAGCTATACCGTTGCCCTCGACGGGACCTTTGCCCCCCATGCCATGCCCAAGCTCGACGGTGGGATCGAAGGCTTTAACGTCGATCTGGCCAATGAGATCGGCAAGCGTCTCGGCGCCGAGATGAATATCGTCGCCACGCAATTCTCGGGCATCCTGCCGGGGCTGCAGGCCGGCACCTATGATTTCGTCGTCGCCCCCACCACGATCACCGAGGAGCGCGCCAATAACCTGCTCTTCTCCGAAGGCTACCTGAACACCGACTTTCAATTCGTGGTCAAGGCCGGCACCCCTGAGATCACCGATCTCAAGGAGTTCAATGGCAAGGTCATCGCCGTGAACAAGGGCTCGGCCTATGACAGCTGGGCGCGCGAGCTGGCCGATGAAATCGGCTGGACCGTGGAAAGCTTTGGCAGCAACACCGACGCCGTCCAAGCCGTCATCTCGGGTCGCGCCTTTGCCAATGTCGCGGGCAACACCGTGTCGGCCTGGGCCGCCAAGAAGAACCCCAATATCGAGACCAGCTTTCTCTATTCCACCGGCAAGGTTTGGGGGATGCCCTTCCGCAAGGAAGACACCGAATTGCGCGACACGGTCGAAAACGTGATCGAATGCATGAAGATCGACGGCACGATTGCGGCCATGCATGAAAAATGGTTCGGCATGCCTCCCGCCGAAGGCTCGGTCGCCCTGACGCCGCTGCCCGGCCATGGCCAGCCCGGTTTCGACGGCTATGCCGAAGATGGGCACACCCCCGGCTGTTAACCTCTCTCTCCCCGAGACTTGGCTTCGCCGCCCTGTGCGGCGGAGCCCTTTTCCGCCCCGTTTCCGCCCCCTCCGAACACAGCCGAAAGACCTGCCCTCATGAACGCCCCCACGCAACGCCCCTCGCTCGAGGTTCGCGGCCTGCACAAGCATTTCGGAACTTTCCACGCGCTGAAGGGCGTCGATATCAGCGTCGAACATAGCGAGCTGGTCTTTGTGCTCGGGCCGTCCGGATCAGGCAAATCCACCATGCTGCGCTGCTGTAACCGGCTCGAAGAACCGGACGCGGGCGACATCTTTCTCGAAGGCGATCCGGTCACCGGCAAAGGCGTCGACCTCAACGCCATACGCCAGCGTATTGGCATGGTGTTTCAATCCTTCAACCTCTACCCGCATCTCTCGGCGCGCCGCAACGTGACGCTGGCCCTGCGCAAAGTGCTCGGCCAGTCGCGCGACGAGGCGGATGCCCGCGCCATGGCGGCGCTCGAACAGGTCGGCCTTGCGGATAAATCCGAAAACTTGCCCGCCGCCCTGTCCGGCGGTCAGCAACAGCGCGTCGCCATCGCCCGCGCCCTCGCGCTCGAACCGCAGGTGATGCTCTTTGACGAACCGACCTCGGCGCTCGACCCCGAGCTTGTGGGCGATGTGCTCGCCGTGATGCGCGAGTTGAAAGAGACCGGCATGACCATGCTGGTCGTGAGCCACGAGATGCAATTCGCCCGCGAGGCCGCCGACCGCGTCATCATCATGGATGACGGGCAGATCGTCGAACAGGGCAGCCCCGAGCGGATTTTCGAGAATCCGAACCACGCCCGCACGCGCAGCTTCCTGTCGCGCGTCACCGGGGGCGCCTGAGATGGAAACAGAGGCGCTCAGCGGGCTCGAACGCTTTGCCCAGACCTTTCTCAACTGGGAGGTGCTGGTCAAATACGCCCCGTCGATCCTTGCCGGGGTCGGGGTCACCGTCTGGCTGTCGGTGCTGATCATCCTCGTCGGCATGACGCTCGGCACGCTTCTTGCCTGCCTGCGGGCGTATCGCGTCGGACCGCTCTCCTTTCTCATCGTGGTCTTTGCCGATGTGTTCCGCGCCCTGCCGCCTCTGGTGGTGATCCTTCTGGTCTTTTTCGGCCTGCCCAATGCGGGTATTTACCTGTCGGCCTTCATGGTGCTCTTTGTGGTGCTGACGCTGATCCTCGCGGCCTTTGCCGAGGAAATCCTCTGGGCGGGCATCACCTCGGTCGACAAGGGCCAGTGGGAGGCCGCGCGCTCGACCGGGCTCGGGTTCACCCAGACGCTCGGCTATGTGGTCTTGCCGCAGGCGATGCGCCTTGCGATCCCGCCGCTCACCAACCGTGCCATCGCCATCACCAAGATGACCGCCCTTGGCACGGTGATCGGGGTGCCCGACATTCTCAATCAGGCCACCACAGCCCAGAGCTTTTCCGGCAACGCCTCGCCGCTCCTGCTGGCGGCGCTGGCCTATGTGCTGCTTTTCCTGCCCTTCGTGATCCTGTCGCGCTGGCTCGAACGGCGCTACTCGTGGAAAAAGGCGTGATCCGATGGACCAGTTGATCGAACAATTCTTCAATATCGAGATCATGATCGCCGCCTGGCCCACGATCCTGCGCGGGCTCTGGATGACGCTGGCGATCTGTGCCGTGGTCATTCCCATGGGGCTTTTGGGCGGGCTCTTTGCGGCGCTCGGGATGCTGAGCCAGAACCGCGCGCTGCGCTGGGCGACGGTGGGGTTTGTCGACTTTTTCCGCGCGATCCCGCCGCTCGTGCTGCTGATCTTTGTCTATTCCGGCCTGCCCTTTGCCGGGCTGCGCCTGTCGCCCTTTGCCGCAGTCGCCATCGCCTTCTTGCTCAACAACTCGGCCTATTACGGCGAGATCTTTCGCGCCGGCATCGGCTCGGTCGGCACGGGTCAGACCGAGGCGGCGCGCTCGACCGGGCTCGGCGCGTCCCAGACCATGGCCTATGTCGTGCTGCCGCAGGCGGTGCGCAACGTGCTGCCCGATCTCATCTCCAACACGATCGAAGTGGTCAAGCTCACCTCGCTCGCCTCTGTCGTGTCGCTGGCCGAGATGCTCTATGCCGCCGATATGGCGCGCTCGGTCACCTATAGCGCCTCTCCGCTCGTGCTCGCGGCAGGCATTTACCTCGTCATTTTGTGGCCCCTCGTCCGGCTTGTCAGCCGGTTCGAACGCCGCATCGCTCATTAGACCAGTTCAAGGAAGGAAACGCAGATGCGTGAGATTGTCATTGGCGGCGCCCAGATGGGCCCTATTCAGAAGGCCGACACGCGCGAGGAGGTGGTCGAACGGATGATCGCCCTGTTGCAGCAGGCCAAAGGGGCGGGCTGTGATCTCGTGGTGTTTCCCGAACTCTGCCTGACCACGTTTTTCCCGCGCTGGTACATGGAAGATCAGGCCGAGGTCGACCAATGGTTCGAACGCGAAATGCCCAATGCCGCCACCGCGCCGCTCTTTGCCGCCGCCCGCGAGGCGCAGGTTGCGATCTCCTTCGGCTATGCCGAGCTGACACCCGAGGGGCGGCATTTCAACACCTCGATCCTCACAGACCGCGACGGCAACATCGTCGGCAAATACCGCAAGACCCATCTGCCCGGACACTCCGAATTCGACCATGATCGCGCCTTTCAGCATCTTGAAAAGCGTTATTTTGAACCGGGCGACACCGGCTTTCAGGTGTGGCGCAACATGGATGCGATCATGGGCATGTGCATCTGCAACGACCGGCGCTGGCCCGAGACCTATCGCGTGATGGGGCTGCAAGGGGTCGAGCTGGTGATGCTTGGCTATAACACGCCCTCGGTCAATTCGCAGGATTCGGTCGAAGGGCTGGAAAAGCGGCTCTATCATTCGGAACTCTCGATGACTTCGGCGGCCTATCAAAACGCCACCTGGGTGGTCGGCGTGGCCAAGGCGGGCGACGAGGACGGTCATCCGCTCATGGGAGGCAGCATGATCGTCGATCCCAATGGCTACGTGATGGCCCGGGCCGAAACCGAGGGCGATGAATTGATCGTGCATGCCTGTGACATGGACGCCTGCAGCTTCGGCAAATCGACCATCTTTGATTTCGCGCGCCATCGCCGGATCGAACATTACGGGCTGATCTGCAGTCAGACCGGCGTCGTCTTGCCGGATTGAGCCCCTGACATGCTGGACATCGACCTTGGCAAGCTCGACCCGCGGGACCGCTACAAGCTCTTGTGCGGTGTGGTGATCCCGCGGCCCATTGCCTGGGTCACCACCTGCAATTCCGACGGGTCGACCAACCTCGCGCCCTTTTCATTCTTCAATGTTTTCGGCGCCGATCCGGCCACCGTGATCCTCGGGCTTGAACATCATGCGGATGGCACGCCCAAGGACACCACCCGCAACATCGAGCGCACGGGCGAGTTCGTGGTCCATATGCTGACTCCCGATCTCAACGCCGTGATGGTCGACAGCGCCGCCAGATACGCCCCGGGGGCGAGCGAGACCGAGGCGCTAGGCCTCGCCACGCAGCCCTCCAGAATGGTCGCTCCGCCCCGGCTTGCCCTTGCGCCCGTGGCGCTCGAATGTCGCAAGACCGTCGCTTTGTCGCTCAGCCCCGAGCGCTGCATTCTCGTCGGCGAGGCGCTGGCGATCAGCGCGCGTGACGGGCTCATCGATCTTGACACCTGCTATGTAAACTGGGGCGAGTCCCTGCCCACCGCGCGGCTCTTTGCCGACCGGTATGCGCGGCTCGTGGAAAGTGATCGCCTGACCATTCCGGCCCCTTTGGCCGAGAGCTCAACGAGGACAGAATGACCAATCGTTTCGACCGCCACGCCCAGGGCGTCTATATCATCGCCGCCACCCCCTTTGCCGAGGATGGCAGTCTCGATCTCGAGAGCACCGACCGGATGGTCGATTTCTATCTCGACTGCGGTGTCACGGGCATGACAATTCTCGGCATCATGGGCGAGGCCCCCAAGCTCTCGGGCGAGGAATCCGCCCAATTTGCAACCCGTGTGCTGGATCGCGTGGCGGGCCGCGTGCCGGTGATCGTGGGCGTGTCCGGGGCCGGGCTCGACCCGATGAAGGCGCTGACCGACCGAGTGATGGCGGCCGGTGCCGCGGGCGTCATGGTCGCCCCGATGCCGAGCCTGCAAACCGATGCCCAGCAGAAGAAATACTTCGCGCAGGTCTGTCAGACGCTCGGCCCCGATGTGCCGATCTGCCTGCAGGATTATCCGATGACCACCAAGGTCAATTTCTCGACCGAGACCCTGCTCGACATCTTCCGCGACAATCCGCAGATCATCATGCTCAAACACGAGGACTGGCCGGGGCTGAACAAGCTCGACCGGATGCGCGCCGAGACCGACACCGATCAGATCGACCGGATCTCGATCCTCGTCGGCAATGCGGCGCTCTTCTTGCCGCAGGAATTGCAACGCGGCGCCGATGGGGCGATGACCGGCTTTGCCTATCCCGAGATGCTGGTCGAAGTGGTGCGCCGGCATCAGGCCGGCGATGTGGACGGGGCCGAAGACCTCTTTGACGCCTATCTGCCCATGGTCCGCTACGAACAACAGCTCGGGCTCGGCCTCGCCATCCGCAAGGAAATCCTGCACCGGCGCGGCGTTCTCGCCTCGCCCAAGGTCCGCGCCCCCGGCCCCGTGATGAGCGCCGCCGACCATGCCGATCTCACCCGCCTCATGGCGCGGCTTGACCAAAAGCTCGCCGCGCTCGACACTTGACCCCGCGCCCCTCAGAAAGCCCAACCATGCCCGACACCCGCCCCGGCCCGATCCTCGTCATCAACCCGAACTCCAACACCCATGTGACCGACGGGCTCGTCGATGCGCTGGCCCCCTTTGCCACGCCGCACGGGCCCGAGATCGAATGCCTGACCCTCGCGGAAGGGCCGTTCGGCATCCAGAGCCAGATCGACAGCGACAGCGTGATCCTGCCGCTCACCCGGCTGGTGCAGTCGCGCCCCGATGCCTCGGCCCATGTCATCGCCTGCTATTCCGATCCCGGGCTCGACGCCTGCCGCTCGATCAGCCCGGTGCCGGTCTTTGGCATCCAGGACGCGGGCGTGCTCACCGCCATGGCGCGGGCCGATCTCTTTGGGGTGATCGCGGTGGCCGAGCCCTCCATCGCGCGGCACCGGCGGACCATGGCGCGGATGGGCGTTCTGGGGCGGCTGGTGGGCGAAATTGCCCTCAACATGAGCGTCGATGAAACGGCACGCGGCGCGGGCACCTTTGACCGGCTGGTCGAGACGGGCGGCGCGCTGCGCGACCGGGGCGCGGGCGCGATCCTGCTGGGCTGTGCCGGGATGGCGCGGCATCGCAAACCCCTCGAAGAGGCGCTGGGCGTCGTGGTGATCGACCCGGTGCAGGCGGCGACGGCCATGGCGCTTGGCACTGTATTGGCGGCCAATATATGAAGATTTCGCGCAAAAATGACCTGTCGCTTCGCCTGCTCGAGGTCTTTGGCGCGATGATGACCCATCAGACCACGGTGCAGGCGGCCGAGGATCTGGGGATTTCACAGCCTGCCGTGTCCCTGGCGATCCGGCAGCTCGAGGAACAGCTCGGGTTTCAGCTCTTCGAGCGGCGCAACCGGCGGCTTGTCCCGACACAGGAGGCGCGCATTCTCTTCACCGAGATCGAGCCGATTTTCCTCAACCTGCGCAGCCTCGAGACCCGCGTGCGCGACCTGCGCGAGGGCCGGTCAGGCGTGCTGCGGGTGCTTGCCACGCCGCCGCTTGGCCATTCGGTCATGCCGCTGGCGCTCAAGCGATTTCTCAAGACACGTCAAGGCGTTAGCGTTCAGTTCGACATCCGCCGGATGGAGAATGTGATCGAGGCGGTCGAGGCGGGCACGGTGGATTTCGCCTTTTTGCTGGGGATGCAATCGCATCCGGGCATTGATGTCACGGTGATGAAAGTGACGCCGATGGTGGCGCTTTTGGCCAAGGATCACCCGCTGGCGGCCAAGCCCTTTGTCACGGCGGGCGACTGCGCCGAGCATGGGCATATGGGGCTCGGGCTCGACCGGGGGTCGCGGCTCGGGGTGCTGCTGCGGCAGGCGTTCGAGGCGGCCAATGCGCCTTATCGTCCGGCGGTCGAGGTGCGTTACTGCCATTCAGCGGCGGTGCTCGCCAATGCCGGGTTGGGGATTGCCATCGTCGACAGCTATACCCCTGCAATGATTGCGAAAATGGACCTCGTCGTGAAACCGTTCACGCCGTCGATCCAGATGAATGCCTGCCTGTTGACGCGTAAGGACACGGTGCTGCCGCGGCTGGCGTCGGATTTCGTCAAGGAAGTGTCACAGGTGATGGACGAACATGAGAGCCAGCCCGCAGGCGTGCCGCTGCGCTAGACTGCCTCGGCCATCGCGCCAAGATAGCGCGCCAGATTGTCGCCCAGCGCGGGCTGCATATAGCCGCCTTCCTGGACGTTGAGCACCGGCAACCCGAGGCTGGCGATGGCGCGGGCGATCTCGGCGAACCCGTCGGTTGTGACCTTAAGCCCTTGAAAAGGATCGCCTTCATGGGCATCGAGCCCCAGTGCCACAACGATGACCGAGGCCCCGAACGCGTCGATATGGGCCAAGGCCCGGTCGAGCGTGGCGAGGTAGTCGGCATCGCCCTGACCGCGAGCCAGCGGCAGGTTGAGATTGAAGCCCGCGCCGCGGCCTTGGCCGGTCTCGCAGGCGGCGCCGGCGAAGAAGGGGTAGAACTGGGCGGGATCGACATGGAGAGAGACGGTCAGCACGTCGTCGCGGTCGTAGAAAATGCCTTGGGTGCCATTGCCGTGGTGGACGTCGATATCGAGGATCGCAGGGCGGTGACCGGCTTGGCGCAGCTGTTCGGCGGCGATGCCGGAATTGTTGAGAAAGCAAAAGCCGCCCGCCAGCTCGGCATAGGCGTGATGGCCCGAGGGACGGCAGAGCGCATAGGCGGTTTTATCCCCCGAAAGCAACGCTTTGGCCCCGGTCACAGCGGTCTGGGCGGACCAGTAGATCGCCTCCCAGGACTGGGCCGAGATCGGGCAGGAGGTGTCGGCATTGTGAAAGGCCATCAGGGCCTCGGTGTCATAGGAATAATTCATGCTGCGGTCCGGGCAGGTGCGGCTTGGCACGACCTCGGACAGATCGCCCACAAGGGCCGATCGACGGGCATGAATCGTTCGCAAAAAGTCGATATAGCGCGGCGTATGCAGCGCAGAAATCGGAGCGATTCCATGGTCTTGCGCCGGAGTGAGGGCACAGCCCGCCCGCGCCACACCATCGAGCAGAACATCGACACGCGCCGGGCGATCGGGGTTTTCGATGATCTTGCCATCGAGCAGGCGGAACTGCGGATCGTGGCGGCGTTGGCGGTCGTCGAAAATGGCTTTCATCGGGCTGTCCTGTCGTGTCGGTACTACGTCGGTATTTCGACGGTAACGCGACTGTGGCGATATTGGCGGCATTGGCAAGACCCGCAGCCCGAGTTTCAGGCAGTGCCCACCCCGGAAAACCGCATCATGTATTTTTTGTGTCGACTCAATTTCGACCATATGTATATTGGATACATCTGCCGCGCCCGGAGAAGGTGACGCGGACAGCCCAACAGAGGAGACGACCATGAACTTCACCCTGAAAACCCTTGCCGCCGCCGGTGCGCTGGCGCTGATCGGGTCGGCGTCGCTGGCCCAGGATGTGACCTGGCGCGTGCCGACCTCGGTTCCCGAAGGCTCGCCCTTCTATGTCAATTTCCTGGAACGCTTTGCCGACAACGTGACGCTGATGACCGATGGCGCGGTCGAGGTGCAGCCCTTTGGCGCCGGTATTCTCGTGCCCGCGCTGCAGGTCTATGACGGGGTCAAGGACGGCATCGTCGAGGCCGGCCATTCGACGCCGAGCTATCTGGTCAACCAGAACCCGGTCAACGCGATCTTTGCAGGCTTTCCCGGCGGCATGGGCCCCGAGGCCTATGTGACCTGGATCTATGAGGCGGGCGGTCAAGAGAAGCTGTCGGAGCTGCGCGCGCAAGAGGGGCTCAAATCGCTGATCGTCGGCATCGGCTCGTCCGAGATCATGGCGCATAGCAACAAGGAAATCCGCAGCACCGAGGACCTCAAGGGTCTCAAGTACCGGACCTCTGGCCCCTGGGCCGAAGTGATGCGCGACTATTTCGGCGCGGTGCCGACCGTGGTGCCCCCCGGAGAGATCTACACGCTGCTCGAGCGTCGCGGCGTCGATGCCATCGAATGGGCCCCGCCCTCGGCCAACCTGCCCGAAGGGTTCCACGAGGCGGCCCCCTATATCATCACGCCGGGCATCCATCAGCCCACCTTCCTGTGGGAAGTGGTTCTCAAGCAAGAGACCTGGGACGCGCTCGACGAGGCGCTCAAGCCCAAGATCGAAGCGGCGGCCGAGCTGACCACGCTGCAGGCTCTTCTCAACTTCTATGACAAGGACATGAAGGCGATGGAGACCTTTGCCGGGAGCAAGGCCGAGGTGATCGAGCTGGACCAATCGGTGCAGGACGAGCTCTCTGCTGCGGGTGTCGACTGGATCAAGAAGAAAGCCGCCGAAGATGCCGGTATGGCCGCCATTCTCGACGAATATCTCGCCTATAAGGATCGTTGGGCCGCGCAGAGCGGGTATCTGATCCGCAACGGCCACTGATCCAGCAAGGGAGGCATAGGGATGCAGATGATCCTCAAACTCGTCGACCGGATATCCAGCGTGCTGGATTATGCGGCACAGGCCATGGTGCTCATCCTGATTGCCTCGATGCTCTATGAAGTTGCGGCGCGCTATCTGTTTGGCGCGCCGACCCTCTGGGCCTTCGACATTGCCTATATGAGCACCGGCACGCTGTTCATTCTGGGCTGTGCCCAGACGCTGCGCGAAGATGCCCATGTGCGCGTCGATCTTTTGTCGTCGCGGATGCCGGCGCGGCTGCGCGACATGATCGACGGGGTGGCATTTTTGCTGGTGCTGGCGCCGATCATGGGCTGGCTCAGCAAGATCGCGGGCGAGCGGGCGCTGCGCGCCTATGTGCATGGCGAGGTCGAACATGTGAGCCCTTGGGCGCCGCTGATGTGGCCGTTCTACACGGTGCTGGCGCTGGGCATGGCGGGGCTGACGCTGCAGCTCGCGGCGGAAGGCTGGCGCGCCTTTGCGGGGCAGCGCAAACCGCCCGCCCCGCATGACGCGCCGCCGCTCGACCTGCCCAAATTCGACACCGCCACATCCCCCAAGTCCGAGGCCTGACCCATGGAAATCGCAGCATTGATGTTCCCGGCGCTCTTCGCGCTGATCCTTCTGGGCCTGCCCATCGCTTTTTCGCTGGCCATCGTGGCCGTGGGCGCGGCGATCACGGCCTTTGGGCCGGTGGCCTTTAACCAGCTCTATGGCTCGTTCTACACCGCCTCGACCAATTTCATCCTGTCGGCGATTCCGATGTTCATCCTGATGGGCGCGTTGCTCGAACGCTCGGGGATTGCCGAGCGTCTTTACCGGGTGATGAACATGTGGCTTGGCCGTCTGCCCGGCGGGCTGGCGATTGCGACGATTGCCATGGGCGCGGTGTTTGCCGCCGCCGCCGGAGTGGTCGGCGCGGTCGAGGTGATGATCGGCATGATGGCGATCCCGGCCATGCAGAAGGCGCGGTATGACAATGTGCTCATCGCCGGGACGATCTGTGCCGGTGGCTCGCTTGGAACGATGATCCCGCCCTCGGTGATCGCGGTGATGTATGCCTCGCTGGCGCAGATGTCGGTGGGCAAGCTGCTGGCGGGGATGATGCTGCCGGGGCTTTTGATGGTGGTGCTGTTCCTTGCCTATATCTTTGTGCATGGGCTGTTGCGTCCGGTGCCTCTGGCGCCTGAGACGCGCGACGAATGCGGCCGCCCGCTTGGCGAAAAGCTCTGGATCACGGCGCAGGTGATGGTGCCGGTCTTTGGCTTGATCTTCGCGGTGCTCGGCTCGATCCTGGCCGGGATCGCCTCGCCCACCGAGGCGGCGGCGGTGGGGGCGGCCGGAGCGCTGTTGCTCACCCTCGCCAATGGGCGGTTTTCGCTGCCGATGCTCGGCGCGTCGCTGCGGGTGACGGTGCGGATCTCGGCGATGATCCTGCTCATCGTGGCGGCCGGGACGATGTTCATGAGCAGCTTTGCCGCCAATGGCGGGGCGCGGATGATCCGTGATTTCATCGAGAGCGCGGGGCTTGGCACGGCGCAGATGCTGATGTTCTTTCTTCTGGTGGTGTTCGTGCTGGGCTTTGTCCTCGACTGGACGGCGAATGTGCTCATCTGTGTGCCGCTCTTCACCCCGTTCATCCGCGAGGCCGGGGTCGATCCGATCTGGTTCGCGACGATGGTGCTGGTGGTGATCCAGACCGGCTATCTCACGCCGCCGATGGCGTCGTCGATCTTCTACCTCAAATCCATCGCGCCGCCGGACATGACCTATGGCCAGATGTGCCGCGGCGTGCTGCCCTTTATCGCTATGCAGGTGTTCACGCTGATCCTCATCGCGCTCTTCCCGGCGCTGGTGACCTGGCTGCCAGAGCGGATCGTCGGGTTCTGATCCCAGGCTTGGGCGGGCTCGCCTCGCCCAGGTAGCGTTCTCGCGGCTTGTCATCGGGCTTGGGCCGCGCCTATGTCATGTCTGTTTACCGGAGGGTGTTTCATGTGTTCCAAACCCGTCACCAAGGCCAAGCTCCGCAAGCGCGGGTCGGGGGCGCAGACGGTCTATGAGGTGCTGCGCGACGAGATCATCGAGCTCACCCGGGCGCCGGGCAGCCCGATTGACGAGGCGCAGCTGGCCGAGCGGCTGTCGATGTCGCGCACGCCCATTCGCGAGGCGCTGGTGCGGCTGGCGGGCGAAGGGCTGGTCACTGCGCTGCCGAACCGGACGGCGGTGGTGGCCAATATCGATTTCCTCAACCTGCACACGTTTTTCGACACGATCACGCTCATGTACCGGGTCACCGCGCGGCTCGCGGCGCAGTATCATCAGCCCGAGGATCTCGATCCCATCCGGCAGTGGCAGGCGCGGTTCGTGCAGGCGGTGACCGAGCAGGATGCGCTGGCGATGATCGCCACCAACCGCGAGCTGCACGCAGCCATCGCGGCGGCGGGGCGCAACCATTATTTCGAAGGGCTGTGCCTGCGGGTGCTCGACGAGGGGCGGCGGCTGTTGCGGCTATATTATTCCTCCTTCGAGGACCGGCTGCCGCAGGCCTATGCCGCCGAACACGAAGAGATCATCGCCGCCATCGAGGCCCGCGATGTGGAGCTCGCCGATCGGCTGGCGTCCGACCATGCCGATCAGATCGTGGCGCAGATCCGCGGGCTGATTGCCCGCGACCGGCGGCAGAAGATGGTGCTCTGACGCCCTGCCCCCTTGCCCGCTAGCGGCGCAGCTTGGCGGCGGCGGAGAGGGCGCCGTCGAGGCTGGTGGTCACGTGGTCGACATCCTCTTGCGACAGGCAGAGCGGCGGGACCATGCGCAGGCATTGCTGAAACGGTCCGGATTTCGACAGGATGATGCCCTCGGCGCGGCAGGCCTCGAAGGCCTCAGCGGTCATCTCCTTATCCGGGGTCTTGCTGTCGCGGTCGGTGACAAACTCCAGCGCCAGCATCAGCCCCTTGCCGCGCACATCGCCGATGGCGGAATGCTTGTCCTTGAGATCCTGCAGCCGTTCCAAGAGCTTGGCCCCAACGACCCGCGCGTTCTCTTGCAGGCCTTCGTCGCGCATCACGGCGAGCACGGCGCGGGCGGCGGCGGCAGAGGTCGGGTTTGCCCCATAGGTATGGAACATGAATTTCTCCGCCATCGGCGCGGCGACCTCTTTCTTGGCGACCACCGCGCCGATGGGAAAGCCATTGCCGAGCCCCTTGGCCATCACCACGATATCGGGCACGACGCCATCCGCCTCAAACCCCCAGAAATGATCGCCGGTGCGGCCAAAGCCCGATTGCACCTCATCCGCGATATAGAGCCCGCCCGCCGCGCGCACCCGGTCGGCGGCCCCGGACATATATCCCGGCGGCATGGCGATGATGCCGCCATAGCCCTGCACGCTTTCGACAAAGATCCCGGCGAGCTTGCCGGAGGTGGCGGTCTGAATGGTGCGGGTGATCTCGTCGAGATAGGGATCTGTCCCCTCGCCAAAGATGCCGCGATACTGGTTGGGCTCTGGCACGAAGGCCACGTTGCCCGGCATCCCCGGATGCCGCCAGCCCGCGATGCCGGTGATCGATTGCGCCGCCGCCGTCGGCCCGTGATAGGCGGTGCGCAGCGCCAGCAGATCGAGATTGCCGGTATAGGTGCGCGCCATGGTCATGGCGAGATCAATGGCCTCGGAGCCGGAATTGGTCAGATGCACCACCCAGTCATGGCCTTTCGGCATGGTCGCGGCCAGTTCCTCGGCGAGATGGGCGGGCGTCGGATGATAGAACATGGTGGTGCAATGGGTCAGCTCCTGCGCTTGATCCATGGCGGCGGCGACGACGCGCGGGTGCGAATGGCCGACCGAGATACAGACATTCATGCCGAGAAGATCGGTATATTTGCGCCCGTCCGTGTCCCACAGATACTGGCCCTGCCCCTTCTTGAACACGATGGGATCGCGGAAGGGCGTGAACCGGGTGAGCGAGGCCGCGTAATATTGATCGCGCCGCGCGGCGGTGCTGTCGAAATTCCAGTCGGTGTGCAGGGGATGTTCGTTCATGGCGTTGCTCCGGGTTTCATGCGGGTGTCGTCAGGATCAAAAGGCGCCTGCGGCAGGATCGTGGCCGCGCGGCGCTGTCCGAGGATGGAGACGCTGAGCCCGTCGCGCGCGGTGGCGTCGCGCAGATAGGCCAGCGCCAGAACCTTGCCGGTGCGATGACCATAGGCGCCCGAGGTCACGATGCCTACCGGCCGGTCGCCTTGCCAGACGCTATGGGCGTAAAACGGATCAACCTCGCCCGTCTCGATCTCCAGCAGGACCATCTCCCAAGCCGGGTCGCGGGCGAGGCCGTCGCGCAGGTCCTTGCGGACAAAGGCAGTCAGACCTGCCTCGAGCGGGCTGCGTTCGGTGGTGAGGTCACTGCCCCAGCCGCGATAGCCCTTCTCGAGCCGCATGGAATTGGCGGCATAGGCCCCATAAAAGCCAAGGCCATGGGGCTTGGCCCGGTGTTCCAGCAGCTCAAAGAGCGCGGTGGCGGCACCGCGCGCGACATGCAGCTCCCAGCCGCATTCGCCGATGTAAGACAGACGCAAGGCGCGGATGGCGATGCCGTCGAGCGTCGTCTCGCGGGCGCTGAGCCAGGGCATATCGACCAGCTCGGGGCAGGTCTCCGGCGCTTTGGGGCCCATCACCGCGATCACCGCGAAATCTTCGGTGACATTGCGGATTTCGACATCCATGCCCTTGGCCCTGCGGCGCAGCAGGTCGAGGTCGATCTCTTCGGCGGCGGCGGCGGAGGTCAGATAGGCGTGGTCCTCGGCGAGCCGGGTGACGGTAAACTCCGACAGAACACCGCCCGCCGGGGTCAGCCCATGGCAAAGCCCGATGCGGCCCGGATGTGGCGCGCGATTGGCCCCGAGGGTTTCGAGAAACGCGCCCAGATCCGCGCCGGTGATCTCGAACTTGGAGAAGACCGAGAGATCGGCCATGGCCACGCGCGAGGTGGCGGCGCTGACCTCGCGGGCGACCGGCGCGAACCAATTGGCGCGGCGAAAGCTTTCCTCAGGCCTCGCATTTGGCGTCTCCGAGAACCAATTGGGCCGTTCCCAGCCATGCGCCGCCCCCATCACCGCGCCACGGGCGATCATCAGGTCATGCAGCGGCGACAGGCGCAGGCCGCGCCCGGCGGGGCGTTCCTCATGCGGGTAATGCACGCCGAATTGCAGGCCGAAACATTCCACCGCCTTGGCCACGCGATACTCGCGGTCGGCCCAGGCGCCAAAGCGGCGGCTGTCGACCGCCAGCGCATCCATCGGCGGCGCGCCATGGGTCATCCAATGGGCGAGGAACCAGCCCGCGCCGCCGCCCTCCATCACCCCCATCGACGAGCCGGTCAAAAGCCAGGCGGTGTCGTGGCCATGGGCCGGACCGATGAGCGGGTTGGCGTCGGGGGTAAAGGTGATCGGCCCGTTGACCACGGTTTTCACGCCGCCGGTTTCGAGCGCCGGGAGACGCGCCATCGCGGCCTCGATGATATGGGCGACACGATCGAGATCGGGCGGCATCAGCTCGGCCCCGAAGGCGGGCGGCACGCCATCGACGGACCAGACCTGCGCCTCTTTCTCATAAGGCCCAAGGATCAGCCCGTCGCGTTCCTGGCGCACGTACCAGCTCTCCTCCGGGTCGCGGATCATTGGCAGCTCTGGCAAGCCGCCCGCGATCCTCTCGGCCACGGCGGGGATGGTGTCGGTCACCAGATATTGGTGCAGCACCGGCACGGAGGGGATGTTCACCCCCATCATCTGCCCCACTTCCCAGCCCCAGGTGCCGGCAGCATTGACCACATGCAGGCTCTCGACCGGGCCTTTGGCGGTTTCGATCTGCCAGCGGCCGCGGTCGTGGCGGATCGCCTCGACCGGACAGTTGCGCCAGATCTGCGCGCCGCCCTTGCGGGCCATTTCGGCCATGGCTTGCGTCGCCAGCGTCGGGTCGACATGGCCATCGTCAGGCTCGTAGATGCCACCGATCAGCCCGTCGAGACGCGCCAGCGGATGCAGCTCTGCGATGCGGTCAGGCGTCAGCACCTCGAGCGGATAGCCGGTGAATTCTGACAGCCCCGCGACATGACGAAACTCGTCCATCCGGTCGGGATTGCGGGTGATGCGCATCGCGCCCGAGCGGTGAAAGCCGCAGTCGCGGCCGGTCTCTTGCGGCAGGATGTCCCGGTAGAGCCGCACCGAGGTGGCGCGCAGCTCCTGAATGGTGGCGTTATGGGCGAAATGGGTGCAAAGCCCCGCCGCATGCCAGGTCGAGCCATGGGTCAGGTCGTTCTTTTCAACGAGCAGCAGATCGCGCCATCCGGCCTTGACCAGATGGTAGAGCAGCGACACGCCCATCGCGCCGCCGCCGATGATGACCACTTGCACCTTGGTCATGCGCGCATCCTTTCATGAGTGGGATCAAAGGCCGGGCGGCGGAGCGGCGTGGCCGCATGGTCCTGCCCGGCAATCCTGACGCAGAAGTTTCGCGCGCAGCTGTCGTCCAGCGTCTCGCCCGGCTCGGTGTCGATCAGCGCGAAACAGAGGTTGAGCCCGGTGCGCGGGCCGCGCGCGCCGGAGGTGGTAAAGCCCACGTGACGGCCCGCCTCAAAGACCGGCTCGTCATGCAAGAGAAGCGGGGCGCCAGTGACCTCCAGCAAGAGGAGCCGTCGGCGCAGGCCTTGGGATTGTTGCGCCGCGAGCGCCTCTTTGCCGGTGAAATTCTTGCGCCAGTCGATGGTAAAGCCAAGCCCCGCCTCGAGCGGCGTGATCGCGGGGCTGAGGTCATGGCCCCAATGCTTGAACCCTTTCTCGATGCGGCAGCCATCGAGGGCGAAATGGCCAAGCGGCCGGGCCCCAGCGGCATAGAGCCTGTCGAAGACACGCGGCGCGATGCTGTTGGGCAGGGTCAGTTCCCAGCCGTATTCGCCGACAAAGCTGATCCGCGTGGCGCGGGCGCGGTGGCCGTCGATCAGCAGATCGCGCAGCTCGCCCAAGGGCGCGGCGGCCCAGGCGGTGTCTTCGTCCCAGGCGCGCAGCATATGCGCCGCCCCTGCCCCCATCACGCCGAGCGTGCAATAGGCCTCGGTGCGGTCGGTGAGGGTCACGGTGCTGGGCAGGGCGCGGCGCAGATAGGCCAGATCGCGGGCGCGGGTGGCGGCGCCCGAAGTGATGTGGAAATGATCCTCGGCGAGGCGCGAGACGGTGACATCCATCTCGATCCCACCGCGCGGGTTGAGGATCTGGCTATAGACCGCGCGGCCCGGCGGCACATCCATCTGCGCGGTGCAGAGATCATTGAGCGCTTGCGCCACGTTCGGCCCGCGCAGGTCGATCTTGGTAAAGGGGCTCAGATCAATGAGCGCCGTGCCCTGGGCCATCTGGGCGGCCTCTGACTCGGCTGCGGGCCACCAGGGCTGCGCCCCCACCGAATAGGGCTGAGCCGCGCCATACCAGAGCCCGCGCTCCCACCCGGCGGTCTGGCCGAACTGTGCCCCCGCCTTGGCCCAGCAGTCATGCAGCGCCGAGCGGCGCAGATCGCGGCCCGATTTGGGCTGTTTATAGGGCCAATGCAGGGCAAAGAGATCGGCCACCGCCTCGTCCATGCGGGCCGCCATATGGGCCGGGGCGGCGCGCGCCGGATCGACCCGCGCCACATCCACCTCCCACATGTTCATCGGCGGATGGCCGTCCACCATCCAATTCGCCAGCGCCCGGCCAATGCCGGCCGAAGACATAACACCGACCGAATTCATCCCCGCCGCCACAAAGAGACCGTCGACCGCAGTTTCGCCCACCAGCGGCCGGGTGTCGGCGGTAAAGCTCTCAGGGCCGTTCATGAAATGCTGAATGCCGGTGGTGGCCAACCCCGGGCAAAGATCGAGCGCCGCCTCCATGAAGGGGCTGAATTGCTCCCAATCCTCGGCCATTTCGAGAAAGGCGCGGTTGCCCTCCGGCCCATAGGGATCCCAGCATTTGGCCTTCGGTTCAAACCCGCCGATGACCAGCTTGCCCGCGTCGCCCTTGAGGTAAATGCCGCGATCCAGATCGCGGATCACCGGGAAGGGATCGGGCAGATCGGGGATGATCTCCGTCACCACATACATATGCTCGACCGCCTGCAGGGGCAGCGCGACACCGGCCGTGGCGGCAAGCTCGCGCGACCAGGCGCCGGTGGCGATCACCACCTGATCGGCCCGCATTTCGCTGCCATCGGCGAGGGCGACCCCGGTGACGCGGCGGCCCTCGACCAAGAGCCGCGCGACCTCGACGCCTTCGCGCAGGGTCACGCCCCGGTTCTTCGCACCGCGCGCATAGGCCATGCAGAGATCGACCGGGTTCACATTGGCATCCTCGGGCACATGGAGCGCGCCGACATGCTGCGACAGATCGAGCATCGGCAGACCCACCGCCTCGGCGGCGATGACCGAAGGCGTCAGCCCCTGCGTGCGGCCCAAGTCCGCGATGCGGTGCAGCTCGTCCAGCCGTTCCGGCACCCGGGCCAGCCAATAGCCGCCGGTGCGCCGATAGCCGGTGGCCATGCCGGTCTCGGCCTCGAGCTCTGGAAAGACCTCCAAGGCGGCCGAGGCCAGCGCCGTCATACTCGGCGTGGCGCGCAGCGGGCCGACGATCCCCGCCGCGTGCCACGAAGTGCCCGAGGTCAGGCGGTTGCGTTCCAACAGCGTCACATCCGCCGCGCCGCGCTTGGCCAGATGATAGGCCACCGAGAGACCGATGGCACCGCCGCCGATGATCAACACCCGGCGCATCAATAGTAATCCTGATCAGGTTTTTCGGCCTTCCGCGCCGCGATATAGTCCTGCAGCGCCGCGTCGATCTCGGGGTCGAGACCGGGGTCTTCATAGCTTTCGAGCTGCGACTTCCAGAGCGCATTGGCGCGTGCGCCCGCGTCCTTTTCCCCGGCGGCGCGCCAATGTTCAAAGGCGTTGTCATCCGGCGTCCAGGGCCGGAAGAGCGCGCTCATGTAATTGGCCTGCGTATGCTCGGAGCCCAAGAAATGCTGCCCCGGTCCGGTCTTGGCGATTGCCTCCATCGCCTGCGCGTTCTCGCTCATGTCGATGCCGTCGAAGAACCGCCCGATTTTGCCGCAGAGATCATGGTCGATGATGGTTTTCTCGAACGAGGTGACCAGCCCGCCCTCGAGCCAGCCGGTCGCGTGGTTGATCAGATTGGCCCCGGCAAACATCGACATCAAAAAGCCCCAGGCCGCCTCTTGCTGGCTCTGCGCATCGGGGAGCTTGGACGAGCTGAGCGTGCCGACGGTGTGCAAAGGCACCCCCAAGCGGCGCGCCAATTGCCCGGCGGCCAGTACCAAGAGCCCCGCCTCGGGCGTGCCAAAGGTCGGCGCGCCGGTCTTCATCGACATGGTCGAGGCAAAGCTTCCCATCAGGCAGGGCGCGCCGGGGTTCACCAGCTGGGTGAGCGTCATGGTGGCCATGGTTTCGGCCAAGATCTGCGCCAGCGTCCCGGCCACGGTGGCGGGCGACATCGCGCCGGTCAGAACCCAGGGCGTGCAGGCCACCGGCTGTCCGGCGCGGGCATAGGTCTTGAGCGCGCCGGACATATGGCTGTCGAGGACCAGCGGCGCGTTGGTGTTGGAGACACAATAGAGCACGGCGTTCTCCGCCATGAAGTCGGCCCCGAAGACGATCCGCGCCATGTCGATGGCATGGCCCGCCCGCTCGGCCCCGATGAAGGCGCCCATAAAGGCCCGGTCGGAGTGGCGGATATGGCCATAGAGCATGTCGAGATGGCGCTTGTTGGCCGGCAGATCCACCGGCTCGCAGACCACGCCGCCGGAATGGTGCAGCCATGGCAGCGTGTGGTGCAGCTTCACCAGGTTGATGAAATCCCGGTAGGAGGCATAGCGCCGCCCCCGGTCGAGATCATGCACGAAGGGCGGCCCCCAGGACGGGCAGAGCACGCTGGCCTCGCCGCCGAGCTGCACCGAATTGGCGGGGTTGCGCGCGTGCTGGATGAACTGTGCGGGCGCGGTGGCGGTGATGGTCCGGCGGCAGAACCCGGGCGCGAAACGCACCCGCGTGCCATCCACATCACAGCCTGCCCGGCCGAATATCTCGAGGATTTCGGGATCGCCCTGAAACTCCATCCCGGTCTCGGCGAGGATCGTGTCGGCATTGGCCTCGATCTGTTCGAGCCCGGCCTCGCTCAGCACATTGAAGGTCGAGAGCTTGCGCAGGATGAAGGGCGCGCGCGGCTCTGACGCCGTCTGCTGGGGGTGGGCGCCACGGCGCCGGGAGCTGCGGGTTCGTTTCATGGGATCACGTTGCTACGGCGCTTGACACAAGCCAAGAAATTCCCCTCAGTATTGAAATCTCTTATACTAAGGATGCGCCATGCTGGATCGAACCGGCTTCCCTCCGGGGCTCATGCGCTCTCTCGAAGTGTTCCTTGCAGTGGCGGCCACCGGGCAGATGCGCGCCGGGGCCAAGCTCTTGAACCTGTCGCAGCCGGCCGCATCGCAGCATATCGCGGCGCTGGAAGAGGCCTTTGGCACCCGGCTTCTTGATCGTGGCACGCGGCCCGCGCGATTGACCCATGCCGGGGCGCGGCTGTTGCTCAAGGCGCAAAAGATCCTCGACGCGGTGTCCGAGATGGAAACCGAGCTGCGCCATGTCGGGCAGAAATCGCTCTCGCTCTTGCGGGTGGGGCTGCAGGCCTCGATCGCCACCACGCTCACCCCGCCGCTCATCGCCCTCGCGCAAGGCGCCTTTGGCGTCAAGGACATGACGCTCTATGCCGGGCAGAGCGGCAATCACGAACAGCTCTTGCGCACCAAACAGGCCGATCTCGCGATCACCTCCAACCCGTTTCTCGATATGGATGGGCTCGAACGGCATCATGTGCTGAGCGAGCAGTATCTGTTGGTGCTGCCCAAGGATTACAGCGGCCCCGAGGACAGTCTCGAGACGATCCAGTCGCGGCTGCCACTGGTGCGGTTTGGCGACACGACCCATGCCGGACGCCAGATTGCCCAGCATCTGCGGCGCCTGCGATTCGAGCCGAGCAAGGTCATTCAGGCGGACCGGTCGAGCATGGTGACCTCCTGCGTCGCGGCGGGACAGGGGTTCAGCCTGCTGACGCCGACGCTGCTTATCGATGGGCTGGTCGAGAACATGAGCCTGCGCATCCGCGACCTGCCGGTGCCGGGCCTGTCCCGGACCCTCACCGTGGTGTCCCGCAAGGGCGAGCTGCACGATCTGCCACAGGAGTTTGCCAAGATGTCCCAGCAGACCCTGCTGGCCCAGATCGTCGCCCAGATGGGCGAGATCGGCGCGGCCAGCGTGAGCTGTGACTAGCGCCCGCCCCGGGGTCTGGTTCGGAAGGGCCGATCCGTGGCTTAGGAAGCGCCTTCTTGGCCGATCCCCGCCCGGCCCGCCATGCTATGACGAAAGAACCGCCCCAAGGAGACCGAGATGCAGTTTCACGCTGACACCACCTGCGCCCATCGCACCGGGTTTGTGACCGCCGAGCTCTATTACTGGCATGACACGCTCAATTGGTGCGGCTTTCTCGAACCCGGGCTCGAGATGCAGCCGGGGCTGCATTTTGAACATCCCGAGACCAAGCGCCGCCTGCAGAACCTCGTAGAGGCGACCGAGCTTGCCCCCAAGCTCGCATCGCACCGGCCACGACCGGCGGGCGATGAGATCCTCCGCCTCGTTCATCCGCAGAGCCATATCGACCATCTCGCCAAAATCTGTGCCGCGGGCGGCGGCGACGCGGGCGAGCTCACCCCGGTGGGCCCCGCGAGCCTTGAGATCGCGCGGCTGGCGGTGGGCGGGGTCACCGCGGCGGTGGATGAGGTGATGACGGGGGACTGGGACAATGGCTATGTGCTTTGCCGTCCGCCGGGGCATCACGCGCTGCCCGAGAAGGCGATGGGGTTTTGCCTCTTTGCCAATGCGGCCATCGGCGCGAAATACGCCCAAGAGCGGCATGGCATCGGCCGCGTCGCGGTGGTCGATTGGGACGTGCATCATGGCAATGGCACCGAGGCGATCTTTTACGACGACCCTTCGGTGCTGACGATTTCGCTGCATCAGGACAATCTCTTTCCGCTCCACTCCGGCCCGATGGAGGCGCTGGGCGAAGGCGCGGGGCTTGGCCATAACCTCAACATCCCGCTGCCCCCCGGCACCGGCACCGGCGGCTATAAACACGCGTTCGACGAGCTGGTCCTGCCGGCGCTCGACGCCTTTGCGCCCGAGCTGATCCTTGTGGCCAGCGGGTTTGATTCCTGCGCCATGGACCCGCTCGGCATGCAGATGCTGAAATCGAGCGATTACGCCTGGATGATGGGTCAGCTCATGGAGCTCGCCACGCGCCATGCGGGGGGGCGGATCATCGTCACCCATGAGGGCGGCTATTCCCCGCAATATGTGCCCTATTGCGGGCTTGCTGTGCTCGAAACCCTCGCCGGCACCAGCCAGCGCCTCACCGACCCCTATGACGAGATCATCGCAGCCTTTGGCGGCCAATCGCTCAGCCATGATCAGCAGCTGCGCATCGCCCAGGTGAAAGAGATGTTTTTCGGGGGATGATGGGGCCAGCCGCCACGGGGGCAAGGCCTTGGGCCTGTGGCCCTGACACGCCATCCGCCGCCGCGATCTGACGGGAGGGTCAGGTTGGGCCTGATGGCATATGTTGGATAATCTGGTCGGAGTGAGAGGATTCGAACCTCCGACCCCTGCCTCCCGAAGACAGTGCTCTACCAAGCTGAGCTACACTCCGACCGTGGCGCACCAGTTACTGGCAAAGCGCGGGCTTTGCAAGACGGGAGTTGCGAGAATCTTGGCCCGGCCGGCAAAGCCCTCTGCGCCCGGCCCGATCACCAGCCCGATCACCAGCCGGGCGGGCGGCGCGCCGGAAAGCTGCCATAGTCAAAGAGCACATCCTGCCCGTCGAACACCACCCGACGCGGGCGTCCCTGCGCATCGAAAAGCACCGGCACCTCATGACCGTCCATCGCGATCACCGTCTCGCGGCAGCCGGTGCCGCCATCGGGACAGGGGGCGGCGCGGCGTTTGGGACTGCCGCCATCCGGGGCGGCGGCCTTGCGCAGCCTGGACCAGGAAAACCGTTCGGCCCAGATACGCGGCATCTGCGACATGAAATCGCCCTCTGCATCATGCGCACCCGGATAGTCAAAGACAAGCCCCGCGCTGCCCTGTTTCATCTTGCCGAGGATCATCCCCTTGGCCATGGCGGGCACATTGACCCAGTGCCCGCCCTGCCAGGCCGCTAGGTCCTGCGCGCCGAAATACATGGCCTCGCCGCCCGGCGCGATGATCTCGGTATAGCTGCCGCGCGCCACATAGGTGAAGACGGCGGGCCCCATGGTCAGCCGGACCATGCAATCCTCTGCCGCCACGTCAAAGGTGCCGAGGGCGACACGGCTGCGCTTGGGGCGTTTCGGGGTGATGCCGGTCTCGCCCCGCGTCACCGGGCTGTCGATGTCGAGCGAAACGGTGATCTTGCCCGCCCGCGCAGGTGTCACGACCAGCCCCTCGACCGTGCCATTGTCGCTGTGCAGCCGCCAGTTGCCCGGGGCGAGATCGCCAAACCCATCGACGAGAAACGCCCCCGCCTGCCCGGCCTGAAAGCAATCGGGCGGGGTGAAATCCACCGGCCGCGTGCCGATCTTGAGCAGAAACTTCGCAGCCCCCGCCGCCCTGTCCGGCGCGGGCGTATAGGCCACGCGGAAAAACCCGAGCTCAGGCGGCGGGGCGTTGCCATCCACCAACAACGCATCGCGGTGCCGTTCGGGGGCGAGCCGATGCTCGCGGATCAGCGACAGATCGGATTTCTCCAGCGCCCCCGCAAGCCAGAGATCTGCCACGAAAACATTCTCCGAAGGCAAGCTGTCAGGCGTGGCGGCCACCTCCAGAGATACAAGCATCGGATGCGCGGCGAAACCCGTGGCGCGGCCTTCGAGTGCCACCTCCTTGGCTTCGCGCGGCGAGGCGAGGCTGAACTCGTGCCGGGCAATATCCCCGTAGTAGAGATAGCGGCTGGTCCGGCCAAGCTGCGTCTCTTGCGTAGGTTCGACATTGTTGAACCGCGCCACATAGCGGGGAAAGAACTGATCGAAACTCTGTCCGCCGGTCAGCCGCGTGTCGTAGAAGAGCGACATGCCAGTGCCGCCGCGCAGCCCGGCATTGGTAGAAGCGTCCAGTATCTCCGGCTCCGCGAGCCAGCCCACCCCGTCCGCGCTGCCGATCGCCTCGCCGAGCGAGATCAGGTAATCCCATTTCCCATAGCCGGGATCGTCCTGCCCGTCATGGAACTCCCGGTCGAGCACCATATGGTATTTCGGCTCATAGACACCCGGCGCGCCGCCCTGCTTGCGGGTCCAGGCCGCGGCAACAGCGGTGGCGACCGCTTCGTTGATCCAGATGAGCGCACCGGGATCGCGGGCGGGCTGCACCGCATGGACATATTCATGCACTAGGGTATCTACACTGTCGCTGTCGCCCACCGCCCGCACCGGCAGGTTCAACCGCCCTTTGTTGAGCGGGTTGAGACGGAAACAGGCGGCGCTGCCCTCGGAGCAACCGACATCGGACGGGGCATCCTCGCGGACAAACCGCAGCCCCTTGCGCCCGTCCTGCGCAGCCTCGAGGTTCTCGCGCGCCACCGGAAAGCCCAGCTCGGCCATCCAGCCTCGTGCCGCCTGAAGCTCTTTCAGGGTCGCGCGCGCCTGTCCGCGGGTCTCGGCATCAAGGCTTTCGGCGTCGCAGAGCCCATCCGAGACGCAAAAGAGCTGAAAGCTCTCGCTTTCGGTGACGATTGCCGCCTCCGGGCTGGCCTGGGCCAGGGGCGGCGGGGCCCATGGGACAAGCGATGCCCCCAAGGCCAGCGCGGCGGCGATGGCCCGAGTTTGGTTCGGTCGGATAGCGCGCGGCAGGAAAGAGCCTGTCATGAAAATCCTCTATGTCCCAATGTCCCAATGTCCCTTGATCCTTGGCCCCTGGCACAGGGTCCGAGGCCGGGGCCGGTCCGGGCGATACAATGGGGCCATGAAACCGGCTCTGGGGGCGTTTCGTCAAGGGGAAGTCCCGGACGATGGTCCAGCACGAAAAACCCCCGGTGCGCGGGGCACCGGGGGCGGATCAGCATGACGCCAAGCGCGGATCAGAGGCTCTGGTCGAGCGCCTCGATCACCTTGTCGCCCATCTCGGCGGTCGAAAGCGGCGTGCCGCCTTCGGGACCCATGAGATCGGCCGTGCGCGCGCCGGAGGCGAGCACCGCTTCGATGGCGTTCTCGAGACGGGTCGCCTCGTCGCCCTGATCAAAGCTGTAGCGCAGCGCCATGGCAAAGCTCAGGATACAGGCGATCGGGTTCGCCTTGCCCTGACCCGCGATGTCGGGGGCCGAGCCATGTACCGGCTCGTAGAGCGCCTTGGGCCGGCCATTGGCCATCGGTGCGCCGAGCGAGGCCGAGGGCAGCATGCCGAGCGAGCCGGTGAGCATCGCGGCGCAATCCGACAGGATGTCGCCAAAGAGGTTGTCGGTGAGGATCACGTCGAATTGTTTCGGCGCCCGCACGAGCTGCATCGCGCCATTGTCGGCATACATATGCGACAGCTCGACCTCGGGGTAGTCCTTGCCGACGCGGGTCGCGACTTCGCGCCAGAGAATGCCGCTCTCCATCACATTGGCCTTCTCCATCGAGCAGACTTTCTTGTTCCGGCGCATCGCCAGTTCGAACGCGGCGCGGGCGGCGCGCTCGATCTCGCTCTCGGTGTAGCGCTGGGTGTTGATGCCGACGCGCTCATTGCCTTCTTCGAAGATGCCGCGCGGCTCGCCGAAATAGACGCCCGAGGTCAGCTCGCGCACGATCATGATGTCGAGACCGGCGACCACGTCCTTTTTCAGGCTGCTGAAATCGGCCAGCGCGTCAAAGCATTGCGCCGGGCGCAGGTTGGCGAAAAGGTCCATTTCCTTGCGCAGGCGCAGCAGGCCGCGCTCGGGTTTGACCGAGAAATCGAGCTCGTCGTATTTCGGGCCACCCACCGCGCCGAGCAGCACCGCGTCGACCTCTTGGGCGCGCGCCATCGTGTCGTCATGCAGCGGCACGCCATGCTTGTCATAGGCCGCGCCGCCCACCAGATCCTCGCTCACATCAAAGGCCAGGTCGCGCTTGGCGCCGAACCAGTCGATGACCTTGCGCACCTCGGTCATGACCTCGGGGCCGATCCCGTCGCCGGGCAGGATAAGAAGCGAAGGTGTGCTCATCTGGGCAGTCCTTTTTGATGGTAAAATTTCTTGCCCAACCGCGTAGCGCGTGGCGTGGGGGTCGTCAAGGAAGCCCGGCCTGCCGTCCGCGCCTGTGCGCCCCACGCAAAAGGCCCGCCCGGCGTCTGCCGGACGGGCCTTGGTTGGATCTGGTTGGGTCTCGCTCGGTCGCCGATCAGGCGTTGGGCAGGATCACGATCTCGACCCGGCGGTTCTGGGCGCGGCCCTCTGCCGTCAGGTTCGAGGCGAGCGGCTGATCTTCGCCACGGCCATAGGTCTGAATACGGCTGAAGGACACGCCGCCATTCATCAGCACATCCGCCACCGCATTGGCGCGGCGCTCCGACAGCGCCTGGTTATGCGCGGCCGAGCCGGTGTTGTCGGTGTGGCCGACCACCTGCACCGTGGTGTCGGGATAGCTCTGCAGGCTGCGCGCCACGGTCAGCAGATCGCCGCGCAGGCCCGAATTCACCGTCGAGCTGTCGATGGCAAAGAGAATGTCCTGCGGCATGGTCACGATGAGACGGTCGCCGGTGTTGTTGACGGTCACGCTGTCATTGTTGAGATCGCGTTCGAGCTCGGCCGCCTGCTTGTCCAGCGCATTGCCGATGGCGGCGCCGCCGAGGGCCCCGATGGCGCCGCCGATGACCGCGCCCTTGCCCTTCTTGTCGCTGGCCGCAGCGCCGGTGATCGCGCCCACCACACCGCCGATCAGCGCGCCCTGCTTGGCGCGGGCGTTGGGGTCATTGCCTTGCAGATGCGCGGGCTCCGCGCAGGCCGTGACCAAAAGAAGGGACGTCCCTGCCATGCAGGTGATAATCTGTTTTGCTCGCATCATGGCGTTGCCTCTTGCTCCATTGCCCAAACTCTTGGGCGCATATTTTAGGGCCCAATTGACTGGGTCTGTGCTAAGTATAGGCTTAGGATTGCCGATCCCCAAGTATTTGACAGGGGGAAATAAGCGGCAATTCGCGCATGACAAGTTCATTATCACGACCACGCATTCACGTATGAGGTACCCGCCATGTCCGGCCAAGCACAGCACAGTCCAGAGCCGCCTCAGCCTGAGATCCAGCAGCCTGAGACCCGCTCCCTTGAGACACGCAACAAGGAAACCGCCATCGCCTTTTATGACCTGATGTTCAATCAGGCCGATCCCCGCCGTGCGGTCGAGAGCTATGTCGGCGCGGATTACATTCAGCACAACCCGCATGTGCGCGACGGCAAGGCCGGGTTCATCGATTATTTCGAACGCATGGCGCGCGAGTTTCCCGAGAAGAAAGTGATCATCAAACGCGCCGTGGCCGAAGAGGATCTCGTGGTGCTGCATTGCCACCAGATCTGGCCCGGCTCGGATGATTACGCAGGCATGGACATTTTCCGTTTCGATGCCGGCGGCAAGATCGTCGAACATTGGGACGTGCTGCAGGTGATCACCGGGCTTTCCGCCCATGAGAACGGGCTGTTCTGAACCCGCTACCCGGCTTCGGCCCGCGCGCTTTCCCAGGCGAGGATCGTCCGTTTTACCGGCAAGCCCCAGTGATAGCCGCCAAGCCCGCCGGATTTCCGCAAGGCCCGGTGGCAGGGGATGAGCAGGCTGATCGGGTTGCGCCCAACGGCGGTGCCCACCGCGCGCACCGCCTTGGGACGGCCGATGCTCTGGGCGATCTCGGAATAGGTGGTGACCTGTCCCGACGGCACCCGCAACAGCGCCTCCCAGACCTTGATCTGAAACGGCGCCCCGATCAGGTAAAGCGGCGCCTCGCCGCCCTCGCGCAGCCCATAGGCGGTCTCGACCCAGGGCCGCAGCGCCTCCGGGTCTTCCACGAAACTCGCCGCGGGCCAGCGCCCGCGCAGATCCTCCATCGTGGCCTCGCGCCCCATCTCGGCGGCAAAGCCGATGCCGCAAATGCCACGCTCGGTGCCCATCACGAGGCTCTCGCCAAAGGGGCTGTCGAACCAGCCCCAGCGGATGCAGAGCCCGGCCCCGCCGCGCGCATAGTCACCGGGGCTCATCGCCTCCCAGCGCAGAAAGAGATCATGCAGCCGCCCCGCCCCCGACAGCCCCGCCGCATCGGCGGTCTCGAGCATGGTGAACCGCTCATCCAAGAGCGCCTTGGCATGGCCCAGCGTGAGATATTGCCGGAACCGTTTTGGCGAGACCCCGGCCCAGGCCGAGAACAGCCGCTGAAAATGCGCCGGGCTCATATGCATGGCCGCCGCCAGCTCATCGAGCGTCTGCCCGGCCGCGCCGCTGTCGATCAAATCAATCGCGCGGCGCATCACCTGATAATGATATCCCTGTGGCTCACTCATCCGACACTCCTTGGGGCAGCCTTTACACATGTCTCCGCCGGAGACTAGCCCGCCGCCCCCCACCCGCGCGACCCGAATATTGCGCATCCCGGCAAATCCGGTCATAGCTTTGGCCATGGCCAAGCAGCTCGATTATCACACGATCCGCGAGATCTTTGCCCGCTTCCACGCGGCCGAGCCCGAACCCAAGGGCGAGCTCGAACATGTCAACGCCTATACGCTGGTGGTGGCGGTGGCGCTCTCGGCGCAGGCCACCGATGCGGGCGTCAACCGCGCCACGCGGGCGCTCTGGCCGATTGCCGACACGCCGCAGAAAATGCTCGACCTCGGGCTCGAGGGGCTGACCGAACATATCAAGACCATCGGGCTCTTCCGGCAAAAGGCCAAGAATGTGATCCGCATGTCGGAAATCCTCGTCAATGAATATGGCGGGGTGGTGCCCAATTCCCGCGCCGCCCTCGAGAGCCTGCCGGGCGTCGGCCGCAAGACCGCGAATGTGGTGCTCAACATGTGGTGGGGCCTGCCCACCCAGGCCGTCGACACCCATATCTTTCGCGTCGGCAACCGCACCGGCATCGCACCGGGCAAGGATGTGGTGGCGGTGGAACGCGCCATCGAGGACCAGATCCCCGCCGATTACCAACATCACGCCCATCACTGGATGATCCTGCACGGGCGCTATCACTGCAAAGCGCGCAAACCGATGTGCCCGACCTGCATCATCCGCGATCTCTGCCAATTCGAGGACAAGACCCTATGAGCACCTATCAGGCCGTCGGCATCGGAAATGCCGTTGTCGATGTGATCTCGCAATGCGAGGACGCGTTTCTGCAAGAGATGGGCATCGAAAAAGGCGTCATGACGCTGATCGATCAGGACCGCGCCGAGGCGCTCTATGCGGCAATGCAGAACCGCACCCAGGCCCCCGGCGGCTCGGTCGCCAACACGGTGGCGGGCATGGGCGCGCTGGGCCTGACCACCGGCTTTATCGGCCGCGTCAATGACGACGCGCTCGGCCGCTACTACGCCAAGGCGATGAGCGACGTGGGCAGCCATTTCGTCAACGCGCCGGTGCCCGGCGGCGACCAGACCAGCTCGCGCTCGATGATCTTCGTCTCGCCCGATGGCGAACGCTCGATGAACACCTATCTCGGCATCTCGACCGAGCTCGGCCCCGAAGATGTCGACGACAGCGTCGCAGGCGAATGCGATCTGCTGCTGCTCGAAGGCTATCTCTACGACAAACCGCGCGGCAAGGCGGCCTTTACCGAGGCCGCGCGCATCTGCCGCGAGGCGGGCGGGCTGGCGGGGATCTCGCTCTCGGACCCGTTCTGCGTCGACCGCCACCGCAGCGATTTCCGCGCCCTGCTGCGCGAGCTCGATTATGTGATCGGCAATGATCACGAATGGCGCGCCCTCTACCAGACCGAGGATCTCGACGCCGCCCTGACCCAGGCCAGCCGCGACACGCGGCTCGTGGTCTGCACCCGCTCGGGCGACGCGGTGACGATCCATCGCGGCGAGGATGTGACCAAGGTGCCCGTCACCCCGATCAAGCCGCTCGACACCACCGGCGCGGGCGATCAATTCGCCGCCGGTTTCCTCTTTGGGCTCGTCTCCGGCGTGCCGATGGCGGTGGCCGGGCGCATGGGCTGTATCGCGGCGGCAGAGGTGATCACCCATTATGGCGCGCGCCCCGAGGCGGATGTGCTGGAGATGTTCCGCGCCGAAGGGCTCGTCTGAGCCCCGTCTGAGCCCGGCGGCAGCCGCCGGATGTGGGTATTTGGACCCAGAAAGAGGCGCATCTTCTGGCTTGAAATATCCCGGGGTGAATTGGCCGCAAGGCCAAGAGGGGCCGCGCCCCTCTTCACCGCGTGCCTCTAGTCGCCGAGCTTGGCGTGGACCTCGTCGAGATCGATCTCGCCGGTCGGCATCTTGTTCGACGGGTCTTCAAAGTCGTATTTGAACAGCTCGAAATCGCGGTGATAGATCTCGTAGACGAGATGCATCGCCAGATCGTCAAAGTAATCTTCGACCGGATGGGCGCGTTTCGGGCCGTGGCCTTCGCTTTCGTTAAAGCGCGGGATGGTGTCGAGATCGACCTGTTTCGGCGTCTCGATGGCGCTCAGCACCTCGCCCATGCCCTCGTTGAACTTCTCGGTCCAGAAGATCTTGTCGTAGCGGCCGCCGTTGACGATGAAGGTCGAGATATGGCCGGCCTGGGCCGACCAGTGGATGTCGGGCTCCATCGGGCGGCGCCAGCGGATGGTGTCGCGGGCAAAGAGCAGGAAGCGGCGGAAGCTCTTGATCTGGTCGAACTCCTGCTTGCCGTCCTCGCCGCCGACCTCGATGCCGTATTTCTGGATCAGCAAAGGCACCAGCTTGCCGCGATAGCGGCTGCCATTGCGCTGAATGCCGCAGATCTTGTCAAAGAAGGAGGACAGGATGCGGGTGTAGGGGTTGCGCACGCAGGTGAAGGCGTAGGAATCATGCGCCTGAACGTTGCGCGTGATCAGCGCCTGACTCTCGTCCAGCGCCCATTTGTGCATGCCGCCCTTGGCGTCATGGATGTCGCCATCAAAGAAGGTCCCGTGATCGGAGTAATACATGATCTGGCCGATGGTCGAGCAGGCGCATTTCGGCACCACTCGATAGACCACACTTTCGCTCTCGGTCATCCATGTCCCGGGAAAGCCCATATTCCTCACCTCCAACCACGGACCGCTTCGTTGCGCCGTCCATGTTCCATTCAACAAAAAAACCCGAAATGCCTGTTTATTCAATGCTTATTCAGCACTATCACTGTAAACAATCCTAAAACTGAGGGCCAGTCGTTTCCAGTATGGCGAAAATCGCATATATCCTTTTGTGTCACAAAGACCCCGAGGCCATCATCGGTCAGGCCGAGATGCTGACCGCGGCGGGGGATTATATCGCCATCCATTTCGACGCCCGGGCCAAGCCCGAACATTTCGCCCGCATCCGCGAGGCGCTGGCCGACAATCCCAATGTGGCCTTTGCCCGCAAGCGGATCAAATGCGGCTGGGGCGAATGGTCCTTGGTGCAGGCGACGCTCTATGCGGTCGAGGCGGCGGTCGAGGCTTTTCCCCGGGCCACGCATTTCTACATGCTGTCGGGCGATTGCGCGGCGATCAAATCGGCGCATTACGCGCATGAGTTTCTCGATGCCCGCGATGTCGATTACATCGAAAGCTTTGATTATTTCGACAGCGACTGGATCAAGACCGGCATCAAGGAAGAGCGGCTGATCTATCGCCACTATTTCAACGAGCGCAACAGAAAGCGGCTGTTCTACGCCTCGATGAACCTGCAGCGCCGGCTTGGCCTGTCGCGCGCGATCCCCGCCGATATCCAGGTGATGATCGGCAGCCAATGGTGGTGTCTGCGCCGCCGCACCATCGAGTGGATTCTCGAGTTTACCCGCAGGCGGCGCGATGTGATGCGGTTCTTCCGCACCACCTGGATCCCCGACGAGACCTTCTTTCAGACGCTGGTGCGCCATGTCGTCCCCGATCACGAGATCGAGACGCGCACGCTCACCTTCCTGATGTTCACCGATTACGGGATGCCGCAGACCTTTTACAATGATCACTATGATCTGCTGCTGAGCCAGGATTTCCTCTTTGCCCGCAAGATCAGCCCCGAGGCGACCGAGCTCAAACAGCGGCTCGGCGCGCTCTATTCCGACGAGGCGGCGACGTTCAAGATCTCCAACGAGGGGCGGTCGCTGTTCAAATTCCTTACCGGGCGCGGCCGCATCGGGCGGCGCTTTGCCATGCGGTTCTGGGAGACCGAGAGCACGCTCGGCCGGCAGCGCGAATTGATGATCGTGGTCTGCAAGAAATGGCATGTGGCCAAGCGGCTTTTGACCGCGGTGCGGCAGGCGACGAACCTGACGGCGATCGAATATCTGTTCAACGAGGACAGCACGCCGCTGCCCGATCTCGGCGGCATTCAGTCGACGATGGAGAAACGCCACCGCCACCGCCGGGCGCTGATGCGGATGCTGTTTGACTATTACGAGACCGATCAGATGATCATCTGTCTCGATCCCGCCAGTCTCGATCTCTTGCAGGATTTCTGCGGCGACCGGTCGGTCACACGGCTGCTCGAGGTGCAATGCGACTTCACCGACGAATATCTCATCGGCCATGCCATGCGCGTCGGGCTCGCGGGGGAACAGACACCGCAGGAAACGCTGGAACGGCTGTTGCCGACGATCCGCTCGGACATGACGTTTGAGAGCGACCGCATCCGCGATGCCGAGTTCGAAAATCACTTCACCATGCGACAGTCCGACAGCACCGAGGAAAACGCCGCCAAGATCGCCCGCTTCCTTGACATCTCGGCGGACAAGGCCATTGAAATAGCGCAAACCGATCACCTCTACGCGGATTGACCGCGAAAGGACCTGCATGCCCTACGATTATGATGACCAGAATATCTTTGCCAAGATCCTGCGCGGCGAGATCCCCAATGACACCGTGCTCGAGACCGAGCACAGCCTTGCCTTCAACGACATCGCGCCGCAGGCGCCGGTGCATGTGCTGGTGATCCCCAAGGGGCCCTATGTCTGCTATGACCATTTCGCCAGCACCGCCAGCGATGCCGAAATCGTCGATTTCAACCGCAGCGTCGCCGATGTCTGCCGGATGACCGGCGTGGCGCCGGGGGCCGCCGGGGCGGGCTATCGCGCGATCACCAATTGCGGCGAGGATGGCGTGCAGGAAGTGCCGCATTTCCATCTGCACATCCTCGGCGGCCGGATGCTCGGCCGGATGCTCGCCAAGGACTGACCTGACCGGCCTGAGCCTCCTGCATAAGACAGCCGGGCGCTCAGGACACCCGGCGTTCCGTCGGCGCAAAGGGGCTCAGCCCGAGCCAAGTCTGCATCCTTGCCGCGATCTCGCGATCCCCCGACAGATCGAGCCGCTCGCGCAGCTCCTGCACCGTGGCCAGCCCCATCCAGATCATCGTCATGCTGTGCAGATCGGTGGTCACCAGCAGGTCGAGCTCGAACCCCGGATCATCGCGGCAGAGCTCGACATCGCCCGAGGGCTCGACCACCAGCCAATAATTCTGTTGTCGCGGCGGCAGTTCGGGAAAGCAGAACTGGATCAGACAGCGCCGGTTCGGCAGCGGCGCAGGGTCGAGATTGCGGTGCATATCCCACATCAACAGCGAGGCATCGAGATTGCGCAGCGACAGCCGCGATTCCACCCATTTCTGCCCCCAATTGCCCACCGCCTCGACCACCGGCAGGAGATCCCGCCCCGCTTCGGTGAGCCGGTATTCATGCACGCCGCTTTGATGCGACAGAAGATGGCGCTCGATCACGCCGAAATCTTCGAGCTCGCGCAGCCGCGTCGCCAACAGGCTGCGCGACATTTTCGGCACCCCGCGCCGCAGATCGTTGAACCGGGTGGTGCCTGCCACCAGCTCGCGGATGACCAGCATCATCCAGCGGCGGCAGAGGATTTCCGCCGCCATCGCGACGGGACAAAATTGACGGTAACTGCTATGGGCCATGGGTTCTCCCTCACTCGGAAACCATTGTCGCGCCCCGCCCTCCACGGGCCGAATGGCCCTCCACGTGCCGAATGAACAGGCCGAAGAGGCGGGCCGCATGGCGGCGAGTATAGCACAACCCTAGCGTTCTCGCGCCTCCTCGCTCCAGTTCAGAAACTGGACCTCGTGGTACAGACCCTGCACTATCTGGCCGCCGCCTCTCTCTGCGATGCTGTCCGGGCTTTCACATCCCACGGGGACATCAGGAGAGGATAGGATCATGAGTGTAACATTGAAAACGCTGAGCGGCGGCACGCGAGAGCTTGCGGCAGAGACGCTGGCGGCGCTGGAAGGCGGGCTGCGCGGGGCGCTCATCGCGCCAGACGAGGCGGGCTATGACGTTTCGCGCACGATCTGGAACGGGATGATCGACCGGCGGCCCGGTCTGGTGATCCGGGCGCTCGGCACTGGCGACATCCAGATGGCGGTGAATTTCGCCCGCGACAATGGTTTGCTGATGGCGGTCCGCGCGGGCGGGCATCAGATTGCCGGGCTGGCGGTGATCGACGGCGCGCTCCTGCTCGACCTGTCGCAGATGCGCTCGGTCCATGTCGATGCGGCGCGGCGGCGGGTGCATGTCGATCCCGGCGCGCTTTTGGGTGATATGGACCGCGAGACCCAGCTCTATGGGCTGGCGGTGCCCTCGGGCGTCAATTCCACCACCGGCATCTCGGGGCTGACGCTGGGCGGCGGCTTTGGCTGGATCACCCGCAAATTCGGCATGACCGTCGACAATCTCATCTCGGCCGAGCTGGTCACAGCGGATGGTCAGCTCCGCCATGTGAGCGCCGAGGAGAACCCCGATCTCTTCTGGGCGATCCGCGGCGGCGGCGGCAATTTCGGCGTGGTGGCCGCCTTCGAGTTCCAGGCGCATCCGCTCGGGCCCGAGGTCCTGTCGGGGTTGATCGTGCATCCTTTCGCCGAGGCGCGGGAACTCTTGCAGGAGTTTCGCGGCATTTGCGACCGGGCGCCGGACGAGCTCACCGTTTGGGCGGTGATGCGCAAGGCGCCGCCGCTGCCCTTCCTGCCCGAGGCGTGGCACGGGCGCGAGGTGCTGATCTTTGGCGCCTGCTATGCCGGCGACATGGCCGAGGGCGAGGCCGCCATGGCAGAGCTGCGCGGCCTTGGCGCGCCGATTGCCGATGTGATCTCGCCGCATCCTTTCACCGGCTGGCAGGCGGCCTTTGATCCGCTGCTCACGCCGGGGGCGCGGAACTACTGGAAGAGCCATGATTTCACCGCGCTGAGCGATGGGGCCATCGACGCGATTCTCGCCGCCGCCGCCGATCTCCCCGATCCGGCCTCGGAGGTGTTCATCGCCCATATCGGCGGGGCCATGGCGCGGGTCGCCAGCGACGCCACCGCCTTTCCCCAGCGGCAGGCGCATTTCACCATGAATGTGCACACCCGCTGGGAGGACCCGGCCAAGGACCGCGCCTGTATCGGCTGGGCGCGCGATCTCTTTGACGCCACCGCGCCGCATGCGGCAGGCAGCGTCTATGTGAATTTCATCCCCGAGGATGAGCCGGGCCGCCTCGCCGAGGCCTATGGCGGCAATCTCGCCCGGCTGGCCGAGATCAAGGCGCGCCATGACCCCGGCAATCTCTTCCGGGCCAATCACAATATCGCGCCGCAGAAAATACCGGTGGCGGCGAAATAAAACCGGAGACGGCGAAATAAATCTGCTGTTTCAACCCGGTCCCGGCCTGCCCCGCGCGGGCCGGGGCCATACTGTCGCGATACCGCCGTAATACCGACGTGTTACCGAAACCTTGGATGTGAGCGCCGAAAACGCCCTTTCAGAGGGTCTGATTCCTCGGGCGATTCGCCCAGCAGACCTGTCAAAGTTTGACATTTCTGCCACCAAATTCACGGATTTGGGAACCAATCACCGTCTTTATGCGCTTTTCTCATTGCACACGGGGTGGTGACTGGACCTATGACAACAGGCACCATATTTTTAAACCCGACAGTTTTGTAAACGCCGCAACCGAGGACTTAACCCATGTTGACCAGACGCCATTTCGTGATTTCGGCGGCAGCCATGTTTTCGGCCCCCATCGCCAGCCCCGCGCTGGCCGCACCGACGACGAACCGGTCGAAATGGTCGCAATGGGATGCCCAGGTCACACCCGCCGATTATGATCCCTTCACCTCGAACCCCTGGGGCCTGCACCCGCGCTTTCTGCCGCAGGTGGTCGAGGCCAATGACGGGCTGCGTTCGGGTGACATCCATGTCGATGCGGTGGCCCGCTATCTCTATCACATTCAGCCCGACGGCACCGCGATGCGCTATGGCGTGGCCATCGCCCGCGGCAATCTCTACGAGCCGGGCACCTATTCGATCCGCCGCAAGGCGAAATGGCCGACCTGGACGCCCACCGCGAACATGATCAAACGTGATCCGCATCTCTATGCGCAGCACGCCGATGGCATGGACGCCGGCCCCAATAACCCCTTGGGATCACGCGCTCTTTACCTCTATGTCGGCAATCGCGACACTTATCTGCGCATCCATGGCTCGCCCAACCAACGCTCGATCGGCGGCCGGGCAAGCTCGGGCTGCGTGCGCATGGTGATGGCCCATATCAACGACCTCTACGAACATGTGAAGATCGGCGCCACGGCGCATCTCTACGCCCCCGAGGTCTGATCCAGCCAGACATGAAAAAGGCGCGTCCCACGGGGCGCGCCTTGTGCGTTTCTTAGAGGCCGCTGAACGACCCCGTGTCGCCGGTCAGACGGATTCTGGCGGGCGCGAACAGATCGGCTGACCATTGCGCGCGCGCAGCGGCAGCATCGTCGTCTCGACCGGGCCGCGATAGCGATAGAGATAGCAGCCGTCATTGGGATCGATGCTCACCGCCGTCAGATCCTGATTCGGCGCCGCCATCTCGATCAGGCTGGGCGGCAGTTCGTTGAGAAAGCCCTCGGGCGATGTGTTGGCCTGCGGCATCGGCTCACAAGCCGCCAGCAGCACAGGGGCAAAGGCCATTAGCCAAAATTGTTTTTTCACGATCGTGATCTCCCTTGGTTTGCCGGCAGGATGGGCGATTCTTTGCTGAAAAACCAGCGCTTTCCGCCCATCCCGCCGCTGATCCAAGGGCGGTGTGATCGCTCAGTCGCGCTCGATCGCGATGGCCGTGCCTTCGCCGCCACCGATGCAGATCGCCGCCACCCCGCGCTTGAGCCCCCGCGTCTCGAGCGCGTTGAGCAGGGTCACCATGATCCGCGCCCCCGAGGCCCCGATCGGATGGCCGAGCGCACAGGCCCCGCCGTTCACATTCACCACATCGCGCGGCAGGCCCATCTCATGCATGAAGGCCATCGGCACCACGGCAAAGGCCTCGTTCACCTCCCACAGATCGACATCCGACACCGACCAGCCGATCCGGTCGAGCAGCTTGCGCGCGGCGGGCACCGGCGCGGTGGTGAACCAGCCCGGCGCTTGCGCATGGCTGGCATGGCCGACGATGCGCGCCCGGATGTTGAGCCCCTGCGCCTCTGCCGCCGCCCGCGACGCCAGCACCAGCGCCGCCGCCCCGTCCGAGATCGAGCTCGAATTGGCCGCCGTCACCGTGCCGCCCTCGCGAAACGCTGGCCGCAGCGTCGGGATCTTTTCCGGCCGTGCCTTGGCCGGTTGTTCATCCTCCGACACGGTCACATCGCCCTTGCGCGAGGACAGGGTCACAGGCGCGATTTCCCCTGCAAACGCACCGGATTTCTGCGCCGCCAACGCCCCTTCGAGCGAGCCGATCGCATAGGCGTCCTGCGCCTCGCGGGTGAATTGGTAATGCTCGGCGCAATCCTCGGCGAAGGTGCCCATCAACCGGCCCTTGTCATAGGCATCTTCGAGCCCGTCGAGGAACATGTGATCGACCACTTCGCCATGGCCGATCCGCGCCCCACCGCGCATCTTGGGCAGCATATAGGGCGCGTTCGACATGCTCTCCATGCCGCCCGCGATCATCGTCTCGGCATGGCCGAGCGCGATCTGGTCAAAGCCCATCATCGCGGCCTTCATGCCCGAGCCGCACATCTTGTTAAGCGTGGTCGCCGGCACCTCTTCGCCAAGCCCCCCGGCAAAGCCCGCCTGCCGCGCCGGCGCCTGGCCCTGCCCCGCGGGCAACACACAGCCCATCAGCAGCTCGTCCACCGTTGCGGCCTTGGCATCGGCCAGCGCGGCCCGGATCGCCGCCCCGCCGAGCGTCGCCGCCGGCACGCCATCAAAGGCGCCCTGAAATCCCCCCATGGGCGTCCGCGCCGCCCCGGCAATCACCACGTCTTTCATGATCTCATCCTCCTCGTTTGGGTCTGAATACCGAATGGTAAGGTTTTAGGTCTAGCCTCAGCCGTACTAGTACCTATGTGCGGAGGTGACATGGAGCTGTCCAGCAATCCGATACCCGGGCCGCCCGGCGGCGCGGGGGCCACGGTGATCACGGTCAATGCCGCGCGCATTGATGCCTCGGTCGCCATTCAGTTCAAGGACGCGATGCGCGGGCTCACCGCGGGCGGCGCGGGTGATGTCATTCTCGACCTCTCGCAGGTGAGCTTTGTTGATTCGAGCGGGCTTGGCGCGATTGTCGGCGCGATGAAGGCGCTGGAGGCCGACCGCAACATGCATCTCGCCGGGCTGACGGCGGATGTGGACAAGGTGTTTCGCCTGACACGGATGGACACCGTGTTCGCCATCCACGCGCATGCCAGCGATGCCCGTGCGCAACTGGCTGGGTGATGCAGGCAGATGACTGATGCCAGCGCCCTGCCCCGGCCCCTCATCCGGCCCCTCATGCGGCCCGGTTGAGAGATGACCGATCAATCGGATCCCATCGGCTTTGCGCTCGCCCTCCGGGCGAACCCGCTGGCCGTGCGCACCGCGCTGGCCGACACGCGCGGCTGGCTCGCCTCGCGTCGCTTGACCGAGGCGTTTTGCAGCACGGTCGAGATCGCGGTCGCCGAGGCGCTCAACAATGTGGTCGAACATGCCTATTACCGGCGGCGCGAGGCGGGGTTTTCGCTGGTCGCGCGGCCCTTTGGCGACATTCTCTACATCGAGATCCGCGACAAGGGGCATGCGATGCCCGACCATCGCCTGCCCGACACGCCGCCCCCCGAACCGGGGGAGGACCGCGCCAGCCTGCCGGAGGGCGGATTTGGCTGGCACCTGATCCGCAGCCTCGCCGATACGCTGACCTATCGCCGCGAGGGCGATGAAAACTGCCTGATCCTCGGCTTTACCATCTCGCCCGAGACCCGCCTGCCCCGCGACGGCTGATCCCGCCGCGCTTTTGGGATAGGCGCGGCCTTATTCCCTTGATCCTGCGGCCCAAGGCCCATGACGCTGATCAGTCCCCGGCCGGTGGGATCACAACCCTCAGGGGCGCGGCGGAAAGTTAACTCTGCCGCAAATTGGTCAAACTCTGCCCCTATTGCGGTCAGGAATCACCGGCATACAGGATCCTGTAGCTGCATAAGGCTTCCCTCGGCGCCGCGTTTAACAGCCCCCACCCAGTACGCGGCGTCGAGGTTTTATGCATCTCCCCGGGCTCGCGCGCCTCCCGCGTCAGCCCTTTATTCATTCGCACAGATATGAACCCCCTGCCTGCCCCGCCCGATCCCCGGATATCTGCGCGGCGGCAATTGGCTTTTCCCGCGCGCGCGCCTAGTCTCCGTCCCAAGACAAGGAAGGAGCCTTTCATGCGAGATTTTCACCGGCCTGGCCGTTCCCCCGTTCTGGCCCAAAACGGGATGTGCGCCACGTCGCACCCTCTTGCCGCACAGGTCGCCGTGTCGATCCTCCAGGACGGCGGCAATGCGATGGATGCGGCGATTGCCGGGGCGGTGCTGCTCGGCCTGTGCGAGCCGCAGATGACCGGGCTTGGCGGCGATTGCTTTGTGCTCTGGGGCCGCCCCGGCGAGGCGATCAAGGGCTATAACGGCTCGGGCCGCGCGCCCGCCGCGCTCGACGCTGCCGATCTGCGCGCCCGCGGGCTCAAAACCGTGCCTCTGCAAGAGGTCGAAGCGGTGACCATCCCCGGCGCGGTCGAGGCCTTCTGCAGCCTCGCCGAGACCGAAGGCAAGCTTGGCATCGACCGGCTTCTCGCGCCAGCGATCCGCTATTTCGACGAGGGCGTGCCGGTCGCGTCGCGCGTGGCCTTTGACTGGCCCATCGCCGCCAGCGCCCTCAAGGGACATGGCAAAACCCATTTCCTCAACAACGGCCAGCCCTATCGCGAAGGCGAGATCTTCAAGAGCGCGGGCCAGGCCGAGGCGCTGCGCCATGTGGCCCGCTCTGGCAGGGCCGGGTTCTACGAGGGTCCCGTGGCCGAGGACATGGTCGCCGCCCTGCGCGCGGCGGGTGGTGTGCATACGCTCGACGATTTTGCCAACCATCGAGGTAATGACACCACGCCCATCTCGGGCCAGTACAAGGACCATGAGATCGTCGAGCATCCGCCCAACGGCCAAGGCGCCACGGGCATTCTCATGGCCAATATCCTGTCGCGTTTCGACATTGCCGGGATGGACCCCTGGGGTGCCGAACGCGCCCATATCGAGGCCGAGGCGGCCAAGCTCGCCTATGACGCGCGCGACCGGATCATCGCCGACCCCGACCATACGGCGCGGGTGCAATTCATGCTGAGCGAGGATCTGGCCGACGGTCTGGCGGCGCTCATCGACCCGGCCCGCGCCATGTCCCATGTCTCGCGGCTCACCGAGGCGGTGCATAAGGAAACCATCTATATCACCGTGATCGACCGTGATCGCATGGCGGTGTCGCTCATCTATTCGACCTTCCACGGTTTTGGCGCGGGGCTCGCGTCCGAGACCTTCGGCATCGGCTTTCAGAACCGTGGCGCGGGCTTTACCCTCGCCGAGGGCCATCCGAACGAGCTCAAGGGTGGCAAGCGGCCGATGCACACGATCATCCCGGGTGTGCTGCGCAATGCGGGCGGCATGGTGATGCCCTTTGGCGTGATGGGCGGCGCCTATCAGCCCAATGGCCATGCGCGGCTCGTCTCGAACCTTCTGGATTTCGACATGGATATTCAGGCCGCCATCGACGCGCCCCGGGCCTTTGCGGCGGGCGGCAAGATGCAGGTGGAACGCGGCTATGATGACAGCGTGCGCGCCAAGCTCGCCGATATGGGGCATGAGGTTGAAATCCCCGAGACCGCCATCGGCGGCGCACAGGCGATCGTGGCCCGGCCCGACGGGCTCTTGATCGGCGGGTCGGACCCGCGCAAGGACGGCTGCGCGCTGGGCTATTGAGGCCCGGCGCACCCCGGCGCATGCAACAGTGGCGCGGCCCGGTCAAACCCGGTCGCGCCGCCTAGTTCAGATGGAAATGGAGCGGGTATTGCCCGTCTTCGAACGGCCCGAAGAGGTCGGGAATGTCAGGATGTTCCACCGGCACGCCCGAGTAATCGGCGATCAGATTCTGTTCGCTCACATAGGCGACATAGTAGCTCTGATCATTCTCGGCGAGCAGATGATAGAAGGGCTGATCCCGGGTCGGGCGGCTGTCTTCGGGAATGGAATCATACCATTCCTCGGTGTTCGAGAACTCAGGGTCGACATCAAAGACAACACCGCGAAAGGGATGTTTCTTGTGCCGGACAACCTGTCCGAGATTATATTTCGCGCGTGTTTTTAACATATCATTGCAGCCCCTAACCAGTGATCCTAAAGGTTTCAAGGGGGATTTGTCCAATGGAGAAGCCGGGAAAGATGAGAAACAGTCTGTGAACCTCGTCGTGACAGTTATCGGCGTCGTCGCCCCTGTTTTCTTGCTCGCGGGCATCGGATTTGGCTGGATGCGGCTGGGGTTCGACTACCCGTTGCAGTTCGTCTCGCGGCTGGCGATGAACCTCGCGGTGCCGGCCCTTGTCTTTACCGCCTTGATGCAGGCCGAGGCCGATCTAGCGGCGCTGGGCCGGGTGGCGCTGGCCGCCGGGCTGGCGCATCTGGCGGTGGCTCTGGTGGGCTGGGGGCTCTTGCGTGGGCTGGGCTTTGACCTGCGCACCTATCTGGCGCCTTTCCTCTTTGGCAACACCGGCAATATCGGCCTGCCGCTGGCGCTCTTTGCCTTTGGGCAAGAGGGGCTCGAGATCGCGGTGGTGGTGCTGGCGATCTCGGCCTTGGGCTATTTCACCTTTGGGATCAAGCTGGTGGCGGGGCGCGGCGCCGGGCTTCGGATGCTGCGCGAACCGATGATCTGGGCGACGCTCGCCGGGGCGCTCTGCCTCTGGCAAGGCTGGCAGACGCCAGACATCGTGACCAAGACGCTGACCCTGCTGGGGCAAATGGCGATCCCGCTCATGCTCATCACCCTTGGTGTGGCGGTGGGGCGGCTGTCCCCCGGCAAGATCGGCCCTGCCGTGGCGCTGAGCGTCGTGAAATTCGCGGTTTGCGCCGGGGTCGGCTGGGGCATCGGCCACTGGTTCGGGCTGGGCCCCGTCGCCTTTGGCGTTCTGGTGCTGCAGATGGCCACGCCGGTCGCGGTCACCGGCTATCTACTGGCCACGAAATACGAGGCCGATGCCGAGGCGGTCGCCGGGCTGGTGGTGGTCTCGACCCTGCTCGCCGTGCCATTTCTGTCGCTGTTGCTGTCGGTGCTGATCTGAGCGGCGCAAAGACGCGCGGGACGCAAAATTCCCGTTTTCATGTCACCGCGAAATGCGCTAAAATGCTAAAAAAATATAATGAAAGCGAGAGGCAGATGAGCAGACGTCTTTACGCGCTGGTATTGTTGACACTTGTTGCGGCCTGTGGCCGGGGCGGCGGCGTTGGGGAATCCCCCGACGGGCTGGACAATGCCTGCACGATTCTCAGTCAACGACCGGGCTATCTTCGCGCCTTCCAGGCGACCGAACGCAAATGGGGCGTTCCGGTGCATGTGCAGATGGCCACGATCTATCAAGAAAGCAAGTTCGACAGCGATGCGCGGACGCCGTTCCGCTATACGCTGGGCGTGATCCCGATGGGGCGGATCAGTTCGGCCTATGGCTATAGCCAGGCGCTCGACGGGACTTGGGAAGAATATGTCGAAGAGCGCGGCCAGCACCGGGCGCGGCGCGACAACATCCGCGACGCCACCGATTTCATGGGTTGGTACATGGTCGGCACCCGGGATCGGCTCGGCATCCCGCTGCATGACGCGCGCAACCAATACCTCGCCTATCACGAGGGGCGCACCGGCTACAAACGCGGCACCTATAACGGCAAGCCGTGGCTGGTGGGCGTGGCCTCCAAAGTGGCCGACCGCGCCGAAACCTACCGGCGTCAGCTGCGCAGCTGTAGCTGATCTCCCGCGCCAGACGCGACACAAAGAGAAACCCCGGCCGGGCCGCCGCCCTGCCGGGGTTTTTCGTGTTCTGAACGGGTCAGCTGTCGCTTAGCGGTCCTTGGCAGCCCCCGGCTTGAGGCCCGGAATGACAAACTTGTCATTGCTGAAATTGCCGCCCTTGCGCAGCCCGCCAAGCACCACGGTGGTGCGGGCGCCGTCGCCATCATTGATGATCCACTGCCGCAGCTCGACCGGTGAGCCGGTAAAGACCAGCTCGATATTGCCATATTCGGGATGGGCGGGATCCTGCGCCTGCACGATGGTTTTCGCGCCATCGACACGGTGTCCGGTGACCATGCGGGCGCGGGTCAGATCGACATTGCGCGCCAGAATGATCGACAGCGGCGTCCGGTTGAGCGGAAAGCCCTGCGGCGGCTCGTTCGACTTGCCGTCGATGACCCCCACGGTCGAGCCGTCAGAGACCACGAGCGTGCGATCGGGCGGCGCATATTCGAAGCGGACCCGACCGGGGCGCTTGATGATCACCCGGCCCTTGCTCACGGTGCCATCGTCATTGATCTGGGTGAAATCGCCGCTGGCGGTGGTGATACCGTTGAGATAGCGCGAAATCTCGCCCAGCGAGAGCTTTTCGGCGGCGGTGGCCGGGATCGGTGCGGCCAGCGCCACACAGGCGGCCCCGGTGGCCAGTATCTGTCTGCGGTTCATCATCGACTGTTCTACTCCTTCATACCTGATGCCGCTGTGGCAGTCTCTGCTCTGGGCGGCACCTTGAGGCTCAATTTGGGGTCTTGGCCCCTGTTATGCGATATCAAACCCCGCTTACATGGATATCAGCATGTATAGCCCGCCGATCAAGGCCGCCACTGCGGCGGCCAGACCGACCAGCATCAAAACGCCGTCCCGCACCGTCACCGCAAGGCCAATGATGGCGATGGCCAACATCGGGATCACAGCGGCAAAGGGCAGGAATTCGAGCGGCGGCACCATGATGCACAGCACGATCACGGCCAGCGCGCCGACCATCTGGGCCACCTTGCCGGTGAACCGTGGCAGGCGTTCGCCCACATGCCGATCGAGCCATTCCGCCGCGGCGTGGATCTTGCGCGTGGCCTTGTCGACCTTGTCGTCGCTCACCGCGCGGCAGCCGATCCAGTCGGGCAGCCAGAAATGGTCGCGCCCGACAAGGATCTGCACCGCGATGAGCACGATCACCAGAGCCATGAGTGACGGCAGCCCCGGAATGCCGCCGAGCGGCGACACGACCACCAGCGCGGGGACAAAGATCAGCGGCCCAAACCCGCGATGGCCCAGCGCCTCGACCATGTCGCGCACCGAAACCTCATCGGATTGTTCGCCAAGATCTTGCATCTCTTCCACCATATCGGTGGCTTCATGCATCTCCGCCATGACCCTTCCCCGCGCCTCTTCCCCAAGTGGTGTACCAAGTGCTGTACTCTGGGGGGCAACGCCCGGGCGCGAAAAAGGTTCAGCTCTTTATTGGCGCATTACTGCTCGGGGACGAGGATCTCGCGCTTGCCAACATGGTTGGCCGAGCTGACGAGCCCCTCTTCCTCCATCTGCTCCACAAGGCGCGCGGCCTTGTTATAGCCGATGGCCAGCTTGCGCTGAATATAGGAGGTCGAGCATTTGCGGTCCTGAATGACGATCTGCACCGCCTGATCATAGAGCGCGTCTTCGCCATCGGTATTGCCGCCGGTCGACAGGCCGAGCACCGCATCGATGCTCTCGGCCTTTTCCTCGTCCGGGCCTTCGACCACGCCACCGATATAGGAGGGCGGGCCATAGGCCTTGAGGTTGTTGACCACTTCCTCGACCTCTTCGTCGCTGACGAACGGCCCGTGGCACCGGGTGATTTTCGCCCCGCCCGCCATATAGAGCATGTCGCCCATGCCCAGCAGCTGTTCGGCGCCCATTTCGCCAAGGATGGTGCGGCTGTCGATCTTCGACGTCACCTGGAAGGAAATCCGCGTGGGAAAGTTCGCCTTGATCGTGCCGGTGATCACATCGACCGAGGGCCGCTGTGTCGCCATGATGAGGTGAATGCCGCTCGCCCGCGCCATCTGCGCCAGACGCTGGATGCAGGCCTCGATCTCCTTGCCCGCGACCATCATCAGGTCGGCCATCTCGTCGACGATCACGACGATATAGGGCATTTTCTCGGGTGCGAATTGCTCGGTCTCGAACACGGGCTCGCCCGTTTCGTCATCGAACCCGGTCTGCACGGTGCGCGAGAACATCTCGCCCTTGGCCTGTGCGTCGGCCACCCGGCCATTATAGCCCGCGATGTTGCGCACGCCCATCTTGGACATCTTGCGATAGCGCTCTTCCATCTCGGCCACGACCCATTTGAGCGCGACAACCGCCTTCTTGGGGTCGGTCACCACCGGGCTCAGCAGATGCGGAATGCCGTCATAGACACTCAGTTCGAGCATCTTCGGGTCGATCATGATCAACCGGCAGTCATCCGGGGTGAGCTTGTAGAGAAGGCTCAGGATCATCGTGTTGATCGCCACCGATTTGCCCGAGCCGGTGGTCCCGGCGATGAGCAGGTGAGGCATCTTGGCGAGGTTCGCGACGATCGGATCGCCGCCAATGTCCTTGCCGAGTGCCAGCGGCAGTTGCTGGTTGCCATCGCCGAAATCGCGGGTCGCGAGGATCTCGCGAAGCACCACCATCTCGCGGTTGTCATTGGGCAGCTCGATGCCGATGACCGACCGCCCCGGCACGGTGGAGACCCGCGCCGACAGGGCCGACATCGACCGCGCGATATCATCGGCAAGCCCGATCACCCGGCTCGCCTTGAGACCCGGCGCAGGTTCGAGCTCGTACATGGTGACGACGGGGCCGGGACGGACGCTGACGATATCGCCCTTGACGCCGTAATCGTCGAGAACCGCTTCGAGCATCCGGGCGTTTTCCTCGAGCGCCTCGTCGCTGAGGTGATGGCGCTGGATGGTTTCCGGGCTGCGCAGCAGGCTCAGCGGCGGCAGTTCATATTGCACCGCGTTGCGCTCTTCGAATTCGAGGCTCGGCTGGGCTTCGGCGGCGGCACGGGTCGAGGGCTGGATCGCCTTGCGCGGCGGATGCTGCACGACTTTCTTGGGCTCCGGCACCGGAATGCGCGGCGTCACGGGTGCGGCAGTGGCGGCAACATTGGGCGTGTCGGCGGGCACATAGAGCGCCTCGTCCGGCTGGGTTTGATAGGGATCGTCGCCATAGGGCAGATCGTCGAGATCGGCCTCGAGATAACCCGCCTCGGCATAGCCTGCCTCAACATAGCCCGCGTCATAGCCCGCGTCCGCCATGGAAGGCTCGGCATGGGATACATCGGCATAGGCCGGCTCTGCATAAACGGGCGCGGCATAGGTCGGTGCCGGATGCGGCATCGAGGGCCGCTGTGCTGCGGTGAGCGGCGGCTCGGGCGGCAGCCCGGCGGCCGGGGCGGTCAGCGGCGGTTCCGGCGGCAGACCCCGGCGCGGCGCAGAGGTGTCGAGCACCAGAGGGATCGGCCCACGGCCACGGCCCTTGGTCAGCGGCGCGACGCTTTCAACGCGGAGCGACGGGCTCTGACGCACGCGGGTCTTGATGACATCGGCGATCTTGGCGCGAATGCGGTCCTCACCCACCGGTTCGACATTGTCCATCACGGGGGCCGCCTGCAGGACCGGTTCCGGCGTGGGCTCGGGGCGACGAATGAGCGACGGCATCCGGGCGAGCAACCCGCCGGATTTCTGCGGTGCCTCGGCTGCGGCGGGCGCCGGGGCGGCGCCGCGCTGGGCCACGATGCGCGGCGCACTATGGCTGGCCTGCGTCGGCTCGATCAGATCGCTGAGATCGCTTTGTTCCTCATAATCCCGCGCCGTGCCCCGGGTGAGACGCGGCGGCACGATGGTCACGCGCGGCTCGTCGCTGATCCGCGCGTCACGCGGGCCAGAGGCCGCCATCGCCGGGCGTGCCTCGGCGCGGCGGGCGCGGCGCTCGGCATGTTTCTCGGCCCCGGTGCGTGCGACAAAGGCGGCGCCAGTCGCGCCCCGGCCCACCATCGTGATGATCCAGTTATAGGTCATGATCAGGCTGACCAGCAGATAGCGGCCAATCCGGCCAAGCTCATCGCGGTCAAAGCCCAGAACAAAGGCCCCCATGCCGAGCGCCGCCAGACCCAGGAGCAGCGAGAAGAAGCGGAAGGCAAAGCTGCCGGACATTGGCTGAATATTGACCAGAACGCCAAAGATCGTGTCGCCAAAAAGCCCGCCAAGACCAAAGGTATGGACCTGGCCCCAGACTTCACCGGGGGTGAGCGTCGTGCAATAGATCGACAGCACCGCAATCCAGATCGGCGCAAAGATCAGCCGGTTCATGGCGCGCTCCTGCCCCCGGTGCAGCACGAACCGTGCGCCCCAGACCGCCAGCAGCGCGGCAAAGCCCCAGGCCCCGAGGCCGATGATCATGAACAGCGCCGCCGAGAGCTTGGCCCCGAAGGCCCCGAGCCAGTTCTGCACGGGCGCATCCACTGCCGACATCCAGCTCGGATCGTCGGGGCTGTAGGAGCCGAACATCAACGCCACGATCAGGCCGGCCACAATCAGCCCGAAGCCCAGCAATTCCTTGCCGCGTCGCTCGATCACCTCAGCCATGTTGCTGTCCAACAGCGGATCACGTCCTCGTGCCTGATAAGCCATGTTGCCCTCGTCCTCGTCATCTCTGGAGACAGTCACGCAGGCGGATAAGCCCTTGTGCCATCTCGTCTTTTGGAGCCACCAACGCGGCTCTTATATAGTGCTTGCCGGGGTTGCCCCCGTCCGTGTCACGGCTCAGATAGGCGCCGGGAAGAACCCGCACGCCGGTTTCTGTCCAAAGCTTGAGCGCCGCCGCCTCGCCGTCCTCGACGGGCAGCCACAGGAAAAACCCGGCCTGCGGACCCTGGTAGCCGGGGAAATCCGCCATGATCTCATCTGCGAGCGCGTATTTCTCGCCATAGGCGGCGCGGTTCTCGATCACATGCGCCTCATCCGCCCAGACGGCGGCGGCGGCATGCTGCAGCGGCATCGGAAGCGGCGCCCCCGCATAGTTGCGCAGCTGCCGGATGCGGGTGATGCTTTTCGGCCCGCCCGCCACGAAACCGCTGCGCAGCCCCGGCAGGTTCGACCGTTTCGACAGCGAATGAAAGATCACCACGCGTTCGGGATCTGCGCCCATCTCGCGCGCCACCTGCAAGGCCCCCACCGGCGCCTCGCCGCGGTAAATCTCGGAATAGCATTCATCGGCGAAGATGTAGAAATCATGCTTTTCGGCGAGACCGATCAGATGCTCCCAATAGGATCTCTCGGCCACCGCACCCTGCGGGTTCGACGGCGAACAGAGATAGGCCACCGCCACCTGATCGAGCACCTCGGGCGCCACCGCGCCGAAATCGGGCAGAAACCCGGTCTCTGCCGTTGCGTTGAGAAACACGGGCTCGGCCGCCACGCTCAGCGCGCCGACCATATAGACCTGATAGAACGGGTTCGGGATCAGAACCTTGGGCCGCGCGCCGCCCTTGGCCTCGGGGCAAAGTGCCATCATCGCGTTATAGAGCCCTTCGCGCGTGCCGTTGAGCGCCATCACCTCGCGCTCGGCATCGACCGTCACGCCATAGCGCCGGGCGATCCAGGCGGCAATCTCTGCGCGCAGCTCGGGAATGCCTTCATTGACCGGGTAACGGCCAAAGCCTTCGGCATGCTTTGCGATCACATCCGTGACCCAGGCCGGAAACGCGTGTTTCGGCTCGCCTATGGTCATATGTACCGGCTCACCCCCGGCCTCATGCACGTCCAACAGGGCGCGCAGACGCGGGAATGCGTATTCCGGCAGGGTTGAAAACCGCTCGGGAAACATCAGAAAATTGCCTCAGGTTACGGGATCATTGTCGCCCCGTTTCCTGTGAATCTACCTGCCGATCCCTCTCAGGTCCAGCAAAACCACGCGGCTTGCCTCAAATTGTGGCATTTTGGGCGAGACCGGCCCTAATCTGGCCAAAAGACCCTGTTTCCAACCCCTTAGGACAGCGCCGCCTCGGCCGCTGCCGCCACCCGCAAGAGGCGTTCTTCGCCGAATGCCGCCCCGCAGAGCATGATGCCACAGCTCGGCACGCCGGTGGGCAGGCTCATCGCCGCCAGCCCCATGAGATTGCCCACCCGGGTGTTGCGCAGGGCCAAAAGGTTCTCGGTCACGTAATAGCTGTCGTCGGTCAAGAGCCGCTCGGCATTGGGCGGCAGGATCGGCGACGACGGCATCAGCACCGCGTCATAGCCCGCCACCCGCGCCGCCCAGGCCTCGCGCAGCGCGTTGAGCTTGCGCCAGCCCGCGATGTAATCCGAGGCCAGCGCCTCGCGCCCGCCCTCGAACCGCTCGCGGATCGGCGGAAACATGACCTCGGGATTGGCGGCGATCGTCTCGCCCCAGATGCCATAGGCCTCGGCGGTGAACAAAAGCCCCGAGAGCGGCATCGCCTCGGCCACTTCCGGCGCGTCGAGCCGCTCGATCTTGGCACCGGCGGCATGCAGACGCTCTACCGCATTCTCATAGGCGGCACGCGGCGCGTCGCGGATCTCGTCGAGAACCGTGGTCTGCAGCGCCGCAAAGCGCATCCCCTCGAGCCGCGCGCCCCGCAGATCGACCGGTGTGCCGCTGCCATCGAGCGCCGCCAGCATGAGCGCGCAATCCTCGACGCTGCGCCCAATCGGCCCCACCGTATCGAACCGTTCACAAAGCGGCACAACCCCCTTGGACGAGAGCCGCCCCGAGGTGGTCTTGAGCCCGACAAGATCGTTCCACGCCGCCGGAATGCGCACCGAGCCACCGGTATCGCTGCCGATCCCGCAGGCCGCGAGACCAAAGGCGACGCTCGCCGCCGCCCCCGATGACGACCCGCCCGGCACCGCCTCTGGATCGTTGATACAGGGCGGCGTCGCGGTGCGCGGGTTGAGCCCGAGCCCGGAAAAGGCCAGTTCGCTCATATGGGTTTTGCCAAGGCAGACGAGCCCCGCCATCGTCGCGTTGCGCAGCACGTCGGCATCCGTCTCCGGCACCCGCCCTGCGAGCAGTTGCGACCCCGCCTCGGTCGCCACACCGGCGCTGTCAAACAGGTCTTTCCAGCTGATCGGCACCCCGTCGAGCGGCCCCAGCCGCTGACCGAGCTGCGCCCGCCGCGCCGCCGCCCGCGCCTCGGCCCGGGCGCGGTCCTCGGTCACCACCGAATAAATGCGCTTGGCATTGGGATGGGCGGCAATCGCCTGCAGATAGGTCTCGCACAGCGCCTCGGCGTCGATCTCGCCCCGGCCGATCCCCCGGCCCAGCTCTGCCGCGCTCATCGAAAGCCATTCCTGCATGTCCCGCCCCTTCCCGTCCCGGTAAATTCTTGCGTCGAAACGACGCTAGACGGGTTGGCGCGCATGGACAATCCCACAGCTTGGGCCATATTTGGCACATGACGGATTTACAGAGTTTCGACAGCGATATCGTGATCGTCGGCGGCGGTCTTGGCGGCCCGGCGCTGGCCCTCGGCTTGGCGCAGGCCGGTTTCACTGTGACGGTGATCGACGCCGCGCCGCTGTCCGCCCATGAGGCCGCCGATTTCGACGGGCGCAGCTATGCGCTGGCGCTGGCGTCGGTGCGGCTGCTCGACCGGCTCGGGCTCTGGGACCGGGTGGAGGACAACGCCCAGCCGATGGTCGAAATCAAGGTCTCCGACGGGCGCGCGGGCGAAGGCCCGCTGTCGCCCTTCTTTCTGCATTTCGACCATGCCGAGATCGAAGAAGGCCCGATGGGTCATATGCTCGAAGATCGCTTTTTGCGCCGCGCCCTGCTCGACGCGCTCGAGGCAGAGCCAAAGATCACCCATTTCGCAGGCGAAACCGTCGTGGCCCAATCCTGCGACAGCGCACGCGCCGAGGTAACGCTGGCCTCGGGGCGCAGCCTGACGGCGCGGGTGCTCGTCGGTGCGGATGGGCGCAGCTCGGGCACCGGGTCGCGGGCGGGCATCCCCCGTCGCGGCTGGGATTATGGGCAGACCGCGCTTGTCGCCGCCATCGAGCATGACGCGCCGCATCACGGCATCGCGCATCAGTTCTTCATGCCCTCGGGCCCGCTCGCCATCCTGCCCCTGCCCGGTAATGTGAGCTCGATCGTCTGGAGCGAAACCGCCGACACGGCGGCCGAATTCATGGCGCTCGATGATGCCGGGTTTCTCGACATGCTGCGGCCCCGGTTCGGCGATTTTCTGGGCGACATCCGGCTGCGCGGCAAACGCTACAGCTACCCTCTCGCGCTGAGCCTCGCGGAGCGGTTCACCGACACAAGGCTGGCGCTGGTCGGCGACGCGGCGCATGGGCTGCACCCGATTGCGGGCCAGGGGCTCAACGCTGGGCTGCGCGATGTGGCGGCTCTGGTGCAGGTCCTGCGCGAGGCACAGGCGCGCGGCGAAGACATCGGCGCGCCGGATGTTCTCGGTCGCTATCAGCAATGGCGGCGCTTTGATACGACCACGCTGGCGATGACGACGGACCTGACGAACCGGCTGTTTTCCAACGACAATCCTCTGGCACGGCTGACCCGGGACATTGGCATGGGGCTGGTCAACGCGCTGCCGCCGCTGCGCCGCGGGCTGATCCGCGAGGCCGCCGGGCTCACCGGCGACCTGCCCGATCTCATGCGCTGACCGGGTTACTTTACGCCCCGGTCACGCACCTTGACCCGTTCAATCCCCATCAGAATATCGAGCATCCGCTTCTGCGGCCCGGTGTGGCCGTGCTGCGCCTCGATATTGTAATAATCGCCCAGCTGGTTGAGCACGATGTAGTTCGAAAACGAGCAATCATTGCCCTCGGGCCGGACATGTTCGTAGATCACATTGACCTGCGCCTTGTGCAGCTGCGCCACGAGCTTTTGCGCCGCCCCGTTTTGCTCGAAGGGCTGCGTGCCCGCCAGCAGGATCGCGTCATCCTCATCGCCGCCGCCCGGCGCGGGCAGCCCTTTCATCACCGCGCTTTGGCGCGCCGCGCTGATCCCGCCCGAGCCGCCATTGCCGGTATGGCCATTGGCGTTGTTGTGCAGTGTCAGCACGAACCCCGGCCGCCGGCCCCGCAGGTCGGTGAGAAACTTGGTAAAGATCGGCGCCGGTTTGCGCCGCATCTGGGCACAGGGGGCGGTCGCCTGCGCCGTCGCACCAAAATTGCGGTTTGGATCCTGCCCCTGATAATCGCGGCTGTCGCCGGTCTCCAGCGCGACAAGCTTGCCGCCATATTTGCGCACCGCGTAGAGCGCCGTATCAAAGGCCGAGTTCTCATTGTCATGCAGCAGGAAAATCGTCGGCCCCTGCTGATGCTTGCTGTTCTCGATCACGGTGAACCGCCACGGCACGCCATGTTCGGCGATCTCGATTTCCGAGATACAGACATCTTGCGAAAGCTGCGCCGCATGGCGGCGCACGTCCTTGTCGCGCAGCTGATCCGGCGCGAGACAGCCCTCGCCCGATTGCGCCATCGCCATCTGTCCCAGCGCCAGCCACGCCAGCGCCCCCCATACGATCACCTTGCTCATTGCCTGCTCCCTGATCGGGTTCATTTTGCCGACAGGCGGAAAAATCCCCGCCCGCAGTAACCATTATAGAGCTCGGCCTCGAGCATCGGCCCGCTGATCGAAGTCGGGTTCTTGGGCCGCGGCGTCACGCCCTCGCGGGTGATCGACAGAAAGCTGTTGTCGCTGATCGTGCCGCGCCATGTATGCCCGCCGGAGGTAAAGGTGATATGGCCCCGCTCGAGATAGGCATCGCCCGAGTAATAGGGCTTGCAGATCCGCGCCTTGGCCCCGCTATAGCTGCCGTGATAACCGCGCTCGAACCGGAACACCCCGGAGAGAAGATTGCCGCCCACCTGACTGCCGCCGGGCACCGCGTCATCGGGCTTGCCCGCGCAGTATTTCTCGACGACCGCCTGGCTCGTCTCGCCCTCGACAAAGCCCGGGTTCATCCGCGCAAAGGCCGCCAGCGCCTTGTGCTGCCCACAGCTCAGCGATGCGCCGCCCTCGGCGGTGGCCATCTGGGTCTGGCTCGGGGCGGTGCCCCCGGCGCTGGTCCCGGCCGAGTTGTGGCAGAGCTTGTTCAACTCATCGATCGTGTATTTGCCAATGTCGGCACTGCCGAGCGTTGGACAGCCTACGTTCATCTTGAACTGTTGCGCCTCTCCCGGCCCCGCCCAGAGCCCGGCCCAAAGCCCGGCCAAGGCCAGACCCGCGATCCCCAGAAATTTACTCATCGCATTTCGCTTGTGAAACATAGGCAATCCCCACGCTGGAAAGTGTAATTTCGTCTGTCGTTTCCGTCAAAAACCCCTGTCGGAAGGATATGAACCGTTCGGCCTTGCGGCCATGGTGAATATCCGCCCCCGCCAACTCATCCCCAAGATCGTAAAACATTTCTGTCAGGTTGCGGGCATCCACATTATATTTCTTCGCCCGCCAGCCCATATAGCCCCCGGCCAGAAAATCTGCGTGCAATTCGATACATTTGACGCGGTGCGGGTTGGTCTCGACCAGCATGTTGAGCAGCCCATGCTTGGCCTGAAACGCATGCGCCGCCTCATGGGCGAGCACCGCAATCGCGCGGTTGATGTTGCCGGGCGGGTTGGCGATATCGAGGAAAAACTCGCTGCCGACCACGAGATAATTGCCCTGCACATCGTAATAGGCACCGTATTCCTCGTCATCCATGCAGAAGGCGTCAAAGCGGAAATCAAAAAACTCCTCGATATCCCCCCGCGCGCCAAGAAGGATCTGGCGCATGATGTCGCTCTCGATCTCTTCCGCCGGGTATTGAAACTCTCCCCCGCATCCCGTCTGGGCCGAGGCCCCCTGCCCTGCGCCAAGGAGCGTGATGCTCAGCAGGACCCAGAGCGCCCAGGAGAGATATGCGCGCCGCCGCGCCATCGTCTCAATGCGCCTCGACCGTGCTGAAAATCCAGTCGCGGTGGTCCGAGACCCGGGCATAGACCCCGGGGAACCCCTTCCAGGCACAGCCCTTGCCAAAGCTCACAACACCCACCTGCAAGAACCCGGTCGGCCCGTCGCGCACGATCAACGGTCCGCCGCTGTCGCCCTGACAGCTGTCCTTGCCGCCCTCTTCATAGCCCGCGCAGAGATGCGGGCCCTGCCCCGGCCGGATGCCCGGACCATAGCCCTTGCGGCAGGTCTCGGTCGGCAATTGCCGCACATTCACCGCCATCAGATAGGCCGACGCCGCGCCGCCCGATTGCAGCGCGCCCCAGCCCGCCACCTCGGAACAGGTCCGCACATCGGCCAATTTGGCCTCGACCGTTTTCGACGGCAGGATCGCCAGCTGGCTGTTGGGAATATCAAACGGCTCCGACAGTTTGAGCAGCGCCACATCATGCAGGTTCATATCCGCCGGATCATAGCCCGGATGCGCGATGAGCTTGGCAATCCTGCGCCCCTTGGGGTCAAGCCGCCCATCGCTCCCGGCGCGGTGGATGCTCACATCCTGCAGCCGTGCCTCGCCCCAGCAATGCGCCGCGGTCAGCACCCAGTTCTGCGAGATGAGAGAGCCGCCGCAAAACTGCGTCTTGGCCCCCTGATGATAGAGCCCGACGATAAAGGGCCAGTCGCTCGGCTTGGCCCGGTCGCCATTGACGATGCGCAAAACCGGCTGATCCGACTTGGGCTCGATACATTCCATCTGTGCCTGCGCCACCGCCCCGCCGGCGATCCCCATGGCCAGCACCGCACCCATCAGCGCCTTTGCAACTCCGGCTCTCATCCCGCGCCCCCTCATTGCGTGATCCGATAATCGAGATAGGTGACATCGCGCGCCGCGCATTTCGCCTGCGACCGCTGATAGGCCCCAAGATGCAGCTGCATCTTCTGTCGCGACACTTTCTGCCCCGGAATGGCGTAATCCTCTTCGGCAAGCTGATCTTCCTCGCGGCTGGTCAGCGCGATGGAAATCTTGCCAAGGCCGACGCCCTCTTCCGGCGGATGGTAGAGCGGAAAGGTCTCGCGCGTGCCAAAGCAATAGCGCTCTCCGGCGCTCACCTCGGCCGAGGTCTGCCCCTCGGGATGGCTGAGCGCATTGGGGTAAAGCTGCTGAAAATCGCCCTTGATCGGCGCGTCAAAGATCGCGACAAAGCCCGATTGCTGCGGCACGAAACACAGCACCAAGAGCTCATTGACGCGAAAGCTCGGCTTCGAGGTCTGCTGCCCCGCCTCGAACTCTGCAAGCCCGGTCATAAAGGCGTCGATACATCTGGCCTCTGCCGCCAGCGGCGCGGTGGCCAGCATCCCGGCCGTGATCCATCCGGTCACTCTCAACATCAGCACCTCCTACTCTGCGCCCGAAGGCATCATCACGATCTCGACCGTCTCTTGCGGCATGGCGGCAATCTCTGTCTTGCCGCGCAGCACATGGCCCGCCGCCGAATGCAGCGTCGCGGTGATTTCCAAGGGGAACTGCGCCTCGGCCCCGACCGGCAGGCTCACCGCATAGGGCGGGCCATAGCGCCCGGTATAGATGCTGCGCGTCACCGTGCCGCCCGGCCCCTTGGCCACCAGGTCGAGCTTGGAGCCCGCCGGCACCAGCAGCCGCACGAGATAGGTCACGCTGAGATCAATCTGGGTCCGTGTCTCGGTCACATCGCTATCCCGCACAGTCGCCGCACTGCCCGCCGTCGCGGCGGGCTTGGCCGGCTTCGCCACTGGTTTCGCGGCCGGTTTAGACCCTGCCTGTGTCAACGGCTTGACGGGCCTCGCAGGCGCGTCGCCCTCGTCTGCGGTCGCGGCGATGGCACTGCCATCGCCCTGCGTATCGGGATAAATCCCGCCGATCATACAGGCCTGCAGCAGGATCAGCGCCAGACCGGCCACGGCGATCCGTCCGATCCCACCCATTCCAAACACCCGTTGCCCCATGCCCGCTCCTTGAAAATCTCTCGGCGTTCCATCACTGGTCGTCGCAATCGTCTCATCAATCATCGTCATGTCCGGTGCCTTTCGTGGCCCTGCATGTCACGTTACAGGGATCAGACTAGGCCAAGTGCCAAATGCACTCAATCCGGGGCGGGCCAGCAAGATATCAGCAGCCCAACTATAAATTAGGTGCCCAGCCAGACTTGAATCGGCGGCCTAATTCCTGTTCCTACAGGGGCATGACACCGACAACCGACATACGCACCCTTGAGAGCTTGCGCCGAGCCAAGACAGAATTCCACAATAAACTCTGTCAAAATTCGGCCGATCCCGATCCTTTGCTGCTCAAATCCCTGCGCAGCGAGAACACTTTCGTGCTCTCGGAATTCCTCTTCCTGCTCGAAGCCTTCGATCTTTTGTCCGATCCGGCGCGGCTCGAAACCTATATCGAGGCCCATAACCGGCAGCTGCAGGCGCTGATCGACAACCGCGAGGAACGCCGCCTTCTGGGGCTCGAAGTGCCGCGTCTCAACCGGGGGCTTTTCTCCGCCATTCAGCTCCACAAGGCCAAGGCCAACCTCCTCTCCGCCACCCCCGGGCTCGATCAGGCGGACATCCAGCGGCTGACGATCTTGCTGTTTTCCGCCGAAACCGGGCGGCGGGTGATCGAGGCGCTGGAACAGGCCGGTTATATCAGCCGCTTGGAAACTCCGTATTTTTCCAAGATTATCCGCTCCAAAGGGGTCGTCGAGCGGTATTTTTCCGAGTATCTGGACCAGATTCGCAAAAATGTTGGCGCCACCAAATCCGGCCCCACCGGCTGACAAGACACGAACAAAGGATGCCCAGGCCATGAAACATCTCTTGACCGCAAGCCTCGTGGCTCTGTCTCTCACCGCAGGCGCCGCCCAGGCGAACCCCTGCGTCGCGCTCGATTTCGATCTCAAGATCGCCGTGCAGGATGCGTTGATGGGGGCCGAGGACCCGCGCGTGTCGCGGCTCGCGGGCTATCTCAACGATTCCTTTTACAATGATCTCTCCTGCCGGATGACCCTGACCTATACCGGTGAGGCGCTGCAGGCGCTGCTCGGCAACCCGCCCGAGCTGATGAAGGCCGCGCTCACCATGCCCGCGCCGCGCAATCAGTCCGATGCACTCATCCTCATCTTGCAGGCGATGCAGGCCACCGTCGACGAGCTGCCCGGCTGATCAGCCCTCGCCGACGAGGATCGCAGAGACCTTGAGCGCGCGCTGCGCATTGCCCTCGACCTTGAGCTTGCGGGTCATGAAGGCCGTCACCGGGTTCTGATCGCCGCTCAGGATCGCGCGAAACACCTCGTCGCGCGCCATGAGCACCACATCGGCCTCTTCCGCCCCGGCCCGCGCGCCCGTCTCGTCGAGCATCACGCTGCCCTCACCCTCGATATCGAGCCGCGCCACACCCTTGATCGCGCCCTGCGCGCGGGGGGTCAAAAGCGTCACATATTCATCAATGATCTGGGACATGGGTGGGCTCCTCGGGCGCGTCTCTGGCACGGGCATAGCCTGCCCCGCCGCGTCGCCCCCGGCAATCCGTGACCCTGCGTTACGCGCCGTCTTTCGGCGCCCAGCGGTCAAGCGCCGCCTCATCTTCCTCCTTGGCCGCGACCCATTGCGCGCCCTCGGAGAGATGCTCTTTCTTCCAGAACGGCGCGCGGGATTTGAGGAAATCCATCAAGAACTCCGCCGCCTCGAACGCCGCCACCCGGTGCCGCGCGGCGGTGGCCACCATCATGATCATCTCATCGGGGCCAAGCCGCCCGTGCCGATGAATGATGAGCGCATCGCCCAGATCCCACCGCGCCTGCGCCTCTTCGGCAATCTTGCGCAGCGCCGCCTCGGTCATGCCGGGATAATGCTCGATCTCCATATGGGCCATGCCGCCCGGCAGATCGCGCACGATGCCGGTAAAGGTGACCACCGCGCCCATCCCCCGCTGCCGCGCGGCAAAGGCTTCGGCCTCGGCACCAAAGGCAAAAGGGCTCTCCTGGACGCGAATATCCATGGGCCTAGCCGCCGGTCATCGGTGGAAAGAACGCCACCTCGCGCGCGCCCGCGAGGCTCGCGTCGAAATCGGTGAGCTCCTGATCCACCGCCACGCGCAGCGCGCCCTCATCGGCAAAGGCCGCCTCATAGCGCGGCTCGCGCGCCTTGAGCTCGGCCACCAGCTCGCGCACCGTGGCGGCCCCGGTCTCGACCCGCTCTTTCGGCAGGCCGACCCGCTCGCGCACCCAGGCAAAATACAGAACGTCCATCATGCGTCCTCCTTCAGATAGGGCACCGATTTGCGGAAATAATCATAGCCCGTCACCAGCGTCAGCGCCGCCGCCAGCCACAACAGCCACAGCCCCAGCCGCCCGGCCCAGATCATTCCGTCATACTTCCACCACAGGCCAAGAAGATCCTCTTCACGACCCGCGAGGATTTCCGCGACCATCGCCTCATCCATGCCAAAGACCGACATGCCAAGATAATGCTCGAACACGCCCTGCGCAAAGAGGCAGGCAATCGCCATCATCTGCGCCGTGGTCTTCCATTTCGCGAGTTTCGTGACCTTGAGCGTCCCGGCCACATCGCCGAGATACTCGCGCAGGCCCGAAACGAACACTTCGCGGAACACGATAAATGTCGCCGGCAGCACCAGCCAGGGCGACATCGAGGAATAGCCCACAATCACCATCAGCGCGATCAACACCATCGCCTTGTCGGCAATCGGGTCGAGCATCGCGCCAAGCTTGCTCTCCTGCGCCCAGCTCCGCGCCAGGTAGCCATCGAACCAATCGGTGATCGCCGCGCCCACAAAGAGTATGAGGGCAAACCAATCCGCCCAGGGCCGATGGAAATAGAGAAACATCACCGCAATCGCGGGGGCCGCCAAAAGACGCAGGATCGTCAGGATGTTGGGGATCGTCATGCTCATACCGCCTGTCTACCCCGGCAACCGGAACGGGGAAAGCCCGTTTCTCGCACGCCCTCCGATCCGCATGATCAGCCTACCCCTTGTCGTGGAAATGGTCATAGACCCGCTGCGCCAGCGCCTCTGACACGCCCTCCACCGCCTTGAGATCGGCCAGCGCCGCCCGGCTCACCGCCTTGGCCGAGCCGAAATGCGCCAAGAGCGCCCGCTTGCGCGCCGCGCCAACCCCCGGCACCTCGTCGAGCGGCGAGGCGCTCACCGCTTTCGACCGTTTCGCGCGATGGGTGCCAATGGCGAACCGATGCGCCTCGTCGCGCAGCCGCTGCACGAAGTAAAGCACCGGATCATTGTGCCGCAGCGCCATCGGCCGGGTGCCGACACGGTGGAACTCTTCCTTGCCATGATCACGGTCCACCCCCTTGGCGACCCCCACCATGGCGATATCCTCAACCCCCATCTCGCGCATGATCGAGGCCACGGCGCTCACCTGCCCCGCGCCCCCGTCGATAAGCAGCAGATCGGGCCAGAGCCCCTTGTCGCGCTCCGGGTCCTCCTTGAGGAGCCGCTTGAACCGCCGCTTGAGCACCTCTTTCATCATGCCGAAATCATCGCCCGGGGTGAGCTCTTCTCCCCGGATGTTGAACTTGCGGTACTGGTTTTTCAGGAACCCGTCCGGCCCCGCCACGATCATCGCGCCGACGGCATGGGCGCCCTGAATATGGCTGTTGTCATAGACTTCGATCCGGCCCGGCGGCGCATCGAGCCCAAAGGCCTCGGCCAGCCCGGCCAACAGCTTGGCCTGCGTCGCGCTCTCGGCCATCTTGCGGGCGAGGCTCTCGCGCGCGTTGCGCAGCGCGCCATCGACCAGCTCGGCCTTTTCGCCCCGGATCGGCACGAGGATCTCGACCTTGCGCCCCAGACGCTCGCCGAGCGCCGCCGCCATCAGATCATTATCCTCAAGCGCATGGCTCAGGATGAGCTGCCGCGGCGGTTCCTTGCTGTCATAGAACTGGCCGATAAAGGCCTCGAGAACCTCTGGCTCTTCGACATCGACACCGACGCGCGGATAGAAATCGCGGTTGCCCCAGTTCTGCCCGCCCCGGATAAAGAACACCTGCACACAGGCCTGCCCCTTCTCCAGATGGAGCGCGATCACATCGGCGTCCTTGACGGTGCGCGGGTTGATCCCCTGCGCCGTCTGCACCTGGGTCAGCGCCTTGATCCGGTCGCGCAGCGCGGCGGCCTTCTCGAACTCCATCTCGTCCGAGGCCGCCTGCATATCCTGCGCGAGCTTTTCCTGAATTTCCGTCGACCGTCCCGACAGGAACCGCTCGGCATCGCTCACCTGCGCCGCGTAATCCTCGCGCGAGATATAGCCGACACAGGGCGCGGTGCAGCGTTTGATCTGATATTGCAGACAGGGCCGCGTGCGCCCTTCGAACATCGTGTCGCTGCAATTGCGCAGCATGAAGACCCGCTGCAGCTGCGCCAAGGTCCGGTTCACCGCACCGGCGCTGGCGAAGGGGCCGTAATAGGCCCCCTTCTCGCGCTTCGCGCCGCGGTGTTTCTTGATCATCGGATAGTCATGCGCCTTGGTGACCAGAATATTGGGAAAGCTCTTGTCGTCGCGCAGCAGCACGTTGTAGCGCGGCTTGAGCTGCTTGATCAGGTTCTGCTCCAGAAGCAGCGCCTCGGTCTCGGTCGCGGTGGTCAGGAACATCATCGAGGCGGTATCGCGGATCATCCGCTGAATGCGCCCGGTATGGCCGGTGGGCCGGGCATAATTGCTCACCCGAGCCCGCAGGTTTCGCGCCTTGCCGACATAGAGAACCCGCGCCTGCGCATCCAGCATCCGATAGACGCCGGGCGAGCCATCGAGTGACCTAAGGTAACCCCGGATCACGTCATGCCCGGTTTCTGGCGCGTTGGTTTCAGTCATTTGCCTACAAAGATGATTCTGGAGGGTTCATCAGCATCTTATCTCGCCCGGATCAAGGGCAAACAAATCCCCGCTTTCTGTGGATAACCCCGTAGATAACATTCTGCGAAGGGGATTTTTACCTTGTATACAGCACGCTTCGTTGAACTGCTTAATTTTTAGGCAGTATTGTAACGTATTGATTTTCATTGGTAAAAATCTTCAGATTATCCAAACTCCTGAAAACATTACACTTTTTTAACGGTTCTGTAACGTGCCCTCACGCGGGTGCACAACTCAGCCGCGCGAGCCGCGCGGTAGGGTTTACTCCGGCCCTAAAATGTCAGGGGTCTGCCAGCCCAGATGCTGCCCGCCATCGGTACAAATGAGCTGACCGGTGACCCCCCGCGCATAGAGCAGGTAATGCAGCGCCCCCAGAATATCGTCGACATTTGACCCACGGTTGAGCACCGTCGCCGCCCGTTGCCGGGCAAAATGCTCGTCGCTCTGCCGCGCCGCCTGGAGCGTCGGGCCGGGGCCGATGGCATTGACCCGCACCTTGGGCGCGAGCGCCTGCGCCGCCGTCCGGGTAAAGGCCCAGAGCCCCATCTTCGCCAGCGTGTAGGTCATGAACTCAGGGGTGAGCTTGCGCACCCGCTGATCGATCATATTGACCACCAGCCCCCGCGCCACCGGCTCGCCATTGAGGTCAATCGACGGCTCGGGCATTGCCGCCGCCACCGCCTGAGTGAGGACGAAAGGCGCGCGCAGATTGCTCTGCATATGCCGGTCCCAGCTCTCGCGGGTGGCGCTGTGCAGCGTGTCATATTCAAACACCGAGGCATTGTTGATCAGCACCTCGATCGGCCCGCCCAGCGCCTCCATGGCGCGCGGCACGAGGCTCTGGATCTCGTCCTCGCGGGTCAGGTCCGCCTGGATCGGAGAGGCCTGCTGGCCGATCTGGTTGATCTCGCGCATCACCTCCCAGGCGGCGCCTTCCGAACTGGCGTAATGCACCGCCACGTCATAGCCCTTGTTCGCCAGATCCAGCGCCATCGCCCGGCCCAGCCGATGCCCCGCTCCCGTGACCAATGCCCGTGACATGCCCGCCCTCCGTTAGATCAGCAATACCGCGATATAGATCAGATAGGCCGCGCTAAAGCCCACGCCCCAGATCCGCCCGATATCCCATTTCCAGAACACGAAGGGAATGAGAACCAGCGACGCCGCCAGCATCACCCAAAGGTCAAAGCGCAGGAATTCCGCATCCACCGGGATCGGCCCGATGAGCGCCGCAACCCCGATGATCGCCAGCAGGTTGAACATGTTCGACCCGATCACGTTGCCGAGCGCCACATCCGCCTGTTTGCGCAGCGCCGCCATCACCGTCGTCGCAAGCTCGGGCAGCGAGGTGCCCAACGCCACCAGCGTCAGACCGATGATCGCATCGCTCACACCATATTGCCGCGCGATGATCGACGCGTTGTCAACCAAGAGATCCGCCCCGAGCGGCAGGCCGATCAAGCCCAGCACGAGGAACATGATGATCTGCCACCACGGCATGTCCGGATCCGCGCCTTCGACCTCATCTGCCTCGGTCGCCGCCGCGCTACAGCTCGCCTTGCGGTGGCGATGCGCGTCCCGCGCCGCATCAAAGAGCATGAAGGACAGCGCCGCCAAGAGGACGATCGCCGCCCAGATGTCAAAGATGCCGCGAAAGGCCAGCGCGATGAACAGAACCGTCGCAAAGATCATATGGCTATAGGTCTTGCGGCTGTCGCAATGGCTCGTATGCACCACCGACAGGATCGCCGGCAGACCGAGAACCAAGAGGACATTGGCGGTGTTCGACCCCACCACATTGCCGAGCGCCAGCCCCGCCTTCTGCTCGATCACCGCGTTGATGGCGATCAACAGCTCGGGCGCCGAGGTGCCAAAGGCCACGATGGTCAGGCTCACGATCAGCGCCGGAATCCCGACCCGCAGGCTCAGGTTCACCGCGCCCTTGACGAGGCTGTCGCCCGCCAGCAGCAGGATCAGAAGCCCCAGTCCCGCATAGAGCCAAACCATCATTTCAACTTATCCTTTCCACAGGCACAGGGCCCGCGACCGATCCGGTAGCGGCCACAGCCTTTGCATTTCGCAGATGAGAGCGTTTTCTGGCCCGGGAAGCGCAGCTTGCCAAACATGGCGAGCACCCCCATGCCGATGAGGAACAAAACGACGATCTTGACGATCATTGACGGATACCGAAACGCGCGAACTCCGCCCGCTCCTCGACCGCGATCAACGCATCCTCGACGACCGAGGCCCCGAACCGCTGAAACAGGCCCTTCTTGCGGCCATAGCGCAAGAGCTTGACCTTGTCGCCATAGAGCTCTTTGAGCTTCGGCTCGAGATGCGCCTCGCCATCGGCCAGCCCCAGCTCAACCGCCTGCCGCCCGATCCAGAACTCGCCGGTAAAGAGTTTCTCATCGCGGCTGAGCTTGTCGCCCCGGCGCGCCTTCACATGGTCGATGAACCCGGTGTGCATCTGCGCCAAGAGGCTCTCGAGCCGCGCCACGTCTTCCTTCTTTTCCGGCTGGAACGGGTCGAGCGTCGATTTCGACTCCCCCGCCGTATAGACCCGCCGCTCGATGCCCTGACGGGCGAGGAACACATGCGCCCCGAACCCGGCCGAGATCACCCCGATCGAGCCGAGGATCGAGCCGTAATCGACCCAGATATCATCCGCCGCCACCGCCAGCCAATAACCGCCAGAGGCCGCCACATCCTCGACAAAGGCATGCACCGGCACGCCTTTTTCCTCGGACAGGCGGCGAATGCGGGCGGCGATGAGCGCCGATTGCACCGGCGAGCCGCCGGGCGAATTGATCACCAGCGCCACCGCCTTCGGTTTGCCCCGCGCAAAGGCCTTGTCGATGACGGGGCCGATGGCCTCGTCGCTGAGCGCCGCACGCGGCCCCGATCCGATTGTGCCCGCCAGACGCACCACAGCGACGCGCGGCCGCGACCGGCGCCAGGGCAAGGCGGATTTCAAGCGTTCCCAGAATGTCATGTGGCCGATGTAGAATGCCACCGGCCCCGAAACAAGGAGCGGGGGCACCCACCGGCGCAGATATTGCAAAAATATAACGTCCGGCTCCGGGCAGAGGAGGGTGGTTAACAATTCGTCAACCTCTCGCGCGCTACCGTTAACCTCTTCACGGGATTGGGGATATCGATGGTCTGTCGCGCCTATACCGTCGCTTTTGAGGGGATCGAGGCCCGCACCGTCGAGGTGCAATGCGCCGTGGCCGCGGGCGTGCCCGCCTTCTCGGTCGTGGGCCTGCCCGACAAGGCGGTGAGCGAGGCGCGCGACCGGGTGCGCGCGGCGCTGACCTCGATGTCCATCGCGCTGCCCTCGAAACGCATCACCATCAATCTGAGCCCCGCCGACCTGCCCAAGGAGGGCAGCCATTTCGACCTGCCCATCGCGCTCGCCCTGCTGGCCGCGCTCGAAATCATCCCGGCGGATGCGGTGGCCGACACCACTTCGCTGGGCGAGCTGTCGCTCGACGGCTCGCTGGTGCCGGTGGTGGGGGCGCTGCCCGCGGCCCTGGCCGCCGCCGAACATGAGCGCACGCTGCTTTGCCCCCGCGCGTCGGGGGCCGAGGCCGCCTGGGTCGGCGATGCCCGGGTGCTCGGTGCCCGCGATCTGGCCGAGGTGGTGCGCCATTACACTGGCCAGTCGCCGATTTCCCCCGCCGAACCGGGCGAGGTCCGCGCCGATCCGGGCCTGCGCTGCCTGCGCGACGTCAAGGGACAGGAACGCGCCAAACGGGCGCTCGAGATTGCCGCCGCAGGCCGTCATCACCTGATGATGATCGGCACGCCCGGCTCGGGCAAATCCATGCTCGCCGCCCGGCTGCCGGGGCTTCTGCCGCCGCTGGGGGCCGCCGAGGCGCTGGAAACCTCGATGATCCATTCGCTCGCCGGTCTCATCGACGAGGGCGGCATCAACCGCACCCGGCCCTTTCGCGAGCCGCATCACACCGCCTCGATGGCGGCCATCGTCGGCGGCGGGCGGCGCGCCGGTCCCGGCGAAATCAGCCTCGCCCATAATGGCGTGCTCTTCATGGACGAGTTTCCAGAATTCTCCCGCGCCGTGCTCGAAACCCTGCGCCAGCCGATCGAGACCGGCGAGGTCATGGTCGCCCGCGCCAATGCCCATGTGAAATACCCCTGCCGCTTCCTGCTGGTGGCCGCCGCCAACCCCTGCAAATGCGGCTACCTGCCCGATCCCGCCCGCGCCTGTTCGCGCGTGCCGATGTGCGGCGAGGATTATCTGGGCCGCATCTCCGGGCCGCTGATGGACCGGTTCGATCTGCGGCTCGAAGTGCCGCCCGTGGGATTTGCCGATCTCGACCTGCCCGCCAGCGGCGACAGCTCGGCCGAGGTCGCGACCCGCGTCGCCCGCGCCCGCGAGGTGCAAGCCGCCCGTTTTGCCGAACATCCGACAACCCGTCTCAACGCCGATGCCGAGGGCCACGTGCTGGAAGAGATCGCCACGCCCGATGCCGAGGGCCGGGCGCTTCTGACCCGCGCCGCCGAACGGTTCGGCCTCACCGCGCGCGGCTATCACCGCATCCTGCGCGTGGCCCGCACCATCGCCGATCTCGACGGATCGGACCACGTCGCCCGCCCGCATGTGGCCGAAGCGGTGAGCTACCGCATCACCGGTCTGAAAGAGAGCTGATCCAGCGCGCCGTGCTGGCAATCGCCGCCCGCGCCTCGGGAAACCAGCCGTCGAAAATCTGCCAGACATGCGGCGCGCCCGCCCATGTCTCGAGCTCGACCGCGCCCCCGGCCTGACGCAAAACCTCTGCCATGCGCCGCGCGTCATCCAAGAGGATCTCGCTCTCCGACGCTTGGATCAGAACCGGCGGACAGTCGGAAAACTCCGCAAAGAGGGGCGAGACGCGCGGGTCCTCCGCCGCCATATCGGCCAACGCCATCGCCGCCAGATCATGCACCCGCCGCGCCGGAAAGAAATGCTCGGTCGCGTCATTGCTCTCGACCGACGCGCCGGAAAAACTCAGATCGGCACAGGGTGACCAGGCGAAAACCCCCGCCGGTCGTTGACCCTCCCGGCCCAGCTCGGCCAAGAGCGACAGCGCCAGCCCGCCGCCCGCGCTATCGCCCCCGATGACGATCTGCTCCGGCGCATGGCCCTCGGTCCGCAGATAGTCCCAGGCGCGGCGCACATCCTCCTGCGCGGCTGGCAGCGGGTGCTCCGGCGCCAGTCGATAGGCCGGCAAAAACGCCCGCATCCCGGTCATCCGGCAAAGCCGTGCCACCATTTTCTGATGGGTCTCGGGCCGCCCGGCGATAAACCCGCCACCATGGATGTAAAGAAGAACCCGATCCTCGCGCACCGACCCAGCATTGACCCAGAGCGCCCGACCGCCCGGATAGCGCAGGTCGCGCGCCTGCATCCCCGGCACCCGCCGAAACACCCAGCGCGCCGTGACATCCAGATGCCAGCGCAGCGGCTCGGGCCGCTCGACCCGGTTCATCATGACCCGCATGACGGGCCGCATCAGCCCGCCCATGAGGCGCATCCGAAGGCTCATCCGCGCTTGCGCTCGATCGTCTCCCAGATGATCTCGGCCACATTGGTGCCGTCGAACCGCTCAAGCTCCTGAATGCCGGTGGGCGAGGTCACGTTGATCTCGGTGAGATAGTCGCCAATCACATCGATGCCGACAAAAACCTGCCCCTTTTCGCGCAAGAGCGGCCCGATCCGGGCACAGATCTCGCGGTCCCGGTCGCTCAAGGCGATCTTCTCGGGCCGTCCGCCTACATGCATGTTCGACCGGGTCTCCCCCGCCGCAGGCACCCGGTTGATCGCACCCACCGGCTCGCCATCGACCAAGATCACCCGCTTGTCGCCCTTCGACACATCGGGCAGGTATTTCTGCACGATCAACGGCTCGCGGCTGAAACTGGCAAAGGTCTCATGCAGCGACGTGAGGTTACGATCCTCCTTGCGCAGCAGGAACACCCCCGCCCCGCCATTGCCATAGAGCGGCTTGAGGATCACATCACCATGGCGCTCTTTGAAGGCGCGCAGCGTCTCGATATCACGCGCGATGGTCGTCGGCGGCATGAGATCGGGAAAATCGAGGATCAGCAGTTTCTCAGGATAATTGCGCACCCAGAACGGATCATTGACCACCAGTGTGCCGGGCGCCAACCGGTCCAGCAGGTGAGTGGTGGTGATGTAGAACATATCGAACGGCGGGTCCTGCCGCAGCCAGACCACGTCGAATTCCGACAGATCGACCACCTGCTCCTCGCCGAGGCTGTAATGATCGCCCTCGACCCGCTGCACCCGCAGGGGCCAGCCCCGCGCCGTCACCCGCCCCTCGTCATAGGCAAGCCGGTCGGGCGTGTAGTAAAACAGCTCATGCCCCCGCGCCTGCGCCTCGAGCGCAATGCGGAACGTGCTGTCGGCATTGATATTGATGGGGCCGATCGGGTCCATCTGAAAGGCGATCTTCATGCTTCATCCCTCGTTCTGGATGAAACCTACATGCGTCAGCCCGCGCCCATGTTCAATTCACAAATGCCCAAAAGCGTTCTCGAGGATGCGCGGCACCCCCATCCCATCCACCGTCGCCACGTCGAAACGCAGCTCGGCAAGCTGGCCTTCGGGCACCTGACCGAGGAATTCCGACGCCGCCGTATAGATCCGCGCCATCTGCGCCGTACTGAGGCTTTCGAGCGCGCGCTCATGGGTGGCGGCGGATTTCACCTCGACACAGAGGATGACGCCCTGGTGGCGAAAGATGAGGTCAATCTCGCCGGATTGCCCGCGCCAGCGCCGGGCCAGACAGCGCGCGCCCCGCGCCTCGTAGCGGCGCAGCACCGTCTCTTCCGCCGCCCGCCCGCGATCATAGGCGCGCCGTCCGCGCCGCTGCCGGGCCGCAACCGGTGGCGTGACCATTGGCACCGCATCCCCAAGCGCCGCCTGTTGATCGGCATAGTCGAAAAGGTCAAAAGGCATCGCGCGCGTCCCGAGAATCACAAAAAAATAACCGATCTCACGCTCCCACAAATCACCTAATATTCACCTAATTATTCGCCCTTTTCGATCTGCAGCGCCATTTGATAGACCTGCCGCCGTTTCCAGCCGGTCTCCTGCGCCACCTTATCCGCCGCATCGCGCACCGATGCGCTCTCGAGCGCCACGCGCAGCCGCGCCTCGATATGGGCCTCATCGACGGTGATGGCCGTCCCCCGGTCGATGAGCACCACGATCTCGCCCTTGAGGCTGCGCGCGCCGACCTCCTCGGCCAATTGCCCCAGAGGCGCGCGGATCACCTCCTCGAATTTCTTGGTAAGCTCCCGGCAGAGCGCCGCCTCGCGGTCCGGGCCCAGCACCTCCGCCGCATCGCGCAGCATCGCCGCCACCCGCTTGGGCGATTCGTAAAAGACCAGCGTCGCCTGCACCCCGGCGATCTCGCGCAGCGCGGTTTTGCGCTGGCTCGCACTGTTGGGCAAGAACCCCTCAAAGAGAAACCGATCGGTCGCAAGCCCCGCCACGGTCAGCGCGGTCACCACCGCCGAGGGCCCCGGCGCGGCGATCACCCCCAGCCCCTCGTCACGGGCGCTGCGCACCAGATCAAAGCCGGGATCGGCAATCATCGGCGTACCCGCCTCCGAGGCATAGGCGACCGATCGGCCCTCGGCCAGCGCCGCCATGATGCGCGGTCGCATCTTGCCGCCATTGTGATCGTGATAGGCCCAGAGCGGCCGATCCCCGAGGCTAATGCCATGGATTTCCATCAAATGCCGCAGGCTGCGCGTGTCCTCGGCCACCAGCACCTCGGCCGAGGCCAGGATGTCGAGCGCCCGCAACGTGATGTCACGCGCCGTGCCGATCGGTACGGCGACAAGGTAGAGACCCGCCGCCAATCTTTCTGTCCTGGGATTCATCTCTGGACCCGCCCCGTGGTAGCACTATTATGAGTTGTGACATCGCGGCAGGACCAGCCCGCCGCCCTGACAAAGTGAGGAACACCCATGTTTGCCGTTTTGCCGAGCGCCCGCAAGGTGCTGAGCCGCCTTTTCGTCCTGTTCTCGCTGCTCTGGCTCGCTGCCTGTGACGATGCGATGCTGCCGAGTGCCGGCGGCGGCACCGGGCAGAGAATCGATCCGGGCAAACCGGTGCCGGTGGCGCTTTTGGTGCCGCATGGCTCGGCCAATGCCAATGAGGCGGCGCTGGCCCGCGATCTGGAAAACGCGGCCAAGCTCGCGGTGGCCGATCTCGACGGGGTGCGCATCGACCTGCGGGTCTATGGCACCGCGGGCAACCCGGCCAAGGCGCGCCAGGCGGCGCTCAACGCCGTGGCCGACGGGGCGCGGATCATCCTCGGGCCGCTGCATGCGGAATCCGCCAATGCGGTGGCCATCGCCATGGCGCCGAAAAACGTCAACGTGCTGGCCTTCTCCAACAACCCGACCATCGCCGGCGGCAATCTTTTCGTGCTGGGCCATACCTTTGACAACACCGCCAACCGGATGATGAGCTATGCCCGCAAACAGGGCAAATCGCGGGTTCTGGTGGTGAGCTCCGACAATCTCGCGGGCGAGGTTGGCCAAGAGGCCATCGCGCGCGCCGCCGCCGCCAATGGCATCTCGCTCGCCGGGCGGGTGCGCTATGGCTTCTCGCAGGACGGGGTCGTCGCCGCCGTGCCGAAAATCACCCAGACCGCGCGTCAGGCCAATGCCGACATGCTCTTCCTGACCTCCAACACCGCCGGCGCGCTGCCGCTTTTCGCGCAGATGCTGCCCGAGGCCGGGCTCTCGCCCGAGGTCATCCAATATGTCGGCCTGACCCGCTGGGACCAACCGGCCCAGACGCTGAGCCTGCCGGGCATCCAGGGCGGCTGGTTCGCCGTGCCCGACACTGGCCGCATGGCGAGCTTCAACAATCGCTTCCAAGGCGCCTATGGCAGCAGCCCGCACGCCATCGCCGGGCTGGCCTATGACGGGATCGCCGCCATCGGCGCGCTCGCGCGCTCGGGCCGGGGCGACGCGCTGAGCCGTGGCTCGCTGACCCAGAGCTCGGGCTTTCAGGGCACCGGCGGCGCCTTCCGCCTGCTGCCCAATGGCAGCAACCAGCGGGCGCTGGCCGTGGCTACCGTGCAAGGCGGCCGGATGGTGATCGTCGATCCTGCCCCGCGCGGGTTCGGTGGTGCGGGCTTCTGATCCGGACCTCCCGCACATGATCGTGCAAGACGTCGAGGCGGCGCCGCAGACCCTGATCTGCGACGCCGCCGAAATTTTCGACCTCCCCGGAACGCTCACCGCCATCGACGCCACCGCCGAGGCGATCCCCGATCCGCGCGATCTGCGCAGCGCGGTGGTGAGCCTTCTGACCGAACGCCGCAAGGCCGGGCGCGACGCCATCGCGGCGGCGCTCGCGGATCATCCCTTTGCCGCCCATGAGGCGACGCGCAGCTATAGCTGGCTCACCGATTGCCTGGTGCTCGCCGCCTATCACACCGCCACCAAACACCTGCACCCGCGCCCCAACCCGACCCAGTCGGAACGGCTGGCACTGCTGGCGGTGGGCGGCTATGGGCGCGGCGAAATGGCGCCGCAATCCGACGTCGATCTGCTGTTCCTGACCCCCTACAAGATCACCGGCTGGGCCGAGAGCGTGATCGAGAGCATGCTCTACATCCTGTGGGATCTGCGGCTCAAGGTCGGCCATGCGAGCCGCACCATCCGCGATTGCCTGCGGCTCGGGGCCGAGGATTTCACCATCCGCACCGCCCTGCTGGAACACCGTTTCATCACCGGCGACGCCAAGCTCTGCGCCGATCTCGGCCACCGGCTCTGGCGCGATCTCTTCCGCAATTCGGCGCGCGAATTCATCGAGGCCAAGCTCGAGGAACGCGACCAGCGCCACGAGAAACAGGGCGGGCAGCGCTATGTGGTCGAACCCAATGTGAAAGAAAGCAAAGGCGGGCTGCGCGACCTTCAATCGCTGTTCTGGATCGCCAAATACCTGCACCGGGTACAGCATGTGTCCGAGCTGGTGGCGCTCGGCATGTTCACCGAGGAAGAGTTCGACCGCTTTGCCCGGGCCGAGAATTTCCTCTGGGCGGTGCGCTGTCACCTGCATCTCGCCACCGGACGGCCCAATGACCAGCTGAGCTTTGATCTGCAGGTCGAGGTCGCCTCGCGCATGGGCTTTGTCGATGTCGGCGGCCGCCGCGCGGTGGAACATTTCATGCAGGCCTATTTCCGCCACGCCAATGCGGTGGGCGAGCTGACCCGCATCTTCCTGACCAAGCTCGAGGCGATGCATGTCAAGGCCGAGCCGATCCTGCAGCGAATCTTTGGCCGGCGGCGCAAGCTCAAACCCGGCTATGTCGAGGTGCACGGCCGTCTCGGCATCGCCGACGAGACCGAGTTTCTCAGCGACCGGGTCAATCTCCTGCGGCTCTTCGAGGAAGGGCTGCGCACCGGGCTCTTGATCCACCCCGACGCGATGCGGCTGGTGACGGCCAATCTGCACATGTTCGACAATGAGATGCGCGACGCTCCCGAGGCGCGCAAACTCTTCCTCGGGCTCTTGCTCAAACACGGCAATCCCGAACGCGCCCTGCGCCGGATGAACGAGCTGGGCGTGCTCTCGGCCTTCATCCCCGAGTTCGAACCCATCGTGGCGATGATGCAGTTCAACATGTACCACCATTACACGGTGGACGAACACACGATCCAATGCATCTCCTACCTCGCCCGGATCGAACGCGGCGAGCTGATCGAAGAGCTGCCCGTCGCCTCGTCGATCCTCAAGGAAGGGGTGAACCGCCGGGTGCTCTATGTGGCGCTGCTCCTGCATGACATCGGCAAGGGCCGCCCCGAAGATCACTCGATCCTCGGCGCCCAGATCGCCCGCCGCGTCGCGCCCCGTCTCGGGCTCAAGCCCAAGGAGGTGGACACGGTTGAATGGCTGGTGCGCTATCACCTGCTGATGTCCGACATGGCGCAGAAACGCGACATCGCCGACCCACGCACCGTGCGCGACTTTGCCAAGCTGGTGCAGACCCGCGAGCGGCTCGATCTGCTCTGCGTGCTCACCGTCTGCGACATCAACGGCGTCGGCCCCGGCACCTGGAACAACTGGAAAGCCTCGCTGATCCGGGCGCTCTATCGCCAGACCCGCCGCGCCATGGAAGGCGGGCTCGAGGCGCTCAACCGCGAACAGCGCGGCTCCGAGGCGAAACGCAACCTGCGTCAGGCCCTACCCGATTGGGACAGCCGCGACATCAAGCTCGAAACCACCCGCCATTACCCGGCCTATTGGCAGGGGCTGCATGTCACCGCCCATGTGGTCTTTGCCCGGCTTCTGCGCGACCTGGGCGAGAACGAGATCGCCATCGATCTCGCCGTGGACAAGGACCGCGACGCGACCCGCGCCTGCTTTGCCCTCGCCGACCATCCCGGCATCTTCTCGCGGCTCGCGGGCGCGCTGGCGCTCGTTGGCGCGAATGTGGTCGACGCCCGCACCTATACCTCCAAGGACGGCTTTGCCACGGCGGCCTTCTGGATTCAGGATGCCGACGGCCACCCGTTCGAGGCCGACCGCCTGCCCCGCCTGCGCCAGATGATCGACAAGACGCTGCGCGGCGAGGTGATCCCGCGCGAGGCGATCAAATCGCGCGACAAGATCAAGAAACGCGAACGCGCCTTCCGGGTGCCGACCCATATCACCTTCGACAATGACGGGTCCGAGATCTACACGATCATCGAGGTCGACACGCGCGACCGGCCCGGGCTGCTCTATGACCTGACGCGCACGCTGGCGGCGCTCAATGTCTATATCAACTCGGCGGTGATCGCGACCTATGGCGAACAGGTGGTCGACACCTTCTATGTCAAGGACATGTTCGGGCTGAAATTCCACTCCGAGGCCAAGCAACGGTCGCTCGACCGCAAGCTGCGCGAGGCGATTTCGGCCGGTGTCGAACGCGCCGAGTCCTGAGCCGGTGACGGGCCGCCGGGAAACCACCCCGTCTTGGCCATCTGCCTGCCGCATTGCGCCTGCATCGACGGGCGCGACAGATATGAGACGCCCGATGACAAAGATCCCCCCGGCGCAGGGCCTATCGGCCCGTGCCCGCCCCGCCCGAGTTCCCCTAGCCCCAGCCCTGGCTGCCTGTCTTGTGCTGGCCGGATCGCTGCTGCCTCTGACCAGCGCGGCCCAGGCCCAGATCACCGCCGAGAGTGCCACCGAGCTCACCACCGAGCTCGCCCAGATCGAGGCCGAGCTTTCCGCGCTCGAGGCGCGCTTTGCGGAGACCCCGACCCCGGTCGAGGCGGCGCTGCGCGACGCGCTGCGGCTCTCGCAGACCCTTCTGCGTAACCGTCAGCTCGCCTTGGACGGCGCCGCCCCGCTCGAGGCCACCTCCCCCGCGCTGACGCCCGATCCCGCCCGCGCCGACCGGCTCATGGTGGAAATGGCCCGCGCCCGCGCCCGCATCGCCACCGCCGAGCGCGAGCTGCGCGCCGCCGAGGGGCTCCTCGCCACCATGGTGCAGTCGCGGCTTGAAACCGAACGGCTGACGCTGGCCGGTCTGCGGATGGGCTGGCTTTCGGCGAAATACGGGATCAGCTTTCCGATGCTCGCCCCCGCCCCCACGATGCCCGGCGCCGCGCCGCAGCCCGACACAGCGCCCGCCGCGAGTACCAGCGCCCCGGCGCCCTCCGAGGCCGCCACCGACACTGGCCCGCCGGTCTGGGCCGATCCCGACCATCCCGAGATCGACTATCGGCTCGCCCCGTTCGAGTTCGCCCATGCGACCGCGCATCAGATCTCCGGCTGGTGGACGATCGAGACCGGCCGCGCCGCTGTCGACGACAGCCCCGAGGTCACCGCGATCAACTATTCCGCCTATGATCCGCGCGATCTCACCGGGCTCACCGCGCTGGTGGCCCGCTGCACCGAGGGCGAGACCGCGCTCATCTATGTGCAGGATGATTACCTGATCCCGGACCTGCGGCGGAACAGCTTTGACGTGACGCTGCGCATCGGCACCCAGGCCGCCCGCAGCCTGCGCTGGAGCGGCCTCACCACCAACAAGGGCGCGGGCGTCTTTGGCGAGGAGGCCGAAGAAATGATCCGCGCCATCTATGACGCGGGGCAGGTGTTTCTGCGGATCACCGAACGCAATGGCCGCACCCATGACGCGCTCTTCTCGCTCGCCGGTCAGACCGCCGCCTTCGAGGCCGTCGCCAATGCCTGCGGCTTCACCACCGTGGTGCTGAGCTCGGACGATTACCACCAGATTCAGGCTTTGCTGAACAAGGCAGGCTTTGAGGCGGGCAAACCCGACGGCCAATGGGGCCCCGGCTCCCGCCGCGCCATGCGCGCCTTTCAACAGTCCCAAGACCTCCCCCAAACCGGCGCCCCCGACCGAGCCTCGCTCGACGCACTGGGGTTCGGCGGGTAGGCCCACGACCGTGATCACAGCCTTAGCTTGCCCAACGCCCTGAGCGTTCAGGGAAAGGGCTCCCACCATGGGGCAGCGTTTCACCCCTCCCACCGCCCTGCGGGTCAAAGAAAGGGCCGTCGCCTTTGGCCACCGCCGTAATCTGCCGGCTCGCGGCATTTCCAAGGAAAGAGCCGCCGCCTCACCCCGCACTCGGGGTTTCGGGAACAGGAGCCGCCACCTTTTGGGCATAGTCGCAAGCATTCTCAGGCACGGGGTTTAGGGAAAGCCGCCGCCATTGGCCTCGGCCGAAAGCACGCCCAAGCTCGACGTTTCGGGGAATAGGATCACCGCCATTGACCACCGCCTTGCCGGGCCCCACGCATGGAGCCTTGGGAACAGGGCCGCCACCTTCGGGCATCGTCGCAAGCAGCCCACGCTCAGGGTATCGGGGATGGGGCCTACGCCATTGCCCGCCGCCTTGCCGCGTCCCGTGCTCGGGGTTTCGGAAAAGGGCCGCCACCTTAGGACAGAGCTGCAAGCAGCCCACGCTCGGCTTTTCACGGAGAGGGCCTACGCCACTGCCCGCCGCCTTGCCGCGCCCCGCGCTCGGGGCTTTGGGAAAGGGCCACCATCTTCGGACATAGCCGCAAGCAGCCCCAAGTTCAGCGGTTCTCGGATAGGGCTACCGCACCCCCTGCCGCACCCCGCTGCTCGAGGCTTTGGGAAGAGTGCCACCACCTCTGAGCATAGTCGCAAGCAGCCCACGCTCGGCTTTTCACGGAGAGGACCTACGCCTCACGGAGAGGGCCTACGCCACTGCCCGCCGGTTTGCGGCGCCCCGCACTCGGGGCTTTGTGAAAGGGTCGCCGCCTTTGGCATTACCTGGAAGCAGCCCCACGCTCAGGGTCTCAGGGAGAGGGACGCCGCCTTCGGCCACCGCCCGGCCCCGCCCCGCACTCGGAGCTTTAGGAAGAGCGCCACCACCTTTGGGCATAGTCGTAAGCAACCCCACGCTCAGGGTTTTGGAGATTTGGAGATAGGGCCGCCACCTTCGGCCACCATCGCATCTATCCCGCGCACCGGTCTCTATCCCGCGCGCCTGCATCTACCCCGCACGCCCGCACCTATCCCGCGCGCCAGCCTCTATCCCACGCGTCCGCCCCTATCCCACGGATCGGCCACCCCGCGCCTGTCAGTCCCAGACGCGCGCGCAGCCACCAACGCCCGCACGGCCGGCACATGGCGCACGCCGCACGCGGCCAAAACCCACGCCCCGGCACCGGGGGCTATCGCCCGTTCTGTCACCGCATGCCCATCGCTCATCGCCTCCTGCTAAGCCTGATCCGCCCGGCCGCCGCCCGGCCGCCACCTGGACAAAGACCCGCCAGTTCGCTCCCGATCAGCCTAGAAGAAAACTCTTTAAATTTGGTAAGCGCATCGACAGTTTCTGGTAACATCTCGCACCCCCATCACAGCCCCCCAAACCCCGCACTGTCGCTTTACCGACGCGATACCGACGGGCCACCGACGGGGCATTTTCGCCCCTCGCCTTGGTTAACGCGGGGGTTTCCGCCGGTCGCCCCGGCCCCCCCGCGGCGGCGCTCTTCCCCCCGCCCGCAGCTTCCGGTAACTCTGGGGCAATCACGCATCCAAAGGCCCGCTCATGAAACCCGTCCGCCTGCTCTCTTCCGTCCTGACCGTTGGCGGCTGGACCCTTCTCAGCCGGCTTCTGGGCTTTGTCCGGGACGTGTTCATCACCAACCTGATCGGCCCCGGCCCGGTGATGGATGCCTTCGTCGCAGCCTTCCGCCTGCCCAATATGTTCCGCCGATTCTTTGCCGAAGGCGCCTTCAACGCGGCCTTCGTGCCGATGTTCTCGAAACGGCTCGAAGCGGGCGACGATCCCGAAGGCTTTGCGGCCCAGGCGATGAGCGGCCTCGCCCTCGTGCTGATCCTCCTCTGCGCCCTCGCCATGATCTTCATGCCGGGCTTCATCTGGGTCACCGCCGAAGGTTTCTACGGCGACGAACGCTTTGAAATGGCTGTGGATTTCGGCCGCGTCGTCTTTCCCTATATCTTCTTCATCTCGCTCGCGGCGCTGGTCTCGGGGATGCTCAACGCCGCCGGACGGTTTGCCGCCGCCGCCGCCGCGCCGGTGCTGCTCAACGTCATGCTCTGCGTCACCATGGGGCTCGCCGCGCTCACCGGATATGTCAGCGTGGTCGAGGCGCTGATCTGGACGATCCCGCTCGCCGGCGTGGCCCAGCTGGTCTGGGTCTGGCGCGATCTGCGTCACGCCGGGCTTCGCCTGCGCCCGACCCGGCCCCGGCTCTCGCCCGACATGCGCCGCCTCATCGCCGTTGCCGTCCCCGCCGCCCTCGCCGGTGGCGTGGTGCAGATCAACCTCCTCGTCGGTCAGCTGGTCGCCTCCAATTATTCCGGCGCGGTGAGCTGGCTCTACGCCGCCGACCGCCTCTATCAGCTGCCCCTCGGCGTGGTCGGCATCGCCATCGGAATCGTGCTCCTCCCCGACCTCTCGCGCCGTCTCAAATCGGGCGACGAGACCGGCAGCCGCGAGGCCCTGTCGCGCGCCGGAGAGATGTCCCTGGCCCTCACCCTGCCCGCCGCCGTGGCGCTGGTGGTGGTGCCGCTGCCGCTGGTCTCGGTCCTGTTTGAACGCGGCGCCTTTACCGCCGATGACACCGCCGCCACGGCGCTGGCGGTGGCGATCTATGGGCTGGGCCTGCCGGCCTTCGTGCTGCAAAAGGTTGTCCAGCCTGTGTTTTTCGCCCGCGAAGACACCCGCAGCCCGTTTCGCTACGCCATTGTCGCCATGGTGGTGAACGCGGTGATCGCCGTCGGGCTCGCCCCGGTGATCGGCTGGTTCGCGGCGGCGCTGGCCACCACCGTGGCGGCCTGGGCGATGCTGTTGTTGCTGGTGCTCGGTGCGCGGAAATTCGGCGAAACCACCCGGTTCGATACCCGCTTTCGCGCCCGCGCCTGGCGCATCGCGCTGGCCTCGGCGCTGATGGGTCTGGTGCTCGCGGGGCTGATGCTCCTGCTCGGGCCGCTCTTCGGCATGCCGGGGCTGCGCTGGCTGGCGCTGCTGGCGCTGATCGGGCTCGGCGGGCTGAGCTATTTCGCCTTCGGCACCCTGACCCGCGCCTTTAGCCTGGCCGAGCTCAAATCCCGCCTGCGCCGCTCGGCCTGACCCGACGGCGCCCCCGGATCAGCCGCGCTGCTGCAGCTTGGCGCGGATCTTGGTCCAGCCGCCGGGCGCCACGAAAAACGACAGGGCAAAGCCGAAACAGAACCCCGCCACATCGGCGATCCACATGCTGTCGCCACCAAACAACAGCGCGAACAAGAGCTGCAGCCCCATCAAGAACCCGATGAGCGAAAAGGCCCGCACCTGCCGCTCTCCGAGCTCGCCGAGCCGCAGCCACATGAGATAGGTGAAACTCCCGATCAGCCCATAAACCCCGGGATAGGCCCCCATGAGCCAGGGCTGCTCATGCGCCACCATGCCATGCGCCAGCGCGCCGAATATGGCCGATCCGGCAAACACCGCCGCCACCGCCCATTGCCGGAACACCTCGCCCACGAACTTGCCCATGGCGAGCAGGATCACCCCGGCAAAGGCCGCATGGGTAAAGGACGCATGCACAAAGGGATAGGTGATATAGCGGATCACATGCTCGAACGGGTAGATGCCATTGGCCAGCATCCAGCGCTGAATATCGGCGTTATAGGCATAGGTCTGGATCGCCGCCTGCCGCCAGCCCACCGCCTGCGGCCCGCCAACGATCCCCTGACTGCCGAGCGTATAGGCCGCCTCGAAGCCGAGGATCATCAGAAACAGCGCCACCACCACCGGCGGCAACGGGTTAATCGGGGCTGGCGCTCCGCGCTCTGTCATATGCTCTTCACTCATGGGCCTCTCCTCGGGGCTTGCCTTGACGGCGCTCGACCGCATGGGTAAGCGAGGCGAGCCGGAATTTCCAGTCGGAGACATCATATGACCGAGACCGCCTTCACCCCGCGTGTCTTCTCAGGCATTCAGCCCTCGGGCAACCTGCATCTGGGCAACTACCTCGGCGCGCTCAAGCGCTTTGCCGCCTCGCAAGAGCGCGGGATCGAGTCGCTCTTCTGCATGGTCGATCTGCATGCGGTCACCGTCTGGCAAGACCCGGCCGATCTCACCCGCGCGACCCGCGAACTGGCGGCAGGTTTCATCGCCTCGGGCCTCGACCCGGACCGGTCGATCCTCTTCAATCAGAGCCAGGTCCCCGAACACACCCAGATGGCCTGGGTCTTCAACTGCGTCGCCCGCATGGGCTGGATGCAGCGCATGACCCAGTTCAAGGACAAGGCCGGCAAGAACGCGCAAAACGCCTCGCTCGGCCTCTTTGCCTACCCGGCGCTGATGGCCGCCGACATCCTCGTCTATCACGCGACCGAAGTGCCGGTGGGCGAGGACCAGAAACAGCATCTCGAACTGACCCGCGACATCGCCGCCAAGTTCAACCATGACTATGGCGTGAATTTCTTCCCCGAGACCGAGCCGCGCATCGAAGGCGCCGCCACCCGGGTCATGAGCCTGCGCGACGGGTCCAAGAAAATGTCGAAATCCGACCCCTCGGACATGAGCCGGATCAACCTCACCGATGATGCCGAAACCATCGCCAAGAAGATCCGCAAGGCGAAAACCGACCCCGAGGCGCTGCCCTCCGAGGCCGAAGGGCTCGAGGCCCGGCCCGAGGCGCGCAACCTCGTCAATATCTACGCGGCCCTCGCCGATCAAAGCGTCGACGAGGTGCTGCGCGACATGGGCGGGCGCGAGTTTTCCGCCTTCAAACCGGCGCTGGCGGATCTCGCCGTCGATCAGCTGTCGCCGATTACCGCCGAAATGTCCCGGCTGATGCAGGATGTTTCGGAGATCGACGCCATCCTCGCCCGCGGCGCCGAACGCGCCCGCGCCATCGCCCAGCCGATCGTGCGGCAAACCTACGAAATCATGGGGATGGTCACCTCCTGACCCTCCCCTCCCGCTCCCGGGGGCACGTCGGATGTGCGGATTTGGGCAGGTTCCTGCCCCCGCGCCTCTTTCTGGTCGTAAATACCCAATTCCCCCGCTAGGCCAGAGGATGCTACGCCAATATGCCCATGACTGTTGCCAAGGAGAGCTGGATGCGCGCCACGAATCTTGACGAATTGCGCGAGATTTCCGAACGCTTCGCGACGCCCGAAGGGGTCGCCGCGGGGCTCGCCTACCGCCCCGAGCCGAGCGATGTGTTCATCGCGCCCTTCGCCAAATGCGGCACCACCTGGATGCAGCAGATCGTGCATGGGTTGCGCAGCGGCGGCGACATGTCCTTCGGCGAGATCACCCAGGTGGTTCCTTGGATCGAACTGGCCCATGATCTCGGGCTCGACATCCCCGGCGATCAGCCCAGCCCCCGCGCCTTCAAGAGCCATCTGAGCTGGCACGATATCCCCAAGGGCGGCCGCTATATCGTGGTGATGCGCGACCCGCTCGACGCCGCCCGCTCGCTCTACCGCTTTCTCGAGGATTGGTTCTTTGAACCGGGCAGCATCTCGGTCACCGAATTTGCCTGCCATTTCCTCAACCGCGAAGATCAGGACAATTACTGGACCCATGCCGCCTCCTGGTGGGGCCAGCGGCACCGCGACGAGGTGCTGATCCTCGCCTATGAACATATGGGCCGCGATCTGCCCGGCACGGTGGCCCGCGTCGCCGAGTTTATCGGCATCGACGATCCCGCCCGGATCGAGATCGCCACGCGGCAGGCGAGCTTTGATTTCATGAAGGCCCATAGCGCCAAGTTCGACGACCATCTGGTGCGCGAGAGCCGCGACGCCGCCTGCGGCCTGCCGCCCGGCGGTGCCGCGACCAAGGTGCATTCCGGCGAGGTCGGCGGCGAGGCCGAGATCATCGGCCCCGCGGTGCGCGCCGCCTTCGATCTGCGCTGGTCCGAGACGATGGAGGCCGAGCACGGGCTCAAGGATTACGCGGCGCTACTGGACGCCCTCGCTGACCCGGCCTAGGGTCGGCTCCGACAAGGAGATCAGAACATGGCAACCGGCACGAATATCCACACCTATTTCGAAGGCGCCTGGCACGAGGGCGACATCGCCATCATGCGCGGCGCGGATCACGGCATGTGGCTTGGCAGCAATATCTTCGACGGCGCCCGCTTTGCCTATGGGCTGACCCCCGATCTCGATCTGCATTGCGCCCGCGCCAATGCCTCGGCCCGCGCCCTCATGGTCACCCCCACGGTCGAGACCGCCGATATGGTCGCCATCGTGCGCGAGGGGCTCAAACGCTATGCGCCCGACGCCGCTGTCTATATCCGGCCGATGTACTGGGCCAAGGATTGCGGCTATTCCGCCATCGTCCCCAAAGAGGACGGCGAGACCGGCTTTGCCATCTCGCTCGAAGAAATCCCGATGCCGGCCGAGGGGGCCTCGGCGACGCTGACCCGCACCCAATTCCGTCGCCCGGTGATGGAAAACGCCGTGGTCAATGCCAAGGCCGCCGCGCTCTATCCCAACAATGCGCGGATGCTGGCCGAGGCCCGCGCCAAGGGCTTTACCAATGCGCTGGTGGCCGATGCCATGGGCAATGTGGCCGAAACCGCCACCGCCAATGTCTTTGCGGTCAAGGATGGCGTGGTCTTCACCCCCATCCCCAACGGCACCTTCCTCGCCGGGATCACCCGGGCGCGCCATATCTCGAACCTGCGCGCCGATGGGGTCGAGGTGGTGGAAAAGATCATGAGCTTTGACGAGTTCCACGACGCCGATGAAATCTTCCTGAGCGGCAACATGTCCAAGGTGACCCCGGTCACCGCCTTTGACGACACCCAGTATCAGGTCGGCCCGATCACGCGGCGCACCCGCGAACTTTACTGGGACTGGGCGCGCCGGACCGCCTGACGCCCCTGCCCCTCGCTCAGCCGCCCGCCCGCGCGTGGCTGAGCGCCGTGGTCAGCTCGATGATGAGCCGCGCCCGCTCGGGCTCGGACAGAAACGCCCCAAGCTCGACCTCGCGCCCCTCCCCGCGCAGCGTGATATATTGCGGCACCGGCCCGCCCTTCGGGTAAATCCGCGCCTCCACCCAATAGCTGTTGGCCTGCCAGCGCTGTTCGCGCCCGTCGGGATTGCTACGGATCAGCACCGCGCGCTCGGGATCGATGCAGAGCTCTTCGCGCGTCTCGCCGCTGCGGTAGGTCCGCGAGAGGGCCCACCAGACCGCCGCCACCGCCACCGCCAGAAACGGCAACAGCCCCCAGAGCGCCCCGGTCCCCAGAAGCGCCAGCAAGGGCACCAGGAGCATGCCACAGGTGATCCCGATAAAGAGGACAAAGCCCCAGCGCGGCAACGACCGATGCGGCCAGAGGATAAGGCAGGTCCGGGGGGCCGTGCCGGGGGCAGGGGTCCATTGATAGGGCATGACCGAGATAGTAGCGCCTGCGCTCGCCGAGAAAAGAGCCATGATCGGGGCCGAGGCCCGATGTCGCAGACCCCAATTGGCAGAAGCCTAACGCTGATACTTGATGAACGGCGTCAGCGTCGCGATCCGGTCATAGAGCTTGCGCGCCTCGACGTTGAACTCCTGCGTCATCCAATAGACCGAGGGACAGCCCGCCGCATCCGCCGCCGCATAGACCGCCTCGATGAGCGCCCGGCCCACCCCCTGCCCGCGCACCGACGGATCGGCACAGAGATCCTGCAGGTAACAGGTCTTCTCGATCCGCCAATTATGCGGGTGATAGATGTAATGGACGAGCCCCACCGCCCGTTCGCCATCAAAGGCCAAGAGCCCGCATTGATCCGGATGCCCGCCATCGCAAAGCCGCTCAAAGGTGGTGTCATAGACCTCATCGGCGACCGAGCTCTCGTAGAACTCGAGATAGGCGGTCCAGAGCGGACGCCACGCCTGTTTGTCACCGACGCCAATCGGCCGGATCGTCAGGGCCAGACTCATAGGACCAACCTCATTCCGCCGCCACCGCCTGCGGATCGGCCAAGGTGACCACATCGCGCATGATGGTGTTGAGCTCGAAATCCTTCGGCGTATAGACCCGCGCCACGCCCATTTCGCGCAGACGGCGGGCGTCTTCCTCGGGAATGATGCCGCCGACGACCACCGGCACATCGCCAAGCCCCGCCTCCCGCATCCGCCGCATCAGCTCTTCCACCAGCGGGATATGGCTCCCCGACAGGATCGACAGGCCGACCACATGGGATTTGTCCTCAAGCGCCGCGTTGACGATCTCTTCGGGCGTCAGACGGATGCCCTCATAGCGGATATCCATGCCGCAATCGCGGGCGCGGAAGGCAATCTGCTCGGCGCCGTTGGAATGGCCATCGAGCCCCGGCTTGCCGATGAGGAAGCTGAGACGCCGCCCGAGACGGTCGCTCACCATATCCACCGCATCGCGCAGATCGTCGAGACCCTCGGTCTTGTTCGACGGGCTGGCCGAGACACCGGTCGGCCCGCGATATTCGCCATGCACGGCCCGCATCTGCGCCGCCCATTCACCGGTGGTGACCCCGGCCCGCGCCGCCTTGATCGAGGCGGGCATGACATTCTCGCCCTTGGCCGCCGCCTCGCGCAGCGCCCGCAGCGCCTCTTCCACGGCGGCGCTGTCGCGCTCTGCCTTCCAGGCCTCGAGCCGGGCGATCTGTTCGGCCTCGACGGCGGGATCGACCACCATGATGCCGCCATCGCCGGTCATCAGCGGGCTTTGCTCGCCCTCGGTCCATTTGTTGACGCCGACAACCACCGTCTCATTGCGCTCGATCCGGCCCAGCCGCTCGGCATTGCTGTCGACCAGACGGCCTTTCATATAGTCGATCGCGCCAATCGCGCCGCCCATGCTGTCGAGATTGGCCAATTCGTGCCGCGCACCGTCCTTGAGCGCCTCGACCTTGGCATCCACCGCCGGGTTGCCATCAAAGAGATCGTCGAATTCCAGAAGATCGGTCTCATAGGCGAGGATCTGTTGCATCCGCATCGACCATTGCTGATCCCAAGGCCGCGGCAGGCCGAGCGCCTCGTTCCACGCCGGAAGCTGCACGGCCCGCGCCCGCGCCTTCTTGCTCAGCGTCACCGCCAGCATCTCGATCAGGATACGGTAGACGTTGTTCTCCGGCTGCTGCTCGGTGAGGCCAAGACTGTTGACCTGCACCCCATAGCGGAAGCGGCGGAATTTCGGGTTCTCGACGCCATAGCGCTCGGTCAGGATCTCATCCCAGAGATCGACAAAGGCGCGCATCTTGCACATCTCGGTCACGAACCGGATGCCGGCGTTCACAAAGAAGGAAATCCGCCCGCAGAGCGCCGGGAAATCCTCGTCTGCCACCCGCGGTTTGAGCTCGTCGAGCACCGCCACCGCCGTCGCCAGCGCAAAGGCCAGCTCCTGCTCCGGCGTCGCCCCCGCCTCTTGCAGATGGTAGGAGCAGACGTTCATCGGGTTCCATTTCGGCACATGCTTGTAGCAATATTCGGCCACGTCCCCGATCATCTTGAGGCTCGGCGCGGGCGGGCAGATATAGGTGCCCCGGCTGAGATATTCCTTGATGAGATCGTTCTGCACCGTGCCTTGCAGCTGTGAAATATCGGCGCCCTGCTCTTCGGCGGCGGCGATATAGAGCGACAAGAGCCACGGCGCCGTCGCGTTGATCGTCATCGAGGTGTTCATCTGCTCGAGCGGGATCTCGTCAAACAGCGTCCGCATGTCGCCCAGATGGCAGACCGGCACGCCGACCTTGCCCACCTCGCCCCGCGCCAGCACGTGATCGCTGTCATAGCCCGTCTGCGTCGGCAGATCGAAGGCCACCGACAGGCCCGTCTGCCCCTTGGCGAGGTTCGAGCGATAGAGCGCGTTCGACGCCTTGGCGGTCGAATGGCCGGCATAGGTCCGGATGAGCCAGGGGCGGTCCTTTTGGGGCGTCTCGGTCTGGGTCATGGCGAATCTTCCTCTGTCACTGTCGCGATGGGCGCTGCGGCGCAGCATAGGTTATCAAATTACCCCCATGCAACCCGTTTTGTAATAATGATGCGCAGCCGATCCGCGCGCACCTAGCTGACGCTGCGGTACATGGCCGTCGCCCGGTCAAAGCCAAAGACATGGCGCAAGAGGCCCAGCTCGCTGTCGCCCTCTGCCACAAAGCCCTTGCGCTCATAGAGCGCCCGCGCCCGCGCGTTCTCGGCCACCACATCGAGCCGCACCCGGGGCAGCTCATGCCGCCGCGCCTCGGCCAGTATCGCGTCGAGCAGCGCCGAGCCGACGCCCTGCCCCCGCGCCCCCTGCGCCACACAGATCCCATCCATCAACAGCACATCGCGCAGCGTCTCGCGCTCCAGAAGCGCCAGCAGCCCGCCGCGCCACAGCGCCCCGGGCCAGCCATAGCTCCGCGCCAGATCGCGCAGCCCGCCGCCGGTCAAACTGCCCTCATGGGTCTTGAACCCCGCAAGACCCAGAAGCTGCCCCGCCTCATCCACCGCCGAAAAGGCAAAGCGCGCATCAAAGAGATCCCTGAGAAAGCTTTCGGCGCGCGGCGCAGGCCCCATCACACGCGACAGTTTCGGCCCAAAGGCCTCCCAATAGAGCGCGGCGGCGCGATCACGCTGGTCTGCGGGGATGCCGGGGCGAATGTGAAAACCTCTCATAGGGGATAAATCACCGCTCCCCCGCGCGGTGACAAGCCCCGAATGCACCCGGCCCATGACCCGGCAGCCCGCCGCCTGTAGATTGAAGAGACGAATCACCATCTTGCGAGTGCCATGTCCCTGTCCTGCCCCTCTGCCGCCCGCCTTCCGCGCCGGGCCCTCTGTTACCGGAACCGCTCTCACCGGGGCCCTTCCGCGTGACCGGACAGATCACCCTGCCCGTCTGGCTCTTCGTGCTCATCTTGCTTTTCGCGGCGGTGACCTTTGCCTCGCATTTCCTCTTCCCCTCGGTGCGCTGGTTCTTTCGCCGCCGTCTCGAACGCGCCGTCGAACGGCTCAACCGCCGCCTGACCCGCCCGATCGAACCGTTCAAGCTCGCCCGCCGTCACGACATGATCCAGCGCCTCGTCTACGACCCCGAGGTGACCCAGGCCATCGTCGAACACGCCCGCCGCAATGGCGTGCGCGAAGACGTCTCCTTTGAAACCGCCCGCCGCTATGCCCGCGAAATCGTCCCGAGCTTTAGCGCCTTCGCCTATTTCGGCCTCGGCACGCGGCTGGCGCGCTGGCTGGTGCGGGCGCTCTATGGCGTCAAAACCGGCCGCCGCAACACCGAGATCATCGAAAGCATCGACCGCGACGCCACGGTGATCTTCATCATGAACCACCGCTCCAACATGGATTACGTGCTGGTCACCATGCTCGCCGCCCGCGCCTCGGCGCTGAGCTACGCGGTGGGCGAATGGGCACGGGTCTGGCCGCTGAGCCGCCTGATCCGCTCCATGGGGGCCTATTTCATCCGGCGCAAATCACGCGGCGGGCTCTATCGCAAGGTGCTCGCCCGCTATGTGCAGATGGCCACCGCCGGTGGTGTCACCCAGGCGATCTTTCCCGAAGGCGGGCTGAGCCTCGATGGCGCGCTCAAGCCGCCCAAGCTCGGCCTGCTCGCCTATGTCACCGAGGGCTGGGACCCGGAGGGGCGCGATCTCGTCTTCGTGCCGGTGGCGATCAATTACGACCGGGTGCTCGAGGACCGCATCCTCGTCTCGGCGGGCGAGGCCGGCAATCGCCGCTTTCGCGCCCGCATGGGCGTGGTCTTTCTCTTCGTGCTGCGGATGATCTGGCGCAGACTCTGGGGCACCTACCGGCCCTTCGGCACCGCCGCCGTGGTCTTTGGCGAGCCCTTGGCGCTGAGCCATTATGGCGCGCAGCCCGACCCAGAGACGCTCGGCGCAGAGCTGATGCGCCGCATTCAGGCGGGGATGCCGCTTTTGTCAATGCCGCTGATGGCCAAGATCCTGCTCGAGGCCGAGGCGCCGATCCCCGAAGCCGAACTCATCGCCCGCACCGAGGCCGCCTTTCGCGCCGCCGAGGACACCGCCGCCCTCGAACCGGTCGAAGACATGGGCCTGCGCGCCCGCCGCGCCTGTGAACGGCTGGCCCGGCGCAAACTGATCCTGCACAGCCCTGAGGGCTGGGCGGCCAACCCCGAGGAACTGCCAGTGCTGCGCTACTATGCCAATTCCATCGCGCATTTCTTACCACCCGTGCCTTCCAGCCCGGGACCTGCCAGCCCGGGGCCGACTGCCCTGCCCAAGGACAGCGCGCAAGATGCTGAAACTTCAGGCGATGCTGCATCCGCAAAGTAGTTTCTGCAACTGCTGGGTCATAAAATTACAATTTTCGGCAAAATAGGATTGCATTATTACTCATGCGATTTTATCCATGGGCCAAAGCCGCGATTCTGCGTTGCGGCATAACCTGACTTCCAAAGGAGGCTCCCATGGCTTTGGACACAAACGGCGGCATCGCCCCCTATGACGCACCCGAGAAAGATCTCTACGAGGTCGGCGAACTGCCGCCCCTCGGCTATGTGCCCGCGAAAATGTACGCTTGGGCCATCCGCCGCGAACGTCACGGCGAGCCAGACAAGGCGATGCAGCTCGAAGTGGTGGATTGCCCCAAGCCCGACGACAATGAAGTGCTCGTTCTCGTCATGGCGGCTGGCGTCAACTACAACGGCGTCTGGGCCGGTCTCGGCATCCCGATCTCGCCCTTCGACGTGCACAAGGCCGAGTACCACATCGCAGGCTCCGACGCCTCGGGCGTGGTCTGGGCCGTGGGCTCCAAGGTCACCCGCTGGAAAGTCGGCGACGAGGTGGTGATCCACTGCAACCAGGACGACGGCAATGACGAGGAATGCAACGGCGGCGACCCGATGATGTCCCCGACCCAGCGCATCTGGGGCTATGAGACCCCCGATGGCTCCTTCGCCCAGTTCACCTGCGTTCAGGCCCAGCAGCTCATGCCGCGCCCCAAGCACCTGACCTGGGAAGAATCGGCCTGCTACACGCTGACCCTCGCCACCGCCTACCGGATGCTTTTCGGTCACCACCCGCATGAGATCAAACCGGGCCAGAACGTGCTGGTCTGGGGCGCCTCGGGCGGTCTCGGCTCCTACGCGATCCAGCTCGCCACCGCCGCCGGTGCCAATGCGATCGGTGTGATCTCGGAAGAGGACAAGCGCGATTTCGTCATGGGCCTCGGTGCCAAGGGTGTGCTCAACCGCAAGGATTTCGACTGCTGGGGCCAGCTCCCCGAGGTGAACACGCCGGAATATGACGCGTGGTTCAAAGAGGTCCGCAAATTCGGCAAGGCAATCTGGGACATCACCGGCAAGGGCGTCAATGTCGACATGGTCTTCGAACACCCCGGTCAGGCGACCTTCCCGGTCTCGACCTTCGTGGTGAAACGCGGCGGCATGGTGGTGATCTGTGCCGGGACCACCGGCTATAACCTGACCATGGACGCGCGCTATGTCTGGATGCACCAGAAGCGCATCCAGGGCAGCCACTTCGCCCATCTCAAACAGGCGGCCTCCGCCAACCAGCTGATGATCGAAGGCCGTCTCGACCCCTGCATGTCCGAATGCTTCACCTGGGATGAAATTCCCGCGGCCCATGTCAAGATGCGCCGCAACGAGCATAAGCCGGGCAATATGTCGGTTCTGGTTCAGGCCCCCAAGACCGGTCTCAAGACCGTCGAAGAGGTGCTCAAGGCCCGCGGCTAAGGGCGATTTTAGCCACAGTCGTCTTACCGACGCAATACCGACAGGTTACCGACCCGCGCCGTTCCCCCGAACGGCGCGGTTTTTCGTGGTCTGTTGCGTCGCGCCAAACGCCCGGTTTTCGCCCCCCGCCCCGCTATTTTGACCGGGCTGGATTCGGTGGGTAACGGGCAAAAACCTCCACATGCTAAGGTTGAATTAACCATGTTTTAACACGGGCAAAAGAGGTTGGTTATGCGAAGTGAATGGATACTGGATGTGCTCGCCGACATGCGCAGCTTCGCCCAAGCCAACAGGTTGCAAACCCTGGCAGATCACTTGGGCGAGGCGCAGATGATCGCACTGGCCGAGCTGGCATCCCTTGGGCAAGGACGAGTGGCGCATGAAAAAGCTGGCAACGGAGCGGTTGACCACGATCCTGTCGCGCCTCGACACCGAGGCAGGCCTGTCCAGCCTGCAGGCGACGGTTGAGGCGCTGCGCCGGGCGCTGAAGGTCGACCAAATCCTGTTTTGCTCCTCCACCGGGCCAGACCGCTCTCAGAACTGGCACACCCTCCCCCCCGGCTGGACCGCCCGCTATGCGCAGCAGGGCTATCACCGCATCGACCCGGTCCGCGCCGAAGCGCAACGGCGGGTCACCCCCTTCGATTGGCGGCCTCTCGACTGGCAAAGCCCCGCCGCCCGCGCCCTGCGCGCCGACGCCGTGGCGCATGGGATCGGGCCGCAGGGCTTCACCATCCCCGCCCATGGCCCCAACGGTCAGCTCACGCTGCTGTCGATCACCGCGGATCGCGACGATGCCACCTGGACGGACCTCACCCGCGCCAATCGCTTCGCGCTGATTCTCGCGGCCCACGCGCTCCATCACAAGATCATGAGCCAGCTGGATGCCGGCCTCGGCGAAGACCCCGACAGTGCCGCCGCGACACCACCCGCGCCACGGCTAAGCCCCCGGGAAACCGACGTTATTACGCTTCTGGCGCGCGGTGACAGCCGCGGCCAGATCGCCACGAAACTGGCCATCTCGGAACATACGTTGCGCAGCTATATCGAAACCGCCCGGCACAAGCTCGGGGCGGTCAACACGCCGCATGCCGTGGCCCGCGCCATTGCCATGGGGATGATCCCCCTGGCCTAGTCTCTGGCCTAGTCTCTGGCCTAAGCTCTGGCTTGCCACGTCAATTTTTAAGGGGTTAGGCGCGGATCAGCTCAGCCGCGCCTTGATCACCGGGCCCACCGCGCCAAAATCCATCTGGCCGGTGTATTTCGCCTTGAGCGCGCCCATGATCTTGCCCATGTCCCGGATCGAGCTTGCGCCGGTCTCGGCAATCGCCGCCTCGATCGCGGCCTCAACCTCCGCCTCGTCGAGCTGCTTGGGCAGGAACTCGGCGATGATGGCAATCTCTTCGCGCTCGCGCTCGGCCAGATCGAGCCGCCCGCCCTCTTCATAGGCGCGCACGCTTTCTTGGCGCTGCTTGGCCATTTTCCCAAGGATCGCAAGGATTTCGGCCTCACCGACGCCTTCCTGATTATCGCCGCTACGGGCCGCGATATCCTGATCCTTGATCGCCGCATTGATCAGGCGCAGGGTCGCCAGACGGGCACCCGCCTTGTCCTTCATCGCCTGTTTCAAGGCCGCGTTCACACGTTCACGCAAAGTCATGACATGGTCATCCTTGGTTCTGTCGCAAGACAACACCCCTATCGCATAACCCGTGCCCATGGCAACAGGGGCCAGATGCGCCGCTTGCTTCGGCAGTGCAATGCTCCGCGCCAATGGTCTTTGGCCCTTGACCCTTGCGGCACAGCCCCTTAGGTACATCCCGATTTTCACCCTGTTTACGCCCGGAGAATGCGCGCATGGCCTCCTCGTCCCAGCCCCGTCCGACGGCCTGCCTGGCCCTCGCAGACGGGTCGATTTTCTACGGCTACGGTTTTGGCGCCACCGGCGTGACCACGGCCGAGCTTTGCTTCAACACCGCGATGACCGGCTATCAGGAGATCATGACCGATCCCTCTTATGCCGGGCAGATCGTGACCTTCACCTTCCCCCATATCGGCAACACCGGCGTCAATCCCGAGGATGACGAAACCGCCGATCCGGTCGCCGCCGGCATGGTGGTGAAATGGGACCCGACCCAGCCGTCGAACTGGCGCGCCACCGAGACGCTCTCGGACTGGCTGGCCAAGCGGGGCCGCATCGCCATCGGTGGGCTCGACACCCGTCGCCTCACCCGCGCCATCCGCCAGCAGGGCGCACCGCATGTGGCGCTCGCCCATGATCCCGACGGCAATTTCGACACCGATGCGCTGGTTGAACAGGCCCGCGCTTTCCCCGGCCTCGAAGGGCTCGATCTGGCGCTCGACGTGACCTCCAGCCAGAGCTACCGCTGGGATGAAATGCGCTGGGCCTGGCCCGATGGCTACCCGCGTCAGACCGCACCCAAGCACAAGGTCGTGGCCATCGATTTCGGCGCCAAACGCAACATCCTGCGCTGCCTCGCCTCGGCGGGCTGCGATGTGACCGTGCTGCCCGCCACCGCCACCGCCGCCGAGGTGCTGGCGCATGAGCCCGACGGCGTCTTCCTGTCGAACGGCCCCGGCGACCCGGCCGCCACCGGCGCCTATGCGGTGCCGATGATCAAAGGCGTGCTCGAAGCCGGCAAGCCGATGTTCGGCATCTGCCTCGGTCACCAGATGCTCGCCCTGGCGCTCGGTGCCAAGACGATCAAGATGAACCACGGCCACCACGGCGCCAACCACCCGGTCAAGGACAACGAGACCGGCAAGGTCGAGATCACCTCGATGAACCACGGCTTTGCCGTCGACAGCCAGACCCTGCCCAAGGGCGTGATCGAGACCCATATCTCGCTCTTTGACGGGTCAAACTGTGGCATCCGGATGGAAGACCGGCCAGTGTTTTCGGTTCAGCACCACCCCGAAGCGAGCCCCGGCCCGCAGGACAGTTTCTACCTCTTTGAACGCTTCGCCGCCTCCATGGCGGGCTGAGCCAAAGGGTTGAAAACCTGAGATTTACGGAACGGGCTGGTCCTCACGGACCGGCCCGTTTCCCTTTTCAAATACGGTTAATACCTTATTTACCGTCTATTAATACTGCCCTCGCATACTCGGCCTGCCTTCATTGGCAGGAGGACCAACATGGGCGTTTCTGAACTACGTTCGATCAAGGGGAAGGCTGGCACGTCCCGGCGGCGCTTACCGCCCCATATCGCGGCCATGGTCGAGGCAGGGCTGATCTCGCAGAATGACGCCTATCTCGCCCAGCTGGTCGAGGATCATTGCGACAGCTCGCTCGAACATATTCTGCAGGCCGAAGGCCTGGTCACCAAGGACGATATCCTCTCGACCCATGCCCGTCTTTCGGGGACGGTGCCGCTCGATCCGTCACAGCCTTTGCAGGGCGCGCCGATGGACCATGGTGTCGACCCCAGGCTACTGTTGAAATACCGGGTGGCCCCGGTGATCGGCCCGAGGGGCGACACCTGCCTCGCCATGGGCTCGCCCGCTCTGGGCGCGCGGCTCACCGGCAAACTCCCCGCCAGCCTGCTCGCCTTGCCGCCGGCCATGGCCCCCGAACCGGCGATACAGGAGGCCGTGGCACGCGAGCATCGCGCCACCCTGACCGATCTCGCCCGCGCCCGCGTCCCCGAAATGGAAAGCTGCCGCAGCTGGTCCGCCGACCCGACCCGCAGGCTGGTCAGCGTGGTCAGTGTTCTGCTCGCGATCCTGCTCTTGACCATCGCCTTTCCGACCCCGGTTCTGGCGCTCTTCGTAGGCTGGGCCGCGTTCACGCTTATCGTGGCCGCAACGCTGCGGATCGCGGCCTTCGTGGCGCATATGACCCGCCCGCCCGCGCGGCTCGCCCTGCCGCCGCCCGGCGCGGCGACACGCCTGCCCAAGGTCTCGGTGCTGGTGCCGCTCTTTCGCGAGACCGAGATTGCCCATGCGCTGGTCACCCGGCTGAGCCGCCTCACCTACCCCAAGAGCCTGCTCGAAGTGATCCTGATCCTCGAGGAAGAGGACGACACCACCCGCAAGACCCTCGCCGAGATCGACCTGCCGCCCTGGATGCGCGCGGTGATCGTCCCCGACGGTCAGCCCCGGACCAAGCCGCGCGCGATGAACTATGCCCTCGATTTCTGCCACGGCGATATCATCGGGATTTTCGACGCCGAGGATGCGCCCGACCCCGATCAGATCACCATGGTCGCGCGCCGCTTTCAGACCGCACCGCCAGAGGTGGCCTGCCTGCAGGGCATCCTCGACTATTACAACCCCAAGCAAAACTGGCTCTCGCGCTGTTTCACCATCGAATATGCCACCTGGTTCCGGGTCATGCTGCCGGGGCTGACGCGGCTCGGGCTGGCGATCCCGCTGGGCGGCACCACGCTCTATTTCCGCCGGGACGCGCTCGAAGAGCTGGGCGGCTGGGACGCGCATAACGTGACCGAGGATGCCGATCTCGGCTTTCGTCTGGCCCGTCATGGCTATCGCACCGAGATGATCAGCACGGTCACCGGCGAAGAGGCCAATTTCCGCCTCTGGCCTTGGGTGAAGCAACGGTCGCGCTGGCTCAAGGGCTATATGACCACCTATCTCGTCCATATGCGGCGGCCGCGCCTCTTGCATCAGCAATTGGGGCCACGGAAATTCTGGGGGTTTCAGGCCCATTTCCTCACCGCCCTGTCGCAATTCCTGCTGGCGCCTTTCCTGTGGACCTTCTGGCTGGTGCTGTTCGGCTTGCCACATCCCATCGAGGCGCATCTGCCGCGCGAGATATTGGTGGCCCTGGGAAAACTGTTCTTTGCCGTCGAGGTGATCAGCATCCTGATCTACACGAGCGCCGTCTCGGGGTCCTTCCACCGGCACCTGACCCCGTGGACCCCGCTCATGCATTTCTACACGCCGCTGGGCACGATCGCCGCCTACAAGGCGCTCTATGAAATGGTGTTCAAACCCTTCTACTGGGACAAGACCCAACATGGGCTGACGGAATTCGGCCCCGCCGGGCCCGCCCTGGGATCAAAGGGTGCTGTCAACCTCACCGGAATCCAGTTTGAGGCGCGTCACAAACGCCTTTGAGATATGGGTCTTGAGCGCCGCGCCCGCCGCCTCCGGGTTGCGCGCCTCGATGCCCGACACGATCTCGTCATGCTCGGCCAAGGCCACCTCGTCACGGCCCTTGGCCGCCAGCGAGGTGGTGGCCATCAGCGCCATCGAGCGATGCACGAGGTCGAGCTGCTGCACCAAAAACCGGTTGTGCGAGGCGAGATGGATCTGCTTGTGAAACCGCCGGTTGGCCCGTGCCATCGCCGCCGGATTGCCGATGAGCCCGCGATCCTGCTCGACCATGTCGCGCAGCACCCGCACCTCTTCGTCGGTGGCATGGCGCGCCGCCAGCCCCGCCGCCAGCCCTTCGAGCTCGGCCCGCACCACATAGAGCTCGGCCAGCTGATTGTGATCGAGCGAGGCCACGATGAGACTGCGCCCATCCCGCGCCAAGAGGCTCTGCGTCTCGAGCCGCTGCAACGCCTCGCGGATGGGTGTACGCGACACGCCGAACCGCTCGGCCAGATCGCTCTCGACGAGGCGGTCCCCGGGCCGGTAGATGCCCATATCGATCGCCTCCAAGATGAGCGTGTAGGCGTCTTTCTGAACGGGTTTCATGGGGCGCGGTCCTGATTTCTGCAACTATCCCGCGACACTACCCGTCCCGAACCCCTGCAAGCAAGCGACAACCCGCCAGTTATCCACTTTGCTGCGACACTTGGGCGGCGTAAAACCCTTGTCATGCCACGAGATCGATTCGCACATGTGTCTGCTTGGGTCTTCGACCTCGACAACACGCTCTACCCGCCGCAGATGCAGCTCTTTCCCCAGATCGAGACGCGGATGACCCGTTTCGTGATGGAAGCGCTCGGCGTGAGCCGCGCCGAGGCCGACCATCTGCGCAAGATCTACTGGCGCGATCACGGCACCACGCTGGCCGGGCTGATGGCCGAACATGATCTCGACCCCGATCCCTTTTTGCTCGATGTGCATGACATCAGCTTTGACGTGCTGAGCCCCGACCCGGCGCTGCGCGATGCGATCCGGGCGCTGCCCGGCCGCCGCGTCGTCTACACTAATGGCACCGCCCCCTATGCCGTCCGGGTGATCGAGGCGCGCGGCCTCTCGGGCCTTTTCGATGCAGTTTATGGGATCGAACACGCGGGCTATGCGCCGAAACCGCGCGAGGACGCCTTTGAGGCGGTGTTTGCCGCCGACGGGCTCGACCGCGCCCGCGCCGCCATGTTCGAGGACGACCCGCGCAATCTCGCCATTCCCCATGCGATGGGGCTGCGCACCGTCCATGTCGCGCCCGATCCCGCCCCCGCGCCGCATATCCATCACCATACCGACGATCTCGGCGGCTTTCTGTCGCAGCTCGTCTGAACACTGGTCAGCCGCCCCGCCCTGCGCTAGCTCACTCAGAGCCAAGAGAGGAGCCCGAGATGACAAAACCTGCGCTGCAAGAGTGTGACATCCTCGTCTCGGGCGGCGGCGTGGCCGGGCTCACCGCGGCGGCGCTGTTTGGCGCGGCCGGGTTCTCTGTCCTCTGCGTCGATCCCGCCCCGCCGGTGACCGAGGCCGACCGCCCCGGCTCTGATCTGCGCTCGACCGCCTTCCTGCAACCCGCCCAAAAGCTGCTCGACGAGGCGGGTCTCTGGACCCGGTTCGCGCCCCATGCCGCGCCGCTGCAGATCATGCGCATCGTCGATGCCGGCGGCCCCGAGCCCGAACCGCGCACCATCCGCGATTTCGACGCCGCCGATATTTCCGACGCGCCCTTTGGCTGGAACCTGCCCAACTGGCTCCTGCGGCGCGAGCTGGTGGCCCATCTGGCCGAGCTGCCCAATGTCGATTTCCGCCCCGGCACCGGCACCGCGGCTCTCTTTACCCGCGAGGCCGAGGCCCGCGTCACGCTGAGTGATGGCGCGCGTGTCCGCACGCGGCTGGTGATTGCCGCCGATGGCCGCAACTCGCCGATGCGCGAGGCCGCCGGCATCGCGGTGAAAACCACCCGCAGCGGGCAAAAGGCGCTGGCTTTCGCCGTCACCCACCCGATCCCGCATGAAAATGTCTCGACGGAAATCCACCGTTCGGGCGGGCCCTTCACCCTCGTGCCGCTGCCCGACCGCGAGGGTCAGCCGTCGTCCGCCGTGGTCTGGATGGAGGACGGCCCCGAGGCGGCCCGCCTCGCCGCCCTGCCCGAGGCCGAGTTCGAGGCGGCCATGACCGACCGCTCCTGCGCCCTCTTCGGTCCGCTCCGCCTCGCCTCGCGCCGCAGCCTCTGGCCGATCATCAGCCAGACCGCCACCCGGCTCTCGGGAGAGCGGCTGGCGCTGGTGGCCGAGGCCGCCCATGTGCTGCCGCCCATCGGCGCGCAGGGGCTCAACATGTCGCTGGCCGATCTCGCCTGCCTGCGCGATCTGGCGCTGGCGCGTCCCGAGGCGCTCGGTGACCGCGAAATGCTCGACGCCTATCACGCCGCCCGCCATGGCGAGATCATGACGCGGGTGACCGGGATCAACCTCCTGAACCGCGCCTCGCGGCTCCATGCCCAGCCGCTGCGCGACATGCGCGCCGCGACGCTCGATGCGCTCTATGCCATGACGCCGGTGCGGCGGATGCTGATGCAGATGGGGCTGGGGATGCGCGGCTAGGCCAAGCACATGGGTGCAAATGAAACGGGGCGCCGATCTGGCGCCCCGAAGCTCTTACAGCACTTTGTCGAGCACCGTTTTCAACCGACCCAGCGTGGCGGGCACATCATAGAGCTTGTCGAGACCAAAGAGCCCCAGACGGAAGGTGCGGAACCCCTCCGGCTCGTCACAGGCGAGCGGCACACCGGCGGCAATCTGCATGCCTTCGGCGGCGAATTTCTTGCCGTTCTGGATCTCGGGATCGCTGGTATAGCTCACCACCACGCCCGGCGCGCCAAACCCCTCGGCCGCCACCGATTTGATGCCCTTTTCGGCGAGCATCTTGCGCACCCCGTCGCCCAGCGCCCATTGCGCCTCGCGCAGCCGTTCAAAGCCATAGTCGCGGGTCTCGACCATCGTGTCGCGGAAGGCGCGCAGCGCATCGGTCGGCATGGTCGCGTGATAGGCATGACCGCCGTTCTCATAGGCCTGCATGATCGCGTGCCATTTCTTGAGATCGATGGCGAAACTGTCGGAACTGCTGCTCTCGAGCCGTTCGAGCGCACGCTCGGACATCATCACCAGACCCGCCGAAGGCGAGGCCGACCAGCCCTTTTGCGGCGCCGAGATGAGCACATCGACCCCGGTCTTCTTCATGTCGATCCAGGCGCAGCCGCTGGCGATACAATCGAGCACCATGAGCGCGCCGACCTCATGCGCAGCCTCCGCCAGCGCCGTGACATACTCCTCGGGCAGGATGAGACCGGCCGAGGTCTCCACATGGGGCGCAAAGACCACATCGGGCTTTTCGGCGCGGATCTTCGACACCACCTCGTCGATGGGCGCGGGCGCAAAGGGGGCGGTCACGTCATTGCCCGCTTGCCGCGCCATGCAGACGGTGGTCTTGGCGGCGAAATCGCCCGCTTCGAAAATCTGGCTCCAGCGATAGGAGAACCAGCCGTTGCGCACGATGAGCGCATGGGCGTCATGGCCGAACTGCCGCGCCACCGCCTCCATGCCATAGCTGCCGCCACCGGGGACAAGCGCCACCGCATCGGCGTTATACACATCCTTGAGCATCCCCGAGATGTCGCGCATCACCTGCTGGAACGCCGCCGACATATGGTTGAGCGAGCGGTCCGTGAACACCACGGAAAATTCCAAAAGGCCATCGGGATCGACATTATCAAGAAGGGCGGTCATCGGCTGTCTCCTGTTGCGTTTCTCCCCGCATAGCAGGCCGCGCCAAACCATGCATCCCATTCCCGTCACCGCCCGCCCCGTTTTCGTCACCAAGGCCCGCGCAGCGCCTTATCCGATAGGTCCGGGGCGGCGTTCCTCGCTCAACAGGACATTGGCCTCCACATCGCCCACCCCCGGCAACATCATGATCCGCCGCCGCAGGATACGCTCGAAATCGGTGATATCACGCGCCACCACCCGCAGCCGGTAGTCAAAGACCCCAAGGATATGCTCGACGGTCTGCACCTCGGGGATGGCGCTGATGGCGCGCTCGAAATCCTCAAGGCTGACCCGCCCCTTGGTGGCGAGCTTGACGCCCAGAAACACCGTCACCCCAAAGCCGAGCTTTTCCGCATCAAGCTCGAGCCGCCGCCCGGTGATCACCCCCGCCTCTTCGAGCCGCCGGATGCGCCGCCAGGTGGCGGGCTGCGACAGGCCGAGCTTGCGGCCAAGCGCGCTGGCGCTTTGGGTGGCATCGGCGACCAGCGCCCGCAGAATGGCGCGATCCATCGTGTCGAGCTCGATCATACCGGCAGCACCTCGTCGGATTTGATCCGCGCCACATGCATGAGCGCCTCGACATCCGCCATATGCGGCAGGGGCAGGATCGCGCTGCGATAGATCTGCTGATAATGCGCCATGTCGCGGGCGATCACCGACAGGCGCAGGTCGACCCGGCCAAGAAAGGTCTGGATTTCCACCACCTCGGGCACCTGCCGCGCCGCGTCGGTGAAGTCCTCAAAGGCGCGCGGCTGCGTCTTGTCGAGCGCCACCCTGAGGCTCACCTCGACCTCATAGCCGAGCGCCCGCCAGTCGATCACCGCCCGCATCGCGCGGATGATCCCCTGCTCGCGCATCCGGTCGAGCCGCCGCGCACAGGTGGCCGGCGTCACCCCCGCCCGCTCGGCCAGCTCCGCCGGGCTGAGATCGGGCGCGTGCTGATATTGGCGCAAGAGCCGCCGGTCGATGTCGTCTAGCATGAATTTTCCGCCAATTTCACGTATCGCGAATAATTATCTCACCCAGACGGGTTTTCCAATGATTAATGAAAACTCTCTCACCGGGGTCCGCCTAGAGTGCCTGCAAAGACATCACATGCCGAAAGGACGACAAAATGCGCGTGTATTATGACCGTGACTGCGACATCAACCTGATCAAGGACAAGAAAGTGGCCATCCTGGGCTATGGCTCCCAAGGCCACGCCCATGCGCTGAACCTGCGCGATTCGGGTGCCAAGAACCTCGTCGTCGCACTCCGCGAAGGCTCGCCCAGCGCCAAGAAGGCCGAAGGCGAAGGCCTCAAGGTCATGGGCATCGCCGAAGCCGCCGAATGGTGCGACCTGATGATGTTCACCATGCCCGACGAACTGCAGGCCGAGACCTACAAGAAATACGTGCATGACAACATCCGTCCCGGCTCGGCCATCGCCTTCGCCCACGGCCTCAACGTGCATTTCGGCCTGATCGAGCCCAAAGAAGGCATCGACGTGATCATGATGGCCCCCAAAGGCCCCGGTCACACCGTGCGCGGCGAATACACCAAAGGCGGCGGCGTGCCCTGCCTCGTGGCGGTTGACCGCGACTCCTCCGGCAAGGCGCTGGAAATCGGCCTGTCCTATTGCTCGGCCATCGGTGGCGGCCGCTCGGGCATCATCGAGACCAACTTCCGCGAAGAATGCGAAACCGACCTCTTCGGCGAACAGGCCGTGCTCTGCGGCGGTCTGGTCGAGCTGATCCGCTGCGGTTTCGAGACCCTGGTCGAGGCTGGCTACGCGCCGGAAATGGCCTATTTCGAATGCCTCCACGAAGTGAAGCTGATCGTCGACCTGATCTATGAAGGCGGCATCGCCAACATGGATTACTCGATCTCGAACACCGCGGAATACGGCCAGTATGTCACCGGTCCGCGCATCCTGAAATACGACGAAACCAAAGCCCGGATGAAAGAAGTTCTCTCCGACATCCAGCAAGGCAAGTTCGTGCGCGACTTCATGCTGGAAAATGCCGTCGGTCAGCCCACGATCAAGGCGTCGCGTCGTGCCAATGACGAGCACCTGATCGAAGAAACCGGCGCCAAGCTGCGCGGCATGATGCCGTGGATCTCGGCCGGCAAGATGGTCGACAAAGAAAAGAACTGATCGCCTCTGATCAGACGGACAGGCAAGGGGCGTCCGCTATGGGCGCCCCTTCGCATTTTCTCACGAAAGCAGGCCCATGGTGGTGCATCCGATCAACTGGTTGAAACTCGCCTTTCTCGGGCTGATCTGGGGCGGCGCCTTTCTCGCGGCCTCGGTGGCGCTCAAGGGCGTCGGCCCGCTGACCGTGGTCGCCGTCCGGCTGAGCCTCGGGGCGAGCTTCCTGCTGGGGCTCGCCTATCTGCGCGGCACCGGCCTGCCGTCGCTGCGCGGCCCCAACGCCGGTCGCATCTGGGGCGCGGCGCTGGCCATTGCGCTGTTTTCCAACGCCCTGCCCTTCACCCTGCTCACCTGGTCCCAGACCCATGTCGCCTCGGGCTTTGCCGGGGTGTTCACCGCCACCGTGCCGCTCTTCATCCTGCCGCTCGCGCACCTTCTGGTCCCGGGCGAAACCATGCATCTGCGCCGCCTCATCGGCTTTGGCATCGGCACGCTCGGGGTGGCGGTGCTGATCGGGCCCGACGCCTTTCGCTCCACCGGCAGCGATATGGAGAGCCTCGCCCGTCTCGCCTGTGTCACCGCCGCCTGCTGCTACGGGATCGGGGCCATCGTCACCCGGCTCTGCCCGCCCGCCGACATGATCGGTCTCGCCGCCGCCGCGCTGACCCTCGCGGCGGTGCTCTTCGTGCCCTACGCCCTCTCTATGGAAGACCTGCCCGACAGCATCCCCCTGCCGAGCCTCGTGGCGCTGCTCTACCTCGGGCTCCTGCCCACCGGGCTGGCGCAATTGCTCGCGGTGCAGGTGATCCGCGACGCAGGGCCGGTGTTCATGAGCCTGGTGAATTATCAGGTGCCGCTCTGGTCGGTGGGGCTGGGCGTGGTGATCCTCGGCGAAGACCTGCCCGACGGCATGGCGCTCGCCCTGCCGCTCATCCTCGGCGGCGTCGCGCTGAGCCAGCTCGGCGCGCTCAAGCGGCTCTTTCTCAAGGGCTGAGCGCCCTCACCCCATCCCGGTAGAGGCCCGCCACAGCGCCAGCGCCGCGCGATGGGCGCCGACGTCATGCACCCGCAAGACCTGCACGCCCTGCGCCACCCCGGCCAGCGCCACGGCGACCGATCCCGGCATCCGCTCCGCGCCCTCGCCAGTGCCGCCAATCTCGCCGATGAACCGCTTGCGCGACACGCCGAGAAGTATGGCACAGCCAAGCCCGTGAAACAGCGACAGGTTGCGCAACAGCGTCAGGTTATGCGCCTGCGTCTTGCCAAACCCGATGCCCGGATCGGTGAGGATCGCCGCCCGCGGCACCCCCGCCGCCTCGAGCGCGGCAATCCGTTCCGCCAGATATTCATAGACATCGAGCGCCACATCATCATAGCGCGGGTCTTTTTGCATGATATCCGGTGTGCCCTGCGCATGCATCACACAGACCGGCAGCCCCGCCGCCCCACAATAGGGCGCGAGCGCCGGATCAAAGGTGAACCCCGCCACGTCATTGACCAGATCGGCCCCCGCCGCATGGGCGGCCTCGGCCACCGGGGCCTTGCGCGTGTCGATCGAAATGGGCAGGTCCATCTCGGCCCGAATGGCCGCGATCACCGGCGCGGTGCGTAGAATCTCTTCCGCCACCGGCACTTCGCTGGCACCGGGCCGGGTGCTCTCGCCGCCGATGTCGATGATCTCGGCCCCCTCGTCGCGCATCCGCCGCGCGTGCGCCAGCGCATCGCGCGGGTCGAAATGCAGCCCGCCATCGGAAAAACTGTCGGGCGTCACGTTGAGAATGCCCATCAGCCGCGGCGCGTCAAACCTCAGCCCCGCAATCGCCGGGCGCGGCGCACAGAGCCGCGCGCGCATCTCCTCGGGCAGCTCGGAGGCGGGGACAACCCGCCCCGGCCCGCCGCGTTCAAGCAGCTCGACCCTATCGAACCAGCACCACCCCCCGCCGAGCGTCAGCGCGCCCTCGGGCCGGATCGGATCATGGCGAAGAATGGGACGGTAATAGACGCTCATAGCCCGGATTCTGTAATATCCTGCACGATGATGTCCACCGGCGCCGCGCGCGGCGGCTCGGCCCCGATCACCATCAGATCCGAGGCCTCCATATGGCCCGCGAACCACGCCGCCAGCGCCACCGGATCCTCCGGCCCGACGCGCGGCCCATCGACCGCGTCGAGCACGATCTTCGACGGCGCCCAGACGCTGATCTGACCGTTCTTCATCGCCCAGTCGAGCTCGGTCCGCGTCGCCACAACGACACAGCGATCATCGCGCCCGCCCAGGCACCAGGCATTTTGCTCAATGGCCAGCAGATCGACCCGCCGCTGGGTCATCTTATGGCCGGTCTGCGGCGGCTGCGCAGCCGCCCGCCCGACACAGAGGATCACCGGCTCGGCCCGCGCCTCGAGCTGATCGAGCCAACGGCCCAGATTGGCCGAGGTGATCGCGTCATTGCTGAGAAAGACCACATGCGGATGCGGCGTGCTGTCGGTCTGCGGCGTGGCGGGACGGGCGTGATGCTCATCCACCGCGCGGACGATCTCGACGCCAAGCGCCCCGGGCCCCCGGTCGAGCTTTTCGATCCGCACAAAGACCCGCATCGCCTGCGGCTCGCCAAGGATACGCTCAGCGACACGTTCGGCCAGGGTTTCGAGAAGGTTGAGCCGCTCTTCGGCGAGCGCCCCGGCAATCGCCTCGGTCACCCGGTCATAGGAGAGGATACGATCCACATCATCGTCGAGCTCGGCATCGACGGGCCGGACCTCGACCACCACGTTGAACGACACGCGCTGGGTCAGACCGCGCTCCGCCTGAAAGGCGCCGATCTCGACCTCGACCACATGGTCGCGCACCGAAATGCGATCCAGCGGCGCATCGCCGGCCATGGCCTTGGCCCGCGCTTCGGGATGATCGAATGCCAGGCTGGTGTCGTTGCTCATCGCGTGTCTCGCCCCTGCGGCTCGTGGTAACAGACCCGCGCCTTAGCACGGGCCGCGCTGCTCAACAAACGGGATTGACGACGCAGAGGGTCAGTTCTGCGACAGGCGCGTGGGCTGCCGATAGAAATGATGCACGCCGATGGTGGCGGTGCGCGGGAAAATCCGCGCCCAACGCGGGTTGACCGCGCGGGTGTGGTAATGGGTCGCCCCATCGGTGAGCTGACGCGGCGCGCCGCTGATCAGCAGCTTGGCGATCTTGCCGACCCGCTCAAAGGCGCGCGGCTCGCCGATCACTTCCTTATGGCCGTCACAGGTATAGGTGAACTGACAGGCGTATTTGCGCCCCGTGCCCTGATTGATGACGCCACAGACGGTGTTGGGATAATTCGGGTTGTCCACCCGGTTGAGGATCACTTCGCCGACGGCGAACTGGCCCTTCACGCTCTCGCCCCGTGCCTCGAAATAGAGCGCCTCGGAGAGGCAGCGCCATTCGGCATCGCCCTTCACGGCTTTCTGGGCATCGACCCATTGGCGCGAATAGGCAAACTTGCCCGCACCGGGTTTGAGAAGCGAGGCCAGACGGTCCTCTTTCATATTCTGCAGGGCGCGTTTTTCCTGCCCGATCAGCTCGGCGGCGGTCGACTCGGCATGTGCCTGCCCCGCCAGCAAAAGCAGTATCGTCATAACTCTCATCAGCATTCCGGTCCTCCTAGCCCGACACGGGCACGGCCTTCGGCGATCCGGGGCGTTTAATCAATGTGGCAAGATTCGTCCACCCATGTGGCAGGGGGCGGAATGTCGCAAGGGCGAAAACCCGCGCGATACCACTAGATACAGTGTGTAATTAAGGCGGAACCTACCCGATCTTGTCCTTGATGGCGAGCTGCGCCGCGGCGAGTCTCGCCACCGGAACCCGGAAGGGAGAGCAGGAAACATAGTCAAATCCGGCCGCCCGACAGAAGGCAATCGATTCGGGGTTGCCGCCATGCTCGCCACAGATCGACAAAACGAGGTTCGGATTGGTCTCCCGTGCCCGCGCCGCCCCGAGGCTGAGCAGCTCGCCCACCCCGTAGACATCGAGCGAATGGAACGGGTCTTCGGGATAGACGCCCTGCTGCACATAATCCGACATGAACCGCCCCGCATCGTCGCGCGACAGCCCATAGGTCATCTGGGTCAAATCGTTCGTGCCAAAGCTCAAGAAGGCCACCTTGGGCGCAATATCCCCGGCCCGCAGCGCAGCACGCGGCGTCTCGACCATCACGCCGAGACGATAGGTGAATTCCCGGCCACTCTCGTTGCGCACGGCGCTCGCCACCGCATCGATCCGGCTCTTGACGAGATCGACCTCGCGGCTCGCCGACACCAGCGGGATCATGATTTCCGGCACCACCGGATCACGCCCCTCGCCCTGGCTCAGCAGCGCCTCGAAAATCGCCCGCGCCTGCATCTCGTAGATCTCCGGCACCGTGATGCCGAGCCGCACGCCCCGCATCCCCAGCATCGGGTTATATTCACCAAGCGCCTCGACCCGCCGCGTCACATCCGACAGCGGCAGATCGAGCGCCTCGGCCAGCTCGCGATGGCCGCTGCGCCCGGTGGGCAGAAACTCGTGCAATGGCGGGTCGAGCAGCCGGATACAGACCGGCTTGCCCTCCATGATGCGGAAGAGATCGGCGAAATCGGCCCGCTGCATCGGCAACAGCCGCTCGAGCGCGGCGGCGCGGTCCTTGCTGGTCTTGGCAAAGATCATCTCGCGCATCACGATGAGGCGATCCGCCTCAAAGAACATATGTTCCGTCCGGCATAGCCCGATGCCCTCGGCATTGAACCAGCGCGCCGTCTCCGCATCGCGCGGCGTGTCGGCATTGGCCCGCACCTCGATATCGCGCACCGCATCGGCCCAGGCCATCAGCACCCGCAGACTGTCGAGATTGCCCGCCTCAAGAAGCGCCGGCTCGCCCGCCAGAACCTCGCCATTGGTGCCGTCGATGGTGATCTTGTCGCCCTCGCGGAAGACCCGGCCATCCGGCGCGGTCAACAATTTGCGGGTGGTCTGGAACCGCAGCGACGAGGCCCCCACCACACAGGGCAGGCCGATGCCGCGCCCGATCACCGCCGCGTGGCTGGTCATGCCGCCGCGCTCGGTCAGAACCGCCGCCGCCGCATGCATGCCGCGAATGTCCTCGGGGCTGGTTTCGCGCCGCACGAGGATCGAGGCCACGCCCTGCGCCGCATGGGCCTGCGCCGCCTCGGGGCTAAAGACGATGACACCGCTCGCGGCGCCTGGGCTTGCCGCCACCCCCTTGGCCAGCACATCGCGATGCGCCTCCGGGTCGACCTGCCGGTGCAGCAATTCATTGAGCGCCCGCGGCTCGATCCGCATCAACGCCTCTTCGCGGCTGATGATCTTGTCCTCGGCCAGCGCCACCACGATGCCGACGGCGGCCCGCGCATTGCGCACCACCCGCACCCCGTCGAGCAAAAAGACCTCGCCATTCTCGATGGTGAACTCGGCCTGCATCTCTTCGCGCAGCTTCTCGCGCATGAGCTGGGTATAGGATTTGAGCCGGGCAAAGGCCTCGGGCGCCAATTCCTCGAGCGACGGACCGCGCGGATCGCGTTCGAGATACATCGCCCCCGCCCCGGAGGTGAGCGCATCGCGCCCCTGGCTCTGGCTCAGGTAACGGCCGGTGATCTTGCGCTCGCCCGACACGCTGTTGACGAGCTGCATCACCCCCGAGCCGCATTCGCCCTGCCCGACGCCCAGCGCCATCGATTGCACCACAAGGCCGAGCCCGGCATCCGCCGGCGCCCCCTTGGCCTGCCGCAAGAGCCGCGCCGTGGTGCCTTCCCAGGCCCGCGCCATCGACCGCAGCACTTCGATGAGCTGCACCGCCGGGTCCTGCGGAAACGGCTCCTCGGCCTCATCCTCATAGATATCGAGCGCCTCTTGCAGCCCTTTCACCGGCGCGTCGCTCACATCGTCGAGATCATCCGGGTCGAGCCGCGCCACATGGATCGCATAGCTCTGCACGAACCGCAGATAGAGCTTGGCCGCCGCCTCGCGGCCGATCCGCTCTGACAGGGCCTCGAACTGGGCATCATTCATCCCGATGTTGAGCACCGCGCGCGGCCCGCCCCAATCGGGATCTTCCGACGAGGGCCGCACACATAGGAGCGGATGCGCCCCAAAGGGCCGGAGCAACGCCTCGGCACAGGTGATATCCCCCGCCGCAATCGCCCGCACTGCCTTGAACGACAGCGCCACCGTCGTCGGCACCGGCAGGTCGAGCCGCACCAGACGCTGCAGGCATTTCGCCCGTCCGCCATGGGTCTCGGCCGCCATCGGCGCGTCCGGGGTGATCAGGGTGATGTCTGGGTCATTATGCTGCATTGCGGCACATCCTTTGCTGTCCGCGCAGCATAGGGGGCGCACCGAACAAGGCAAGGAAAACCGCGCCCCGACAGGCCGGGGCGCGCTGCGTCGTTTAGCCCTCGACGCGGGTCAGATCGGCCACCGATCCCACCAGCCCGCGAATGCGGCTGAGCAGGTTGAGCCGGTTGCGCCGCACCACATCCTTGTCGGTGTTGACCTGCACCGCCTCGAAAAACGCGTCAATCGGCGCGCGCAGCGCCGCCATGGCCGCCATCGCCGCGTTGAAATCCTGCGCCTTGAGCGCCGCCGCGATCTTGGGCTCCGCCGCATCGAGCGCCGCGAACAGCGCGCGCTCTTCCTCGGTCTCGGCGAATTTCACATCGGCGCCATAGGAATATTCGACACCGTCCTTGTCCTCGGCCTGGCTCAGGATGTTGTTGGCGCGTTTGAACCCCTGCAACAGGTTCTCGCCATCCTCGGTGCCGAGCATCTCGCCCAGCGCCCGCGCCCGTTTGACCACCAGCGCCAGATCGTCATTGCCCTCCATGGCAAGGCAGGCGTCGATCACATCATGACGCAGACCCTCGTCGCGCAGATAGACTTTCAGGCGGTCATGGATGAAGGACAGGAGGTCCGCCGCCGCGCCATCAGTCGCGCCGGGCTGTTGGCCAAGCCCCTTGGCAATCGCCTCATCCATGTTGAGCGACAGCCCATTCTCCAACACCAACCGGATCACCCCGAGCGCCGCACGGCGCAGCGCGAACGGGTCTTTCGAGCCGGTGGGTTTCTCGTCTATCGCCCAGAACCCGGTCAACGTGTCGAGCTTATCGGCCAGCGCCACGGTCACCGACACCGGCGCGGTCGGCACATCATCCGACGGGCCGAGCGGCGAGTAATGCTCTTGCGCGGCCCCGGCCACCTCGGCGGGAAGCCCGGCCTTCTCGGCATAGTACCGCCCCATCAGCCCCTGCAGCTCGGGGAATTCGTAGACCATTTCCGAGCTCAGATCGGCCTTGGCCCAGCGCGCCGCCTGTTCCGCCAGATCGGCATCGGCGCCGGTGACACCGGCAATCTCGCGCGCCAGCGCCGCGATCCGGTCGATCCGCGCCGCCTGGCTGCCAAGCTTGTTGTGAAAGGTCACATTGTCGAGCGAGGCAAGCCAGGCCGTGCCGCCTGCTTCCGCCTCGCGCAGGTCGTTCTCCCAGAAGAATTTCGCATCCGCCAGCCGCGCCGACAGGACCTTCTGGTTGCCCGCAAGGATCGTCGCGCCGTGATCGGCGGTCTCGCGGTTGGCCACGGTCACGAATTTCTCGATCCGCCCGGTCTTGGGGTTCTTCACCGAGAAAAACTTCTGATGTTCTTTCATCGAAGTCTGCAACACCTCGGGCGGCAGCCCGAGAAACGCCTCGTCAATCGCCCCCATGAGAGGCACCGGCCATTCCACAAGCCCCGCCACCTCGCGCAGAAGGCCCTTGTCCTCGACAAGCTCCATCCCGGCGGCAAAGGCCAGATTGCTCGCCTCCTGCCAGATCGCCTGCGCCCGCTCTTCGGGGTCGAGCACCACATAGGCGCGTTTGAGCTTGGCGGCGTAATCCTCGAACGAGGACACGGCAAACCGCCCCGGCGCCATGAACCGATGGCCTTCGGTGCTGTCGCCCGCTGTGATGCCGTCGACATCCATCGGCACAATGTGGGCCTCGCCCGCGTCATTGGTCATCAGGCACAGGATCGAATGCAGCGGCCGCACCCAGCGCAGGCTGCCCGCGCCCCAGCGCATGGATTTCGGCCAGGGGAAATTGCGGATCGTCTGCTCCAGCACCTCGGCGACGATCTCTTCCGCCGGGCGGCCCGGCTTGCTGATCACCGCGAAATAGACCTGGCCCTTCTTTTCATCGCGCACTTCGAGATCATCCCGGCTCACCCCCGCACCGCGCAGGAAGCCTTCGATCGCCTTCTCCGGCGCATCGACGCGCGGCCCCTTGCGTTCCTCGCGCAGCGTCGGCGACTGCGCCAGCATCCCCTCGATGGCCAGCGTCAGACGGCGCGGCGTGGAAAAGCTTGCCGCCCCGGCATAGGTCAGCCCGGCCTCGACCAGCCCATCGGTGACCCGCTGGCGCAGATCCTCGGCGGCCTTGGCCTGCATCCGCGCAGGGATTTCTTCGGAGAAAAGTTCGATCAGAAGATCCGGCATGTCTCAGTACCCTTCGGGTGGTGTGGGGCAGTCATCGGGCGCAGGCTGGCCATCGAATACGATCTCGCCGCAGCGGTTGATCTGATGCCAGACAAAGCCGCGCCCGTCCTCATGAATGGCAACGACGCGGTCGATGCCATATTGTACGTTCTCGGTGCCGAGATAGGCCTTGGCCTCGCCGCTCTCGAGCGCCTCACCGACCTCCGACGCGTCGAAGCAATCGAACCAGCCCGGCGCCACGCGCGGCTCGGCCGGCTTGTAGCTACGATAGGTCTTGTCGAGCGTCGCATGGCTCAGCGAGGTGGTGAAACAGGCGCGATAGCGGATCGGGCTGCTGTCGGCGTCGATGCCTTGGAAATTGTCATAGGACACCGGCTCTGCCTCGCTCGATCCCTGCGGGGTGAGCGCGACATCGGTGCCGGGGATCGACACGACCTCGTCATAATAATGATAGACCTGCAGGTAATACATGCCGCCGCCCGCGATCACCGCGCAGCCAACCAGCAATATGGCGAGAAACTTGCCCATCAGGCGACGTGCTCCCCGGCTTTGTACCCCCCGGCCTCGGTGCGCACAAAGGCATCGGCGCATTGCTTGGCCAGCGCCCGCACCCGGCCGATATAGGCCTGCCGCTCGGTGACGCTAATCACGCCGCGCGCATCGAGCAGGTTAAAGATATGGCTCGCCTTGATACATTGATCATAGGCCGGATGCGCCATGACGATGCGCTTGCCGGTCTTCGGGTCCACATCCTCCTGCGCGAGGATCGCCTCGCATTCCGCCTCGGCCTCCTCGAAATGCTTGAGCAGCACCTGCGTGTTGGCCACGTCGAAATTCCAGCGCGCATATTCCTCTTCGGTCTGGCGGAACACATCGCCATAGCTGAGCGCGATCGGCGCGTCGGGATCGTTGAACGGCATGTCCATCACGTGATCGATGCCGAGCACATACATCGCCAGCCGCTCGAGCCCATAGGTCAGCTCGCCCGAGACCGGCTGGCAATCATGGCCCCCGACCTGCTGGAAATAGGTGAACTGGCTCACCTCCATGCCGTCGCACCAGACCTCCCAGCCGAGACCCCAGGCACCGAGCGTCGGGCTCTCCCAATCGTCCTCGACAAAGCGGATGTCATGCAGCGCCGCGTCGATGCCAATCGCCTTGAGCGACCCGAGATAGAGCTCCTGCAGATCGGGCGGGCTCGGTTTGATGAGCACCTGATACTGATAGTAATGCTGCAACCGGTTCGGGTTCTCGCCATAGCGCCCGTCGGTCGGACGGCGCGAGGGCTGGACATAGGCCGCCGCCCAAGGCGTCGAGCCGAGCGAGCGCAGCGTCGTCGCCGGGTGAAACGTGCCCGCGCCGACCTCCATGTCATAGGGCTGCATGATGGCACAGCCCTTGGCTGCCCAATAGCTCTGCAGCCGCAGGATGATTTCCTGGAAAGAGCGCGGTTTGTCGATTGCGTCGGCCATGCTGAAACCCCTGAAAATTCGCCCCCTACCTACGGCGAGGGCCGCACAGGGTCAATCGGCCAAAGCGGCACAGCATAAAGAGGTTAATTTTAGATGCATCCCCCCTGAGATTTGATAAAACAGGGTGCAGACCAACGATAAAACGACAGGCCAAGGAATTCTTACTCTCATGATGCGTTATTTTCTCGCGGCGGTCCTCGCTCTGGCGGCTATTATTTCCACCGCCTCGGCCCAGTCGAATGACGATGCTCTCGTCTGGGTCCAGATCGAAGCCCAGCCCAGCCTCGCCGAGGCCAATGAGGCACTCCGCCGCCGCGCGGCCCAGCTTGAGGATGTGAACGGGTTCGACCTTGGCCGCGGCTGGTTCGCCGTGGCACTCGGCCCCTATCGCCGCGAGGATGCCAACCAGGTGCTGCGCGTGCTCCGCGCCGAAGGCCGCATCCCCCGCGACAGCTATATCGCCGACAGCGAGGATTATTCCCGCCAGATCTGGCCGGTCGGCAGCACCGTGCTCGCCCAGCTTCTCGGCCAGGCACCCGTCACCGCACCCGAGACCACGCCTGAGACCACCGAGACAGCCACAGAAGAAACCGGCACGACCGACACCACCGTCGCCGAGGTCCCGATCCTGCCCGAGCCCGAACCGGTAGACGAAACCCCCGCCGAGGCCCGCCGCAGCGAACGCGAGCTGAGCTATGACGAACGCGCCGCGCTGCAGGTCGCCCTGCAATGGGCCGGTCACTATGATGGCCGCATCGACGCGGCCTTTGGCGCGGGCACCCGGCGCTCCATGGCGTCCTGGCAGGAGGCCAATAATTACGACGCCACCGGCATTCTCACCACCGCCCAGCGCGCCGACCTGCTCGACCAATATAACGCCGTGCTCAAGGGCATGGGGCTCGAGATGGTCGATGATGCTGCCACCGGCATCCGGATGAAACTGCCGCTCGGCGTGGTGGAATTTTCCCGGCTCGAGCCGCCCTTCGCCCATTACGAGGCCAAGGGCGACATCCCCGCCAAGGTGCTCCTCATCAGCCAAGAAGGCGATCAGGACACGCTCTTCGGTCTCTATGACATCATGCAGACCCTCGAGATCGTGCCGCTCGACGGGCCGCGCGAACGCAAATCCGACAGTTTCGAGCTGATCGGCGAGGGCGCGACCCAGATTTCCCACACCGTCGCCTCGCTCAAAAATGGTCGGATCAAGGGCTTTACCCTCGTCTGGCCTGCCGGGGACGAAGAACGCCGCGCCCGCGTCCTCGCGGAAATGCAGGCAAGCTTTGCGCGCATCGACGGCGTGCTCGACGCCCGCGCAGGCGATGCCGACGCCCAGAGCGTCGATCTCATCTCCGGTCTCGAAATCCGCAAACCGCTGCGCAGCCGCTCGGGCTTTTACGTCGACAATGCAGGCAGCGTGGTCACCACCACCGAGGCGCTCGAGGGCTGCGGCTATGTCACCATCGAGGATGACCACCGCGCCACCATCGCCGCCCGCGATGACGCGGCCGGCATCGCCGTGCTGCGCCCCAATGATCAGCTCGCGCCGCAATCCGTGGCCCAGTTTCAGACCGTCACCCCCCGGCTCAAATCCGAGATCGCGGTCGCCGGCTATTCCTTCGGCGGCGTGCTCGGCGCGCCGACCCTCACCTATGGCCAGCTCGAGGATATTCGCGGCCTCAATGGCGAGGCGGGGATGAAACGGCTGGCGCTCAACGCGCTCGACGGTGACGCGGGCGGGCCGGTGGTCGACACCGGCGGCGCGGTGCTCGGCATGCTCCTGCCCGGGGCCGGGGCTGACCGGGTGCTCCCCGATGGGGTGAGCCTTGCCGCCAATACCGACGCGCTGACCAAGATCTTGCAAGAGGCCGGGATCACCCCCGCCGCCGCGGGCACGCTCGACCGGCTTCCCGCCGATGCGCTGAGCGATGCCGCCGGGCGGATGACCGTGCTGGTCAGCTGCTGGGAATGACGTAGGAGGGGGCCACGCCGGGGCGTCAAGCCGCTCTCAGGCGATCCAAGGCGTGACCTCCGCCGCCAGACCGGGTAAGAGCAGCCAAGCCCGGGTCCCCCCGGGCCTCTCACGCTGCCCCGCCCCGCATAGCAATCAGGCCCTTTCATGACCGACACCCCCCAAGAGAAACGCGGCCCGCTCTATTCCCAGGCAGATCGCGACAACCTGCGTTGGTTCTGGTCGCGCTACCTGCGCAAACACACGGGCAAGCTGCTCGTCGTGCTCTTGATGATCCTCGTGCAGGGCGTGGTCTTCCAGCAATTCCTGTCGATGACCGAAAACGGCCTCAGGGTGATCTTCGAGCGCGGCACGCTGCGCGAATTGGCGATGGTCTGCCTTGCGGTCTTCTTCCTCTTCGCGGTGCGCGGGCTCATGTCCTATCTGGTGCCGCTGGTCACGGTGCGCATGGCCAACCAAGCGATCTTCGAGATGCGCCGCGACATGCTCACCCATCTGATGAAGCTCGACCTCGCCTATTTCGAGCGCACCAAATCCGGCGAAATCATTCAGCGCATCGTGAGCCAGACCCAGACGCTTGGCATGTTCGTCGGCCTCGGCGTCGCCAATGCGGTGCGCGACGCGGTGACCGTGATCATCGTCTCGGGCTATCTGATCTATAAGAACCCCATTCTCTTTGGCACCGCCGTGGTGGTTTTGCCCTTCATCATCTGGGTAATGAACTATGTCTCGGACCGGGTGAAACAGGCGCAGGGCGAGGCCGAAACCGCCATCGCCAACTATATGAACGGGATCGAGGAAACCGTGACCGGCATGCGCACGGTCAAGATTTCGAGCCAGGAGGATATGGAAGTCTCGCGGCTGATGCAGGGCACCAAATCCATCCGCGACCTGCTCAACCGGGTGCAGATCACCCAGGCGCTGGTCATGCCCTCGATCGACCTGAGCTCGGCCTTTGTCTATGTGCTGGTGATCGGCGGCGGCGGCTATATGGTGCTGCGGCCCGAATTCGACGTCGATGGCGCGGGCATCATCACCTTCCTTCTCGGCATGGTCATGGTGTTCGATCCGGCCCGGCTTCTGGCGCAGTTCTTCGGCGGGTTGCAGGCCAATCTGGTGCTGCTCGACCGGGTGCGCGGCCTCTTCCATCAGACCCCCACCATCGCCGACCACGCCGAGGCTGTGGCCGAATTCGACACCCGCGCCGACATCACGCTGGACAAGGTGCGCTTTGCCTATGACCCGGAACAGCCGCTCTTTGACGGGCTCGACCTGACATTCGCCGGCGGCAAGGTCTCGGCCATCGTCGGCGCCACCGGCTCGGGCAAGACGACGATCCTGTCGCTGCTGTCGCGGCTCTATGACACGCAAGGCGGCGAAATCCGCATCGGCGACACGCCCATCGACCGGCTCAAGGTCGGATCGCTGCGCGGCGCGTTTTCGGTGGTGGCGCAGGATATCGTGATCTTCAACGCCTCGATCTGGGACAACATCCGCTATGTGCGCCCCGACGCCACCGAGGCCGAGGTCTGGCAGGCCGCCGAGGATGCCGACATCGCCGAACTCATCCGCCGCCGCGGCGACACCCCCGTCGGCCCCAAGGGCGCCCAGCTCTCGGGCGGCCAGAAACAGCGCATCGCCATCGCCCGCGCCTTCCTGCGCGACGCGCCGATCCTGCTGCTGGACGAGGCGACGTCGGCGCTCGATCAGGCCACCGAGGAACGGATCAAGGCGGCGCTGACCCGGCTCACCAAGGGCAAGACCACCATCATCGTCGCCCATAGGCTGAGCTCGATCTCGGACGCCGACCGGATCTTCGTGCTCGAAGGCGGGCGTCTCGTTGAAGACGGCCAGCATGACGAGCTCCTGGCCGAGAACGGTCTCTATGCTCAGCTCTACAAGGCGCAGAAACGCGGCTATGACGGGCGCTGAGCCCACACACCCCGACTGACGAAATCCCGGCATATTCTGGCGCAAACCCGTGGGGTGGCCGGGCCAGGATTAGGGTATGGCTCCATCTGGTGTTATAAGTATACGCCCTCTGGCCCTATCGCATTTCCCGATTCTGAGGCCAAACAGGTGGATCGAATAGCAAAGACCCCGCGACCGGCCGCTGCCGCGTCCCATCCCGATGGAGAGTTTCATGATGGACGGAAAATTCCTCGATAACGATATCGAAAAAATCGTGGACGCTGACCGCGCCCATGTCTGGCACCACCTGACCCAGCACAAGCCGTTCGAAACCGGCGAGCCGCGGATCATCCTTGAAGGCAAGGACATGCGCGTCTGGGACCAGAAGGGCAAGGAATATGTCGACGCGGTCTCCGGCGGCGTCTGGACCGTCAACGTGGGCTATGGCCGCGAACGGATCGCCAACGCGGTGCGCGACCAGCTGGTGAAACTGCCCTATTTCGCAGGCTCCGCAGGCTCGATCCCCGGCGCGCTCTTCTCCGAGAAACTGATCTCGAAAATGCCCGGCCTGACCCGCGTCTACTATACGAACTCGGGCTCCGAGGCGAATGAGAAGGCGTTCAAGATGGTGCGCCAGATCGCGCACAAACGCTATGGCGGCAAAAAGCACAAGATCCTCTACCGCGACCGCGACTATCACGGCACCACCATCGCCACGCTCTCGGCCGGTGGTCAGGACGAGCGCAGCGCCCAATACGGCCCCTATGTGCCCGGTTTCGTGCGCGTGCCGCACTGCCTTGAATACCGCGCCCAGTGGGATCTCTCGGGCGAGGAATACGGCATCGCGGCCGCCAATGCGATCGAAGAGGTGATCCTCGCCGAAGGCCCCGACACCGTCGGCGCGCTCTGCCTCGAGCCGATCACCGCCGGCGGCGGCGTCATCGTGCCGCCCGAAGGCTACTGGCCCCGCGTGCAGGAAATCTGCGAGAAATACGATATCCTCCTGCATATCGACGAAGTGGTCTGCGGCGTCGGCCGCACCGGCACTTGGTTCGGCTATCAGCATTACGGTGTGAAGCCCGATTTCGTGACCATGGCCAAAGGCGTCGCCTCCGGCTATGCGGCCATCGCCTGCTGCGTCACCTCCGAGCGCGTGTTCGAGCTCTTCAAGGACGACGCCAGCGATCCGCTGAACTATTTCCGCGACATCTCGACCTTTGGCGGCTGCACCGCCGGTCCCGCCGCGGCGCTGGAAAACATGGCGATCATCGAAGAAGAGAACCTGCTCGACAATTGTAACGCCATGGGCGCCTACATGCTCGACCAGCTGCACGCGCTGAAAGACAAGCATGCCGTCATCGGCGATGTCCGCGGCAAGGGCCTCTTCCTCGGCGCCGAACTGGTCGCCGACCGGTCGAGCAAAGAGCCGGTGGATGAAAAGCAGGCCCAGGCCGTGGTCGGCGATTGTGGCGCCCAAGGCGTGATCATCGGGGTCACCAACCGTTCGATCCCGGGCTTCAACAACACGCTGTGCTACTCGCCCGCGCTGATCGCCACCAAGGACGACATCGATCAGATCATCGAGGCCACCGACAAGGCCCTGACCAAGGTCTTCGGCTGATCCAATACCCTCCCTGCACCTGGCAACGCCCCGTGAGTTTCACGGGGCGTTTTTTTACAGGCCTCTCGGAAAAATCCGGGACTGTACCCTCCCGACAACCAACAGCCAGCTACAAATTTGACAAGTCGGCAAAGGCAACCGACCCTATGGGCGTGTCAAACGATTTCAGGAACCGCTGTTATGCGCCCCATCAGCTTCATTAAACTTATTGCACTTCTCGCCATCACATTGATGACCTTACGCCCCTCAGCTTCATGGGCAGACAACGCATCAAAGGCGAATATAGCCTTCATTGAAATGACTGTCGCCCTCACCAAGCTGGAAGCGGTCGAGGACCCGCAAGAACGATTGATCGGCATACAGTCCGTGATCGACGGTCTCGAAAACATCGTAACGAGCTATCCATCGACTGAACTGGCAGTCAAACTTGCCTCTGGGCAATCCATTGGCTCTGTAAATCTCAATCACCTGAAAACCAACCGCGACCAGCTTGCACGCGACATCCAGCGCCAAAAACAGAGAGAGTTAAAGAAAGCCGCACAGGACTCGCTTCGCGAGGCGGAAACCGAAGAACAAATGCAGGCGCTTGATCACGCGAGACATTGCGCAACCGATCTCGACTGTTTCACCAACCTCTTTCAAAGCGCCACCAACAGCCGGGCCCCGGGCCAGCCAGTCAGGACCGAGGACATCGCACTTCTGTTGGCAGCCGCACGCGGCCAAGATACGCAATCGCTCTCCGAAAACGTTAGAGCGCTGTCAAAGGATCTCGAAACCTCTGCTAAACTTGAGGTTCTAACCGGCATTGCGCCGCCCAGGGTGCAAGACGCCCAACGCGCGATCATTCTGCGACTAGTTCAGGCAGTGGACGCCATCGCAGTCACTGCAAAAACATCGGGGCCGGACGCCGCGGCTGCACTGTATCAAGACATTGAATTTATATATGTAGATCAGCTCTTTGATCGTGACTTAAAGGCGGCGATCTTGACGCATATCAGTGCTGATATCCTACGCCTCGGGGGACGCTCCCTTTTGAAAGGATTCACCACGAGCCTATCTCGACACGGTTATCGGCTCTCCGACACAGAGCTCTTGGACCGGGTGACCAAAGATCGGTCCGATTGCGCGGGTGCAGACTGCCGATCACTTGCCACCAAGGCGTTGCAAACCACAGACCGCTCGCTTCTCGAAGCGGCCCTGATGTTTGCGTATCTCGCGGATGATGACCACTTTGCCGAGCTCGTCGAGCTGCACCAGGAACGTTTTCCAATCTCGACGAGCCCCGCAAATCGGAATACGCGCTATATTCTTGAGGCAATACTTGTTCAGCATGTGCGCTCAGGCGGACAGATTGCAGAAGCGGCAATAGAGTATCTGTCGAACGCACCTGACAGAGCCCAGGCAGCCGCTGATATCAGCGCGAGCTTCTACCCATTTATCCTCTCGAGCCAAGACAACCCAAGTTTTAGGTTTGCTCTCTTCAATGTCGTGAATGAACTTCTCAAACAGGCCGTCCTCGCCAAGAAGGACCTGTCAGAGGTAGAGCCCGAAGCGCTTCGCCCGACTCTTCTTTTTCTCGCGGCGAATAGCCCCTGAACTTCGGTCTGAGGTGGCGACATCCGGGATCGTTGCTTGCAACGCAGACCGCCCCCGCCTCAATTCACCTTGGCAGGGTCCCAGGCGGCCAGCACCTTGGAATTGTCGTCGCTGTCATATTCATGCAGCACCTGCTCGCGCACGCCGGGCAATTGGCTGAACTGCTCGGCAAGCTGCTTGGGATACCAGGTCGGCGCGATCTGACCGGGGAAAAGCTCGGCCAGGACGCTCGAGGTGCTGCGCGCGCATTGCGCGCTTGGCACCGCGCCATAGCCCTGCACCAGCGCCATCGCCTTCTGCGCCACGGCGGGCGACACGTCGAGCTCCTGGATCTTGACGTGATAGGTCTCGCGCGCGTGATAGCGGGTGTAGACATCGACCACCGGCGGCGTCGCGCCAAACAGCACATCGTTGCGCTCGGGGATCGTCTCATGCCCGAACGACCCGGCCGGATCGAAAATGATCCGCTGCGAGCCATTGACCATGAGAGAGGTATGCGCCCCGGCCCCGGTCTTGTTGTTGAGCATGGTAAAGAGGGTCAGGCGCGGCGGCCCGTCATGGCGATAGGCCGCGGCCTTGACGGCCTCGTCCGGGGCCCAGACACGTTCGCCCGCGCATCCGCCGAGCGCCAGCATCGCGCAAAGCGCAAACCCGATTGGGCGCATGTCCCGTCCCCCAAGAACTGCGACGCGGCCCGCTCTGGGGCCGCCGTCAGATCAGCAGCTGGATCAGCCGTTGAAAATCGCGAGGAAGATCAGAACCCCGATCGAAAAGATGCCAACGCGCATCGACCATTTGATGAACTGCTCAAAGGTCTTTTCCTGAACGGTGATGTCCATTTCGCCATGCTTGTACTCGGCCATCGTGCCAAATCCTTTTCAAATCGCGTGTTGGTCAGCCTGTTACTGCATTTGCCGCGGGCTGTCACGCCCCATGCTGTCGCAGGGCGGGCGAAAATCGCCCTCCCCTCACTCGGGTTTGAGCCCCTGCGCCAGCCGGAACCCGATGCGCGTCGGCTCTTCTTCCTCGACCTGTTTCGGCAGGGCGCGCAGCATCACGCTGAGCTGCGTCACATGCTGGATGAGCTGGGTTTTCGCCCCGGTCGCATCGCTGCCGTAAAAGGTCACGATATCCGGGTCGAAATAGCCCATGCCCTCGATGCGGATCACCCCGGTCGAATCCCCGGCAAAGCCCATGGCGACCTCATGTTCATTGTCGAGGGTCTTCTCGAAATTCTGGATATAGAGGATGAGCCGCTCATAGGCCCATTGCGCCGGGCTTTTCTGCTCGACGGGTTCGAGCTCGACGCCTTCCACCACATCCTCGCCGCCACGACAGCGTTTGGGATCGGCATGGACCTCACGACAGCGCGGGATCGCGGCCGCTTCCATCGCCTCGGCGGATGTCCTGATTTCGTCTTCCATCGCTCAGCCTTTCTTGCAGCCCTCTTGTGCCTGCCACAGCCACGCCCCATCGGCACGCCGCGCCCGCGTGATGCGGCCAGCCTGATAGAGATGGTTGAGATGTGCAACCGCTTCAACCAGCGCCAGCCCATAGGTGCCGGCATCGATCCGCCGCTTGAAGAGCGGCGCGAAACATTCCGCCGCGGTGCGCGGGCTCGCCAGATGCGCCTCGAGACGGCGCAGGGCCCCGTGGTGATTGTCGATCAATTGCCGCATCCGATGTGGCAGCCCGGTAAAGGGCAGCTTGTGCCCGCTGAGCACCAGATGATCCTCGCGCGCAAACCCCGCCAGCCGCTCGCAGGATTCGAGCCAGTCTGCCAGCGGATCGGCCTCCGGCTCGGTCGGATAGACGCCGATATTGGGGCTGATCGAGCTGATGATCTGATCGCCCGCAATCACCAGCGCATCGTCGCGACTCCAGAGCGTGACATGCTCCGGCGCATGGCCATTGCCAAGCCGCACATCCCAATCGCGCCCGCCCGCCCGGATCACCTCGCCCTCGCGCAGGCGGCGATAGCCCACCGGCAGCGGATAGGAGGTATCGGCGAAATTATAGGGCCGACTCACGCGCCGCGTCTCAAAGATCTCCGGGTCCATCCCGGCACTGCGCCAATAGTCGAGCGCCTGTTCGGTCGGCACCTCCTCCACATCGAGGATGAGCATCCGCGCCATGAGCCAGGCGGTGCGCGACATCCAGAGCTCCGCCCCGAACCGCTCCATGAGCCAGCCCGCCATGCCGATGTGATCCGGGTGATGATGGGTCAGGATCACCCGGCTGACCGGTTTGCCCGCCAAGGGCCCGGCGAGGATCTTCTCCCAGAGCGCCACCGCCCGTTTCGAATGAATGCCCGTGTCGACCACGGTCCAGCTCTCGCCTTCGTCCAGCGCATAGATATTCACATGGTCGAGCGCCATCGGCAGCGGCAGCCGCAGCCAGAGCAGCCCGGGCGCGATCTCGGTGGCCTCGCCCTCGGCGGGCGGTGTGGGCCATGGCATCTGAATGCCGCGCGGCTTGGTCATGTCTTGCATCTGCGGAGGCTCCCTCTGCGCCTCGGGGCGCGCCGCCCCGGTTCGCGCCCAACAGACCCCGCAGGTGCGGCAAGGTCAACCCGCCTGCCCTATCCCACCGCCACAGCGTCGCGTCACTTAGGTCAGGGCCTAAGTTTCTCCTTGACCAAGCGCGCCCGCCGCCAATACTTAGGCACATGGCTAAGTATGATTCGACCCTCTCCGAGTGCTTCACCGCGCTGGGCGACCCGACGCGGCGGCGCATTCTCGAACGGCTCGCCCGGGGCGAGGCCAGCGTGAGCGAGCTCGCCGCGCCGCATGACATGTCGCTGCCCTCCTTCATGGGGCATCTGACCCGTCTCGAGGCCGCCGGGCTCATCACCACCCGCAAGCAGGGGCGCAGCCGGCTCTGCGCGCTCGCCCCCGAGGCCTTTGCCCCCGCCACCGACTGGCTCGCCACCCAGCGCGGCCTCTGGGAGGGCCGTCTCGACCGGCTCGACAGCTATGTCACAACCCTGATGAAGGACCGCAGCTCATGATGCTCGACCCCAAGACCGACCTGAGTTTCACCCGCCGCCTCGCCGCGCCCCGGGCGCTGATCTGGGAGTGCTGGACCTCGCCCGACCATATCCCGCATTTCTTCATCCCCGCGCCGCATCAGGTCACGCGCTGCGACATCGACCTGCGCGTCGGCGGCCGGTTCAACACCACCTTCCTCGTCGAGGGGCAGGAGATGGAGAATACCGGCGTCTATCTCGAGGTCGTGCCACAGACCCGGCTGGTCTTCACCGATGGCTATAGCGAGGGCTGGAAACCCGCCCCCGATCCCTTCATGACCGCCATTCTCGATCTCGAAGACGATGGCGCGGGCGGCACGCTCTATACTGCGACCGCGCGCCACCGCTCACCCGAGGCCCGCAAGAGCCATGAGGACATGGGGTTTCACGACGGCTGGGGCACCGTCGCCGATCAGCTCGAACGCTACGCCCAGAGCCTGTCTCAACGCAGATCCTAACGCAGATCCTCGGGGCTGAGCGCCATCACCCCCTCGGCCCCCGCCGTGGCATGGGCGAGATAGGCGGCGCTCTGCGGCAACAGCCGCCGGATATAGAACCGCGCCAGCCGATGCCGCTTGCCCTCCTCGCCCTCGGCCATCGCCGCCGACAGGTGATAATGCGCGCCCAGAACCCGGCCGAACCCCATGAGAAACGGCACCGCCCCGGCGAACCGCTCGGTCATCTCGCCCTGCGCGAGCATCCATTCCATCGCCTCGCGCAGGTTCTCGGCGGCCTGCCAGACCGGCTCGGCCAGCTCCGGCATCTCGGCCCGCGCCGCCTCGGCCTGGGCCTCGATCTCGTCCAGAATCGCCGCCGCCGCCTCGCCCCCATCCATGAGCTTGCGGCCCACAAGGTCCATCGCCTGAATGCCGTTGGTGCCCTCATAGATCGCGGTGACCCGGACATCGCGGCTATATTGCGCCGCCCCGGTTTCCTCGATGAACCCCATGCCGCCATGCACCTGCACGCCCAACTCGGCCACCCGCATGCCGGTCTCGGTGCCAAAGGCCTTGGCGATAGGCGTCAGAAACGCCGCCCGCGCCGCCCAGTCCGCGCCGCCCGTGGCATGGGCCATGTCGATCGCCACCGCACAGGCGAGCGCAATCGACCGCGCGGCAAAGGTATCGGCCCGCATCTCGGCCAGCATCCGGCGCACATCGGCATGACCGATGATCGCCTTTTCCGGCCCCGCGCTGCGGCCCTGCACCCGCTCCTCGGCATAGGCGAGCGCGGTCTGACAGGCGGCCTCGGCGACGCCGATCCCCTGCCCGCCGACGCCAAGCCGGGCGTTGTTCATCATGGTGAACATCGCCTTCATGCCGCCGCCCTCCTCGCCGATGAGCCAGCCGCGCGCCCCGTCGAACTGCATCACCGCCGTGGGGCTGCCATGCAGGCCGAGCTTGTGCTCGAGGCTCACCACCCGCAGATCATTGGCCGCGCCGGGGTTGCCCGCCTCATCGGGGATATATTTCGGCACCATGAAAAGGCTGATCCCCTTGGTGCCCTCCGGCGCCCCCGGCAGCCGCGCCAGCACGAGGTGACAGACATTCTCGGTGATGTCATTGTCGCCCCAGCTGATGAAAATCTTCTGCCCGGTCACCGCATAGCTGCCATCGCCCTGCGGCTCGGCCTTGGTGCGCAGCGCGCCCACATCCGACCCGGCATGGGCCTCGGTCAGGTTCATCGTCCCGGCCCAATCACCGCTCACCAGCTTGGGCAAATAGACCTCTTTGATCTCGTCGCTCGCATGATGTTCGAGCGCTTCGATCTGGCCCTGTGTCATCAGCGGGCTGAGCTGCAGGCTCAGACAAGCGCCGCTCATCATCTCATTGACCGCCGTGGCAAGGCTCGCAGGCAGGCCCATGCCGCCATGCGCCGGGTCCGCCGCAATCGACACCCAGCCGCCCTCGGCGATGGCGCGATAGCCCTCGGCAAAGCCCGGGCTCGTCCGCACCACCCCGTTCTCGAGCCGCGCCGGCGTCAGATCCCCGGCCCGCTGCAACGGTGCCAGAACCTCTTCGCACATGCGCCCCGCCTCACCGAGAATCGCCGCCCGCAGATCCGGCGTCGCCTCGGCGAACCGCTCTGTCCCGGTCACCTGTTCGAGACCCACAACATGGTCAAAAATGAACTGATAATCCTCAACCGGCGCACGATATGTCATGCTGCACTCCTTGCGTCCCAGCCCGTCCCGGCTTTGCATTCCCTTGCAATCTAGCCTAAGCCCCTCACAGTCACCATCAATCGAAACGCCGCGTCACAAATGACCCCCTCTGATCTGGAAACGCTCCGACTTGCCGATGATGCCGAGGGCCACGCCCGCGCCGCCGCCATCCTGCGCGACGGCGGGCTGGTCGCGCTGCCCACCGAAACGGTCTACGGGCTTGGCGGTGACGCGCGCAACGATATGGCTGTGGCCCGCATCTTCGAGGCCAAGGGGCGGCCGCGCTTCAACCCGCTCATCGTCCATGTCGACAGTATCGACCGCGCCCGGGCTTTCGTCCATTGGTCGGATCAGGCCGACCGGCTGGCCCAGGCCTTCTGGCCCGGCCCGCTCACCCTCGTGCTGCCCCTGCGCGACGATGCCGGGCTGTCGCCGCTGGTGACCGCCGATCTGCCGACGCTGGCCATCCGCCTGCCCGCGCATCCGGTGGCGCAACGGCTGCTGTCGGAATTTGCCGGTCCCGTTGCTGCCCCCTCAGCCAACCCCTCGGGCCGGATCAGCCCGACCACCGCCGACCATGTGCTCGCCGGTCTCGGCGGCCGCATCGCCGCCGTGCTCGATGGCGGGGCCTGCGATGTCGGGCTGGAAAGCACCATTCTCGGCCTTGGCCGCAGCCCGACGCTCCTGCGTCCCGGCGGCCTGCCCACCGGGCCGATCGAGGCGGCGCTCGGCATGGCGCTCGTCCATCACAGCACCGGCGATCCGCTGGTCGCCCCCGGCCAGATGGCCTCGCATTACGCGCCGGGTGCCTGCGTCCGGCTCAACGCCCGCGCCGCCGAACCGGGCGAGCTGTTCCTCGGCTTCGGCCCGGTGGAGTGTGATCTCAACCTCTCGGCGGCGGGCGATCTGACCGAGGCGGCGGCCAATCTCTTTGGCCACCTGCACGCGCTCGACGCCCGCGCCCCCGAGGGCATCGCCGTGGCCCCGGTGCCCGACACCGGGCTCGGCCTCGCCATCAACGACCGGCTCCGCCGCGCCGCCGCGCCGCGCTAGGGCCTTCTTCAGACATTTTTAACGAAAACGGTGGTGTAACCCGGACTTAACCGGTTAACGCCGCGTGCGGTGCTGTAACCGGGGCCATGTCCCGAAATCCGCACTGTCGTCATACCGACGCAATACCGACGTGCTGCCGATGTGCCATTTCGGGGCGATTTTGCCTGTTAACCAAGGGTTTCGACCCTGAGTCGCCTCTCAGGCCCGGCCACCCTCTGCCGAGAGCATCAGCGGCGAAATTCCAAGGCTCGCCAGCGCCGCCTCCCATTTCTCGCCATCCTTGGCCGCGAACACCAACTCCCGCGTCGCATCACAGACGAGCCAGCCATTCCCGGCGATCTCCCCTTCAAGCTGCCCGGGCCCCCACCCGGCATAGCCCAGCGCCAAAATCACGTCGCTCGGCCCCAGCCCCTGCGCCATATCCTCAAGGATATCCATGGTCGCCGTCATCGAGAATTCGGGTGTCACTTCCAGCGTCGAAATCGCCGATTCATAAGACGGATCATGCAGCACGAACCCCCGCCCATGCTCCACCGGACCGCCGAAATGCACCGGCAGGTCGCGGGCCATGGGGGACTTGGGAATAGACAGTTGTTCCAAGAGGTTATCGAGCCGCAGCTCATCGGTCACCTTGTTGATGATCAGCCCCATCGCGCCCTCCGGCGAATAGGCGCACATCAACACGACGGAATGCGCGAACCGGGGATCGCCCATGCCCGGCATGGCGATCAAAAGCTTGCCCGTGAGATCGGTTTCGCTGCTCATATCTCAACAATGGTCTGCCCCGCGCGGGGTTGCAAGCAGAGGCTGCATCCGTGGGCAATCCGATGCCGCATTTGGCCCTTGTCGCGATTGTGAATTGGCATTCCCGCCGCCCTGCCCCATCCTCGCGCCCATGATCATACGTCTCCTCTCCCTCCTTCTGGCCCTCGCCGCCAGCCCGCTTTCCGCCCAGTCCGGCGAGGTCATTTCGGCCCGCATCCTGCCCGGTTGGCGTCTCGCCGACGGCAGCCATATGGCTGGGATCGAATTCACCCTCGCGCCGGGCTGGAAAACCTATTGGCGCGCCCCTGGCGACGCCGGTATCCCGCCCCAGTTCGACTGGCGCGGATCGGGTAATCTGGCCGGGGTCGAGGTGCTCTGGCCGCGCCCGCGCATCATTGATCAGGCGGGGCTCAAGTCCATAGGATACAAGGAAAAAGTGACCCTTCCCCTGCATGTCAAACCGCGCAAATCCGGCGGTGACGTGAGCTTGCGCGGCGTGGTCGATCTCGGCGTGTGCGAAGACATCTGCATCCCGGCGCAGGTCGAGGTCTCGGGCCTTCTGGACCGCGCCACGACCCGCCCCGATCCGCGCGTCGCCGCCGCCCTCGCGGCCCAGCCGCTGACCGCCCGCGAGGCCGGGCTCACCCATGTCTCCTGTCAGATCACCCCCGCCAAGGACGGCATGAGCATCACCGCCCGCCTCACCCTCCCCACCACCGGCGGCACTGAAACCGTGGTGATGGAGGCCGGCAACCCGCTGATCTGGGTCGCCCCCGCCAAGGCCAGCCGCCAAGGCCAGAGCCTCACGGTGCAGAGCTACATGACCCATGTCGAAGGCCGCCCCTTCGCGATTGACCGCTCCGCCCTTCGGCTCACGGTGCTCGGCGCGTCAAAAGCGGTGGATATTCAGGGCTGCCCCGCCCCCTGACGGCGCATCTGTCCGATTGCCAGAACCGCGAAAACCAGCAGGGAAATCAACACGCTACCCGCGATGAACAGGCCCAGCGCCGGGCCTGTCCCGGGCGCGCCGACGAGCGCCGCCCCGGTGGTCAGCGCCGCCCCCAGCGTCACCACGAACCAGCCAAGGATCCCGCCCACCGCCAGCGTCAGCGCCAGCCGCACCGGCGCCTGACGGAACCGCAGCCCATGGCGCAGCGCCGCGAATTGCCGCGCCACATCTTGCTGCATCGCCATCAGCGCCGGCACCACCAGCAGCACCATCACCATGCCAAAACCGAGCCCATAGACCAGCGTGATCACCGTCGGTTTGAGGAACTGCGCCTGTTGCGACCGCTCAAACAGCAGCGGCGCAAGGCCCAGCACCGTGGTCAAAGTGGTAAGCATGATCGGCCGCAACCGGTCCGCCGCCCCGTCGATGATCGACGGGATGAGCCCACGCTCCTTGGCGTAATCGTCGACCGTGGTGACCAAGACGATGGAATCGTTGATGATAATCCCGCTCATCCCGATCAGCCCGACAACGGTGAAAATCGACATCGGCACGCCCCATTGGTGATGCCCATAGATCGTCCCGACGAGGCCAAAGGGAATGATCGCCATCACCACAAGCGGCCGCGTCCAGCTCGAAAACACCCAGGCCAGCACTAGGTAAATCCCCGTCATGGTGAGGATCAGGCCAAGCCGCGCCTCCTTGAGGAACGTGTCCTCCTGCTCGCTCAGCCCCGACAGCCGCCATTCGACCTGCAATTCACTGGCGATGCGCGGCAGGATATCCCCTTCCAGCGCCTCGATAATTTCCTGTGCCCGTGCCGGGTTGTCCTCGGAAATATCGCCGGTAACTGAAATGAGCCGCAGCCCGTTCTCGCGCCGCACCGTGGAAAACCCGGCCCGCCGCTCGACACTCACCAGCTCGGCCAGCGGCACATAGCTGCCCGACGGGGTCCGCAGCTGCATCCCCTCCAGAAAATCCGCCGTCAGCTCGTCCTCGGGCAACTCGACCCGGATCTCGGCACTGCGCGGCCCATCGGGATATTCCGCCGCCGTCATCCCACCCAGCCGGTTGCGCAGCACCCGCCCCAGCGCATCGATGTCAAAGCCGAGCGCCTGCCCCTGCGGCGTCAGATCGAGGATCAGCTCGTCCTTGTCATAGGCCATGTCATCCTCGACCGCCGAGACCTCGGGATAGGCCGAAAGCGCCTGTTTCAGAGCCTGCGACGCTGCCTTGAGCTGCTCTGCCGTGGCCCCGTAAAACTGCACGTCGAGCGCATCGCCCCCGGGCCCTGACCGCGCGCCGCGAAAGCTCACCGTTTCGGCCAGCGGATGCGCCTCCACCGCCTTTTGCAGGTCGGCCACAAAGGCAAAGCTCGAATAGGGCCGCAGGTCCGCATCGATGAGCTCGATGGAAATCGCGCCCAGCTGATCGGCATCCTTGCTCTCGGTCCCCGCAAGGCCCCGGCCCGCATTTCCGCCAACCTCTGCAATGACATAGCTGATCGGATTGCGGCCGTGCTTTGCCTCGTATTCCTTGCCCAGCGCCTCGGTCGCGCGCTGCAATTCGCGCATCATGGCGAGCGAATCCGCCCGTTCCGCCCCCGGCGCCATGGCGAAATTGCCGGTCACGCTGCCGCGTTCCGGCGCGTTGAAAAACCGCCAGTTGACGTCGCCCCGGGCAAAGACCGCGAGCTGCGACGCCAGCGCCAGCAGCATCAGCGCGAGCACCGGGTAGCGCGCCCAGACGACAAAGCTCATGGCAGGCCGAAACAGCCGCTCGCGCACCCGGATAAAGCCCCGGTTCACCATCCGGCTCGGCGCGTCATACCAATGCCGTTCGCCGGAATGGGTGAGCGCATGGGCCATGTGGTTGGGCAGGATGAGAAAACATTCGACCAGCGACGCCAGCAGCACCGCGATCACCGTAAAGGGCATATCCGAGATGAGCGAGCCGAACCGCCCGCTGAGCACCGTCAGCCCGAAAAACGCAATCAGCGTGGTGAGCGTCGCGCTGAACACCGGCATCGCCATACGCTGCGCCGCGTTTTCCGCCGCCACCATGGGGCGTTCGCCCAATTTCCGGGCCCGCGCATCCGCATGTTCGCCGACCACGATGGCATCATCCACCACGATGCCGAGCGTGATGATCAGCGCGAAAAGCGAGATCATGTTGAAGGTGAGCCCCGCGATATACATGAAGGCAATCGCCGCCAGCATCGCCACCGGAATGCCCGCCGCGACCCAAAAGGCGATGCGCGTGTTGAGGAAGAGAAACAGCAGCGCCACCACCAGCACGAGCCCCATAAGCCCATTTTCCAACAAGATGTTAAGCCGCGCCGAGATAAGTTCGGACCGGGTGCGGATCAGGTCGACGCTGACCCCCTCGGGCAGGCTCGCCTGCATCTCGCGGGCGACCTCTTCGACGGTGGTCTGAATGCCGATGGCGTCGCCGCTGGCGCTGCGGTCGACGCGGATCGAGATTGCCGGATCGTCGCCGACGAAATAGCTGCGTTCGCGGGCGATGCCCTCGGTACGGACCGTGGCGATATCGCCCACCGTCAGGGTCGAGCCATCGGCATTGGTGCGCAGCACGATCCCCGCCACATCGGCGGCGCTGCGCTTTTCAACGCCGGTGCGCACCCGGCTGTTGGCCCCCGCCACATCGCCCGCCGGGGTGGCGTTGACCTCAAACCCTACCCTGGCGGCGATTTCGGCCATGGTGATGTCATAGGCCATGAGATTGACCGAGGGCACTTCGACGATAGTTTCCGGCGCCGAGACGCCGCGCAGCGTGGTCCGGGTGACCCCCACTTCAAAGAGGCGCGAGACGAACTCGTCGGCAAACCGGCCCAGCTGCTCGCTGCCCACCGGCCCGGTGATCACCACATCGGTCACCCGGTCGCGCCAGGCGCCCCGGCTCACGCTCGGCTCTTCCGAGGCCTCCGGCAGGGTGGTGATCAGATCGACCGCGCTCTGCACATCATCGGCGGCGCGCCCCATGTCCCAGCCCGGCTCGAATTCGAGCGTGATCGAGGCGCGGCCTTCGCTGCTGCTCGATGAGCCGGTCTCGACGCCTTCGACCGCCAGCAGCGTGGGCTCGAGCACCTGCACGATGGCCGCATCCACATCCTCGGCCCCGGCGCCCTCCCATTCGACCGAAACGCTAACGGTTTCGACCACCACATCGGGAAAGAACTGCGCCCGCATATTGGGGGCCGCGGCGAGGCCGAGCACCACCATCACCACCAAAAGCAGGTTCGCCGCCGTCCGGTGGCGGGTGAAATAGGACAGGATGCCGCCCGCCGCCGGAGGGATGTCGCGCGCCATGGCCTAACCTCCGATCCGGGTTTCGAGCCGCTGGACAAGCCCCGCGGGCACCTGTTCGCGCTCCAATTGCTGCAAGAGCCGGTCGCGTTCCGAGCTCGGAATGTTCGGCGCGCTTTGCACATAGGCGATGAGCCGCGCCCGCCGCGCATCGGTAAGCGGCACCTCCGCCGCCTGCGCCCCGTCACTGCCGAGCGCCCGCACCTTGATACCTTCGCCGAGCAGCGGTGAACGTTCCGCCACCACCCGCAGACCCGAGAGCCTGTCAGAGGCCACCAGCACCTCGTCGCTCTGGCGGCGCAGCAAACGCACCGGCACCGCCTCGAGCCGGTCGTCATCGCCCAGCACCAGAACCGCGCCATCGGCACCGAGCGCCGTGGCGGGCAGGCGGATCGCGTCGGATAGCGGCGGCTCGTTCACCGCCACGGTGACGAAATCGCCGGGTTTGAGCCCTTGCGCCGCTGCGAGCCGCGCAAAGACCAGCCGTCCGGTCTCGCCCTCGGCCACAGCCGCGCTCGCGCGGACAAGCCGCCCCTCGGCGGTGATATTGGCCCCATAGGCGTCCAGCGTCACCCGCACCGGCGCGTCGAGCAACCGGTTGTCAGGCCCCAAGAGCCGCGAAAACTGTGGGGTCGAGACCCGGAAGGCCACTTCGAGCGTCTCGGCGTCGATCAGATCGGCCAGCCGTTCATTGGTCGACACGATGCCGCCCTCGACCACATCCACCCCGCTCAGCCGCCCGGCGAACTCGGCGCGGATCTCGGTCTCGGCAAGACGGCGCGCCGCCTCGTCGCGGGCCAATCTGGCGCGGGTCAGGGCGTTGGCGGTCTGATCCATGCGGCCCTCGGCGCTGGCCACGGCCTGACGGGCGCTCAGCACCGCCTGACGCGCCTGCGCGGCGGCAAGGGCGGCGGTTTCCACCGTGGCCGCTGTGCCGACGCCACGCGCCTCTAGATCCTGCTGACGGGTGAGCGCGGTCTGGCGCAGCTCGGCCTGTTCGCGCGCCGCCGCCTCTTCGTCACGGGCGAGCACAAGGCTGCGTTCCGCATCGCGCCGGTCGGCCTGCGCATCGGCGAGATCGCTCTCTGCCCCCGCCAGCGCCGCCTCGGCATCGGCGGGATCGATCCGCGCCAGAAACTGGCCTTTGGTGACTTCGCCGCCTTCCACGAACTCTTCTGACAGCGCGATGAGCGTGCCCGCGACCTGCGCCCGGATTTCGAGCGTCCGACGGCTCTGCACCTGCCCAAAGGCGATGAGCACCGGCTGTTCCTCGCGCGCCTCGGCCTCGACCACATGGACCGCAAACACCCGTTCACGGCGCGGCTCGGCGCGTGGCTCGCTCGCCAATCGTTCCGACACGGCGCTCCAGACCATGTGCACGGCCAGCGCCAGAAACGCCAAGGTGATAGAGGCTAGGATCAAGCCGGTGAGGCTTTGACGCAGAAAACGCATTGCAAATGGCCTTGGATAGGACTGTCGGACAGAGCTTATACGGCCGAGGCCGCGGCTTCCGTCGCAGTTTTTTATTTACGGCGCAAATGTTCGTCGAGACGGGGCATGATTTCAACGAAATTGCAGGGCATATGCCTGTAATCGAGCTGTTTGACCAAAATTTCGTCCCAGGCATCCTTGCAGGCGCCGGGGCTGCCCGGCAGGGCAAAGAGATAGGTGCCGCCCGCCACGCCACCGGTGGCCCGGGACTGCACCGCCGAGGTGCCGATCTTCTGCATCGACACGATGGTGAACACAGTGCCGAAGGCATCGATTTCCTTTTCATAGACGTCGCGATGCGCCTCGACCGTGACATCGCGCCCGGTGAGCCCGGTGCCGCCGGTGCTGATCACCACGTCGATCTCCGGATCGGCGACCCAGGCGCGCAGTTGCTCGGCGATCTCGTGACGTTCGTCGCGCAGGATCTTGCGCGCGGCCAGCACATGCCCGGCCTCGCCGAGCCGCGCCGCCAGCACATCGCCCGACCGGTCGTCGCCCGCCTGGCGGGTATCGCTCACGGTCAAAAGCGCGATGCGCACGGGGATGAAATCGCGGCTCTCGTCGATGCGGCTCATGCTCGGGTCACTCCAGTTCAAACCAATTGGGCACGGGGCCAAGATTGACCAGCTCGCTCGCGCCGATCCGCCCCCGCACGCCCCAGCTGTCATGGATATGACCGCAGAGCGCAAGCCGGGGCTGAATACGGGCGATGGCCGCGTGAATGGCGGTCGAACCGACCGATTGCCGTTGCCCCGTCCGATCCGCCAGCCCCTTGGGCGGCGAATGCAGCAAGAGGATATCGGCCGCCGCGCAGGGCGCGAGCTGTGCCTCGGCCATGTCTTCGGTCATGTCGCAGGACCAGTCGCCAAAGGGCGTGACCGGCACGCCATAGCCCAGCCCGAAGATCCGCAGCCCGTCAATCTCACAGCCCGCGCCATGCAAAACCGTGACGCCGGGTCCGGCGGCTTGGCTCAGTTCCTCGGCGCTCTCATGATTGCCGGGCACAAAGACCCGTGGCGCAGAAATCCCGTCAAGCAGCGCCAGAGCCTCGGCCAGACCGTTGCGATGGTTGCAGAAATCCCCCGCCCCGAGCACAAGATCGGCCCCTTGTGCCGCCTCCACGAGCTCTGCGGCCCGCGACGGCGCGCCATGCAGATCGGAGAAAGCCAGGATTTTCATGTGAGGCCTTGGAGCCGCGCCTTGAGGCTCAAGAGATCGGCCCAGGCCTCGCGCTTGGCGCTCGGCGTGCGCAACAGATAGGCCGGGTGAAAGATCGGCAGCGCCGGTTTGCCATAGGCCTCGGTCCAGTTGCCGCGCAGCCGCGTGATGCCGCGTTTTCCAAGCCCCGCCTGGCAAGAAATATTGCCCACCAGCAGCAGCAGATCGGGATTGGCCAGCGCCACATGCCGCTCCATGAAGGGCACCATCATGGCGATTTCCTCGGGGCTTGGGTCGCGGTTCTGCGGCGGCCGCCATGGCATCACATTGGTGATATAGGCGCCCTGGCCGGGATCGTCGGATCCGCGGTCGAGCCCGATGGCCGCCAGCATCCGGTCGAGCATCTGCCCCGCCTGCCCGACGAAGGGCTTGCCGGCGCGGTCCTCGTCACGGCCCGGTGCCTCGCCGATGAGCATGACCCGCGCGCCGGGATGCCCGTCCGAGAACACCAGCTGCCGCGCCCCGCGCTTGAGCTCGCAATGCTCATAGCCTGCCATTGCCGCCTTGAGCCCTGCCAGATCCTGCGCCGCGAGGGCGGATTTGCGGGCTTCGGCCACGGGATCGGTCTTGGGGGCGGCGACGGGCGGCAGTTTCGCGGCCTCCGCCGGGCTCGGCGCGGCAGCGGGCGTCGCGGGTTTTGGCGCCCGCGGCTCAAGCGCGTAGCGGTCCACCGGGCTATCCCCGATGGCCTCGTCCGCACCCAGTTCGACCTGCCATTCGAGCAGGGCGCGGGCGGTGTGAAAATCTAGCGCCGAATCCATGCGCCCAAGCTACCGCGCTTGCCCGTTACTTGAAAGCGCCTCCTGTGCGGGCGTGGTGTATGTGGTCGCGGTTGCCCTATGGGTATTTGCTCCCAGAAAGAGGCGCGGCTGCTCTTTGGACTATGCCTTGCCGCAGGGGTCATCCGGGCCTATAACCCGGACAATTTTCCGCCCCTCAAGCCGCTCGGAGTGCGCCATGTCCTTTGATCACCGTCATCTCTTGGGGATCGAACCCCTGTCGCCTGCCGCGATCACGACGATCCTCGACCTGGCCGATCAATATGTCGATCTCAACCGGCGCGACATGAAACATTCCGACGCGCTGGCGGGGCTTACGCAGATCAACATGTTCTTTGAGAACTCGACCCGCACCCAGGCCAGTTTCGAGCTGGCGGGCAAGCGGCTTGGCGCGGATGTGATGAACATGGCGATGCAGGCCAGTTCGATCAAGAAGGGCGAGACGCTCATCGATACGGCGCTCACCCTCAATGCGATGCATCCCGATCTTCTGGTGGTGCGGCATCCGCATTCCGGGGCGGTGGATTTGCTGGCGCAGAAGGTGAATTGCGCGGTGCTCAACGCGGGCGACGGGCGGCATGAGCATCCGACGCAGGCGCTTCTCGATGCGCTGACGATCCGGCGCGCCAAGGGCCGGCTGCATCGTCTGTCGATCGCCATTTGCGGCGACATCGCCCATAGCCGGGTGGCACGGTCGAACATCCTGCTTTTGGGCAAGATGGAGAACCGCGTGCGTCTCATCGGGCCGCCGACGCTCATGCCGTCGGGGATCGGCGAATTTGGCGTCGAAGTCTTCGACGACATGAAAGAAGGGCTGAAAGATGTGGATGTAGTGATGATGCTGCGTCTGCAACGCGAGCGGATGGATGGCGGGTTCATCCCGTCCGAGCGCGAATATTACCACCGCTACGGGCTTGATGCCGAAAAGCTCGGCCACGCCAAGGAGGATGCGATCATCATGCATCCGGGGCCGATGAACCGGGGCGTGGAAATCGATGGGGAACTTGCCGACGACATCAACCGTTCCGTTATTCAGGAGCAGGTCGAAATGGGCGTGGCCGTGCGCATGGCCGCGATGGACCTGCTGGCCCGCAACCTGCGCGCCCGCCCCAAGGAGGTGATGGTATGAGCGATACGATCCAGATCCCGGCCGAGGAACATGGCGTCATCCGCCTGTTTCGGGTGCAATTGCCGCCAGAAGAGATCGCCGAATTTGCCGGGTTGGCGGGCGAGGGCCCGGCGCTCGCAGCCGCACTTGGGGTCGACAGGCTCGATCCCGAATATGTCGAAGTCTTTCCGGTGAGCGATCTCACCGGGCTGGGGCTCGTGGGCTATCTCACCGAAGGGCTGGGCGTGGCACCCGAGGATCTGGCGCAGGACCGTGCGATGATCGACGCGGTCGATGGCCATGTTCTGGTGCTGAGTTCCGGCGCTTTCGAGGGCCGGGCTGAGACGCTGCGCCCGCGCGCGCCGCTGCGCTGGGTCGGGACCTGGCGCGAGGCGGGCCAAGCGGTCGAATTCACGCCCCTGCCCGCCGGTGGCGCACAAGGCGCGGTGCACACTGCCCCGGTCAAGACGCCCTCGAACAACGCCATTCTGGGCCGGGTCGCCATGGTGGCGCTTTTGGTGCTCTTTGCGCTGACAGCGCTGATGATCTGGATCGCCTGACGGATCAATCACCTGATGCGGTAACCGCAGCACAACGCCCAAAACTCTGATGCGGGTTAGGCGCAAAGGCGTCTGGCTCTTGGCGCGAAAACGTTGCATTACGGCCCGCGAGCCATTCAGCAAGGGGATGCCCGCATGACCACGACCCTTTTGACCAATGCCCGCCTGATCAATCCGGACAGCGCCGAGGAGGCGCAAGGCTGGCTCTTGATCGTTCAGGGGCGTATCGCGGCCACGGGGCAAGACGCGCCGCCCAAGGCCGACAGCACGGTCGATTGTCGTGGCAAATGCCTCGCTCCGGGGATCGTCGATATCGGGGTCAAGGTCTGCGAACCGGGCGAGCGGCACAAGGAGAGCTATCGCTCTGCCGGGCGGGCGGCAGCGGCGGGCGGGGTCACCACCATGGTCACCCGTCCCGACACGCTGCCTGCGATCGACAATCCAGAAACGCTCGAGTTTGTGGCGCGCCGCGCCAATGAGGCCGCGCCGGTCAACGTGCTGCCGATGGCGGCGCTGACCAAGGGGCGTGAGGGGCGCGAGATGACCGAGATCGGGTTTCTCATGGATGCCGGCGCTGTGGCCTTTACCGATTGCGATCATGTGATCACCTCGACCAAGGTGTTTTCCCGCGCGCTCACCTATGCCCGCGCCTGTGGCGCATTGGTCATCGCGCATCCGCAAGAGCCGGGCCTGTCGCAAGGGGCCGCCGCGAGTTCGGGCAAGTTCGCCTCGCTGCGCGGCCTTCCGGCGGTGACGCCGATGGCGGAACGGATGGGGCTCGACCGCGATATCGCGCTGCTCGAAATGACCGGCGCGCGCTATCACGCGGATCAGATCACCACCGCCCGCGCCCTGCCTGCGCTGGCCCGGGCCAAGCGCAACGGGCTCGACATCACGGCGGGCACGTCGATCCATCACCTGACGTTGAACGAGCTCGACATCGCCGACTATCGCACCTTCTTCAAGGTCAAGCCGCCGCTGCGCTCGGAAGAGGACCGGCAGGCGGTGATCGAGGCGCTGCGCGACGGGCTGATCGACATCATCTCGTCGATGCACACCCCGCAGGATGAGGAAAGCAAACGTCTGCCTTTCGAGGAGGCCGCCAGCGGCGCGGTCGGGCTCGAGACGCTCTTGCCTGCCGCGCTCCGGCTCTACCATTCCGGCGATCTGACGCTGGCCGAACTTTTCCGGGCGATGTCGCTCAACCCGGCCAAGCGGCTCGGGCTGGCCAGCGGGCGGCTGACCGAAGGCGCGCCGGCCGATCTGGTGCTCTTCGACCCGGACGCGCCCTTTGTTCTCGACCGCTGGAAGCTCAATTCCAAATCCAAGAACACGCCCTTTGACGGCGCGCGCATGCAGGGTAAGGTTCTCGCGACCTATGTGGCTGGCACCCCTGTATTCGAGGCCTCCTGATGCCCCCCATCGACACCGCTCCGCTCTTGCTGCTGCTCTGGGCCGTGCTCGGCTATCTGCTGGGCTCGATCCCCTTTGGCATCGTCATCACCCGCGCCATGGGGCTCGGCAATCTGCGCGAAATCGGCTCGGGCAATATCGGAACGACCAATGTGCTGCGCACCGGCTCAAAGGGGGCGGCGCTTGCAACGCTGGTGCTCGACGGGGCCAAGGGCGCGGTGGCGGCGCTTTTGGCGCGGGCCATGGCGGGCGAAGACGCGGCACAGATCGCGGGGCTGATGGCTTTTGCCGGGCATTGCTTCCCCGTCTGGCTCGGCTTTCGCGGTGGCAAGGGCGTGGCGACATTTCTCGGCCTCTTGCTGGCGCTGGCCTGGCCCGTCGGAATCGCGGCCTGCGCCACATGGCTGGTGACAGCGCTCATCGCGCGCATCTCGTCGCTCTCGGCGCTGATGGCGGCGGCGCTGGCGCCGGTCTGGATCGTGCTCCTCGGTCATGGCGAGATGCTCATCCTCAGCCTGATCCTCGGCGGCATCATCTTCTGGCGGCACAAGGACAATATCGCGCGGCTGCGCGCCTGGACCGAGCCCAAGATCGGTAAGAAATGATCGAAGCCTTCCTTGCCGCGTTCGACGCGCTACCGCAGGGAAGCTTTACCGGCACGGCCCATGGGCGGCGCTATGTGGTGACGCGCAGCGGGTTCTCCGGCGACAAGGCGCAGAAACTGGTGGCCGAAGAGCTGGGCGGCAAGGATTACATCTCGCTCAACCTCTACCGGCTGGCGAGCGGCGCGCGGCTCAAACCCTGCGAGATGCCCGCGCAGAAGGTGGTAGATTTCGTGCTCGCCCTGCGGCCCGATGCCGAAGTGAGACGCTGAGTTAGGCCAGCGCTTTGGTGAGTGCGGCATGCAGCGCCGCATTGCCCGCCACCACACCATCGACCTGTGGCAGGCGATTGTTGAACCGCAGATCGCGCCCCGACCGGTCGCCCGTCACAGCCCCTGCCTCGCGCAGGATAAGATCGCCCGCGGCAATGTCCCATTCCCATGTCGGGCGCAGCGTCAGCATCGCGTCGAACCGCCCCTCCGCCACGAGGCACAGGCGATAGGCGAGCGACGGGCGATAGGCGCGTTTCACCGCGGGCGCATGACCGCCCTTCCAATGTTTGCCTGCGAAATTGGGCTTGGCCGAGAGCACCGTCGCCGCCGACAGATCCTTGACCTGCGCGACCTCTATCGCTGCCCCGTTGAGCGTCGCACCGCCGCCACGTTCGGCGGCATAGAGCTTGTCCATCATCGGCAGGTAGACGACCCCGGCCACCACTTCGCCCCGCTCGACCACCGCCAGCGAATGCGCCCAGGCCTTTTCGCCCGCGATGAAACTGCGGGTGCCGTCGATGGGATCGACGACAAACACACGCTCATCTGCGAGGCGCGACGCGCCATCCTCGCTCTCTTCCGAGAGCCAGCCATAGTCGGGCCGGGCGCGGCGCAGCTCGGCGCTGAGCATCCCGTTCACCGCCAGATCGGCATCGGTCACCGGACCCGCCGCATCGGGCTTGTCCCAGCTTTCGGCTGTGCCCGCCTCAAAGAACCGCCGCGCGATGGCGCCGGCCTCGCGCGCCGCCTCGCTCAGCAGGTCGAGATCACGCCCCGGCAAGGGTCAGCCCCTCCACCAGAAGCGACGGCACCACATGCGACAGATGCGTGCGCGCGTCATTGGCCGGGGTCATGCGGCGCAGAAATTCGGGCAGGCTGCCCGCGATCGTGCCCTCGTTGATGGCATGAGAAACCTCGCCATTCTCGACCCAGAAGCCCGAGACGCCGCGCGAATAATCGCCCGTGTTGGGGTTGATGGTCGAGCCGATCATCGACGTCACCAAGAGCCCCTTGCCCATGTCCCGAAGCAATTCGTCGCGGCTCTTCGTGCCTTGCGTCAGGGCGATGTTCCAGCTGCCGGGGCTCGGCGGGCTGCCGACGCCGCGCTTGGCATTGGCGGTGGGCTCCAACCCAAGCTTGCGGGCGTTGGCCAGATCGAGGATCCAGCCCGTGAGCACGCCGTTTTCCACCAAGGACCGCCGCCGCGTCGGCAGGCCTTCGGCGTCAAAGGGGCGCGAGCCCATGACCCGGGGCCGATGCGGATCTTCGACGATATCCATCCCCTCGGGCAGCACCTGCTCGCCCAGACGATCCCGCAGCCAAGACGCGCCGCGCGCCACCGAGGCCCCATTGGCCGCGCCCAGCAGATGCCCGATGAGCGACCGCGCCACGCGCTCGTCAAAAAGCACCGGATAAGCCCCGGTCGGCGGTTTGCGCGCGCCGAGCCGCTCGACCGCCCGTTCGCCCGCGAGGCGGCCGATCTCTTCGGGGCTGCGCAGATCGGCGTGATAGACCCGGCCATCGCCGTCGTGATCGCGCTCCATCCCGGCGCCCTGCCCGGCAATCGCCACGCAAGACAGCCCATGATCGGTGAGCGTATAGCCCCCCGCAAAGCCCGCGCTTGTGGCCAGCGCAATCTGCCGCCGGTCATAGACCGCGCTCGCCGATTGCACCTGGGTCACGCCGGCCACCGCCTGTGCCGCAGCCTCTGCTGCCCGTGCTGCCTCTTGCAGCGCGGCGGGTTCGGGCTCGGGTGCGTCCTCGCAGAGGTCGAGCGCCGCGATGTCCCAATCCTTGGCAAGCAAATCGTCGGAGGCCAGCCCGATATAGGGGTCCTCGGGCGCTTCGCGAGCCATGGCGACGGCCCGCTCTGCCAGCGCCGTGATCGTCGAGGCTGAAATATCCGAGGCCGACACGCTCGCCTGCCGCTGCCCCACCAACACCCGCAGCCCGATGTCGACGCCTTCGGCCCGCTCGGCCTGTTCCAACTGTCCGGCCCGCACATCGATGGCCAGCGACTGACCGGCGATGGCCATGGCATCCGCCGCATCCGCACCGGCCCGCCGGGCCGCGTCCAACAAGTGTTCGGTCAATAGATCGGGGGTCACGCTCATCTCGGGCCTTTCCAGATTGCTCACCACGGAGGTAGCCCCTCGCCCCCAAAGGAGCAAGGGCCGCCGGGATCGGGCGGCCCTTCCGGGGTCATCGTCAGGTCATTCAGGCGCCGAAGGCGCGCTGACTTGGCCTCTCACTTGATGCGCTGGCCATTCGCCAGAACCTGACCGTTCTCGGTGAATTCGATACGCGATTTCAGGTCATCCGGCCCGCTCACCGGCACCGTGAACATGCCCATCATGAGACGCGCGCCAAGCGCCTGTTCTTGCGGGATGAGCCCGATCTCGACAAGGCTGTCGAGCAGCGCATTGCCGCCCTTGAGCGTCAGCTCGACATCGCCCACCGGCTTCGGCATGCCGTCATAGCTGCTCAGGTCGCTGTTATCGATCTCGACCGCGCCCCGCCCGGTCAGCTCGGTCCCGGCAAGGCTCAGCCGGAACTCGTTCAGGCTCACCGAGTTGAATTCGCCCGGCACATCGTCGCTGGCGATATTCTCTTCGCTGAGAAGGTCGGTCAGCACCGTCATCGTGCCGCTCAGATCAATCGCGAGCGTGGCCGGATCGCGCGGCAGCTTGGCCGCCGGGTCAAACAGGCCCCAGATGAAATCCGACATGGTGAAATCACCCAGCAACAGGCCCAGATCAAATTGCTGCGGCGCGTCCTGCTTGCTTAGCGGCATGCCGAGGTTGAACCCCGCCTTCGCCGCATCAAAGGCCACCGGGAACGGCAGGTCGCCGCCGACGATCTCCATCGCGAGACTGTCGAACCGGCCTTCATAGCCAAGCCGCTCGCCATTCATCCGCATCGCCAGAGTACCGCCCTGACTGCTCGATTTCCCCTGCACGGTCTCGCCGTCCTCGGTGACGGTGAAATTGCTCCGGCCCGCCCCAAAGCCAAAATCCCACGAGACCGCAAAGCCGCCTTTCAGCAGGGCAGGCATATCCGACCAATCCGGCGATTGCGGCACGTCCGAGCGGCTGTTGAACGTCATCGAGGCGCTTTCGCCGTCCCAAACGAATCGCTCGCTCTTCTCGGCGCTTTTGAAATCCGCCGCATAGCGCACGGCGCCGGTGGTCATCTCTTGCGTCATGCGGTGCAGATCGCCGGTTTCCGAGCGTGACTGCCCCACAACATCGGCCACCGTCACGCTGGCCGTGGCGATCTCGAGCGCGTCTTCCGCGCCGGTCAACTCGGTAAGTGCGAGGCCAACGGAGCTGGCTTTGTAATCATAGACCATCTTCTCGGGCGCGCCCGAGACGATCATCTCATAGCCTTCGGTGGTATAGTCGAGCTTGGCCTCGCCGCTGCCATCCTCGCCGGTGAACGTGACGAGAATGGGCATCCGGTCGGGAATATCGACGCTGACCGTGCCGCCCGCCATGCCCACCAGCGTGATATCACCAAGCGCGATGGTGACGCCGCCCTCGGTCTCGCCTTCAGGAAGTTCGACCTTCAATTCGATATCGCTGAGCACCAATCGGTCGCCCCGGTCGGTCTCTGTCGCGCTCACCCGATAGCCATAGGCTTCCATATAGGTGGTCCAATCGGCCCAGACGTCCCGCGGGCTCACCTCGGCCCAGCTTGCCTGACCCGACAGGGCCAAAATCATCGCCCCTCCACCAATAACCTTCTGAAAACTCATGACCTAATCCTTTCGTTCACCAATTCGCGGCGCCAAATCTAGTTTGGGCGCGGCCATCCCTCGCGTCTGGAACCGGGCGGTTCCTGCTGGACCTTCGATGCCTGCACACGATACCAATTTGCAAACACAATATGGGGGCAATCCATGACAGTTGAAGGAAAAACGGTTCTGATCACCGGTGCAAGCCGCGGGATCGGGGCCGCAGCCGCGCGGATTTTCGCCGCCCAAGGGGCCAATGTCGCCCTCTTGGCGCGCAGCACCGATCAGCTCGCCGAGCTTTCGCAGGAAATCGGCGACGCAGCGCTGGCCCTGCCCTGCGACGTGGCGGATTACGCCGATTACGAGGCGGCCATTCAAAAAGTCGTGGCGCATTTTGGCGGGCTCGATGTGCTCATCGGCAATGCCGGGGTGATCGACCCGATCGCGCCCCTGGCCGAGAGCGACCCGGCGGGCTGGGGCCGTGCCATCGATATCAATCTCAAGGGGATTTACCACGGGATGCGCGCCGCCATGCCGGTGATGCTCAACTCCGGCGGTGGCACGATCATCACGATCTCCTCGGGTGCGGCCCGTCGCGCGCTCGAAGGTTGGAGCCATTATTGCGCCTCCAAGGCCGGGGCCGCGATGCTTACCGAGGCGGCGCATCTCGAAACCGCAGGTCAGGGCCTGCGCATTCTGGCGCTTTCGCCCGGCACGGTGGCCACCGACATGCAGGTGGCGATCAAGGCCAGCGGTCTCAACCCGGTGAGCACGCTCGACTGGTCGGATCACATCCCCCCCGACTGGCCCGCCCGCGCGCTTCTATGGATGTGCGGCCCAGAGGCGGATGCCTGGCTGGGGCAGGAAATTTCACTGCGCGATCCCGATATTCGCAAAACCGTGGGGCTGACATGATCACACTCGACAAAACGGGCGGCATCTGGACCGCCACCATCGACCGGCAGGACAAGGCCAATTCGCTCACCGAGGCGATGCTCTCGGAACTGGCCGATATCGCCGAAGCCGCCGCCGCGCCCGACGCGGCCCGTGTCCTGATCCTGACCGGTGCGGGCAAGGTGTTCAGCGCCGGGGCCGATCTCGAGGCCGCCCGCGCCGGGCTTGCCACAAGCGCCGTCTGGGAACGGCTCTCCGCTGCGCTTGCCGCGCTGCCCTGCCTGACCATCGCCGCGCTCAATGGCACGGTGGCGGGCGGCGCCATGGGCACGGTGCTCGCCTGTGACATCCGCATCGCGGCCGAAGGGGCCAAGTTCTTTTACCCGGTGATGAAGCTCGGCTTTCTGCCCCAGCCGTCGGACCCGGCCCGGCTCGCCGCGCTGGTCGGCCCCGCGCGGGCCAAGATGATCCTGATGGCCGGGCAAAAGATCGACACCGCCACCGCCTATGACTGGGGTCTGGTCGACCGGATTGTCGCGCCGGGCACGCAGATCGACATAGCGCATGAGCTCGCCCAGGACACGCTCTCGGCCACCCACACCCATGCCGCCGCGATCAAGGGGCTGGTCCGCTAGGACCGCCCCATCTTGGCTATGCTACATTTTTTAGCAGACAAACCCCTCCAGATCGGGCAAAAAGGCCATGTATTGTGATCAGTTCCTGTTGTTCGCGCCAGCCAGCCGCCGCTAGCCCGCAATTTTCCCCGTAAAACAGAGACTGATGCGCTTTTTTCTTGTTCTGATCACTTGTCTGGGCCTCGCCGCCTGTACCGAAGCCGTCCCGAGCGCGGGCAAATCCCGCATTCTGGTGATGGGCGACAGTATGCTAGCCACCCATCAGATGTCGGGGCGCTCGATCGGTCATGTTCTTGAACGGCAGTTGGGCGAAACGGTCACCGACCGGTCGGTCTATGGCGCGCGCTATATCTACAACCTGCCCATTTCCGGCAGCCTCGGCGTCAAGATCGCCAGCCAGTACCGCCCCGGGCCCTGGGACTGGGTGGTGCTCAACGGTGGTGGCAATGACCTGTGGTTCGGCTGTGGGTGCGGGCGCTGCGGGCCTCGGCTCAGCCGGCTGATCACCCCCGATGGCGAACGCGGCCATATCCCCGATCTCGTGCGCAAACTGCGCCAGAGCGGCGCGCGGGTGGTCTATCTTGGCTATCTGCGCAGCCCCGGGCGCGGCTCGCCCATCGAACATTGCAAGAATGAGGCCGACGCGCTCGAAGGTCGCGTGTCGCTGATGGCCAGCCGCGACCCGGGCGTGACCTTTGTCTCGATTGCCGATCTCGTGCCCCATGGCGATGCGAGCTTTCACGCCCCCGATATGATCCACCCCTCGGTCAAGGGCGCAGCGGCCATCGCGGGCCGCGCCGCACGGGTCATCGCCGATCAGCGATAGGCCGAGGGCGGCTCGCCAAAGCTCTGGGCATAGGCGCGCGAGAAATGCGCCGAATTGGCAAACCCGGTGGCCAGCGCCACCTGCGTCAGGCTGAGCGGCGTGTTGCGCAAAAGTGCCTGCGCCGTGCGCAGCCGCAGGTCGCGGTAATAGACCATCGTGCTCTGGCCGAGCTTGTCGCGAAACAGCCGGTTGAGCTGACGCGGCGACACGCCCGCAATCCCCGCCAGATCGGCGAGCGTCACCGGATCGGCGACATGGCTTTCCATCATCTCCACCGCGTCGAGAATGGCGGGCACCCGACTGCCGACCCGCTCCACCAGCCCGGCGCGTTGCGGCCCGGCCGAGGGACGCACTTCGGTATGCATGAACCAGTCGCTGACCATCCGGGCGAATTGCGCGCCATGATGGCTCGCGATCAGCGCATGCATGAGATCCATTGGCGCCGTGCCCCCAGCACAGGTCACCCGGTCGCGGTCGATCACATAGAGCGAACGTTCGATCATCAGATGCGGCGACATCTCGGCCAACGCCTCGGCATGTTCCCAATGAACCGTCATCCGCCGCCCCTCCATGAGCCCCGCCTTGGCGAGGATCACCGGCCCGCCCGACACGCCGCCCATCTTGGTGCCCTTGCGCGCCATGCGCGACAGCCATGACAGAACCCGTCTGTCGTCGAAGCTCACCGGGTCACCGCCGGCGATGACAAAGAGATATTCGAGATCGAGATCCTCGCCCACCTGCGCCTGACAAGTCACCTGCGCCGCCCCCGAGCTTTGCGCCGCCTCGCCCAAGGTGACCGCGATATTGACCACGTCATAAAGCGGCGCGCGCGCCTGCAGATTCGCGGCGCGCAGCATCTCGGCCGTGGCGGCATAGGAGAGGATGGCAAACCCCGGCAGCGGCAGAATGCCGATCCGTCGTGCGGGCCGGGAAGGAAGGGCGGACATGTCCATATCGGACAAATAATCGACCATATTGGAAAAGTCCATTCCGGGATTTTCCACGATGCTAGGCGCGATCAAACACAGGGGCACCGCATCATGCGCTATTCTGCACTCCGGATTCTCCGCGAAGGGCTGACCGGCAACAAAGGCTGGAAACCGGTCTGGCGCGAGCCCGATCCCAAACCCGATTATGACGTGATCATCATCGGCGGCGGCGGTCACGGGCTCGCCACGGCCTATTACCTCGCCAAGGAATTTGGCGTGCGCAATGTGGCGGTGCTGGAAAAGGGCTGGATCGGCTCGGGCAATGTCGGGCGCAACACGACGATCATCCGCTCGAACTACATGCTGCCCGGCAACGAGCATTTCTATGAAATGTCGCTCAAGCTCTGGGAAGGTCTCGAGCAGGATTTCAACTATAACGCCATGGTGTCGCAGCGCTCGATCCTGAACCTGTTTCACTCGGACGCGCAGCGCGACGCCTTTGTGCGGCGTGGCAACGCGATGTTCCTCGCCGGGGCCGATGCCGAGCTCGCCGACGAGGCCCAGCTGCGCCGCGAACTGCCCTTCCTCGATTTCGACAATGCCCGCTTTCCGATCAAGGGCGGTCTCTATCAGCGGCGCGGCGGCACCGTGCGTCATGACGCGGTGGCCTGGGGCTATGCCCGTGGCGCCGACAGCCGTGGCGTCGACATCATCCAGAATTGCGAAGTCACCGGCATCGACGTCGAAAACGGCGTGGTGCGCGGCGTGCAGACCTCGCGCGGGCCGATCCGCGCCCGCAAGGTGGCGATGTGCGTCGCCGGCTCGTCGGGGCGGGTGGCGGCTCTGGCCGGGATGCGCCTGCCGATCGAATCCCATGTGCTGCAGGCCTTTGTCAGCGAAGGTCTCAAACCCGTGCTGCCCGGTGTCATCACCTTTGGCGCGGGCCATTTCTATGTGAGCCAGTCCGATAAGGGCGGGCTGGTCTTCGGTGGCGACATCGACGGCTATAATACCTATGCCCAGCGCGGCAACCTGCCGGTGGTCGAAGACGTGGCCGAAGGCGGCATGGCGATCATGCCGATCATCGGACGCGCCCGCCTCCTGCGCAGCTGGGGCGGCGTCATGGACATGTCGATGGACGGCTCGCCCTTCATCGACAAGACCCATATCGACGGTCTCTATTTCAACGGCGGCTGGTGCTACGGCGGGTTCAAGGCGACGCCTGCCTCGGGCTATTGCTACGCGCATCTTCTCGCCCGCGACGTGCCGCACCCGGTGGCCACGGAAATGCGGCTCGACCGGTTCAAACGCGGCCACCTGATCGACGAAAAAGGTCAGGGCAATCAGCCCAACCTGCATTGAGGAGCGCCAGCAGATGATCATCAATCACCCTTTGCTCGGCCCCCGCGACGCGGCGGAATTCGTCTATCTCGGCGATGCGAGCCTCATCGACCGCCCCGATTGGCAAGACCCGGACGCGGCCGAGAAATTCTATGAATACGGCTATTTGCGCGACAACCCGGCGGGCCAGCATCAGGAGCTCTGGTATCACGAACAGGGCGACCGGTCCTGGCTCGTGGTGACCCGCGACACGCTGAGCCATGAAATTACCAAGGTGGAACTGGCCCGCGACGTGGCCAAGGCACGGGGACGCGACAAATGAGCCAGATCAACCGGATCGACGGCGGCCAGATCGACCGCTCCAAACTGCTGAGCTTCACCTTCAACGGGCGTGAAATGCACGGCCACCCGGGCGACACGCTCGCCTCGGCGCTGCTGGCCAATGGCCAGATCCTCGTCGGGCGCTCGTTCAAATACCACCGGCCGCGCGGCATCCTGACCGCCGGTTCGGAAGAGCCCAACGCGCTGGTGCAGCTGCGCAGCGGTGCCCGGCAAGAGCCCAACACCCGCGCCACGGTGACCGAGCTGTTCGATGGCCTGACCGCCACCAGCCAGAACCATCGCGGCCCTCTCGAATTCGATCTGATGGCGGTGACGGATTTCGCCTCGCCCTTCCTTTCGGCGGGCTTCTATTACAAAACATTCATGTGGCCCCGCGCCTTCTGGGAAAAGCTCTACGAGCCTGCGATCCGCTCGTCCGCCGGTCTTGGGCGGCTCTCGATGCAGGACGACCCGGACCACTATGACAAGGGCTTCCTGCATTGCGATCTTCTGGTCATCGGGGCCGGGCCTTCGGGGCTGGCAGCGGCGCTGACGGCGGCACGCTCGGGCGCACGGGTCATCCTCGCGGATGAGGATTTCACCCCCGGCGGGCGGCTCAATTCGGAAACCCTGTCGGTCGACAACATGGCCGGGGCCGATTGGGCGCGCATGGCGGTGGCAGAGCTTGCCAGCCTGCCCAATGTGCGGCTGATGACCCGCACCACGGTCTATGGGGCCTATGATCACGGCACCTATGGCGCGCTCGAACGCTGCACCGATCACCTCGCCGACAGCGGCGGCAAGCCGCGTCAGGTGCTGTGGCGGATCTATTCCAAACGCGCCGTTCTGGCGGCCGGGGCCACCGAGCGCCCCATCGCCTTTGGCAACAACGACCGCCCCGGCGTGATGATGGCAAGCGCCGTGCGGACCTATGTGAACCGGTTCGGCGTGGCACCGGGCAAGCAGGTGGCGGTGTTCACCAACAATGACGACGGCTGGCGCACCGCCGCCGATCTCGCCGCCCGTGGGGTGAGCGTCGTGGCGATCATCGACAGCCGCGACAAGCCCGCCGTCTGCGACGTGCCCGGCGCCCGCCATATCCGCGGCGCGGCGGTCAAGGACACGGTCGGGCGCAAGGCGCTCAAATCCGTCACCCTCACCGATGGGCAAGTGATCCCCACCGATTGCCTCGCGGTCTCGGGCGGCTGGAACCCCAACGTCCACCTGACCTGCCACCAGCGCGGCCGCCCGAACTGGCGCGACGATCTGCAGGCCTTCGTGCCGGGCGACAGCCTGCCCGTCGGCATGCAGGTGGCCGGGGCCGCCAATGGCGCGATGACGTTGGGCGCGGCGCTGGCCGAGGGCCACGCACAGGCCGCCCGTCAGCTCGACGCGCTCGGCCTCACCGCCAAGGGCAGTGCCCCGCAGGCCGAGGACGAGCCGCGCGACTGCGCCGGGTTCTGGCATGTGAAGGAAAGCGCCAAGCGCGCCTGGGTCGACCTACAGAACGACGTGACCGTCAAGGACATCAAACAGGCCAACCGCGAAGGCTTCCGCTCGGTCGAACTGCTCAAGCGCTATACCACCATGGGCATGGCCACCGATCAGGGCAAAACCTCGAATATCGCCGGGCTCGCCATCCTCGCCGAGGACGCGGGCAAGACGATCCCCGAGGTCGGCACCACGATCTTCCGCCCGCCCTATACGCCGATCCCGATCGGGGCGCTGGCCGGGCGCGCACGGGGCAAGGATTTCCGCCCCTATCGCCTTACCCCCTCGCATAAATGGGCGTCCGAGAATGGCGCGACCTTTGTCGAAGTCGGCAATTGGCTCCGCGCCCAATGGTATGCCCGTCCCGGCGAACAGGGCTGGCGCGATTCGGTGGACCGCGAGGCGCTGCAGACCCGGCAATCGGTCGGCATCTGCGACGTGACCACGCTGGGCAAGATCGACATTCAGGGCCGCGACGCCGCTGAGTTCCTCAACCGCGTCTATTCCAACGCCTTCCTGAAGCTGCCGGTGGGCAAGGTCCGCTACGGTCTCATGCTGCGCGAAGACGGCATCGCCTATGACGATGGCACCACCGCCCGGATGAGCGAGAACCACTATGTGATGACCACCACCACCGCCAATGCGGTGCTGGTCTTCCGGCGGCTCGAATTTGCCCGGCAATGCCTCTGGCCCGGTCTCGACGTGCATCTGATCTCGACCACCGATGGCTGGGCACAGTTCGCCGTGGCCGGTCCCAACGCCCGCAACCTGCTGCGCAAGGTGGTGGATGAGGCGCATGACATCTCGAACGAGGGTTTCCCCTTCATGGCCTGTGGCGAAGTCACGGTCTGTGGCGGCATGCCCGCGCGGCTCTTCCGCATCTCCTTCTCGGGCGAATTGGCCTATGAGGTGGCAGCGCCCGCCCGCTACGGCAATTCGATGATGGATGTGCTGATGGAGGCCGGGCGCGAATTTGATGCCGTGCCCTATGGCACAGAGGCGCTGGGCGTCATGCGCATCGAAAAGGGCCACGCCGCGGGCAACGAGCTCAACGGTCAGACCACCGCGCTCAACCTCGGGCTTGGCGGCATGGTCAGCCAGAAAAAGGACTGCATCGGCCAAACCCTGTCGAAACGCCCCGAGATGAACCGCGACGACGCGATCCGGCTGGTGGGCTTCCGCCCGGTGGACCGCAGCAAGAAGCTCATCGCAGGCTCGCATTTCATCACCAAGGGCGATGAGGCGATCATGGACAATGATCAGGGCTGGATGAGCTCGGTCGCCTATTCGCCAAGCCTCGGCCATTCCATCGGCCTCGGCTTTATCAAACGCGGCCATGAGCGGATGGGCGAAATCGTCCGCGCCATGAGCCCCGTCCATGACACCGAGATGGAGGTCGAGATCGTCTCGGCCCATTTCATCGACCCCGAAGGAGACCGGCTCCGTGGCTGATTATTCGCTCATCTCCACCCCGCCTCTGGCCGGGACCGACCTGCGCTTTGGCACCTGCCGGATCACCGCGCCCGCCGATCTGGCCCTCGTGTCGCTCGCGCTGCCGCTCGGCGGCGAAGACGCGGCGCAAAAGGCCATCGCCAAGGCCTTTGGCACCGCCCTGCCCGAGATCGGCCAGAGCGCCGCGGCCACCGATGGGACCACCACGCTCCTGCGGCTGGGTATTGATCAGGGCTTTGTGATGTTCACCCATGCCACGCCCGATGCCGAACGCGTGGTCGCGGCCAAGCTCGGCGGCGCGGCCTACACCACGGATCAGACCGATGTCTGGTGCGCCCTCGACGTGACCGGCCCCGATTGCCGCCGCGCGCTGGAGCGGATCTGCCCCATCGACCTGCATCCCGATGCCTTCACAATAGGCAGTCTGGCGCGCACCACGATGGAACATCTCGGCGTGATCGTAATTCGCACCGATACGGACAGTTTCCGCTTGCTCTCGGCAAGCTCCTCGGCACAGTCATTCCTGCACGCGGTCGAGACGTCCTTTGCCAACGTGATGTGACGCAAGACCGCCCGGACTGAAGGGCAAGGTAAATGGTAAGCTGGACAGGCGAGGCACCGCAGGGATTTCCCTATTGGTGGGAGGCGTTCAAGAACACGCCCGACCCCGAGGATGCCGCGCCCCCCGCCAAGGTCGATCTGCTGATCATCGGCGCCGGGTTCACCGGGCTTTCGGCGGCGATCGCCGCCCATGACACAGGCGCCCGCGTCGCGGTTGTCGATGCGGGCAATCCCGGCTGTGGCGCCTCGACCCGCAACGGCGGCATGTTCGGCGCCCACCCACGGCTCAGCCATCCGAAACTCACCGCGCTCTTTGGCGAAGAGACGGCCGATGCGCTCTTTGCCGAGGCCGGCCCGGCCTTTGCCTTTGTCCGCGATCTGATGCAGCGCGAGAAGATCGACTGCGACTATCAGGCGACGGGGCGCATTCAGCTCGCCTGGACCCCCGCCCATGCCGAGAGCCAGAAAACCCTCGCCGCAAGCGTCCGCAGCAAGAGCGACGTGCGCATTGAGACCGTCGACGAGACGGCAATGCGGCGCGAGATCGGCACCGAGCGCTATTATGGCGGGCTGCTCTTTCCCGATCATGGCGCGATCCATCCGGCCAAGTTTCACCGCGGCCTCTGGACCGCCGCCCTGTCGCGCGGCATCCCGGTGAGCGCCAACGCCCCGGTCACCGCACTCGACCGCGACGGCGTGGGCTTTGTCGCCACCACACCGCGCGGCACGATCCGCGCCGCCAAGGTCGTGCTCGCCACCAATGGCTATACCACCCGGCCCTTCCGCTGGCACATGGCGCGGGTGTTCCCGCTGCCGTCCTTTCTCATCGCCACCGAAGAGCTGTCGGAAAACCTTCTGGGCCAGCTCGCACCGGGGCGGCGCATGATGGTCGAAACCCGCGCCCGCCACAGCTATTTCCGGCTCTCGCCCGATGGCAAACGCATCCTCTTTGGCGGCCGCGCCGCGATGCGGGACATCCCGCTCGACCGCGCCGCACGCCGCCAACAGGCCACCATGGCCGAGATCTGGCCCGAACTCGCCGATGTCCGGCTGAGCCATGTCTGGACCGGCTACACCGGTTATTCCTTCACCCATATGCCCCATGTCGGCGACGAGGACGGGCTGCATTACGCGCTGGGCTTTTCCGGCTCTGGCACCGTCATGGCGCCCTATCTCGGGGCCAAGGCGGCCTATCGCGCGCTGGGCGACGCGCGCGGCAAAACCGCCTATGCCGCCACGCCGCTGCGCCGTCACGCGCTCCATGTCATGGAAAAGCCGCATTTCCTCAAGGCGGCGGATCTGTGGTATCGCACATGGGTCGACAGCTGGGACAATCTGCAGGCGCGGCGCGGGCGGTAAGCGCGGATTTTGGGTATTTTGACCCAGAAAGAGCGCAGGCCCCGCGCCTGATTTTCAGAGTCTCGCCAAATTTCTGACAAATTACCTTGATAGCCGGGATTTCTGTCACTTGAGGAAATTCCATGCGTCTCGCCATTCTGGCTCTTCTGGGCCTGTGTCTGATCGGTGTCTCTGGGTCTGCGCAGGCGCAAGCCACGGCGCTCAAACGTCTTGAGACCGGCGACGACAGCCGGGGCTGGGAGGCCGTGGGCCGGCTCGACCTCGACGGGCGCGGGTTCTGCACCGGGGCGCTCATCGCCCCCGATCTGGTCCTGACCGCAGCGCATTGCCTCTATGACAAGGAAAGCGGCGCGCGGATCGATCCCGCCCGGATCGAGTTTCTCGCCGGGTGGCGCAATGGCCGGGCGCAGGCCTATCGCTGGGTGCGCCGCGCCGTGCTGCATCCCGATTACCGCTTTGACGAGAAAACCACCGCGCTGCGCGTGCGCCATGATCTCGCCCTGCTGGAGCTGCACCACCCGATCCGCAACACCCGCGTGATCCCCTTCACCACCGACCATCAGCCCCGCGCCGGTCAGCGCATCGGCGTCGTCTCCTACGCGCGAGGGCGCGAGGATGCGCCCTCCCTGCAGGAGGTCTGCGAGGTCATTGCGCGCCAACATGGCGTTCTGGTGATGTCCTGTGACGTGGATTTCGGAGCCTCCGGCGCGCCGATCTTTAGCTTTGACGACGGCGGTCTGCCCCGTGTCGTCTCGGTGGTCTCGGCCAAGGCCCAGGTCGACGGCCAGAAGGTCTCGCTCGGCACCGATCTCGAAACCCCGCTGGGCCTGTTGCGGGTGATGCTCGATCAGGGCGAGGGGCTCTTGCCGAGCAGCAGCCCGATGATCTCGCCGGTGACCAGCAAACGGTCGACCTCGGCCAAATTCGCCAAGCCATGAGGCTCCGCGCCGCATATCTTTTGCTTGCCAGCCTGATCGCGACGCTGCCGCTCGCCGCCACAGCGGGCAGCGGGCTGGTCAGCCTGACCGAGCGCGACGATATCTTCGGCTGGGAGGCTGTGGGCAAGGTGATGGTCGGCGAGGCGAGCTATTGCACCGGTGCGCTTATCGCCCCCGATCTCGTGCTGACGGCGGCGCATTGCGTCTATGACGACGAGGGCAATCGCCATGCGGTCGCCGAGTTCACCTTTCGCGCCGGGTTGCGCGGCGATCACTTCATCTCGGAAAGCGGCATCGCCGCCGTGGCCGCCCATGCGAATTACCAACCGACCAAGGCGCTCGATGCCGAAAACATCCGCCATGATGTCGCCCTTCTGCGTCTCGCCACCCCGATCCCCAGCGCCACGGCGAGCCCCTTTGCCCTCGCCCGCTCGGACGCGAGTGACCAGAGGGTGAGCGTGGTCTCCTTCGGCCGTGGCCGCGACACCAGCCTCTCGTGGCAGCGCGATTGCGGCGTGCTCGCCGCCCGCGACGGCTGGATGGCCTTCGACTGCAATGTCACCTTCGGCTCGTCCGGCGCCCCGGTCTTCTTGCGCGAAAACGGGCGGCCGCGCATCCTGTCGCTGATCAGCGGTGGCGGCCAATATGAAGGCCGCCGGATCTCCTACGGCATGGACCTGCCCGAGGTGGTGGACCGGCTCAAGGCCGATCTGCGGCGCGCCGGCACCACCGCCATGGCCCCGGCCCCCGCCACGGTCAAACGGCTGCGCGTCGGGCAGGACCGTTCCGGCACAAGCGCGAAATTCGCCCGCCCCTGACCTCTTGAAATCGCCGCGCGATTGCCCAAATCAAGCCTGTTCCGGTGCCCAATGCGGGCCGGAACACCCTCGGCCTGTCCCGGATGGGAAGGCTTCACATATTGGTATCGCTCAACGGAGGATAACCCATGCGTAACCTTGATTTCGCACCGCTTTACCGGGCCAGCATCGGCTTTGATCAGATCGCGGATCTGATGGACCGTGCCCTGACAAATGACGTCTCTGCGCCCAGCTACCCCCCTTACAATATCGAAAAAACCGCCGATGACGCCTATCGCATCTCGGTCGCGGTCGCCGGATTTTCCGATGCCGATCTCGCCGTCGAGGTGAAGGATGGCGCGCTGATCGTCTCGGCCCGCAAATCCGAAGAAGAGGGCGAGCGCACCTATCTGCACCGTGGCATCGCCACCCGCGCCTTTGAACGCCGCTTCCAGCTGGCCGATCATGTGCGCGTGACCGGGGCCAGCCATACCGACGGTATGCTGCATATCGATCTGGTCCGCGAAGTGCCCGAGGCGCTCAAACCGCGCCGCATCGCGATCACCAGCGTCGACAGCACGACCGACAAGGACGTGGTCGACGCCAAGGCCGTCAACTGATCCGGACCGAGGCGGCCGCGCCGCCTCACCCCTCTCGCGCCCCGAGGCCCTCCGGCTGCGGGGCGCAGTCCTTTGCCCCTCTTTCTGGTGGCAAATACCCAGATCCCCGGGCTCAGCCCGGCAAGACGCCCGGGAATTCGGGATGCGCCGCCAAATCGCGCCAGAGCGCATCGTGATGGGCATGTTGCGGACCCGCCAGCCGGGTGAGCGTGATGCTGAGCTCCTGCTCGGGCAACCCGTCCAGATGCCGCAGCCGCCCCGCCGTCAGATGCCCCGCCACCAGGGTGCGCGGCAGCCAGGCGACCCCGATCCCGCTCAGCGCGTATTCCAGCGCCGCGAGGGTCAACGCCGTCTCCGCCTTGAGCGACAGAACCGTGGTCTCGGGCAGCCGCGGCACGATATATTGCCCAAAGACACGGCCCAGAAACACATCCGGCGGATAGCCGATGAGCGGCAGGTGATCCGCCCCGCCCGCCGCCGCCTGCGCCGCGAGCTCCGGCGCCGCCACCGGCACCAGCTGATCCGCGCCAAGCGCCGTCGCCTCCAACCCCCGCACCAAGGTCTGACGCCGCTCGTCAGGAGCCTCATAGGCCATGGCAAATTCGACCTCGCCGGACAGCAGCATCATGAGGCATTCATCGCGGTTGCCCGACCGCACCCGCACCGAGGCCTCGCCGCGCGCCGTCAATTGCCGCACCACCCAGGGCGAAATGGTCGCGGTGATCGCGTGCTGACAGACCAGCGTGAAGGCCTCGCCCGCCTGACTGTCCGAGACCCGCAGGTTGAGCTGCAACCGCCGCAACCGGGCGCTCATCTCGCGCAGCTCCGGCTCGAGCGCGCGCACCCCCGGCAGCGCCACCACCGGCTTGCGCGACCGATCAAAGAGCCGCGTCCCGAGCTTTTCCTCGATCGCCCGCACCCGTCGGGTAAAGGCCGATTGCGTGAGAAACCGCCGCTCGGCCGCCTGCGCCAGCGATCCGGTGTCGATCACCGCAAGAATATCGTCGAGCCAATCCAACTGCATGGCGCGATCATGGCGTGTCGCGCCCTAAAATGCAATTCCTGCAATTTAGACCACCCATTTCGCATTGGAACAGCCGGTCTCGGCATTGTAAGTTGCCGAAAACGCCTTATCAGGAGCCTCCAATGCATCTCGCCCGTTTCCCCCGCCGCTTCATCGCCCACCTGCCCACCCCGCTCGAACGTCTCGACCGTCTGAGCGCCGAACTCGGCGGCCCGGAAATCTGGATCAAGCGCGACGATTGCACCGGCCTCTCGACCGGCGGCAACAAGACCCGCAAGCTCGAATTCCTCATGGCCGAGGCGGAACTGCAAGGCGCCGAGATCGTCATGACCCAAGGCGCGACCCAGTCGAACCACGCCCGTCAGACCGCCGCGTTCGCTGCCAAGCTCGGCATGAAATGCCACATCCTGCTCGAGGATCGCACCGGTTCGAACGAGGCGAACTACAACCACAATGGCAACGTGCTGCTCGACCATCTGCACGGCGCGACCACCGAGAAACGCCCCGGCGGCGGTGATATGAATGCCGAGATGGAAAAGCTCGCCGATGAATGGCGTGCCGACGGCAAGAAAGTCTACACCATCCCCGGCGGCGGCTCGAACCCGACCGGCGCGCTCGGCTATGTCAACTGCGCCTTCGAACTGCTGGCCCAGGCCAATGATGGCGGGCTCAAGATCGACCATATCGTGCATGCCACCGGCAGCGCCGGCACGCAGGCCGGTCTGATCACCGGCCTAAAGGCGATGAATGCGCAAATCCCGCTGCTCGGCATCGGCGTGCGCGCCCCCAAACCGAAGCAGGAAGAAAACGTCTACAACCTCGCCTGCGCCACGGCTGAAAAGCTCGGCTGCCCCGGCGTCGTCGCCCGCGAAGATGTTGTCGCCAACACCGATTACGTCGGCCAAGGCTATGGCATCCCGACCGAAAGCGGCATGGAAGCGATCAAGATGTTCGCCGAGCTGGAATCGATCCTGCTCGATCCGGTTTATTCCGCAAAAGGGGCGGCGGGCTTTATTGACTTGATCCGCAAAGGGCATTTCAAGAAGGGCGAGCGCGTCGTGTTCCTCCACACCGGCGGGGCCGCAGCCCTGTTCGGCTATGATGGCGCGTTTGATTTCTCGTCCCGCTGGGTCGGCTGAGGCCGCTCCGGCCCCATTTTCAAGGCAGAATTGATGCTGACCTCTTTCAAATCCCGCTGGGAAAGCCATTCCGGCGGGATTTTTCTCGCCTGTGTGATCGCCGCTTCGGCGACGTTCCTCTCCGAGCATTACGGCGCGCCCGTGATGCTCTTTGCCCTGCTCATCGGCATGGCGTTCAACTTTCTCTCGACGCATGAATCTTGCGCCAAGGGGATCGAGTTCTCGGCCAAGACCTTGCTGCGTTTCGGCGTGGGCCTTCTCGGCCTGCGCCTCTCCATCGGCGATGTCGAAAGCATCGGCTTCACCGCCGTTGCGGCCGTCGTGGGCTTTACCCTCGCGACACTCGCCTGCGGGGCGCTGTTGTCCTTTATCTTCGGGCGGCGCATGGCCTTTGGCCTACTCGCGGGGGGCTCGGTGGCGATCTGCGGGGCCTCGGCGGCGCTGGCGATCACCTCGGTGCTGCCGCAACGCGCTGGCCGTGATCAGGATGTGCTCTTCGTGGTCATCGGCGTCACCGCGCTCTCGACCATAGCGATGATTGCCTATCCGGTGCTCTTCCAGGGCCTCGGGCTGTCCGATCTCGAAAGCGGCTTTCTCATCGGGGCCACGATCCATGACGTGGCGCAGGTGGTCGGCGCGGGCTACTCGATCAGCGACGAGGCGGGCGTCATCGCCACTTTCGTCAAGATGCTGCGCGTGGCGCTGCTGCCGGTGGTGATGATTATCGTCATGCTCTCCTTCCGGGGCGCACAGAACCAGAAGGTGACGCTGCCGTGGTTCCTCGTGATGTTCATCGCGCTGGCGGTGCTGGCCAACACCGGCCTCATCCCGCAGGCGGTGAGCGAGCTGATCAAAGAGGCGTCGCGCTGGTTCCTCGTCATCGCGATCTCGGCGCTCGGCATGAAGACCAACCTTGCCACCATCGTCGGGGTCAAGCCGAGCTATGGCGCGATCCTGGTGATCGAGACGCTGTTCCTCTTGGGCATCGCGCTCGGCTATGTGATGTGGATCGGTCTCTGATCCCTCCCGTTCTGGCCTCTCTCAGAGGGGCCAGAACACCGGGATCAACGCCGAGGCCAGCACCCCGATGCTGAGGTTGAGCGGCACGCCGATTTTCAGGAAATCCGTAAAGCGATAGCCCCCCGGCCCATAGACCAGCGTGTTGGTCTGATAGCCGATGGGCGTGGCGAAACTGGCGCTCGCCGCCACCATCACCGCCACCACCAAGGCCCGCGGATCGATCCCCATCGCTTCGGCGAGGCCAATGGCAATCGGCGTCACCACCACCGCCACCGCGTTGTTGCTCACCATCTCGGTCAAGAGCGAGGTGAGCAGGTAGATCGCCCAGATCACCAAGAACCCCGGCAACAGCATGAGATAGGGCGCAATCGCATTGACGATAAGCGCCACCGCGCCGCTTTCCTGCAACGCCGCGCCCACCGCCAGCATCGAAAAGATCAGCACCAAGAGCTGTCCCTCGACAAAGGAAAACGCCTCATCGGCATCGATACAGCGCGCCAGCAGGACAAAGGCCATGGCAATCACCGCCAAGAGAAGGATCGGCGCCACGCCAAGCCCGGCCAGCACCACGATGCCGAGAAGGGCAAGGATCGCCAGCGGCGCATGACCCCGGCGAAAGGCCCGCGCCGAGGGCTGCGAGACATCGACAAGATCCATTTCATTGGCCAGCCGCATGATGTCATCCGGCGCCCCTTCCAGAAGCAGCGTATCACCCACCCGCACCACCAGATCATCGAGCTGCCGCCCGATGTTCTGGTTGCGCCGATGCACCGCCAGCGGATAGACCCCGAACCGCCGCCGCAGCCGGAGCGAGCCGAGCGACCGCCCCACCATCTTGCAGCCCGGCGTGATCAGCACCTCCACCGTCTTGGTCTCCACCGCCGACACCTGATCGACGCGCTTAAGGCTCTTGTTGGTCTGCAGGCTCAAAAGCTCGGTGATCTGCGTCCGCAGAACCACCCGGTCGCCGACCTGCAATTCCACCCCTTCGAGATTGCGCCGCAACGATTGATCGCCGCGCACCACGTCGATGAGCCGCACGCCCTCGCGCTTAAAGAGCTGCACCCCCAGCACCTCGCGCCCAATGAGGTTCGAATCCGGCGGGATCACCGCCTCGGTAAAGAATTTCATCTTCGACCGGTCCGACAGCATATCCGCCATACTGTCGCGATGCGGCAGCAGATAGGGCCCGATGAACCGCAGATAGACCATGCCCCAGATCACCAGCACCACGGCCAGCGGCGTCACCTCAAAGATGGTGAACGGCTCGAGCCCCTCGGCCCGCGCCACACCATCGACCAGCAGGTTGGTCGAGGTCCCGATCAGGGTGAGCGTGCCGCCAAGGATCGCCGCATAACTCAGCGGGATGAGCATTTTCGACGCCGGAATGCCCATGGTCCGCGCGATCTGGACGAACACCGGGATCATCACCACCACCACGGGCGTGTTGTTCATCACCGCCGACCCCAGCACCACCAGCGTGAGCAGCATCGCCACCGCCAGCTTGGGGTTGCTCTTGGCCTGGGTCTCGGCCAGCGCGGTAAAGGCTTCGAGCGCCCCGGTGCGCACCATCGCCCCCATGATCACGAACATCACCGCAATGGTCCAGGGCGCCGGGTTCGACAACACCTCCAGCGCCGCATCATAGGGCAGAACCCCCATCAGCAAGAGCGCCGCCGCCCCGCCAAGCGCCACCACTTCGGTCGGGTAGATCTCGCGGATGAACAGGAAAAACATCACGGCCACCACGCCCAGCGTCATCAACGCCACGGTGGTCTGGGACAGGTCTAGATAAGCAATCACTTGGCAACGGCCCCTTCTTGGTTCGAACCATCATCCTCCATGGCCCGCCCCGGCACAAGAACTCTCGGCGCTCGTGGTTGCACGAGAAACATACCGAGCATCATCACCGCCAGCGCCAGCCAGACCCAGCCGGAATAGCTCTCCTGCAACAGGTAGATCGACCACAGCACCCCGGTGGCGGTCACCACATAAGAGGTCTGCGCCGCAAACACCGACCCCGCCCGCCCGACGAGCCAGACATAGGCGGCATAGACCAGCGCGTGAATGCTCGCCGACAGGATGAGCGCGCCCTCCGCCCGGCCAAGCCCCGCTGTCGGGTCGATCCACTGCCCGGTGCCGAGCGCCAGCATGAGGCAAATCGGCAGCCCCAGAAGCGACGCGCCAAACACCACCTGCAACGGGTCGAGCCCGCCGGTGCCCCATTTCGACACGAGATTGCCCTCGGTCGCATAGAACAGCGGCGCGCCAAGCGCGAGGAGGACGAACCCCGCCGCCCAGCCGCCCGACAGGCTCGCCTGCGGCCCGATCAACAGCACGATCCCCACCATGCCAAAGATCAGCCCCAAGAGGCGCTTCGGCCTGAAGCGCTCATTGCCCATGAGGATCGCGATGGGCAGTGAAAACATCGGCACCGACGAGGTGACGATCGACATGATCCCGCCGGGCAATTCCCGCGCGGCGCTGTAGTAGAAAATATCCGGCATCACCGTGCCAAACACGGCCACCATGAGAAACAGCCGCAGATGCGCCCGCCCGATCACCGGCCGCTTGCCGCGCAGCACCATGATGCCACCGCTGATCATCAACACGATGACCATCTGCCAGAAGATGAGGCCAAAGGCCTGATGCCCGGTGCTGACCGCGATCTTGGCCAGCGGGATCGATGCGCCCCAGCCCGCCCCCATGGCCACAAGCATCGCATAGAGCCACAGTTTCTCGGACATGCGCCCTTCCTTCACTCGACCGGGGACGGCCCCGCCTGTTGCAACCGACCGCCCTGCCGGACCATCTCGATCCGCGTGGCCAGCCCGGTCTTGTCATCGGTCTCGACATAGATCCCCGACAGCGTCGCCTCGCCAAGCGCCGGCTCGAACCGGGCCTTCGGCATGCCGGTGACAAAGCGGCGCATCGGCTCGGCCTTATCCATGCCGATGATGCTGTTGTAATCGCCGCACATGCCGGCATCGCTGAGATAGGCGGTGCCCTTGGGCAGGATCATCGCATCCGCCGTCGGCACATGGGTATGGGTGCCCACCACAAGGCTCGCCCGGCCATCGCAATATTGCCCGACGGCCATCTTTTCGCTCGTTGCCTCGCAATGGATATCGACAATCGCCGCCTGCACCCCACCGCCGAGACGATGGGTGTTGAGCGCGCCATCGAGCGCCGCGAACGGGTTGTCAAAGGGCCGTTTCATGAACACCTGGCCCAGCACCTGCGCCACGAGGATCTTGCGCCCGCGCCCGTCCTGGAACACCCGCGCGCCCTGCCCCGGCGCGGCCGGGGCGAAATTGATCGGCCGGATGATCCGGGTCTCTTGGCCGATATGCTGCGGCATGTCCTTTTGGTCAAAGGCATGATCGCCGAGCGTGACCACATCGGCCCCCGCCTCAAACAGCGCAGTGGCATGACCGGCGCTCAGCCCCATGCCATTGGTCGCGTTCTCGCCATTGACCACCACGAAATCGAGCCGCCACGCCGCGCGCAGCCGCCCCAGCTGTTCGGAGACCGCCTTGCGGCCGGCCCGCCCCATCACATCGCCCAAGAATAAAAGTCTCATGTCACGGTGTTAGGCCGCGTCACGCCCAAGGGCAAGCGGCCTCGCACCCGTGCCGAAACAATTGCCGCTGCGCGCCGCCCCTGCTACAGTCGCCGCCAATGAGGCAGAGCAGGCCCAGGGCATATGACGGCATTTCGCGAATACCAACGGCTTGAGGCCTCGGGCCTCTGGCGCGCCAAGCCCGGCGCGCAACGGCTCGAGGTGATCGTGTCGATCGGCGATGCCACGCTCGTCATCAGCGATATGAACGACCGGCCACTGACCCATTGGTCGCTGCCCGCGCTGCACCGCGCCAATCCCGGCGACACCCCGGCGCTCTACCATCCCGATGGCGACCCCGGCGAAACGCTGGAACTGGCCGAGAACGAGACCGAAATGGTCGCCGCCATCGAGAAGCTGCGCAGCGCCATCGGCCGCGCCCGTCCCCAGCCGGGCCGCTTGCGCCGGCTGATCATGCTCGGGATGTTCGCCTCCGTCACCGCGCTCATCCTGTTCTGGCTGCCCGGACAGCTGCGCCGCCACGCGGTCACCGTGGTGCCCGATGTCAAACGCGAAGAGATCGGCGATCTCTTGGTCGACGCGATGCGCGGCATCACCGGCCCCGCCTGTGACGACCCCTCGGGTCAGGCCGCTCTCGCCCGTCTCGCCCTGCGCCTCGCCGGTCCGAACGGGCCGCCGCGGCTTTTGGTGCTGCCCGACGGGGTGCGCGACACGGTGAGCCTGCCGGGCGGCATCATCCTGATCAGCCGCGCTTTGGTCGAGGATTACGAGGATCCCGACGTGCTCGCCGGGTTCATCATCGCCGAAAGCCTGCGCAGCCAGAAAGAGGACGCGCTCAACCGGATGCTCCTCGCCACCGGCCCGCTCTCGACCGCGCATCTCTTGACCACCGGCGACATGCCCGAGGGCAGCCTGCGCGACTATGCCAAGGACATCCTGTCGCGCCCCACCGCCAATCTCGACGCGACCCTGCTGCTCGAGACGTTCAAATCCCGCTCCGTCCGCTCAAGCCCCTATGCCTATGCCCGCGACATTTCCGGCGAATCCACCCTGTCGCTGATCGAGGCCGATCCTTTCGCCGGGCAATCGCTGGAACCGGTGCTCGACGATGGCGACTGGATCCGCCTGCAGGGCATCTGCGGCCAGTAACCCCCACCATAGAAAAAGGGCGCCCCATCGGGACGCCCCTCGCCTGTCTTAGACACCTGCGCCCCGCCTCAGCGGCGCACTTTCGCATTGCCGAACCCGGCGTTGCGGATGCGGGTCAGCGCGGTGCTGAGCCGGGCCTGATCCGTGTAGGGCCCTGCCAGAACGATGGCATAGGATTGCCCGCCCTTGGTCAGCGTCCCGAGCCGCGCCTGTTCGCCACTGAGAACCACCTGACGCGCCGCCTCCTTGGCCGCATCGCGGCTGGCAAAGACACCGGCCTGAACATAGCTCTTGGCGATCGGCTTACTGCTCTGCACGCTGGCCTGTTTGGTGCTCACCCGGGCCGGAACCACAGCGCTCACCCCGAGGCTGGCAGACCCGCCCGCCTTTGGCCGGATGCCGCCACGGCTCGACACCACGGGCGCGCTCCGGGATTTGCTGCGCGCGTTGCGGGTCGACACCACCTGCACGCCCGCCGCCTCCATCTGGGCATAGCTCGTATAGGGATATTGCAGCCCGGGATAGGCCTCGGTCACCACACGACCCGTCTGCCGCACGACAAGCTTGCGCGGCACGGTCTTGGTCCAGATCAGCTCCATCTGGCGCTTGCCCTGGAAATATTGCTGGGCGCGATAGGGGTTGAGACGGTCATCTTCCCACACCGGCTCATAACCCTGCGGCACATAGAGGCCCTGACGGGCAACACGCTGCTGCGCATAAACATGACGCGGCACCACCCGCACCGGCGGGCTTTGCACGGCGGCGGCATCGCCATAGCTGGTGCCGCCCACCATCACCTGACGCCCCGGCAGACGCTGGGTATAGGCGCTGTCGGCGGGCTCATAGGCTTGCGGCGCGATATTATAGCCCGACCCGCCGACCAATACCTGACGACCGGGGTAATAGGGCTGCTGGCCGCGGGCTTCGCGGACCGGCACCGACCGGACCTGCCCAGATTGAACCGGCGCCGCTTGCACGACCGTCTTGCCGCGCACCACACCATTATGCGGCGCTTCGGCCTGCGGGCCACAGCGCACCGCACGGCCCGAGGAGGCCATATAACGCGCCGAGGTGGCGCTCAGACCGGGGCAGCTCGAGACCACGCGACGGGTCGCGGCGGGCGTGACGGTTTTCTTGGCGACGGGTGCGGCCTGCACCTGCGGCTTCGGCTCGGCCGGGGCTGTGGGGCGCACCAGAACCGGGGCCACCGCCACGCGGCGCGTCTGCACTACGCGGGTCTGTGTCTGGGCCGGGGCAACACGGCGCACCGGCTGGGGCGCCGGTTTGGCACGCGGTGCGGCCTGAACGACGGTTTTCTGCGGCGCGGGCTTGGCCTTGACCACCCGCTTGGGCGCCGGGGCCGGCTGCGGCGTCGGCGCATCGGCGATCACCGGCACCTTCTGGGCCGGTGTCTTCGCAAATGTCGGTTGATATCCACAGACCACCTGTCGGCTTCGCGCCACGCGCGGCACCCAGGTAACGTTGCCATCAATGCCCGCGCGGATGAACACGCAGCCATTGCTGTCGACATATTGCCGTCCCGTATAGGAACTTGGCGGAAACTCGGCCGGCTCGCCCACTTCGCGGATGGATTTCGCCTGAGCAACGCTCAGGACTCCGGATGCGGCGATCACGGCAATCGCAATCACTCTGGTCAGTTTCATATTGCCCCCACAAGATGTAGGGGTAGCTTGCCTTAAAAAGCGGACGCCGTAAACTATAAATCACGGGGGTCCAAGCCCCCGCCATCGGCTATTTCGTGCCGAACATCCGGTCCCCAGCATCGCCCAGACCCGGCAGGATATAGCCTTGCTCATTGAGCCCATCGTCCAGCGACGCGGTCACCACCGGCACATCGGGATGCGCCTCTTTCATGCGCTGCACGCCCTCAGGCGCCGCCAACAGGCACAAAAAGCGGATATCCTTGGCCCCGGCCTTCTTGACCATGTCCACCGCCGCCACGCTCGAATTGCCGGTGGCGAGCATCGGATCGACCAGGATCACCAGCCGCTCGTCGAGCCGCTCGGGCACTTTGAAATAATACTCGACCGGCTGCAGCGTCTCTTCATCACGGTAAAGACCGACAAAGCCCACCCGCGCCGAGGGGATCAGCTCGAGCATCCCGTCCAAAAGCCCATTGCCCGCCCGCAGGATCGAAATCAGCGCCAGCTTGCGCCCAGCCACAACCGGCGCGTCCATTTCCACCATCGGGGTCTCGATGCGGCGCATCTCGGTGTCGAGATTGCGGGTCACCTCATAGGCAAGAAGCTGGCTGATCTCGCGCAGAAGCTGCCGGAACACCGCGGTCGATGTGTGCTTGTCCCGCATCAGGGTGAGCTTGTGCTGCACGAGCGGATGCTCAACGACGGTCAGATGCTGGTCCATGAAACCCCTCCGGTAGAAAACTGGCGTTTCCCTCTCTTACCCAGATGCGCGGGCAAAGGGCAACATGACGATTGCAGCGCCGTCGCGTCCTCCCTCCGCCTCGGGATACCGCCCACGCCGCCTCTGCGCGATTGCGCCCGCGCCCTGCTTGGGGCAATCTCGCGGCAACCATCACGGCAAAAATTGCATGTGCCAAAAAATGGTTTAATGTTAAACCAAGTTTCAGTTCCGCCCGAGGAGGCCCCATGACCGACACGCCCCGTGATGACATTCCCCGTGATCCTGCCCGCCAAGCGGCGCTCGATTATCACGAGTTTCCGACCCCCGGCAAACTCGAGATCCGCGCCACCAAACCGATGGCCAATGGGCGCGATCTGAGCCGCGCCTATTCCCCCGGCGTGGCCGAGGCCTGCCTTGAGATCAAGGCCGATCCCACCACCGCCTCGCGCTATACCGCGCGCGGCAATCTGGTGGCCGTCGTCACCAATGGCTCTGCCGTGCTCGGTCTCGGCAATATCGGCGCGCTGGCCTCCAAACCGGTGATGGAGGGCAAGGCCGTGCTCTTCAAGAAATTCGCCGGCATCGACTGTTTCGACATCGAGGTGAACGAAAGCGATCCGGAAAAGCTCGCCGATATCGTCTGCGCGCTCGAGCCGAGCTTTGGCGCGATCAATCTCGAGGACATCAAGGCCCCTGATTGCTTCGTGGTCGAAAAAATCTGCCGCGAACGGATGGGCATCCCGGTCTTTCACGACGATCAGCACGGCACCGCCATCGTCGTCGGCGCGGCGGCCACCAACGCGCTGCATGTGGCGGGCAAACGGTTCGAGGACATCAAGATCGTCTCGACCGGCGGCGGCGCGGCGGGCATCGCCTGCCTCAACCTGCTGCTCAAGCTTGGGGTGAAACGCGAAAACATCTGGCTCTGCGACATTCACGGGCTGGTCTATGAAGGCCGCACCGAGGATATGAACCCGCAGAAATCCTGCTTTGCCCAAAAGACCGACAAGCGCACGCTCGCCGATGTGATGGACGGGGCCGATCTCTTTCTCGGCCTCTCCGGCCCCAATGTGCTGAGCCCCGAGCTCGTCGCGAAAATGGCGCCCAAGCCGATCATCTTCGCCCTCGCCAACCCGACGCCGGAAATCATGCCCGACGCCGCCCGCGCCGTGGCCCCCGATGCGATCATCGCCACCGGGCGCAGCGATTTCCCCAATCAGGTGAACAACGTGCTCTGCTTCCCGTTCATCTTCCGCGGCGCGCTCGACGTCGGCGCGACCGAGATCAACGACGCGATGCAGCTCGCCTGTGTCGAGGGCATCGCCGAACTGGCCCGCGCCACCACCTCCGCCGAAGCCGCCGCCGCCTACAAGGGCGAACAGCTCACCTTCGGCGCCGATTACCTGATCCCGAAACCGTTCGACCCGCGCCTCGTCGGCATCGTCTCGACCGCCGTTGCCCGTGCCGCCATGGAAACCGGCGTCGCCACGCGGCCGATCGAGGACATCGCCGCCTACAAGGCCAAGCTCAACGCCTCGGTGTTCAAATCCGCCCTGCTCATGCGCCCGGTCTTCGAGGCCGCCCGCCATGAAAGCCGCCGCATCGTCTTTGCCGAGGGCGAGGATGAACGCGTGCTGCGCGCCGCCCAGGCGATGCTCGAGGAAACCAGCGAACAGCCCATCCTCATCGGCCGCCCCGAGGTGATCGAAACCCGCTGCGAACGGCTCGGCCTCGTCATCCGCCCCGGCGATATCACCGTGGTGAACCCCGAAAACGACCCGCGCTACCGCGACTATTGGGGCAGCTACCACGCCATCATGCAGCGCCGCGGCGTCACCCCCGATCTCGCCCGCGCGGTGATGCGCACCAACACCACCGCCATCGCCGCCGTCATGGTCCACCGCGAAGAGGCCGACAGCATGATCTGCGGCACATTCGGCGAATATCGCTGGCATCTCAACTATGTGACCCAGGTGCTCGGCGACGCCCATCACCACCCGCATGGCGCGCTGTCGCTGATGATCCTCGAGGACGGGCCGCTCTTTATCGCCGACACCCATGTCCGCGTCTTCCCCACCCCCGAGGAACTGGCCGAAACCGCCATCGGCGCCGCCCGCCATGTCCGCCGCTTCGGGATCGAGCCCAAGATCGCCTTCTGCTCGCAATCGCAATTCGGCAACCAGGGCAGCGATTCCGGCAAACGCCTGCGCGCCGCCATTGCGCTGCTTGACGCGAAACCCCGCGATTTCTGCTATGAGGGCGAGATGAATATCGACGCCGCGCTCGATGCCGATCTGCGCGCCCGGCTCTTGCCCGACAACCGGATGGAGGGCGCCGCCAATGTGCTCATCTTCTCGAATGCCGACGCGGCCTCGGGCGTGCGCAACATTCTCAAGATGAAGGCCGGCGGGCTCGAGGTCGGGCCGATCCTGATGGGCATGGGCAACCGCGCCAACATCGTCACCCCGGGCGTCACCGCGCGCGGCCTTCTGAACATGTCGGCCATCGCCGGGACACCGGTGGCGAAATACGGCTGACCACATAAAGGACGCCGCCGGTCCTCCCTGAACCGGCGGCGTCCGATCCTGCTAGAAAATCACTTCTTGGTCGGTTTTGTGCCGGGTTTCGCCGGCTTTGCCTTTTTGTCGCCCATGGCAACTGCACCCTGTGCAAAAACGGGGCGGCACCGCGCCGCACCCTGCCTTCAGAACTACCATGGAATCACCCTCTGCTCTGGTGCATTTTCGACCTCGGAAATGTCGAAAACAGGCGGGTTAGCGACGTTCTGCCAGGCCGCAGATTTCCGCTGCCCGCCGCAAAAAGGGCGAGAGCCGCCGCCCGCTGATCAGGCTCGTCGCGACAATCCCCGCGATCACCGCGCAGAGCCCCAGAACCGCCATCGGCGCGCCGGTGGTGAGGCCGAAAAACAGCAGGCTGTCATTGCCCCCCGGCAAGAGAACACCGCCGAGCCCCATGAGAAACCCGCCGGCAAACCGCTTGACCAGCCGCCGCCAGCCGGGCCAGCGCAGCTCGAACCCGTCGGGGATCAAAAGCCCCGCCACAATCGCCCCCGCCACCACCAGCGCGGCGATCAGCACCGACAACAGATCGGCCATCGACAGATCGGCAAGCAGGGTGATCCAGGGAAACTCCCGATGCAGCACCGCGAGCGAGGTGAAACACCCTGCCGCCACCGCAATCGCCACGCTGCCGGTCACCGCCCGGCCCAGATTGACCGCGCCGCGCAGATGGAGCAGCACCAGCCGCCCGAGAAACAGCGCCGCAATCGCCCAGAGCGCCAGCGACCATGGCAGCACCGGCCCGGCGCGCATCGCCGCCGCCTCAAGGTCGAGAAATACCGCCCCCTGCATCGCGATCCAGAGGCCAAGCCCGGTCAGGAAATATTCGAACCGCCCGGTGCCGATCTGCGCGATCACGCCAAAGGCACAGGCCCCGTTCACCGCCGCGCCGACCCCGAAAACAAAGGCCCCCAAAAGCCCGATCACCACCGGCTGGCTGAAGCTCATGCCGATGGGATAGGCGCCGAGCAGCACCAGCGCCACCAGCGCCCAGCCCGTGCCCTCAAGGATCAGCAGCATCCGATCCGGGTTGCGCCGCCGCAGCAGCGCCTCGGTCGCCGCCACCAGACAGACCGACCCGGCGCGCAGCGCCAGACCGAGGGCAAAGGCCATCGCGAGAACCACATAGAGACTGTCGATCATGGCCCCTCCCGCGCCCAGATCATTTTGCAACTTTGCAAGCTCTCCGGCCCCTTTGCAACGACAAGACACCGCCGCCCGCCCTTTGCAAAGCGACGCCGCCCAAACCTCGGCCCGCGCTGAATTAATCCGCCGCCGGTGCCGGTCTGACCCGGAACGGGCTTGCTGTTGGCGGCGCTTCTCCCCTACCTATTGGGCCGGGAGCGAGGAGAAAGACATGGGCTACAAGGCTGTTTACGACGGGTGGAAATCCGACCCCGAGGCGTTCTGGATGCAGGCCGCCGAGGCAATCGACTGGGATCGCGCACCGACACGGGCGCTCTTCGAGCGCGGCGATCACCTCTATGACTGGTTCGCCGACGCGCGGGTCAACACCTGCTACAACGCCGTCGACCGGCATGTGCACGCAGGCCATGGCGACCGGGTGGCGATCATCCACGACAGCCCGATCACCGGCACCAAGGCCAAGATCACCTTTGCCGAGCTGCAATCGCGCACCGCCGGCCTCGCAGGCGCGCTGCGCGACAAGGGCGTGACCAAGGGCGACCGCGTGGTGATCTACATGCCCATGGTGCCCGAGGCGCTGGTCGCCATGCTGGCCTGTGCCCGGCTTGGCGCGATCCATTCCGTGGTCTTCGGCGGCTTTGCCGCCTCCGAGCTCGCCGTGCGTCTCGACGACGCACAGCCCAAGGCAGTGATCGCGGGCTCTTGCGGGCTCGAACCGGGGCGCGTCGTGCCCTATAAACCGCTGCTCGACGGGGCCATCGACGAGGCCCGGCACAAGCCCGAGTTCACCGTGATCTTTCAACGCGAACCCGAGACCGCCGATCTGGTCGAGGGCCGCGATTTCGACTGGGACGAGCTGCAGCGTGATGTGATCCCCGCCGATTGCGTGCCGGTCGAGGGCGATCACCCGGCCTATATCCTCTACACCTCCGGCACCACCGGCGCGCCCAAGGGCGTAGTACGCCCCACCGCGGGCCATCTGGTGGCGCTCAACTGGTCGATGAAGAACATCTACAATGTCGATCCCGGCGATGTGTTCTGGGCCGCCTCCGATGTCGGTTGGGTCGTGGGCCACAGCTACATCTGCTACGGGCCGCTGATCCATGGCAACACCACCATCGTTTTCGAGGGCAAGCCCGTCGGCACCCCCGATGCCGGCACCTTCTGGCGGGTCATTTCCGAGCATAAGGTCAAGAGCTTCTTCACCGCCCCCACCGCCTTTCGCGCCGTGAAACGCGACGACCCCAAGGGGGAGCTGTTGCACAAATACGATCTCTCGGCCCTGGGCGCGATCTATCTCGCGGGCGAGCGCGCTGATCCCGATACGATCGAATGGACGCAGAAGATGACCGGCAAACCGGTCTATGACCATTGGTGGCAGACCGAAACCGGCTGGACCATCGCCGGCAACCCCGCGGGGATCGAGGCGCTGCCGGTCAAGCTCGGCTCGCCCACCGTGGCGATGCCCGGCTATGACGTGCAAATTCTCGACGAGGCCGGCCATCCGGTCGCGCCCGGCACGCTCGGCGCCATCGCGATCAAACTGCCGCTGCCGCCGGGCACGCTGCCGACGCTGTGGAACGCCGAGGACCGCTTTCGCAAAAGCTATCTCACCAGTTTCCCCGGCTATTACGAGACGGGCGATGCCGGGATGATCGACGAGGACGGCTATCTCTACATCATGGCGCGCACCGATGACGTGATCAACGTGGCCGGGCACCGGCTCTCGACCGGCGGCATGGAAGAGGTGCTCGCGGGTCACCCGGACGTGGCCGAATGCGCGGTGATCGGCGTCTCGGACGATCTCAAAGGGCAGATGCCCGTGGGCTTTCTCTGCCTCAACTCCGGCTGCGACCGCGATCCGCAAGAGATCTGCGCCGAGGTGGTACAGCGCGTGCGGCAAAAGATCGGCCCGGTGGCGGCGTTCAAACTCGCCTGCGTGGTCGACCGGCTGCCGAAAACCCGCTCGGGCAAGATCCTGCGCGCCACGATGGTGAGCATCGCCGACGGCAAACCCTACAAGCAGCCCGCCACCATCGACGATCCCGCCATTCTCGACGAGATCACCGAGGCGCTCAAAACCATCGGCTATCCGCGCGGCTGATCCTGGCCTTGCCAGCGGCCCGGGTCAGGCGGCACAGCCGCGGCGATCCCTGCCATGTGCCGCATAGCCACGCAGCCGCAGCAGCGCGCCCTCCCGCACCCGCAGGGTCGGGCGCGCGAGCGGGCCATAGGCCTCGGGGCTCAGATCCCGCTCCGGCAGCGCCTGCCGCAGCGCCAGCTGCCCCGCCAGCCCAAGCGCGCCCCGGGCGATCTCGCCGGGGTAGAGGCTTTCCGACAGGCAGCCTTCGGCATGAACAATCTGGTGGCGGTCGAAGAGAAGATGGCAATAGCTCACCCGCCGCCGCGCCACGCGGGTGATCTGCTGCCCGTCGACCAGCGCGATGGCGGGCACCAGCACCTCTGACGCGCCGAACAGCAGCTCGGCCCGCCAGTCCGACACCAGCATCCGGTGCTGCGGCGACACCCAGAGCGTCCGGTCATTGCCCAGCGCCCCGCGCGCGATCCGCACCGGGGCAAGCCGCCCGACGCCGAGCACCTCCATCTGCCCCAGCCAGCGCAGCGGTTGCCAGCCATGGTCCAGCGTGCGCAGCCGGTCCCCGGGCTGCAGCGTCTCGATCCGGCGCGGCCCGCGATCCGTCGCGATCAGGGTGCCCGCCATGAAACAGACCGCCTGCGCCCCCATCTCGGAATGGGCGCGCGTGTCGCTGTTGTGGACCTGCGCGTTAGCGATGGTCAGCACCGTATCGGGCGGCGGCGGCGTGCCGATGAAAATCAGGTAATAGCCATCCTCACCGGGGCTGTCGGCGCGGCTATCGCCATCGAGATCGGCATCGATCACGGCGATCTCATAGGTGTTGGTGCCATCGGTGACCGAAAAGCTGTAATCATAGATCACCGCGCGGTCGACACCGGCGATATTCATCGTCTGCTGGCTGTTGCCGCCGATGTCATGCTGGGCGGCGAACCCTTCGTTATCGGCGTCAGGATCGCCATTGAACTGGGTCGCATCATTGCGCTCTTCGCGGACATTGGTTCGGGTCATGCTCCCGGTCCAGGACCAGGTATCCCCGACATTCGCAAAGAGCCCATAATTGGCCGACCCACCGTTCAAGGTGGTCTGGGTGCCGCGAATCGTCTGCGCATAGCTGTAATAGATGGGCATGGTGGCCTGCCTCCGACTGATCGGGGACAGGTCACCATGTTTAGCTTAAAATTCGATTAGCTGAAGCGCAGAACCCGCGCCTCATGCGGTCGCGGCGCCATCCGGGCCAAGGGCCCATAGCGTTCACCACAGAGCGGATCATTGGGGTCGAGATCCTGAAACAAGCGGCGCAGCTCGGCGACGCTCTCCTTGGCCATGCCGGCCATCGCCTGCGGTCCGGGATGCAGGCTCTCCGACGGGGCGCCTTCGGCAAAGACGATCTGATGCGCCTCGAACAGCATGTGACAATAGAGAACCTCGGGCATCGGCTGCCGTGTGATCCCGTTGCGCCCGACGAGCGAGGTCGCGGGCAGGATCACCTCCCTTTCGCCAAAGGCCAGCTCGACCTGCCAATCGGACAAGAGCATGCGGTGCTGCGGCGAGACCCAGAGATCGCGACTGTTGCCCAAAGTGCCTTCGCGGATGCGCACCGGCGCAAAGGCACCGCGCCCCGGCACCCGACGCATCGCCATCATCATCAGCGGCTGATAGCCATTGTCATAGGTCTGGACGAGATCACCGGGCCGCAGCGTTTCAATCGGGCGCGGCCCCTTGGCCGTGTGGATCAAGGTGCCGCTGAGGAAACAGACAACCTTCCCGCCCATATTGCTATGCGCCCGGGTGCTGGTGTTGTCCGTGATCGACTGCGTCACGTTCAGATTGGTATTGGGCGGCGGCGGGGTGCCGATGAAAATGAGGTAATAGCCATCCTCGCCCGCGCTGTCAGATCGGCTATCCCCATCGAGGTCGATGTCGATGACCGCCACCTCATAGCTGGTCGTGCCATCGCTGACGGTGAAGCTGAAATCATAGATAGCGGCGCGGTCGACACCGTTGATGTTCATCGTCTGCTGGCTGTTGCCGCCGATATTATGCTGGGCGCTAAAGCCTTCGTTATCGTTGTCGGCATCGCCGTTGAACTGGGTCGCGTCATTGCGCTCCTCGCGGACATTGGTCTGAAACATGCTGCCGCTATAGGACCATGTCCCGCCGCTTGGCGGAGCGTTGCTATAGTTAAACGACGACCCGTTTACGGTCGATTGGGTTCCCCGGATCACCTGGGAATAGGAAAAAAAGATTGCCATCGTCACTCACACGTTACCTAGCGCCGGAAACAGCAGCGCCTACCAGAGCTGACTAGCCCAAAAAAATGTCGGAAATAAGGTGAAAATGGCGCACTCAGGCACCGCAGATCGCCCGCTCGTTTCCCCACGAACGGTCTGCTCGTTCTTCTACAAACGGCCACAATAGCCGCGTCTTGGCCGTTTGCGCCGCCGCTCAGGCCGCCTGTTGGCCCATCATCTCGGCCAGCGCCCCACGGATCACCGGCCGCGCAGTCTCGCGCTCGCCCTGCCCCATGAGCTCTGGATCAAGCTCGGGAAACAGCGCCAAGAGCTCGGCCCGGCTCTCGTCCGAGAGGCCAAGGATCGCCTGACGCCCCGGGTGCAGGCTCTCCGAGGCACAGCCTTCGGCCATGACGATCTGATGCTTGTCGAAAAGCATGTGACAATAGGTGACCCGTGCCACCGGCTGGCGCAGGATCGTGCGGTCATTGACCAATCGCTTGGCCGCCACCAGAACCTCCGGCTCGCCGGACCAGAGCTCGGCCCGCCAGTCGGCAATGAGCATCCGGTGCTGCGGCGAAACCCAGAGATCGCGGCTGTTGCCCAGCGCCCCTTCGCGGATCAGCACCGGCGCAAAATTGCCGTGGCCGACCACCGTGCGCTGCCCGAGCCAGCGCAGCGGCTGATAGCCCTCGTCGCGGGTAAAGATCAAATCGCCCGGTTGCAGCGTCTCGATGGCCCGTGGCCCGTCGATGGTCTGGATCAGCGTGCCCGCCGCGAAACAGACCGCTTGCCCGCCCATGCTGGCATGGGTGCGGTTGTCGCTGTTGTCGACAATGCCCTGCGAGGTCAGCGGCGTGTTGGCCGGCGGCGGCGTGCCGAGGAACAAGAGGTAATACCCGTCCTCGCCCGTATCGTTCAGATCGCCATCATTGTTGAGGTCGACATCGATCACCGCGACGTCATAGGTGTTGCCGGACGCATCGCGCACCCGGAAGGTATAATCATAGATGACCGCCCGCGCCGTGCCATCGATCTCGACCGATTGCTCGCCGGATTGCCCCACGCGCATCGTGGGCTGGGTCTCTTCGTTGGTGGGGTCGCCGTTGTAATAGCTGGCGTTGGGGTCTTGTTCGTAGACCGTATGGGTAAAGCTCGAGCCCGACCATTGCCATGTCGACCCGTTGGCAGGCGCCACGTTATAGGCAAAGGAATTGCCGTTCACGGTGCTCTGCGTGCCCCGGATCGTGTTGTCGTAGCTAAAATATGCCGGCATCTCTGCCTCTTACCCTTGCAGCACGTCCCCCGCACATCTTCTGCGCACCGGGGCCGGGCATGTTCTTTTGTTTTTGATTTTAACGGGCGGATTTTTCCGCTGCTCGACACTCATAAAATACACAGCCGCGCCTCACCTCGGCTTTGGGGATGTTAGCACTTCTTTAAAGAAATTCAACGGCCCGCCCCGAAAAGGGCGGGCCTGCGTGTCAAAACGGCGTCACTCGACGTGACAGCTCGGCTTGGCCGGTCGGCTTGGCTTACATCCGCGATGCGAAGTCATCGACCTCGCGCTCGGCCTCTTCCTTGGCCATGCCGTATTTCTCCTGCAGCTTGCCGATGAGTTGCTCGCGCTCGCCGGCGGCCTCTTGCAGGTCGTCATCGGTCAGCTTGCCCCATTGCTCACGGGCCTGACCGGTCATCTGCTTCCAGTTGCCTTTGACTTGATCCCAATTCATGGTGCTCTCCTTCACACGTTTCCAAAATCATACTTTGTCGCGAGAGCCGTCATGCTCTCGGGGGATCAACCCGGAGCACCCCGCCAAGTTCCGGGCTTAGCAGGGGATCGGCGAAAAGCTGCACCAGACGGCGGGCCCGCCGCCATGGCCCAGCGGCGCAGTTTCTGGCTGAATTTTCCGCCGATTTGCGCACTGTCGCGTTACCGTCGAAATACCGACGTGGTACCGACAGGCCGTTTTGGGCTGTTTTCGAGGGGGGTCCGCCTCAGACGAACTGCTCGCGCAGCAGCCGCTCTTCGAGCCCATGACCGGGATCAAAGAGAATGCGATGGGCGATTTTCGGCTCTGACGCCACCTCGACCCAGAGCACGTTTTCCACATGCCGGCTGTCGGCATCGGCCATCACCGGGCGCTTGTCGGGCTCCATCACATCGAACCGCACCTTGGCCGCTTTCGGCAGCAAAGCCCCCCGCCACCGCCGCGGCCGAAACGCCGCCACCGCGGTCAGCGCCAGCACATCCGACCCGATAGGCAAAATCGGCCCGTGGGCACTGTAATTATAGGCGGTTGAGCCTGCCGGCGTGGCCAAAAGCGCCCCGTCACAGACCAGCTCATCGAGCCGCGTGTGCCCATCCACGGTGATCCTGAGCTTGGCCGCCTGCGGCCCGCCCCGCAACAGCGACACCTCGTTGATCGCCAAGGCCTCATAGTCGCGCCCATCGGTCGTCCGCGCCCGCATCCGCAACGGGTTGATGACCTCTTCCCCCGCCACCGCGAGCCGCGCCGGAAGGTCCTCGGCGCCATATTCATTCATCAAGAAACCAACGGTGCCCCGGTTCATCCCATAGACCGGCACATCGAGGCTCTGGGTCCGATGCAGCGTCGCCAGCATGAACCCATCGCCCCCCAGCGCCACGATCACATCCGCCTCTGCCTCGGGCACATCGCCATAGCGCTTGGCCAGCACCGTGCGGGCGCGCTTGGCGCTCGTGACATCGCTGGCGACAAAGGCGATCCGATCGGTCATTGGGCCATGGCTCCTGTTTCCCATAGGCACAATCCGGGGCGGATTAGCGCCACTTCCCCTCGACCTGCACCATCAGTGTCGTTGTCGCAAGCACAATTGTCGAAATAAAGGCTTACAGGCCGGGTGGTTTCCGATAGGAAATCGCCTGACTGCACTTGTTAGACGGAGCAATAACAGATGTCCGATTCCGGTTTCTTCACCGAATCCCTGAGCCAGCGCGACCCCGAGCTGCATGACGCCATCACCCAGGAACTGGGCCGTCAGCGCGACGAGATCGAGCTGATCGCGAGCGAGAACATCGTCTCGGCCGCCGTGATGGAGGCCCAGGGCTCTGTCATGACCAACAAATACGCCGAAGGCTATCCGGGCCGCCGCTACTATGGTGGTTGCCAATATGTCGACGTGGCCGAAAACCTCGCCATCAACCGCGCCAAACAGCTCTTCGGCTGTGAATTTGCCAACGTGCAGCCCAACTCGGGCAGCCAGGCCAACCAGGGCGTGTTCCAGGCGCTGCTGCAGCCCGGTGACACGATCCTCGGCATGAACCTCGCCTCGGGCGGTCACCTGACCCATGGCGCGGCCCCCAACCAGTCGGGCAAATGGTTCAACGCCGTGCAATATGGCGTGCGCAAACAGGACAACCTGATCGACTATGATGAGGTCGAAGCGCTGGCCAAAGAACACCAGCCCAAGCTGATCATCGCCGGCGGCTCTGCCATCCCGCGCGTCATCGATTTTGCCAAGATGCGCGAGATTGCCGACAGCGTCGGCGCTCTGCTGCATGTGGACATGGCGCATTTCGCCGGTCTCGTGGCGGCAGGCGAACATCCCTCGCCCTTCCCGCATGCCCATGTGGCCACCACCACCACGCACAAGACGCTGCGCGGCCCCCGTGGCGGCATGATCCTCACCAATGACGAGGCAATCGCCAAAAAGGTCAACTCGGCCATTTTCCCGGGCATTCAGGGCGGCCCCCTGATGCATGTGATCGCGGCCAAGGCCGTGGCCTTTGGCGAGGCGCTGCGCCCCGAGTTCAAGCAATATATGAAACAGGTCCGCGCCAATGCCGACGCGCTCGCCGATCAGCTGATCAAGGGCGGTCTCGACATCGTCACCGGCGGCACCGACACCCATGTCATGCTCGTTGACCTGCGCCCCAAGAAGGTGACCGGCAACATCACCGACGCGGCCCTCGGTCGCGCCCATATCACCACCAACAAGAACGGCATCCCGTTCGACCCGGAAAAGCCCACGGTGACCTCGGGCATCCGTCTCGGCACCCCTGCCGGCACCACCCGCGGCTTCAAAGAGGCCGAGTTCCGCCAGATCGCCGATTGGATCGTCGAAGTGGTGGACGGGCTTGCCGCCAACGGTCCCGATGGCAATGACGAGGTCGAAGCCAAGGTGCGTGCGGAAGTGGCCGAGATGTGCGCCCGCTTCCCGCTCTACCCGAACCACTAAGCCACAGTTAGGCCACGGATCGACCTGATCTTGAGGGCGGCGCTGGACAGACCGGCGCCGCCCTTGTCATATCCGGAACATGAGTACGACACGCCGTATAGAACGCCAGCTCGGCGACTGGATGCGCGCCCGGCTTCCCGGCTGGGCCGCAGAACTTGTGATGTTTGCGCTCAAGATGGGCTGGTCCGCGATCTTCGGGATATGCCTGCTGCTCGCCATCATCGGCACCCGCGCGATCTGGTCCGATGCGATGCCGGTCTATCGCTACGACCTGCTCGTCGTGGTGGCGGTCGGGTTGCAGGCGGCCTTTCTCTGGCTCGGGCTCGAAACCTGGGAAGAGGCACGGGTGATCTTGCTCTTTCACCTCACCGGCACCGCGATGGAAATCTTCAAGGTCCATGCCGGATCCTGGTCCTATCCCGAACCGGGGCTTTTGAAGCTCTATGGCGTGCCGCTCTTCTCGGGCTTCATGTACGCCAGCGTCGGCAGCTTCATGGCCCGGACGATCCGCGTCTTCGACATGCGCTTCGCCCCCTTCCCGCCGTTCTGGACAACGCTCGTCCTCGCGGTGGCGATCTATGTGAATTTCTTCTCGCACCATTTCCTGCCCGACATCCGGATGGGGCTGTTTGCCGCCACTGTGCTGCTCTTTCTGCGAACGCGGATCTGGTACAGGATCGGCGACAATCTCTACTGGATGCCGCTGCCGCTCGCCGCGTTTCTCGCGGCCATCTTTCTCTGGATCGCCGAGAATATCGGCACGATGACCGGCACTTGGGTCTATTCCGGTCAGGCGCGGCTCGAACTGGTGAGCTTGGGCAAGCTCGGCTCGTGGTATCTGCTGCTCTATGTGGCCTTCGTCACGGTGACCTTCGTCGTCCGCCGCCCGCTGAGCCGCCAGCCGCTGCTCAGATCAGATCTTGCCACTTCAGAACAAAGATCAAGAAGCCGAGCACCAGCAACAGGTTGAATACGATCGTCCCGGTGAGCGCGAGGGCCAGCCCCTTGCGCCGCTCGACCGGGTTCACCGTCTCGAGATGGCGGTCGAACGTGTCAAAGGCGCGGTCCGTCTCGTCGCCATCCACCTGCAGCCAGAGCTTGGGGATGCCGCGCCGCGCCTGCGCCTCGGTGAGCATCCGCCCCGCCCTTTGCACCCGTTTCGGCAGCCGCCGACCCGCCCGCCGCAGCTTGGCCCGCAGATCACGCCCGCCCACGCCGCATTTCTTATGCAGCGCGTCTTCGAGGCGCGACACCCTGGCATCAAACACGGCCTGATCGATCATCTTGCATCCCTTCCACGCATATTCCGCGATTTACGCGATTTGCGACACACGGTAAAGCTGGGCCCATGTTGAACCAGATCACACATGGCGCCCCGACCGCCGCCCGCCCCCTCCTAATCGTTCACGGGCTCTACGGTTCCGCCCGCAATTGGGGCGTGATCGCCAAACGGCTGTCGGATGCCCGACAGGTGGTGGCGGTGGATCAGCGCAACCACGGTGCCAGCCCCCGCACTGAGAGCCACAGCTATCCGGACATGGCGGCCGATCTCGCCGAGGTGATCGAGGCCCATGGCGCGCCGATGCATGTGATGGGCCATTCTATGGGCGGCAAGGCGGCGATGGTGCTGGCCCTGACCCGGCCCGAGCTGATCGCGAGCCTCACGGTCGCCGATATCGCGCCGGTGGCCTACGGCCATTCGCAGCTCAAATATGCCGAGGCGATGCGCGGGATTGACCTGTCGGGGATCGAACGCCGCTCGGATGCGCAGGCGCTTCTGGAGCCGGTGATCGACGATCCGGCGCTGGTGCCGTTCTTTCTGCAATCGGTGGATGTGAAAACGAAATCCTGGGTGCTCAACCTCGACACGCTGGCCCGTGAAATGCCCAAGATCATGGAGTTTCCCGAGGTGAGCGGCAGCTTCGCCGGCCCGACGCTTTTCCTCACCGGGGCCGCCTCCGACTATGTCAGCCGCGAAGATCGGCCGCGCATCACCGCGCTCTTTCCGCAGGCGCGTTTCGTGAAAATCCCCGAGGCCGGCCATTGGCTCCACGCCGACAAACCGCGCGAGTTCGAGGCCGCGATGCGCGCCTGGCTCGACCGTCAGGATAAAGCCAGCTAGCTCACACGTCTGGCACCGGCCTAGCTGACCCGCGCCACCACGTAATCCGACAAATCGCCGAGCATATCGCGCACCGGATGCGCCGGCAGCTTGGCCAGCGCCGCCTGCGCCCGCGCCGCCCAGCCCTGCGCATCGGCGAGCGTCTCTTCGAGCGCGCGATGCTTGTGCAACAGCGCAATCGCGTGGTCGAGATCACCCTCGCCCTGCGCGCCCTTCTCGATCGTCCGCCGCCAAAAGGCGCGCTCGGTCTCATCCGCCTTGGCAATCGCCTTGATCAGCGGCAGAGTCAGCTTGCGCTCCCGGAAATCATCGCCGACATTCTTGCCGGTCTTGGCGCTATCGCCCTGGAAATCCAACAGATCATCGGCAATCTGGAACGCAATGCCGAGCGCATCCCCATAATCATAAAGCGCCCCGGTCACCTCGTCCGAGGCCCCGGCAATCACCCCGCCCACTTCGGTCGCCGCCGAAAACAACGCCGCCGTCTTGCCGCGCACCACCTGGAGATAGGTGGCCTCCGTCGTCGCAATATCGCGCGACGCGGTCAGCTGCAGCACCTCGCCCTCCGCGATGGTCGCCGAGGCATTGGCGAGAATATCGAGCACCCGCAGCGAGCCGGTCTCGACCATGAGCTGAAAGGACCGCGAAAAGAGGTAATCGCCGACCAGAACGCTCGATTTATTGTCCCACAGCAGGTTCGCCGTCGGCCGCCCCCGGCGCTGGCCGCTCTCATCCACCACATCATCATGCAAAAGCGTGGCAGTGTGGATGAATTCGACCGTGGCCGCGAGCCGCTCGTCGTGATCGCCCTCATAGCCACAGATCGCCGCCGCCGCGAGGGTGAGCATCGGGCGCAGGCGCTTGCCGCCCGCCTCAACCAGATGCGCCGTGACTTCGGGGATGCGCGGCGCGTGTTCCGATGCCATGCGCGCCCGGATCAGCGCGTTGACCGCCTCCATTTTCGGGGCAAATTGACGTGCCAAACGGTCATGCGGTTTCGTCGCTGCGTCATCGAGGCTCATGCGTAAATCCGTCTCGCCACTCGACATTCGCCGATGGCTCCCTTTATGTCATCCCATGAAACTTCTGCTCCGTAGCACCGATCCCGCGACCATTGCCTTTGCCCAAGCATTGCTTCAGGGCGAGGGTATAGACTGCTTTGAAATGGACGTAAATATGAGCGTCCTCGAGGGCGGAATAGGCATATTCCCGCGCCGGTTGATGGTGCGCGAACGAGATCACGCAAGGGCCGAGCGCGCGCTGCTGGACAACGGGATTGCCACCGATGGCTGAGACCACCCAGAACGCGTTTCTGGGCGGCCGACTGACCATCACACAGCCCGTTCAGGGCTATCGCGCCGGGGTCGATCCGGTGCTGCTCGCGGCCTCTGTTCCGGCTCGGCAAGGTGAAACGGCGCTTGATCTGGGCTGTGGTGTCGGGGTCGCGGGGCTTTGTCTCGCCGCGCGCGTGCCGGGTGTCGCCGTGACCGGGCTCGAGCTACAGCCCGATTATGCCGCGCTGGCCCGCGCCAATGCCACGGCCAACGGGCTGCCCTTCGAGGTGATCGAAGGCGATCTCGCCGCCATGCCCGAGGCGATCAAATCGCGCCGTTTCGATCACGTTTTGGTCAACCCGCCCTATTTCGACCGCAAGGCCAGCCGCCCGGCCCAGCACAAGGGCCGCGAGACCGCCATGGGCGAGGCCACGCCGCTCGCGCTCTGGGTCGAGATGGCCGCGCGCCGCGCCGCGCCGGGGGGCAGCGTGACCTTCATCCACCGTGCCGAACGCCTGCCCGATCTGCTCGGTCACATGGCCGCGCATCTCGGCAGTCTCGAACTTCTCCCCCTCGCGCCACGGCGCGGTCGCGAGGCCCGGCTCTGCCTGTTGCGGGGCCGCAAGGAGGGACGTGCAAATTTTCGCTTGCATGCGCCCTGGATTTTGCACGCTGGGGATGAACATCCCGGCGACCGGGAAAATTACACGGATGCAACGGCTTGCGTGCTGCGCTCTGGCGCATCCCTCGGGTTTGACGGGCAGGCTCGCTAAAATCCTTACCGTTTCATGCGGCAAGATGCTGCTCGCGCAGCGTGACAAATATATGAAACTGTGCTGCACTCATCCCGTTCACGTTGTTCAGATGAGAGGAGACCATGAATGAGCCTGAGTTCGCATGTCGAGGAATTGAAGAAAAAACACCAAAACCTCTCGGTGAAAGTTGAAGAAGCGCAGCGAGCGCCTGGATCGAACGATCTGGAAATCGCCTCTCTCAAAAAACAAAAGCTGAAGCTCAAGGAAGAGATCGAACGTCTGTCCATCTCCGCCTGACGGCCTAGCCTGCCCCGTTAGGACCGGGGCGGTTCGACGATGTCGAAATCGCGATCATGCGCCGAAATCATTGCGGTCTCGGCCATGATCCACTCGCGAAACGCAGCAATCTGGGGCCGGCTCTCGGCCCCTTTTGCGCAGATGAACCGATAATGCGCCCCGGTGGCCAGCGCCATGCGAAACGGCGCAACAAGCCGCCCTTCGCGCAGCATCCGATTGGTCAGGCTGCCCCGGCCAAGCACCGCCCCCGCCCCCGACAGCGCCGCATCAAGCGCATGATCCGCCTGCGAAAACCGCTGCCCGGTCCAGTTCCGCTCGGGCAGGCCGGCCTGTGCGAACCACGCAGGCCAATCGACCGCGGGGCTCAGGAACCGGATATCGTCCTGATGGATGAGCGGCACCTCCGCCATCCCCTCACCTGTGCCAAACTCCGCCGCCAGCGCAGGCGACATCATCGGCGTCGCCCATTCCTGCAGGAACGGCTCTGAAAAGAGCTCCGGCCCATCCGGCCCATAGCCAAAGCGGATCGCCACATCCACATCGCTATGGGTCAGCTCGACCAGCGACAGCCCGGCGCTCAGCCGCAGCTCGATCTCGGGATGCGCCTGCGCAAAGCTATAGAGCCGCGGCGCCAGCAGGATCGCGGTAAAGGCCGGCCCCGCCGTCACTGTCAGCGACATATGATCGGTGATCCGCCGCGCCGCCCGCCACGCCACCTCCAGCATCTCGAACCCGTCCCGCGCCCCGGGGGCCAGCGCCCGCCCCGCCTCGGTCAGCTCTACCGCCCGATTGAGCCGATGAAACAGCGGCGCGCCAAGATGCTCTTCGAGCGATTTGATCTGAAAGGAAAGCGCCGCCGGGGTCACGTGCAACTCCCCTGCCGCGCGCTGAAAGGACATATGCCGGGCGGCGGCCTCAAAGGCACGCAGGGCGGTCAGGGGAGGAAGACGATCAGCCATGTCAGTTAAATACAGCTTAACTGAACAAATAGAAACTCTCGTTTGTCGCTAAGCTTCACAAGGCGCATATTGGCTACAGTTCAAGTTTACCAATCTGAGGAGAATTCAGATGTTTGAAATTGCATCCGATCCCCAAACCCGCTGTGCCTATACCCGCGCCCATGATGCCCGCGGCGATCTCATCCGGGACCTCTGGCAGCGCCTCTTCGGGCGCCGCTGAACACCCGACCCCCTCCGCGACCGTTACAAGCCGCCACAAGGGAAGAGGGCCGGTCGCCTCCACGACCGGCCCTTGCCATTCCTGCCGCTGCGCAGGCTCAGACGAAGAACTGCGCCCCGTTGGCCGAAATCGTCGACCCGTTGATGAATTGCGAATCGTCCGAGGCGAGGAAGGCCACACAGCGTGCAATCTCTTCCGGCTCGCCGAGACGGCCTGCCGGGATCTGTGCGATGATCGACTCGCGCACCTTCTCCGGCACCGCCATGACCATTTCGGTGGCGATATAGCCGGGGCAGATGGCGTTGGCGGTGATCCCCGCGCGCGCCCCTTCCTGCGCCAGCGATTTCACGATGCCCAGATCGCCCGCCTTGGTCGCGGCATAGTTCACCTGCGCGAACTGCCCCTTCTGCCCGTTGATCGAGCTGATGACGATGACTCGCCCGAACTTGCGCTCGCGCATGCCGGGCCAGACCGGGTGCACGGTGTTGAAGACGCCGGTCAGGTTGGTGTCGATCACCTCTTTCCACTGATCGGGGGTCATCTTGTGGAACGGCGCATCGCGGGTGATGCCAGCGTTTGCCACGACGATGTCGATAGGGCCGAGATCGGCTTCGACCTTGGCGATGCCCGCGGCGCTTTCCTCGTAATCCGCGACATTCCATTTGTAGGTCTGGATGCCGGTTTCCTTGGTAAAGGCAGCGGCGGCCTCGTCATTGCCTGCATAGGTGGCGGCCACTGTGTGGCCTTCGGCCCTCAGAGCCTTGGAAATGGCGGCACCAATACCGCGGCTGCCACCGGTGACGAGGGCTGTTCTGGTCATGTTACTCTCCTGTAGACTCAGTTACCATTGTAACTTGGTTATCCTTACCGCTCCGAATGCGCAATATTATTACCGAAATAAAATTGCCGCAGCGCAGCTATTTTTGGCATCTTTTTGTGACAGAATGATAAATGCCTATAAAAAAGGCGCCCTTGCGAGGCGCCTTTCTGTCGTTCAGACCGCGCGGGCTTAGCCCCGCTCGACGCAGAGGGCGACGCCCATGCCGCCACCGATGCAGAGCGTGGCGAGGCCCTTCTTGGCGTCGCGGCGCTGCATTTCAAACAGCAGCGTGTTGAGCACGCGACAGCCCGAGGCCCCGATCGGGTGACCGATGGCGATGGCACCGCCATTGACGTTCACCACCTCAGGGTCCCAGCCCATCTCTTTGTTGACCGCGCAGGCCTGTGCGGCAAAGGCTTCGTTCGCCTCCACCAGATCGAGGTCGCTGGCCTTCCAGCCGGCTTTCTCGAGCGCCTTGCGCGAGGCGTTGACCGGGCCCACGCCCATGATCGCCGGGTCGAGACCGGCGGTCGCATAGGACACGATCCGTGCCAGCGGGGTGATGCCGCGTTTCTCCGCCTCTTCCGCGCTCATCAGCAGGGTCGCCGCCGCCCCATCGTTGAGGCCGCTGGCATTGGCCGCGGTGACCGAGCCGTCCTTGGTAAAGGCGGGGCGCATCTTCTGCATCGCCTCAAGCGTCGCGCCATGGCGGATATATTCATCCTTATCCACCACGATGTCGCCTTTGCGGGTCGACACGGTAAAGGGCACGATCTCATCGTCGAACTTGCCGGCCTTCTGCGCCGCTTCCGCCTTGTTCTGGCTGGCGAGCGCGAATTCATCCTGCTGCTCGCGGCTGATCTGCCATTTCTCGGCGACGTTTTCGGCGGTTTGACCCATGTGATAGCCGTTGAACGCATCCCAGAGACCGTCGCGGATCATCGAGTCGATATATTTCACATCGCCCATCTTATGGCCCGCGCGCAGATGCGCGACATGGGGGCTGAGCGTCATGTTTTCCTGACCACCGGCCGCCACGATCTTGGCATCGCCGAGCATGATATGCTGTGCGCCCAGCGCCACGGCCCGCAGCCCCGAGCCACAGACCTGGTTGATCCCCCAGGCGGCGCTCTCGATGGGCAGGCCCGCGTTCACATGCGCCTGACGCGCCGGGTTCTGGCCTTGGCCTGCGGTCAGCACCTGACCGAGGATCGTTTCCGACACGTCGCCCTTGTCGACGCCCGCACGTTCGCACACGGCACTCAGCACGGCTGCGCCGAGATCATGCGCAGGAGTATTGGCAAAAGATCCGCCGAACGAACCCACGGCCGTCCGCGCAGCCGAAGCGATCACAACATTAGTCATAGAGTATGTCCCCACCTAAAAAGTTCTGGCCGGACAGGATCCGGGCGCAGAGACGCGCCCAGGCATGATTCCCCCCGGTTCTCGGGAAATGTAGCCCAGCCATTGCAACGCAGCAACGTCACGCTGGCGCGGCTCAGGCGCGCACCCGCCTGTCATCCCCGACAAGCCAGGCCGGGCGCACCGACGGCGCCCCATAGAAATACCCCTGAAGACAGTCGATCCCGATGGCCTGAAGATAGGCCGCATCCTCTGCCCGCTCGACGCTTTCGGCGACGGTGAACATGTCGAACTGCTTGGCAATCGTGGCGAGCGCCGAGGTGAGCACCTGATTGTCCGGGTCGCGGGCGATGCCCCGAATGAACTGCCCGTCGATCTTGAGAATGTCGAAATAGAACTGCTTGAGATAGCGAAAGGAGGTATAGCCTGCGCCAAAATCATCAAGCGCAAAGCTCACCCCCTTATGCTGCAGCTTCTCCATGAATCCGGTCACCAGCTCGGGCACCACCATGGCCGAGCTTTCGGTGATCTCGAGGATAAGACGCTCCGCCACCGTCGGATCGCGGCGCATCCCGCGTTCGAGCGCCTGCATCCAGCGGGGATAGCCGATGGACCGCGCCGACATATTGATCGACAGCCGCAGATCCGGGTGTTCGGCCAGAGTCAGCATGCCTTTTTCCAGCGCCAGACAATCGACGATCCGCCCGGTTTCCGTGGTCTCGATCGCATCAATGAACTCGCGCGCGGGGATAATCCGGCCGGTCTCATCCAATATCCGCACCAGCCCTTCGTAAAAGGCCACGTGATCCACATTCTGCGCCGGCACCACCGGCTGATAGGCCAGCATGACCTGCTTGTGGCGCACCGCCGCATCGACCATTTCGATCACCGACCGGTCCCGCGCCGACACCGCATATGACAGAGGCTCTTGATGATCCCGCGGTATATCCGCCCATTTCGCCCTACCCTTCGCAACCATGTCAGTCTCCGCGTTACCCGGCGATCAGGATGACGCGGCCCGCCTAAAGAAGGTTTAAGAATTTCGCTCCAATCCCCGGCGACCGGGGGCTTTCTGAGACTGTGGTTAACGCCCGCTTACCCCGCGACGCCCCGCGCCGATGGCCCAGACCACCCGGCAAATCTCTGCCGACACTTTTTCGCCACATTGGCAGGTGTGGTGAGGGCCCAACGCCAGACCCCCTACATGTAGAAGGAAATGCTCGAAACTCACCATAAAACCGTTGAAAATGAATACTTTAAATGAAGAGCCACCTGTGCTAACGTCATTTCAATAAAACAAGTCAGCCGAAAAATCGGCGGCACGAGGCAGTAGAAGAGCAGAGTCATGAAAACGCGGAAACGGCAGCCGCTCCGCTGGGTATTGCTGGCATTGGCCACGCTATGGATGGTCGTGATCGTCCCCCTGAGCGCCGCAGCGGCCCCCTATGCAGCCATGGTCATCGACGCAAGGTCTGGCGAGGTGCTGCATTCACGAAACGCTGACAGCCGGCTTCACCCGGCCTCCCTGACCAAGATGATGACACTCTATGTCGTCTTCGAGGCGGTGGAAAACGGCGAGATCAGCCTCGACGACACGATCACCATCTCGCGCCACGCGGCGAGCGAACCGCCTTCGAAACTGGGGCTCCGGGCCGGCCAGAAGATCAAGCTGCGCTACCTGATCCGCGCCGCTGCGGTCAAATCCGCCAATGACGCGGCCACCGCGCTGGGCGAGGCGATCGAGGGCTCCGAGGCCCGGTTTGCCCGCCGCATGACCCGCACCGCCAAGGCGCTGGGCATGACGCGCACCACCTTCAAGAACGCCCATGGCCTGACCGAAGACGGCCATCTGTCGACCGCGCGGGACATGACGACGCTCGGACGGCACCTGTTCTATGATTTCCCCGAATATTACAATCTCTTCTCGCGGGTCGAAACCGACGCGGGCGTGCGCAGCGTGTCGAACACCAACCGCCGCCTGCTGAGCGCCTACAAGGGCGCCGATGGCATCAAGACGGGCTACACCCGCGCCGCCGGGTTCAACCTCGTCGCCAGCGCCGAGCGTGGCAATGAACGGATCATCGCCACCGTCTTTGGCGGCCGGTCCTCGCACAGCCGCAACGCCGAAGTGGCCGAGCTTCTCGATCTGGGCTTCTCGCGCGCGCCGCGCCGTGTGGCGGTCAACAAACCCGCACGCCCGCCCTATTATGGCAAGATCGGCGGCTCGGATGATGCGCCGGACGGCACCCCGGGCGGCACTTCGAAAACCGTGCGCCTCGCCGCTGCCGCCGCTGTGAAGAAGAGCCTGCGGCCAAGCGCCCGCCCGATCCCGGAAACCCCCGACACTGCCACCCTTGTGGCCGAGGCCGATGTCGCCGCGACACCGACCCTGCCCACAGTGGTTCAGGACGACATTCAGCAGGCGCTGGCCCAGGCGATCGAGCTCAAGCCCGAAACGCCCGAGGTCGCCCCGCAAGAGGACACCGTCGTCGCCGCCGCCACCCCGGTCACCGATATCGAACTGCCCGACCCCGTGTTGGTGAGCGTGAAACCCGCCGCCCGGCCCAAGGATCTGGTGCTCGCGGCACTGCCCGAAACCGCGCCGGAACCGCAGGTGGTGACCCGCGTCTCGACCTCCGGCGGGCGCAACTGGGGCATCAACGTCGGCCGCTACCCGAGCGAATACAAGGCGCGCAAGGTGCTGTTGAAAACCGCGCTGAGCGAGGTTGGCACGCTGGATGACGCGCTGCGCAAGGTGGTGGAACGGCGCGGCGGCTATGACGCGAATTTCATGGGGCTGACCCGGGAAACCGCCGATCTCGCCTGCCGCCGTCTGCAGGCCAAGCAGGTCACCTGCTTCATGGTCGACCCCGGCAGCTGACCCGGCAGCTAAGGGGCCTCAGGCGGCGGTGCCGCCGGCCTCTTGCCGCATCAGCAACCAACGAATGAAGGTCTTGGTCACCGGGCGCTGCACGCCGGGCCGGGTCACGATGTAATACCCATTGTCGCTCTGATGCTCATAGAGCAGCCGCAGCCGCCCCGCCTCGAGATCCTTCTCGACAAAGGCCCGCGTCACCACGGCCACCCCCTGCCCGTCCCGCGCCGCATCCAAAAGCAGGTTCCCCGGAAGCTGCACCCGCCGCGCCGGTGGCCCCTCCGAGGGGCCAATCACCCCCATCTCTTCCAAGAGCAGATTGGCCTCTGACCGGCCCATATCCTGCAGCACCGGATAGCGCGCCAGTACCGACAGGTTACAGATCGGGTCCTCGCCCACCAGGCTGGGCGCCCCCACCAGCAACATGGGCGAGCGCAGCAAAAGCTGCGTCTCCACCCCCGGCCAATCCCCCGCCCCATAGCGCAGCGCCACGTCAATGCCGCCGGGGTCGAGCGTTTGCAGCTCGGCAGAGGCGCTGAGGATCAGATGGGTGCCGGGATGGGCCTCGTGAAACTGCGGCATCTGCGGCATGAGCCAACCCGCCGCGAACATCGGTGTGGTGGCGATATGCAAGGGCCGCGCCGCATCCGCCCCGGTGAGCGCCTCGACCGAAGCGGCAATCGCGCCAAACCCGGTGCGCAGCGCCGAGGCCAACTGCCGCCCCTCGACGGTGAGCGCCATCGCCCGCCCGCTCCGGTCCACCAGCGCCACGCCCATATGGGTCTCGAGCGCCCGCAATTGCTGGCTGATCGCCGCGTGACTGACGTTGAGCGCGGTGCCCGCAGAGATCACCGACCCGGTCTCCGCAAAGGCCGCAAAGGCACGTAGCGCGGTCAGCGGCGGCAGGGTCAGCCAATCTATCATGTAACTAAACCTTACATATCTGATTTATTGCTGATTAGCAGAATAGCCATGATGGGCGCATATTCCAACCATGGAAACCACAGACAAAGGATCGAAACCATGTTGGGAATTCTTGCACAGAGCTTCAACACCGCCACCCGCACCGGGCCGCAAGGCCACAATCACTGGGGGCGGCGCATCCGCTTTGACGACCGCCGCGACGCCGAACTTATCGCTCATACCGAAGGCCGCCGTCGCGACTGATCAGCCGTCACGCTCCATCGCCGCCTGCAACAGGCTCTTGGCATAGTCGGTCTGGGGACGCTCGAACAGCTCCTCAGCCGACCCCGCCTCAATCACATCGCCCTGCTTCATCACCATGATCTTGTGGCTCATGGCACGCACCACATTAAGGTCGTGACTGATGAACAGATAGGCCAGCCCGTATTTCTGCTGCAACCGGCGCAGCAGATCGACAATCTGCACCTGCACCGTCATATCGAGCGCCGAGGTCGGCTCGTCCAGCACCACCAGCTTGGGCCGCAGGATCATCGCCCGCGCAATCGCAATCCGCTGCCGCTGCCCGCCGGAAAACTCATGCGGAAACCGGTCCATACTGTCCTCGGGCAGTTCGACCTCGCGCAGCACCTCGGCCACCAGCTCGCGCTCGGGGCGGCCATCCGGATTGCCATGCACGCCGAGCCCCTCGGCGATGATCTGGGCACAGGTCATCCGCGGGCTGAGGCTGCCGAACGGGTCCTGAAACACGATCTGCATATCCTTGCGATGCCGCCGCAGCGCCCGCGTCGACCATTTTCGCATATCCTCCCCGAGAAAGCGCAGCCCGCCCTCCGAGCTGATCAACCGCATGATCGCCATGGCGAGCGTGGTCTTGCCCGACCCGCTTTCGCCCACAACGCCCAGTGTCTCGCCCGCCCGCACCGAAAGAGACGCGTCATTGACCGCCTTCACATGGCCCACCGTGCGTTTGAGCAGCCCCTTCTGAATCGGGAACCAGACCCGCAGATTGTCGGCCCGCACGATCTCGGGCGCGTTCTCGGCCACCGGCTCGGGCCGCCCCGCCGCCCGCGCCGCCAAGAGCTTTTGCGTATAGGGATGCTGTGGCGCGTCAAAGACCTCGCGCGTCGGCCCATGCTCGACAATGCGGCCATCCTTCATCACGCAAACCCGGTCGGCGATGCGGCTGACGATGCCCAGATCATGGGTGATGAACAAGAGCCCCATGTTCTCTTCGCGCTTGAGCTCGGCCAGCAGCTCGAGAATCTGCGCCTGAATGGTCACATCGAGCGCCGTGGTCGGCTCGTCCGCGATGAGGATGTCGGGCTTGTTGGCGAGCGCCATGGCGATCATCACCCGCTGCCGCTGCCCGCCCGAGAGTTGATGCGGATAGGCCGAGAGCCGCGTTTCCGGGTCGCGAATGCCGACCCGGGTGAGCAGCTCGACAATCCGCGCCCGCGCCGCCGCGCCCTTGATCCCCTGATGCAGCTCAAGGCTCTCTGCCAATTGCTTTTCCAGCGTGTGCAGCGGGTTGAGCGAGGTCATCGGCTCCTGGAAGATAAAGCTGATGTCGTTGCCGCGCACCTGCCGCAAAAGCTTCTCGCTCGCGCCGATCATCTCCTGCCCATCATAGGTGACCGAGCCGTCGACATGGGCCGACCCGCCGAGCAGCGACACGGTGCTCAGCGCCGTCACCGACTTGCCCGAGCCGCTTTCGCCAACCAGCGCCACGGTCTCGCCCCGGTCAACATCGAAGGACACGCCATGCACACAGGCCTTGCGCTGCCCATCCTGAGAAAAGCTGATGCAGAGATCGCGGACCTTCAGAAGGCTCATTCGAATGTCTTCCTCGGGTCAAACGCATCCCGCACGCCTTCAAAGATGAAGACCAGAAGCGACAGCATGATGGCAAAGGTGAAAAAGGCGGTAAAGGCGAGCCAGGGCGCCTGCAGGTTAAACTGCGCCTGGCGGGTCAGCTCGCCGAGGCTCGGGGCCGAGCTCGGCAGACCGAAGCCAAGGAAATCGAGCATCGCCAAAAGCGCAATCGTGCCGGTGATGATAAAGGGCAGCATGGTGAGCGTCGCCACCATCGCATTGGGCAGCATATGGCGCATCATGATGCGCAGGTTCCCAACACCGAGCGCCTTGGCCGCGCGCACATATTCGAGGTTGCGGGCGCGCAGGAACTCGGCCCGCACCACCCCCACCAGCGCCATCCAGCCAAAGAGCACGGTAATCCCCACCAAGAGCCAGAAACTTCGCGGCAGGATCGAGAACAGGATGATGATCACATAGAGCTGCGGGGTCGAGCTCCAGATCTCGATCGCCCGCTGAAAGACCAGATCGACCCACCCGCCGAAATAGCCCTGCACCGCCCCGGCCAGCACGCCAATCACCGTCGACAGCGCGGTGACGATCAGCGCGAACAGCACCGACAGGCGAAAGCCATAGATCACCCGCGCCATGACATCGCGCTTGGTGTCATCGGTGCCGAGCCAATTTTCGCTATTGCGCGGCAAAGGCGCCGCGCCGGGCCGGTCCACCGCCGTATCGTAGGAATAGGGAATGATCGGCCAGAGCGTCCAGCCCTTCTCGATCGCCTCGCCCGCGACCTCGCCATCCTGCGCGTCCTCGATCACCCCTTCCGGGTCGTCGAAACAGGCATCAAGCCCGCCCGAGACGATGAGACATTCGACCTCGGGATCACGATAGATCGCCTCGGTCTGGAAATCCCCACCAAAGGCGGTCTCGGGGTAGAATTTGAAAATCGGCATCCGGTACTCGCCGCGATAGTTCACGAGGATCGGTTTGTCATTGGCGACGAACTCGGCCATCAGCGTGATCGAGAAAATCACGCTGAACAGGATGAGCGACCAATAGGCGCGCCGGTTGCGGCGGAAATTGCGCCAGCGCCTGCGGGTCAGGGGGGACGGGTTGAACATGCTCATCCCTCCCGCCGGTCGAAATCGATGCGCGGATCGACCAGCACATACATCAGGTCGCTGAGAATGCCGACCACGAGGCTGATCAGGCCAAAGATGAACAGCGTGCCGAACATCACCGGATAGTCACGCCCCACCGCCGCGTCATAGCCAAGCCTCCCCAGCCCATCGAGCGAGAAGATCGTCTCGATCAAAAGGCTGCCGCCAAAGAACACGCCGATGAACACCGCCGGGAACCCCGCGATCACGATGAGCATCGCATTGCGGAAGACATGGCCATACATGATCCGCCCTTCGCTAAGCCCCTTGGCCCGCGCCGTCATCACATAGTGTTTCTCGATCTCGTCGAGAAAGCTGTTCTTGGTGAGCAGGGTCAGCGTCGCGAAACTGCCGATCAGCATGGCGGTCACCGGCAGCACGATATGCCACAGGTAGTCCCCCACCTTGCCCAAGAGGGTCAGCTCTTCGAAATTGTCCGAAGTCAGCCCACGCAGCGGGAATATCTGCCAATGACTGCCCCCGGCAAAGAGCACCAGCAACAGCACCGCGAACAGAAAAGACGGGATGGCATAGGCCGCGATGATCACGCCGCTCGTCCAGGTGTCAAAGCGCGATCCATCATGCACCGCCTTGCGAATGCCGAGAGGGATCGAGATGAGATAGGCCAAAAGCGTCGACCACAGGCCGAGCGTGATCGACACCGGCAGCTTTTCCAGCACCAGATCGGTCACCGACACTTTGCGGAAATAGCTCTCGCCGAAATCGAACCGCATATAGTTCCACATCATGTTCAGGAACCGCTCGAGCGGCGGCTTGTCGAGACCGAACTGCGCCTCGAGCTCCTTGATGAACTCGGGCGGCAGGCCCCGCGCGCCGAGATAACCTTCGTTCTCGAACTCGCCCGCCGTGGTGGTGGTGTCCCCCGCCCCGCCGGAGATGCTCGAAAACGCGTCACCCTCGCCCTGCATATTGGCGATGATCTGCTCCACCGGCCCGCCGGGGACGAATTGCACCAGGGCAAAGTTGATGACCATGATCCCGAGAAGCGTCGGAATGATCAGCAACAGCCTGCGAAGAATATAGGCCCCCATTGGCGGCTTACCTCACTGCGCCAGCGGACTTGAGCGCCGCGGCCTTCTCCGCATCATACCACCAGAAATCGAGCGCCCCCAGCGCATAGGGCGGCTGCGGCTCGGGATGGCCATACATATCCCAATAGGCGACCCAGTAATCGGGCGCATAGCCGGTGGGCAGGACAAAAAACTCATGCCGCAGCACCCGGTCGAGGGCGCGCACGGTCATGTCTTCTTCTTCCTGACTTTCAGTGAGCAGCGATTTCTCGATGATCTCATCCACCACCGGGCTGGCAAGCCCCGCCGGGTTAAAGAGGGAATATTCCGCCGCCTCCGAGCCAAAGCGCTGGGCCAGCCCGGTGCCGGTGCCGGTGAGCGCCGGATAGCCGTCAAAGACCAGATCATAATCCCGGTCCCGCTCGCGTTTGGTGTATTGCGCCGCATCGACGATCTCGAGCCGCGCATCGATCCCCATCTTCTCGAGGTTCGAGATATAGTTTTCCGCCAGCGCCCGGTCGCTCGCATCGGCATTGGCCGAGGCTAGGAAATCAATGCGCAGCGGCTCGCCCTTGGCGTTCTGACGCTTGCCATCCGCCCCTACGGGCCAGCCCGCCTCATCCAAGAGCTTCATCGCCTGCCGCAGGGTCTTGCGGGTGACGAGCCGATCCGGGTCCGACACATGCGGCTCCCAGGGCGCCTCGGTCAGCACCGTCTCGGGCAGCTCGGCCGCCAGCCCTTCGAGAAACGCCTTTTCCTCGCCCTCGGGCACGCCCTGCGCCTCGAGATGGGTGCCGGTCGCAAAGGACCGCTGCTGTTCATACAGACCGAAGTTGAGCGATTTGTTGGTCCATTCGAAATTGAACCCCAGCGCCACCGCCTCGCGCACCCGACGGTCCTTGAACACGTCGGACCCGAGGTTGAACACGATGCCCGTCATCGCGGGCGGCTGCCCATTGGCCAGCTCCTCGCGCTTGACCCAGCCCTTCTCGATCGCCGGGAAATCGTAAAAGCTCGCCCATTGCTTGGCGTCGCTCTCGGTGCGGAAGGTCACTTCGCCCGCCCGGAACGCGGCAAAGGCACTGTCGGAATTGCCGAAGTAATCGAGCCGGATACGGTCGAAATTATGCCGGCCCTTGTTGATCGGCAGGTCCCAGCCCCAATAATCCGGGTTGCGCTTGTAGGTGATGCGCCGCGGCGGGTCGGCCTCTTCGAGCATATAGGGCCCCGAGCCCGGCGAAATCTCCATCCGCGATTCGTCGAGCCGCGCACCGGTCTCCTCGTACCAGGCCTTGGACCAGACCGGCACCGTGCCGACCTGATCGATCAGGCTGCGCCGCGAGATGCCTTCGGCAAAGTAGAACTTGATCGTGTGATCGTCGAGAACCTCGACCTTGGGGATGCGTTTGCGCACCGCCTCCGCATAGGATTTGAGCCCCTGATCGAGCAGCAGGTTGTGGCTGAAGGCGACATCATGGGCAGTGACCGGCGTGCCGTCGGAAAACCGCGCCTCGGGGCGCATGTGAAAGATCACCCAATCCTTGGTCACCGGATATTCGAGGCTCTCGGCCAAGAGCCCGTACATCTCGTCTTCCTGATCGGCGGGCAAGGCACCGCTGCCGGCCAGCACCTGCCCCAGCAGGCTCTCATACATCACCGTCGACAGCGCCCCGGCCCGGCCCAGCCGCGTGTAGGGGTTCATCGAATCAAACGTGCCGCTCAGGGCGAGGGAAATCTCGCCGCCCTTGGGCGCGTCGGGATTGACGTAGTTGAAATGCGGATAATCCGCCGGATAGCTCAGATTGCCGAAATAGGAATAACCATGGGTCTTGATGATCTCGACCTCAGAGGCCTCTGATGTCTCGGCGGCGGCATCCGCGCTCTGCGCCTGCGCCATGCTCCCCGCATGACCCCCGGCAAGGAAGACCCCAATCCCCAGCATCGCGGCGCCAAGCCCCCTCGCCACCCAAGTCCGCCCCATACTCCGGGCCCCTGTGAGCGCGTTTGTCGATGCCGTCATGAACTTTCCTCCCTTTGGGGATTGATTTGGCCTCAGTCACTGTCTTTGCAAGCTAAATCCGTGACCTAGGGACAATCAAGCGACATTCCCCCTGTCACCGCCCCGATCGGCAAGTATCACCCTATTCGTCCAAGAAAAAACCGCCCGGCGTGCAGGCCGGGCGGTTCTCAAACACTCAGATCTCCGAGGCGACCGATCAGCCACCGACGCTTTCGAGATAGGCGATCAGGTTGGCGCGATCCTCGGCCTTTTTCAGACCGGAAAAGCTCATCGTCGTGCCCGGGGCAAAGCCTTTGGGGCTCTCGAGGAAATGGTTCAGGTTCTCAGGCGTCCAGGTGTCGGCCACCGGCTTGAGCGACCCGGAATAGCCAAAGCCATCGGCCGAGGCCACGGCACGGCCCACAACACCGTAGAGATAGGGACCGGTCGCATTCGCACCATCTTCGAGCTTGTGACAGGCTTTGCACTTGCCAAAGACTTTCGCGCCCTTGCTGGCATCGGCCGAGGCCATCAGCTCTTCGAAAGAGGGGCCATCTTCGCCGCCACCTGCGTCTTCGGCGCTCGCCACTTCGATGGCATAGCCTTGGGCGTGCTCGCCCTCACCATGGCCACCGCCGGTGTGATAGATCGTCTCGGCCGCCCATTTCCCCAGCAGGAAAATCAGGAAAGCTCCGCAAAACCCGCCGAGGATCTTGGTGAATGTCATAGTATCGAACATTGGCCCGCTTCCATTGCATATCTGTTGCGGGGTATCTATCCGCTTCCCCTAGCCGGGTGCAAGGTATAGTTTGCGCGACGAATTGCCCGACCCCGGGCTGCAACAATCAAGAGACCGCCATGACCGGAACCATAGCCTTTCAGGGCGAACTGGGTGCCTATTCGCACCAGGCCTGCCGCGACACCTACCCCGATATGACGCCGCTGCCCTGCCGCACCTTTGAGGATGCGATCGAGGCCGTGCGCTCGGGCGAGGCCGAGCTGGCGATGCTGCCGGTGGAAAACTCGACCTTCGGTCGGGTCGCCGATATTCACCATCTGTTGCCCGAATCCGGTCTCCATATCATCAACGAGGCCTTCGTGCGGGTGCGCATCGCGCTGATGGCGCTGCCCGGCGTGCCGCTCTCAGAGGTGCGCGAGGCGATGAGCCACACGATGCTCTTGGGCCAATGCCGCAACTTCCTCGCCCAACACAACATCCGCCGCGTCACCGGCGCCGACACCGCCGGCTCGGCGCGTCAGGTGGCCGAGGATGCGCTGCCTCACCGCGCCGCATTGGCGAGCGAGCTTGCCGGCGAGATCTACGGTCTCGAGGTGCTCGCCCGCGACATCGAGGACGAGGGCAACAACACCACCCGTTTCGTCGTCATGTCCCGCGATCCCGATCACAGCGAACGCGGCGATCACGGCATGATCACCAGCTTTGTGTTCCAGGTCCGCAACATCCCCGCCGCGCTCTACAAGGCGATGGGCGGCTTTGCGACCAATGGCATCAACATGACCAAGCTGGAAAGCTACATGGTGGGTGACACGTTCACCGCGACCCAGTTCTATGCCGATATCGAAGGCCACCCCGAAGACGCCGCCGTGGCCCGCGCGCTGGACGAGCTGGATTATTTCACCACCGAAGTGAAAATCCTCGGCGTCTACCCCGCCGACCCCAGACGCGGCTGACCCGACGCGGCTGAGCCATCGTCAGCCCCTCCCTTGGGCTGGCGATTTGGCTGATGCAAGCGCCCGGTTTGTTCTGTTGGATGTGTTTGGCCGGCCTAAAGCACGTCGTCACGAGCTCACATGGGCAGCCCCACAAAGACCGCCCCGCCGCCCGCTCAGGCAGAGCGCGCGTGGCGCTGTTCGATGTCGCGGGCAAAGCCCACCATGCGCTTGTCGAACTTGCGCTTGATCGACCCGCGCGCCAGTTTCAGCGATTGCACCAAGAGCCGCGCCGACAGGTTCTGCGGCTTCAGGTCGATGGTCATCTGCAACCGGGTCCGTTTGCGCGACAGCGCCACCAGCTCGACCGCCACATCCGCCGTCAGCGCCTGCGAGGTCGACAGGAAATTCATCGCGTTGGGCGCGTCATATTCCACCAGCTCGAGCCGCGTCTGCCGCCGCTTGCCGCGAAATTCGAACGCCGCGTCCCAGGCCATCCCGGCCCCCGCCGACGTCAAATCATCGACCCGCTGCACCTCGGCGCCGCGCCGCAGGGCCGACCGTTCAAGAGAGGCGAAATCCGACACTTGCGCGAAGACGAAATCAATCGGCGCCTCGACATCTTCCTTTGACGAAAATTTCATGGATCGGTCATGCCCCAAATACTGTTATGTCGGTATTTTCGCTTCATTCCAGCCGGTCCGCAAGCCAGTTGCGCAGCAGAAAATGCGCAATTGCGCCTTTTCTCGCGGCGGCAATCCGGGGGTGATCCCCCGCCATCGCCTGCATGATCTCTTCGCGCGGCACCCAGAGCGCATCCTCGATCTCTTTCGGATCGATGGTGATCTCTTCGCTGAGCGCCTCACCGCGACAGCCGATCATCAGCGAGGTCGGAAAGGGCCAGGGCTGGCTCGCCAGATAGCCGACCGCGCCGACCTCGATCTGCGTCTCTTCATAGACCTCGCGGCGCACCGCCGCCTCGATCGTCTCGCCCGGCTCGACAAACCCCGCGAGCAGCGAATACATCCGCTCGGGCCAGCCCGGCGACCGCCCCATGAGCACCGAATTGCCCCGGGTGATCAGCATGATCACCACCGGATCGGTGCGCGGGAAATGCGGTTTCTTGCAGGCCGGGCAATCGCGCTGCCAGCCGCCCTTGCTCATCACGCTGCGCGCGCCGCAGGCGGCACAGAACCCATGGCTCTCGTGCCAGCCATGCAGCGCCTTGGCCATCGCCACCAGCTCGGCATCGACCCGGCTCAGCCGCGCCATCAGCCGCCGCAGCTCGGCAAAACCGCTAGCGCGCGGCAGTTCGGGATGATGCTGCAAGGTCTCGTCGAGAAACACATCCGGCAGGATCGCGTCCTGCCCGGCCGGCTCCCAGTCCGAGATATCCTGCGCCAGAATCACCGGCCCCTCCGCCGTCTCGGCCCCGAGCAGATAGCGCGCCGCGCCCACCGCCCCGGCCGCCGTCACCACCGGATGATCGATTGGCAAACGGCACAGCCGCGACAGGCTGTCATCCTCCACCAGAGGCTTGCCCCGCCACAGAAGGATGACCTCCGCGCCGCGCTGCGCAATCGCCTCAGCGAGGGCCTCGGCATCCTCACGCAACAGCGCCAACCGGTCGAGACCGGCGCCGCCAAATGTCACCTCTTCCGCATGTTTCATCCTGCCCCCGCACCGGTTTTCGGTGTCTTCGTTCTACGATCTAAACATTTATGGAATAAAATTTATACCGGAATAAACGCCTACAACTTTCGATTGATTGATACTAAATAGATGATAGCTTCAGGATAGCTTACGTTCCGATTTTGTCACAATTTGTTTGACTGCGAGCCACTGCCTTGATGATTGCACCGAGTGAGACGCTGACCACAGACACCGAGGTCCAGGATCGCGCCCTGTTTCGTCTGATGGCCACATCCGATGTGCACGCCAATCTGCTCCCCTATGACTATTTCACCGATCAGGCGGATCAGCCCTATGGGCTGTCGCGGCTCGCGACGCTGATCAAACGGCTCCGGACCGAGACCGCGAACACGCTGCTCGTCGACAATGGCGACATGCTGCAGGGCACGCCGCTGTCGGATTTCTCGCGGAGCCCGGCCCCCGACACCGCCCCCGACACCGCCTCCGAGGACACGCTCAACCCGATCATCGACGCGATGAATGCGCTGGGCTATGATGCGGCGGGTCTCGGCAATCATGAATTCAACTTCGGCCTCGCCTGGCTGCAACGCGCCACGGGTCAGGCCCGCTTTCCCTATGTGGCGAGCAACCTGACCCCGGCGCGCGAAGAGGACCGGTTCTGGGCCTCGCAGCTCTTGCTGCACCGCGATGTCACCTGCGCCTCGGGCGCGACCTATCCGCTGACCATCGGACTGCTGAGCCTGGTGCCGCCGCAGATCCTGACCTGGGACAGGCATCATCTCGACGGCCATATCACCTGCACCGATATGACCGACATCGCCGAACGGCTGGTCCCGGCGCTGCGCGCCGAGGGGGCCGATCTGGTGATCGTGCTGGCCCATACCGGCTTTGGCCCCGAGGCCTCGCTCCCCGGGTTGGAAAACGCCGCCCTGCCGCTGTCGCGCATCCCCGGGATCGACGGGCTGGTGACCGGTCACATCCATGACGTCTTTCCCGGCGGCAAGGCTCTGGCCGCCCCCGGCACAGAGATCGACGAGAGCCGGGGCCGGATCAACGGCACCGCCACGGTGATGCCCGGGTTTCGCGGCTCGCATCTCGGGGTGATCGAGTTTGACCTGCTGCGCCGTGAAGATCGCTGGCGGCTCCGCGCGGCCACCGCCCGCGCCCTGCCCGTCGCGCCGCATCATGCCGAGACGCTGCCCCCCGATCCGGCGCTCGACGCGCGGCTCGCCCCGGCCCATCACGCAACGCTCGCCCAGACCCGGCGCAGCATCGGCACCACCTCGGCGCCGCTCCATAGCTACCTGTCGCTCCTGGGGCACAACCCCGCCGAACGGCTGGTCGCCGGGGCCCAGCGCCGCGCCCTGGCCCGCGCGGTCGAAGGCGGCCCGCTCGCCGATCTGCCGATCCTCTCCTCCGTCGCCCCGTTCAAGACCGGCGGCCGCGGCGGCCCGGAGTATTTCACCGACATCCCCGCAGGCCCGCTGGCGCTGCGCCACGGCGCCGATCTCTACGCCTTTCCCAACACGCTCATCGGCGCGGTGGTCACCGGGCGCGAGCTGCGGCACTGGCTCGATTGCGCGGCGCTGGTCTATCTGCAGGTGGCCCCCGGCGCGCGCGACGCCAAGCTCTGCAATCTCGAGGCCCCGGGCCATATCTTTGAGGTGATCGACGGGCTCACCTATGAGATCGACCTCGCCCAACCGCCGCGTTTCAGCCTCACCGGCGAAGAAATCGCGCCCGGCACGAGCCGCATCCACGCGCTCTGTTATCAGGGCGAACCGGTTCAGGAGGACGACCGCTTCCTGCTTGCCACCAACCATTACCGCGCCGCCGGCAGCGGGCCGTTCCCCGCGATCTCGCCCGACCGCTGGATCATGCCGAGCCGCGCGCTCTTGCGCGACCTGGTCATCGCGGACCTGACAGAGACCGGCCAGATCACCCCGCCCGAAGACCCGGTCTGGCGCTTTCGCCCGATGCCTGGCACCACCGTGGTCTGCCGCAGCGGGCCGGGGCTGCGCCATGTGCCGCTGCCGCCACGGTTCGCAGGCATCGAATTCCTCGACCTCGACGACGACGGGTTCCAGAAATTCCGCCTCGCGCTCTGACCCCCGTCCCCCCACTCCCGTCTTGCACTCGGGACCCGTTGCCACTACATAGCCCGGTGAGAGGTTGGCGCGGGCAGGCACCTCGCCAACCCGGTCAGGTCCGGAAGGAAGCAGCCGTAACGAGCCCCGCTTGGGTCGTTGTCCAGCCTCTCACCTACACCCCCTCATCCCAAAACCCGCCACAGTGCCGCACAGGCGCCTCGCCCCTACCCGTGGCGCGAAAACTGGTGCATAACGCGGGAAATTCAGTGAATCATCCGCCGCAAGGACCAAAGACATGCATGATATCCGTGCCATCCGCGACAACCCCGCCGCATTCGACGCCGCCCTGGCGCTGAGGGGGCTTGATGGCGCATCGTCGCAAATCCTCGCGCTGGACGAAAAACGCCGCGCGCTGATCCATGCCGCCGAAACCGCCCAGGCCGAACAGAATCGCGCCTCCAAAGAGGTCGGTGCCGCCAAGGCCAAGGGCGATGAGGCCGAGTTCGAACGCCTCCGCGCGCTGGTCGGCGAAAAGAAATCCGAAGTCGCCGCCATGCAGGCCGAGGCCAAGGAGCTCGATCAACAGCTCACCGATCTGCTGATGGGCCTGCCCAACCTGCCTTTCGACGACGTGCCGCAAGGCGCGGATGAGGCTGACAATGTGGAAATCCACCGCTGGGGCACGCCGCGCGTCTTCGACTTCACCCCGAAAGAGCATTACGAGCTCGACGGCGTGCTGCCGGGGATGGATTTCGAGACCGCCGCGAAACTCTCGGGCAGCCGCTTTGTCGTGCTCTCGGGCGCGGTGGCGCGCATCCACCGGGCGCTGGCCCAATTCATGATCAACACCCATATCGACGAAAACGGGCTGACCGAGACCTGGACACCGGTTCTGGTGCGCCCGGAAATGATGTATGGCACCGGGCAATTGCCGAAGTTTGGCGAAGACAGCTACGAGACGACCAATGGCTGGTGGCTGGTGCCGACCGCCGAGGTGACGCTCACCAATATCGTCAACGGGCTCACCGTCGAGGCCGATTACCTGCCGCGCCGCTATGTCGCCCATACCCAATGTTTCCGCTCGGAAGCCGGCAGCGCCGGGCGCGACACCGCCGGGATGCTGCGCCAGCACCAGTTCGAAAAGGTCGAAATGGTCTCGGTCACCCACCCGGATGAGAGCCGCGCCGAACTCGACCGCATGACCGCCTGCGCCCAGGGCATTCTCGAACGGCTCGGCCTGCCCTATCGCACCGTGGTGCTCTGCACCGGCGACATGGGCTTTGGCGCGCGCCGCACCCATGACATCGAGGTCTGGCTGCCCGGTCAGGACAGCTATCGCGAGATTTCCTCGGTCTCCGTCTGCGGCGACTTTCAGGCGCGCCGCATGAACGCCCGGTTCAAACCCGCCGATGGCGGCAAGCCGCAGTTCCTGCACACGCTGAACGGTTCGGGCCTCGCCGTGGGCCGCTGCCTTATCGCGGTGCTGGAAAACGGCCAGCAGGCCGATGGCTCGGTCGCCCTGCCCGAGGCGCTGCACCCCTATCTCGGCGGCAAGACGATCCTCGCCGCCGACGGCACGCTGGTCTGATCCAGCCCTCTGTCACAGGCGCAGCGACCCGGGCCGATACTTGGCCCGGGTCTGCACCCGGATCGACACCGAGGGATGGATATCCTCCATCCGCTCCGGCCCCTCGCGCCAGCGCCGCAAGAGCCCCTCGTCGCGCGGCAAGAGCGTCGTTTCCGCCAGCGGATCGCCCGGCACCCCGGGCAGCCGCGCCCCGGGCCGCAACCTGATCCCCGGCGCCCCCTCCACCACCCATTGCAGCGGCAGCGCGCTCAGCCCGCGATTGCCCGCACTGCCGCCCAGAATGCCATGGGTGCCGATGAACCAGAGCTGCTGATAGGGCCTTGCCGCGCCCCGCACCCCGCCGTTGAGCCCAAGCCTGCTGCCCTGCCGCTCGAGATTGTCCCAAAGCGCCGGGCGGTAGAACAGCCGCTGCTCGTCGAGCGCCACGGCATGGCGCGCCCGTTCGACCAGCCGCGACAGCTGCATGTCATGAAACCTGTACTGCCGGTTCCACAGGCTCGCCACCGGCCCAAAGAGCGAGAGGGGAATGCCCCGCGCGCCCACCGTGTCCCAGACACCGACAAACCCGACCCGGACCAGCGCGGACCCATCGCCGCGCCAGTCGAGATCCTCCTGCGACGTCGCAAAGCCCGGCGACATCCGCCGCCGCGCTTCGCGGATATGCGGCGCATCCGGCGCATTGCGCGCCCCCCGCTTGCGATAGAGCGCAAAGGCCCGGTTCACCGCCGCCGGGCTGGTGTCCTCGATCAGCCCGCATTTGCGGATCATCCCGACCACCGACCGCGCCGTATAGGCACCGCGCGAAAAGCCGAAAACCTGTATTTCATCGCCCCGCCGATAGGCTTTGGCGATGAATTGATAGGCCTGTTTCACCTTGTCATCGAGGCCCCAGCCAAAGGCCCCGCCGCCCCATTTGTTCAAAAACCGCCCCACCGCCCCGTCAAACCGCCGGTCCGTTCCGACGCCCGCGAAATAGGCCACCACCTGCCCCTGCCGCGGGTCATTCACCAGATGGCGGCTCAGCTCCACGAGATGGGTGGGCATCACGATATCGGGCGAATTCCACGTGCCGTCGCACAGGATGATGATGCGGGTCATACCCAACCTCCCAAAAACACCGCGCCTTGACTGACGCCAAACAGAGCTACCTTGAGGCTACGCCAAAGATCCCACGCCTCAAATACCGGTATACCATGCCCTATCTCGTCCTCCTCGCCGCGCTGCTCTTTGCCGCAGCCCCGCTCGCCACCCCGGGATTTGGCGGCTACGCGCCCGATCAATTCCCGGTGCCGCAGGTCGATCCGCCGGTACAGCCCGCAGGCTATGCCTTCGCCATCTGGGGGCTGCTCTACCTCTGGCTCATCGCCCATGGCGCCTATGGCGTCTGGGCACGGCGCGACGCGCCCGATTGGGCGCCGATGCGCGCGCCGCTCTTCTTCTCGCTGGCGCTTGGCGTGGGCTGGCTCTGGGTCGCCCAGCAGAGCCCGGTGGTCGCCACGCTGATGATCTGGCTGATGTGGTTCGGCGCGGTCGTGGCCTGGCTGCGCGCGCCTGCCCGCGACGCCTGGTGGGCGCTGGTGCCCGTCGGGCTCTATGCCGGCTGGCTCACCGCCGCGTCTTCCGTCTCGATCGGGCTGTTGCTCGGCGGCTTTGGCGTCGGCACCGGCATTCTCGCGGCGGTGATCGCGCTCATCCTGGCCTTGATGCTCTCCATCGGTTTGATGCTGAGCCGCCCGGGCGCTCTGGGCCTGCCAGTGGCGGTGATCTGGGCGCTGGTGGCGATTGCCGTGTCCAACCTCCCCGACGGCCCCGCCGTGGTGCTGGCGCTGGCAGCCGGCGGCGTGCTCATCCTCGCGGTGCTGGCGATCAAACAGCTCGCCGACGGCCCACGCCGCATCGGTTAACGGCGGCCGCGAGCGGCAAAAACCGCCACTGTCGTTTTACCGACGCCATACCGACAGGATACCGACGGGCCATTTTCGGCCCGTCGCGCCCCGTTTACTTTTTGTCGGCGGGCCCTTTGCCCAGGTGTTTGCGCAGCCGCGACGGCGTCGATTTCTTCTTCGACTTATAGGGGTTCTTGTCCGACTGGCTGCGCATATGCAGCCGGATCGGCGTCCCCGGCATGTCGAAATCCTGGCGCAAGCCATTGACCAGATAGCGGGTATAGCTTTCCGGCATTTTCTCGGTGTTGCTGCACATCACGACGAACCCCGGCGGACGCGTTTTCGCCTGTGTCATATAGCGCAGCTTGATCCGGCGACCGCTCGGCGCGGGGGGCGGATGCTGCTCGAGCATCCCCGTGAGCCAGCGGTTGAGCTGCGCCGTGCTGACCCGCCGGTTCCACACATCATGCGCCTTGACGATGGCCGCATGCAGCCGGTCGAGCCCCCGCCCGGTCTTGGCCGAAACCGTGACCAGAGGCGCGCCGCGCAGCTGCGGCAAGAGCCGCTCAAACGCCTCCTTGAGGGCGCGGAGCTTCTCTTGCTTCTCGTCCTCGATATCCCATTTGTTGACCGCCACCACGACCGCCCGCCCCTCGCGCTCGGCGAGGTCGGCAATGCGCAGATCCTGCTGTTCAAACGGGATCGCCGCGTCGAGAAGAACGACGACGACCTCGGCGAATTTCACCGCTCTGAGACCGTCGCTCACCGACAGTTTTTCGAGCTTTTCCTGCACCTTGGCCTTTTTGCGCATGCCCGCCGTGTCAAAGACACGCATCGGCACCCCGTCCCAATTCATCTTGAGAGAGATCGCATCACGGGTGATCCCCGCCTCCGGCCCGGTGAGCAGACGCTCCTCGCCGAGGATCTTGTTGATCAGGGTCGATTTCCCGGCATTGGGACGGCCCACGACGGCCACCTGCAGCGGCCGCGACTCGGTGGGCTTGTGCGGATCGTCGGGCGCACCGGCCTCGGCCTCTTCCTCGGTCAGGGTGACATCGGTTTCCGGCGCATCCTGACGGGCACGCTCGGCATAGCCATCGGCCAGCGGCATCAGCTGCGAATAAAGATCGTTGAGCCCTTCGCCATGTTCCGCCGACAGGCGGATCGGCTCGCCAAGGCCAAGGCCATAGGCTTCGATCACACCGGCATCCGCCGTCGCGCCCTCGGCCTTGTTGGCGGCCAGGATCACATGTTCGGACCGTTTGCGCAGGATCTCGGCAAACACCTCGTCAATCGGGGTGACCCCGGTGCGGGCGTCGATCACGAAGAGGCAGATATCGGCCATATCGACCGCCCGCTCGGTCAGCCGCCGCATCCGGCCCTGAAGCGAATCGTCGGTGGCATCTTCAAGACCGGCGGTGTCGATCACGGTAAAGCGCAGATCGCCCAGCCTTGCTTCGCCCTCGCGCAGGTCGCGGGTCACGCCCGGCTGGTCGTCGACCAAGGCCAGACGCTTGCCAACCAGACGGTTGAACAGGGTGGACTTGCCCACATTCGGGCGTCCAACGATGGCCAGTGTAAAACTCATTCTCTCGGCTCCGGGCAGAGGTGGGGCAGCAATCAAGCTGCCCCCTTACCCTATCGCGGGCCTAACGGAAAGCGTGCAATTGCCCGTTGGTCGACACGACATAGAGCGTGCGGCCCGCCACCACCGGGTTGCTGGTCGCACCGCCGGGGATTTCGACCGTGCGGCGCAGCGCGCCGGACACCGGATCGTAAAAGCGCAGATTGCCATCGCTCGAGGCCACGACAAGCTGACCACCGGCGAGAACCGGGCCGTAATGGGCATAGATGCGCGCCTTCTTGCGCGGCTTTTCCTTCACGAAGAAGGGCAGTTTCTGCGACCAGACGCGGGTGCCATCCTCGGCGTTGAGCCGGATGAGCTCATTGCGGTCCGAAATCAGGAAGAGCGCATCGCCAGCCGGCCAGACCGGGCTCAGCGGGCCTTCGGTCGCGGTCCAGATCCGTTCGCCATTGCCCAGCTTGAGCGCCACCAGACGGCCGGAATGGGTGCCGACATAGACCCGGTCGCCAATGATCAGGGGATCGCCCGTGACATCGGCCACCAGCGATTGCGACAGACCGCTGCGCCGACCGGCCACCTGCGCATCCCAGAGCCGCAGACCGCCCTTGCGGAACGCGCCCTGCAATTCGCCCGCGCCAAAGGCAAAGACGGCATATTTCTCGGAGACGGCCGGGGCCGGACCGCCGAGGATATTGTTGGCATCGGGGGCGGCGCTGAGCTGCCATTTGATGCGGCCATTGTCGGTGTCGAGCGCCCAGGCCTCGTCATCGGCCGAGACCAGATAGACCAGCCCGTCATAGACCGTCGGGCTGCCCGACCCGGTGCCGCGCAGCTTTTGCTCCCAGATCACCCGCCCGGTGGCCGGGTCGAGCGCGCTGATCATGCCAAAGCCCGAGGTGACGAAGAGCTTGCCATCGCCAAAGGCCAGCCCGCCGCCGCTCGCGTCATTGCCGGAATCATTGGGCGGCACGAGGTTCTGCGTCCAGAGGACCTGCCCGCCGGTCGAGGTCGCGGCCACGGTGGCCGCGCTGTCGAGGGTGAAGACACGGCCGCCTGCGACCACCGGATCGGCGGTGATCCGCGCCTTGCGCCCGTCGCCCGACCCGATCGAGGCCGACCAGATCCGCTGCGGTGCCGCCGACAGCGCCGGATGCGCCACCCGGGTCATCGGCGAGCCGCTGCGCTGCACCCAATTGGCATTGGCCGTCACCGGGGCAAGCCGGATCGGCAGCGCCTGATTGGTCCGCTGTGCGTTGGTGACGATGCCGAATTCCTCGCCAGCGTCCTCGCGAATCTCTTCGCGCACGCCCGGCAGGATCGGCTCACGCTTGGCACATGCGGCCAGCGCACCAAGGGCAATCAACCCCGCGATCGCAATCTGTCTGGTCACCACTCTGCGCCCCCTAATTGGCTGTCGTTTGCGACGTTAACCGCCGTCCGCCTGCCGTGCAACATCGCTGGCGGCCTCGCCGCTCAGCTCTCCGCCAAGCGCCAGAACGATCTGACCGACCCGCTGCCGCAGGCCTTCGCTCGCTTCGGCATCCACATAGAGCGCCTCAAGCCGGGTCAAGGCCGCCTCCTGGTTGCCGGTCTCGATGTCGAGATAGGCAAGCTGTTCCTCGGCCAGCACCCGGATCGTGCCAGTGCCCAGCGCCAGCCCATCGAGCAGCTCGCGCCGCGTCTCGGCCGCCAGCCCCTCTGCGCCGATCGCCGCCGCCTTGAGCGTGGCAATCTGGCGGTACACCATCGGCACATCGCCGCGCTCGGCCAGCGCCACCAGCGCCTCTGCCGTGGCCTTGGGATCGGAACCGAGCGATTCCCCCGCCGCGAGCAGCGTCACAACCGCATCCGCCGACGGGTCCGGCGCGTCAATCGCTTGCAGCGCCGTCACGCGGGCCTCGGCCTCATCCTGTTCCAAGGCTGCGAGAATACCGTCGCCCAGCGCCTCTGCCGCCGCGCGCTCATTCGCCTTGCGCCACTCATTATAGGCCGCGCCGCCCACCAGCAGCAGAACCGCCAGCACGGCAATCCAGCCATAGCGCCGCATCAATCCGAAGAGCCGATCCCGGCGAACCTCTTCGCTCACCTCGTTAATAAAGCTGTCTGTATCGCTCACGTTGGCCTGGCCCCTTGGTCGATTTGCCCCGTCTTAACCTGTCGCCTTGCCGCTGCCAAGGGCCGCAACTGTTGCGCCAATCCGTCATATTGCAAGCCAAAGCGCAAAGACGTACCCTAAACTGGCCCGTTTAGATCAAATCAGCTATTTTCGTTACAACCCGCTTTTCAGAGCCTCGCCCCAGCCCCGCCGCCCGGCCGATGATGAAAAGCCAAACCATTGGGTGCTTGATGCGTCTGTTTCCGATCCTGGCCGCCATCGTCGTCATGGTGCTGATCTATCTCTTCGTCTTTGAACGCGACCGGTTCGGCGCGCCCGACACCGCCGCCGCCGCGACGCCCGACAGCAATGCCGAGACGGATGCCGAGACGGGCGCCGCCCTGCCCGGGGTGATCGTCACCCGCTCTGTCGCGCGCCAGATCGACAGCGCCGTGGTGCTGCGGGGCCGGACCGAGGCCGACGCTCAGGTCGAGGTGCGCGCTGAAACCTCCGGTCTCGTGACCTCCGAGCCGCGCCGCAAGGGCAGCTTTGTCGAGGCGGGCGAGCCGCTCTGCGCGCTCGATCCCGGCACCCGCGAGGCGACGCTGGCCGAGGCCGAGGCGCGGCTTGCCGAGGCCCGCGCCCGCCTGCCCGAGGCCCGCGCCAAAGTGCCCGAGGCCGAAGCCCGCGTCGCCGAGAGCCGCGCCCGCGTCGAAGAGGCCAAGGCCCGGCTGAGCGAGGCACAGATCAACGACAACGCCGCCAAACGGCTGAGCCAGGGCGGCTATGCCTCCGACACCCGCGTCGCCGCGACCGAGGCCACCGTGCGCGGTGCCGAGGCCACGCTGAGCAGCGCCGAGGCCGGGCTCAAATCCGCGCAATCCGGGCTGGAAAGCGCCGCCGCCGGGATCGAAGCCGCCCGCGCCGGGATCGAAAGCGCCCAGGCCGGGATCGCCGCCGCGCAAAAGGAAATCGACCGGCTCACCATCACCGCGCCCTTCGCCGGGCTGTTGGAAACCGACACCGCCGAACGCGGCAGCCTGCTGCAACCCGGCGCACTCTGCGCCACCGTGCTGCAACTCGATCCGATCATCCTCGTGGGCTTCGTGCCCGAAACCGAGGTCGATCGCGTGACGCTCGACGCGCCCGCCACCGCGACGCTCGCCTCCGGCAAACAGGTCGCGGGCAAGGTGAGCTTTCTGTCGCGCTCCGCCGACGAGGTCACCCGCACCTTCCGGGTCGAAGTCACCGTGGAGAATGACGATCTGGCGATCCGCGATGGCCAGACCGCCGAAATCCTGATTGCCGCCGATGGCGCCTCGGCGCATCTCTTGCCGCAATCGGTGCTCACCCTGAACGATCAGGGCGACATGGGCGTGCGCCTCGTGACGGAAGAGGACACCGCCGCCTTCCGCCCGGTGCAGCTCTTGCGCGACACGCCCGAGGGCGTCTGGCTCACCGGTCTGCCCGAGAACGCCGATGTCATCGTCATCGGTCAGGAATATGTCACCGACGGCGTCCGCGTCCGGCCAAGCTATCAGGCAGATGCGCAATGACCGGGCTGGTCGACTGGGCCTCTGAACGCGCCCGCATGGTGCTGGCCTTTATCGTGTTGTCGGTGCTCGCCGGCACGATGGCCTATCTGAGCCTGCCCAAAGAGGGCGAGCCCGACATCGAGATCCCGGCGCTCTTCGTCTCTGTCCCCTTCCCCGGCATCTCGGCCGAGGATAGCGAAACCCTTCTGGTCAAGGTGATGGAAACCGAGCTTTCGGATCTCGACGGGCTCGACAAGATGACCGGCACCGCGGCGGAAAACTATGCCGGCGTGGCGCTCGAGTTCGAATTTGGCTGGGACAAGACCAAGATCATGGCCGATGTCCGCGACGCGATGAGTGCGGCCGAGGCCAAATTCCCCGAAGGCTACGAGAAATACACGATCAACGAGATCAACTTCTCTGAATTTCCGATCCTTGTCGTGACCCTCTCGGGCGATGTGCCGGAACGCACCATGGCGCAGATCGCCAAGACGCTGCAGGATCAGATCGAAGCGCTCGATCCGGTGCTCGAGGCCGGGATCGCGGGTAATCGCGACGAAATGGTCGAGGTGGTGATCGATCCGCTCCGGCTCGAGGCCTATAACGTCACCGCGGGCGAATTGATCAACGTGGTGCGCAACAACAATCAGCTCATCGCGGCGGGCGAGATCCGCAGCGAGACGGGCAGTTTCGCAGTGAAAATCCCCGCCTCCTTCAACGAGCCGCGCGACATTTACGAACTGCCGATCAAGACCAATGGCGACCGGGTGATCACGCTCGGCGATCTAGCGCAGATCAACCTCACCTTCGAGGACCGGCTCGGCACCGCGCGCTTTAACGGCGAGACCACCGTCGCGCTGCAGGTGGTCAAACGCAAAGGCTTCAACATCATCGACACCGCCGCGCTGGTCCGCGAAACCGTCGACGCCGCCCGCGCCTCTTGGCCGGACGAGCTGCGCGCCACGGTCTCTGTCGGCACCTCCGGCGATCAGTCGCGCACCGTGGCCTCCATGGTGAAACAGCTCGAAGGCTCGGTGCTCACCGCCATCGCGCTGGTGATGATCGTCATGCTTGCCGCCCTCGGCATCCGCCCGGCGCTTCTCGTGGGGTTTGCGATCCCGACCTCCTTCCTTTTGTGTTTCGCGCTGCTCGCCGTGATGGGCGTGACCGTCTCCAACATGGTGATGTTCGGGCTGATCCTCGCGGTGGGGATGCTCGTCGATGGGGCCATCGTGGTGGTCGAATATGCGGACAAGCGCATCTCGGAAGGCTCCGGCCCGATGCACGCCTATGTCGAGGCGGCCAAGCGGATGTTCTGGCCGGTGGTGAGCTCGACCGCGACGACGCTCTGTGCCTTTTTGCCGATGCTCTTCTGGCCCGGCATTCCGGGGCAGTTCATGGGCATGCTGCCGGTTACGCTGATCTTTGTGCTCTCGGCCTCGCTGCTGGTGGCGCTGGTTTACCTGCCGGTGGTCGGCGGGGTGACGGGCCGGATCGAGCGCTGGCTGTCGATGCGCATCGACACGCTGAGCCAGGGTCGGCTGCTCTGGCATCTGCTGCTCTTCCCGGTGGCGATTGCGGCGCTGATGCTTGCGGCGGCGCTGATCCCGGCGCTGATGGCGCTGGTGGGTCTGCTCTTTGGCGCGATGAATATGGGGGCGATTGTGGTCTCGGTCATCCCGACGCTCATTGGCGCCTTTGTCCTCATGCTGGGGGTGGTGGCGCTGGTGGCTCTGGGGCTGGCCTCGGTGGTGGCGCTCTTTGTCGGGCTCGGCGCGGGCTTTGCCCGGATCCGCCGATTGGCTGCCGGAGTGGTCCGAAATCGCCACAGTCGCGATGCCGACGAAATACCGACGCAACACCGACGTAGCGTTTTTGGCCGTTTCATCCACCTCATCGCCGCCAATCCGGTCGCGCCGCTCTTGGCTTTTGCGGCGATTTTCGTCCTCGTCGGCTCGGTGCTGATCTTCTACATGGGCAACAATCGCGGCGTTGAATTCTTTGTGGAATCCGAGCCGGAAAACGCCATCGTCTATGTGCGCGCGCGCGGAAATCTCTCGCTGGAACAACAAGATAGCCTCGTGCGTCAGGCTGAGGAGATCGTGCTCGAACACCCCAATGTCAAAAGCGCCTTTGCTTTCGCCGGCGACGGCGGGCTCAACAACAACACCGGCGGCGCGCAACCGCCCCGCGACACCATCGGCCAGGTCCAGATCGAACTCATCGCCTGGGAGGATCGCCCGACCCGCCGCGAGACCTGGTTCAGCCTCTTTGGCCTTGATTTCACACGACAAATCTCTGACCCCGACGCCGATGGCGACCGCACGATCGACGAGCTCACAGCCCGGCTTTCGCAGATCCCCGGCATCAAGATCGAGATCCTCGCCCTCGAACGCGGCCCCGCCTCCGCCAAGCCCGTTCACCTGCGGATCAAGGGCGACAATTGGCAGCTCCTGCGCGATTTCACCGAGACCGCACGCGAGAAATTCGAAGAAACTCGGGGGCTTACGCTCATCGAGGACACGCTGCCCCTGCCCTCTATCGACTGGCAGATTGATGTGGACGTGGAAAAGGCCGGCCGGTTTGGCGCCGATGTCGCCACCGTCGGCGCCATGGTCCAACTCGTCACCCGCGGTATCCTCCTGGACACCATGCCGGTCGAGACCAGCGACGAAGAAATCGACATCCGCGTCCGCCTCCCCGAAAAAGACCGCGTCCTCTCCACCCTCGACACGCTCAAGGTCCGCACCAACGAAGGCCTCGTGCCGCTGTCGAATTTCATCACCCGCAAACCCGTGCAGGGCCTCGCCCAGATCGACCGGATCGACCAGACCCGGTTTTTCGACATCAAGGCGGCAGTCGAGACCGGGCTCACCCGCATAGATCGCGATGAAAAGGGCAATGAAACAACGGTTCCGATCAATGCCAACGAGAGGATCGCCCATCTGACCGAGTGGCTCGACAGCGGCGTGCTGCCCGCCGGGATCGCCTATGAATGGACCGGCGATCAGGAAGATCAGGCCGAGAGCGGCGCCTTCCTGCAAAAGGCCTTTCTGGGGGCGCTGGGCCTCATGTTCATCATCCTGCTGGCGCAGTTCAACAGCGTTTATAACGCGGTTCTGGTGCTCTTGGCGGTGGTGCTCTCGACCACTGGTGTGCTGATCGGGATGATGGTGATGAACCAGCCATTTTCGATCATCATGACCGGCACCGGCATCGTCGCGCTGGCGGGGATCGTGGTGAACAACAACATTGTTCTGATCGACACCTATCAGGAATATTCGCGCTATATGCCCCGGATCGAGGCGATCACCCGGACCGCCGAGGCGCGCATCCGGCCTGTGTTGCTAACGACAATCACCACCATGGCCGGGCTGACGCCGATGATGTTCGGGCTCAGCCTCGATTTCGTCAATGGCGGCTATTCTTTCGACAGCCCGACCGCGCTCTGGTGGAAACAGCTGGCGACGGCGGTGGTCTTTGGCCTTGGGATCGCGACCGTTCTGACGTTGATTTTCACGCCGTCGATGCTGGCGCTGCGGGTCTGGGCGACGACCTATCTGATCTGGCTGTCGCGGCTTCTGGCGGCACTGTCACTGGGCCGGGCGAGCCGGGCGGCGCGGGACCTGGCGCTCGACCGGGCGGCGCGGCGGACACCGCCGCCGGAAATCCTGTGGTCGGAGCATGTGACGGTTGGCACGCCTCCGACCCCTCTGGTCAGCGCCGCCAAGACACCGCTCAACGCCGCAGAATAAGGCCCGTGATTCGACGCGTCTCTGAGGCAGGATGGCTCTGAAGGGGTCTGCGGCCAGAATTGACCATGAAGCGAGAACAGTCTTTGAATTAAGGGGAATCTGTTTCCCGGTTTTGGTGAAATCTGGCGAAACTGTGGTTAAACTTTGCTTTTCTTCGAAGGGATTAGCTAAGCTCTCTGCAGGTCATTTCTTGGGGAGATATCATGCTGCGTATTACTCAAACGGCATTTCTTTCGACGCTCGCCGTGCTGACCACGGCCGGGGCGGCTTCGGCACAATCCCGGGGCTGGTGGTTCTGGGACTGGTATTATGAACGCTGGGGTCACGGGTCGACCGGCGGGTCGGGCAATGTGAGCTCGGTGCCGGAAATCGATGCGAGCTCTGGCCTGCTGGCGCTGGCGGCTGTGATGGCGATGCTGGCCCTCGCCTGGGAGCTCAAGCGCCGCCGCGGCTAAGCCCGGATCGGTCAAGGAAACAAGGACCGGCGCGCCCTTTTGGGTCCGCCGGTCTTTTCATATGCGCCGCCTAGATCAGGGCCCAGTCGCCGGTCGAGGCGGCGGCGAGGGCGATGATCAGATTGGCCACCATATGGGCCGCGACGGCGTCCGCGAGACGCCCGTGACGGTGATAGAGCGCGGCAAAGATGACGCCGGCCACGGCGGCCATGAGCCAGCGGTCATGCAGCAGGGCAAAGCAGCCGACAGAGACGGCAATCGCCAATAAAACAGCCAATGGGCGGCCCAGCGGGCCGGTCAGACCTTGGGTCAGGCGGGCCTGAAGATAGCTGCGAAAGAAGAGCTCTTCGATCACCGGGACGAGCAGCGTGGTGCCGAGACAGCGCGCCGCGATCCAGAGGAGGAGACCGGCCTGAGACAGGCTCTGTAACGCGTCGGTATTGGGGCTGTAAGACGACGGTGCGGATTTGACCCATAGAAGCCCCACCAACACCCCGGCCCCCAAGGCCAGCGCCGAGGGGCGGCAGAGGTAGGCGCGCAAGGGCACGCGAAAGCACCAGAGCGACAGCGCCATGATCAGCGCCTGCCACGGGTAGGCGAGGATCGGATCGGCCCAGAAGCTCTGGGCCAGCACCCCCGCCGCCATGAAGAGGACAAAGGGCAGAATGCGCGCGGCCAACGCATCCTCGGCCAGCGGGATCGCCGGGGCGTCGCGGCCGGGCACCCGCCGCAGCCATGCGATGCGGTCGACCACCAAGAGCACCGCCATGGCGAGCAGCATGAAGAAGAGCCAGCCCGCGAAGCTGTGAAACCCGTTCACCGCGAGGTCGGGCGAGGCATAGGCCCCGATCATGATCAGCACGGTGATGCGGATGACGTTGAAGAGCCAGCTCAGCAAAAGCGCCACGGGCCAGACACAGAGCCAGAACCGCGTGAGCCTCAGCCGGTCGCGAAAGAGCACGGCGTAGAGCGCGAGAAAGGCGCTCACCAGAACAAAGCCTTCGACGCCGGAACAGCTATCGGCGACAGCGACCAGAAAACCATTGGTGCCGATGATCTGCGCCGCGGGATCGACCACCGGCACATCGGCCACCAGCGCGAGCATCAGGGCGACGCCAGCAAAGGTGATCTGGGTCAGGGTTTCCCAATACCAGATCGGGCCGATGGCCTCGGCCAGATTAGGCAGGAGGGCGGCGAGGAGGACAAGCGCCAGAACCGGCACCAGCCGGGGCCGCAGCCATTGCTGCCAGTCACGGGGCCCTGCCAGCCAGAAGAGACCGCCCAAAGCCGCCATGCCGCCGCCCAGCACCATCAGCGGCAGGATGCGGTGAAAGAGCGGGTTGAGCGCGTGATCGGGCACAAGCGCCATGGGCAGGATGATGAGCATGAGCCCCGCGACATGCAGCGCCACCCAGCGCGTGCCGCCACTGCGCGCGGCGGCCAGCCGGAGGAACTCCTGCCAGGCCGTCCGCACCGCCCAGAAATAGACCGCCAGCAGCACCAGGAGCGACACGCCGCGCAGCCCGACGCCACGCAGCGCGCGACAGGCGCCCTCGACCGAGGTGGCGCGGCATTCCAAGGAGGCAAAGAGCTGAAACGCGAGCATGACGAGCACCAGCTCTGCCGCGAACAGCAGGGTCAGACGCAGGGCGCGCGGCAGGGCAGAATGCAACGTGTCGATCATGCGCGCGGTATGCGGGGCAAAGATGGACAGAAAATGACCGCCGATGGGCGAGTTTCGGAAACCCGGCCCATCGGGGTGATGTTAAACGCGTTCCGCCTGTTGCGTGCGCCAGAGCGCGGCATAGCGCCCGTCCTGCGCCAAGAGCGCATCATGCGAGCCGCTTTCGACGATCTCGCCCGCCTCGAGCACGATGATGAGATCGGCATCGGCGATGGTCGAGAGGCGGTGCGCGATGGTGATCGCCGTGCGCCCCTGAGTGGCACGGGCGAGCGCCGCCTGAATGCCGCGCTCTGTCTCGCTGTCGAGCGCGCTCGTCGCCTCGTCCAGAAGCAGCACCGGCGGGTTCTTGAGCAGGGTGCGGGCGATGCCGACGCGCTGTTTCTCGCCACCCGAGAGCTTGAGCCCGCGTTCGCCGACGGCGGTGTCATAGCCATCGGGCAGGGTCAGGATGAAATCATGGATCTGGGCGGCGCGGGCGGCCTCGATGATCTCGTCCTCGGTGGCCCCGGCGCGGCCATAGGCGATGTTATAGCGGATCGTGTCGTTGAAGAGCACGGTATCCTGCGGCACGACGCCGATGGCCTCGTGCAGGCTCTGCTGGGTCACGTCGCGCAGATCCTGCCCGTCGATGCGGATCGCCCCGCCCTGCACGTCGTAGAAGCGAAAGAGCAGCCGCCCGATGGTCGATTTCCCCGAGCCCGAAGAGCCGACCACCGCCACGGTTTGCCCGGCCGGCACGTCAAAGCTGATGCCCTTGAGAATGGGTCTCTCGGCCTCGTAGCCAAAGCGCACATTTTCAAACCGCAGCGCGCCTTTGGTCACCGCCAGCGGCTTGGCCCCGGGGCGGTCGGTCACATCGGGGGCCTGATCGAGCAGGCCGAACATTTCGCCCATATCGACCAGCGCCTGCCGGATTTCGCGGTAGACCGTGCCGAGGAAATTGAGCGGCATGGTGATTTGGATCATATAGGCGTTGACCATGACGAAATCGCCCACGGTCAGATCGCCCGACTGCACGCCCATTGCCGCCATGACCATCACGATGACCAGCCCACCGGTGATCAGGAAACTCTGACCAAAGTTGAGAATGGCCAAGGAATAGGCGGTTTTGAGGGCTGCGGCCTCATAGCCTTCCATGGATTTGTCATAGCGCGCGGCCTCGCGGCCTTCGGCGCCGAAATATTTTACCGTCTCGAAATTGAGCAGGCTGTCGATGGCCTTTTGATTGGCATCGGTGTCTTGGTCATTCATCTGGCGGCGCAGTTTCACGCGCCATTCGGTGACCTTGAAGGTGAAGGTGACATAGGCGGCGATGACGCCGACCACCACCACCAGATACCAGACGTCGAACACCGCCCAGAGCACCAGCGCCACCAGCGTCAGCTCGAGGATCAGCGGCCCGATCGAGAAGATCAGGAACCGCAGCAGGAAATCGACGCCCTTGACCCCGCGTTCGATGATCCGGCTCAGCCCGCCGGTCTTGCGGGTGATGTGATAGCGCATCGACATGCGGTGGATATGGGTGAAGGTTTCGAGCGCCAGCTTGCGCAGGGCGCGCTGGGCCACGCGGGCGAAAACCGCGTCGCGCAATTGCTGAAAGCCTACGGTCATCAGCCGCGCCATACCATAGGCGATGGTGAGCCCGATGGCGCCTATTGCGAGCAGCCAGGTCTCGTTCGGCGCGTCGCCCGCGAGGCTGTCGACGGCGGCCTTGTAGAGCGGCGGCGTGGCGACGGCGATGAGCTTGGCCACCAGCAGGAGCAGTAGGGCGACGATCACCCGGCGTTTCACCCAGGCCTCGCCCTCGGGCCAGAGATAGGGCGCGACGCGGCGGATCACCCCCCAGCCATCGGCGGGCATCGGCGTGGTGGGTTGCGTGGGATCAGAGGGCGGCATGGGCGGGACCTTTCATTGCCCCACACCTAACCCGGCCCCTGCCGGTTTTCCAGAAGTCCGGGCGAGAAAGCCGGTCTGCGCCCCGCACATGGGCTGTGCTCGGCGCGAGGCGTGGCGGCAAAGGGTTATTCTGGCAGGGAAAAGACCTGACCGGGGTAGATCAGATCAGGGTTGCGGATGCGGTCGCGATTGGCCTCGAAGACGCGGACATAAAGGATGCCCTCGCCATAGGTTTCGCGCGAGATGGCCCAGAGGCTCGCCCCCGGTTGCACGGTGACGATGCGGGCGCGGGCGGTGGGATCGGCGGCCAGCGCCTCGCGGGCGGCGAGCACCTCGTCATCTTCGCGGCGGAACGGGGTTTCGACCCGCGAGGTGACGGTGCCATCGGCGTTCACCTCGTCGACCCGCAGCGTATACAGCCCGGTGTCGACCTGCGGCAGCGCGCTGCGCCAGCGGCCGGCCTCGGTGATCCGCGAGGTGGTGATGGGCTGATTGTCGAGATAGACCCGCACGAAGCCATCGCCCGCGGCGCGGCCCGAAAGCGCCACATCGCCGGTGTCGTCATAGGTGATCGCGTCGAGCGCGACGCGGCTTTGCACCTCGGGGGCGGGATCGCCGCCTTGCAGGACGCTGACCCCCTCGGCATCGGCCATGAGCACGGTCTGGGGCGCGGGTTGTGCTTGTGGTTGTGCCGCTTCCGGCTGGGCCGTCTCAGGCTCGGCCGGGGCCTCTGTCTGGGGGCTGCCATTATCGGTGTCGGGCAGCGTTTCGGGGAGCGTGCCCTCGGGCAGATCGAGCGCGGCGATCGACGGGGTTTCCGGCGTCTCGAGCGGGGCGGAGGTCACGGTCATGCTTGGCGCGATGATCACCTCTTGCGGGGCGCGGATCACCGGGCCGTCGCTGCCTTGGGTCATCTTGAGCGACAGGATGCGCGGCTGATCATGGGCAGAAATCGTCACGAATTCAGCGAATTGGCCTTTGCCGTCGAGGGTCGCCTGATGCAGGTCTTCGCCCTCCAGCGTGATGATCACCTGCCAGCCCAGCGTGCCCTTGCCCGCGACCACGGCGCTGCCGTCGGGGTCGAGGCGGAAGAGGCTGATTTCCGGGGCGGGCGGCAATTGCGGCGCCTGTTCGGCGGGCGGGGTTTCGACCGGCTGGGCGGCGGTCTGCGTGGGTGTCGGCGGGGCGTCCGTCACTGCCCAGCGATCGGGGATCACCCCGGCCAGAAAGAGCAGCACGGCCACCAAGCCTGCCGCCACCAGACCGCCCAGAGCCATCATGGCCGGGCTGTCTCCCATCCCCAGTGTCTTTTTCATCTCGACCCTTCCGTCGTCCCGCGCTTGTCCTGCGCAGTTGCCGGAGCATAGCAACGGCGCTATCACGGGTCAAAACAACAGTTTATCCAAGCGAGGCCCCCGGTATGACCCCTTTGTCCGTCTGTGTCTTTTGCGGCTCGAAAACCGGGGGAAACCCGGCCTATGCGGAGGCGGCGGAAACGCTGGGCCGGACGCTTGCGGCTGAGGGCTGGCGGCTGGTCTACGGGGCGGGAGATATCGGGCTCATGGGGCTTGTCGCGCGGGCCAATCAGCAGGCGGGCGGCAATAATTTTGGCGTTATTCCCCAACACCTTATGGATCTCGAGGCGGGCAAGCGCGACCTCAATGCGCTGGTCATCACCGAGACGATGCATGAGCGCAAGAAGGTGATGTTTTCCAACTCGCATGCGATCGTCTTGCTGCCCGGTGGGGCGGGGTCGCTCGACGAGTTTTTCGAGGTGCTAACCTGGGCGCAGATCGGGCTGCATGGGCGGCCGATTTTCGTGGTGAATACCGACGGCTACTGGACGCCGCTGCTCGGGTTGATCGATCATGTGGTGGCCGAGGGCTTTGCCCATGAGAGCGTCCGCGATCTGTTCCAGACGGTGCCGGACATCGCCGCACTGACCGAGGCGTTGCGGCCGCTGGCGGCGGAGCTCAAGAGTTGAAACCTCCCGAAAATGCCACGTCGGTATTGCGTCGGTAAAACGACAGCAAAGCGACAGTGGGGGATTTGAGGGGGTGTAGCCGCCCCAATACCTCCCCTATGAAAAAACCGCCCGAGGCCGAGGGGGCATCGGGCGGCTGATCTGGTGGAACATTCAGTCGATTGCAACCGGGGTGACGCGCTTAGAAGCCTTGAGCTTTTTTGAACTCATCGACAGGCTGCCAAGGCCGCACCTTGTGAATGGCCCGATGGCAGTTGGGGCACAACATTCGCAATTCCTCGAGCCTGGTCTCTCCCGTATGCGCAAGAGACCCCAATGGGACATCATGATGCGCTTCAATGATGCTGTTTTCCCAGTTCCCATTCTTGAAGAATGCACTGGGGTCAAAGTCGCAGATTTCACAGTGCAGCGAACCGTTCAACTTCTGAAACCGTTCCTTCGCGCGCTTGACCAAATTCGTGTTCCGTTCCCTTGAGCGATGGAACCGCTCTACGAGCGCCCCCTCTGGAAAAGTCTCTTCAGTGTTCGACACCTCGACCCCACCCAATCGAGCAAGGCTTCTGAGGTTGTTATATATCTCTTCATCAATCTTCAGGAGCTGGTAGCGTTTGCTCTTCACATCCCAAGTGGCCTTTGGGATCAATTGCTCTTCGGGCAATATGACGAGTTGATCGGGCTCGACGGCGACGCTGTAATTGCGTAGTTCGATTTCCATTATCTTGGCGGTCAACTCATCAACGCCCAACCCGGCGAATTCGCCACCGAGTTCACCTTGGTCATCCAGCGCCTTGAGCTCTTTCGCGCGACGTTCCCAGATGCGATCCGAGAGATTAGACACCCCGTAACGCACGTTTTCAGCAAAACCGATTAGGGCGTGCCCAATGTCCGTTCTAACGCCAAGAGCGATGTTGAAGGTTTGCTCCCGGTCTTTTTGCGCAGGACCTTGACGGAGGTACAGGTGAAGCTTGCCATCCTCCCAGATGTCACGGGCGAAGTTCCAATCTTCATGTCCATATCCGTTTTCGCCTACATAATCGGCACTTTTTCCCAATCGACCACCGTGCGGCCTAGTCCATCGGTCCTGGTTTTCGGCCATGCGATGGTAACGAAACTGAGGCATGAAACCCTCCTGAAATAGATGCTTAAATCTCAGGAAGCTTAGTCACCACGCGTTGATCATTCAAAATAAAACGCCCGCCATAATGGCGGGCGCTCAGATCTCTCGACTTTTCCGGTCGCTTACATGCGGCTGGCGACGTTTTCCCAGTTCACCAGCTTCTCGAGGAAGTTCTCGAGATAGGCGGGGCGTTTGTTGCGGAAGTCGATGTAGTAGCTGTGCTCCCACACGTCGCAGCCGAGGAGCGCGGTCTGGTTGAAGCAGAGCGGGTTGACGCCGTTTTCGGTCTTGGTGACCTTGAGGCTGCCATCGCTGTCCTTGACGAGCCAGGCCCAGCCCGAGCCGAACTGACCGGCACCGGCGGCGGAGAATTGCTTCTTGAACTCGTCGACCGAGCCAAAGCTGTCGGTCAGGGCTTTTTCAAGCTCGCCGGGCATTTTGCTCTCGCCGGGGCCCATCATCTCCCAGAACTGGTTGTGGTTCCAGAGCTGGCTGATGTTGTTGAAGATGCCATTCTGGGCGACGGCCTTGGGGTCGTAGGTGCCTTTGATGATCTCTTCGAGGCTCTTGCCCTCCCACTCGGTGCCCTTGATGGCGGCGTTGCCATTGGTCACATAGGCGTTGTGGTGCAGGTCGTGGTGATATTCCAGCGTCTCTGCGGACATGCCCTTGGAGGCGAGGGCGTCATGTGCGTAGGGAAGATCGGGAAGTTCGAATGCCATGTCTTGGGCTCCCTTCATCGGTTATGAAAATCGGTCTTCATGCACCTGATTGAGGCCGAACGGCCCAGAGGTCAAGGGGCGCGGCGGGGATTTGCCGGATATGCCGGGGAAAAGCTCGGGCCCGGGGTGTGGTCGGGACGGCGGCTGCCCGTGGGGTGGCGCTGATCGCTTGTGGGCCTGACGGTTTATCGGGCCACGTCACCGTGCAGTGCCATATCGCGCGCCCCTGTCCAAAGCGCCAGCCCGATGGGACGGGCAGGCGCTGGCCCGGCGGCCTATGGCCTTGTTCCGGGCTGGGCGGTCCTCTCACTGACCTGTTTATTGGCGGGAATTCGATCAAGAGACGCGGGGGCTGGGGCCTGCCCGCGGGGTGGCGCGCCATAGGCTGGTGAAAGGCGCTTAATCGCGCCTCCTGCCTCTGCCCTGCCCATCGCACGGGGAGCCCGCAAAAGCGCCAGCCCGATGGGACGGGCAGGCGCTGGCCCGGCGGCCTTCGGCCTTGTTCCGGGCCTTCTTCCGGGCCTTGGGGCTGGATCAGCCGTAGAGGCGCGGTTCGCTGCCGGGGGCGGCGGCGGCGCTCAGCAGATCGAAGGCATATTGCGCCACCGAGCGGAAGCAGATCACCTGCAGCGATTGCCCATCGGGCATCCACATGGCGGCGGCGATCTGGGCCATGCGCGAGCGGCGGAAATCGCCGGGGCAGAAGGCGGCCTCGCTGAAATCCACCGGGCTGAGCTTGGCCATGGCATCGCGGCAGAGCGCGCCTTCGAGGCGGAACATGGCGCGGGCGTCCGAGACGTTGACGGCGAGGAAATGCTCGCCCGCCAGCGCGGTCTCGATCCCGGCGATGATCTCGGCCACCTCGGCATAGGGCACCAGCAGTAACAGCTCGTCCGGCGACATCCATGCGGCGGCGCGGTCGCCTTCGGTGACGATCTGGCGCTGGCCGGGCACGGTGGTGCCGGTGGCGGTTTGCACCGCCGCCGCCAGCTTGGCCGAGGCGAGATCGCCGCGCAGGGTGATCATGCCTTGCAGGCCCATTTCACGAAGCTTGACGAAGCCCTCGTAGCGGGCGCCGGGGAGGGCGCTTTTGGCATCAGACATTCTGCTTTTCTCCGTCCTTGTCGTAGAAGACCGGGTCGACGACCCGGGCCTGAACCACCGTGCCATCGACCTTGGGGAAGTCGATCACTTCGCCCATGCGGTCGGGGCCGTGGCGCAGGAGGCCCATGGCGATGCCGCGGTCGAGCGTCGGCGAATAATAGGTCGAGGTGACGCGGCCCTGCACCTTGCGCTGGCCGTTCTCGTTGACGCCCTCCTCGGTGGCATAGGCGCCATCGGGCAGCACCGAGCCGTCGAGCGTTTCCAGACCCACCAGTTTCCAGCGGGTCGGATCGGCCATATGGCTCCGCTCCTGGGCGCGTTTGCCGAGATAGTCCTCTTTCTTCTTCGAGATCGCCCATTGCATGTTGAGATCCTGCGGGATCACCGTGCCGTCGGTCTCGTCGCCGATCATGATAAAGCCCTTTTCGGCCCGCATCACATGCAGCCCTTCGGTGCCGTAGGGCATGACGTCATGCTTGGCGCCGACCTCCATCAGACGATCCCAGAGCGCCCGGCCATGGCCTGCGGCGACCGCGATCTCATAGCTCAGCTCGCCCGAGAAGGAGATCCGATAGGCGCGCGCCGGGATGCCGTCGAGCGTGATGTCGGACCAGCCCATGAAGGGCAGGGTTTCGGCGCTGATGTCATCCTCGGTCAGCTCGGCCAGCACATTGCGGGCCTCGGGGCCGACGACGGCGATCTGGGCATATTGCTCGGTCACGTTGGCGGTATAGACTTTCCAGTCCCACCATTCGCACTGCAGCCAGTCTTCCATATGGCCGTGGATCGATTCTGCGCCGCCGGTGGTGGTGTGGCACAGGAACGTGTCCTCGTCGATGCGGGCGACAACGCCGTCATCCATGAGAAAGCCGTTCTCGTTGCACATCAGACCATAGCGGCATTTGCCCGGTTTCAGCGTCGACATCATGTTGGTGTAGAGCATGTCGAGGAATTTCCCGGCATCGGGGCCCTTGACGATGATCTTGCCCAGTGTCGAGGCGTCGAGCAGGCCGAGCCGCGCGCGGGTCTGGCGGATCTCGCGGCTGACGGCGGCGTGATTGTCTTCGCCCGACCGGGTGAAGCAATAGGGCCGACGCCATTGACCAACCGGTTCATAGACCGCGCCATTGTCATCATGCCAGCCCTGAATGGGCGTGCGGCGGATCGGCTGGAACAGCTCGTCGCGTGCCTCGCCCGCGATGGCCGAGAGCGAGATCGGCGTATAGGGCGGGCGGAAGGTGGTGGTGCCGGTCTGCGGGATCGGCTGATTGAGCGCGTCCGACAGGATGGCGAGCCCGTTGATATTGCTGAGCTTGCCCTGATCGGTGGCCATGCCGAGCGTGGTGTAACGCTTGGCGTGTTCGACGGATTCAAAGCCTTCGCGGGCGGCGAGCTGCACGTCCGAGACCTTTACGTCGTTCTGGTAATCGAGCCAGGATTTCATCCGCAGCTTGATCGGCGCGCCTTGCGGCATCATCCAGACCGGTTCGATCGCGGCCTCAGCGGGGCTGTCGCCTTTGGGGGCGTCGGAGGCAGAGGCTTTGAGGCCCAGACGGCGGGCCGCTTCGCGCCCGGCCTCATGACCATCGGCGAGCGCCCCGGCGAGGGACAATTCGCCATTGGCGGTGCCTGCGGCGATGACGAATGCCTCGCCCTTGGCACCGGTGGGGGCGTTATCCACATCAGGGCGGAAATGCGCCTGTGCGGTATCCCACACCAGCTTGCCGCCGCAATGGGACCAGAGGTGCACCACCGGCGACCAGCCGCCGGACATGGCGACCGCGTCGCAGGCGATCTCTTCGATCTCGGCGCCTTCGCCGGCCTGGTTGCAGAGGCTGACGCCGGTGACGCGTTTGCCGCCCTTGACCTTGGCCACGCCCTTGCCGGTCTCGACCCGGATGCCGAGGCCGCGCGCCTCATCAGCGAGCGCACCGCCGCCCGCGCTGCGGGCGTCGATGATGGCGGGCACGTCGAGGCCCAGTTTCTTAAGGGTGATGGCGGTCAGGTAAGCGTCGTCATTATTGGTCACGACAACGGTGCGGTCGCCGGCGGAAACCCCGTAATTCACAGCATAATCGCGCACGGCAGAGGCCAGCATGACGCCGGGAATGTCGTTTCCGGCAAAGCTCAGCGGGCGTTCGATGGCGCCGGTGGCGGTGATGATCTGACCGGCGCGGATGCGCCAGAGACGGTGGCGCGGACCGGGGGCCGAGGGCTGATGATCGGTGACGCGTTCATAGCCCAGAACATAGCCGTGATCGTAAACGCCGGCGCCCATCATGCGGTTGCGCAGCGTGACATTCGGCATGTCGCGCAGGGCCGCCAGAGTTTCGTCCACGAAGTTATCCACAGGCTGGCCGTTGACGGTGCCGCCATCGACCGGCGCGCGGCCGCCCCAATGGGCGGTCTGTTCCATCACCAGCACCTTGGCGCCCGCCTCGGCGGCGCTGCGCGCGGCCTGCAGACCGGCGACGCCGCCGCCGATCACCACAACGTCAAAGAAGGCGTAGAGATGTTCGTAACGGTCTTCGTCGCGCTCAGTGGGTGCCTTGCCGAGACCCGCCGAGCGGCGGATGAAGGGCTCGTACACATGTTTCCAGAGCGGCCGGGGATGGATGAACATCTTGTAATAGAAGCCCGCCGGCAGGAAGCGGCCCAGTTTCGAGTTCACCGCGCCGATGTCAAACTCGAGGCTCGGCCAGTGGTTCTGGCTGGTGCAGCTCAGCCCGTTGAAGAGCTCGGTGGTGGTGGCGCGCTGGTTCGGCTCGAACTTGTTGCCGGTGCCGAGGCCGACGAGGGCGTTGGGCTCTTCGCCGCCGCTGGCGACGATGCCGCGCGGCCGGTGATATTTGAACGAGCGGCCGATCAGCATCTGATCATTGGCCAGCAGTGCCGAGGCCAGCGTATCGCCTTCAAAGCCGCGCAGACGCTTGCCGTTGAAGGTGAATTCCATCGCGCGGCCCTTGTTCAGGAGGCGGCCGCCCTGTGCCAGACGTGTGCTCATGAGAACTCTCTCCAGCTCCAACCCGGCCGTTTTGCCGAGATCTTGTCTTTGATGTCTTGCGGGGGTTCGGTGGTCTGGGCGCTATAGGTGCCATAGACCTCGAGTGTCATCGTATCGCGGGCGGCGAGAAACCATTTGCCGCAGCCATTGGCATGGCGCCAGCGTTCGAGATGCACGCCCTTGGGGTTTTCCTTGGTGAAGAGGTAATCGTGGAATTCGGCATCCGACGAGCCGGGGCCGAAACGCTTGAGATGCGCCTCGCCGCCGGCGTGAAATTCGGTTTCCTCGCCCGACACGCCGCAGCACGGACAGTCCAGGATCAGCATGTGACACTCTCCTTCAGGGGGGCACCGCACGCGAAAAGGGCGGACGCCGGAAGGCGCCGCCCTGATCGCAAAAACGGTACTGTAGATAGGTTGTTATTCGCTGGGCGTGACAGCTTCGCCCGCGGATTCGGCAGCTTCGCCGGTGGATTCGGCAGCGTCGCTTGCCGCGTCGCCGACGGATTGCGCGGCTTCGCCAGCGCCTTCGACCGAGATGTTGACGTCTTGCGCCCCATCGAGGTCAGAGCCACCGTAGAAAAGCCAGACAACGACGAGCACTGCGACGACAAGGCCGCCGACGACGAAGGCAATGAAGCCATTGTTGCTGGTCGTGGTGTGGTTGTGTTCCGTGTGGTCGGTATGGTCAGACATGATGCGCCTCCAGAAGTGGGTGTATTCAGCGCCTCAACGCCATCCCCCCGCTTCTGGTTCCATGGGCCTGACAGCCCGGCGGCAGCCTGCCGCCTATGCCGGATCAGGGCCTGCATCAGTGCGCCACCCCGGCGGCCACGCTTTCGTCGATAAAGCGGCCCTGGTGGAAGCGGTCGAGACCGAATTCCGCGGTGAGCGGCGAATGGCCCTTGGCCATCAGTTCGGCAAAGCCCCAGCCCGAGCCGGGGATCGCCTTGAAGCCGCCGGTGCCCCAGCCGCAGTTGATGAAGATGCCCTCGACCGGGGCCTTGCCGATGATCGGCGAGCGGTCGCCGGTGACATCGACGATGCCGCCCCATTGCCGCAGCATCTTGAGCCGGGCGATCATCGGGAAGGTTTCGATCAGCGCACGCACGGTTTCCTCGGCGTGGTGGAAGCTGCCGCGTTGGGTGTAGTTGTTGAAGCCGTCTGTGCCGCCGCCGATGACCATCTCGCCCTTGTCGGATTGCGACATGTAGCCATGCACGGTGTTGGCCATGACGACGCAATCCATGCAGGGCTTGATCGGCTCGGACACCAGCGCCTGCAGCGCCACGGATTCGACCGGCAGACGGAAGCCCGCCATGCCCGCCACATGGCCCGCGTTGCCCGCGACCACCATGCCCAGCTTGTCACAGTCGATGGGGCCGCGCGAGGTGTCGACGCCGACCACCTTGCCGCCCTCTTGGCGGACGCCGGTGACTTCGCATTTCTGGATGATATGCATGCCCATGTCGGAACAGGCGCGGGCATAGCCCCAGGCCACCGCATCGTGACGCGCGGTGCCGCCGCGGGCCTGCCACAGCCCGCCGAGCACCGGGTAGCGCGGCCCGCTGAGATTGATGATCGGCACGATTTCCTTGACGCGGGCGGGGCTGATGAACTCGGTCTTGACGCCTTGCAGCGCGTTGGCATGGGCGGTGCGCTGATAGCCGCGCACCTCGTGTTCGGTCTGGGCCAGCATGATCACGCCGCGCGGGGAGAACATCACGTTGTAGTTCAGGTCCTGGCTCATCGTCTCGTAGAGCGAGCGGGCCTTTTCATAGATCGCCGCCGAGGCATCCTGCAGGTAGTTGGAGCGGATGATCGTCGTGTTGCGGCCGGTGTTGCCGCCGCCGAGCCAGCCCTTTTCGATCACCGCCACATTGGTGATGCCGAAATTCTTGCCAAGGTAATAGGCGGTGGCGAGGCCATGCCCGCCCGCGCCGATGATGATCACGTCGTATTTCTTCTTGGGCTCGGGCGAGGCCCAGGCGCGTTCCCAGCCCATGTGATAGTTCAGCGCTTCACGGGCGACGGCAAAGGCGGAATAACGTTTCATGATCACTTCCGGGGTTGTGGCAGAATCGGGCCGCAAGGCGGCATGGGCCCTTGTGCGGCATTCTGCCCGAGGACCACATCGGCAGTGCGACATGCAATGCCCAATTTCCGACGTGGGTGCATTTTCCGGGCGCTTGCCCGCCCCTGCCCTCGCGCCGCGAAGATGCGGCTGTCCCGCTGCGGCCAAGCGGCGCGGCGCGGTCAAACCCCTTTCGCCGCGCCGTGACAGAGGTTAGATGCACAGAGAGCTAAGGAGAGTGGCAGGTTTATGGGCTTTTGGGCGTTCTGGATCATCTCGGTCGGGCTGGCGGCGCTGGCGGCACTTGTGCTGATGCGGGCGCTCCTGCGCGGGCGGATCGGTGACGAGGCCCCGGCGGCCTATGATCTGCGGGTCTATCGCGATCAGTTGCGGGGCGTCGACCGCGATCTCGAACGCGGGGTGCTGACCGAGACCGAGGCGGCCCGGCTGCGCACCGAAGTGTCGCGCCGCATTCTGACCGCCGATGCGCAATTGAAGGCGCAAGGCCCGGCGGGCGATCAGCCCAAGGGGCCGAGCCGGGTGCTGGCCGGGGTCTTGGTGCTCGGGCTGGTGGGGGGTGCTGCGGCGCTCTACATGCTGCTTGGCGCGCCGGGCTATGGCGATCTGCCGCTGTCGGACCGGCTGGCCGCGTCCGAGCGGATGCGGGCCAACCTGCCGACGCAGGCCGAGCTTGAGGCGGCGCAGGCCGAGACGCCACAGACCGATCCGCAGGTGGCGGGCGATTTTCTGGCGTTGATGGAGAAGCTGCGCGAAGCGGTGGCCAGCAATCCCGATGATCTGCAGGGGCTTGGCCTCTTGGCGCGCAACGAGGCGCGGCTTGGCAATTTTGCGGCGGCGCGGGCGGCGCAGGCGCGGATTGTCGAGATCAAGGGCGAGGCGGCGACGGGGCGCGATCATGCGCTTCTGGCCGATCTGATGATTTCGGCGGCGGGCGGCACGGTGTCGGGCGAGGCCGAGGCGGCGCTGCGGGCGGCGCTGCGGCGGGAGCCGGGCGAAGAGACCGCGCTCTATTACCTTGGGCTTTATTATCTGCAGGTGGACCGGGCCGATGCGACGTTGCGGATCTGGGACGGGCTGCTGCGGACGAGCGCGCCGGATGCGCCCTGGCTGCCCCCGATCCGGGCGATGATCCCCGAGGTCGCGGCGCGGGCCGGCGTGCGCTATGACCTGCCCGAGAGCCCGGCGCTGCCGGGGCCAAATGCCGATGACATTGCCGCCGCAGAAGACATGAGCGCCGAGGATCGCGCCGCCTTTGTGCGCGGCATGGTCGGGCAATTGTCTGAACGGCTGGCCTCACGGGGCGGCACGCCGCAGGAATGGGCGCGGCTCATCACGGCGCTGGGCGTTCTGGGCGAGAGCGACCGCGCCCGCGCCATCGCGCAAGAGGCGCGCGAGGTCTTTGCCGGCAATGCGCAGGCGATTGACCTGATCGACGGGGCCGCGAGCCAAGCCGGGGTGGCAGAATGATCCATGATGCATTTGAGAGCTTTGCCGAGGGCCTGCCCGCGATGGGCGCGCTGATGGGGCTCGATCTCGGGACCAAGACCGTGGGGGTCGCCGTGTCCGACGGGATGCGCGGGGTGGCGACGCCTCTTGAGACCGTGAAGCGGCAGAAATTCACCCTCGATGCGGCGCGTCTGCAAGAGCTTATCGCGGCGCGCAGCGTGGTTGGCGTGGTGCTCGGTCTGCCGCGCAATATGGACGGCTCTGAAGGCCCACGCTGCCAGTCGACCCGCGCCTTTGCCCGGAATTTTGCGCAACTCACCGATCTGCCCATCGGGTTCTGGGATGAGCGTCTGTCGACCGTGGCGGCGGAAAGGGCGCTTTTGGAGGCGGATACGTCGCGAAAGCGTCGCGCAGAGGTGATCGACCATGTCGCCGCCTCCTATATCCTGCAAGGGGCGCTCGATCGGTTGCGCCATATCGGGAGGTCATTGTGAGTAAGGATCAGGTCTGGACCCGAGACGAGATCGAATCGCCCTGTGTGCGGGTCTGTGTCGTGCATCCCGAGGCGCGGATTTGCACCGGCTGTTTGCGGTCGATCGACGAGATCCGCGAATGGTCGCGGATGACGCCGGATCAGCGGCGCGAGATCATGGCGGAATTGCCCGACCGGGGCACGATGCTGCGCAAGCGGCGCGGCGGACGGGCGGCGCGGCTCAAGCGCGACGGCTGAGGCGGTTTTAGCGCAGAGGTTTAAGAGGTGGGCTCAGGGCGCGGTGAGCCAGCTGTCCTGGGTCACATCTTCGAATTCAGGACGGAAATAGGCGATCATGCGCCCGGTCTCTTCGGCCTCGGCGCACTCGGCCCAGGGCGCGACCCCGTGCAGCGCCAGCCGGTGCACCAAGGTCGCCATACCGGGGCTGGCGGGCAGTTCCACCCTTGTGCAGCGGTCGAACACCTCGCGGCGGGCGGCCTGATAGGCGTCGGTCAAATCGACGCTGGCCCAATCCTCAGGCGCGGTGCCCGAGAGCGCCTCGGTCAGGCTGCGGCGCAGGATGTGATGGCTGCCCTCCCAGACGACCAGCGGGCTTGCGCCGTGATCTGCGTGGCTCAGCGGCAGGCCAAGGATATAGGCGTGGCGTTCCAGCAGGTGGCGGCGGCGGTCAGGGCCTTGGGCGTGGAGCCCGTCGACATGGGCCGCGTCGCGGTCGCGGCGGTAGCGCAGGGCGGCGTCGCTCTCGCCCGCGCGGGGGCGGGGGTAGCCGGGATAGGTGATCGACACCTGCCCGGCATGGAGCGGCAGCGCGCCATAGGTCGCGCGAGCCGCCTCATAGGCTGCCCCAGCGAGCGGCGGGCCGTCGGGCAGCGCGCCATCCCTGTCATTCAGCAGCGTATCGACGCCCACGAACCAGGTGCCTTCGCAATCGAGCCAAGCCTCGCGATGGGCGGCGTCAGTGGCAATGCGGTCGAGGGCGGCGGCGCGGGCGTGTTCGGCCCAGCGGGCCACCGCGTCCTCGGCCGGGAAGAGCGCCCAGCCCGTCTCGGCCAGCGCCTCTACCATCCCATCGACTTGCGCAGCATGTTGAGCGCCACGAGGGTGAGAAAGACCGCAAAGACCCGTTTGAGCGGCTTCGGGTCCATGGCATGGGCGAGCTTGACCCCCCAGGGCGCGGTGATCAGCGTCATGGCGATGACCACGACAAAGGCCACGAGATTGACCGCGCCAAGGGTGAAGGGCGGGCGATGCGCCGGGTCGATCTCGAGCAGCAGAAAGCCCAGCACCGAGGGCACGGCGATCAGGATGCCAAAGCCTGCGGCGGTGGCCACGGCGCGGTGAATGGGGCGGCCATAGAGGCTCATCAGCGGGACGCCAAAGCTGCCACCGCCGATGCCCATGAGCACCGAGAGAAAGCCAAGGATGGGCGACAGGATCATGCGCGTCACGCCTTGCGGCATCTCCGGGGCGAGCCGCCAATGGGCGCGGCCCAGCCCCATGTAGAGGCCGACGGTGATGCCGAGAATGCCAAAGATGCCGGTGAGCGTGGCCGAGCGCAGCCCCGAGGCCACCCAGACCCCGATCAGTGCGCCGATGACGATGCCGGGCGCCCAGCCGCGCAGGATGTCCCAGTCGACCGCGCCCTTCTTGTTGTGGCTCAGGACTGAGCGCACCGAAGTCACGATGATCGTGGCGAGCGAGGTGGCGAGACACATCTGCATGAGCTGCGGGCCGTCATAGCCAAGGGTCTGAAACGCATAGTAGAAGGCCGGGACCAGAACGATGCCGCCGCCGACGCCCAAAAGCCCGGCCAGCACGCCGGCAAAGCCGCCGATGACCATCAGAAGAGCAAGCATCTGCAACAGGAGGGTGGTGTCGGGCATGGCGCGGTCTCCGGGGTTCGTGTCCCGTCCGGTGTACACGCGGCTCGGGCCGGGGAAAAGCGGTGATGCTCGGGTCAGCCCATCCTCTCAGGCGGCGAGATATCAGGCGGCGAGATCGGGGGCGATCTGGGTCAGCGCCTCTTCGACCAGCTCGGGGCCGGCCCCGGGGCGCGACGCGCCCTCGGAGAGCATCCGCCGCCAGGCCCGCGCGCCGGGGCGTCCGGCAAAGAGGCCGAGCATATGGCGGGTGATCTGGTTGAGCCGGCCGCCCGCGGCGAGATGCGCCTCGATATAGGGCAGCATGGACTGCACCGCGTCCTCGGCCGTGCTGTCAGGCCCGTCATGGCCGAAAATGCGACGGTCGGCGGCGCAGAGGATATCGGCGGGCTGATGATAGGCGGCCCGGCCGAGCATGACCCCGTCAAAGCCCTGATCGAGCAGTTCGACCGCGTGATCGAGCGTCGCGATCCCGCCGTTGATCGACAGATGCAGCGACGGAAAGAGCCCGATCATGCGCCGCGCCAGATCGTAATCGAGCGGCGGGATGTCGCGGTTTTCCTTGGGGCTCAGCCCCTTGAGCCAGGCCTTGCGGGCGTGGATGGTAAAGCGCCCTACCCCGGCGGCACCGACGCGCGCGAGAAACTCGGGCAGCACCTCTTCGGGGTCCTGATCGTCGACGCCGATGCGGCATTTCACCGTGACCTCGACATAGGTGGCCGCGATCATCGCAGCGCAGCAGTCGGCCACCCGGCCCGGATCGGTCATCAGCACCGCGCCAAAGGTGCCCGATTGCACCCGGTCCGAGGGGCAGCCGCAGTTGAGATTGATCTCGTCATAGCCCGCCTCGGCCCCGAGCCGCGCCGCCTCGGCCAGTTCCTCGGGGTCCGAGCCGCCAAGCTGCAGCGCCACGGGATGTTCCTCGGGCGCGTGATCGAGCAGATGCATCGCCCCGCCCCGCACCAGCGCCGGGGCCGTCACCATTTCGGTATAAAGCAGCGCCTCACGCGACAAGAGCCGGTGCAGGTAGCGGCAATGCCGGTCGGTCCAATCCATCATCGGGGCGACGGAGAAGCGGGCGTGCCGTTCTACTTTTTTCTGGCGCGGCTCGGTCACGGGGCTGCTTTCTTGGGTCGTCTTGGGGTCAGTGGGCGGGGGTATCGGGGTCCCTAGCATATAACAACCGGGAAAATGACCCTCAATAGGGGGGAGGCGCGGCAAAGCCCCGCCCCGGGCGGGGCCTGCGGCCCGTAAACGCTGGGGGCACGGAGGCTCTGGGCAATTGCCCCGCCGCGCCGCATAATCGGGGCTATGAAAGCCCCGTCGCCGCCCCGATCCGATCACATGCGCCGCGCCATGCGGAACCTGCTGTTGCTGGTTCTGGTGGCGATCGGGCTCAGCCTTGCGGCACTGCCCCGGATCGAGCGGTCGTTTCTGGCCAAGACCAGCGACCGCGAGAGCGCCACTTTGCGGATCGCCACGGAATCTCTGCGCGGGGCGCTGTCGCGGTCCGAAGCGCTGCCGGCGCTGCTGGCCGAACGGCCGATCCTGACGGACCTTTTGCATGATCCGACCAATGTCGGGCTCTTGCCTTTCGTGAATGAACAGCTGCGGCAGACGGCGCTGACGCTCGATCTGGCGGATATCTATGTGATGGACGCCAAGGGGCTTACCATCGCGGCGAGCAACTATCGGCGCGAGGATTCCTTTGTCGGGCGCAGCTTTGCCTTTCGGCCCTATTTCACCGATGCGATGCGCGAGGGGCGTGGGCGGTTTCACGCGCTTGGCCTGACCTCGGGGCAGCGGGGCTATTACTTTGCGGCGCCGATCATCGACGAGACCGAGATCCTCGGGGTGGTGGCGGTGAAGATCCTGTTGCACGGGTTCGAAGAGACCTGGCGCAATGGCGACAACACCATTCTCGTCACCGATCCGAACAATGTGATTTTCCTGTCGGACCGCGAGGATTGGCATTTCAACACGCTGGGGCCGGTGGCGGATGGGGTGCTCGCGGCGATCGATGCGACGCGGCAATATCCGCTCGAACGGATTCGCACGCTCGATGTGGCGCATGAGGCGGTGGCGCCTTCGGTTGATCTGTTGCGCATTCAGACCCGGGAGGGGCCGGAGGAATATCTGTCGAATGTCGGGCTGATTGCGGCGGCGGGCTGGCGGGTCTGGGTGCTTACCCCCACGGGGCCCGCGATTGCGCAGGCGCGGCAGGTTCTGGCGCTGCTCATCCTGCTGAGCCTCTTTGCCGGGCTGGTGGCGGCGCTGTTTCTGCAGCGGCGGGCGCGGGCGCTTGAACAGCAGGCGCAGCAGCGGATCTATCAGGAGACGCTCATCGACCGGGTGGCGGAGCGGACCGCCGATCTCAACGCCGCGAACCGGCAGCTCTTGCAGGAGGTGGACGAGCGGCGCGCCACCGAGGATCAGCTGCGCCGGACGCAGAGCGAGCTGGTGCAGGCCGGGAAGCTGGCAGCGCTCGGCCAGATGTCGGCGGGGCTCAGCCATGAGTTCAACCAGCCGCTGGCGGCGGTGAAGGCCTATGCCGAGAACGCGCTCACCCTGATGGAGAGGGGGCGGCAGGAAGAGGCGCGCAGCAATATGGGGCTGATCCTGCAGATGGCCGACCGGATGGCGGCGATCTCGCGGCATCTGCGCAATTTCGCCCGGCGGCCGCAGGAAAAGATCGGGCCGGTGCCGCTTATCCCGGTGCTCGAGGATGTGCTGTCGCTGATGGACAACCGGATCAAGGCGGCCGAGGCGCGGATCACCATCGACCGGCCCGAGGGCGATATTTTCGTGATGGGCGGGCAGGTGCGGCTGCAACAGGTGCTGGTCAATCTGCTGGCCAATGCGCTCGACGCGATGGAGACGCAGCCCGCCCCCGAGATCGGCATTCGGGTGGCCGGGCTGGACAGCGGGCGCTGGATCGTCGAGGTTCGCGACCATGGCGAGGGGCTTACCGACGACACGATGGCGCAATTGTTCGATCCGTTTTTCACCACCAAGAGCCCGGGCAAGGGGCTCGGGCTTGGGCTGTCGATTTCCTATAATATCGTGCGCGATTTCGGCGGCACGCTGAGCGCGCGCAACCATCCCGAGGGCGGCGCAATCTTTGCCGTCGAGCTCGATGATGCAGGGGATCGGGTGGCCGAGGACGAGGTGGCGGCGCAATGAGACCGGAAACCATCCTTTTCGTCGATGACGAGGATCATCTGCGGCTGGCGGCGGCGCAGAGCCTGCAGCTCGAAGATCTCGATGTGGCCTGTTTCGCGGATGCGAGCGAGGCGCTGTCGCATGTGGCGCGGGATTTTCCGGGCATTCTGGTGACGGATATCCGGATGCCGGGGATGGATGGGCTCGAGCTCATGGCGCGAGCGCTGGAGATCGATTCCGCCATTCCGGTGATCCTCGTCACCGGTCATGGCGATGTCGATCTGGCGGTGCAATCGATGCGCGACGGGGCCTATGATTTTCTCGAAAAGCCCTATTCGCCGACGCGGCTGGTGTCCTCGGTGCGGCGCGCGCTGGAACAGCGGCGGCTGACGCTGGAGAACCGGGCGCTGCGGCGGCAGGTGGGGCGGCGGGACGTGATCGAGGCGCGGCTTACGGGTCGGTCCGATGCGATGGTGCGGCTGCGCCAGCATATCCGCGCCATTGCCGGCACCGAGGCGGATGTTCTCATCGAAGGCGCGACCGGCACCGGCAAGGAGGTCGCGGCGCGGGCGCTGCACCGGGCCTCGGCGCGGTCGGAAAAGCCGTTCGTCCATATCAACTGTGCCGCCCTGCCCGCCGATCTCATCGAGCGCGAGCTGTTCGGCCACGAGGCGGGGGCCTTTCCCGGCGCGATGCGGGCGCGGGCGGGCCGGTTTGAGCATGCGCGCGGCGGGACCGTGTTTCTCGACGAGATCGAGAGCATGGCGCAGCCGATGCAGGCCAAGCTTTTGCATGCGATCCAGAACCGGACGATCACGCGGCTCGGCTCGAACGAGCCGGTGACGCTCGACGTGCGCTTTGTCGCGGCGAGCAAGCAGGACCTCAGGGCGGCGGCGGCGGAGGGGACGTTTCGGCCCGATCTTCTCTATCGGCTCAATGTGGTGACGCTGCGCATTCCCGATCTGACCGAGCGGCGCGAGGATGTGCCCAAGCTCTTTACCACGCTCGTGGCCGAGGCCGCCGCGCGGTATAAACTTGCGGTGCCGGATATTCCCGGCGCGGTGCTCAACGCGGTGGCGGCGCGGCCCTGGCCCGGCAATGTGCGCGAGCTGCGCAATGCGGCGGATCGGTTCGCGCTTGGGCTCGATCTCGACATCGGGCCGGCGGCGGATCAGCCGGAGGCGACGCTGGCCGAGCGGGTGGCGGCGCATGAAAAGGCGCTTATCGCGGCGAGCCTGACGGCGCATGGCGGCAGTCTCAAGGAGACCTATGAGGCGCTCGGCCTGTCGCGCAAGGCGCTCTATGAGAAGATGCAGAAATACGGGCTGTCGCGAGAGGCGTTTATCGCCGAAGGCTAGGCCCCGGCCTCCCGTTTGCGTCCCGTTTGCGGTCAGTTTTCGGGCAGTTTCAGGATCAATCCCGGGCCTACTCTGCGTGATTTCAGGCCCAAATCCAGCGCGATGTACCGTCAGGGGGACATGGCACAGAGGCGCATGTCCCCTTTCCCACCCATGCCGCCGATTAAATCAGCGCCCCGGCCAAAAAACGGGCGCGCCCACGTTGCATTGGCGCGGCGAGGCTTAACAATACGGCCCCACATGGGAGACCGGCACAATGCCGGTGAGACATTTGGAGGAGACCTATTATGAAACTCGGCAAAATTACTGCGTTTGCCCTGACCACGGCGCTGGGCACGACGAGCGTTTTCGCGGCAGGTGACGAGGATCGCACCGGCTGGCCCGAGAGCTTTACCGTTGGCACGGCAAGCCAGGGTGGCACCTATTTCGCCTATGGTTCGGGCTGGGCCAACCTTGTGGCGGATGAGCTCGGCATCACTGGCGGCGGCGAAGTCACCGGCGGCCCGATGCAGAACATGGCGCTGGTGCACACCGGCGAGGCACAGTTCGGCATGACCACCATGGGCCCGGCGGCGGAATCGCTGGCAGGGACCAACCCGATTGCCCCCGGTCTGCAGATGACCAATGCCTGTGCCATGTTCCCGATGTATCAGACGCCCTTTAGCGTGACCGCGCTAGCCTCGTCGGGCATCGAAAGCATCGCGGATATCCCGGATGGGGCGCGGATCGGCTTTGGTCCGGCGGGCTCGACCTCGGACACCTATTTCCCGCGCATGATGGAAGAGCTGGGCGTCAAGTTCGAGCGTCGCAATGGCGGCTGGTCCGACCTTGGCGGGCAGCTTCAGGACGGTCTTCTCGACGTGATCGCCTTTGCCGCCGGTGTGCCGGTGCCCGCGGTCAGCCAGCTCGAAGTGCAGACGGATGTGAACATCATCGAGTTCACCGAAGAGGAACAGGCCAAGATCATGGAGGCCTTCCCGGTGTCGGCCTTTGAAATCAAGGCGGATACCTACACCACGCTGGAAGCGCCGGCGCGGTCGGTGTCGATGTGGAACTTCACCATCGCCAATTGCGACCTGCCCGAGAGCTTTGTCTATGCGGTCGTGGACACGGTCATGTCGGACAACGAGCGGATGCAGGGCATCCACCGTGCCGCCGCATCGACCCTGCCCGAGAACTGGGACAAGAACAAAGTCATGATGTGGCACCCCGGTGCAGCAAAATGGTTCGTTGAGAATGCCGGTGCGGACATCCCCGCCGACAAGATCTTCAGCAAGTAAACCGTCACCGGCCTGAAGGCCTGACAGTAGTGCCGCGCCCCCTAAGACCCGGGCGCGGCATTTTTCCAAGTGGGCGCTGCACCCGTGCTATGATGCGGGACGCAGAGCGGAGGGGACAATGACACAAGCACAAGAAACCGCCGACCAGGTCGTCCTGGCAGAGGGCGTCGATGAGGAACCGGTCGAGCGCAATCGCCGCCTGTTCACCCGTAAATCCTATCTTTTCGTGGCCGCCATCGCCACGCTCTATGCGCTGACCCATATGATCGCGCTCAACGGCGTGTCGATCCGTGACTGGACCGGGATCAACATTCCCCTGCTGCCGACCTTTCCGATGGAGACGTGGAATTTCCGCATCGTCCACGTGTCGGGCGCGCTGGCGCTGGGCTTTCTTCTCTTTGCGGCGCGGCTCTTCCCCGATACCGAGCGGCCCGAGACGCGGATGTTGTCGCTGGCCGGGCTAGGCCTGATCCTGCCGGCGCTGGTGGCGGGCTATATGGCGCTCAGCTTTGCGGTCAAGATCAACTCGGGCACCTTGCCGCAGATGGGCGGGCTCAGCACCTGGGCCGCGTTTCCGGGCACCGAGATCTACAACCAGGAGGTCACCTGGTTCGGCATTCCGCTTTTGATCGCCACTTTCGGCGCGATTGTGCTCGGCTGGTTCGAGAACACCCATCGTCACCGGTTTGCGGCCTCGGATATCGTGCTGGCGATCTGTGCCGTGGTGGTCGCGCTCTACCTGCTGCCGGTCTATTCGACGGCGGCGCGCAATTCGGTCGGGACGAGCTTTGTGCCTATCGGCGTGGCCTTTGCCGCGACCGCAGGCTCGGCGATGATCCTCGAGCTGACCCGCCGGGTGGCGGGGCTGGCGCTGGTGATCATCACCGGCGTGTTCCTCGCCTATACGTTCACCGCGCATCTGCTGCCCGGTATTCTGGCGGTGCAGACGCCCTATGACTGGAAACGCTTTTTTGGCTTTGTCTATACCGATGCCGGTATTCTCGGGCCGACGACGGCGGTGTCCTCGACCTATATCATCCTCTTCATCATCTTCGCGGCCTTCCTGCAGGCGTCGAAAGTGGGCGATTACTTTGTGAACTTTGCCTTTGCCGCCGCAGGGCGGGCGCGCGGTGGTCCGGCCAAGGTGGCGATCTTTGCCTCCGGTCTCATGGGGATGATCAACGGCACCTCGGCGGGCAATGTGGTGGCGACCGGGTCGCTGACCATCCCGCTGATGAAGAAGGTGGGATATCACAAGAAAACCGCCGGCGCGATCGAGGCCGCGGCCTCGACCGGGGGCCAGATCATGCCGCCGATCATGGGGGCGGGTGCCTTCATCATGGCCGAGATCACCGGCATTCCCTATACCGACATCGCCCTTGCGGCGGTGATCCCGGCGATCCTCTACTTTGCGTCGATCTATTTCATGGTCGATCTCGAGGCGGCCAAGCTCGGGATGCGGGGGATGCGCGAGGACGAGCTGCCGAAGCTGCACAAGCTCATCCGGCAGGTCTATCTCTTTATCCCGATCATCATCCTGATCGTGGCGCTGTTCCTGGGCTATTCGGTGATCCGGGCCGGGACGCTGGCCACCGTGGCGGCCGCCGTGGTGTCCTGGCTCACCCCGAACCGGATGGGGATCAAGTCGATCCTCAAGGCGTTCGAGCTCGCCGGTGTGATGTCGATCCAGATCATCACGGTCTGTGCCTGTGCCGGTATCATCGTCGGTGTCATCAGCCTCACCGGGGTGGGCGCGCGGTTCTCGTCGCTGCTGCTCGGGTTGGCGGAGGCAAGCCAGCTTCTGGCGCTGTTCTTTGCCATGTGTATCGCCATCCTTCTCGGCATGGGGATGCCGACCACGGCGGCCTATGCGGTGGCGGCCTCGGTCGTGGCGCCGGGTCTGGTGCAGCTCGGCATTCCGCAGCTCACGGCGCATTTCTTTGTGTTCTACTTTGCCGTGGTCTCAGCGATCACACCGCCTGTGGCGCTCGCCAGTTATGCGGCGGCGGGGATATCCGGATCGAACCCGATGGAGACCTCGGTCGCCTCGTTCAAGATCGGGATTTCCGCCTTCGTGGTGCCGTTCATGTTCTTCTACAACTCGGCCATCTTGATGGATGGGTCGTGGATCGAGATCGGCCGCGCCGCGATCACCGCCACCTTTGGCGTGTTCCTGCTGTCCTCGGGCGTGCAGGGCTGGTTCATGGGAGGCCGCGTGGCGTGGTTCCTGCGGCTCGGGCTGATTGCTACGGCGCTCTTCATGATCGAGGGCGGGCTGATTTCCGACCTGATCGGCATTGCCGGGGCGGTGGGGATCTACCTGATCCAGAAGGTGCTGCGCCCTGCCCCCGATGCCGGGTTCGACGTGCGCGGCGCGGATTAACCGCCCCGCACCCTAAACCAAGCGAAGGCCGTCCCTCGGGGCGGCCTTTTGCATGGGCGGATCAGGCGTCAGTGATCTGTCCCGAGATGCGTTCGGGAAAGAACCGCGCCAAGAGGTCCCAGGCCAGTTGCGCCGAGGCGTCGCGGTCGAAATCCTGCGGGTAGAGGTGGAAATCGGCCCAGAACCCTTCGAGCGCGGCCATCAGCAGCGTCGCGGCGCGGCGGCCATCATCCGGCCCGCGCCCGGTGGCCTCGGCGAGGTCCACACAGAGCCCGGTGACGATGGAGGTGATCGGCTCTTCGCGGGTGGTGATGTAGGAGAGATATTCGTCGCGCGGCTTGGCCTCGGCCCGGAAGGCGAACCACAGCGTCACGTGACGCTCGTTGAGCACCTCGGGGCTGAAATCGGCCCGGATCAGCGCCCGCAGCCGCGACACCGGATCGTCGCCCGCCGCCGCGAGCGCGCGCTGCCAGCGGCCGGTATAGGCGGCGGACATATCGCGGATCGCGGCCTCGAGAAGGCGCTCCTTGCTGTCGAATCGGGCGTTGATCATGCCGCGCGACAGGCCGGAAAACTCTTGGATCCGGGCAATCGTCGCGCCGCGAACCCCATAGGCGCAGATCGCGTCCTGCGCCGCCTCGATCAGCTTGCGGGCGTGACGTTCGCGGGAAATTTCCCGTGCGGTCAACGTCTTGTCCGTCTCCTGATCCATGCGACCCGTGCCCCTTTGACTGATAAGCCTCTCAGATGTGCCACAGGGGGCGGAGCTGCTCAACTGTTGACTTTGAATGAACGTCCGTTCATTTTGTGATGAATATTACAACACCCAGCCTGAGACACACGCCAAAGGACGCCCCGATGACCCTGCATGACAACACCGCCGGCCCGGCCCGCGATTGGGACAATGCGCATTTCCTGCACCCTTGGGAGGGGATGGAGAGCATTGGCGACAACGCCCGCACCTTTGCCGAGACCGCGCGCGGCATCCATGTCACCAGCGAAAGCGGTGCCGAGCTTCTCGATGGGCCGGCGGGGATGTGGTGCATGCAGCTCGGCTATGGCAATCACGAGATCGCCGAGGCGATGGCCGATCAGGCGCGGCAGCTCGCCTATTTCTCGCCCTTCAACAACAGCAATTCCACCGCCGCGCGGCTGGCGCATGAGATTGCCCAGCGCACGCCCGGCGATCTCAACCGGGTGCTGTTTACCACCGGCGGATCGACGGCGGTGGACAGCGCGCTGCGCTTTGTCTGGTTTCGCAACAACATCCTCGGCCGGCCCGAGAAGAAGATCATTATCTCGCGGCAAAAGGCCTATCACGGCTCGACCCATCTCGCGGCCTCGGTGAGCGGCAAGGAGCGCGACAAGGGCTGGCTCGACCAAGCGCCGGGGGTGGCGCATTTCCTGCCCAATGTGAACCCGCTCCTGCGCGGCGCAGAGCAGAGCGTCGCGGCGTTTCTCGACGAAAAGATCGCCGATCTGGAGACCGCCATTCTGACCCTCGGGCCGGACAAGGTCGCGGCCTTCATCGCCGAGCCGATCCTCGCCTCGGGCGGGGTGATCGTGCCGCCGGAGGGCTATCACAAGCGCTGCATCGAGATCTGCCGCAAGCATGACGTGCTCTATATCTCGGATGAGGTGGTGACCGGGTTCGGGCGGCTTGGCCATTGGTTCGCCTCCGAAGAGGTGTTCGGCATCACGCCCGACATCATCACCTGCGCCAAGGGGATGACGGCGGGCTATGTGCCGATGGGGGCCTGCATCATTTCGGATGCGCTGATCGACAGCATTTCGGGCGAGGCCTCGAAGGGGGCCACCTTTTCCAACGGGTTCACCTATTCGGGCCATCCGGTCAGCGCCGCCGCCGCGCTCAAGACCATCGAGATCATCGAACGCGATGGTATCCTCGACCATGTCCGCCGGATGACGCCGCTCTTTCAAGAGAGGCTGCGGGCGCTGGGCGATCTCGATCTGGTGGTCGATGCGCGGGGCAAGGGCCTTGTCGGGGCGATCGAATGCAGCCTGCAAAAGGGCAGCGGGGCGGATCTTCTCGAACAGGATTACACCGTGGGGGCGCGGATCGACGCGCGCTGTCAGGAGCTCGGGCTCTTGGTGCGGCCGCTCATCAACATGTGCGTTTTCTCGCCGCCGCTGATCATTCGCGAGGACGAGATCAACGCGATGTTCGACATGCTCGAACAGGGTGTGCGCCGCGCCATGGATGATCTGGCGCGCGAGGGGCTGATGTGATCAGCCCCGCCCGCAGGCGGATTTGACCCAGGCCAGAAGCGTGTCGACATCGGGGGCGAGCTCGGTCGCTTCATGGCCGGAAAACTCGTGAAACGCCTCTGAATTCAGGCGGTTGAGCCCGACCAGAACCGGCACACCACGGGCCAGCGCCTCGGCGATCACCGGGCGAAAGCCGCGCCCGTCGGCCTCGTGCTTGCCAAATTTGTTGACGATGAGCAGGTCGGTGCCCGCTTCGAGATGCTGGCTCACCATGCCGACCGCGGTTTCGAGCGCGGCGGGGTCGAGACGGCAGCCGCGCGCATTGGGGCCAAGGCTCTGCGAGATGCGCACCACCGGTCCATCGGGCAAGAGCCGCACATCCATATCGCAGGGCTCTTCGCCGCCGCGTTCGGTGTTGATCTGCACGGTGCCGCAGGCGCGCAGCCCCTCCTCCGCCAGCCGCTCGGCCAGGCTGGCGAGGAGCAGATCGGTGTCGCCGCGTCCAGAGGCGGCGGTGCAGGCGATGTTCATGGCTGTTTCCCCGCGCATCGGATCAATCCCAGGGTTTCGGGTCATCGGCATGGGCCGAGGGACCGCCGGGGCGGAAGACCACCTGGAAGATCCCCTGTTCGTCGATGTCCTGATAGATGACCTGGCGGGGCATGTGGACGCGCACCGGCTTGGCCGCGTCGGCCGCGCTCCAAGCCCGGTCGGTGATCACGCAATCGGCCTCGATCCCGCCATAAGAGGCGGCGGGCCGTGCCGGCACCTTGCGCAGGAAGAAGAGGCCCGAGACCACCGCCTCTTGGCCGAGCATCACCGCCGAGGGGCCGAGCACATTGCGGCTGCGGCCCTTGACCAGCGCCGAGACGGTATCGCTCTCGGACCAGACGCCGCAGATGCCGGTGCGACCGTTGATCTCGCGCACATCGACCGCGACGCTCACCGCGCCGGGGGCGGAAAACGTGCCGCCTGCCATCGCCGGGCTCTCGCCCAGCCGCATCGAGGCCACGGGCGTGCGCGCGGTGCAGGCGGTGAGCAGCGCCAGCGCGGCAAGCAATGCAAAGCGTGTCATGTGAGGCTCCGTTCTGTCTGGGCCGACTCAGGGTTTGGGTCGCCGAATTTGATCACGGCTCAATGGGCTTTGGCAAATGCCGCCGTCTCGTCGAGCAGTTCGGGATAGTATTTTTCCAGCGTCGGCAGGAATTCCTTGCGGATCCGCCCCACCTGCGCCGGCGTCAGATCCTCGCGCCAGACACCGGATGTGCCCTTGGCGAAAAAGCTCTGCATGCCTTCGGGGCGCTCGGTAAAGCCCTTTTCCTCTTCCTGCTTTTTCATCTTGGAAAATTCGGTCGACTTGATCGCATGGGCGAGCTTGGGCGCATCCACATCCTGACCGAGATAATGGCCGATCAGCGCGCGCATCTCGGGGCCGGGCTTGGCGAGCATATCCTCATAGCGGATCACCCGTTTCTTGAGCCCCGGCGCATTTGTCCAGCGGTCGATATGATCGTCCCAACGGCCCAGCAGGTCGATGATGCCCGTCGGCGTGCCCATGATCGTATCGGGATTGGCCATGCGGTCGATGGCGGTGTCGATGTCACAGCTCTGATGCCGGGCGAAAGACGGCGCAAGGTCGAACGGGTTGCGCAGGATATAGATGGCCCCGGCGGTCACTTCGGGCGGGATCACCGGCAGATCGAAGAGCTTGACCGGCTGGCAATGGGTTTTGACGAAATGAAAGTTCGGCTTGGCCCCGGCGATGAGGCGCAGCGCCTTGGTGCGGACCTGCATCCATTCCTGCAGCCCCTGCCCCCGGAACGGGCCGCCGTTTGCCGCGTCAAAGAAATCCTGCCGCACATCGGCGGTGGTAAATTCGCGCAAATTGTTGATATCCGGCGCTTTTCCCTTGGGCATGAAGTAATGCGCCAGAAGGCTCCGCATCCAGGTGTTGCCGGATTTCGGATAGGAAGACAGCCAGATGATGCGGCGCAGATTGGACATTACCAATACCCGTATTGCTTCATGGTTTTCTTATGGGCCCGGCGCATTTTGGTCACCAGTTCGGGCGCGAGCTCGCTCTGCCACTGGCCCTTTTCACCGCGGGCAAAGAATTTCTCGGCATGGGCCGGTTTCTCGACAAAGCCGCCGGTTTCCTCCTGTTTGGCCAGTTCCTTGAAGCTGGCAAACTTGATGGCGCGGGCAAGGCGTTCGGCCTCTACCGGGATGCCGATATGGTTGAGAACCTTGGTGAATTCCGCCTCCGGATCGTCGAGAATATCCTCGTAGCGCAGCACCAATGTGGGGAATTTTGGCTTGTCGGCCCAGCTTTGGACATGGCCCGACCAAGAGCCGAGGAATTGTGCCACACCTTTGTCATCCGGCGCGTTGGCATTATCGGATCGGCAAACATGTTCTACCGTTTCTTCATGCGACATTCCGTAATGTCTGGCGTAGGAAAGCACCATATCCAACGGGTGTCTTAGAATATAGACGGCACTCCGGGTCAGTTCCGTTGGGATCAAATCTCCACCAGGCATATTCACGACACAGTTGATATTGTGTGTTTTAACGAAGTTGATATCGGCATTGTTTGCGACGATGCCGCGGAGCACCTTTGGTCGCAGGAGCATGCTCAGCTGTAAATTCTGAGTATCCACTTCCTGCCCAGCCACCCGATTATATAGGGTCGCGATCGAGTCCCCCATACAGAAGCGATGCGCCTCATTGATGGACAGCGGTGTGTCGCGATTGGCCAGGTAATTCGCCAGAAAGATGCGCGTCCAGGTGTTGCCGGATTTCGGATAGGAGGCGAGCCAAACGATGCTTTTTTTCATGGGGATATCAACCGCTTGCTTGGGTATGGCGCAAAAAGAAACGAGGGGAGCTTTCGCCCCCCTCGCCTATTAGCAAATCGAACCAGAGATTAGAAGCTCAGGTTGATCGCGGTGCCGATAACGGTACCTTTGAGATCGGTGCCAGCGGTGCCTTTGTCGTCAGCTTCCGCGTAGATGGCATAGATGTCCCAGTCAACGCCCGGGCCCATGTCGCGGCTCGCGCCGATTTTATAGGCCGTGTACTCTTCGTCTGCTGCGCCGGTACCGGTCATGTCGAACTCACCTTGGAAGGTGAGGGCTTCGAAGGCCCATGCGCCGGGGGCGTCATAGGTACCACCGAAGCTCCAGCCGGACTGGTCGCCAGCCGCGCCCGAAGCCGCGTTGTCGTTCTCAGCATAGTGTGCGCCAACGGTGAAGTCACCGAAGCCCACTTGTGCGCCGATACCCCAAGTTTCGGGATCGTAGCCAGCAGGAGCAATTGCTTCAGCCGAACCGTAGCGAGCGGCCAGCGAGACGCTGGTCGTGCCGAAGGTCTGGCTGTAGTTCACGCCGATGTCGAAGATGTCTTCGAGCGTGGCCGAACCAACAACGCTGTTGTTGTGCGAACCGACAGCGTTGCCGCCGTTGTTGCGGGCATAGGAGATACCAACGGTCAGGCCGTTGAAATCGGGGGTGTAGTAGCTGATACGGTCAACGTCGTTGTTGCCGCCAACTTCGGTCCAAGCCGAGATACCAGCCTGACGGAAGTTCCAGGGCAGAACGTTCGACAGCGGAATGAAGGCCGAGATCGAGGGCGAGTTGATCGCCATCGAAGTCACGGAAGGCGCGCCAACCATGGACTTGTAACCAGCCGAGTTTTCCGAACCGATTTCGATGCGGCCCAGGGTGTCACCCGAGATGATCATGTAGGTTTCGTCGATGTAGCTGTTGGTACCGGAAGTACCTGCAGCGTTAACCGAGGTGCTTTGGTTTTCAGCTTCGAGCTGAACGTTGATACCAAAGGTCAGGCCGTTGTCGAGCGTCACCGAGGGGGTGAAGAAGATTTCGGAGTTGCTGTGGAAGCCAACGCCGTCATAGTCGATGCCAGCTGCGGCAGTACCGGAAACGTCAGCGAATGCGACGTGCTGGTTCATGTAACCGCCCCAGTCCAGGTTCCACTCTTGAGCGGATGCCGGAGCTGCGACGAGACCGAGTGCGATGGCACTGGTGCTAAGCAGATGCTTTTTCAAAGGGTGTCCCTCCTCATAATAGCAGGAATGTGTTCAAGTTCCACCGACTCTGGAAGGAACCGGCTTGGGGGATTGATTGCTTGATTTGCCCATTCAGGTCAACGAAGCCCCGCCCGTTTGATTGCCAATGCCCTGCGTTGTGACGTTTTGATCACAGACTATCCATCCGGGCACTGTTTTTGGCGGGTTTCCGCTAGAGATCGCCCGTGGCTTTCGCGCCGTGCGCCGCCGGATTAAGGCGAAAATAAGGCGCAATCGCTTGGGTTTGGGAATCGGCGGCGGCCGATTCCCCTTGCCTCACCAGAGCCGCGCAAGCAGCGTGAAAAGCGCCACCGGCACCAGCAGAACATGCAGCATATGATCGAACCAATTGCTACTTCCGGCGCGCAGAACCCACTGCGCCTGGGCGGCCACGGCGAGCAGCGCGAGGAACGGGTTGGCCATGGCCAGCGCATAGAGGCAGAGCCCCAGGACCATGAGGGCGACAGGCACCGGATGATAGCCGAGCCGATAGGGCTCGGCCCGCCACACCCCCATCGAGGCCGCCAGAAAGACCGGATAGAGCAGCACCAGCGCCCCCAGCTCCCAAGCCTGCCACTGGCCGAGCCAGGGCGCGAGATCGGGACAGACGGCCAGCGCCATATGCCGCAAGGCCAGAAGCGGCAGCACCACGCCGATGGGCTCGAGCACCGCCATCACGCCACCAATGGCGATATTGCGCCGCAGCCCGAGGGTCAGGCCAAACCCGAGGATCAGCCCCGCAATCGCCGCCTGATCCGGCCGCGCCACGAGGCCAAAGCCGCAAAACAGCACCCAGCCCGACAGCACGCCCATATAAAGAGTAGACAAACGATCTGTCATGGCGCGCCCTCTTTCTTGCCCGCCCCGGCCTCAATCCAGTCGCGGCCCATGACCTGCACGCAGATCCCCGCCTTGGTCCCGTGCGAATAGCAAAGCGCAATCTCGCCCTCGGCGAGCAGGCGCAGCATCGGATAGCGCAGCCCGCCGCCCTTGCCCTCAAACCGCCTGCATCTTTGCCAAGTTCTGCCCTCATCGGCGCTGATCGACAGGCAGAGATCGGCGGGCGCGTCGGGATCGTCATTGCCGGCCATCAGGATACGCCCATCGCCCAAGGCCAGCGCCGCCACCGGCGCGCTCGGGTTGGCGATCTCGGTGGTCTCGACCGTGCTCCAGCTCTGGCCGCCATCTTCGGTCTCGCAGCGCAGAAGGCAGCCGCGTTTCACATCAAAGTCGCGCAGAAAAGCCACGGCCCGCCGTCCGTCCAAGGGCACGATCATCGGCTGAATGGGGTTGAGCCCCGCGCCATCCATCCGCCGCGTGTCGGCCACCCGGCCATCTGGATGAAACCTGACCAAGAGCCCATGCATCTGGCCCATCTCGAAATACGCGGGCAGCGCGTGACTGCCATCGGCATAGGCCAACATCGGCGATTTCACCAGGGCCGAGCGGTTGAGCATCGGCGACAGGCTGAGCTTTTCCGCGCGGTGCGGCCCGCCCGGCCCCAGGATCACCCGCGCCACCGAGGCCGCCGCCCAGCCGCCCACCGACACCACCGTCGAAAAGACCGCACCGCGCCGCGCCTCGTCCTCGATCGTATTGCCAAGCGTCACGACAAGTTGCCGGGGCCGCATCGCCCGGCCCAGGGCCTGCCGCCCGACGCGCAGCTCTGCGGCGCTCGCCTGCCAGCCCTGCGGCCCCTTGGCAAAGCTCACCTCATAGATGTCCACATCGGCCTGCGCCTCGGCCGAGCCTTCGAACCAGAGCACCGAAAACCCGTCCGGGCGGCACAGGATCGACGGCGAATGCGCCTGCCCCAGATGGCTGTGATAGGTCAAAAGCGTTTCGCACTGGGCGGGCCCCGCCGGAACGGGCGGGGGCGGCGCAAAGACCCAGCCGAGCCGTGGCGCCCGGCGCAGCGCCAGCGCCGAGAGGCCAAGGCTGACGCCCGCCAGCCCCAGAATCGCTGCCGTGATCACGCCTCGGGCCCGACCTTGAGGACGATCTTGCCGATATGGTCGCCCGCCTCCATATGCGCATGCGCCTGCGACGCCTCCGCCAGCGGATAATCCGAATCCATCACCGGCGCGATCCGCCCCGCCGCCAAGAGCGGCCAGACCTCACGGCGCAGCGCCTCGGCGATCCGCGCCTTGGCGAGATCGCTCTGCGGACGCAGGGTGCTGCCCGTGATGGTCAGCCGCCGCATCATCACCTGGGCAAAGTTCAGCTCGACCTTCGGCCCCTTGAGAAAGGCGATCTGCACAAGCCGCCCCTCATCGGCGAGCGCGCGCACATTGCGCGGCAGGTAATCGCCGCCCACCATGTCGAGGATGAGGTTCGCCCCGCCCTCGGCGCGCAAGACCTCCGAGAAATCCTCGTCGCGGTAATTGATCACCCGGTCCGCACCGAGATCGCGGCAGGCGGCGCATTTCGCCTCTGATCCGGCGGTGGCAAAGACCCGCGCGCCAAAGGCCTTGGCGAGCTGAATGGCCGTGGTGCCGATCCCGGACGAGCCGCCATGAACCAAGAACCGCTCGCCCGCCTGCAGGCCGCCGCGCATGAAGACATTGGACCATACGGTAAAGAATGTTTCCGGCAGGCAGGCCGCCTCGCGAAGCCCCATGCCCTCGGGCACCGGCAGGCAATGGGCGGCAGGCGTCGTCACATATTCGGCATAGCCGCCGCCGGGCAGAAGCGCGCAGACTTGGTCGCCCAGCGCCCAGTCGCCAACCCCTTCGCCCAGCGCCACGATCTCGCCCGAAGCCTCGAGCCCCGGCAGGTCGCTGGCCGAGGGCGGCGGCGCATAGAGCCCCGCCCGCTGCAAGGCATCCGGCCGGTTGACCCCGGCCCAGGCGACGCGGATCACCACCTCGCCCGGCCCCGCCTCGGGCATCGGCCGCTGGGTGATCTGCAACACCTCCGGCCCGCCCGGCTGGGTGATCTCAACCGCTGTCATTGCCTTGTCCATCTGCGCTCTGCCTTCTGTCTTGTCCGTTGTTTCGCGGGGGTCGCGATGCGTCTCGCCCGCGGCCTAATGCCCTTTCCAGCGCCCCGGCATGCCGGTGCGTGGCGTGGTCTCGGGCGCGCGCACCCGGTCGAGCAGCTTGAGCGGCCCGGCCATCATCCCGGACAAGAGCGCATTGTCGCGCAGCCCCGCCTTGAGCTTTTCGAACCGCATCACATCCTCGATCCGCCGGTCGAGAAAGGCGCGCGTGTCGGCATGATCCGCACTGTGATCGCCGAGCCAATAGAGCAACGTGCTGCTATAGACCCCCGAGAGCGTCGCGCGTTTCGTGTACCAATTCACATCGCGCGAGCTGTCGCCGAGCGTGGTCCAGATGCGATCCGCCGTGCCCCAGATGAGCGCCGCGCCCTCGGCCGCGTGATGCGGCAACGCGAAAAGCGTCATCCCCCGGCGCACCAGTTCGGGATCGTCCACCGCCTCGAGCCGCGCCATCACCGCCGCCGCGATCCGGTCGCGAAACCGCATCTCGTCCAGATCCATCGCGTCGAGCGCCGCGACCATCGCCGCATCGCCCGCCTCATGATAGGCCACGGCCAGATCGATGGCACCGCGCGGACAGGCGGCACGGGCCAGCTCGGGCGCGATTTCCGCCTCCTGCACCGCCGCCGCAAAGGCCTCGGGGCCCCAGCCATCAAAGGCCACATGCGGCTTGATCGCCGCCAAAAGCCGTGATTTCACATCTTGCGCCATCGCATCCTCCAACGCGCCGACCCTAGCGTGCAGCCCGGCCCGAGAAAACCCGTATTCCCACCGCGCCTCGGCAGGCCTAAGCTCTGACAAAACCCGCAACCGACAGATCGGCAAACCTGTCTCTAAACTTGTCCGAAAGCCGCCACGTTCAACCTGTGCGCCCGCCGCCAACAGGCTGGACAAGAACGATTCGCCTTGTTATACGGCTGTTTCCTGCAATCTCTTGCAACTCAAACTTAGAAAGGTGGTGAAAACCACATGCAGGTTAGTGTTCGTGACAACAATGTCGATCAGGCGCTCCGTGCCCTGAAAAAGAAGCTGCAGCGCGAAGGTGTGTTTCGGGAAATGAAGCTCAAGCAACATTTCGAGAAACCCTCCGAGAAAAAAGCGCGCGAGAAAGCTGAAGCGATCCGCCGTGCCCGGAAACTGGCGCGTAAGAAAGCCCAGCGCGAAGGTCTTCTCTAAGACCGGCTTCGAACACGTTTTTCGAAGAAACGACCCCCGCGGCCCGGCCTCGGGGGTTTGTTTTTGCCCGCTCCCTTCCTGCGCCACCTGCCTCACGCTGACAGGTTTGGTCAGTTGCCCGGCCCCGCGGGCGCTGAGACGCGGGAAATCTCTGGGCAGGATCGCCGCCCCGGCCTAGTCTCGGCGCATATCCCTGTGCCGAGTGATCCCATGCCCCCTGCCGCCCCCCGCTCTCCTGCTGCCCCTGCTGACCGCATCGGCCTTGCCGTGGCGGTAATCCTCGGCACGGTTCTGGCGCTGTCGCTGGGCGATGCGCTGGTCAAGGCGCTGGCGGGCGGCTTTGCGCTGGGCCAGATTTTCCTTCTGCGTTCCCTGCTCGCCCTGCCGCTTCTGCTGTGGCTGATGCGGGCGCGCCGGGTGCCGCTCTGGCCTGTCGCCCTGGGCTGGGTGGCGCTGCGCTCTGCCCTCTTGGTGAGCATGTGGATCGCCTATTACCTGGCGCTGCCGCATCTCGATCTCTCGGTGGCGGCGGCGGCCTATTACACGTTGCCGCTCTTCATCACGCTGTTTTCCGGGCTGCTGCCCGGCGGCCGCGTCGCGCCGCTCGGCTGGTTTGCGGTCGCTCTGGGCTTTGCCGGGGTTCTCTTGATCCTGCGCCCCGGCCCCGAGGCGTTCAATCTCTGGGCGCTCGCGCCTCTCTGCGCCGCGATGCTCTATGCCGCGGCGATGCTGCTCACCCGCGCCCGCTGCCGGGCCGAGCCGCCCCTGACCCTCGCGCTCTGGCTCAACCTCGGCTTCATCCTCGCCGGCATCGCCATCAGCGCGGCCTCTCTGGCGCTGCCCGGCCAGGGCGGATTTCTCTTCGCCCCCTGGGCCGCGCTCGACAGCCCCGCCTGGGCCGCCCTCGCGCTCATGGCCGTGGCGCTGGTGATCGGCGGCGTCGGTGCCGCCTTTGCCTATCAAAACGCACCCCCCGCCCTCATCGGCGCCTTCGACTTCGCCTATGTGGGCTTCGCGCTGCTCTGGGGGCTCCTGCTCTTTGCCGAAGCCCCCGATGCCATCGCCCTGTCAGGCATCGCCCTCATCGTGCTGTCGGGACTGCTGTCCCTCCGCGCAGGTCGCCCGTAGATCTGACGCCATCCCCCACCACCCCCCTCTAAACCACCAGCGCCCCCGCAGAAATCTGCGAGGGCGCTTGCGTCTTATTCTCTGTCAGCACCGCCCCTCAGACGGCGCGGAGCGGAACATCTGGCCCTCAGGCTCAGCCCGGCATCTTGGTCTTGCGCAGATAGGGCAGCACGGCGTCGAACGCGCCGAACTTGGCCTTGGCATCCGCATCGCTGACCGACGGAGGGATGATCACATCTTCGCCCATGGTCCAGTCCGCCGGTGTCGCCACGCCCTTGCCCGTCGAGGTCTGGAGCGCGTCGAGCGCCCGCACGATCTCGCCAAAGTTGCGGCCCACGGTCATCGGATAGGTCATCATCAGCTTGACCTGCTTGTCCGGCCCGATGATGAAGACGCTGCGCACGGTGGCGCTGTCGGCGGGCGTGCGGCCATCGGGCAGATAGGCCTCGGCGGGCAGCATGTCGAAGGCTTTCGACACTTCGAGCCCGTCATCGGCGATGATCGGGAACCCGGCCGCCGCGCCAGAGACTTTCTCGATATCGCCCTTCCATTTCTTGTGATCCTCAACGCCATCGACGCTCACGCCGATGACCTTGGTGCCGCGCTTCTCCCACTCATCCGCGAGTCGGGCGACCGCGCCGAACTCGGTGGTGCAGACCGGGGTAAAATCCTTGGGGTGCGAAAACAGGATGGCCCAGCTGTCGCCGACCCAATCATGCAGGTCAAAGCTGCCCTGGTCGGTGGTGACGTTCAGGTTGGGAATTTCATCGTTGATGCGAAGTGCCATGAATACTCTCCTTCGTTTGAAGATCGTGCAAGCCTTACGCCTCTAGATAGGTGAGGGCCACCCCGTTTGCACCCCCCAAGGGCGCTTGCAGCCCCGCGCCAGCGGTGACAAGGTGACGCGAATCCAGCGGGCCGGGCCCGCGTCTGACAGATGAGGAGCGAAGGCATGATCGAGAAGAAAGAATTCTATATCAACGGGGCCTGGACGGCACCGGCAGCAGCCCGCGATCATGAGGTGATCAACCCCTCCAACGAAGAGCCCTGCGCGGTGATCTCGCTCGGCGACCAGGCCGACACCGACGCCGCCGTCGCGGCGGCCAAACGCGCCTTTCCGGCCTGGGCCAGCACCCCGGTCGAAGACCGCATCGCCAAGGTCGAGAAACTGCGCGACATCTACAAGCGGCGCGGCGAGGAAATGGCCCAGGCGATCAGCCTCGAGATGGGCGCCCCCATCGACATGGCCAGCACCCAGCAGGTCGGCGCCGGCAGCTGGCACATGGATGCGCTGATCAAGGCGGGCCGCGAGTTTCACTGGGTCGCGCCACTCGGCGATCACGCCCCCAACGACCGTATCGTGCATGAACCGATCGGCGTCGCGGCGATGATCACGCCCTGGAACTGGCCGATGAACCAGATCTCGCTCAAGGTCGCCGCCGGTCTCATCGCGGGCTGCACCATGGTGCTCAAACCCTCCGAGGAATCGCCGCTCTCGGCCATGCTCTTTGCCGAAATGGTGGATGAGGCGGGCATTCCCGCCGGTGTCTTCAACCTCGTCAACGGCGATGGCGCGGGCGTCGGCAGCCAGCTCACCGCCCATCCGGATGTGGATATGGTGAGCTTCACCGGCTCGTCGCGCGCCGGCAAGCTGATCTCGAAATCCGCCGCCGACACGCTCAAACGCGTGAGCCTCGAGCTCGGCGGCAAGGGCGCCAACCTGATCTTTGCCGATGCCGATGACAAGGCCGTCAAACGCGGCGTGCTGCATTGCATGAACAACACCGGCCAATCCTGCAACGCGCCGACCCGGATGATGGTCGAACGTTCGATCTATGATCAGGCCGTCGAGACCGCCGCCGAGGTGGCCCAATCGGTCACCGTGGCCGCCGCCGATCAATCCGGCAACCATATGGGCCCGGTGGTCAACAAGACCCAGTTCGACAAGATCCAGGACCTGATCCAGACCGGCATCGACGAAGGCGCGCGGCTCGTGGCGGGTGGCACAGGCCGTCCCGAAGGCCTCAACCGTGGCTTCTTCATCAAGCCCACGGTCTTTGCCGATGTGACCCCGGACATGACCATCGCGCGCGAGGAAATCTTTGGCCCGGTGCTGTCGATCATGGCGTTCGACAATGAGGAACAGGCGCTCGAGATGGCCAATGACACGGTCTATGGCCTGACCAACTACGTCCAGACGCAAGATCCCGCGCGGCTCAAACGGGCGGCGCTGGCGCTGCGCTCGGGCATGGTCGAGATGAACGGCAAGGGCCGTGGTCTCGGCTCGCCCTTCGGCGGCATGAAACAGTCGGGCAACGGGCGCGAAGGCGGCAAATGGGGGCTCGAGGATTTCCTCGAGGTCAAGGCGGTTTCGGGCTGGCCCGACGAGGCCTGATCCCCCGTGACCGGCCACGCCTTCATCCTGCATCTCACCCGCGCCTCGGCGCGGCGTGAGAACGCCCACCGCCTCCGCGACAGCTGCGGCCTGCCGGCCGAGATCTGGCCGGCGGTGGATGGGGCCGCGATGGATGACCGAGAATTGAGGGCCCGCGTCGACGCGGGCCTTTTCGCCCCGCGCTACCCGTTCCCGCTGCGCATGGGCGAGATCGGCTGCTTTCTGTCGCACCGGCAGATCTGGGCCGAGATCCTGCGCCGCGATCTCGATCACGCGCTGATCCTCGAGGATGACGCCGGGCTCGACCCCGAACACTTCGCCCAGGCCCTGACGCTTGGCCGCGATCACCTCGACCGCTTTGGCTATATCCAGTTTCAGACCCGCCCGGCCCGGGGCCCGGCCCGGCTCATCGCGACGCAGGGCGCGTGCCAGCTTCTGCTGCCGCAAATGGCCGGCCTGCGCACCACGGCCCAGCTCGTCACCCGCGCCAGCGCCGAACAGCTGCTCGCCGCCTCCGACCGCTTTGACCGCCCTGTCGATACCTTTGTCCAGAGCCATTGGCAGACCGGGCTGCGCCCGGCGATGATCCTGCCTTCGGGCATTTCCGAGATCGCCGATCAGCTCGAAGGCTCGACCATCCAGAGCGCCCGCAAACCCGTCCTTGAAAAGCTGCGCCGCGAATGGCTTCGCGGGCGCTACCGCCGCGCCGTGCGCCACGCCTCGGCCAGCTCTGCCGCCCCGGATGCTTCACATGACTGACACACCGCCCCCCTCGCAGGTGATCACCTCCCGGCTCTTCGGCGGCGCGGGCAATCAGCTCTTTCAATATGCCGCAGGCCGGGCGCTCGCCGACCGGCTCGGCTGCGAACTGATGATCGACGCGCGCTATGTGGCCGGAAGCCGCGACCGGGGCGATTGTTTCACCCATTTCGCCAAGGCCCGGCTGCGCCGCGACGTGGCCCTGCCGCCGGCGAAATCCGACGGGCCCCTGCGCTATGCGCTCTGGCGCAAATTTGGCCGCAGCCCGCGCTTTCACCGCGAACGCGGGCTCGGGGTCGACCCGGAATTTTTCGACCTGCCGCGCGGCACCTATCTGCATGGCTATTGGCAATCCGAACAGTATTTCGGCCCCGACACCGACGCCCTGCGCCGTGATCTGACGCTGACGACGCCGCTCGACGCGCCCAATGCCGCCATGGCGGCGCAGATCGACGCCGCCCCCTGCCCGGTCTCCTTCCATGTCCGGCGCGGCGATTATATCGCGGCGGGCGCCTATGCCGCCTGCACCCCCGACTATTACCGCGCCGCCGCCGATCACCTCGCCACCACGCTCGGCAAGCCGCTCACCTGTTTCATCTTTTCCAATGATCCGGCCTGGGCGCGCGACAATCTCGATCTCGGTCAGGATCAGGTCATCGTCGATCTCAATGACGAGGCCACCGGCCATTTCGACATGGCGCTGATGGCGCGCTGCGCCCATCACGTCATCGCCAATTCGACCTTCTCCTGGTGGGGGGCCTGGCTCAACCCCGACCCCGACAAACAGGTGGTCGCGCCGCGCAACTGGTTCGCCACGCAGGCGCTGCACAATCCTGACCTGATCCCCGGACAGTGGCACAGGCTCTGAGCCCCCGGCCTCTTTCTGGGTTCAAATACCCAAATCCCCCCGAGGCCCCAAGCGATGCCGCCCGCCACGGCACATCTTCCCCAGCCCCCGCTTTGCGGCTAAGAGACGGGCCATGACCCGGATCACCCCCGACATGGCGCAGGCACCCTTCCTGCCCGACACCGTGCACAAGCGCGACATCTTTTCCGAAACCATCTCGGGAGAGCTCGAGGGCGTGCCCGATTTCCCGGTGGTGCTGCGCAAGCTCGACGGGGTGCCGGCCTATGCCCGCCCCATCGCCTGGGCGCTCGCCCGCAAGGAAATCCGCGCCCTCAAGGCGGTGCAGGGGATCGAAGGCTGCCCGGTGCTGGTGCGCGCCGATCGCACCGGGCTCTTGCGCAGCTGGACACGCGGCACGCCGCTGCAACTGGCCAAGCCCGCCGATGCCGCCTGGTATCGCGACGCCAAGCGCCTCCTGCGCGAAATGCGCCGCGCCGGTGTCACTCATAATGACATCGCCAAGCCGCAGAACTGGCTGCGCACCCCCGAGGGCCGCGCCGCCGTCATCGATTTTCAGCTCGCCTCGGTGCATCGCCGCCGCGGCCAGCTCTTCCGCGTCATGGCCCGCGAGGACCTGCGCCACCTGTTGAAACAAAAACGCGCCTATGCGCCCGATCTGCTGACCCCTTCGGAACACCGGATGCTGGCGCAAAAGGCGCTGCCCGCGCGGATCTGGATGGCCACCGGCAAGCGGGCCTATAATTTCATCACGCGGCGGCTGATGAATTGGTCCGATGGCGAAGGCACCGAAGACCGGATCGAGCGCGACGGCCCCACCCTGCGCCGCGCCCTTCTCGCCCATGACCAGATCCGCGATCTGGCGCTCGCCACCTATGCGCTGCCGGCCCATGGGGTCGGGCTCTATGCGTTCGTGGAAACCGATCTCGATGCCACAGCCCTCGCCGCGCTGACGCCCGAGCCGCGCCCCGAGCTGATCCAGCCCGTCGCCGCCCTGCCCCGCCACGGCGATGGCAGCCCGCGGATGGATGCGCTGTCGCTGATCGCCGCCAACCGGCTCGATGAGCTGGCCGAGCTGACCGCCGCCGATCCCGCCCTGGCCGAGACCATCGCGCCCATCGTCGCCCAGCGGCTCAACCTCACCGACCGGGTGCTGCGCCGCTAGAACGGCGCCTTGACGCGGAACTGCATGCCCTGCCCGCCATCGGGATGCCGGATGCGCAACTCCTCCGAATGCAGCATGAGCCGCGGATGCTCTGCCGCCGCCCCCGTGGCATAGAGAGGATCGCCAAGGATCACATGCCCCAGCGCCAGCATATGCACCCGTAGCTGATGCGACCGCCCGGTCTTGGGCGACAGCCGCACCCGGCTCTCGCCATCGCGCGCCTTGAGCACCCGGTATTCGGTCAGCGCCGCCCGCCCCGTTTCGTGACAGACCTTCTGCAGCGGCCGGTTCGGCCAATCCACGACAAGCGGCAGATCGACCACCCCGGTCTTGGGCTCGAGATGGCCCTCGACCCGCGCCACATAGGTCTTTTTCGGGATGCGTTTCTCGAACTGTTTCGACATATGCCGCTGGGCATGGGGCGTCAGCGCAAAGACCATGACCCCGGACGTATCCCGGTCGAGCCGATGCACCAGGAGCGCGGTAGGATAGGCCGCCTCGATCCGCGCCAAGAGACAATCGGCCAGATGCTCGCCCTTGCCCGGCACCGACAAGAGGCCAGAGGGCTTGTTCACCACCAGCATCTCGTGATCCTCATGGATCACCTCAAGCGGGTCTTGCGGGGGATCATATGCATCGAAAGTCTGGACCATGGCCCGCGCCATACAGGATTGCCCGCCGCGATGCCAGATGGATGGGACCGCCCCACCGCTCACCTGCCGCTCCCCCGCCCCTAGCCAGCCGCTACCGCGCCCGCTATAGGCTTGGGGCATGAGCGACACCTTGCCCCCCTGCCCCGAATGCGCCTCGGCCTATAGCTATCAGATGGATGCGCTGCTGATCTGTCCCGAATGCGGCCATGAATGGCCCGCCGAGACCCCCGGCACTGCCCCTGAGGACGTGGGCGACATCATCCGCGACAGCGTCGGCAATGCGCTCGCCGATGGCGACACGGTCACCGTGATCAAGGATCTCAAGCTCAAGGGAAGCTCCTCGGTGATCAAGGTCGGCACCAAGGTGCGCGGCATCCGGCTTGTCCCCGGCGATCATGACATCGACTGCAAGATCCCCGGCGTCGGCCAGATCGGGCTCAAGTCGCAATTCGTCAAGAAAACCGCCGACTGACGCACGGCCCGACCCGCGCCAAGTTGATCCAACGCCACAAGTTGCTCCAACACCAAAGGCCGCCCCGATCCGGGACGGCCTCCGCACACGTTCCAACCTGTCAGAGCCTCACGCCTTGGCGCGTTCGCCTTTTGGGTCATACATCGGCTTGAGCGAGGCTTCGGCGCGCACCCGCGTCCCTGCCACGTCGATCTCGTATGTCGAGGCGAGCACATCCGCCGCGCTCTCGCCCTTGCAGGGCACATAGCCCAGGCCCATCGCGCCGCCCAGCGCATGGCCATAGCTGCCCGAGCTGAGATAGCCCACGATCTCGCCATCGCGGATCACCGGCTCGTTGTGATAGAGCAGCGGCTCGGGATCGGTGAGCTTGAACTGCACCATCCGCGCGGCGAGCCCCTCGTCCTTCTTGCGCAGCACCGCGTCACGGCCGATGAACTCGGGCTTGGCGGTCTTCACCGCAAAGCCAAGCCCCGCCTCGAGCACATGATCCTCGGCCGTGATGTCATGGCCAAAGTGGCGGAAACCCTTCTCGATGCGGCAGCTGTCCATCATATGCATCCCGCAGAGCTTGAGCCCATGCGCCTGCCCCGCCTCATAGAGCGTTTCAAAGGCATGGCCCGCCATATCGGCGCTGACATAGATTTCCCAGCCAAGCTCGCCGACATAGGTCACCCGATGCACCCGGGCGAGACCCATGCCAAGCTCGATCTCCTGTGCCGTGCCGAACGGGTTCACCTCGTTGGAGAAATCATTCGGGCTCACCGCCTGCAGCACGTCGCGCGCCTTGGGGCCCATCACGGCCAGCACGCCTTCGCCCGGCGTCACATCGGTGATCACCACGTTGAAATTGCCCTTGTGGCGTTCCATCCAAGTCTGATCCGCCAGACGGGTCGCCGCCGGGGTCACCACGAGATACGCGGTCTCGCTCATCCGGGTCACGGTGACATCGGCCTCGATGCCGCCGCGCGAGTTGAGGAATTGGGTATAGACGATCTTGCCCACCGGCACCGAATAATCGCCGCCGCCGACATAGTTGAGGAAGGCTTCGGCATCCGGCCCCTCGACGCGGATCTTGCCAAAGCTCGACATGTCATACATGCCGACGCCCTCGCGGATCGCCATATGCTCGGCGCGGGCATTCTCGAACCAGTTCTGGCGCTTCCAGCTGTACTGGTATTCGCGCTCCTGGCCCTCATTGGCGAACCAGTTGGCCCGTTCCCAACCGGCAATCTCGCCCATCACCGCGCCCTTTTCGAGAAGGTGGTGATGGAAGGGCGTGCGGCGAATGCCTCGCGCCGTGCGCTTTTGCAGATAGGGGAAGTGATCGGCATAGAGCAGGCCGAGCGTTTCCTTGGACCGCTCAAAGAGGTAATGCTTGTTGCCCTGGAAGGGCTGCATCCGGCTGATGTCCACATCGCCGAGGTCAAAGGGCTTTTCGCCGCTGTCCATCCATTGCGACAGCGCATGACCCGCACCGCCCGCCGACTGGATCCCGATCGAGTTGAACCCGGCCGCGACCCAGACGTTGTCCATCTCGGGCGCGAGGCCGAGATGATAGGCGTCATCGGGGGTAAAGCTCTCGGGCCCGTTAAAGAAGGTGTGAATCCCCGCCTCGGCCAGAAGCGGCATCCGGTTGCAGGCGGCCTCAAGGATCGGCTCGAAATGGTCGAAATCCTCGGGCAGCTGGTCGAACTCGAAATTCTCGGGGATGCCGTTCATGCCCCAGGGCTTCGAATGCGGTTCGAACGCGCCGAGCAGGATCTTGCCCGCGTCTTCCTTGTAATAGGCGCATTCATCCGGCACCCGCAGCACCGGCATCTGGCTCAGCCCGCTGATGCCTTCGGTGACGATGTAGAAATGCTCGCAAGCATGCAGCGGCACGTTGACGCCCGCCATCCGGCCCACCTCATGCCCCCACATCCCGGCACAATTGACGATCATGTCACAGGCGATATGGCCCTGCTCGCTGCCATCATCGGCGGCCCAGTCCACACCGGTGACGCGGCGGTCCTTGCGCTTGATCCCGGTGACCTTGACCCGCTCCTTGACCAGCGCACCGTTCTGCCGCGCGCCCTTGGCCAGTGCCAGCGCGATATTGGCCGGATCGGCCTGCCCGTCGGTCGGCAGCCAGACGCCGCCGGTGACGCCATCGAGGTTGATATGCTCGTATTTCTCTTTGACTTCCTTGGGGCTTAGCTCTTCGACCGGCACGCCAAAGGCCCGCGCCATCGCCGCCTGACGATAGAGCTCTTCGAGACGCTCATCGGTCAGCGCCGCCGACACCGACCCGCCCTGACGCAGCCCGGTGGCCACGCCGGTTTCGGCCTCGAGCCCCTTGTAGAGCTCGGCGGAATAGCGGGCGAGCTTGGTCATGTTCTGGCTGGCGCGCAGCTGGCCGATCAGGCCCGCGGCATGCCATGTGGTGCCCGAGGTGAGCTGCTTGCGCTCCAAGAGCACCACATCTTTCCAGCCGAGCTTGGCCAGGTGATAGGCCACGGAACAGCCGACGACACCGCCGCCAATGATGACAACTCGCGCTTGGGTCGGAAGGGACATTTGCATCTCCTGCAACAGAAATCCGGGGGGCGGGCCTGACGCCCGTTCCCGATCACTCTGCCACGGTTCTCGCCCCGCAATCCGCATGCAATCGACAGCTAGGCCGCGAAAATCAGCAGCCCGCCCCGGCGCTCAGCCCCGTTTGCCGCTGCGCGACAGGATGAAAAGCCCCGATCCGACGATCACCGCACAGCCCAAGATCATCGCCCCGTCGAGCTGTTCACCAAAGACCAGCACCCCCAGCGCCACGCCAAAGAGAAGCCGCGTATAGCGAAAGGGCGTCACCGCCGACACATCTCCCGTCCGCATGGCCCGCATCAAGGCGCCATAGGCGAAAACCCCGACCCCCACCGCCGCCGCCATCGCCGCCAGCGCACCGGGGGCCCAGGCAAACGCCCGCCCCTCCCAGAGGCCAAACACCGCCCCCGCCAGCGCCACGATGGCAAAGCCGTAAACCCCGAGCACCGGCGTCGAGAGCGACAGGGGCGCCACCCGGCTCGCCAGATCGCGCCCGGCAAAGCCCAGCATGCCCGCCACCGCCAACAGCGACAAGAGGCTGAAACTCCCCGGCAAGGGCCGCAGCACGATGAGCACCCCCACCATGCCGATCCCGATGGCGAGCCAGCGCCGCCAGCCGACCTTCTCGCCCAGAAAAAGCGCCGCCGCCCCGACCACCACGATGGGCGTCGCCTGCAAGATCGCGGTGGTGGCCGACAGCGTGGTGAGCGCCAGCGCCAACGTATAGAACAGCCGCCCGGCGAACTCGAACACCGCCCGCAACCGCATCACCGGCCCCAGTGCCTCGCGCGTCAACACAAGCGCCCCGGTGAGCCGCGCCCAGAGCGCAAAGACCACGACACCGCCGAGGCCAAAGAGGATCATCACCTGCCCCACCGGCATGCTCTGCGCCGCCGCCTTGAGAAAGGTATCCTCGACGGCAAACCCGGCCATCGCCGTGACCATCCACGCCGCCCCGACCCGATTGTCGCGCGGCCCGTCCCGCTCTGCTGCTGCCATGCTCCCGGCCCCCCTCACGCGTGGCGACCTTGACGGGTTCCCGCGGCAAAAGGCAAGCCGCGGATTGTGCCCCACACAAATCCCGACCCGGTGCCCGCGACAGAGACCATCGGCAATTCCCCGCCCCTTGGACCGCCCACGCGCGCAACCCCCTTGCCAAGACGCCGCGCCCCGGCATCTTTGGCGCCAGTTGTCCCGGCCGCGAAGGAGACCCGATGCGCCGCCTTGCCCTGCTTGCCTGCCTTGCCCTCGGGGCCTGTGCCTCGGCTTCTGAGACCCCGCCCAGCCGGGCCGCCACGCCGGAACTCTTCCCGGGCGAAACCCCGGAAATCCGCCAGTTGGTGAACAAATACGCCGATCACTACGAGGTGCCCCGCCCGCTCGTCCATCGCGTCATCCAGCGCGAGAGCGATTACCGCCCCAAGGCGCGCAACGGGCCATACTATGGCATGATGCAGATCCTGCCCGCCACCGCCGGTCAGATGGGGTTTCAGGGCCAGCCCTCGGATCTTCTCGATGCGGAAACCAATCTCAAATACGCGGTCAAATACCTGCGCGGCGCCTGGATGGTGTCGGATGGCAGCATGGATCGCGCGGTGATGTGGTATGCGCGCGGCTATTACTATGAGGCGCGCGACCGCTGTCTGCTGGTGGAAACCGGGCTGCTCAATCGCGAAATCGCCCGCCACTGCCGCTGAGCTACCCCTGCTGAGCTACCCCTGCTGACGCCGCCGCCGCGCCGCCTGCGGGGTGACGCCGAAATGCGCCCGGTAATGCGGGGTAAAGCCGCTCGGAAAGCCACAGGCGAGGGCGATCTCGTTGATCGGCATCGAGGTGTTGAGCAACAGGTTGTTGGCCCGGTTGAGCCGCAGCGCCCGGTAATATTCCGCCGGCCGCGCATTGAGCGCCCGGCGAAACCGCCGCTCGAGCGACCGCGACGACACGCCCACCAGCCGCACGATATCGGCAATCGGCAGCGGCTCTTCGATATTGGCCTGCATGAGCTCGATCGACAGGTCGAGCTCGCGGTCGCCGGTGAGCGCGATGGTCTTGCCGCCAAAGGGCTGTAACGTGCCGAGATCGCGAATGCGGTCATGCAGCAGAATATCCGCCACGGTCGACACGGTCGCCGTCGGGATATGCCGCGCCATAAGGGTGAGCACCACATCGACGGTGCTGCCCATCCCGGCGCTGGTGGTGATCTGGCCGCGTTCTGTCGCCAACGCCTGACTGCCATCGCCAAGGCCGATCTGTTCTTGCAACAGGGCGCGGTTCTCCCAATGGGTCGTCATCCCGGTGTCGCCACGCTCTTCGATATAGCGGGCGGCGGCCTCGGCCAGCAGGATCACCTTGGTCTGCCGCGCCACATAGGCGTCGATCACCCGCCCCATCGACAGATCGGGATGCGCCGGGTTGGAATTGCCCAGAACAAAGACGTAATCCGCCTCGGGCCGCATATCAAAGGGCTCGGTCGCCACCGTGGCATCCGACAGGCAGGACACCGGCCCGCCCGATTTCGACAAGAGCCGCCAGGCAAAGGCCGGGCGCAACAGCACCCGATTGGCCAGCCGCAGCTGATCCACCACCCCGGCATATTCCGTCAGAACGAACCCCTCGGTGAGCAGCACGTCAAACCGGATGAGCGGCGCGGCGGCCTCGGCGGCCTCGGTCGGATCGGCAGGCTTAGACAATCTCATGCCCCTCCGCGCGAAGCCGTTTCGCCAGATGGGCGATATGTTCCGGCCCCACTTCGCAACAGCCGCCAAGGATCGTCGCGCCTTGGCCGACCCAACCCATGGCAAAGCCCGCATAGGCCGCCGGATCGAGATCGCGCCGCGCGGTGAGCACATCCACCGTCGGTTTGGCCTTGAGGAAATCCTCGCTGATCCGGGTGAACCCGTTGGCATAGGCCCCGAACGGCCTGCCAAACTCGCGGATCACCCGAAGCCCATCGGCCACCGCCTCGGGGCGCGAACAGTTGATCAAGATGGCCTCGGGCGCAAATCTCTCGATGAGCGGCGCGAGATCGGCCACCGCCTCGCCCGAGCCCAGCCGCGTGCCGTCCTCATCATCCACCGTGACCGCCAGCCACACCGGCTTGCCCGCGCTCGCCACCCCGCGCAGCGCGCCCTCGGCATGTTCGAGCGACGCCACCGTTTCAATGAGAAAGAGATCGACGCGATCCCGCATCAGCGCCACCAGCTCGGCGAATTTGCGGGCGGCGGTCTCGGGTGCGATGCGAATATCGGGGCGATAGCTCGCCTCGAGCGGGCCGAGCGACCCGGCAATGCGCCCGCCGCCATGGGCCGCGCGCGCCTCTTCCGCCTCGGCAAGCGCCGATTTGACCAGATCGGGCATCAGCTCGGGGTCGAGATCGACCTTCTCGAGCCGGTCACGATGGACGCAATAGGTGTTGGTGCTGGCAATGGTGGCCCCGGCGCGGAAATAGGCCTCATGCACCTCGCGCACCATGCCGGGATGATCCCGCATCACCTGGATCGACCAGATGGTCGTCGGCGCATCGCCCGAGCGTTTCATCAATTCCTGCCCGATCGAGCCGTCCAAAAGGGTGATCTCGGCCATCTGCGCCACTCCTCACGCTACCATCCTGAAGAGCTAGCATTTTCACTCCGGCCACGCCATCGCGTTTCACCGCCCGCGCCGGGCCTCTGTGGGCTGCTCTGACCCGGAAACTCCGCACTGTCGCTTTGCCGTCGTAATACCGACGTGTTACCGACGTCGCGTTTTTGCCTATCGGCTGCGGGTCAGGTTGAGGAAGACATCCTCGAGATCGGCCTCCACCGTGCGCACGTCCCGGATGCGAATTCCGGCGTTGCGCACCGCCTCGAGCACCGCCTCGGCGGGGGTTTCATTGAGATGATAGCTGATCGCCAGCGCCCCGTCGGGCCGCGATTCGACCACCAGCCCCGGCGCGTCTGGCAAGGTCTCGGCAGGGCTTTCCGGCGTCACGATCATCGTCTTTTTATCGAGCTGCCCCAACAGGTTGGCCGTGCTGTCGCGAGCCACCAGTGTGCCGTGATTGATGATGGCGATCTCGTCGCACATCTCTTCGGCCTCTTCGAGGTAATGCGTGGTGAGGATGATCGTCATCCCCTCGTCGTTAAGCTTGCGCACGTTCTCCCAGAGCATCTGGCGCAGCTCGATATCCACCCCCGCCGTCGGCTCGTCGAGGACGAGAATATGCGGATGATGGACCAGCGCCTTGGCCAGCAAGAGCCGCCGCCGCATCCCCCCCGACAAGGTCCGCGCATAGGCCCCGGCCTTGTCCTCGAGGCCGACAAGCCTCAGAATTTCATCGCTTTTTCGCTCGCGTGCGGGAACACCGTAGAGCCCCGCCTGCACTTCGAGCGCGGCGCGCGGGGTGAAAAACGGATCGAGGTTGAGCTCTTGGGGCATGACGCCAATGGCCGCCCGGCTCTGCCGTGGATTGCGGTCCTGATCAAAGCCCCAGATCGAGACCTGGCCAGCGGATTTGACCACCAGCCCCGCGAGAATGTTAATGAGCGTCGATTTTCCCGCGCCATTCGGCCCCAGAAGCCCAAAGACCGAGCCACGCGGAATGTCGAGATCGATGCCCTTGAGCGCCTCTTTCGCCGGGGATTTGCCACTGGCCGCATAGGTTTTCGCCAGCCCCCGCACCTCGATCGCCTTCCCCGTCATCACCTCTTGCTCCCACCGTCCTGATCGCTCATATTTGGGCCTAAAGGATAGCCCGCCGAAAGGAAATGCAAGATGGTCACTGCCGTCCCCGAAACCAAGATCGTCGACAGCTACCGCGTGGCCTGCGACGGGGGCGAAGGTGCGCTCGGCCATCCGCGCGTCTGGCTGCAAATCCCGCATGAGCACGGCTGGGTCGAATGCCCCTATTGCGATTGCAAGCTGGTGCACAAGGATTTCGAAGCCCGCGCCTGATCGCGCGCCGCTTCGGTGAATTTTGGGGGCTTTGCCCCCGGCCTTCGGCCTCCCCCAGGATATTTTTCGCCAGAAGAAGCCCGCGCCCGGGCTGGAATTCAGCCGGGTGCCATGTGATATGTTGGGCAACGCTTCGGGCCATAGAGGATGCAGCATCATGACCACGCAATTCGGCAAGGGCTGCCATCTGCATCTCATCGACGGCTCGGCCTTCATCTTTCGCGCCTATCACGCGCTGCCGCCGCTGACGCGCAAATCCGACGGGCTGCCGATCGGCGCGGTCTCGGGCTTTTGCAACATGTTGCAGCGCTATATCTCGGATGATCACGGCCCCGATGCGCCGACCCATGTGGCGGTGATTTTCGACAAGGGCAGCCACACGTTCCGCAACGATCTCTATGATCTCTACAAGGCCAATCGCGAGGCGATGCCCGAGGATCTGCGGCCGCAGATGCCGCTGACCCGCGAGGCGACCCGCGCCTTCAACATCGCCTGTCAGGAGATCGAAGGATTCGAGGCCGATGACATCATCGCGACGCTGGCCTGTCAGGCGCGCGATCTGGGCGGGCGGGTGACGATCATCAGCTCGGACAAGGATCTCATGCAGCTGGTGGGCGGCGGGGTCGAGATGCTCGACGCGATGAAGAACCGCCGCATCGATGTCGAAGGCGTCGAAGAGAAGTTCGGCGTCGGCCCCGACCGGGTGGTCGATGTGCAGGCGCTGGCCGGGGATTCGGTCGACAACGTGCCGGGCGCGCCGGGCATCGGGATCAAGACGGCAGCGCTTCTGATCAACGAATACGGTGATCTGGAAACGCTTCTGGATCGCGCCGAAGAGATCAAACAGCCCAAGCGCCGCCAGACCCTGATCGAGCATCGCGCCCAGATCGAGCTGTCGAAACGGCTGGTGCAGCTCGACTGCAACACGCCGCTCGATTTCGGGCTGGACGATCTCGAGGTGCGCGATCCGGACCCCGAGACGCTGTTGAATTTCCTGTCGGAAATGGAGTTCCGCACCCTGTCGACCCGGATTGCCAAGGCGCTCGCGGTCGAGGCGCCGGTGATCCCCGACGTGGCCCCCGCCGCCAGCGAGGACAGCGCGGCAGACTGGCCCGCCATCGCCCCCGAAGCCTATGAGCGGGTGTCGGACATGGCGGCGCTGCAGGTCTGGATCGACCGGATCCTGGAGCGCGGCTATGTCGCCATCGACACCGAGACCACCTCGCTCAACGAGATGCAGGCCGAGCTGGTCGGCATTTCGCTGGCGGTCGAGCCGGGGCAGGCCTGCTATATCCCGCTCGGCCATCGCGAGGGCGCGTCGGACGATCTCTTCGGCTCGGATGCGCTGGCCGAAGGGCAATTGCCGCGCGATGCGGTGCTGGCGGCGCTGCGCCCGGTGCTCGAAGATGCGGCGGTGCTCAAGATCGGGCAGAACATGAAATACGATGCCAAGATCTTTGCCGGTCTCGGCCTCACTATTGCGCCCATCGACGACACGATGCTCATGTCCTATGCGCTAAATTCCGGCATTCACAATCACGGGATGGACGCGCTCAGCGAACGCTATCTGGCGCATAACCCGATCCCGATCAAGACGCTGCTCGGCACCGGCAAATCCGCCGTGACCTTTGACAAGGTGCCGATTGACGAGGCGGTGAAATATGCCGCCGAGGACGCCGATATCACCTTGCGCCTGTGGCATATGTTCAAACCGCAGCTGCATCAGAAACAGGTCACCACGGTCTATGAGACGCTGGAACGGCCTTTGGTGCCGGTGCTGGCGCGGATGGAACGGCATGGCATTCTGGTTGACCGCGACGTGCTGAGCCGCATGTCCAACGCTTTTGCCCAGAAGATGGGCGGGCTCGAGGCGGAAATTCACGAATTGGCCGGGCGCAGTTTCAACGTCGGCAGCCCGAAACAGCTCGGCGAGATCCTCTTTGACGAGATGGCGCTCGAGGGTGGCAAGAAGGGCAAGACCGGCGCCTATGCCACCGGGGCGGATGTGCTCGAGGATCTGGCGACCGAGCATGAGCTGCCGGCGCGGGTGCTCGACTGGCGGCAGCTGAGCAAGCTCAAATCGACCTATACCGACGCGCTGCAGGATCATATCGACCCGAACACGGGCCGGGTGCATACCTCCTATGTGCAGACCGGGGCGAGCACCGGGCGGCTCGCCTCGACCGATCCCAACCTGCAGAACATCCCGGTGCGCAGCGAAGAGGGCCGCCGCATCCGCGAGGCCTTTGTCGCCGACGCGGGCAAGCGGCTGGTGTCGCTCGATTATAGCCAGATCGAGCTGCGCATTCTCGCCCATGTGGCGGGGATTGACGCGCTCAAACAGGCGTTTCGCGACGGGCTCGACATTCACGCGATGACCGCGTCGGAAATGTTCGGCGTGCCGCTGGACGAGATGACCTCCGACGTGCGCCGCCGCGCCAAGGCGATCAATTTCGGCGTGATCTACGGCATTTCGGGCTTTGGTCTGGCGCGCAATCTGCGCATTCCGCGGGCCGAGGCGCAGGGGTTCATCGACCGCTATTTCGAACGGTTCCCCGGCATCCGCGCCTATATGGACGAGACCGTGGAATTCGCCAAAGCCCATGGCTATGTGCAGACGCTTTTCGGGCGACGCATCCACACGCCCGAGATTGCCGCCAAAGGCCCACGCGCGGGCTTTGCCAAACGCGCCGCGATCAACGCGCCGATCCAAGGCACCGCCGCCGATATCATCCGCCGCGCCATGATCCGCATGCCCGAGGCCATCGCCGATCTGCCTTGCAAGATGCTGTTGCAGGTGCATGACGAATTGCTCTTCGAGGTGGAAGAGGATGCGGTCGACGCGGTGATCACTGCGGCGCGCGAGGTGATGGAGGGCGCGGCCGATCCCGCGGTGCATCTCGATGTGCCGCTCACCGTCGATGCGGGATCGGGGATGAACTGGGCCGAGGCGCATTAACGCCGCTTAGCCGCGCGACGCCTCGCGCAGCCAGCCCAGCCCCTCTGTGGTGCCGCGTTTCGGGTGGTATTCCCCGCTGACCCAACCGGCATAGCCGCCCGTGTCGAGCTGCGTGAAAAACGCCGGATAGTCGATCTCGCCGCTCTGTGGCTCATGCCGACCGGGCACGCCCGCCACCTGCACATGCAGCGGCATCTGCGCGAGGCCATCCCAAGCCGCGCGCGCATCCCCGGTGATCCGCTGCGCATGGTAGGCATCGAATTGCAGCCCCAGATTGGGCGCGGCAATCTCCGCCAAAATCGCTTGGGCCTCGGCGAAATCCTGCAGGAAATAGCCCGGCATGTCGTGGCCATTGATCGGCTCTATCGTGAGGCGCAGCGCGGGATTGGAAGCCGCCGCCCGCGCCGCGGCCCAGCGCAGATTGTCCACATAGGTGGCCCGCGCCGCCGCCCCCTCGGCCAGCCCAGCGAGGACATGCAGAAGCCCCGCGCCAAGCGCCCCGGCCATCGCAAGCGCCTGATCGAACTCGTCGCGAAACCGCGCCTCACAGCCCGGAATGGCGGCCACGCCCCGCTCGCCTCCGGCCCAGTTGCCCCCCGGCGTGTTGATCAACACCACCGGCAGGGCCGCAGCCTCTGCGGCCTGCGCCAGATCGGCGGCGGCATGATCATAGGGAAAAAGCAGCTCGCAGCCCTGAAACCCCGCCGCGCGCGCCGCTTTGAACCGGTCGAGCGGCGCGCATTCGGTGAAGAGCAGTGAAAGATTGGCGGCAAAGCGCGGCATTGGCGTCAGGGCAGTTCGTCCGAGGGAATCACCTTGAAGAACGCGCCATCGGACCAGACCCCGAACCAGCCCTCGTGATGCGCGCCCCGTTCCACCAGACGGTAGAAACTCTTGCGATCAATCAGCGCCTCGAGATTGGCGCGCACCAGCACATAGGGCGACGGCTCGCCCGTCTCGGCATCGCGCACCACGCGGATCGGATTGGCGGGACCGGCGAGAACCTTGTCGCCGACATTGGTCTCGAAGATGAGCGATTGCGCCTCGCCCGTGCCCTCGGGTTCGAAATCCACCGCCACGAAAGGCGCGTCATCGACCGTGATACCGACCTTTTCCACCGGGGTTACGAGGAAATAATCCTCGCCTTCGCGTTTGAGAATCGTCGAGAAGAGCTTGACCAGCTCATGCCGTCCGATCGGCGTGCCGAGGTAGAACCACGTCCCGTCCCGTGCGATCCGCATGTCGAGATCGCCGCAAAACTCGGGGTTCCATTTGTCCACCGGCGGCAGCCCCTTGCCCTGTGCCGCGCGGGCCGCTTCGGCCAGGCTTTCGGCTGACGGGCTCGTGATCGGTTCCTTGCTCATTGCTTTTGCCATTTCCGTGTAACGCTTTAAGGTTACCGTTAGGATATAGCGTGACGAGGATATTTGCCATGAGCGATGACACCGATTTGGTGAACGGGATCGAAACCCTGCAAGGCAAACTCGCCGCCGCCCGCGAGGCGATCACCCGCCGGTTCATCGGTCAGGAACAGGTGGTTGACCTGTCGCTGGCCGCACTGCTGAGCGGTGGGCACGGGCTGTTGATCGGCCTGCCGGGGCTGGGCAAGACGCGGCTGGTGGAAACGCTCGGCACGGTGATGGGGCTCAACACCAACCGGGTCCAGTTCACCCCCGACCTGATGCCCGCCGATATTCTCGGCTCGGAAGTGCTCGAAACCGGCGCCGATGGCAGCCGCGCCTTCAAATTCATCCAAGGCCCGATCTTCTGTCAGCTCCTGATGGCCGACGAGATCAACCGCGCCAGCCCCCGGACCCAATCGGCGCTGTTGCAGGCGATGCAGGAACGGCAGGTGACCGTGGCCGGCCAAACCCGCGCCCTCGCGCCGCCGTTTCACGTGCTGGCCACCCAGAACCCCATCGAGCAAGAGGGCACCTACCCCCTCCCCGAGGCCCAGCTCGACCGGTTCCTCGTCCAGATCACCGTGCCGCATCCCGACCGCGACACCGAACGCGCCATCCTTCTCGCCACCACCGGCGCCGAAGAGGCCGAGGCCCATGCGGTGTTTACCCCCGAGGATCTCATCGCCGCGCAATCGCTCCTGCGCCGGATGCCGGTGGGCGAGGCGGTGATGGAAGCCATTCTCGACCTGGTGCGCAGCTTCCGCCCCGATGATCCCAACGCCCCCGAGATCGTCCGCGAGGCCGTCGCCTGGGGCCCCGGCCCGCGGGCCGCTCAGGCGCTGATGCTCACCGTGCGGGCGCGCGCGCTCCTCTCGGGGCGCTATGCGCCGGATATCACCGATGTCGCCGCCATGGCGCTGCCGGTGCTGTCGCACCGGATGGCGCTCGGCTTTGCCGCCCGCGCCCAGGGCCAGAGCCTCGACGGGCTGATCTCCGACATCACCGCCCGCATCACCCGAACCGAGGCCGCCGCATGACCCAACCCGCCGCCTCTGGCGCGGCGGGGCTGCGCAGCCGGGCCGAAACCGAGGCCGCCCGCCTCCCCGCCCTGCTGGCGCGCGCCGATCAGCTTGCCGGGACGGTGATCCTGGGCGATCACGGGCGGCGGCGGTCCGGGCTCGGCGATGATTTCTGGCAATACCGACCGCTGCAACCGGGCGATTCGCGCCGCCATATCGACTGGCGGCGCTCGGCCCGCTCGGATGCCGAATTTGTCCGCCAGCGCGAATGGCAAATCGCCCAGAGCGTGATGCTCTGGGTCGATCAAAGCGCCGCCATGGGCTTTGCCTCGACGCCCGCGCTGCCGACCAAGGGCGACCGGGCGCGGCTCTTGGCGCTGGCGGTGGCGATCTTGCTCGACCGGGCCGGGGAACGGGTCGGGCTCGCGGGCCATCCGCTGCCGCCCCGCCGCGGCGCGGGACAGCTCGCACGGCTGGCGCAGGCGCTGCTCGAGGATCAGGGCGACGACTATGGCGCGCCCGATCTCGACGGGCTGCGGCCGCATGGCATGGCGCTCATCCTGTCGGATTTCCTCGGCGATCTTGGCGCCACGCAACGGGCCCTCGCCGCCGCCGCCGATCGCGGCGTGCGCGGCGTGCTCTTGCAGATCCTCGACCCCGAAGAAGAAAGCTTTCCCTATCGCGGCCGCACCATATTCCAGAGCATGACCGGACGGCTCAACCATGAAACCCTCAAGGCCAGCGCCCTGCGCCCGCGCTATCTCGAACGGCTGGCAGAGCGCAAAGCCGAGCTCGCCGCGCTCTGCGCCGCAACCGGCTGGCACTTTCATTGCCATCACACCGGCGACAGCGCCCAAAAGGCGCTGCTCTGGCTGCATCGCGCCATGGGTGATGGCTTAGGTGAAGGGGGCGCACGATGACGCTCGGCCCCATAGGATTTGCCGCGCCCTGGCTGCTCTGGGCGCTCGCCGCGCTGCCGATTCTGTGGCTGATCCTACGCGCCGTGCCGCCTGCGCCGATCCGGCGGCGTTTCCCCGGCGTGGCGCTGCTTTTGGGGCTCACCGACGACGACACGGTGAGCGACCGCACGCCGTGGTGGCTTTTGCTGCTGCGGATGCTGGCCGTCGCGGCGGTGATCATTGGCCTTGCCGGGCCGGTGCTCAACCCCGAGACGCGCAGCGACACCGACAGCGACGCGCCGCTCCTCATCCTCACCGATGCGAGCTGGGCCAGCGCCCGCGACTGGCCCGCCACGCTCAAGCTGCTCGACCGGGTGCTCGCTGAGGCGGGCCGCGACGGACGCCCCACCGCCATCGCAAGGCTCACCGATCCCGGCGCGCCGGTGTTCCAAGCCGCCGAGACATGGCGCAGCCGCCTCTCCGGCATCGCCCCGCAGCCGTGGGAGCCGACCGACGCGATGACCGAGGCGGCCCGCGCCGCCCTGCCCGACAGCGATTTTGAGACCCTGTGGATCTCCGACGGTCTCGCCCGCGACAGCCGCGCGGCGCTCTTGGACAGGCTCAAATCGCGCGGGCCGGTGACGGTGGTCGAGGGCGGCCGCCCGCTCGTGGTGCTCGGCCCGCCCGAAATCGAGGCCGGGCAGATCACGCTTCACGCCACCCGCCAGCGCCCCGGCACCGAAACCCGACTGCCGGTCATCGCCCATGGCAGCGACCCGGCGGGCAACCCGGCCGAACTGGCGCGGCTCACCCTCGTCTTTCCCGAAGGCGGGCTCGAGACCAGCGGCACGCTCAACCTGCCCAACGAGCTGCGCGCCCGGCTCACCCGGTTCGAGATCGCCGGTCAGGGCCACGCCGGGGCCGTCACCCTCGCCGATGATCGCCTGTCGCGCCGCGAAGTCGCGCTGATCGAGGGGCGCTCGGGGCGTGAAGGGCTCGAACTCTTGTCGCCGCTCCACTACCTGCGCAAGGCGCTCGCGCCCAATGCGACCCTGCTCGAAGGCACGCTCGCCACCAGCCTGCCCGCCAATCCCGGTGTCATTGTGCTCGCCGATGTGGCGACGCTCTCGCCGGGCGAGACGGCGGATCTGCTCGGCTGGGCCGAGGCGGGCGGCACGCTCCTGCGCTTTGCCGGGCCACAGCTCGCCGCCTCTGATGTCTCGCGCGATGGCGAAGACCCGCTCTTGCCGGTGCGGCTGCGCTCGGGCGGGCGCAGCGTCGGCGGCGCGATGAGCTGGGGCGAGCCGAAAACCCTCGCCCCCTTCCCCGAGGACAGCCCGTTCTACGGTCTCGACATCCCCGAGGATGTCACCGTCAATTCGCAGGTCATGGCCCAGCCCGACCCGACGCTTGCCGACCGGGTGATCGCCGCGCTGAGCGATGGCACGCCCTTGGTCACCCGCAAACGGATCGGCGCGGGGCAGGTGATCCTCTTCCATGTCACCGCCAATGCCGAATGGTCGAGCCTGCCGCTCTCGGGCCTCTTCGTGCAGATGCTCGAACGGCTGTCGATCACCGCCGCCGCCGACACCACCCTACCCGCCGATCTCGCCGCCGCCACATGGCAGCCCGACCGCGTGCTGACCGCCAGCGGCACGCTCGAGCCGGGCGACACGCTGCCCGGCGTCTCGGGCGCGGCGCTGCTGTCGGAGCCGCTCGGCCCCGAGCTGCGCCCCGGTCTCTATGACGGCCCCGACCGCCGCCTCGCCCGCAACGCCCATGATCCTGAGCGCGCCCTCGCGCCGATGGTCTGGCCCGCTGGCACGCGGATCGAAGGCATGGTGCGCGCCTCGGAAACGCCGCTCGGCGGCTGGCTTCTGGCGCTGGCGATGCTATTGCTGCTGGGCGATATCCTCGCTTCTCTGGCGCTCTCCGGACGGCTCGGCCCGGTGCGGCGCGCGGCGCTTTTGGGCACCGTCGCAATACTGACGTCTTACAGCCCGGATACCGCATGGGCGCAATCGCCCCCTGAGATCGCCGAAGAGCTGGCCCTCGCCCATGTCATCACCGGCGACCGCGCGCTTGACGAGATCGCCCATGCCGCCCTGCGCGGCCTTGGTCAGACCCTGTTTTTCCGCACTTCGGTCGAGCCCGATCCGCCCGTCGCCGTCGATCTCGAACGCGACGAGCTGGCGTTTTATCCGCTGCTCTACTGGCCGATCACCCCGGATCAGCCGCTGCCCTCATCCGAGGCCTACGCCCGGCTCAACACCTATCTGCGCACCGGCGGGATGATCCTTTTTGACACGCGCGACGCCGATATCGCGGGCTTTGGCACCGGCTCGCCCAATGGCGCGATGCTGCGTAAACTGGCCGCCCCGCTCGATATTCCGCCGCTCGAACCGGTGCCCGAGGACCATGTGCTCACCCGGAGCTTTTACCTGCTGCAGGATTTCCCCGGCCGCCACATGGGCCGCACCGTCTGGGTCGAAGCCGCGCCGCCCGATGCCGAACAGGTCGAAGGCATGCCCTTCCGCAACCTCAACGACGGAGTGACCCCGGTGGTTATCGGCGGCAATGATTGGGCCTCCGCCTGGGCCGTGACCGAGAACGGCAGCCCCCTACTCCCCGTCGGCCGCGGCTTTGCCGGCGAACGCCAGCGCGAGCTGGCCCTGCGCTTTGGCGTCAATCTGGTGATGCATGTGCTGACCGGCAATTACAAATCCGATCAGGTCCATGTCCCCGCCCTTCTCGACAGGCTAGGCCAATGACCGGAACCCTCGTCTTTGACCCGCTTTTGCCGATCTGGCTCATCGCGACGCTGGGTGTGCTGCTCGGCGCCGGGCTCATGCTGGCGCTCTGGCGCGGGCTGTCGGGCTGGGGCTTGCGGGCGCTCGCCGGGGCGGTGGTGCTCGCCGCGCTGATGGGCCCGGTCTATCAGCAAGAGGACCGCCAGCCGCTCTCCGACATCGTGCTCATGCTCGAAGACGGCAGCGCCAGCCAAAGCCTCGGCAGCCGTCAGGACCAGACCGCCCGCACCGCCGATGCGCTCGCCGCGCGTCTGGCCGAGCGCCCCAACACCGAGCTGCGCCGCATTCCCATCCCCGATGGCGAGGACAACAGCGGCACCCGCGCCATGACCGCCCTCTCCGAGGCGCTGGCCAGCGAACCGCAGGGCCGCGTCGCGGGCATCTTCCTGCTGAGCGACGGGCGCGTGCATGATCTCAACCGCGCCCCCGCCCTGCCCGCGCCGCTGCACCTGTTGCAAAGCGGCGAGGACAGCGATTGGGACCGACGGCTCATCCTGAAAAACGCCCCCGCCTTCGCCATCCTCGACGAAGAAATCACCATGACCCTGCGGATCGAGGATATGGGTGCCAGCCCCGTGCCCCCCGGCAGCAGCGCCGATCTCGCCATCGCGGTCGACGGGGCCGCACCGCAGAATTTCACCATCCCCATCGGCGAAGACATCGACCTGCCCATCACGCTGAGCCATGGCGGCCGCAACGTGCTCGAATTTTCCACCCCCGGGCTCGACGGCGAACTCACCGACCGCAACAATCGGGCGCTGGTGCAGATCAACGGCGTGCGCGACCGGCTGAGCGTGCTCCTGGTCTCCGGCGCGCCGCATCCCGGCGGGCGGACCTGGCGCAACCTGTTGAAATCCGACAGCTCTGTCGATCTGGTGCATTTCACCATCCTGCGCCCGCCCGAGAAACAAGACGGCATCCCGGTGCGAGAGCTGTCGCTCATCGCCTTCCCGACCCGCGAGCTGTTCCTTGAGAAAATCGACGATTTCGACCTGATCATCTTTGACCGCTACAAGCGGCGCGGCATCCTGCCCGCGATCTATCTCGAAAACGTGCGCAATTATATCGAGGGCGGCGGCGCAGTGCTGATCGCGGCGGGGCCGGATTTCGCCTCGGCCGACAGCCTCTTTCGCTCGCCGCTCGAGGCGATCGTGCCGGCCCGTCCCACCGCCCGCGTCGTAGGTCAGCCCTTCCGCCCCAAGGTCACCGATCTCGGCACGCGCCATCCGGTCACCGCCGGGCTCGACCGCGAACATGACGGGCCCTGGGGCCATTGGCTGCGGCAGGTCGAGATCACCGGCGAGACCGGCGATGTGGTGATGACCGGGGCCGACGATCGCGCGCTTCTGGTGCTTGACCGGGTCGGCGAGGGCCGGGTGGCGCTCTTGGCCTCTGATCACGCCTGGCTGTGGAATCGCGGCTATGAGGGCGGCGGGCCACAGCTCGAATTGCTGCGCCGTCTCGCCCATTGGATGATGAAGGAGCCCGAGCTCGAGGAAGAGGCGCTCTGGGCCGAGGCCAATGGCCAGACCATGCGCATCATCCGCCGCAGTCTCGAGGCCGAGGTGCCACCGCTGACCCTCACCACCCCCTCCGGCGACGTGCATGAGCTGACGCTCAAAGAGGTCTCGCCGGGCCGGTTCGAGACGCTGTTCGACGGGCCGGACATCGGGCTCTACCGGCTCGCCAATGGCGATCTGGACGCGGTGATCGGGCTCGGCCCCGCCGCCCCGGTCGAGTTCGAGCGCACCATCGCCAGCAATGCCGAACTCGCGCCGCTGATCGACAGCATGCAGGGCGGCACCGCTGCCATGGCTGACGGTCTGCCGCGCCTGCGCGATGTGCGCGAGGGACGGCCCGCCGCCGGGCGCGGCTGGCTCGGCCTGACCCCGCGCGACGCCTATCAGACGCTTTCGGTGACGCAGACGCCGCTCTTGCCGCATTGGCTGGTGCTGGCGCTGTTTGCGAGCTTCATGCTGCTGGGCTGGCTGCGCGAGGGGCGTCGCTGACCCCCTCCGCTGCGGCTTAGAAGGGCACCGCCACGGCGACCGGTTCGGCGGTCCATGACCCGTCGGAACAATGCGCCCGCACATAGATTTCGCGCATCCCGTCTGGCACCATCACGTTGCGCAGGCTGCGGGTAAAGGGCTGTTCATCGACATGCGGATGCATCAATTCGCGATAACCGAGGCGCTTGCCCTTGGCATCGATCACCTCCCAACCATCGGCATAATGATCCCAGCCGCTATCGGGATGGCGGATCGTCACGCTGACCTGCCAATCCATGCCCTGCTTTTCGATCGCAACATCGAGAATTTCCGGCGCGTCAGCCAGAACCGGCGCCGCGGACCAAAGCGCCAGCGCGAGAAGTGGAAAATTGAGTTTCATGGGCCTACCATACCGCTTTCACAAAAGGCACAAAGTCACGTTCCCGTGCGTCGCGCATCTTCGCTCAGCTCGGGCATGTTCGACAAGAGGATGCGCCGCGATTGCGAGGCAAATTCGCGCCGCCCGACGATCACCGTGACGATCACCGACCCCACGATCAACGCCTCCGCCCCGATGAGCCAGGCCGCCGCCGCCAGCGCGAAATAAATCGCCCGCAGACCCCGGTTGAAACTGCGCGCGGCGGTGATGTTCAGCTCGCCTGCCTGCGCCGCCCGCCGCGCCCCGCCGGGCGCGTCGCGGTCATTGGGCACCGTGCCCATCACCACCGCGCAATAGGCAAAGAGCCGGTTCGACCAGACAAATTTGAAAAACGCGCTCGCCAGAAAGCCCAGGAGCAGGATGATCTTGATCTCCCAGACGATTTCCGGCGTGCGGTCAAAGGTCAGATCATCCGCCAGCGTGATGAGCTTGTCGGTATTGCCCAAGAGCGCCATGCAACCGCCCATGGCAATCATCGTGGCCGAGGCAAAGAACGTCGTGCCCTGCCGCAGCATCGCGAGGATTTGCGAATCGAAGATGCGCGGGTCCCGGTCGAGCATGGTCTGCATCCAGGCCCGCCGGTAATCGGCCATGAGCCAGGACACCGAGGGATGCCGCCCGCCCGAGTTCTCGATCCAGAACCCCATGCCCTGCCAGCCGAGCAAAAGCAGTGCGACAGCGACCTGATCAAGGGTCGAGAAAAGGCTGAGACGGTCCATCAAATCCATGGCCGCACCCTAGCCGGGCGGCCCCGCGCTTGCCAGAGGGATAAATTGGTTATAAAACTTGACCAATAGGAGACGCCGCCATGGAAATGCCCGCCCCCGACAGCACCATCCTGTCGCGCAAGCCCGAAATCGTCGCCCGTCTGCGCGACCTGCTGCCCGATGACGCCGTCATCTGGGACGAGGCAGAGACCCGCGCCTATGAATGCGACGCGCTCACCGCCTATCGCTGCCCGCCGCTCGCGGTGGTGCTGCCCGCGAGCACGGAGGAGGTCTCCGCCGTGCTCGCCGCCTGTCATGACATGGGCGTACCGGTGGTGCCGCGCGGCTCGGGCACCTCGCTCGCAGGTGGCGCGCTGCCCACCGCCGATTGCGTGATCCTTGGCGTCGCCCGGATGAGCGCGGTGCTCGACACCGATTATGCCAACCGGGTGATCCGGGTGCAGACCGGCCGCACCAATCTCTCGGTCACCGGCGCGGTCGAGGAACACGGGTTCTTCTACGCCCCCGATCCGAGCAGTCAGCTCGCCTGCGCCATCGCAGGCAATATCGCGATGAATTCGGGCGGCGCGCATTGCCTCAAATACGGGGTCACCACCAACAATCTGATGGGGGTGACGCTGGTCCTGATGGACGGCACCGTGACCGAGCTTGGCGGCGCGCATCTCGATGCCGGGCGGCTCGATCTTCTCGGGCTCATCTGCGGCTCTGAAGGCCAGCTCGGCGTGGTGACAGAGGCGGTGCTGCGCATCCTGCCGTCGCCCGAAGGCGCGCGCCCCGTGCTCATCGGCTTTGACAGCAACGAGGTCGCCGGGGCCTGTGTCTCGGACATCATCCGCGCCGGCGTCCTGCCCGTCGCCATCGAATTCATGGACCGCCCCTGCATCCGCGCCACCGAGGCCTTTGCCGGCGCGGGCTACCCCGATTGCGAGGCGCTTCTGATCATCGAGGTCGAAGGCTCCGAGGCCGAGATCGACGAACAGCTCGCCCGGATCACCGAAATCGCCCAGACCCACAACCCGGTCGAGCTGCGCGAAGCCCGCGACGCCGATCAGGCCGCCCGCATCTGGCTTGGCCGCAAATCCGCCTTTGGCGCGATGGGTCAGATCAACGATTACATGTGTCTTGACGGCACCATCCCGGTGAGCGCCCTGCCGCAGGTGCTCAAACGCATCGGCGAACTGAGCCGCGACTACGGGCTCGGCGTCGGCAATGTGTTTCACGCGGGCGATGGCAACATGCACCCGCTCATCCTCTTTGACGCGAACAAGCCCGGTGATCTCGAGAAATGCGAAGCCATGGGCGCCGACATCCTGCGGCTCTGTGTCGAGGTCGGCGGCTGCCTGACCGGCGAACATGGCGTCGGCATCGAGAAACGCGACCTGATGGATCACCAATACCGCCCCGATGATCTCGAGGCGCAGATGGCGGTCAAGGATGTGTTCGACCCGCACTGGCTCTTGAACCCGGCCAAGGTGTTTCCGCTGGCGGCCTCCGCCCCGCGCCGCGAGGCCCGCGCATGACCCATCGCCCGACGACCGAGGCCGAGCTCTCCGAGATCATCGCCAGCGCGGAAACGCCCCTGCACATCACCGGCGGCGGCACGCGGCCCATCGGCGCGACCTCTGCCACCACAACGCTCAGCACCTCGGCCCTCAGCGGTGTCACGCTCTACGAGCCCGGCGCACTGACCCTCGTGGCCCGCGCCGGCACGCCGCTGGCCGAGATCGAAACCCTGCTCGCGGGCGAAGGCCAGCGCCTCGCGTTCGAGCCGATGGACCATCGCCCGCTTCTGGGCACCACCGGCACGCCGACCTTGGGCGGCATGGTTGCCGCCAATGTCTCGGGGCCGCGCCGCATCTCGGCGGTGGGCGCCTGCCGCGACGCGCTGCTCGGGGTGCGTTTCGTCGATGGCGCGGGCCGCATCATCGCCAATGGCGGACGGGTGATGAAAAACGTCACCGGCTATGATCTGGTCAAGCTCATGGCGGGCAGTTTCGGCACGCTCGGCGTGCTGACCGAGCTTTCGCTCAAAGTGCTGCCCGCACCGGAGACCTCCGTCACCCTCACCGCCCGCGATCTCGACGATGCCACCGCAATCACGGCGCTGTCGCGCGCGCTGGGCGCCCCGTGGGAAGTCACCGGCGCGGCGCATCTTCCGGGCACGGGGGACACCCATATCCGCCTCGAAGGCAGCGCCGCCTCGATGCGCTACCGCGCCGAAAGGCTCGCCACGCATCTGGCTGATCTCGGCGCGTTCACCGCCAATTTCGACGCCGAGGACACCGCCGCCCTCTGGGCCGCGATTCGCGATGTCCGCGCCTTTGCCGACACCAAAGGCGCGCTCTGGTGTCTCTCGGTCAAACCGGGCGATGGGCCTGGGCTGGTGGCCAGCCTGCCGGACACCCAGGCGCTCTATGATTGGGGCGGCGGGCGCATCTGGCTGCATGACCCGAGCGGCACAAAAGGCGCGGTGATCCGCGATGCCGTGGCCCGCATCGGCGGCCATGCCACCCGGCTGCGCGGCGCGGATGACCTGCCCGCCTTCCCCCCCGCCAACCCGGTGGTGGCCCGGCTCGAACAGGGGCTCAAAGCCCGGTTCGACCCGCGCGGCCTCCTCAACCCCGGCCTGATGGACTGATCCCATGCAAACGCATTTCACCGAGACCCAGCTCGCCGATCCCGGCACCAAACGCGCCAATGACATCCTGCGCGCCTGCGTGCATTGCGGCTTTTGCACCGCGACCTGCCCGACCTATCAGGTGCTGGGCGACGAGCTCGACAGCCCGCGCGGCCGCATCTACCTTATCAAGGACATGCTCGAGAACGAGCGCGTGCCAGACGCCAAGACGGTCAAACATATCGACCGCTGCCTGAGCTGCCTCGCCTGTATGACCACCTGCCCGTCGGGAGTGCATTACATGCATCTCGTCGATCACGCGCGCGCTTATATCGAAGAACGCTACAAACGCCCCCTTGGCGACCGGGCGCTGCGCTGGATGCTGGCCAAGATCCTGCCCTATCCGATGCGCTTTCGCCTCGCCCTTCTGGCGGCCAAGCTGGGCCGGCCCTTCGCACCGCTCATCCCCGATGCACGGCTCCGCGCCATGCTGCGCATGGCCCCGAAACGCATCCCCCCGGTGAGCCGCAACGACGACCCCCAGAGCTTTGCCCCGACGCCAGACACCGCCCCGAAACTGCGCGTCGCGCTGATGACCGGCTGTGCGCAAAAGGCGCTCAACACCGATATCAACGACGCCACGATCCGCCTCTTGACGCGGCTCGGCTGCGAAGTGGTGGTGGCACGCGGCGCGGGCTGCTGCGGGGCGCTCACCCATCACATGGGCCGCGAGGACGACAGCCACGCCGCCGCCGCCCGCAACATCCACGCCTGGATGGCCGAGGCCAATGGCGCCGGGCTCGACGCCATCGTGATCAACACCTCCGGCTGCGGCACCACGGTCAAGGATTACGGCCATATGTTCCGCAATGATCCGCTGGCCGATGCGGCGGCGCATATCTCGGGGCTGGCCTGCGACATCTCGGAATTGCTGACCCGGCTCGACCTGCCCGAGGCTGCGCCCAAGGATCTCACCGTCGCCTATCACGCCGCCTGCTCGCTGCAGCACGGGCAAAAGGTCAAATCCGCGCCCAAGGATCTCTTGAAACGGGCCGGGTTCACCGTGGTCGAACCCGCCGACAGCCATCTCTGCTGCGGCTCCGCCGGCACCTATAACCTGATGCAACCCGAGATTTCCGCCGAGCTGCGCAAGCGCAAGGTGGCGACGCTCATGGCGCGCCGTCCCGATGTGATCGCGGCGGGCAATATCGGCTGCATGATGCAGATCGGCCAAGGCACCGAGACGCCCATCGTGCACACGGTCGAGCTGCTCGATTGGGCGACCGGCGGGCCTGTGCCGCCCGCCCTGTCCCATCTTGGGTGATCAGCCCGGCTGACCCGCCAGCTTGTCCATCTTGCGCGCCAGCTTGACGTCAAGCTGGCTCAGCCCGTCCACGTCATGGGTCGTCAGACACACCGACACCCGGCTGTAGACATTCGACCATTCGGGATGATGGTTCCATTTCTCGGCCCAGATCGCCGCGCGCATCATAAACCCCATGGCTTCGGTGAAATCGTCGAATTTGAACGTCTTCTCGATCGCGTCGCGCCCCTCGGTCAGCGCCCAGCCGGTCTCGAGCAGCGGCTCCACCATGGTACTTCGTGCGGTATCGCTCAGCTTTTCGGTCATTCTCTCTCATCCCCTGTTGATCTGCGAAACGGGCCATAGCCCGTCAGAATTTCGATATCTTCCTCGACCGCCGCGCCCTCGGCCTCGAGATATTGCGCGATGGCCTGGGCAAAGCCGGGATCGCCGACCCAATGCAGCGAATGGGTGACCTGCGGCAGGTATCCACGCGCCAGCTTATGCTCGCCCTGCGCGCCCGCCTCGACCCGGGCCAGCCCCTCGGCAATGGCAAATTCCATCGCCTGATAATAGCACAGCTCGAAATGCAGGTTGGCATGGGCCTCGCCACAGCCCCAATACCGGCCAAAAAGCGCCTCGCGCCCGATGAGGTTGAGCGCCCCGGCCACCGGCACGCCGTCGCGCTCGGCCACGATCATCAGGACATCCTCGCCGAGCCGCTCTGCCGCGAGGTCGAAAAACGCCCGCGTGAGATAGGGCGTGCCCCATTTCCGCGCGCCGGTGTCTTGATAAAACGCCCACATCGCGTCCCAATGCGCGGGGGTGATCTCTGCCCCGCGCAGCCGCCGGATTTCGCCGCCAAAGCCCTGCGCCGCCGCCCGTTCCTTGCGGATATTCTTGCGCTTGCGCGAACTCAGATCGGCGAGGAAATCGTCAAACCTGCCATAGCCGCGATTGTGCCAGTGATATTGCTGGTTGCGCCGCGCCATGAGGCCCAGCGCCTCGGCCCCCGCCGCCTCGTCGGGCGTGCAAAAGGTCACATGCAGCGACGACAGCCCATGGCGCTGGGCCAGCTCCACCGCACCCTGTACCAGCGCCGCCCGCCCCGTCGCCTCATGCCCCGGCCTTGCCAAGAGCCGCCGCCCGGTCACCGGCGTGAACGGCACCGCGATCTGCAGCTTCGGATAGTAACGCCCGCCCGCCCGCTCATAGGCATGGGCCCAGTTGTGATCGAAAATATATTCGCCCTGGCTGTGCCCCTTGGCATAGAGCGGCGCCACCGCGATGACCTCGCCCGCCTGCCGCGCCACCACGTGATGCGGCTCCCAGCCACTGCCCGGCCCGACCGACCCGCTTTCTTCCAAGGCCTGCAAAAACCGATAGGTGGTAAAGGGATCGACCGGCCGCCCGCCGCCCGCCGCTTCGGAACAGGCGCAAATATCCCAATCCGCCGCCCCGATCTCGGCGATGCTGTCATGAAAACTGACGGTGATCTGATGGTCGCTGTCGGGCATCTCGTTCAATCTGGGGGCTTTTCCCCGGCGATCAAGCGGGATGTGCCGCGAGATAGCCCTCGAAGGTGATATTCTCCGCGATCCGGCGGGCCTTTGCCTCCTGCGCCGCCGAGCGCACGGTCCAGCAGAGCACATGCCCGCCCGCCGCCTTGATCTCTGCCACCCGGGGCCGGTCGAGATCACCGACCTCATGGCTGACGAAACTGGACCCAGAGACCGCATATTCCGGAATATCGCGCAGCCTGTCGCGCACCTCGGCCCGCAACAGCGGCCAATCCTCCGCCCTATAGGCAGAGGTCACGATGCCGCGCGGCAGATCGGGGCAGAGCTCGGCCAGCTGGATCACCGATTGCGGATTAAAAGACATGAGCGCCACATCGCCGCGATAGCCCGCAAGCGCCGCCGCGACGGCCCGCTCGAGCCCGCCATCGGTGGCACCCATCTGGCCATGCTGATCCTTGAGCTCGATGAGCAATGGCACCTGCCCCGCCACGAGATCGAGCACCTCGTCGAGCCCCGGCACGCCCTCATCACCGCCCAAAAGCGGCGTCTTGGCCAGCTCCGCCGCGCTTTGCAGCCGGATCGGTCCCGCCCGCCCGGTGAGCCGCCCCATGTCGTAATCGTGAAACACCATCGCCGCGCCATCGCGGCTCGGCTGCAGATCGATTTCGATCCCATAGCCCCGCGCGATGGCCGCGCGGATCGCCGCCCGCGAATTTTCAGGCCGCCCCTGGGCCACATCATGCAGCGCACGATGGGCCAGCGGCGTGGTCAGAAAAGACGCGGGCAGCGGCACCTGGCTCATTTGATCTCGAAGACCCCATCGATCTCCACCGCCACGCCAAAGGGCAGCGAGGCCGCCGATACGGCCGAGCGCGCATGCTTGCCCGCCTCCCCCAGCGCCGCGCCGAGGAAATCCGACGCGCCATTGATCACCTGCGGCTGCTCGGTGAACTCCGGCGTCGAATTGACGAACCCGCCGAGCTTGACCACCCGCACCAGCCGGTCGAGATCACCGCCACAGGCCGCCTTGACCTGCGCCAAAAGCGCGATGGCGCACACTTTCGCCGCAGCCGCGCCCGCCGCCACATCGAGATCCGCACCAAGCTTGCCAGTGATGAGCGTATCGCCATCCTTGCTGATCTGGCCCGACACATGCAGCAGAGTGCCGCTCTGCACATAGGGCACGTAATTGGCCGCCGGCAGCGGCGCCTCGGGCAGGGTCACCCCCAGCTCAGCCAGTTTGGTTTCAAATTGTCCCATGTCATGCTCCTCGCACAGCCTCTGATTTGCGGCAGACGCTAATCCGGCACGACGGAAAATGAAATGGCAAATCCGCCCCTTGCCCCTCCCCCAACCAAACCCCGCGCCACTCCGCAATCCCGCAAGAGGACAACCCGCCCACGCTTCTTTTTTGGTGGAAAACCCCAAAGTCCCCCAGCCCGCCGCTTGGCCCACCCCGTCGCTCCACAACGCCATCCAAGCGCCGCGCGTCCTCGCAACGAAACGCCCGCTTGGCGCGAGCCCTCAACGCGCACCCCACCATTGGGAAGCGCACGACACGCCCACGCCGCAAACCAGCAAGGAACAAACCGGCCCCTCCCTCTTTCTGGAGATAAATACCCAAATCCCCCCGCCTGCCCCACGCAATGCCCCCTCGGCCCATAACGCCGCCCCAGCCCCAAGCGCCCGACCCGCGCTCGCCGATTTGCCCCTGATCAGCGACGAACACCGTTGCACGGGGATGGAGCACAAAGTTATCCCCGCCCCCTCATTCTGGTCACAAATACCCATAACGTAGCACGCCTGCCCTTTGGCTCCTGCCTCAAGTCACAGCCACACCGCCCCCCTGTCCGCGAAACCAGCCTCAGCCCCGCCTCTTTCTGGTTAAAAATACCCAAAGCACCCCGGCCCGCCCCTTGGCCTGCCCCCTCGACCTACAGCGCCGCCCCAGCACCACACCCCCTACCCCCGAAAGGCCCGGTTGAAATAGGCCGTCAACGGGCGCAGCAGAAACTGCGCGGGGCTCTGCTCGCCGGTCTGAAGATAGACCTCGACCGGCATTCCCGGCACCAGCCCCGCCGTCTCCTGCAAGGGCCGCAGCGCCTCTGCTTCGGCCCAGATTTCGGCCCGGTAGTACCGCCGACCGTCCGCGTCATCCTGCACCACATCCGGCGAGATTGACCCAACCCGCGCCGCCACACCGCGCCCCTCGCCCTGTTCAAGCGCCGGAAAACGCAGCAGCGCCGCCTGCCCGCTGTAAATCTGGTCGACCTCCAGCGGGCTGATCTCGGCGCTCACATGGATCGGCCTGTCGCCCGCCACCAAGGTCAGGATCGGCGCGGCGGGGCGGATCACCGCCCCCGGCCCATGCACATCGACCTGCTGGATGGTGCCCGCCACCGGTGCCCGCAACTCCAGCCGCGCGAGCCGCGCCCGCAACACCCGCCGGGTCTCGGCAAGCTCAATCTCGCGATGACGCAGGTCGCGCAGCTGATCGATCACCCGCTCGCGCATCCGGCTTTCGCGGCCCAGCTGCTCGAGCTCGATCTCGGCGATCCGCCCCTCGGCCCCGGCCCGATGCGCCGCGACCTCGCCCAGCTCCCCGTCGAGCCGCGCCGCCTCCCGCTCGAGCGCCAGAACCCGCGCCGCCGGGGTCAGCCCCTGCGCCCGCAACTGCCGCAAATCCGTCAACTCCTGCGCAATGAGCCCCGCCTGCCGGCGCAGCGCCCGCGCCTGCGCCCCGAGCCCGTCGATCTCCGCCCGTGACTGCGCCACCCGCCGCCGGGCCTGCCCCGCCTCACGGTCCTGCGCCGCGCGCCGCGTGGCAAAGAGACGGCCTTGCCCCTGCAAGGTCTCGGCCAGCCCCTCGTCGCCTGCCGCCCGGTTGCGCAATTCGGGATCGAAGCCGATCGCCGCCGCCCCGTCGCGTTCGGCTTCGAGCCGCGCCCGCCGCGCCATCACCTCGAAGAGCCGCGCCTCGACAAGGGTCAGCTCCTCGGCGATCTCGCCGCCCTCAAACCGGGCCAAGAGCGCACCCTTCGCCACCTGCATCCCCGGCCGCACGGCAAGCTCTGCCAACGTGCCGCCATCGGGATGCTGCACCACATGCGCCGCCATGTCCCGCACGACCCAGCCCGGCGCCACCACCGCCTGCGACAGCCGCGCCGCAAAGGCCCAGCCGCCAAAGCCAAGGCACAGGATCAAGAGCGCCAGCCAACCAAGGCGCATCAGCCACCCCAGATCCTCACTGGCCTCCGCTCCCGGCTCCTCCGCCAACGCGGTCGCGTCCCAAGATCGCTCCTGTTTCATGGCGCGGCCTCGGCCCGAACCGGCCTCCCTGCCCCCCTAGCCACATCGCCCGCCCCAGAGGCAGAAACCCCCGGCAAAAAGCTCTGCGCCAGCCCCGCCTCAAGGGTCAGCACCAGATCGCAATGACCCAAAACCTCCGCGTTATGCGAGGCCAGCACCACCGCCCGCCCCGCGGCGCGCAGGTCGCGCAGCATCTCGCCAAGACGCTGCCGCCCCGCCGCATCGAGATGCGCCTCCGGCTCGTCCAGCAGGATCAGCCCCGGCGCCCCAAAGAGCGCCCGCGCCAGCGCCACCTGCTGTGCCTGCCCGCCCGAAAGCGGCGCACCGCCCGCCGTCATCACCGTGTCATAGCCCGCCGCGCAATCGAGGATCGTCTCATGCGCCCCCGCCAGCCGCGCCGCCGCGATCACCGCCGCCATATCCGGCGACCGCTGCAGCCGCGCGATATTCTCGGCAATCGTACCGTCAAAAAACACCGCCCGCTGTGGAAGGTACCCGCACCACCGGCCCAAATCCCGCGCACCATATTGCGCCAGAGGCACCCCGCCGAGCCGGATCTTGCCCCAGACCGGCGGCCAAACCCCAGCCAGCGCCTCGATGAGCGTCGTCTTGCCCGCCCCCGATGGCCCGCGCAGGCCCAGAATCTCGCCCGGCCGCACCTCAAAGCTCAGCCCGCGCAGCACCGGCGGCGACGCGGCATCGGGCCGGATCGTCGCCTGTTGCACCTGCAGATGCGGCTCGGGGCGCGGCAGTGGCGAGGGATTCGCGCCCGCCAGAGGCCTCGCCTGCCGCAGCGCCTCCCAGCCCTTTCGCGCCTCGCCGATCATCGGCCATTGCCCGACCACCTGCTCCACCGGGGCCAGCGCCCGCCCCATGAGCACCGAAGCCGCGATCATCGCCCCGGGCGACAGCTCGGCCTGCAGCACGAGATAGGCCCCAAGCCCCAAAAGCGCCGATTGCAGCCCGAGCCGCGCCACCCGGGCCATCGCCGCCGCGCCGCCGCCAATATCCGCCGCCGCGATCTGATGCCGCCGCGCCTGCCCGCGCAGCCCTTGCCAGCGCGCCCCGAGCCCCTCAACCATGCCGAGCGCCCGCGCCGTCACCGCCGCCGCGCCCGCCGTCTCGGCCAGCCGCTGCGCCCGCTGTTGATCAAGCGCCGCCCGCGCCCCCCTGCGCCGGGTCCGGACATGGCCAAGGATCGACAGCCCGGTGAGCGCCAGCGCGCCAATAAAGGCCAGCCAGCCCAACCAGGGATGAAACAGCCAAAGCGCCCCCAGAAACAGCGGCACCCAGGGCAGGTCAAACAGCGCCAGACAGACCGGCGCGGCAAGAAACCGGGGCACCGTATCGAGCCCGCGCAGCGCCTCTGCCGCTTGACCCACACCATGACCACGCCCCCGATCCACCCGCATCAGCCCGGCGAACACAGGCCCCGACATCTCACGGTCGAGCCGCGCGCCAAGCCGGGTCATGATCCGCCCGCGCAGCACATCGAACACGCCCATCATCGCAAAGAGAAACCCCGCCAGGAGGGTCAACGCCACAAGCGTCTCTTCCGACCGGCTGCCGAGCACCCGATCATAGACCTGCAGCATATAGATCGGCCCGGTCAGCATCAGCAGATTGACCGCCGTGCCCAAGAGCGCCACAAAGCCCAAGATCCGCCCCATCGGCCACGGACCACCGCCCGCCGCCGCACCACCTGGGCGGGCGTTACCATTCTGCCACGTCTCTTTCGGTTTCAACCGCAAAGCTGTAGTCTCGCTCGGGATTGGTTTATGCAACGCATTCAATATGACGATTCGGGTTTAGATCTGGTGAAGCTGCTGACACTCCCCTTGGCCCCGCGCCGCCTCTTTGCCGCGCTCGCGCTTGCGGGCGTCACGGCTCTTTCCGCCTGCGGCCAGTCCGATCCGGCCCTGACCCGCGACGCCCCCTACGACCCGTGGGAGGCCGAGAACCGCAAGGTCCATAATTTCAACAAATCGCTCGACCGCAACATCGTGCGGCCCACCGGCAAGGGCTATACCGCCGCGGTGCCCGACGATATCGAAACCGTGGTCTCGCGCTTTGCCGAGAACCTGACGCTGCCGCGCTCGATCCTCAACAATATCCTGCAGGGCAACGGGCTTGGCGCCACGACCGACACCTACCGGCTGCTGGTCAACACGACGCTTGGCCTCGGCGGCTTCTTCGACCCCGCGACCGAGCTCAACATGCCGGCCCGCACCAATGCCGATTTCGGCCAGACGCTCTATGTCTGGGGTGTCAACCAGGGCCCCTATATCGAGCTGCCGCTGCTCGGCCCCTCGACGACGCGCGAAACCGTCGGCATGACGGTCGATCTGATCATCAACCCGCTGAACTACGTGCTGCCCTCGCCCGAGAGCTTCTACGGCACCGCCGCCTCGGTCTCGTCGAGCCTGAGCGCGCGTGGCCAGTATTCGGACACGATCGATTCCGTCCTGCATGAAAGCGCCGACAGCTACCGCGCCTCGCAATCGCTTTATCTGCAAAATCGACGGTTCAAGCTGGGCAAGGGCCGGAGCGACACCTATCTAGATCCTTATGACGCCGTTTCGGGCGATCCCTACGGCGAAACATCTGCTGCCGCTTCGGGCGATCCATATGAGGACCCTTACAATGAATGATTACACGCGCCGCCGTTTCCTGGCCACTTCCGCCGCCGCCGCCACGGCCCCGCTGCTCGCCGCCAGCCCGGCGCTGGCCCTGACCGATGCCTCGGCCCGCTCGCTGGTCGACAAGGTCGTGGCCGAGATCAACCGCGTCATCGCCTCGGGCAAGCCGCTCGGCTCGATGATCAGCGATTTCGAGCGGATCTTCCGCACCTATGCGGATGTGAACATCATCGCGCAATCGACGCTCGGGGCCGACGCCCGCCGCGCCAGCCCGGCCCAGATGCGCGCCTATACCGACGCCTTCCGCGGCTATGTGGCCCGCAAGTACGGCAAGCGGTTCAAGGAATTCCAAGGCGGCGAAATCACCGTGCGCGACGTGCGCCGGGTGAAATCCTGGCACGAAGTGAACTCGACCGTGAAACTCCGCGGCCAGAGCCCGTTTGAGGTGAAATTCCTCGTCTCCGACAAATCCGGGCGCGATCTCTTCTTCGACATGGTGATCGAAGGCATTTCCCTGCGGCTCAGCGAACGCACCGAGATCGGCTCGATGCTCGACCGCCGTCAGGGCAATATCGACGCGCTCATCGCCGATCTGCGCAACGCGGGCTAAGCCCCGCCGCGCCCTCTCGGGCACACGACCCATCCGGCCCTCGCGGACCATCTGCGGGGGCCTTTCCCTTGCCCCCACCTGCGCCCGCCGCCTAGCGCCAGCTTACGGGGTCGAGATTGAGCAGCTCTGAGAGCTGCGCATAGAGCTCCGGCTCGTCCTCGCGCAGATCGCCGGGCCGCTCGAAAAACGCCTCGATCGCCACCGCAAAGAATTCCTCATGGCTCTGCGCGCCATAGGTGTCGAGAACGCTCGCCCGCCCGGTCTCGGCGCGGCGGCGCAGCCGCATATAGGCGCGCAGGAACACCCGTTCCCATTCGTCGAAACTCTGCCCCTCGGCGAGCACCGGCACGCCATTGGTATCGCCCGAAAGATCGTCGAACTGATGGGCGAACTCATGCAGCACCACGTTGCGCCCATCCTCCGGATCGGCCGCCCCCGCCGCGACATCGGCCCAGGACAGCACCACCTGCCCCCGCGACCAGCTCTCGCCGAGCCGCACCACCTCTTCCTCGCGCACCACATAGCCGTCCCGGCTCACCATGCGCGACCGAAAGGCCCCGGGATAGACCAGAACCGTGGTGAGCTCTTCATACCAAAGGTCACTCGCCAGCGGGATGAGACAGGCCTGCGCCGCAATCGAGAGCCGCATCTCCTCGCTGACCTCCAACCCGTCACAGCCGACAAACGCCACCTGTTCGAGAAAGAGCGCCACCCGCCCTTCGAGCATCGGACGCAGATCCTCTGGCAGCCGCGCGATCAGCGGCACCGCCGCGAGGATCGCTTGCCGCTGATCGGGGCGCAGCCCGGCCTCGATCAAATCCTGCCGATGCCGCGCCCGGCGCTGTCCCGACCGCCAGAGCGACAGCCCCACCAAGACCGGCAGGGACAGCAGGATCAGAACAATCAGCGTGCTCAATCGATCCCCAAAAGCTGACGCAGGATGTTTTCAATGGGCCGGTCACGCTGCCGCTGCGGCTGCCGCCGGGGCTGTTGCTGCGGCTGCGGTTGCGGCTGGGCTTGACGCGGCGGCTCGACCTTGGCCATGGGCAGCGGCGTCGGCGGCACGCCCTCATGCACGCGGATCATGGTCTCGCGCCAGATTTCCGCCGGAAGCCCGCCGCCCGTCACCCCGGTCAGCGGCGTGTTGTCGTCATAGCCCATCCAGACGCCCGCGACATAATCGGCGGTAAAGCCGAGGAACCACGCATCGCGCGCCGCCTGGGTGGTGCCGGTCTTGCCCGCCGCCTCGCGATCCGGCAGCGCCGCGCGCTGGCCGGTCCCCGAGGTCACCACCTTGTTCATCATATAGATGAGCTCTCGCGCCGCCTTCTCGTTGATCACCCGCTCGCCAATGCCGCCCGTGGTGCCCATCAGCGGCTCATTCTCGCCCAGCAGGCGCAGATCGATGAGCCCATAGGGCGTCACCGACGAGCCGCCGTTGAGAATACCGGCATAGGCCCCGGTCATCTCCAGAAGCGAGCTCTCCGACGCGCCCAGCGCCAGCGCCGGCCCGGCGGCAAGATCGCTCTCGATGCCGAAATCGCTGGCCACCTTGCGGACAAGGTCGCGGCCGACGCTCTCGGAGACTTTCACCGCCGGGATATTGTAGGATTCCTGCAGCGCCTCGGTGAGCGTCACCCGGCCATGGAACCGCCGGTCATAGTTCGACGGGCACCATTCGCCCGATCCGGGAATGTTGAGGCAATAGGCATCATCGACCACCGTGTCATTGGGCGAATGCCCCAGCTCGAGCGCGGTGGCATAGACGAAGGGCTTGAAACTCGACCCGGTCTGCCGCTTGGCCTGGGTGGCCCGGTTGAACGCGCCGGACACTTTGGTCTCGCGACCGCCGACCATGGCCCGCACCGCGCCATCGGCACTCATCACCACGATGGCGGCCTGCGCCTTGGACCCGTCGCGCACCTTGTTCTCGAAAATGAAATCCATCGCCTCTTCGGCCGCGCGCTGAATGCGCTGGTCGAGCGTGGTGCGCAGGATCACATCCTCGGTGGTGTCGCGGGTGAAGAAATCCGGCCCCGAATCCATCACCCAATCGGCGAAATAGCCGCCCGCCTGCCGCTGCGCCGCCTCCGACAGGGTCGCCGGGTTGGCCTGTGCCGCGCGCAGCTCGTCCGAGGTGAGATAGCCCTGATCATACATCAGCCGCAAAATCGTCGCCGCCCGGTCCTGGCTGCGCTTGAGATCATTGGTCGGGGCCAGCCGCGTCGGCGCGGTCAGCACCCCGGCCAGCATCGCGCCCTCCGAGGCATCCACCGCCGTCGCCGATTTGCCAAAGAACCGCTCTGCCGCCGCCTCGGCCCCATAGGCACCGCCGCCGAAATAGGCCCGGTTGAGATAGATCGACAGGATCTGATCCTTGGAATATTTCGCCTCCATGGCCAACGCGAAAATCGCCTCCTTGGCCTTGCGCAGGATCGTGGTGCGGCGGCAATCCTGCACATAGTCGCGCTCGCTCTTCCACTGGTCCTTGTCATATTCGACGCCGAGACAGAGAAGCTTGGCCGTCTGCTGGGTGATGGTCGAGCCACCATGCCCCTGCAGCGGCCCCCGCCCCTCGCGCAGGTTGATGCGGATGGCGCTCGCCACGCCGCGCGGGCTGATGCCGAAATGGCGATAGAACCGCTTGTCCTCGGTGGCGACCACCGCATTGCGCAGATGCCGCGACACGGTGTCGGCGGTCACCGCGCCGCCGAATTGATCGCCGCGCCAGGCAAACACATCGCCCTCGCGGTCCATCAAGGTCACCGATCCCTTGGACCGCCCATCGAGAAGCGCGGTCGCCTCGGGCAGGGTGCTATAGACATAGGCGGTGGCCAGACCGATGATCATCGCCACGATAAAGCCGACGCGCCAGCCGATCCCCCAGATCACCCGCCATATCCAGCGCAGAATCGCGAGGAAGAATCCGCTGATGCCGCCGCGACGGGGCGGACGCGGCTTGCGCGGGCGGCGGCGCGAGGGGGCCTTGGCGCGTTTCGGCGCGGCTGTTTTCTTGGCCGGGCGCGTGCGCTTGTCGGCCACCAGTCTCGTCTTCTTGCCACCTGAATTGCTCATCTCAGCCCTGCCCCGGCTCTTGAATTTTTCCGCCTTATAGCCCGGCACGGGGTCAAAGTCGCGCCTCCAATCCCCGCGCCTGCCGTTTTTCCGCCGCCCAATTTCTAGTCAATGCGACCCGGCTGCACAAAAAATAGTCGCCGAGCGCCCTAACAGCCAGATTTTTGCGGCTTCAGACTTCACGACAGCCCTTCTGCCCATTTTTCTGCCTCTGCACAACATTTGCCAAGAATGCCTGCCCCGCAGGCGGCTCATAAAGGGGAAGAGTTTTGAAACTCATCATAGCCACTATCAAACCGTTCAAACTGGACGAAGTGCGCGAGGCGCTGACCGGGGTCGGCGTGACGGGCATGTCCGTGACCGAGATCAAGGGCTTCGGCAACCAGTCGGGCCATACCGAAATCTATCGCGGCGCGGAATATTCAGTGAACTACGTGCCGAAAATCCGGCTGGAAATCGCCGTCTCGGACGCGCTCGCCGACGAGGTCATCCAAACCATCGCCAAGACCGCCCGCACCGGCAAGATCGGGGATGGCAAGATTTTCGCCCTCGACCTGCAACAGGCCATGCGCGTGCGCACCGGCGATCTGAACGACGACGCGCTGTAACGCGCGCAATAGGGAACGGACCCATGACACATCTGACCAAATTCGCACTCCCGGCGGCCCTCGTGCTGCTGCCGACGCTGGCCTCGGCCCAGGAGGCCGACACCACGCCGCTCAATGAAGATATCGGTTTCATCTTCACCACCTTCATGTTCCTCGTTTCGGGCTTTCTCGTCTTCTTCATGGCCGCCGGTTTCGCCATGCTCGAAGCAGGGCTCGTGCGCGGCAAGAACGTGACCATGCAGCTGACCAAGAACATGGCGCTCTTCTCGCTGGCGTCGATCTTCTACTATGTGATCGGCTATAACCTGATGTACCCGGGCGACGGCTGGTCCATCGACGGGCTGCTCGGCGCGTTCTCGATCACCAGCCTCGAGCCGGTGGGTCTGGAAGGCGCAGAGCCCGATCTGACCTATGCCTCGGTCGGGTCGGACTTCTTCTTTCAGCTGATGTTCTGTGCCGCCACCGCCTCGATCGTGTCGGGCGCGCTGGCCGAACGGATCAAGCTGTGGCCCTTCCTCGCCTTCACCATCGTGCTCACCGCCGTGATCTACCCGATCCAGGCGAGCTGGAAATGGGGCGGCGGCTTCCTCGATGCGGCTGGTTTCCAGGATTTCGCAGGCTCGACCGTGGTGCATTCGGTCGGTGGCTGGGCAGCGCTCGTCGGGGCCATCATCCTCGGCCCGCGCATCGGCAAATACGCCAAAGACGGCCGCGTGACCCCCTTCCCGGGCTCCAACCTCGCCCTGGCCACGCTCGGCACGTTCATCCTGTGGCTCGGCTGGTTCGGCTTCAATGGCGGCTCGCAGCTCTACATGGACACCGCTGGCAACGTGGCTGACATCAGCCGGATCTTCTCGAACACCAACACCGCAGCCGCTGCGGGGGCCGTGGCCGCGCTGATCCTGACCCAGCTGATGTACAACAAGCCCGACCTGACGATGATCCTCAACGGCGCCCTCGCAGGCCTCGTGTCGATCACCGCCGAACCGCTGGCGCCCTCGCTCATCGAGGCCACGCTGATCGGTGCCGTCGGGGGTGTGATCGTGGTCTTCACCGTGCCGCTGCTCGACAAGCTCAAGATCGACGACGTGGTCGGCGCCATCCCGGTGCACCTCTTCGCCGGCATCTGGGGCACCATCGCCGTCGCCTTCACCAACTCGGACGCCAATATCCTGACGCAGCTCTATGCCATCGTCGTGGTCGGTGTCTTCGTGAGCGCCGCCTCCGCCGTGGTCTGGCTGCTGCTGAAGGCGATCATGGGTCTGCGGGTCGATGAAGAGGCCGAGATCAACGGTCTCGACACCACCGAGCTCGGCATGGAAGCCTATCCCGAGTTCACCCGCAGCTAAGCCTGCCCTCTCCCAAACCCAAACCGTCCCGGCATCCCCGGGGCGGTTTTTTTGTGGAAGGTGAGCGTCTCGCGCTGGCTTTGTCTTGCGACGATCCTTGCGAGCCAAAACAGACCAACGGCTCTCGGTCAGTCGTCCAGCAGCCCCGAAGCTCAGCCGCAGGTCCAGCAGCCCCAAAGCTCAGCCGCAGGTCCACAGGCCAACAGCACCCGGCCTCGCAGCCGAAGGCCAAAAGCACCCGAGCACCCGCAGGCCAATACCACCTGACCTCACACCCGAAGGCCAACAGCACGCAGCATCGCACCCGCGGGCCAACAGCCCCCGGCCTCGAACCCGCAGGCCAATAGCACCCGAGCATCCGGCCTCACGCTCGAAGGCCAACAACCTCTTTTCGTTCGACCTCGCGCCGCTCAGCCTCATGTCGTTCGGCCTCACATCCCAACTGCCTCGCTGCCATTTACCGCACACCTAGGCAGTTGCAGACGCATGTCGCGCGGAAGAGAAAAGGAGATCAGGAGGGCCAGTGCTAACTCTAGGGTCAGCCCCAGACCTTCAAGCAAACCAGACCTTCCCAAAAACCAGAGCTTCCAAAAAACAAGAGCTTCCAGCACAGCCGCCAGTTCACCAGCGCGGTCGCCTCGCACATAAAGCGCTCAGCCCGGCACTCAGCCCAGGACGCAATCCATCACTCAGCCCAGCACGCAATCCATCAGGCGACCCAATACGCGACCCAATACGCGATCCGGGCCCCTGTCACCTGCCGACCGATTGACCTGCCAACCAATTGGCCCGCTAACCAGCTCTGCGCCCAAATCGCCCATCCAATCCGCTCAGCACGCTGTCATCCGATCCAATCAAACTCTCCTCTGCAACATCCCTTTAGCCCACAGGCTACGCGATTCGGCCCTTCGCGCCGGCCCGTACGACCAACCTAGCGATAAGATGTTGAAAAACGGTAAAATGCCCGCGCGCGCCGGTCACACACCCGCGCTTACCCGGGAGAAGCCGCAAAACCGCCCTCACCGACACTGCCGCTTTGCCGACGCGTTACCGACGTCTTACCGACATCGCGAAAATCCGCCGCTTAATCCTGGTTAACACGGCTCTGGCCGCCGCTCGGAAAATCCGCCGCGACATGGGGCAGTTTCGCCTCTTTCCATGCGCCGAACCCGCCCTCGAGATGGGCGATACGCTCGGCCCCGGCAGAGAGCACCTTATGCGCCATCTTCTCCGACCGCATGGCGCTGCCACACATCAGGACGAGGCGCTTTTTCCCTTCTTCCGGCAAGGCCTTAGCGTCGAAATCCGCCATCGGCATGAGCAGCGATCCCGCCACATGACCGAGCATATATTCGGCCGGGCTGCGCACATCTATGAGCACCGCTTCACGCGCCTCGAGCGCCTCATGCAGCTCCTGCGCGGTCCAAGTTTCCAGCGTTTTACCATCGACAGATTCACGTTTCATTCCGCTCTCCTTTGTGACACATTCGGGCGCTCAACCCCCGGCCTGCACCGCCTGTTCCGCCCCGGCGAATGCATTGGCCGAATCGACGCAACTCATGCTAGGTCTTGTGGCATGGCCGACCCAATCCACCATATCAGCGATACGCGCCCTGTCATCCGACAGCTCGACGACGCCGCGATCAACCGGATCGCCGCCGGTGAAGTGGTCGAACGCCCCGCCTCTGCGGTCAAGGAACTCGTTGAAAACGCGTTAGATTCCGGCGCGACCCGGATCGAGATCAGCCAGGCGCAGGGGGGCAAATCGCTCATCCGTGTGACTGACAATGGCTGCGGCATGACACCACAAGATCTGCCCCTCGCCCTGTCTCGCCACGCCACCTCCAAGATCGACGGCAGCGACCTTCTGAACATCCACAGCTTCGGCTTTCGCGGCGAGGCCCTGCCCTCGCTCGGCGCCGTCGGACGGCTGACGATCCAGTCCCGCGCCGCAGGCCATGACGCGGCTGAAATCACCGTCGCGGGCGGCGATATGAGCGCCCCGCGCCCCACCGCGCTGAGCGCCGGCACCGTGGTCACGCTGCGCGACCTGTTCTACGCCACCCCGGCGCGGCTCAAGTTCATGCGCTCGGACCGGGCCGAGACCCAGGCCATCGCCGATGTGGTCAAACGCCTCGCCATGGCCGAGCCCTCGGTGGGTTTTACCCTGCGCGACGTGACCGGCGGCGGCGAGGGGCGGGTCACCTTCCGCGCCGATCCCGAACAGGGTGATCTCTTCGATGCGCTGCACCGCCGTTTGGCCCGGGTGCTGGGCGCGGAATTTGCCGAAAACGCGATCAAGATCGACGCCAGCCGCGAGGCGCTTCGGATGACGGGCTATGCCGCCCTGCCGACCTATTCGCGCGGTGCGGCGGTGGCGCAATATCTCTTTGTGAATGGGCGTCCGGTGCGGGACAAGATGCTCACCGGGGCCTTGCGCGCCGCTTATCACGACCTTCTGTCGCGCGACCGGCACCCTGCCGCCGTGCTCTTCTTGACCTGCGATCCGACCCTCGTCGATGTCAACGTCCACCCGGCCAAATCCGAGGTCCGGTTTCGCGATCCGGCGCTGGCGCGCGGGCTCATCGTTTCGGGCCTGCGTCATGCGCTCGCCGAGGAAGGCCACCGCGCCTCGAGCACCGTCGCCGGGGCGACGCTCGGCGCCTTCCGGCCCGAGGCCACCGCCCCCGGCCAAGCGCCCCGCGTCTATCAGATGGACCGCCCCGGCCCCGCCAGTCGCGCCATGGCCTATCAGGCGCAGGCGCCGCTCACTGGCGCGCCGCTGTCGCAGAGCCCCGGCTTTGCCGATCTGCAGGCGGGCTATTCGGCGCGGGTCGAGCCCGATGATTTCATCGCGCCCATGGCGGCTCACCCCGGCCACGAGCCGCAAGCTGACACGCCGCTGTCCGCCCCGCTCGGCGCCGCGCGCGCGCAGATCCACGAGAACTACATCATCGCTCAGACCGAGGACGGGCTGGTGATCGTTGATCAGCACGCCGCCCATGAGCGGCTCGTTTACGAGAAATTAAAGACCCAGCAGGCAGAACGGGGTGTCGCGGCGCAGGCGTTGCTGATCCCCGAGATTGTCGAACTGTCCGACGGCGACCGGGGCGCATTGCTCGACGCGGCCGAGGATCTTGCCGCGCTCGGCCTCGTGATCGAAGAGTTCGGCGGCTCGGCCGTGGCGGTGCGCGAAGTGCCCGCCATCCTCGGCGCGGTCGATGCGCGGGCCCTGCTGCTCGACGTGCTGGACGAGCTGTCGGACCAGGGCAGCAGCATGACCATACGGGGGCGTATTGACGCGATCCTGTCGCGGGTCGCCTGCCATGGCTCGATCCGCTCTGGCCGCCGGATGCGCGCCGAAGAGATGAACGCCCTCCTGCGCGAGATGGAGGCAACGCCGCATTCCGGTCAGTGCAACCATGGCCGCCCCACCTATGTCAAACTACAACTGGCCGATATTGAACGGCTGTTCGGACGCACATGATCACCCTTGGCGATACCACCTACCCGCTCGACCATCCGCTTGTGCTGGGGCTTCTCGGCTTTGGCGCGGTGCTGCTTTTCATGGTCATCTTGCTCATCATCACGGTGCGCGCCGCTGGGCGCTCGGCCCGGATGGCCGAGCCGATGGTGCACCATATGAACAGCCTTTCCCAACGGGTCCAAGGGCTTAGCGACGGGCAGCATCAGCTCGCCGGCGGGCTCAACCATGTCTCCGAGGCGCAGGCGGCGGCCCAGGCCAACATGCTGCAGCTGATGGAACAGCGGCTGGCGCAGGTCTCGGAACGGATGAATGAGAACCTGCAAGGCTCGGCCCGGCGCACCGCCCAATCGCTCGGCGATCTGCAGCAACGGCTCGCGGTGATCGACAAGGCGCAGGACAATATCACCAAGCTCTCGGGCGATGTTCTGTCGCTCCAGGACATCCTGTCGAACAAGCAGACGCGCGGCGCGTTTGGCGAAATCCAGCTCCACGACATCGTCTCCAAGGCATTGCCCAAGGACAGCTACACCCTGCAACATACGCTATCGAATGGTCGGCGTGCGGATTGCCTCATCCATCTGCCGAACCCGCCGGGCCCGATCTGCATCGACAGCAAATTCCCGCTCGAAGCCTATGAGAAACTGCGCCGCGCCAACACCGATTGGGAGCTCAACGAGGCCGCCAAATTTCTCCGCATCACCCTGCGCAAACATATCAAGGACATCTCCGAGAAATACATTCTCGAGGGCGAGACCGCCGATGGCGCGCTGATGTTCCTGCCTTCCGAGGCGGTCTATGCCGAGCTGCACGCCAACTTCCCCGAACTGGTGCGCGAGGGCTTTGCGGCGCGGGTCTGGATCGTCTCGCCGACGACCTGCATGGCGACGCTGAACACGATGCGCGCCATTCTCAAGGACGCGCGGATGCGCGAACAGGCGGGCGCGATCCGGCGCGAGCTGTCGCTGCTCTTTGCCGATGTCGACCGGCTCTCGACCCGGGTGGAAAATCTCGACCGGCATTTCAGCCAGGCCGCCAAGGATGTCTCGGATATCAAGATTTCCGCCGACAAGGCGGGCCGCCGGGCCAAGCGGCTCGACAATTTCGATTTCGAAGAACTGGCGCCCGATCCGGTTGCGGGCGCGGTGCCCGACCCCGCCGCGCGGGTGGTCAAGCTGCCGGGCGACAAGGGCTAAACGGCCCGCCCGGCCCAGAATTTACCCAGTGGTTTCGAGGCAATGCCGCCGGAACGCGCGTTTCAGCAGGTCCAACTCTTCGCGCAGAAGCATGACTTCGGCCCGAATGTCATAGCTGAGCGCATCGCCGGAAATCAGGTTGAAACTGTCGAGCGTATCGCCGGTCTTGGCATCATGGATGAGAAAGGTCTGCACCCCGTCCGAGATAAGCTCGGCCGGGATCGGCACCCGCACCACCCAATGCCCCGCCTCGCGGTTCTCGACCACCTCCACATTGGGGATCTCTTCCTGCAGATGGGTCACCTTGACCTGCGGCTGGCTGTTGCCCTCCTGGGCCGAGGTGAGAACGCCTTCCCAGACCCCTTCAAAGAGCCGCGTCTTGGTCAGTGTCAGTTCGCTCATCTCTCGCCTCTCAGAATTCGGCCCGCATACGGCGGCTAAAGGTCAGATCGCGCAGAATGACCTGGCTCATCTGCGGGTTCTCAAAGATCAGATCGACCCAGGCCCGCTCGATCCGCTTCTCGTTCAGGTTGGAATAGGCGAGATCAAACTCGACCATGATCTCATCATCATGCAGCGGCAGTTCACGCACGATCTGCTCGGTGTTGGGACCGTGTTTGATGTTGAGCCGGGCAAAGATTTCAAGCGGCCGCTCCATCTCGACGATAGTGCTCATCCGGATGAGATGGGTCTTGCGCAGCCCATCCACCGCCGCATGCGGCATGTCGAGCACCAGCGACAGGAACGACCCGTCAAAGGCAAACACGTCCATCCGCAGCCCAAAGGGCGCGAGATCCGCCTCGCGGTGATTGCGCAGCTGCCGCAGGCCCAGCTCGGACCGTTCGCAATCATGAAACAATGTGAGTTCCGATCCGAGCTTGGACCGGCTCTGCACCGACGACATGCCGGCACTTGGCAGCGGGCTGCGCCACAGGTTCGGACGCCAGGCCCAATCGGTGCCATGCGGTTTCGGAAAAGCGTTCGACCCGATGCTCGGAAGCGCCAGCCGCGTTTCCGAGATCGAGTTCACTTCATTGAGGTAATACAAGTACTTCCGGGCCGCGTTCCGTAAGGATCGCAATTCATTGAGCGGCATCTCCGGGGCGCGGCGGGCGGCCTTGGCCCAGCGCTTTAGCCCTCGTTGCTGCAACAGGTTTTGCCCTAAGGGGCTGCGCAATCGCATCTGCTATGGCCTCGGTACTGCGTTTCCTACTTCTACCCTGTCATAGGCATTGCTGCCAGATGATTAACCCGAATTTGAAAACAATCTATTGAGACCGCCCAAAATACCCTCGGTGCGCGGCGCCGTGGGGTGGGTTTTCGGCCCGTTTGACAGCGGCTGCGCGATGGGCGCGGCATCGGGTCGGATGATCCGTGTTGGGCTCTTGTCGCGCAGGATTTCCGCCAGATCGACAATGAGACGCTGGCCCTTCGGCCCCGCTGCCTTGCCGCCCCGCGCCGCATAGACGGCGAGGCCGATCACATGGCCGTTGATCTCCATCGCGGCCCGCCAGTGGCGCGGGTCGCCGCCATCGATGCCCTGCGCGCCCCCGGCCCCCAGATGCACCAGCGACACGCCATCGCCGTCGATCCGGTCGAGCACCTTGGCGGGCTGCATCTGCTTGGCGAGCGCACGCGCATCGGGCGGTGTCGCGTCCTTGCGATAGGGCAGCACCGAAACGGTCATCAGCACCGGCTCGACCGAATGGCCCGGCGTCCCGGTGAGCGCCTCACAGCTCGCCATCAGCACCACATGCCCGCCGCCCCGCTTGCGCAGGCTGGTGGGATCGATGCAATAGCCCTGCGGCCCCGCGACCACGACCTCGCCATCGAAAAGCGCCGCCTGACGCCGCGCCGCCGGGGCTTTGCGCCCCGCGCCGTCGTCGCCCGAGGCTGCGAAACTGTTGCGCCCTGTCCCCGCCTCGCCCGTCGCCAGACAGCCCGCCAGAGGCAGGGCCATCGCGGCCACGAGGGCAAGGCGGCGGATCCCGCCCATCGGGTTAGAGATCCATATAGACATGCTTCTCCGCTTCGGCACCGGGATGGGTCACAGCGCCCTTGTAGGTCTCGCCCACGAGCTGGGCGTATTTCCACAGCGCGCCGCTGGAATAGATCGTCTCGCGCGGGCCTTTCCAGGCCTCCTTGCGGGCCGCCAGATCCTCGTCGCTCAGCGCCACGCTGAGCTCGCCGGTGATCGCGTTGATGGTGATCACATCGCCATCCTGAACCAGGGCAATCGGGCCGCCATGGGCCGATTCCGGTCCGACATGGCCAACGCAGAAACCACGCGTCGCGCCCGAGAACCGGCCATCGGTGATGAGCGCGACCTTCTTGCCCATGCCCTGCCCCGACAGCGCCGCCGTGGTGGCGAGCATCTCGCGCATGCCCGGACCGCCTGCGGGGCCCTCGTTGCGGATGACGAGAACCTCGCCCTCCTTGTAGCTGCGCGCCTTGACCGCCTCAAAGGCGTCCTCTTCGCACTCAAAAACCCGCGCGGGGCCCGAGAAGACTTGCTCCTCTTCGCTCATGCCTGCGACCTTCACGATGGCGCCTTGCGGGGCAAGATTGCCCTTGAGACCGACGACACCGCCGGTCTTGGTGATCGGTTTCTCGACGGGATAGATCACCCGGCCATCGGCCTCGCGCTCGACGATGTCGATCTCTTCGCCAATGGTGCGACCGGTGACGGTCATGCACTCTTCGTGGATGAGCCCCGCCTTGCGCAGCTCCTTCATCACCACCGGCACGCCGCCCGCCTCATAGAGGTCCTTGGCGACATATTGCCCGCCCGGTTTGAGATCGACGAAATAGGGCGTGTCCTTGAAGATCTGGCACACGTCATCGAGGAAAAACTCGAGCCCCGCCTCATGGGCAATCGCCGGCAGGTGCAGACCGGCATTGGTCGAGCCACCGGTACAGGCCACGACCCGCGCGGCATTCTCGAGGCTCTTGAGCGTGACAATGTCGCGCGCCCGGATGTTCTTTTCCAAAAGCGTCATCACGGCCGCGCCCGAGGCGGTGCCATATTGGTCGCGGCTTTCATAGGGCGCGGGCGCCCCGGCCGAGTTGGGCAGCGCCAGACCGATCGCTTCAGAGACGCAAGCCATGGTGTTGGCGGTGAACTGGCCGCCACAGGCCCCGGCCGACGGGCAGGCCACTTTTTCCAGCGCCCGCAGCTCTTCGTCCGAATTGGCCCCCGCCTGATGGCGGCCGACGGCCTCGAACACGTCCTGCACGGTCACGTCACGGCCCTGGAACCGGCCCGGCATGATCGAGCCGCCATAGATGAAGACCGACGGCGTGTTGAGCCGCACCATCGCCATCATCATCCCCGGCAGCGACTTGTCACAGCCCGCCAGACCCACGAGCGCATCATAGCAATGGCCGCGCATGGTGAGCTCGACAGTGTCGGCAATCGCCTCGCGCGACGCGAGCGAGCTGCGCATGCCCTCATGGCCCATGGCGATGCCGTCGGTCACGGTGATGGTGGTGAACTCGCGCGGCGTGCCGCCCGCTTCCTTGACGCCCATCTTGACCGATTGCGCCTGCCGGTTGAGCGAAATGTTGCACGGCGCCGCTTCGTTCCAACAGGTCGCCACGCCGACCAGAGGCTGATGGATTTCTTCTTCCTGAAGCCCCATCGCATACATGTAGGACCGGTGCGGCGCACGCGCCGGGCCTTCGGTCACATGGCGGCTGGGCAATTTTGCTTTGTCGAATTTGGTCATGGCTGGGCTCCCGGAAAACTCTCGTATCCGCAATATTCGCTTGCGCGCGGCGACACAAGCCACCCGGCCCCCGCCATGCGAAAAAGCCCGCGCTGTCGCACGGGCTTTGTCAGGCTGTTCCGGGCAGTTGCGCGGGTTAGTGGAGCTTGTCGCCCACTTCCGCGATGGCCTCATCGATGAGCTTGTTGCCATCTGCCGCGGTCATCTGCTTGGCGATCACGTCGCGGGCGGCGGCAATTGCCACGGCCACGGCGCGGTCGCGCACTTCCTTGACAGCACCGGCTTCGGCCGAGGCGATCTGTTCTTCGGCGGCCTGCAGACGGCGCGCGATGGTCCCTTTCAGGTCCTCCTTGGCCTTGTCCGCGGCGGCGGCCGCTTCGGCCTTGGCGTGCTCGACGATGCGAGCGGCCTGGTCCTGAACCTCTTTCTGCTTGCGCTCATAAGAGGCGAGCAGCGTCTGCGCCTCTTCCCGCAGGGCCCGGGCCTCGTCGAGATCCGACTTGATGCCTGCGGCGCGCTTGTCCAGCATTTCGCCGATCTTGCCGGGCACTTTGAGCGCCACGATCAGACCCACGAAAAGCAGGAAGGAAATCAGAACGACGAAATTCGTGTTCTTGAGGGACAGAAAAGGCCCGGAGGCAGCCAGCGCAGGGCTGGCGGCAAACAGGGCAAAGAGCGTTGCTGTGATCCGCATGGTCTTACCCTTTCATCCGCGCATTGATGGCTGCCGTCACGGTCCGTGCATCGGCCTTGCCGCCCATCGCCGCAACGATTTCCTTGGCAGTGTCCTTGGCAACGGCCTTGACGTTGTCGAGAGCGGTCTCGCGGATTTCCGCGATCGCCTTTTCGCCCTCGGCGGCCTTGGCTGCAATCTGGGCATCGGCCTTGGCCGTCGCCGCATCGAGATCGGCTTGGATCTCGGCCTTGGCTTCGGCCACGATGGCCTGGGCTTCTGCCCGGGCATCCGCCAGCGCCTTCTGATAGGCCTGTTCAGCCTCTTCCGCCTTGACCTTCAGGTCTTCGGCGGCTGCCAGATCATTGGTGATCGTGCCCTGACGTTCGGCCAGAATGGCCTCGATACGCGGCAGAGCCACGCGCGAGAGAACGAAATAGAGCACGACGAGCGTCAGCAGCAGCCAGAAGATCTGGTTGCCCATCCACTCACCACAGAGCTGGGGCATACCAATGGCACCGCCATGGCTGTCAACGCAGACGCCTGCCTCTTCGAGAGAGACCGGGCTCACGTGACCCGTTTGTGTGGCTTCGGTTGCCATGTCGTCGTCCTCCCCGTGGGAAACTTTCCGGTTACAAAGGGTGAAAGGCGCTCAGGCCTTCCACCCCGTCGTAAGGATCAGGTTCCGCTGGGTTTAGACGGCGAACATCAGCAGCAGAGCGACCAGGAACGAGAAGATGCCCAGTGCTTCTGCAAATGCGATGCCGATGAAGAGAGTGGCGGTTTGGCCAGCAGCGGCCGACGGGTTGCGCAGAGCGCCCGCCAGGTAGTTGCCTGCAACATTGCCCACACCAACAGCCGCGCCGCCCATGCCCATGCATGCCAGACCCGCGCCGATGTATGCGCCCATTTGTACGATATCGCCTTCCATTTCGATTCTCCTTACGTTGGAATTGCGTAGTTAGGTTGTCTCGATGCGGCAGGCAGATGCCCGCCCCACCGGTCTTTCGGGCTCAGTGATGCGGGTGAAGCGCATCCTTGAGATAAACACATGTCAGGATGGTGAAGACATAGGCCTGGATGAAGGCCACCAGCACTTCGAGAGCATAGACAGCGGTGATCGCGAGGATCGACAGCGGCGTCACCAGAAGGCCGAGACCGGTCGACAGCAGGATCATCGGGGCAAAGGCCGCGAAGACTTTGATCACCGCGTGGCCCGCCATCATGTTGCCAGCGAGACGAATGGAGTGGCTCACCGGGCGGACGAAGTAGGAAATCACTTCGATCAGCGCCAGAACCGGACGCAACGCCAGCGGGGCCGAGCTCACCCAGAACAGGCCGAGGAAGCCGGCACCGTTTTTGACAAAGCCCATCACCGTCACCGTCAGGAACACTGCCATCGCGAGGATCGCGGTCACGGCAATATGCGAGGTGGGCGTAAAGGCGCCCGGCAGCAGGCCGAGGAAGTTCGCGAAGATGATGAACACGAACAGCGTCATGATATAGGGGAAATAGGGCAGCGCGTCCTTGCCAGCCACATCCTCGACCATCTTGCGGATAAAGCCATAGCAGAGCTCGGCGATCGACTGGATGCGCGACGGGATGACCGAACGACCCGAGGTGCCCAGCACCAGCAGCGCGGTCGCGGCGAGAACCGTCATGACCATCCAGAAGCTGGAGTTGGTAAAGGTGAACGTGCCAACCGCACCTTCACCGAAGAAGGGCTTTACGATGAACTGGTCCATCGGGTGAAAGACCAAGCCGTCGCTCTTCTCGGCACCAGCTTCCATTCCCAGCGATTCAGACGCCATGCTTTTACCTCTCGTTTGCGTCGGTCTCCGACGCGGTCCCTTCGGCCGTCTCGGCCATTTTCTTGGCCTGGATCTCGCTGGCGCTGCGCATCATCGTTTTGACACCGGCCGCCAGACCCAGAAATGTAAACAGCACCAGGAAGATCGGGATCGTCCCGAACAGGCTGTCCAGCCCGTACCCGATGCCAAAGCCGATCAAGAGACCGGCCACAAGCTCTATCACCATCCGCCACGCGAGATGCGCCTGGCTATAGTGCTCCTCGGTATGGGCCTTCTCCTTGACCGGCGTTTTCAGCGCCTTGATCTTGGCATCAAGCTCGGCAAGTCGCTGATGATCGTCGCCGTTCGACACGGTTTGGCCCCCACGTCAGGTTTGCGCCATTGCTATGCGCGGGGGGCGACTGAGTCAAGCGCGGGGAAATCCACCTAACTGATTGAAATAACTCGCTTTTCATTTTCGCGCCCCCGGCCAAACCCGGCCTTGGCGCCCCAAACCCTCCCGCCCGCTATATTCAACCCGATGGTTGAGCTTTGCCGCGCCGCCCCCATGCACCCCGTTGACCTTCGCCCCCGCTCGGGGCTTATGGGGGACATGTCCAACCCGCTCGACACCGTCTTTGCCGCCCTGGCCGATCCGACCCGCCGACAGATCCTGTCGATGCTGCTCGAGGATGACATGGCCGTGACCGACGTGGCCGAACCTTTCGAGATGAGCCTCGCCGCCATCTCCAAACATCTGGCGATCCTCGGCCGCGCCGGGCTCATCACCCAGGAACGCCGGGGCCGGGTGAAATGGTGCAAGCTCGAACCCGACGCGCTGCGCGACGCAAGCATCTGGATGCAGAGCTTTGGCCAGTTCGAGGCGGTCAATCTTGACGCTTTTGAACGCTTCCTCGCGACGGAGCTCGACGATGCCGACTGAACCGGGGGCGTTCAATCTCTCCCCCGAGGCGCTGCCCCCGGCGCAGATCGACCGGATCACGGACGCCCGCATCGTGCCCATGGAAGGCGGGCGCGGCATGGCACATGGGGTGTTCCGCCCCGACGGCAGCTTTTGCCCCGGCTCCGCGACGCTCCTGTCCCGCAATCGGCTCAGCATCGCGCCCAGCCCGCCAGACGAGAGCCAGTTCAAACATCTGCAAGGCCGCCATCTCTATGCCGGGGTCGGGCGGCACCATTTCGGCCATTTCCTCGTCGAGGGGCTGGGCCGGCTCTGGGCGCTCGACCGCCACGCCGACGAGATCGACGGCATCCTCATCGTGCCCAAGCACAACAAGGACATCGAGGCGGTGATCCACCGCCGCTTCCTGCCCTTCTACAGCCTTTTGTGTGAGGAAAAGCCGCTCTGGCTCATCGACAGCCCCGCCCGCGTCGACGAACTGCTCCTGCCCAGCCCCGGCTTTGGCCATGGCAACTGGACCATCGGCACGCCCGAGTTCCGCGCCTTCATCCGCCGCCGCATCGCCGAGAGGATCACCCCCGACGGCCCCGAACGGGTCTATGTCTCGCGCACCCGCTTCAAGACCCCGGCGCATCGCATGGATCAGGAAGAGGCGCTCGAGCGCAAGATGATCAAGGCCGGCTATGTGAGCTTTCACCCCGAGCATTACACGCTCGAAGAGCAATGCCAGGTCTATATGTCGGCCCGCGAAATCGTCGGCGCCGATGGCTCGGCCTTCCACCTCGCGCCCTTCGCCCTGAAACCCGGGACGCGGGTCGGCCTCATCCAGCGCCGTGCGCGTCAGCCCGCCTTTGACGCGCTGGTGGCCCAGATCCGCGCCTTCGTCGATGTCGAGCTGCACACGTTCCACCCGCTCTGCGCGGAGGCAGAGGCTGCGACGGATCGGGACGCCGCCGCCCCGATCGACCTCGCGGCCCTGCTGGCGGCGCTCAAATCCCGCAACTTCCTCTGAGGGGGCTGCGCGGGATCACTGCGCCGCGTGGCTCAGATATTTTCCCACTCTTTCGCCGCCTCTTTGAGCACGGTGAGAAAGGCCTGCACCTTGGTGGTGCGGTGCAGATCCATATGGGTCACCAGCCAGAGCGGCGAGGTCCAGTCATCCTGCGGCGGCAGGATCTCGACCATATCGTCGAGCTCGCGCGCCTGCAGCTGAAACATGAACCCGATGCCCGCGCCCTCAATGATCGCCCGGCGCAGCGCATGGAAATCGCCACTGCGGAACACGATGTTTTCCGCCGGGATATGCTCGCGCATCCAGCGCATGAAGGGCGCGCGCGAATTGGGGTCATCGGCCCCGACAAAGAAATGATTGGCCATATCGGCCAGATCCTTGGGCGCGCCATGGCGTTCGACATAGGACCGGCTGGCATAGAGCGCGACGCGCTGCTTCACAAAGGGCTGAACGACATTGTCCGGCTGATCGGGCACCGAACCGGCGCGGATCGCCACATGCGCCTCGCCATATTCGAGCCGAAACAGCCGGTCGCCGGTGAGAAACCGCACCACCACCTCGGGATAGTCTTCGCGGAAGCGTGTCAGCACCGGCACCAGAAGATGGCTCAACCCGCCGAGCGAGGTCACCACGAGATCGCCGGAAACACCATCGCCCCGGCCCCGGATACGGCCGACAAGCTGGCTGAACTGATCGTCGGTCGCCTGCGCCACGCGCAGCAGATCATCGCCCGCCTCGGTGGCCGTATAGCCCCGCGCATGACGTTGAAAGAGCTTGACGCCCAGCCGCTCTTCGAGCGCGTCGATATGGCGAATGACCGTGGCGTGATGGACGCCCAACCGTTCCGCCGCGCCACTGACCGTCCCGACCCGCGCCACATGATAGGCGGTGCGAATTTCATCCCAATTATCCATAACTCATCCTCTGTGCACTAACCAACAGTTCGTGCAGAATGGTTATCGCGCACCACGTTTCGGCACAAGTCACCGGAGGGTTTTTCTGGTTTTCCCGCCCCGGATCGGCCGCCAAGCGCCCCCGCCAGAGCCCGATTGCCCAACGAGCAGGCCCTTTCGCAACGCAGGCCCTTCCCGCCCAGATCCGCCGCGCCAACGGCCCAAGCAAAGCCCGACCGCCCCCCGAGCCGGCTCTTTCGCAACACAGGTCCTCCCCCGCCCGGACCAGCCGCGCCAGCGGCCCGGGCAGAGCCCGACCGCCCCCCGGGCGGGCTCTTTGGCGGCCACAACCCTACCTTCACACCAAAAGAATTCAGGCCCGATAAACTGCCCCGCACAGCCGGCACAACGCCCCCCCGCGGTCGGGCCCAGCCCTGCCTCAGCCCCGCTCGCCCTGAGAGACCTCGCCACCCCGGCCCACCCTATCGACCTGGACCCAGCGCTCCACTCTTTCCCATTCGCGGCCAAACTCCGGCCATAATGACAGGGTCCCAATGTCACCTGTTGTCGTACCGTTAACCAGTTCAGGAGTTTTCCCATGAAGTTGAACGATCATCTGTCCTGCGGTCTAGCTATCGCTGCATTCTGGGGGGTGTATTTCTTCTATCCAACACCTATTCCCCTCATCGCCCCGATCCTCTTTACGATTGGCCTGACCGCTTACGACTTGGCGGACAGCCGGTCTCGGCAATCGTCTCCCCTTCCCCCCGAATACAACCCGCTCACCGGGGCAGACCATTTTCCGGTCGAGCGAAAGGCCGGAATGGTCTCGGGCGCCCTCTATCTCTGCTGTGGCGTCATCCTACTGTCGTCAGTTCTGTGGTCAGCCTTCTTCTTGGGCAAGCCCCCGTTCAAGAGCCTGAGTCTTCCCATAGGGGCGATCGTAATGTTCATCGGGGTGACCTTCCTCCTCGCACAGCGCAACGTCCGCGAGATCCTGATTGGTGAACAGCAAATCACATTTCTGCCAAGAGGCGACACAATCGACCTGAAGGATATCACCCTGCTCAGTCTCCCTCCCCAGGGCGAAGAGATCTCGCTTGTTCAACTGACACTGCGCTCCAGCCGGTACAGGTTCATTCCGGGCGTGCTGAGCCAATGGCGCCACACCTGCTGGATCAGCATCTCGGGTAGCGATAAGAGTGCTCTCACCGAAACATTGCGCAATCGCCTTCTCGAGGCTCACGGTCGCGTGCCCGCCTCAAAGCCGGTCAATCGCATCCTACGGACCCTCTCAGCGCCCACGATGGACACCGCGTCTACGCCAACAACGGAGAGGTAACGCCCCCCGCCCGGATCCGCCGCGCAGCGGCCTGGGCAAAGCCCGACCGCCCCCCCGGGCCGGCTCTTTCGCAACACAGGTCCTCCCCGCCCGGAACAGCCGCGCCAGCGGCCCGGGCAGAGCCCGACCGCCCCCCCGGGCGGGCTCTTTGGCGGCCGCAGCCCTGCCTTCACACCAAAAGAATTCAGGCCCGATAAACTGCCCCGCATAGCCGGCACAACGCCCCCCCGCGGTCGGGCCCAGCCCTCCGCGACCGACCCTCAGCCCAGCTCGAGCCAGCGGATCTCAGCGCCCCAGCCGCGCAGCACCCGCTCGAGATCATCGGGCGTCATCGCCACCGTCCGGTCATTGACCAGCGGGTGCAGATGCACCACCTCCGCCCGCCGCAGCGCCGCGTCCATGATCAGCGTCACGCCCGTCTCGGCCCCGGTCACCATCGCCAGCGGGCTCACCGCGCCGGGGCGCACGCCGAGATGCTCCATCAGCCGTTCGGGCGAGCCAAAGCTCGGCCCCGGCGCGCCGATCTGCGCCCCCAGCGCCTTGAGATCGACCTCGCGGTCCTGTTCGAGCACCACGAGGTAATTCCGCTTCTTCCGGTCGCGCAGGTAGAAGTTCTTGATGTTGATCACCCCCTCCCCCGAGGGCAGCACATCGCCCTGCACCGTCTTGGCATCCTCGACCGTGCGCAGCGGGATATGGCTATAGGCGGTGATCTCGCAGCCCGCGGCGCGCAAGAGATCGAGCATCTTGTCCGAGCTCACCGGCAGGCTGTCTTGATGGGCGGATGAGGCGTCGACGGTCATGGCAGGCTCCTTTGGCGGGTCGCGCCCTCTTCGCCAAACCGGCCCGCAAAATCAAGCGCTCGCAGCCCCAATTTGCGCACAGTCGCTTTGCTGTCGCGATACCGACGCAATACCGACATGGGAAATTTCGCCAAAACCCATTGCACCCCGGCCCCCGCCGCGCCAATCATGCGCCATGAAACTCGCCCTCTATCAGATGTCCGCTACCGCCAATCCCACCCCCCGCGCCCGGCGGATCAGCGAAGCGCTGACCCGTGCCAGCGCCGCCGGTGCCGATCTCATGGTCGCCCCGGAACTGGCGCTCTCGGGCTATGGCGCGGGCGACGCGCTGCGCGATCTGGCCCAGCCCGCCGAGGGCCAATGGTGCTAAGATTTGCAAGAGGTTGTGGAGGCCTCCGGCTGTGCCCTGGTGACCGGCTTTCCCGAACGTCTGGGCGAGGCGCTGCACATCTCTGCCATGGCGCTCCGCCCCGGTCAGCCGCCGGTGATCTACCGCAAGGGGTTTCTCTATGGCGACTATGAAAAGGCCATCTTCACCCCCGCCGGCCCCAATGTGGTGACCTTCGACTATGCCGGGTTGAAAATCGGGCTACTCATTTGTTTTGACGTGGAATTTCCCGAATGCACCCGGTCTCTTTCCCTCGCCGGAGCCGAGCTTATTCTCGTCCCCACGGCGCTCCCGGCTCAGCCCGGAAGCCCCTTTGTCGCCAATGCGATGATCCCGGTCCGCGCCTATGAAAATCAGGTCTTCGTGGCCTATTGCGACCATGCCGACGCCGACGATGCCTTTGCCTATCAAGGGCTGAGCAGCATCGCCGCCCCCGATGGCACGCTGTTGGCCCAGGCCCCCGAGAGCGGCGAGGCGATGATCCATGCCGAGATCACCCCCGCCGCCTATGCCGAGGGCCGCCGCCTCAACCCTTATCTCGCAGAATGGCGCGCCAGCCAGCGGGCCCAGACCAGAGACTAACCCCCGAAAACCGCAGAAAAGCCAGACGGCCAAATCGGGCAATTTTCGGCTTTCGGGGGTTGCCCTGCGCCCTGTCAGGCACAAGACCTCTCTGGGATTAGTGCGGCCGACCCAATGCGGCCGGCCAGACCGCCCCGCTCCGCAACAGCCCGGCCAACCCCGCCAACCAGCCCTTGCCAGACGCGGCCCCATCACGGGCGAGCTTGTGGCACTGGCAGGAGCGCATATGACGGCCTCTCGCCATGTAAAACGCGGTATCTATTGACCCATCGGCGCGATATCGGATCGCGGGCTCCATCGCCGTCGAACTCTCTGTGTCCTGCGGTGTTTCCTGATCTCTTTCCCGTGTCATCGCATATTCCCTTTCTGCTTTTCCCCATCTCAGCAGAAGACCGATGCGCGCGCTTGAAGAGAGGCTTGTGAATGTCTTGTCTTTTCGTTGCCGCGCGGTCGATCCTGATAGACCTGACAGAAATGGCTTGCCGGGTGGCGGGGCCGCGATATTCAATGTGCTATGGTCTATCGCTTTGCCAATTGCCGCCTCGACCCCGCGCGCCACCTGCTCCTGCGCGATGGCGAGCCGGTTCATGTCGAACCACAGGTCTTTGCCCTCCTGCAGGTGCTGGCCGAACGGGCCGGGCAGCTGATCACCAAGGATGAACTGGTGGAAACGGTCTGGCGCGGGCTCGCGATATCCGACGCGACGATCAGCGCCCGCATCTCGGCGGCGCGCAAGGCAATCGGCGATACAGGCCGGGCACAGGCGATCCTGAAAACGGTACATGGTTGCGGGTTTCGGCTCGTCGCCCCCGTTTCGACCGATCAGGCCGGGGGGCCGGACGAGGCGCAATCGCGCCCCGCGAGCGCCAAGGCACCGCGCCACGTGCTGCGTTTCGCCCAGAGCGCGGATGGGAGCCGCATCGCCCATGCCCAAAGCGGCGAGGGGCCGCCGCTCCTCAGGCTCGGGCATTGGCTGTCGAATGTCGAACTCGACTGGCACTGCCCGGTCTGGCAGCCGTTGCTCACGGCCCTTGGCGCGCGGCACAGGCTCGTGCGCTATGACCAACGTGGCACGGGCCTCTCGAGCCGCGAGCTGCACGCGGCGACCGGGGCCGGCATCACCCCATTCGTAGAGGATCTCCTCAGTGTTGCCGATGCCAATGGCCTGACCCGGTTTCCGATATTTGCCGCTTCGCAGGCGGTGCCGGTGGCGATCGGCTTTGCCGCGCAGTTTCCCGAACGAGTGAGCGGGCTGATCCTCTATGGGGGCTATTCCAAAGGGCGCGCCCTGCGTCCGCCCGCCCCCGGTCAGATGGACGAAGCCACCGTGCTGTCGCTCATCCGGGCCGGCTGGGGCCAACCGCGCAGCGCCTTCATGACGGCCTTTTCCAGCCTGTTCATGCCGGACGCCACGCCAGAACAGCTGGCCAGTTTCATCACCATGCAGGTTGAAACCATTGCCCCCGACAAGGCCGCAGAGCTGCGCCAGATCGTCGACCGGTTCGACGTGGCCGATCTGCTTGGCACGATCCGGGCGCCGACACTTGTCTTTCATGCGCTCGACGATGCGATCCATCCGGTCTCCGAAGGGCGGCAGCTGGCCTGCGGCATACCGGGTGCGCGATTTGTCCCGCTGCGCAGCCGCAATCACGTCCCCCTGCCCCAGGAACCCGCATGGCATCTCATGCTCGATGAGATCGATGGCTTTCTGTCAGAGCTGGAGGCGGGCGGGCCAAAACCTGCGCCAGAGCTTGACTCACCAGCGTCTGAGGGCTAAACGCGCCAGCATATCCGGGAGTCTGTCACTGCTTCCGGTCCCTTGGGCCCTGCCCGGGATCGCCCCCCACCAGCGCGTTGCGCCCGTGGGGGCAATTGTGATTTGCAGCGTCGCCCATATCTTGGGAGGCAATAGAGAAACCGGCAAAGGAGGCCGCGGCCATGTTTGAAAATCTGTCCGAACGCCTGTCCGGTGTCTTTGACCGGCTGACCAAACAGGGCGCGCTGTCTGACGAGGACGTCAAAACCGCCCTGCGCGAAGTGCGCGTGGCGCTGCTCGAGGCGGACGTATCGCTGCCCGTGGCGCGGGATTTCATTGCCCGCGTGCAGGATCAGGCCACCGGCCAGTCGGTCACCAAATCGGTCACCCCCGGTCAGCAGGTCGTCAAGATCGTGCATGACGCTCTGGTCGAGACGCTGCGTGGCGAAGGCGACCCCGGCGCGCTCAAGATCGACAACCCGCCCGCGCCGATCCTGATGGTCGGCCTGCAGGGCTCGGGCAAAACCACGACCACCGCGAAACTCGCCAAGCGGCTCAAGGAGCGCGATGGCAAGCGGGTGCTGATGGCCTCGCTCGACGTCAACCGCCCCGCCGCCATGGAACAGCTGCAGATCCTCGGCCAGCAGATCGGCGTCGACACGCTGCCCATCGTCAAGGGCGAGGATCCCGTCGCCATCGCCAAACGCGCCAAGACCCAGGCGAGCCTCGGCGGCTATGACGTCTATATGCTCGACACCGCCGGTCGGCTCCATATCGACGCCGAGCTGATCCAGCAGGCCGCCGATGTCCGCGACGTGGCCAACCCGCGTGAAACGCTTCTGGTGGTCGACGGTCTCACCGGTCAGGACGCGGTCAACGTCGCCACCGAATTCGACGACAAGATCGGCGTCACCGGCGTCGTGCTGACCCGGATGGACGGCGACGGGCGCGGCGGTGCGGCGTTGTCGATGCGCGCGGTCACCGGCAAGCCGATCCGCTTTGTCGGCCTCGGCGAAAAGATGGACGCGCTCGAAACCTTCGAGCCGGACCGGATCGCCGGCCGTATCCTCGGCATGGGCGACATCGTCAGCCTTGTGGAAAAGGCGCAGGAAACCATCGAGGCCGAACAGGCCGAAAAGATGATGCGCCGCTTCCAGAAGGGTCAGTTCAACATGAACGACCTCAAGATGCAGCTCGAGCAGATGCAGAAGATGGGCGGCATGGAAGGCGTGATGGGCATGATGCCCGGCATGGGCAAGATGGCCAAACAGGTGCAGGAGGCCGGGTTCGACGACAAGATCATCGCCCGCCAGATCGCCCTCATTCAGTCGATGACCAAGAAAGAACGCGCCAACCCGAAACTGCTTCAGGCGAGCCGCAAGAAACGGATTGCCAAGGGCGCAGGTCTCGAAGTGGCCGAGCTCAACAAGCTTCTCAAAATGCAGCGCCAGATGGGCGACATGATGAAGAAGATGGGCAAGATGGGCAAAGGCGGCATGCTCAAACAGGCGATGAAAGGCATGTTTGGCAAGGGCGGCCCGAGCCCCGAGGAGATGGCGCAGGGCATGGACCCCAAGGCGCTCGAACAGGCGGCCAAGCAGATGGGCGGCAAGCTGCCCGGCGGCATGGGCGGCCTGCCCGGTCTCGGTGGCGGTCTGCCCCCCGGCCTGTCGGGCTTTGGCAAGAAGAAGTGACGCCATGAGCCTGACCCTGAACATCCCCCGGCTTGAGACCGACCGCCTGATCCTGCGCGGCCCCGAGGCCAGCGATTTCGAGGCCTATTGCGCCTTTCTCACCGATCCGGTGCGTGCCGAAGGCTTTGGCGTCGAAAAGAACCGGCCCAAGGCGTGGCGCTGGTTCGCGCTCAACATCGGGCATTGGGCGCTGCACGGCTACGGCTATTTCACCATCGAGGACAAGGAGAGCGGCGCGCCCTGTGGGCTCACCGGTATCTGGAACCCCGAAGGCTGGCCCGAGCCGGAAATCGGCTGGGTGGTGTTCGAAGGGTTTGAAGGCCGCGGCATCGCCCGCGAGGCCGCGACCCGCGCCCGGCAATGGGCCTATGATGATCTCGGGATGACGACGCTCACCTCGAATATCGTGCCCGGCAATGACCGTTCGATCGCGCTGGCCGAACGGCTCGGCGCGCGGTTTGAACGCAGCTACACCAATGTCGAAATGGGCGAAGACATGCTCTATCGGCATCCCGGACCGGAGGCGCTTGCGTGAACATGCCCGACGCCACCCCGGCCCAGCTGCCCGCCAATGTGCCCGTGGTCGAGACGCCCGATCTGATCCTGCGCGGCTATCGCGAGACGGATTTCGAGGCGCTGGCCGCCTTTGGCGCGTCCGAACGGTCGCGCTTTGTCGGCGGCCCTATGGACCGCTGGGCCAGCTGGCGCGCGCTTCTGGCCGGGATGGGCCATTGGGTGCTGCGCGGCTATGGCATGTGGATGGTCGAACATCGCGAAACCGGCGCCGTGGCCGGACGTGTCGGCGTCATCTTCAACGAGAGCTGGGACGAGCCCGAGCTCGGCTGGCATATTTTCGACGGGTTCGAGGGCCAGGGCTACGCCTATCAGGCCTGCCTCGCCGCCCGTGACCATGCGGCGCGCCACATGGGGCTTGATGGGGTGATCAGCTATATCGCCGCCGAAAACGCCCGCTCGCGCCGTCTGGCCGAACGGCTCGGCTGTGTGCATGAGCGCGACGGCACCCTTCTCGACCAGCCCTGCCAGGTCTGGCGTCACCCGAAACTGGCGGAGACCGCCGCCGAGACGAAAGGCCAAGCCGATGACTGATGCCGCCACCCGCGCCGCCGAGCTTCTCAAGGGTCACCGCGAGAGCATCGACCGCCTTGATGCCGTGCTGGTCTTTACCCTCGCCGAGCGGTTCAAGCACACGCAATCCGTCGGTCAGCTCAAGGCCGAGCATGACCTGCCCCCCTCCGATCCGCTGCGCGAAAGCCAGCAGATCGAGCGGCTGCAACGCCTCGCGCGCGAAGCCGATCTCGACCCCGAATTCGCCAAGAACTTCCTGAACTTCATCATCGGCGAAGTGATCCAACACCATAAGAAACACCAATCCTAGGACCGGTCACAGGCCCGTCCCACCCAGCCATTCAAAGGAGATACAACAATGGCCATGAAAATCCGTCTCGCCCGTGGCGGCAGCAAAAAACGCCCCTTCTACCGTATCGTGGCGGCCGATAGCCGTATGCCCCGTGACGGCCGCTTCATTGAGAAGCTCGGCACCTACAACCCGCTCCTGCCGAAAGACAGCGAAGAGCGCGTGAAAATGGACATGGAGCGCGTTCAGTACTGGCTCGGCCAAGGCGCCCAGCCCACCGACCGCGTGTCGCGCTTCCTCGAAGCGGCTGGCGTTGTCGAAAAGAAAGAGCGCGCCAACCTGAAGAAAGCCGAGCCGGGCAAGAAAGCCCAGGAACGCGCTGCAGAGAAAGCCGAGAAAGCAGCAGCCGCTGCCGAGGCCGCCAATGCTCCGGCCGAAGACGCGCCCGCCGAAGAGGCAGCCGCTGAAGAGTAAGCCGAAAGGCGGGTCTGGAATGTCCACGTTTTCCAAAGACTTCCAGCAAGACCTTTGGGATCTGATGCGGTGGCGGCGTGATGTGCGCCGCTTCCGCGCAGACCCGGTGGACGAGGCAGTGCTGATGCGCTGCCTCGATGCCTTTGCGCTGGCCCCCTCCGTGGGGCTGTCCGAGCCATGGCGGGTGATCCGCGTGACCTCGGACAGGGCCCGGGCCGCCGCGCTCGATAATTTCCGCGATGCCAATGCCCGCGCTCTGGCGGGCTATGATGGCGACCGCGCGGCGCTCTATGCCGGGCTCAAGCTCTCGGGCATGCAGGAGGCGCCGGTTCAGCTCGCAATTTTCTGTGACGAGGCCACGGCCAAGGGGTCGGGGCTTGGTGCTGGCACCATGCCCGAGATGCGCCGCTATTCCGTCGTCGCCGCGATCACCCAGTTCTGGCTCGCGGCCCGGGCGCTCGACCTCGGCGTCGGCTGGGTGTCGATCCTCGACCCCGCCCGGCTTGGCCGCGATCTCGATGTGGCCGAGGACTGGCGGCTGGTGGCCTATCTCTGTGTCGGCCACCCGGAAGAGGCGAGCCTCACCCCCGAGCTCGAAGAGGCAGGCTGGGAAACCCGCCGCCGCGCCGTGCCGGTCGAGGAGCGCTGATGTTTCGGCCCATTCGCAGCCTGTTGTTGATGCTGGTGCTTTTGTTTGCAGGCATGATGGCCGAACGCTATCAGCAGAGCGAGCGTTGCGCCGCCGCCGGGGGCGAGATGCGCGACGGGCTCTGCCGGGGAGTATGAGAGATGACCGATAAGATCTGTGTGGGCGCGATTGCCGGGGCCTTTGGCGTGCGGGGCGAGCTGCGGCTCAAGAGCTTTACCGCCACGCCCGAGGATATTGCCACTTATGGCCCGCTCGAGACCGAAGACGGCGCCCGCAACTTTGCCGTGACCCTCACCGGCCAGACCACCAATGCGCTCACCGCCCGGCTCTCTGGCGTGCAGAGCAAGGAAGAAGCCGACGCGCTGCGCGGCACGCAGCTCTATGTCGCGCGCGACCGGCTGCCGAGCCTGCCGGATGACGAATATTACCACGCCGATCTCATCGGGCTCGAGGTGTTCGACAGCGGTGGCGCGCTCTTGGGGCGGGTCAAGGCGGTGCTCAATCACGGGGCGTCGGATCTCTTGGAGATCCATGGCCCCGGGCTCAAATCCACGGTGCTCTTGCCCTTTACCCGGGCCGCCGTGCCGACCGTTGATCTGGCCACCGGCCGGATCGTCGCCGATCCCCCCGAAGGGCTCTTCTAGCAGCAAGGGTTGCGGGGGCTCTGCCCCCGGCCTCCGGCCTCCCCCGGGATTTTTCACGCCAGAAGAAGCCACGCCTCGTGGAACCAGTTTGCCTGCGCCGGTGTTGTCACGGCAAGCGGGGCGTTCAGGCCCTGCCCCACAGGGAAAGGTTTGGATTATGCTTGAATGGATTCTCATATTGCTCGCCATCGCGGCCATCGCCGCCATGTTCGGTTTCGGTCGCCTGTCTGGGGTGGCGCTTTCGGGGGCCAAGCTCTTGGTTATTCTCGCGCTGGTGATCTTCCTGCTCATGGCGCTTGGGATCTTTACGCTCGCCTAGTGGCGGGGCTTTGGCCGCCGGGTCCACGCGATTTGAGTTTGCATGCCCGCCCGCATCGCCTATGAGGCGGGCATGTCGAACGCTGATGATACCCCAAAGACACCGCCCGCCCGCTCGCTCGGGCGCAAGTCCATTTCGGCCTCCTTGCAGCCGCGCGCGTTGATCACGCCGACGCCGCGGCTCAAAGGTGCGTTCACCGCGCGGGTGATAACGCTCTTTCCGCAGGCCTTTCCCGGCGTGCTCGGTGAGAGCCTCACCGGCAAGGCCTTGCAACACGGGCTCTGGGCGCTCGAGCCGATTGACCTGCGGCCCTTTGGCGAGGGCAAGCATCGGAATGTGGACGACACGCCTGCCGGGGGCGGCGCCGGCATGGTGCTGCGCCCCGATGTGATGGGGCGGGCCATCGATTCTGCCATGGCCGGCACGCCGGGTGACTGGCCGCTTCTCTATCTCAGCCCGCGCGGCAAGCGGTTCGATCAGGCCATGGCGCGGGATCTCGCGACGAAACCTGGGCTCACCATGATCTGTGGCCGGTTCGAGGGGATGGACCAGCGGGTCATCGACCATTACGGCATCCAAGAGGTGAGCCTCGGCGATTTCGTCCTGACCGGGGGCGAGATTGCGGCGCAGGCGATGCTCGATGCGGTGGTGCGGCTCATTCCCGGGGTGCTCGGCAACGAGGCCTCGACCGAGGAAGAGAGCTTTTCCGAGGGGCTCTTGGAGCATCCTCAATACACCCGCCCGGCGCGTTGGCGCGATCTCGACATTCCCGAGGTGCTGATGTCCGGACATCATGGCCGCATCGCCGAATGGCGGCGCGCGCAGGCCGAAGAGATCACCCGCACCCGCCGCCCGGATCTGTGGCACGCCCTGACCAAGGGCGCTGACGACAGCTAAGCCGCCCGCGCCGCGATCCGCCCGACCCGGTCGAGCCATTTGTCGACCTGACCCGGCGCCGGGTGGCTCGCCTGTGTAAAATGGGTAAAGCGGACCGGTTTGAACCCGACAAAGCCGAAGATCTGCCGTTTGACCTGCCACATCAGCGGGCGGTGCAGCAGCCGGAAATACCACCAGGGGCTATCGGAGGTGAGCAGCACCTGCGCGCTGCGCCCAGTGAGCAAGGGTTTCGGCAGGCCGCTGCCACGGGTATCAAAGCTGCGCCCCGGCAGCAGGCAACGGTCGAAAAGTCCCTTGAGCTTGGCCGGCATGCCGCCCCACCACATCGGACAGGCGAGCACGAAATGCTCGGACCATTCCAGCGTTGCGAGAAAGTCCTCGAGCTGCGGCTCGAGCGGTTTTTGGTTCTTGTAGCCGCCAAACCCGTAATCGGGATCGAACGCCATATCATGCAGATGCCAGATCCGAACGTCATGGCCCGCCGCCCGGGCGCGGGCGGCATAGGTTTCCGTCATCTGCCGAGAAATTGATGTCTGGGCCGGGTGCCCGTCGAGAATGCAAATCCGTTTCCGTGTCATGTCCGACTCCATAATTGACCATGGTCATTTTCTTAGTCCAAAAAACTGACCGCGGTCAATATTTATTTTTGACCACGGTCAGAAGGCATGGCACAAGGGGGCATGACCCAACCCGTTCAGACCCGCACGCTCAAGACCCGGGCGCGGCTTCTCGAGGCCGCGCGCGAGGTGATTTCCGAGACCAGCCATGGCGCGCTGCGCGTCGAGGAGGTGGTGCGCCGCGCCGGGGTCGCCAAGGGCACGTTTTTCGCGCATTTCAAGGATAAGGATGCGCTGATGGACCGGCTGATCGGTGAGCGAATGGATCTGCTCCTGAGCGATCTCGAGGCCTGTCCGCCGCCGCAGAGCACCGCCGATCTGGTCCGCGATCTCGGGCCTTTCGTGGCCTTCATGCGGTCCGAGCGCTATGTGTTCGACGTGATCTTGCGCCATTCCGGGGCCGCCGCGCGCGAAGAGATCGGGCCCATCGCCGCCACGTTCGAGCGGTTCATTCTCCTGCTCGCGCCGAAACTGGACGCCGCCCCGTTTCGCAAGGATGCCGATCCCGCCATGCTGGCCGAGGGGGTACAGGCCTTTATTTTCAACGCGCTGGGCCTGAGTTTCTGCGCGCTGCACAGCGACGATCCGCTCGACGGGCGGCTCGAGGCCTATTTCGATCTTTGGCTTCTGCCGCCCGGCGGTGCCACGGCTTAGGTCGCGCGTCTCTGGGCGCGGGTCGCCAGTTTGAGCAACTGTTGAAACTTGGGACAATCGAGGTGGTTGGCCTCGGGGCAGTCCGCCACATGGCCGAGCATCTGCGCCAGCGCCTCGAGCTGTCGCGCCTGATCGCGCATCTCGGCGGCCCGCGTCTTGAGCTCCGCGCGCGGCAGGGCGGGGGCGCCGCCTGCGCCAAACATCCCACCTATCTCATCGAGCGAAAACCCCGCCTGCCGCCCGAGCGCGACGAGCGCCAGCTGTTGCAGCACCTCAGGCCCGTATTGCCGCCGAAGCCCCTTGCGGCCGAGCGCCTCGATAAGCCCCTTTTCCTCGTAATAGCGCAGCGCCGAGACCCGCAGGCCGGTGGCCTCGGCGACCTCTCCGATATCGAGCAGTTTCATGATTGACCTCAAGTTGGCTTGATTTCGTAGCGTGATCTCCGACTCAGCAAATGACAAGGAAAACCGCATGCCCTCCCTCTCATCGCCCCCCATCCATCACGATCCCCGCGCCATCGCGCTGTTGCTCGCCGCGACCCTCACGACCATGGCCAATGCCGCGATCAGCCCGGCGCTGCCGGGGCTTGAGGCGCGTTTTGCTGATCATCCGCAGGCGGCGTTGCTGACCCGGTTTCTCGTCTCCGCCCCCTCCGTCGCCGTGGTGCTCGTCGCCGGCTGGAGCGGCAGCCTCGCCGACCGGTTTGGCAAGCGGCGGATGCTGCTGGGCGGCGTTGGTCTCTTTGCGGCGGCGGGCACGGCGGGGTTTGCCCTCGCCATGCTCGAGGCGCTGTTGATCAGCCGTCTGATCCTCGGCATCGCGGTGGCCCTGATCATGACCTCGCAAACCGCGCTCATCGCGGATTATTTCGACGGGGCGGCACGGAGCCGCCTGCTCGGCCTGCAGGTCTCGGCTCGCAATATCGGCGGGCTGGTGGCGATCGGGTTGGCCGGGTTTCTGGCGCTGATCTCGCCAATGCATGCCTTTGCCGTGCACGCGCTCGCCCTGCTGATCCTGCCGGTGCTCTGGCACTCGCTGCCCGAACCGGCCCGCGCCGCTCCCCCGACGCCCGCGCCGGATATGGCCGAGCCCGTCGCCCGCCGCTTTGACATGGCACTCTGGTCAATGGCCGGGTTGCAGATGCTGACGGTCATTTGTTTCTTCACCATGCCGACGCAGCTGCCGTTCTTCATCGCGCATCACGGCATCGACAATGCCGCCGTGATGGGCGGCGCGATGGTGGCGCTGACCCTGGCCGGGGCGCTGGCGGCGAGCCGCTATTCTGCGCTCAAGCCGCGATTGGGGCACGCCCGTTTGCTCGCCCTGGGCTATGCGCTGATGGGTGGCGGCATGCTGACCCTGGCGCTGGCCCAAGGGATCAAGATGATCGTCGCGGGCGCGATCCTTGTCGGTCTGGGCTTTGCCACGGTGGTCCCCAATTTCAACGAAATCGCCCTCGCCGCGACGCCGCCGCACCGGCGCGGACGCACGGCAGGCGTGCTCACCACGGCGGTGTTTCTGGGGCAGATCCTGTCGCCGCTGCTGACCTTGCCGCTCTTGCAGGCGGTCGGGTTCGCGGGCATGTTCGCCACGCTAGCCGCAGTGCTCATCCTGGCCGCGTTGGCGGGGCTCGCCCTCCACCTAAGCCGCGCGCGCCGCATCCTGCCGGGCTGAGACCGCAGCGACCGCGACCGCCCCACCTCTGGGGCCTTGCGCGACAAGGCCAGAGCGCCTATACACCGCGCGTCTGCGGCTCTTATGAGTCGGTCGGACCTGTTGTATATTCGCTTGGCCCCAGGATCGCTTCGACCGGGGCGCACGGATCGCAGCAGCCCAAACAAGCAATGACGACCTGACCTCTGGCGGGCGCCCCGTTGATCGGACCAAGGCGGACCCGGACGAAGACCAAGAGCTCTTAGGACGCGAGACATCTTTGCGGACAAAACCGCAAGCAGTTTAGGAGATGATCAGATGGACCTGATCGCACAGCTCGAAGCGGAGCAAATCGCTTCGCTGGGGAAAGAGATCCCCGATTTCAAAGCCGGTGACACCGTGCGCGTCGGTTACAAAGTGACCGAAGGCACCCGCACCCGTGTGCAGAACTTCGAAGGCGTTTGCATCAGCCGCAAGAACGGCGTGGGCATTGCCGGTTCGTTCACCGTGCGCAAGATTTCCTTTGGTGAAGGCGTGGAACGTGTGTTCCCCCTCTTCTCGACCAACATCGACAGCATCGAGGTCGTGCGCCGTGGTCGCGTGCGCCGCGCCAAGCTGTACTACCTGCGCGCCCGTCGCGGCAAATCGGCCCGTATCGCCGAGGACAGCAACTACAAGCCCAAAACCGGCGCTTCGGCATAAGGATCGCTCAGATGAAAAAAGACATCCATCCCGATTACCACCTGATCGACGTCAAAATGACCGACGGCACCATCGTTCAGATGCGCTCGACCTATGGCAAGGAAGGCGACACGCTGTCGCTCGACATCGACCCGACCGTGCACCCGGCCTGGACCGGCGGCACCTCGCGCCTGATGGACGCCGGTGGTCGCGTCTCGAAGTTCAAGAAGAAATACGAAGGCCTCGGCTTCTAAGCCACGCGCCCTTTGCATCTTTTCGGAAAACGCCGTCCCTCGGGGCGGCGTTTTTCTATGCGTCGCACCCGCCCCCTGTTTTGACCCGACCCCGCCCATCTGGCCACTGGACATGGGCCGCCTGACACACTACCTCAGCGAAATGGCAAAACCGAAGGACAACCCGAATTACAAGGTGATCGCCGAGAACCGGCGGGCGCGGTATGATTACGCGATCGAGGAAGATGTCGAATGCGGCATCATTCTCGAAGGGTCCGAGGTCAAATCCCTGCGCGAGAACTCGGCCAATATCGCCGAAAGCTATGCGGCGGTGGATGATGGCGAGCTGTGGCTGATCAACTCCTATATCGCCCCCTATGAACAGGCCAAGACCTTTGGCCATGAGGAAAAGCGGCGACGCAAACTGCTGGTCTCGAAGCGCGAATTGGCGCGCCTGTGGAATGACACGCAACGCAAGGGCATGACCCTCGTGCCCCTCGTGCTCTATTTCAACCATCGCGGACTGGCCAAGCTCAAGATCGGCATCGCCAAGGGTAAGAAGAACGTCGACAAGCGGGCCACCGAGGCCAAGCGCGACTGGAACCGTCAGAAGCAACGCCTGCTCAAGGATCACAGCTAGGCCCGTTGACGCGGGGCCGGTTCTTTTCCCCTGACATGCTCTCCCCCCACCGCCCTAGGTTGAACTCAGGGTCGCCCGGGCCTATTCCGGGACAGAGGGAGAGGGACATGGAATTGATCATAGGCCTCATCGCGGGCGCTGTGGGCGGCAATGTCGCCGGCGGGATCTTTCGCAAACTCAACATGGGCATGCTGGTGAACTCGGTGGCCGGGATCATTGGCGGCGGGCTCGGCACACAGGCGCTGGACATGCTCGGCGCGGGCAGCATGACCCAAGGCGGCGTCGATCTGGCAGGCGTGCTCGGTCAGGTGGCCACCGGCGGTGTCGGCGGCGGCGCGCTCTTGGCGCTTGTCGGCCTGATCCGCAACGCCACGTCCCGCTAGGGCGGAAAATCCCGGCGCATCGCGCCTCAAACCCGCCCGCGGCCTTGATCCCCCCGGCGCATGGGTGTAGCGATCCCCTCGTCTAACCACGAGGTGCGCCATGGCCACTGATGACATCACCACCCTCGTTTCGACCGGCTGGCTGGCCGACCATCTCAAGGACCCCGACGTGCGGGTGCTGGATGGCACCTGGTTCATGCCCGCCACGGGCCGCGACGCGCGGGCCGAGTTCGAAACCCGCCACATTCCCAACGCCCGGTTCTTCGACATCGACGATATCTCCGACCACCGTTCGGACCTGCCCCATATGGTCCCGCCGGTCGAGAAATTCATGTCGCGCGTGCGCGCCCTCGGCGTCGGCGACGGGCACAAGATCGTCGTCTACGACGCCCATGGGCTGTTTTCTGCGGCCCGCGTCTGGTGGCTCTTCCGGCTGATGGGGCATGATCAGATCGCGGTGCTCGACGGCGGCCTGCCGAAATGGCTCGACGAGGGCCGCCCGACCGAGGACACCCCGCCGGTGATCCGCGACCGCCACATGACCGTGCGCCGCCGCCCCGAAATGGTCCGCGATGTGACCCAGGTGGCCCAGGCCTCCAAGCTCGGCGATCACACGATCCTCGATGCGCGCTCGGCCGAACGGTTCCGTGGCGACGCGCCCGAGCCGCGCGAAGGGCTGCGCGCCGGTCACATCCCCGGCGCCCGCAGCACGCCCTACACCGATCTGCTCAATGCCGATGGCACGATGAAATCGCCCGAGGATCTGCGCGCCGTCTTTGACGCCGCTGGCGCCGATCTCGACAAGCCGGTGATCACCACCTGCGGCTCGGGTGTGACGGCGGCGGTGATCAACCTCGCCCTCGCCCGCATCGGCAAAACCGACCACGCGCTCTATGACGGGTCCTGGACCGAATGGGGCGCTTTTCCCACCGTTAACGTTGCCACCGGAGACGCTTGAATGCTCAGCAACCTATCGCAGCAGCCCGAGGACAAGATCCTCGCCCTCATGGCCCAGTATCGCGCCGATCCGCGCGACACCAAGGTCGATCTCGGCGTCGGCGTCTACAAGGACGCAAGCGGGCACACCCCGATCATGCGCGCCGTCAAGGCGGCCGAGAAACGGCTCTGGGAAGAGGAACAGACCAAATCCTATGTGGCGCTCGCGGGCGATCCGGGCTTTTCCGACGCGATGGTTTCGCTGGTGCTCGGCGATGCCGTGACCCGCGATGCGGTGGCGGCGGCGGCGACCCCGGGCGGCACCGGTGCCGTGCGTCAGGCGTTCGAGCTGATCCGCATGGCCAATCCCAAGGCGCGGATTTTCGTGCCGAACCCAACCTGGCCCAACCACCTGAGCATCCTCAAATATCTCGGCATGGAAACGGTCACCTACCGCTATTTCGATAGCGCCACCGGTGCTGTCGATTTCGCCGGGATGCAGGAAGATCTCGCCGGGCTGACCGCAGGCGATGTGGTGCTGCTGCATGGCTGCTGCCACAACCCGACCGGCGCCAACCTGACCCTGCCGGAATGGCAGGCGGTGATTGCCGTGCTGAATGACAAGGGCGCGATGCCGATGATCGACATTGCCTATCAGGGCTTTGGCGACGGGCTCGACGCCGATGCCGCCGCCACCCGTCTGGTGGCCAAATCCTGCCCCGAGACGCTGGTCGCTGCGTCCTGCTCGAAGAACTTCGGCATCTACCGCGAACGCACCGGCATCCTGATGGCGGTGAGCCAAGACCAGACCGCCGTGGCGCAGGACAATCTCAACTTCCTGAACCGGCAGAACTTTTCCTTCCCGCCCGACCATGGCGCGCGGCTGGTGACGATGATCCTCTATGATGACGCGCTCCGCGCCGATTGGCAGGCCGAGCTCGAAGAGGTCCGCAACGGCATGCTGGGCCTGCGCGAAAGCCTCGCGGATGAGCTGCGCAAACTCTCTGGCTCGGACCGGTTCGGCTTTGTCGCACAGCATCGCGGCATGTTCTCGCGCCTCGGCGCAACACCCGAACAGGTCGCCCATATGCGCGAGCATCACGGCATCTACATGGTGGGCGACAGCCGCATCAACATCGCCGGGCTCAACGCCAAATCGGTGCCGATCCTCGCCAAGGCGATGATCGACGCAGGCGTCTGATCTGCAAGTATTTTAGTTTCTGGCCCCGTAGCGGGCCAGAAACATATCTGCCGCCCCCTGCACCACCCGGTCGATATCGGCCTGATCATGGTCGCAATCGATGCCGCAGAGACAGCGCACGAACATATCCGCCTTGCAGAGCTCGGCAAATTGGCTGGTGGCGAGATCCATATCCTCGATCACCAGATCGCCCCGCGCCACATAGGCCTCGAGCACCGCGCCCAACCGCTGTTTGAGCATCATCGGACCCGACGCATAGAACCGCCGCCCCAATTCGGGAAAGCGATGCGATTCGGCGACGCAGGCCCGGTACATCTGCTGCCCGAACTCCGACAGGAAGAAACAGACAAGCCGCTCGCTCGCCGCACAGAGCGTCTCACGCACCGGCGCGGTGATATCCATATGGCCAAGCGCCGCCTCGGCCTGACGGTTGCACTCGATCCGGGCCACCTCGGAAAAGAGCAGCCGCTTGTCAGGAAAATAGGCATAGAGCGTCGCTTTGGAGACGCCGGCCACGCGGGCAATATCGTCGACGCTCGCGCCTTCGAACCCGTCCCGCATGAACACGACCCGGGCGCCTTCCAGCACCTGATCGAATTTTCTGCCCTTCTTGATTTCGGCCTGTGTGCTCGCCATCAAATTCCCCGTGGTCCGAAGTCATCCGACCTTACAGGTGCGAGCGGGGGGCGAGCAAGGCAAACCCCCAGAAATATGGCGACAGCGGACCTCGGAGGAGCCTCAGCCCGCTGTCGTGCCCGGTCAATGGGCCGGGCGTCCTGCATCGCGGGTGACAGTGTCAGCCGCGGGTGCCGGAAAACTGATGGTCGGGGTGACATTGCCCGCGTCCAGGCTGAGCGCATGAACAGGCAGGGCGGCCGAGATCAGGGTGAGGCCAATGGCGAGGGCGGGAATGAGGCGTTTCATGGTCATATGCTCCGTCAGGAATGCTATCTAAACCGTTCTGTTCACTTTATGTAGGAGACGCGCTGCCCGACGCAAGTAGTTTTTGAACTAATTGGTTTACTTTTTTGCATCCCAGCTCTGCGCCCTGCGAAATCCCCTTGCAAAACGGCCCCGAGCGGCTAGTTTAGAATCATTCTAATTGATCGAAATGCGAGCTCTCATGATCCCCGGCCTCTCCAACCGCCGCCGTTTCGCCGACCTCTCGGAACAAGAGGTGCTGGCGCTGGCCATTTCCTCCGAAGAGGACGACGCCCGCATCTACCGGCTCTATGCCGAACGGCTGCGCCCCGATTTCCCCGACAGCGCGCGGCTCTTCGATGGCATGGCCGCCGAGGAAGACGCGCATCGTCGCGCCCTCATCGACCTGCACCGAAGCCGCTTTGGCGAGGTGATCCCGCTTATCCGCCGCGAACATGTGGCAGGCTTTCACGCCCGCCGCCCGGTCTGGCTCACCCAGAGCCTCGGGCTCGACCGCATCCGCGACGAGGCCGCCGCGATGGAACGCGACGCCGAAGCCTTCTATCGCAAGGCCGCCGCCCGCACGAAGGACGCCGCCACCCGCAAGCTGCTCGGCGATCTCGCCGCCGCCGAGGCCGGCCACCAGAACAGCGCCGAGACCCTGGCCGAAACCCATCTCGACCCCGAGAGCCGCCAAGGCGAAGACCGCAAGGCCCATCGGCAGTTCATCCTGACCTGGGTGCAACCCGGCCTCGCCGGGCTGATGGATGGCTCGGTCTCGACCCTCGCGCCAATCTTTGCCACCGCCTTTGCCACGCAGGACACCTGGACCACCTTCCTCGTCGGTCTTGCCGCCTCTGTCGGCGCAGGCATTTCCATGGGCTTTACCGAAGCCGCCAGCGATGATGGCGAATTGTCGGGCCGCGGCAGCCCGGTGAAACGGGGCTTTGCCTCGGGCCTGATGACGACGCTCGGCGGGCTTGGCCACGCGCTCCCCTATCTCATCACAGATTTCTGGACCGCCACCGTGATCGCCATGATCGTCGTGGTCATCGAACTCTGGGCCATCGCCTGGATTCAGAACCGCTTTATGGAGACGCCCTTCTTTCGCGCGGCCTTTCAAGTGGTGCTCGGCGGGGCGCTGGTCTTTGCGGCCGGGGTGTTGATCGGCTCGGGCTGAGCAAAATCCTCTCGCAGCTGCAGAATCTGGGCAAGAAGCGTTTAATCTTATGACAGGTCACGGTATTTTGGTTAAGTTTTAAGCACTCCACCGCTTTTTTCTCGCAGATGCAGCGTGAAGAATTCCGAATCGCGCCGCGATGCGGCAATGATCAACTCAACCGGACGGCTTCTGCCTCCTCCTCCCATTTAGCAGGGGTCGCCGGATCGGTTTCGATGGCGTGCATACCTCCTCCCTTGCCCGTCATAAGCGACCGAAATCAACGAACTGCGGCCGGGCGGGCAACCGTCCGGTCGTTTCTTTTGGCGGCTCTCTCGGCGCGGCGAATAGCATTTGCCCCCGCCGCGCAACATGCTACCAAACGGCCATGCTGGCCGTATTTCTTCAGACCATCCCGTTCTTCCTGATCATCGGCCTTGGCTATGGCGCTGGGCGCTCCGGCTTCTTTCCCGAAGCCGCCACCGCATGGCTCACCAAATTCGTCTTCTACTTCGCCCTCTCGGCGATGCTCTTGCGATTCTCCGCCAATCTCAGCCTCGCCGAAGCCTTCGATCTCGATTTCGTCCTGGCCTATGCGCTGGCCTCGCTCGCCATTTATCTGCTCGCCACGCTCATCGCGATCCTGCGCCGCCTGTCCGTCGCCGAAGCCGCGGTCGAGGCGCAATGCGCGGTGATCGGCAATGTGGGCTTTCTCGGCCTGCCGATGCTCGCCATGCTGATGGGCGAGGCCGCCATCGCACCGGTGATGATGGTGCTCGCGGTCGATCTCATGGTCTTTGGCTCGCTCATCGTGATCCTGATCACCGGCTCGCGCGACGGGCGCATGTCTCTGGCGGTGCTCGGCACGGTGGGCATCGGCCTGCTCAAGAACCCGATGATCGTGTCGATCGTGCTCGGCCTCTCGTGGTCCGCCTCGGGCTGGCCGCTGCCCTCGGTCGCCAATGATTTCCTCGTGCTGCTGGGCGGCGCCGCCACCCCCGGTGCGCTCTTTGCCATTGGCGCGTCGCTGGCCTCAAAATCCGCCGAACGGCCGGTGATCGCGGGCTATCTCTCGTTTTGCAAACTGGTGTTGCACCCGGCCGCCGTCGCCGTGGCGGCGCTCGTTCTCTTTCCCATCGCGCCCTATCCGGCCGCAGTAATGATCGCCGCCGCCGCCCTGCCGGTGGCGGGCAATGTCTATATCCTTGCCCAGCATTACGGCGTCGCGCCCCAGCGCGTCTCGGCCTCGATCCTGATCTCCACCGCCCTCGCCGTGGTGACCCTGTCGCTGGTCATCGGCTGGGCCAACACGCTCTACTGAAACAGCCCGCCCATGTCCTATAGCCCTCAGCCCCTGCCGCCGCGCGCACCGCTCAGCGACGAGGACGCCCTGCGCGAGGCGCGCGATTTCCTCGCCTCGCTGGAAACCCGCGCCTCGGTGCGCGAATTTTCCGACCGGCCCGTGCCTTACGAGATCATCGAGACCTGCATTCGCGCCGCCGGCACCGCGCCCTCGGGCGCCAATCAGCAGCCTTGGCATTTCGCCGCCATCTCCGATCCGGCGCTCAAATCCCGCATCCGCGAGGCCGCCGAGGAAGAGGAGCGCGCCTTCTACGCGGGCGGCGCCGGCGATGCCTGGCTCGCCGCGCTCGAACCCATCGGCACCGACGCGTCCAAACCGCATCTGACCACCGCGCCCTGGCTCATCGTGATCTTTGCCCAGCGCTACGGCACCGCCCCTGATGGCAGCCGCGCCAAACATTACTACGTGCCCGAAAGCGTCGGCATCGCCACCGGCATGCTGATCACCGCGCTGCACCGCGCCGGGCTCTATTGCCTGACCCATACGCCCAATCCGATGAAATTCCTCAACGGGCTGCTCGACCGCCCCGAGAGCGAAAAACCGGTGATGATCCTCACCGTCGGCCATGCTAGTGCTGAGGCAACCACCCCGGCGGCGGCGCGCAAACGCAAACCGCTCGCCGCGCTCATGACAGCCCATCAGGGCGCCACGAACCAAAAGGACTGACATCATGCAGACCCAATCCGAAAACGCCTGTTTTGGCGGCACCCAGGGCGTCTACACCCACGCCTCCTCTGCCTGCGCCTGCGACATGACCTTTGGTCTCTTCCTGCCCGAAGAGGCCCGCGACGGGCCGGTGCCGGTGCTGTGGTATCTGTCGGGGCTGACCTGCACCCATGAAAACGCCATGACCAAGGCCGGGGCCCAGACCTGGGCTGCCGAACAGGGCATCGCGCTGGTCTTTCCCGACACCTCGCCGCGCGGCGAGACCGTGGCCGATGACGAGGCCTATGATCTCGGCAAAGGCGCGGGGTTCTACGTCAACGCGACCCAGGACCCCTGGGCCCCGCATTTCCGCATGTGGGACTATGTGGCCGAAGAGCTACCCGCGCTTCTGGGCGAAAACTTCGCCATCGACCTCGACCGTCAGGCGATCACCGGCCATTCGATGGGCGGTCATGGCGCGCTGACGCTGGCCATGGGCCTGCCGGGCCGGTTCCGCTCGGTCTCGGCCTTCGCCCCCATCGCCCATCCGAGCGCCTCGGACTGGGGCCGCAAACAGCTCGGCGCCTATCTCGGCGAGGACGAGGCGACCTGGGCCGCCCATGATGCCACGCTCCTGATGCGCGAGGCCGGTTTCGACGGGCCGGTGCTCACCGACACCGGCACCAAGGATCAATTCCTCGACCTGCTGAAACCCGAAGCCCTCTTCGAGGCCGCCGCCGCCCGCCGCCAGCAGGGCACGATGCGGATGCAGCCGGGCTATGACCACAGCTATTTCTTCGTCTCCACCTTCATGCAGGATCACGTCGCCTTCCATGCCGAGGCGCTCTACGGCTGATCGCCCGCCCAAAATTCGAGCAAACCCAGCCCCCGCGTCGCAAACATCCCGGCGCGGGGCGCACCCTGCCCTTGCGGGGCTGAGGCCTGCCTCTTAGGGTCGCCCCGACCTGACCCAGACGAGGCTGCCCATGTCGAGTGCCACCCATTACGATCTCATCATCATCGGCTCCGGTCCCGCCGGGCGCTCTGCCGCCATTCAGGCCGGCAAGCTCAAACGCCGCGTGCTGGTCATCGACCGCAAGGACCGGCTCGGCGGCGTCTCGGTCCATACCGGCACGATCCCGTCGAAAACCCTGCGCGAAACAGTGCTCAACCTCTCCGGCTGGCGCGAACGCAGCTTCTATGGCCGCTCCTACCGGGTGAAGGACGACATCGAGGCGCAGGATCTCAAATCGCGCCTGCATATGACGCTCGATTACGAGGTCGACGTGCTCGAACATCAGTTCAATCGCAACCATGTCGACACGCTCAACGGGCTGGCGCGGTTCACTGGCCCCAAGACCGTCGAAGTGGCCACCGAGGCGGGCGAGACCACCAGCCTCACCGCCGACCGCTTCCTGATCTCCACCGGCACCCGCACCTACCGGCCCGATTACGTGCCCTTCAACGGCACCACCATCGTCGACAGCGACGAGTTCCTCGAACTGGCCCGCATCCCGCGCAGCCTCACCGTGGTCGGCGCCGGCGTCATCGGCGTCGAATATGCCACGATGTTCGCCGCCCTCGACGTGCGCGTCACCCTGATCGAGCCGCGCGACAGCTTTCTCGACTTCATCGACCGCACGCTCATTCAGGAATTCACCCATCAGATCCGCGAAAACGGCGTCGATCTCCGCCTCGGCTCACCCATCGAGAAAATCGAGGACGCGGGCGACCATGTCGAGATCACCATGGGCAACGGCCGCCATGTGCGCTCGGAAATGCTGCTCTTTGCCGCCGGCCGGATGGGCGCCACGCAAAAGCTCAACCTTTCCGCCGTCGGGCTCGAAACCGATCATCGCGGCCGCATCGAAGTCGACCGCAAGACCTATCAGACCAAGCTCGGCCATATCTATGCCGCGGGCGATGTCATCGGCCACCCGAGCCTCGCCTCCACCTCGCTGCAACAGGGCCGCGTCGCCGCCTGCCACGCGCTCGGCGTGCCCACCCTGAGCGAGAGCCCCTGGTATCCCTATGGCATCTATTCCGTGCCCGAGATTTCCACCTGCGGCATGTCCGAAGAAGAAATGCAGGAGCGCGGCATCCCCTATGAGGTCGGCATCGCGCGCTTCCGCGAAACCTCGCGCGGCCATATCATGGGGCTCGAACATGGCATGCTGAAAATGCTCTTCTCGCTGAAGACCCGCCGGGTGCTCGGGGTGCAGATCGTCGGCGAGGGCGCGACCGAGCTCATCCATATCGCCCAGGCGGTGCTCAACCTCAAAGGCACGGTGGATTACTTCGTCCAGAACACGTTCAACTACCCGACCCTGGCCGAAGCCTATAAGATCGCCGGCCTCGACGCCTTCAACCGGATGCCGATCCCCGAGGAATTCAAACCGCCAAAACCAGAGGCGGGCTGAGCATGGCAATCTATGTCGATGCCGACGCCTGCCCGGTCAAAGCCGAGGCCGAACGCGTCGGCACCCGCCACAAGACGCGGATCTTCATCGTCTCCAACGGCGGGCTGCGCCCCTCGCCCAACCCGCTGGTGGAAAATGTCATCGTCCCCGAAGGCCCCGATGTGGCCGATATGTGGATCGCCGACCGCGCCGGTCCGGGCGATGTGGTGGTGACCGGCGACATCCCCCTCGCCGCCAAATGCGTCGAGGCCGGGGCCGAGGTGCTCAAACATAATGGCGAGCCGCTGACCGCCGCCAATATCGGCAATGTGCTCGCCACCCGCGATCTGATGGCCGATCTGCGCGCCGCCGACCCGTTCCGCCAAGGCGGCGGCAAGGGGTTTTCCAAAGCCGACCGCTCGCGCTTTCTCGACGCGCTCGAACAGGCGCTGCGCCGCGCCGCCCGCGCGGGCTAAGCCCCGGCTCTTTCTGGTTGGAAATACCCAAATCCCCGGCGGCGGGCAAAACCCACCGGCCCGACCCTTTACAATCCCGCCCGCCTCGCGTTTCCTCGCGCCAGCCGCTCCGGCGGCGGGAGGATTTCCATGACCAGCGCCAGTATTTCAAACAGCAATCTCAAAGGTGCCATCTGCGCCACCGTCGCCGCCATGTGCTTTTCGCTCAATGACGTGGGCATCAAGTTCCTCTCCGACACCTATGCGCTGCATCAGATCGTCTTCTACCGCTCGCTCATCGGCATCCTGACCTTCGCGCTGATCATCATGCCGATCTCGGGCGGGCTCAAGACCATGCGCACCCGTCTGTTGCATTGGCATCTGGCGCGCGGCCTCTGCGTGGTGGCGGCCAACAGCTTTCTCTTCCTCGGCCTCGCGTCGCTGCCGATCGCCGATGCGGTCGCGATCTTTTTCGTCTCACCACTGGTCATCGCCGTCTTCTCGGTGATCTTTCTTGGCGAACATGTGGGGCCGCGCCGCTGGGCGGCCATCGCCATCGGCCTGCTCGGCGTGCTGATCATGGTCAAACCCGGCACGTCGGCCTTTCAGATCGCCGCCATCCTGCCCGCCATCTCGGCCGCGCTCTATGCGCTCATGCATATCATCGCGCGGCGCATCGGCGGCACCGAGAGCGCCGGCACCATGACCTTCTGGATTCTCGTCTCCTTCATGACGGTGAGCGCCACGGTCGGGCTGGCCATCGGCGACGGGCGCTATGCCTCGGACGCGCCCGAGGTGCTGACCTTCCTGCTGCGCGCCTGGGCGCCGCTCGATCCCGCCGACATCCCGATCTTCGTGATGCTCGGCACCTCGGGCATCATCGGCGGCTTTCTCATCTCGCAGGCCTATCGCATCGCCGAGGCCGCCTTTGCCGCGCCCTTTGAATATGTGTCGATGCCGATGGCGGTGATCTGGGGCGTGGTGGTCTTTGGCACCTTCCCCGGCGTCTCGACCTGGGTCGGGATCGCCTTGATCCTCGGCTCTGGCCTCGCCATGATCTATCTCGAAACCCGGCGCCGCCCGGCGCCCCGCCCCGATACGAAAGTCTATTCCAACACATGATTTCCGCCGTTCTTTTCGACATTGGCAATGTGCTGATCCGCTGGGCCCCCGAGGTGCATTACGACCGGCGCATCGGCCCCGACCGCCGCCGCGCCTTCTTTGCCGCCTTCGATGTCTACGACCTGATGAACCGCATCGACGCGGGCGCGCATTTCCACGACACGATCTCCGAGGCCGCCGAGGCCACGCCCGACTGGGCGGACGAACTGGCGATCCTGCGCGATGAATGGGCCGAGCTGGCGACGCCGTCGATCGACCATTCCGTGCGGCTTCTGAAAGCGCTCAAATCGCGCGGCACCCCGGTCTTTGCCCTGTCGAATTTCGGCGCAGAGAACTTCCCGCTCTCGGTCGCGGTCTACCCTTTTCTCGACCTCTTCGACCGGCGCTACATCTCGGGCGAGATGAAACTCGCCAAGCCGGACCCGGCGATCTATGCGGCGGTCGAGGCCGATTGCGGCCTCGCGCCCCAGAGCCTCCTCTTCGCCGATGACCGGGACGACAATATCGCCACCGCCGCCGCGCGCGGCTGGCAGACCCATCTTTTCACCACCCCGCAGGGCTGGGCCGATTGCCTCGTCCGCCACGGGCTACTGACCAAGGAGCAGGCGCAATGAGCTTTACCCACATCCCCTTTGCCGAAGGTGAGGCCAAGCTGAGCTGGCAGGGGCTCTGCGCCGCGTTCGAGGCCGGGCATAAACTCCCCAAGGCCGAGATCGGCGACACGTTCCTCTACCGCGATCCCGATACGCTGCTGTCGCGCTCGGCCTGGATCGACGGCATGGGGATCGCGGTCAAATCCGCCACGATCTTTCCCGGCAACCCGGCCAAGGGCGACCCGATGATCAATGGCGCGGTCTGCCTCTATGGCGATGGCGATGGCACGCTCGAGGCGCTGATTGATTTTCACCTCGTGACGAAATGGAAAACCGCCGGTGACAGCCTCTTTGCCGCGACCAAACTGGCCCGTCCCGACAGCCGCGAGATCCTGATCGTCGGCGCCGGCACCGTCGGGCGCAATCTCTTTGCCGCCTATTCCTCGGCCTTCCCCGAGGCGCGGTTCACTGTCTGGAACCGCACCACCAAGAACGCCGAGGCGATGGTTGCCGACTGCCCCGGCCTGCGCGTGGCCGAGGATCTGGAAGCCGCCGTGCGCGGCGCCGACATCATCACCTCCGCCACCATGTCGACCGAGCCGGTGCTGCGCGGCGAATGGTTCCAACCGGGCCAGCATATCGACCTCATCGGCGCCTACCGCCCCGACATGCGCGAAGTGGACGACGCTGGCCTGCAACGCGCCCGGGTCTTTGTCGACAGCTATGACACCACGGTCGACCACATTGGCGAGATCAAGATCCCGCTGGCCTCCGGCGCGATCAGCCGCGATCACCTGCTCGCCGATTACTACACGCTCGACGCCTTCACCCGGCAGAGCGACGATGACATCACCCTCTTCAAGAACGGCGGCGGCGCGCATCTCGACCTGATGACCTCGCGCTATATTCTCGACGCCTGGCAGGCCGCCGCGTGATCTGGGGGCTGGCCTCCGTCGCGGCGCTGATCGCGCTGGCGCCGTTCGCCCGCGACCGGCTGCGCCCCGCCATGGGGGCCGAGGCCCGGCAATCCGCCCCCGGCGAATTTGCCGATCTGCCGCGCGGGCGCACCCATTACCGGCTGGCCGGTCCCGAGGATGGCCCGCTGGTGATCCTCATCCACGGGCTCACCACGCCGAGCTTTGTCTGGACCCCCATCGCCGATCACCTCAACGGGCAGGGCTTTCGCACGCTGAGCTATGACCATTACGGGCGCGGCTATTCCGACCGGCCCGGCGGCGCACAGGACGAGGAATTCTTCCTGTCGCATCTGTCAGAGCTGCTCGATCATCTCGGGCTGCGCGGTCCGGCCACGGTGATGGGCTATTCCATGGGCGGCGCCATCGCGACCGCCTGGACCGCCCGCCACCCGGATCTGGTGCGCGACCTGATCCTGCTCGCCCCGGCCGGGCTTGGCCATGATCTCGGCCCGGTGGCGCGGCTGGTAGCCAATCACAATTGGGTCGGGCGCTGGCTCATGCATCTGACCTATGCCCGCTCTTTCCGCGCCTCGGTCGAGGCAGAGCGTGACATCGAAACCTCCCAGATCCCCAATGTCGTGCCCCTGCAGCTCAACGAGCTGCGCTATCGCGGTTTCATCCCCGCCGTGACCTCCTCGCTGCATCACATGCTCGATCACGACGTGACCGAGGCCCATCGCAAGATCGCCGAGGCCCGCACGCCCCTGCTCGCCATCTGGGCCGCCGAGGATGAGGTGATCCCGGTCGCCGGCGCCGAAAGGCTCGCCGCGCTCAACCCGGGCGCGCGCAACGTGATTATCCCCGAGGCGGGCCATGCGCTCGCTTATACCCATAGCCCGGCGGTCACCGCCGCGCTCGACGCCGCCGAGCTGCGCCGCTAGCTCTCCTGCTTCAGGCCTCGTGCCGGTTGCGCCAGAGCTCCCATTGGAACCGGGTCCGCACGCCGAGATCGAGAAACGGGCGCGGCGGCAGGGGCGTGGGCGCGCCAAGGCTCTGCATATCGGCGATCAACGCATTGTCCTCGCCCAGCGCCATCTCCGCCGCCAGCGTGCCGCCAAAGGTGCCCTTGGTGACCCCCACCGCGTTCTGACAGACCGCGCCCCAGACATTCGCGGCCAATTGCCCAAACCCCGGCGCGGCATTGCGCGACAGGCAGACAAAGCCCGACCAGGTATGCGCCATCTCGACCTCTTCCAGCCCCGGAAACCGCGCATCGAAAAGCCGTTTGTGCTGCGCCGCCACCGCCTTGCGCCGCGCCTCGTCAAAACGCTGCGACGGGCAATAGGCGAGCCCCTGCCGGATCAACAGCCGATGGTCGTTGGTGTAGCGCATGGTGATGCCCGCAAAGGCATTGGCCGGGGTCAGCCCCCAAGGCCGCGCCACGCCATAGCGCGCCCGCTCGCCCGCCGTCAGGGGCCGCGACAGGCTGGCATGGGCCACCAGATGCAGGAACCGCTTCTGGTAATACCCGAACTGCTCGGCAAAGCCGTTCGCCGCCATGATCATCCGCGGCGCGCTGATACTGCCGCCCTTGGTCTCGAGACGGATCACCGCCCCCGGTTCGATCGCCAGCACCGGGCAATTCTCATAGAGCGTCACGTTGTCCGGCAGGCTGTCCGCCAAGCCCCGGCAGAGCGCGGCGGGATTCATCAACCGCCCGCCCGGCGTGTACACGGCGGCGGTAAAATGCGGGCTGCCAAGGGCTGACTGCAACGCCTTGCCGCGCACCCATTCAAACGGCTCGCCCAGCGCCTCAAGCTCGCGGGCAAAGGGCTCGAGCACCTCGTTCACCCCGCGCTCCGACACCGCCGTGTGATATTTGCCATCGGGCGACCAGTCGCAGGCGATGCCATGGCGCTCGACCAGCCGGTCGAGCTGCGCAATCGCGAATCGCGCCAACCCCATGAAGCGATGCGATCCCTCCAGCTCGTCCAGCGACGAGCCGACATTATGCGGCAGGTCGATGGCAAAGCCGGAATTGCGCCCCGAAGCGTTTTCGCCCACTTCCCCCGCCTCGATGAGCACCACATGCGCCTCTGGCCGCAGCTCGGCCAGCCGCCGCGCCGCCGCCAAGCCGGCATAGCCCGCGCCGACCACGACCCAATCCGCCGTCACATCGCCCATCAGCGGCGAGGCCGCCACCCGCTCGGGCAAAATCGCGCTCCAGCCGTTGCTGCGGTCGTCGCGCGGCAGCCGGGCGATCTTCATGACTGGCCCTCGCGCGCCGCCCAATCCGCCGGGGTGATCGCGTAGAACACCAGTGCCTCGTCGCTGCGATAGCGCAGCTCGGTCCCCTTGGGCAGCCAGATGCAATCGCGCGGCCCGGCGTGCAGCACCTCACCGTCACAGACCACGTCGATCTCGCCCTCAAGCACGAGGATCACCTCGTCATATTTGATCTGCCACGGAATATCGGCGCGGCTCAGCCGGACGAACCCGGCGCCAAGATCGGTGTCATCGGCGCTCCCCGCCACCTCGGCGGCTTGCGCCATCTCGCCATAGGCAAAGCGCGGCACAAAGCTCAACGCATCGAACGGAACACTGCGCGGCTGGCTCATATCTCTTTCCTCCTTGGCAAACCGCGCCTAGCATAGGCGTTAACCTCAATCTGGACAAGAGTGTACAGAGACGCGGGAAAGAGACCCAGACATCAGCACGGAGGAAGGCCCCATGTCCGAGACATCGCAGCACAGCCCCGCCCCGGATCACCGCAGCGTCGCCGCCCGGCTCGGAGGCGAGATGCTGGCCCGGCTCAACCGCACGGCGGACGCGCCCGGGCTCTGGCATCTGGCGGGCCATGGCGGGCTCATCCTTGGGCTGGGGATCTGGATCGCGCAGGGCTGGGTGCTCTGGTGGGCGCTCTTGCCCGTGCAGGGGATCGCACTCTGTTTTCTCTTCACGCTGGAACATGAGGCCACGCACAAGACGCCCCTTCGCGACGCCCTGGCTCAACGAGGCGGCGGGCCATCTGTCAGGGCTGCTGATCTTCCTGCCCTTCACCTGGTTTCGCTATTTCCACCTCGCCCATCACCGCCACACCAACGACCCGGAACGCGACCCCGAACTGCTCTCCGGCGCCAAGCCCGAGACCTGGCGCGCCTATCTGATCCATGTCTCCGGCCTGCCCTATTGGTGGGGCATGCTGGGGCAGATCCTGCACAATGCGCGCGACCGCGACCCGGCCCCCTATATCCCGGCCCGCGCCCGGCCCCGCATCCGGCGCGAGGCGCGGGTGATGCTGGCGCTCTACGCGTTGGCCGGGGCGAGCCTCCTGATCTCGCCGCTGCTCTTTTGGGTCTGGCTCCTGCCGCTGCTGCTGGGCCAGCCCGCCCTGCGGCTCTACCTGCTGGCCGAACATGGGCGCTGTGCTTTCGTGGCGAATATGCTCGAAAACACCCGCACCACCTATACCAACCGGGCGGTGCGGTTTCTGGCGTGGAACATGCCCTATCACATCGAACATCATTCCCTGCCCAATGTGCCCTTTCACCGGCTCCCCGAGCTCAACCGCCTGATGGCCGAGGATCTGCGCGTCACCTCCGAGGGCTACGCGCGCTTCACCCGCGACTATACCGGCACGCTAGGGGATCCGAACCGCTAAGGATCAGAGCCGATAGGGGCAGTATTTGGGCGCGGGCCCCTGACCCAGATGATGCGGGTTGAGGATCAACACCCAATGCACCGGATAGCCCGGCGCCTGCGCCCGGCTATAGGAACAGCCGCCCGAAATATACCATTGCCCGAGATAATCGGGCGGCGGCGCGGTAACCTGTTTCGCCCCCGATCCGCCAAAGGCCAAGGCGCCGCCCGCCAGACCGATCCCAAGCCCCGCACTCAGCACCGCCGCCATCACATCCAACCGTTTCATCGCATCCACTCCACCAAGATTACGCCCCCGGGCCAGAGCCTCGCCGCGACGGCGGCCCGCGCCACGGCGCAATCATGGCAAAGCTGCGGAGATCGTCGCGGATTTGAGACGCTTTGCGCCTTTCCCGGCCCCGCCGCCCCCTGCCGCACAGGGCAATCTTGCAATCGCGCCGCCATGGCATTAGCAGGTCAGCGACGGAAGACATCGAAAGCACCTGACCCATGGATGAGCTGCGCAGCAAATACCTTACCCTGATTGCCGAGGCCGGTGACGAAGCCGCGCTCGAAACGCTCCGCGTGCAGGCCGTGGGCAAGAAGGGCGAGGTCAGCCTCCAGATGCGCGAGCTGGGCCGCATGTCCCCCGAGGAACGGCAAGTCGCCGGTCCCAAGCTCAACGCGCTCAAGGACGAGATCAACTCGGCGCTGGCCGCCAAGAAACAGGCGCTCTCGGATTTCGCGCTCGACGAACGTCTGCGCAGCGAATGGCTCGACGTGACCCTGCCCGCCCGGCCCCGCCGTCAGGGCAGCATCCACCCGGTGAGCCAGGTCACCGAAGAGGTCACCGCGATCTTTGCCGATATGGGCTTTGCCGTGGCCGAAGGCCCGCAGGTCGAAACCGACTGGTATAATTTCGACGCGCTGAACATCCCCGGCCATCACCCGGCCCGCGCCGAAATGGACACGTTCTACATGCACCGCGCCGAGGGCGACGACCGCCCGCCGCATGTGCTGCGCACCCATACCTCGCCGGTGCAGATCCGCTCGATGGAGGCCTCTGGCGCGCCCACGCGCATCATCTGCCCGGGCCGCGTCTATCGCGCCGATTACGATCAGACCCACACCCCCATGTTCCATCAGATCGAAGGCCTCGCCATCGATCGCGACATCTCCATGGCCAATCTGAAATGGGTGCTCGAGGAATTCTTCACCGCCTATTTCGGCACCGAGGTCAAAACCCGCTTCCGCGCCTCGCATTTCCCCTTCACCGAACCCTCCGCCGAGGTCGACATCCAGTGCAGCTTTGAAGGCGGCACCGTGAAAGTGGGCGAAGGCGACGATTGGCTCGAAGTGCTGGGCTCCGGCATGGTGCACCCGCATGTGCTCAAATCCGCCGGCGTCGATCCGGCGGAATGGCAGGGCTTTGCCTTCGGCATGGGCATCGACCGGATCGCCATGCTGAAATACGGCATCCCCGATCTGCGCGCCTTCTTCGACAGCGACCTGCGCTGGCTGCGCCACTACGGCTTTGCCGCGCTCGACGTGCCGACGCTGCACGGCGGGTTGTCGCGCTAGCACCCCCGGCCATCACCGCAGATCATCTGACGCCCCCAGGGCGCGCCCCGAAGGCCTGTCAGCCCATAAAGGCTTTCGTTACGCCCAAATTCCGCTAAACTACCCCGGCGGTCGGGCGGTTCCGGGCGTGTGTGTGGTGTCAGTTGTGAGGTGTGTATGACCTGGGGAGTGTTGAGTTCGAGCACATTTGGGGCAGCCTCGCCTGATGCGGACACAATTGGATATGATGAAGCCATCGAGAATTATTTCTATTCGGTCCTGACCGAGGACGAACAGAATGAATTGAATTCCGGGATGGGTGGCGTCCCTTGGACCAAGTTCAGCGATAAATTTGTAAAGGATCTGGGATGGCTCGCCGATCATGAGCGGCCAAAACGGTTTCGCTTGCAAAAAACCTATAAAGAGCTTTGCTCATTAATCTCTCTCGAAAACCGGCTTGCCGCTGTCGATAAACGGCTGAAAGACATCATCGAAGAGCTGGAGCCGGGGGTGCATCAATTCTGGCCCATCGAGTTGACCCAACCCAAGGATAAGCCCTACCCGGTGCCCTATTTCGGAATGGTGGTTCACAGCCATCTGAATTGTTTTCGGCTCGAAGAGTGCGATCCGGGCCATGCCGAGGACAAAAGCATCGGGGATCATATTCGGTATAGCATCAGAGGCAAATCGAGGGCCGACCTGAAAGGCGTCGCCATGTCGCGCACGGCCATCGGCTCGCACCATATCTGGCGCGAGAAATATTTGCACTCCCCTTGGTTTCTTCTCTCAGACAGGCTCGCTGCCCGCATTCAAGATGCCGGTCTCAAAATGCCCAAGCATTACCCGATGAAGGATGTCTGAAACGACACGCCCAACCATAGGAGGACCGCCGCGATGATCGAATGGGGCTCTTTGGAACTGCCGGAGTTGGACTATTGGGAAGGCGGGAGGGAAGTCGGTAAACATCACGCGGCAACCGGGCTGATCCACCGCCGCACCGGCGTGCGCGCGACTCATGCCACCTTACGGTATGAGGACAGAGGTCAAAACCGCGAGCTTCTTATCTATGCGCCGCCCGACGAAGAATGGCTGCTCCGGCTGCGCATCACGGGTGAAAATGGACTGCGCGGCCGTGTTGCAGCGCATCTCGGCCTTAGGAGTTTGCGCAACGAATTAACAGTAGATGAAAGGCTGGAAGCGATTTCGGCGTTTCTGCGTGACTTCGGCCAAGAGTATTTCTGCCAATTCATCCCCGAGCCCGGATTTGAAATGCCGGTCTGGACAGACGCGCGGCGTGACGCGGTCGTGATGATGATTTTCTGGCTGATGGAGGCAAGCATGCGCAACCCAAAACTGTCTGACCCTTACCCCTCCACCGTCACCTTCAAGGGCGATGTGCCCGATCTCTTCCTCGGCACCTATCGCAACCCGGCGTGGGAGCGCCTTTAGGCCATCCCCCCTCAAGGCACCGCAAAGCGGCCCGAAATGGAACTCACCCCCCGGTCCCCTCATTGACCCACATGAGGACATAGACACGGAGGGATCGAGATGAGCCTGTTCACCCATCGCAACCGGACGAAATCCGAACGCTCGCGCCGCACCTATGCGGCCTTTGAAATCGCCGATACGGTGATCGCCTTTCTCGCGGCCATCTGCTTTCTGATCGGCTCGGTGATGTTCATGTATGACGATTGGCACGGCGTCGCGCGCTGGCTCTTCGTGGCCGGCTCGGGCTTTTTCTGCCTCAAACCAACCCTGCGCCTCGTCCGCGAACTCCGCCTGGCGAGCATGGGCGACACCGATCATCTGGCGAAACGGTTTACGGTGTAGGGTCTCCCGGTCGCAAGCTTGCTATCAGCGCAATCCTCTCGCATCATAGGTGAATGAGTGTGTTTCGTTATCGTCACCATTACTTTGCCGAGTTACGTTTCTGGCCGCGTTATGCCGATATGTTCGCGATGCTCGACGGCAAGGCCCAAGGACTGCTTACCGCTGCCTCTCTCATGCTAGCAGCCTTCCTTCTTCTTTTCATAGACGACACCGTATTCCTGCATCTTGATTACGGTTTGCCCCTCTCTGAGGGCGAGAGTGCACAGAAATCGGGCCTGCTCTCATTTCTGGCGTTTTTCGGACTGTTATGCGTATCCGCGTCCACGCTCTTGCTGCTGCCCTTATCCGCCATCCGCGCCGATCCTGAGCGCCTGTTGACCGATAGAAAAATAGCCAAGTTCGAAGAATTTTTTGCCTCCGACACAGGCGAAATAGAACAGGAAGCGCGGATAGAGCAGTTCATCCGCCTTTACACCAGAACGGTCACAAGCCCGAGGGGCGACACCGGCCTGCCGCCGACCTTGTCACAGATGGGCCGCACGTGCGATGCAGCCGAGTTCGCGCTCTTCCGCTTTGTGCTTGAGATGGGACCTGTGGCCGACGCAGACGGGCCGCTGCCAGAGGCGGATCGCGCTGAATTCTTGACTACGGGATCCGAAGAACATCCTCTTTTTCTTCGCCGGGGCACAATTCACTCCTACCGTCGCGTCAAAGAAGAAGCGGATCAAATTTTCGGTCACCTGCGGGACACGGTCGAAGCGGCATTGCTGCGACGCCGGAACTGTTACCGACTGGCGCGCATACTCGTTCTCACCGCCTCATGCGCTATGTTCACAATTTTTTTGATCCAGGCAGTGGACGAACTAAGGCTTTCAATCTTATCGCCTGAGCCGGTCAATGAGACGATTTTGATTGCGCTGTAACACGCACTGTCGTCTTACCAACGCAATACCGACGTCTTACCGATGTGCGAATTTGCACCTCAGAACCGGTCGAGAAGTCTTTCTAGATAATTCCGCTCAATCTCGGGACGGTCGCCCTCGCCCGATCTGCGGCGGATTTCATCGAGCAATTCGCGGGCCCGGCGATAGACATCCTCGCCCTGAAGCAGATTGTCCTGGGTCCCGGTATGGCGGCCAAATCCCGGCTCGCGGCCAAGCGGATCGGCCCGTTGCTGCCCCGCCGCGCCCTCGGTTTCGCCCTGCCCGCCGGGCTGTTGGTTCTGCCGTTCCGCCATCGCCTCGCCGAGGCTGCGCATGCCTTCGCGCAGCGCCTCCATGGCCTGCGATTGCTGATCTATGGCCCCGGCCAAGTCGTTGTTGCGCAAGGCGTTTTCCGCCCCTTCCATGGCGTCACCCGCGCGGTCGAGCGCTTCGCGCGTGGCCTCATCCGCCGCCGATCCGCCGCCCGGCAGGTTGCCGCGTTGACGCTCCAGCTCACGGCGCAGCGCCTCTTGCCGTTCGGCCAGATTGCTCTCGCCCGAGGGCTGGCCTTCGCCCTGCCCCTGCTGGCTGCCCGGCGTCTGACCGCTGCCCTCGCCCCGGCCACCTTGGCCCTCATGGGACTGACCGCGCCCCTCGCCGCCACTGCGCCCTTCATTCTGCCCCGATTGGCCACTATTGGCCCCCGGATTGAACTGTTCCTGAAGGTCCCGAAACGCCTGATCCGACAGCCCCTGCTGCTCTCTCAACGTGTCCGCCAGACCCTCCATGGCCTCCTGTCCCTCGGACCCGCCCTGACCGCGTTCGGCCATCTGGAGATTTTCCATAAGCTCTTGGAATTCCTGCAAAGCCTGCTGCGCCTCGGCCATGCGACCCTGCTCCATCAGCTCCTGGATACGGTCCATCATATCCTGTAGATCCTGCTGGCTCAGCTCCATCGCATTGCGGTCCTGCTGCGGGCTGTCGAGCCCCTGATCCTCGTCGCGCTGGGCCTGCTGCATCTTCTGCCGGAGATAGTCCTGCGTGGCGTCGCGCAGCTCCTGCATGAGCTCGGCAATCTCGTCCTCGCTGGCCCCGTTGCGCATCGCCTCGCTGAGCCGTTCCTGCGCCTGCTGCATCCGCGCCAAGGCATCGCCGATATCGCCATCCTCGATGAGCACGGCAAGCTCCCACATCGCCTCGGCAATCTGGTCGCGCCGCTCGGCGGTAAAGGTGCCGCTTTCCATCGCCGTCTCCAGCCGCCGCAGGATGAACCGCAGCCGCAGATAGGCCGAGGCCGGGCGGAACAGCTTGTCCTCCGGCGCATGGGATATGGCCCGGATCACCTGCGCCACGCGACGGCCATTGTCCCGCGACCAGAGCAGATCGCGCCGCAGCTCGATCACCGCCGCCGCCACCGGATCAAAGAACCGCCGCGCCGGCAAGGGCATCTCATATGCCGCGCTCTGGCCTGTCTGCCCCGCCGCATCCTCGGCCTCGAGGGTCATCGTGACCGGCAGATGCGCCCAAGGGTGCTGTGACAGGTTCTCGACCAGCGTCTCGGAAAACTCGGCCCGGTCACCCGCGATAGGCAGCGGCAGGGTAAGCTCGATCGGCTCGCGCGCCTCGGGTGCTGTCGCGAGACCATAGCGCCGCTCGACCGCGTCCATATCGAGGCGGATGATCGCCTGACCACCGGTCACGCCATAATCGTCTACCGCCTTGAAAACCTGTTTCATTTGGCCGTCAAAGCTCGTCCGGCCCTCTTCGGGGATCAATGCGATTTGCGGGGCGAGATCGGGGCGCACGGCCACGACCCAGCCCTTGCCGCCCGGCCCGTCAATGCGCAGCTCGCCGCTCTGGGTCAGCGCGAAACTCTGCTCCGCATCGGTCGCCGCGCCAAGGTCCTCGGTCCGGCCCGAGACGGTTTCGGCAAGGCTCAGCGCGCCAAGCTCGCCATAGAACCGCAGGGTGATCCGGCTACCCTCGGGCACCTCAAAGGCCTCGGCCTGATCGGCGAGATAGAGGCTCGGCAGGCCGGTATAGGCGGGCGGCTCGATCCAGCCTTCCCAGACCGGTCCCTGCGCCAGCGCCGCGCCCGTGCCGCGCAGATCACGCACATCGCCGATCCGCCAGGCCGAGCCAAAGAGCATCGCCACCGCGAGGATCAACAGCGTGATATAGCGCAGCCCATGGGGATCGCGGCGCGACAGGCGCAGATCGGGCTGCACGGCCCGCGCGCCCGCCGCAGCCTCTTGCATCCGGCTCTGATGCCGGGCCCAGAGCGCCTCGGACGCCGCATCCCCCCGCCCCACCGCCTGCCGATCGGCCAGCGCCGCCAGCGGGCGCTGTGGGAGCATCGCATCCATCCGCGCCAGGGCCTCGCCCCGGCGGGGCCAGCGAAACCGCCATGCGCCCCAAGCGGCCAAGCCCAACGCCGCCAAAGCCGATCCCACCAGCAAGACCCAGAGAAATTCCAAAGGCAGCGCGTCCTGCAGCCCAAGCATCAGACCGCCCAGAAGAGCCGCGCAGAGGCACCATAGGGGCCAGAAACACCGCGCCACGCGCTCGGCCAGCATCCCCACCCATGTCAGGGCAAGGGGAAGCCGCAGGCGGCGCGTCACGGTCTCGGGCAGATCCGGCATATGTCCTCGACGGTCGCGGCGTGACGCGACCATCGCGTCACAACCATTCGGGGATGGTATCGCGATTTATCATCTCGTCAAAGCTCGGACGAGCCCGAATGACGGCGAATTGATGCCCATGGACCAGAACTTCGGGGATGAGGGGCCGGGTGTTATATTCGCTCGACATCACCGCGCCATAGGCCCCGGCACTGCGAAAGGCCACGAGATCCCCGGCGTTCAGCACCGGCAGGTTGCGCCCCTTGGCAAAGGTATCGCCGCTCTCACAGACTGGTCCGACCACGTCATAGGGGCGCTGTTCAGCGCCGGCCTGAGGCTCGATCACCGGCACGATATCGTGATGCGCGTCATACATGGCAGGGCGGATCAGATCGTTCATCGCGCCATCGAGGATGAGGAATTCGCGATCCTCGCCGGATTTCACATAGATCACCCGGCTCACCATCAGCCCTGCGTTCCCGGCCACAAGACGGCCCGGCTCAATCTCGATCTCACAGCCGAGATGGCCCAACTCTTCCTTGATCATCTTGCCATATTCCACCGGCAGCGGCGGTGCCTCATTGCCCCGCGCATAGGGAATGCCGAGCCCGCCACCAAGGTCGAGCCGCCGGATATCATGGCCTTCGGCGCGCAGGGTCTCAGTCAGTTCGGCCACCTTGCGATAGGCAAGGCGGAAGGGCTCGAGATCGGTAAGCTGGCTGCCGATATGCACGTCGATCCCAATGACTTCGAGCCCCGGCATCGCGGCCGCCTGGGCATAGACGTCGCGGGCGCGGGCAATCGGGATGCCGAATTTGTTCTCGCTCTTGCCGGTGGCAATCTTGGCATGGGTCTTGGCATCCACATCCGGATTGACCCGCACGGTGATCGGCGCCCGTGTCCCAAGCTCGAGCGCCACCTGGTTGAGCGCCGCCATCTCCGGCTCGCTTTCGACGTTGAACTGTCGGATGCCACCGGTCAGTGCGGCACGCATCTCGTCTCGGGTCTTGCCGACGCCGGAAAAGACGATCCTGTCGCCCGGCACCCCTGCGGCAATCGCGCGGGCATATTCGCCGCCCGACACCACATCCATCCCGGCCCCGAGCCGCGCCAATGTCTTGAGAATGGCCTGATTGCTCGCCGCCTTCATCGCATAGCAGACGAGATGGTCGACCCCCTCCAGCGCCTCGTCGAACAGACGGAAATGCCGTTCCAGCGTCGCAGTGGAATAGACATAGAAAGGCGTGCCCACGGCCGCCGCAATCTCGGGCACCGGGACATCTTCGGCGTAAAGCTCGCCGTCGCGATAGAGAAAATGATCCATAGGCTCGCGATTACGGCGAAACCCGTGGCGGATCAATGGAAAACGGCAGGCCCGCGCCGAAGCGATCGGGCCTGCCCTTTGTCAGCTAGGTCGAGCTCAATGCTTCTTTCTCTCTTCTTTTCGCTCCGCAGTCAGTTCAGAGAGAAGGCGCTTTGAGCGGCCAATCACCTGATCCAAAACAGGGGCAAAATCTTCGTTGTAGATGCCTCGACCGGTCGCCAGTTGATAGAGCATATGATGCGGGTTGGCGTTGCATTCGATGATCAGAGGGCCCTCTTCGGTCACGGCGATGTCCCAGCCGAAAACCCCGAAATTGGGATACAGCTGATGCGCCTGGGTTGTGATCTCGATCACCTTGTCCCAGTGGGGGATCTTCAACCCCCGAAAGGCACGCCCACTGACCGGATGGGTCAGCACTTCTTCGCGCGACGGCCCGGCGCCGCGACGACATTGCTGGATTTCGCCGGTCGTCGCATCGAGCTCGGCGATCATGCTGCCGCTTTGCCAGTAATTGTCCGACATCGCGTCAGGCGACGGGATTTTCCACAAGGCATAAAGCACATGAGGTGCGCCATCCTCGGCGAAAACCGTTGCAATGCGAAGCGTGCCCACGGCCTGACCGATCACAGCGGACAGGTCAGGGTGCTGAGCCACCGCGTCCTGCAGCAAAAAGCCGGAGCCATAGTCTTTTGCGACCGTCTCGGCAAAATCTGAGACAGGCGCCTGGCTGCCATTCGCCATGATGATTTCGTCGCGGCCTTCATCATAAGAGGTGATGAGGGCCGACCCGACGCTGCCAGACCCGACTGTGGGTTTCACGAAGAGCGGATAGCGTGCTTCCTGTCGCAGGAATGCGGACAAATCCTGCGCGCTGCGCAAAGTGGTGATATTCCCATGTGACCGGTGCTTTGACAGGGCGGCTTGCGTGCGCGTCGTGGAGAACCCAAGAGATTTAATGAGCGCGGAATAGAGGACCTTGTCGCTGATTAGGCTTCGCGCACGCAGGGTCATTTTCAGCGGCGAGAGGCGGCAGTTGAGCTTATAGCTGCCCTTCTCGCCAACAAATTGACGCTTCTGCGCAGAGTTCAAATCTGGGTGGTAAACGCCATTGCTGTAGTATTCGTCGAAACTGAGCTTGGTCGACCCGAAATTCAGGCTCAGCATTTCGCGCATCTGCCGGAACGGGCTCACCTTATGTTCGCGCGCCACCTCTACGATGAGTTCAGCCGCGGGGGATTTGGGCTTCTTCGCTTTCTCGAGAAGAGTTGCCTCCAGTACAGTATCCGACATTTTCACTCCTGCGCCATTCTAGGGGTTGGGTAGAATGTAGCCTGTGAATTTGTTCGAAATTGGGCAACAATCCGTAATAATCAAACCGGATTGATCACGATTTAAGATCGCCCCCCGAGGCCGAGACCGAAGGACCAGTTGCCCCGGCTCGCCGTGACTTCGGTGGCGCCATGCACGCCACCGCTGCCGACGCCGATGGTGGCGTTGATGCCGGGGCGGACGGGTTCACCATCCGCGCCGCAGGCTGCGAGGCTTGTCAGCAGGGCCAGAAGGCCAAGCGCTCTCATCCCAGTATCTCCTTCCAGCGGGCGGCCTGTTCGCGCACCCGCACCGGGGCCGTGCCGCCATAGCTTGTCCGCGAGGCCACCGAATTATGGACCCCGAGCACGTCGAATATATCACCGGTGATGTCCGAATGCACCGATTGCATATCCGCAAGGCTCAGATCCGGCAGATCGACGCCTTTGCCCTCGGCCATCGCCACCAGCGCGCCGGTGACGTGATGGGCATCGCGGAACGGCATGTCGAGCACCCGCACCAGCCAATCGGCCAAATCGGTGGCGGTGGAAAACCCGCTGCCCGCCGCAGCTTCGAGGCTCTCGCGGTTGGCGCTCATGTCCTTGACCATGCCTTCCATCGCCGCCAGTGCCAGCATCAGGTTGTCGGCCGCGTCAAAGACCTGTTCCTTGTCTTCTTGCATGTCCTTGGAATAGGCCAAGGGCAGGCCTTTCATCACCGTCATCAGCGCCACATTGGCCCCGAAGATACGCCCGATCTTGGCCCGGATAAGCTCTGCCGCGTCGGGGTTCTTCTTTTGCGGCATGATCGACGAACCGGTCGAGAACCGGTCGCTCAGGGTCACGAAACGGAACTGCGCCGAGGACCAGATCACCAGCTCTTCGGCCATCCGGCTCAGATGCATGGCGCAGATCGAGGCCGCCGAGAGGAATTCGAGCGCGAAATCGCGGTCGCTCACCGCGTCGAGCGAATTGGCCGAGGGCCGGTCAAAGCCCAGATCGCGGGCGGTCATCTCGCGGTCGATGGGAAAGGACGTGCCCGCCAGCGCCGCTGCCCCCAGAGGGCATTCGTTCATCCGCACCCGCGCGTCGCGCACCCGGCCCAGATCGCGGCCGAACATCTCGACATAGGCCATCATGTGATGTCCCCAGGTCACCGGCTGGGCGGTCTGCAGATGGGTAAAGCCCGGCATCACCCAATCGGCGCCCGCCTCGGCCTGCGACACAAGCGCACGCATCAGCGCCTGAAGCGCACCATCGACCGCATCGAGTTGATCGCGCACCCAAAGTTTGAAGTCGGTCGCGACCTGATCGTTGCGGCTTCGGCCCGTGTGCAAACGGCCTGCGGGCGCACCGATCACCTCTTTGAGCCGTGCCTCGACATTCATGTGGATATCTTCGAGCGCGGTCGAGAAATTGAACTCGCCGCTTTCGATTTCTGACAAGACGGTGAGCAGCCCTTCCCTCATCGCTTCGGCATCGCTATCTGAGACGATACCAGCGGCGGCGAGCATCGCCGCATGGGCGCGCGATCCGGCAATGTCCTGGGCCGCCATGCGCCTGTCAAACCCGATGGAGGCGTTGATCGCCTCCATGATCGCATCAGGGCCGGCGGCAAACCGGCCGCCCCACATCTGGTTCGAGGACTTTTGCGTCATAATATCGGACCTTTCGCCAAGAGGACTTTCGCCTATGTCTCGTTCCGCCCTCCTGTATATCGCCCTTGGCCTCTGTGCAATTGCAGCGGTGGCATTCCTCGCCCTGCGCGGCGCGGGCGACGCGGCCTCCGTCGATGGCGCGCCGTTGGGGCATGAGCCCGCTGAGATGCAAGCCCTGCTCGACGGCTCGATGAAAAAGCTGACCTTCCACAGCGCGGCAAAGCCGGTCCCCGAGGCGGTCTTCCTCACGGAAGAGGGCGGCGAGGCGACGCTCGCCGATTATCAGGGAAAATATCTGCTGGTGAATTTCTGGGCCACCTGGTGTGCGCCCTGCCGCAAGGAAATGCCAATGCTGGCGGCGCTGCAATCCGAGTATGGCGGTGAGAATTTCGAAGTGCTGACCATCGCCACGGGCCGCAACCCGCCGCCTGCGATGAAGGCGTTCTTTGCCGAGATCGGTGTCGACAACCTGCCGCTGCACCGCGACCCGAAACAGGTGGTGGCCCGCGCCATGGGGGTGGCGGGGCTTCCGGTGAGTGTACTGATCGACCCAGAAGGGCGAGAGATCGCGCGTATGCTAGGCGATGCCGAATGGGACAGCCCCAGCGCCCGCGCCATGATCGAGGCGCTGATCGCTCAGTAAGACGGCAGGGGCCGTTTGGGGGGGCGGACCGTCCTTAGCGGTCGCGGTCTTTGGTCACGGGCTTGGCCACCGTGCCCCGATCCGACGTCGACAGGGTGTTGTCGCGGGTGACCGCGTCACCTGCCGGACCGATGAACGAGCCTTCGGGCCACATGACCGGCAGGCTTGGCTCTGTCAGGAATGCCTGAGCAGGTGAGGCACCCACCAGACCTGCGCTCAAAAGAACAAATGCGAATCGCGTCATAATGTTTCTCCCCTAAATGATCTGATAGGGGGTCTTAGCCGCGCGGCGCCTGCCGCCTCTCGTCGCTTTCGAAATTGCGCCGCATTGTTCAGAATCGCACAGGATTTTCGAGAATCGAGCGCCTTCGCGCTAGGTCGCGTCAGCCAGCGCCTCAATCGCCGCGGCAAAGGCCTCTGGCGCTTCTTGCGGCAGGTTGTGGCCCACACCTTGCAGGATATGCCGCGCATAGGCCCCGGTGAACATTTCGCGGCTACGGTCCTCCTCTGTCGGTGGATCGACCCCGTCATCGCCGCCGAGCAGAACGACACTGGGCACGGTGATCTTGGGCTGTTTGGCCAAGCGCGCCTCGATCTCGTCATAGACCGGATCGCCCGGGACATCGCCCAAACGGTGCCGATAGGAATGCAGCACGATATCGACGAAATCGGGATTGTCGAACGACGGCGCGGTCGCCTCCCATGTCTTGGCTCCAAATTCCCAGCTCGGCGACCAGATCGACCAGATATGGTGGCAAAGCTCGGCGCGGTTGCGGATCAAGGCCTCCTGCCCGCGCCGGGTCTGGAAATAATAGATATACCAATAGCGCGCCTCTTCCTCGGCCGGGGCCGGCTGCCAGGCGTTGGCAATGTCCTGGATGTTATAGCCTTGGCCACAGCTGACCAATCCGCGCACCCGCTCGGGCCAGAGAGCGGCGACAATACAGGCCGCCCGCCCGCCCCAGTCATAGCCGCCGAGCAAGGCCCGCTCGATCCCCAACGCATCCATGAAGGCCAGCAAATCCACACCGATCGCCGCCTGCTGGCCGGACCGCATCCGGTCGGGTGACAGAAACCGCGTCGGACCATAGCCGCGCAGATAGGGCACAAAGCAGCGATAGCCGCGATCGGCGAGCGCCTCGGCCACCTCATCATAGGCCCGCGCATCATAGGGAAACCCGTGCAAGAGAATGACGGGATCGCCGGTTTCTGGCCCAATCTCATGGTAATGGATGTCGAGACATCCTGCTTCAATGGACTTCATCGGCTTATCCCTCGCGCACTCGTGACCCTGGTTCACTCAGGCCCTCTATATCAGGCGAGGACCGCCCCGTCATTCTCGAGCCTATCACGCCGATAATCCCGAGGGCTCTGACCGGTCAGAGCGCGAAACGCCTTGTTGAACGGGGCAAGCGAGGCAAAGCCGCAGTCATAGGCAATCTCGAGGATCGTCTTGTCGAGGTTTTCTGGCGCCAGCAGCGCCGCCTTGGCCGCATTGATCCGATAGCCATTCACGAAGGCGGGGAAGTTGCGATACCCCAGATCGCGGTTGATCGCCTTGCGCAAGCGATGTTCCGGCACGCCGAGCTCTTCTGCCATGCCGCCAATGGTCAGCCCTTCGCGCCGCCAGAGCTCTCCCTCCATGGCTGTCCGCACCCGTGTGACCAGCATGGCATCCGCCGCCGCCACATCGGCGGCAGGCACCGGGTCGCGCAGTGCCTCTTCTGCCCAAAGATCATGACCGGGTTCGAGCGCCCGCCCGGCAAAGACCATCATCATCACGAAGAGAAACGCCACATGGCCCGTGTCCATCCAAGGCGGCGGCAGCCCCGGCAGGTGCACGATCTCGATCATCCGCCAGCCGATGGCATAGACGAGGATGAGACTGGCAAAGATCACCCGAAACCCACGCCGACCTTCGACCAGATCGCCGCGCCTGCTGTGCATCAACACGGCGATCAGCCCGGCATAGAGCAGCAGCATGGGAAGTGCCTGCACATACCACGGCCCCAGATCGAACAGACAGGCCAGCGCCACGATCCCCGCGAGACCAAAGGCCGGGCCGGCAATCGCTCGGCGCTCGGGCCGGTCGAGAAACACGTCGAGGACGAACCATGTGAGAACCAGCGGCAGGAGAGCAGTAACCATCTCGGTGGCTTGGCGTGCAGGCTCGGGCCAGTCGCCGCTGATCGCCGAGGCCAGCGCCAAATGCGCGGCAAGGCTGAGCGCGAGTGCCCCCAATGACCAGGATTTTCGGCGCGTGGCCGGGTTTGCCCAGACAAGATAGAATTTCATCAAGGGAATGCTGATCACTGCCCCCCGCAGCATCAGATCCAGTTCCGCTGGCACAGCCCGCTCCTTTGTCCACCCGCGATCAGTATAGCCCGAATCCCCCTTCACTCTCGTCAATTTTTGGAAATCGAGTGCTATTCAAGGAATCGAGCAGTCCGCCAAGCGCCGCCCCCACTTGCGAAAAATTTGACCGCTGCCGCTTTTGCCCGCAGACTGGAGCGGTAAAGTGGGAGGTGTGTATGGACCCGGTTGTGTTCACTCTCGAGATGGGCGTCGTCATGGCGGCGCTCGCGTTCACGGTGTTTCTCTTCGTGACGGAAATCATTCGCGTCGATCTCGCGGCGATCCTTGTTCTCGTTCTCATCGGCATCCTGAGTTACGTGCCCGGTCTCGGCAATCTGGCCGATGTGAACCGGCTCTTTGATGGGTTTGCCTCAAACGCGGTGATCTCTATCATCGCGGTGATGATCGTGGGGGCCGGGCTCGACAAGACCGGCATCATGAACAAGGTCGCGGCACAGATCCTCAAGCGCGGCGGCAATTCCGAGACCCGGGTCATGCCCATCGTGTCGGGCACGGTGGGCTTCATCTCCTCCTTCCTGCAAAACGTAGGCGCGGCGGCGCTTTTCCTGCCGGTGGTCAGCCGTATTTCGGCGCGCACAGGCATCCCGCTGTCGCGTCTTTTGATGCCGATGGGGTTTTGTGCGATCCTCGGCGGGACGATGACGATGGTTGGCTCCTCGCCGCTCATCCTGCTCAACGATCTGATCGACACCGCCAACAAGGGCCTGCCCGCGGATCAGCAGATGGCGCCTTTCGGCCTCTTTTCGGTCACCCCGATCGGCGCGGCGCTGATCCTGACCGGCATTGCCTATTTCTTCTTTCTCGGCCGTTACGTCCTGCCCGGGTCGGGTGCGAAACCGGATGCTGGGGCCGGGCATGGCACTTCGGATTATCTCGAACGGGTCTATGGGCTCAGGGCGCAGGTGTTCGAGGTCGATGTTCCTGAATTCAGCCCCCTGGTGGGAGAGATCTTGGCGGATATAAACCTCAGGAACAATCTCTACATCATCTCAACATTCTATCGCGGCAAGGTTTCGATGGTGCAGATCCTTACCGCCGAAATTGCCGCCCCCTGCCGTCTCGCCATCATTGGCAAGGAAACCGTGGTCCGCGATTTCGCCATACGTTACGGGCTCACCATCCGGCCTGAATTGGACGTCTTTGCAGAGGAGTTTGCGCCCACCAATGCCGGCATCGCCGAGCTGGTGATCCCGCCCGATAGTAAGCTCATCGGCAAATCCCCTCGAGACCTCTTGCTGCGCAAAACCTATGGGCTGTCGCTGCTCGGGATCCACCGCGGCGAAGATACGCTCAGCCATGTGGAATATGGCGACCACAAACCGACCGCCATCGGGCTCGTGCCGTTTCAGGCGGGTGACATGCTCGTGGCGCACACCCGCTGGGACAATCTGATGCGGCTCAAACGGGATCGCGATTTCGTCGTGGTCACTGCCGATTTCCCCCAAGATGAGCTGCGCCCGCACAAGGTCGGCTGGGCGCTCACCTTCTTCCTGCTGTCGCTGTCGATGATCCTGTTTACCGATGTGCGGCTGTCGCTCTGCCTGCTCACCGGCGCCGTGGGGATGATCCTGAGCCGTGTCCTGTCCATCGACGAGGCCTATCGTGCGGTGGGCTGGAACACGGTTTTCCTCTTGGCGAGCCTGATCCCCTTGGGTCAGGCGGTGCAGAACACCGGCACCGCCGAATGGATCGCCCAACAGATTCTCGTGGCGCTTGACGGCTGGCCCATCTGGTCGCTGCAATTGGGCGTGGCCATCCTTGCCACCGCATTTTCGCTGGTCATGTCGAATGTCGGTGCGACGGTGCTGCTGGTGCCGCTTGCGGTGTCGATTGCCGTGGCCTCGGGCGCCAACCCGGCGGTCTTTGCGCTCACCGTGGCGATATCGACATCGAACAGCTTTATCATCCCGACCCATCAGGTGAACGCGCTGATCATGGGGCCTGCAGGCTATAAGGTCACCGACTTCATCCGCTCGGGCGGGATCATGACGCTGCTGTTCCTCGTCGTGTCGATGGTCATGCTCAATATCGTCTTCTGAGTTTGACCGCCCCGCCCCCAACCGGTAACAAAACCTAACCAGATTTTGCCAGAAGGGTCCGACCATGCCGGTGATCACCAATATTGACGATCTCAAACGCATCTATCGCCGGCGCGTGCCCAAGATGTTTTATGATTACGCCGAAAGCGGCAGCTGGACGGAACAGACCTTTCGCGCCAACACAACCGATTTCTCTGAGCTTCTGCTGCGGCAGCGGATCGCGGTCGACATGGGCAACCGCACGACCCGGACCCAGATGATCGGACAGGATGTGTCGATGCCCGTAGCTCTGGCGCCGGTGGGGCTCACGGGGATGCAATGCGCCGATGGCGAGATCAAGGCCGCCCGCGCGGCAGAGGCGTTCGGCGTGCCCTTCACCCTCTCGACCATGTCCATCTGTTCGATCGAGGATGTGGCGGAACACACGGAAAAGCCCTTCTGGTTTCAGGTCTACACGCTCAAGGACGACGATTTCATGCAGCGTCTCTTTGACCGGGCCAAGGCCGCGCAATGTTCGGCCGCGATGATCACCGTCGATCTGCAAGTGCTGGGGCAACGCCACAAGGACATCAAGAACGGCCTCTCAGCGCCGCCGAAACTCACGCCGAAATCCGTGGCCAACATGATGACCAAGGTGCATTGGGGGCTCGGGATGCTCGGCACCAAGCGGCGCTTTTTCGGCAATATCGTGGGCCATGCCAAAGGGGTCACCGACCCCTCGTCGCTGAGTTCCTGGACCGCCGAGGCCTTTGACGTTTCGCTTGATTGGGACCGCATTCGTACCTTCCGCAAGATGTGGGACGGGCCGCTGATCATCAAGGGGATCATCGACGAGCGCGACGCGCTCGAGGCGCTGAACGTGGGTGCCGATGCGATCATTGTCTCGAACCATGGCGGGCGGCAGCTCGACGGGGCGCTGAGCGCCATTCGCGCCCTGCCCCGGATCATGGATGCGGTGGGCGACCGGATCGAGGTTCATCTCGACAGCGGCATCCGCTCGGGTCAGGATGTGCTCAAGGCCGTCGCCATGGGGGCCAAGGGCACCTATATCGGGCGGGCCTTTGTCTATGGGCTGGGCGCGATGGGCGAGGCGGGGGTGACCCGCGCGCTTGAGGTCATCCACAAAGAGCTCGATGTATCGATGGCCTTTTGCGGCCACCGGGACATCAAGACCGTGGATCGCGACATCCTGATGATCCCGCGCGATTTCTCGGACAAGTGGCTCTGACTCGAAACCAAGTTCAGACGGCGATCCGCATCCCGTCCCGCCCAAGGCTAAGCCGTCCCTGCCAGGTTTCGCGCACGGCCGCCTCCCAAAGGGCGGGGGTCAGGGACGGGTCGGCCCCCGGCACGAAATGGGTCAACGCCAGATGATTAACCCCGGCGAGGCTGGCAATGCGCCCGGCCTCCTGCGCGGTGGTATGGCTCTGCATCAAATGCCGTTTGAGACGCCCATCGGTCAGGTTCAGCCCGGCGCAGAGCGCATCAACCCCCGCCTCGAGCAATGCCTCATGCACCAACAGATCGGCCCCTTCGGCAAAGGCGATCAACGGCTCAAAATAGGCGGTATCACCCGAGAGCACCGCGCGCTTGCCCATTGCCTCGAACCGCAAGGCATAGCTCTCAGTGATCGGAGGGTGATGATTGCGCAGCGCGTCGATACGCAACCCGCTATCGTCAAGCAGCAGACCTTCCGACATCTCTTCGATCTGCGCCAAGGCTGCGAGATCACAGCGCCCCTCGTCTTCGATCCGAAGATCGATGTCAAAGCTCATGGAGGCGAGAAAGCCCTCCCAATAGGCCCCAAGGCCCCGTGGCCCGATCACGCGGACCGGGCGGGTCAGCCCGCCAACCCAAGCCGTGTGCAGAAATGGCCCCAGTTCGAGGTAATGATCGCTGTGCAGATGGGTGATGAGGATCGTATCGACTTCACGCGGATGAACGCCCTGATCGCAGAGGCCGCGCGTCGCCCCGAGCCCCGCATCGACAAGGATAACCCGCTCGCCAATCCGCAACAGGTTCGAGGCCGGCATGTTCGAGCCGGGCGCAATCGCAGGCCCACCCTTCACCCCCAAGAGCGCCACATCAAACATCCGAATCATCTCCCCTCGCCCCGGCCTTGCCGCGCGCTGCACCCCGCGTGTCGACGCCTCATTCCGGCCCAAGCGCGATGATCGCAGATCAATTTGCCCCCGCAAGGCGGAATATCCCTTTTCAAAAGGGGTAAATTGGACTATCGGCACGGCTTCACGCGGGACTACAGCCTTGGAGGAGTCCCGCCCTATGTAGATGGAGAATACACATGGCTGGATCAATTCCTGATCTTCACGCCCAGGAACGCACGGGGACGGGCAAGGGCGCCGCTCGTGCAGCACGCCGCGAAGGCATGGTTCCGGGTATCGTTTTCGGTGGCGACGCAGAGCCCCTGCCGATCAACATCCCGTTCAACGAGCTGTTCAAGCGTCTCAAGGCCGGCCGCTTCAAGTCGACCCTGTTCAACCTCAAGGTTGAAGGCCAAGAAGACGTCCGCGTGATCTGCCGCGACGTGCAGCGCGACGTGGTCAAAGACCTGCCGACGCACCTCGACCTGATGCGCCTGCGCCGCACCACCAAGATCAACCTCTTCATTCCGCTGGACTTCACCAACGAAGAAGAGTGCCCCGCGATCAAAAAAGGCGGTGTGCTGACCACGGTGCGGAACGAGATCGAACTGATCGTGACCGCCGGCGATATCCCCGACGCGATCGAAGTCGACCTGACCAAGATCGAGAACATCGGCGACACCATCACCATCTCGATGATCGACCTGCCGAAAGGCGCCAAGCCGACCATCGAACGTGACTTCGTGATCTGCAACGTTTCGGCTCCGTCGAGCCTGAAATCGCAGGAAGACGAAGAGGATGATGCAGAAGAAAGCACAGAAGCCACCGAAGTGGCTGAAGACGCGGCAGAAGGCGGCGAAGAATAAGCCCCACCCGCGCTTCCCTCATTGGGACAGTGAGAACGCGGCGCCCCTCGGGCGCCGCGTTTGCGTTTGGGCCGCGGCAATCGATCAAGGATTGCGCCAAGACTGCGCGGCGAGGATCGGCATTTGGTGAAATTGGGTGAATATGGTGACCCCGGCAGGATTCGAACCTGCAACCTGCCCCTTAGGAGGGGGCTGCTCTATCCAGTTGAGCCACGGGGCCGTTGTCCCGATCCATAGCCGGGCGTGGCGAGAATGTCACCGGGCGATTGACCACTATCGCGGCTCTCTGTGACGCTTGATCCACAGCCACCGTTCGCGATAACATTTTCCAAGCATTTCCAGAAAGGTGACTGCCTTGGCCCGATCAGACAACCGCCCGCTCACCCTGCGCGATGTATCCGAGGCCTCTGGCGTCTCCGAGATGACGGTAAGCCGGGTGCTGCGCAATCGCGGCGATGTCTCTGCCGCCACCCGCGAACGGGTGCTGGAGAAGGCCAAGGAGCTTGGCTATGTGCCCAACAAGATTGCCGGCGCACTGGCCAGCCAGCGGGTCAATCTTGTCGCGGTGATCATCCCGTCGATGTCGAACATGGTCTTTCCCGAGGTGATGACCGGGATCAGCCAGGCGCTCGACGACACGCCTTTGCAGCCCGTCGTCGGACTGACGGATTACAGCCGCGAAAAAGAGGAAAAGGTTCTCTACGAGATGCTCTCCTGGCGGCCGTCGGGCGTGATCATCGCCGGGCTCGAACATTCCGAGGCCTCGCAGGCCATGCTCAAGGCATCGGGCATCCCGGTGGTCGAGATCATGGATGTGGATGGCACGCCGGTGGATTCGGTGGTGGGCATTTCGCATCGCCGCGCCGGGCAGAAGATGGCCGAGGCGATCCTCAAGGGCGGCTATCAGAATATCGGCTTTCTCGGCACCAAGATGCCGCGCGACCATCGGGCCAGAAAGCGGTTCGAAGGGTTTACCGAGGCGCTCGCCAAGAAGGGCGTCGAGATCATGGACCGCGAATTTTATTCCGGCGGCTCCGCCCTCGCCAAGGGACGCGAGATGACCCAGGCCATGCTCGAACGCGAGCCGGAGCTGGATTTCCTCTACTATTCCAACGATCTGATCGGCGCGGGCGGGCTTCTCTACCTGCTCGAGCAGGGCGTCGACATTCCGGGGCAGATGGGGCTTGCCGGGTTCAACGGGGTGAGCCTGCTCAAAGGGCTTCCGCGTGAATTGGCGACCATGGATGCCTGCCGCAAGGAAATCGGCATCAAGGCCGCCGAGATCATCGCGCGCCGGGTCGAAAACCCGGACCGGACCGAGCCCGAGCGCATCGTCCTGGAACCGACGATCAGCTATGGGGATACGCTGCGCCGTCCGTGACGACGCGTGTCAGGTGAAGGCGATCTCGACCCCGAGGCCAGCCAACACCGCCCAATAGTTCGGAAAGGTCTTGGACACGCAATCCGGGTCTTCGATGGTGATCCCATGGATGCGCAGCCCGGCCAGCGCAAAGCACATGGCAATGCGGTGGTCGGCATAGCTGTCGATGCGCGCAGGCTGCGTCTGTCCCGAAAGGGCGGGGTCGGCATGAACGATCAGATCGTCCCCCTCCACCGTGGCCAAATCGGCGCGAATGCGGGTTAGTCCATCGCGCAGCGCCTCGACCCGGTCGCATTCCTTCACGCGCAGATTGGCAATCCCGGTGAACCGCACCGGGCGCGTGTTGAACGCAGCCAGAACCGCCAGTGTCGGGATCGCGTCCTGCATCTGTGATCCCTCGATCTCAGCCGGCATATCGGGAAAGGCCGCGATCAGGGCGTGGGCCGCTGCATCGGGCTGGTTCATCGACGCGGGCTCGGCCCCGGTGTCGATCTCGCCCCCGGTCAGCACCTCCGCCGCCCAAAGATAGGTCGCCGCGCTGGCGTCGGGCTCGATCGCGTAATCGGCCGCGCGATAGCCGCCCGGCTGGATGACGATCCTGTTCTCGGCCGGAAAGCTCACCTCGGCGCCAAAGGCGCGCATCACGGCGGCGGTGATCTGCAAATAGCCCACAGCGCCAATCTTGCCGCCCTCGATGTGAATGCGGGTCTCGTCCTTGGCCATGGCCGCAAGGATCATGATGGCCGAAATATATTGGCTCGACAGCGCGCCGCTCACCGTGACATCGCCGGTGCGAAACGCGCCCGTGCCCATGATCTCGACCGGGGGGCAGCCGGTGGGTGCCTTGGCCGCCACCCCGAGGCTCACCAGCGTGTCGATCAGGGGCGCAATCGGGCGTTTCTGCATATGTTCGTCGCCGGTGATCGTCACCGGCCCGTCGACAAGCGCCACCGCCGCCGTGAGAAACCGCACCGCCGTGCCCGCATTCCCAAGGAAAAGCGGGGCGTCGGGCTGGCGTAAACCGCCCTGCCCGGTGATCCGCAACGAGGTCTCGCTCAGCTCCTCGATCTCCACCCCCATTTGCCGCAGCGCGGTCATCATGTGGCGCGTGTCGTCGCTGCGCAAAAGCCCGGTGAGCGTGCTCGTGCCCTGTGCCAGCGCCGCCACCAGAAGCGCCCGGTTGGTCACTGACTTCGACCCCGGCAAAGTCACCGCCCCGGTGAGCGGTTCGGCAGGCGGGGTGAGTGTGGCTGTGTCACGTGTCATGGCGGTGATCTCTTGGGCATCTTCGGGGCAGGGTCCTGCGCCTGTCTGGCACGATCCCCGCGCCGGGGCAATCTCCGGGGCAATCTCTGGCCGGTTTCACCGTCGATATCCGCACGCCCTTGTAATCGGTCAGTGATCGCTCTCTAATTCCCTATGCTGTGAACGGTCCCTTGGTGAGGAGTGGTGGAGATGCGGCTCAAGGCGATAGCTTGGTGTTGCGGCGCGGTGCTGACGCTGGTTGGCTGTACCGTCGATCAAAGCCCCGGCCAGCTCTATCAGGCGGGCAAACCGCTTGGCTTTGCGGCCTACAAGGCGGGTGCGACGCCCGAGACGATCAAGCGCGATGATCTCAACTGCACGATCGAGGCCACGCAACGGGTGCCGCAGAACACCCAGATCCGCACCACCCCGACCTATGCCGTCCCTGGACGCAGCTATTGCCGTCAGGTCGGCGGGCAAACGCGGTGCAGCATCACCCCGCCGGTCATCTATGGCGGCAACACCTATTCCTACGATGCGAATGCGGGCCTGCGACGAGCCGCCAAGAACCAGTGTATGGCCGATCTGGGCTACCGCCCCGCTCAGATCCCGCCCTGCGCAGAGGGGATCACGCCCCAGCACCTCAAATCTCCGGGCAAGGGCTTTCCCCGCCTGACACGCGAAACCTGCTTTATCGCGTCAGAGAGCCAGTATTTCATCGGAGAGCCGTGAAGCAACAGCCGCAACTCCGAACAACACACAAACAGCACAAAGGCAGGGCCTCCTTTACATCAATGAGCCGCCGCTTTGCGTGATTGCTATTTGGATGCCCGGATGTATGGTTAGCCACTGGTAACAAGTATTTAGTGTAACGTGGTAGTGTATGCATGTCGCAGCTTAAACTTAGCATGGAGGCTCAGAATCCGTCCGGATTGTTTGAGAGCCTCTTATCAATTGGTCAAAACCTTCCGGGAAAACTCGGGTATATTTGCTATCGAAAATTAAAACGCCGATACCGATATCGCAATGCGCAGGCTTGGCAATTGCTGGTCGACGATCTCGGGCCGGGCGACCTGTGCATCGATCTTGGGGCAAATCTCGGCGTCGTCACACTGCAGCTTGCAGGAACCGGCGCCGATGTCATCGCTTTCGAGCCCGATCCTGACACCTTCGCGATGCTTGAGACCAATGTCGGCGTCGGAGCAAATGTTACCCTCGTACAAAAGGCGGCTGGTCATAGGTATGATCACCTGCCTCTCAAACGCTCGAAACGGCTGCATGAGGATTTCGACAGGTTCTCCGAAGCTTCCTCTCTCGTCCGACAAGATGCCGCGATGGACCTTGAAAATACCGTTGAGGTCGAGGTCGTCGATTTCCCCAAGTTTCTGGCAGGTTTGAATCGTAATGTCAGGCTGATCAAAATGGACATCGAAGGGGCGGAGTGGGACCTTCTCCAAGCGCTGCTCGATCATCCGGTCCTGGGCCGGATCGACTGTATCTTTGTCGAGACCCATGAGTGGATGAACCCGGCCAAATACATGCCCTTGGCCGCCCAGCTTCAGAAGCGTGCAGAAGATATGGAGCGCCCCTATCTCAACCTATTCTGGCACTAGCAGAGGCAAATGTGACAGCAACCCAACGCACAGGGCGTCACTTGGCGATCCCGGAAGGACTCGAACCCTTATCTTACCCAGCCGCAGATGTTAATACCTGCTAAGCTGCTATTTTTGCACGCGAATGTTCACGCTTCCCCGGTAGTATCAATGCGTACTATGCATACACATTAACATCGCGCGAGGTAGCCGCCTTTAATCCCGTCGGATTTAGACTGCAATGAGAGGCGAACGCTCTCATATTAAGGGCTGTAGAGAGCCTCTCATTGCATGCCGCTAAGCGGCATTGACCTAAGCCCTTTAACGGACGCCTTGTACCCGGCGCCTTCCTTGTTATGGGGTCATCTGCTGTACAGCGTCAGGGATCACTTCAGGGCACTTCAACATTCCCAATGGCACGTCGGCGGGCATTTAGCCTTGAAAAGCAAACCAAAAGCTCATAGCAATGCAGCCATGTCAAGCAGCGCCCTCATATCATTCAACGATTGAATTAACCCCTTCTGGGGCTTTTCAGGGTCGCGTCCATTATTTTCAGAAGCTACAGCCTGCAAAGCTCCATCTGACTACTTGTTATTCGGATGGCCTACATGACAGTTAAAATTCCCTTCCTCACCCGAGTCCGCTACTTTTCGTTGGAGAGCGACCGCGTTGAAGAACGCCTTACATCCCACCTAGAGCATCTGCGAAGCGCCAAAGCCAATCACCACGACATCGATCTAAGCGTGGCAGACGAAACGAAGATCAAAAGGCGTGCGAAATTCATTCGCTACCTCCGCAAAGACTATCTTTCGCCCCGCTCGTTGAGATGCGAATCCTTGTGCAAATTGCCAATCTTGATGTGAGGGGATGTTTTAAATGGCAAATTGGTACACCGCCGATCTTCACTTCAATCACACCAACATCATCCGGCATTGTTCACGCCCTTTCGCTTCATCAGCGGAGATGGACAAAGAGATTTTACACAGGATGCAGTGTGTAGGGGACGAGGATCACCTTTGGATTCTTGGGGATTTCGCATTCGCTAGAAATGCTGTAAGCAGACGCTATGTTGCAGACCTGTTCGAAGCCATTCCAGGACATAAACACCTCGTTAGGGGCAACCATGACCACAAGAGCACAAACAATCTTCCGTGGGCATCAGTACAGGATTTGGTCGAAATTAAAGACCAAGAGCAGAATCTAGTGCTGTGTCATTATCCGTTGATCACTTGGAATAAAGCGCGCTATGGGACCCTGCATCTGTTTGGCCATGTTCACAATGAATTTAAGGGGTATAAAGGCGCTGTCAACGTCGGGGTGGATTGTTGGAACTTCAGACCATTAAGTCTGTCAGAGATCAATTCTCGAGCTAAACAGTTTGCATCCCAACCAAAACCTTAGATTGACAGCAGTTAACCCCCCCAAAAAGCGCTGAGCCATTATCAATCCTGATCGTCGATTTTTATTCTTCTCCATGCGCGACCTTGACGACAGATTCAATCGATGGTCTTCGGGCTAGGCTTCATCATAGAAACCTCGCAGAGTTGCCCCTCCCCAAAGCATAAACGAAAATCGAAAGATGAGAACATGGACGTCTTAGAGAAACGGAAAAAAACATTAACAGAAAGATTCACAAACCCCTCTCTTTCATTTCTTCTAATACTGTTCTTGGCCCTAGCCTTTATCGTTACGTCTCTGGCTACAGTCACGCCTTATATTTTGAAATATTATGGCTTCATTGACGTGCCTCCTCCGGCTGAAAATCACTGGGGGAGTCTGGGTGATTGGTATTCAGGGGTTCTGGGAATATCAGTAGGTTTTGCAGGGACGGCCATCGCAATTTGGTTAGCCTACCGAGTGGAGGCACTATCGAGTCATCAGGCGAAATTAGCGCAAATACAAACAGTAATAGACATGGCGAAAGAAGAAGGCTCTATTTCTCGGCGATGTGATTGGGCAAGAATAGCTGGAAATCATATAGATCACCTTTTTTCTACAATTCAACGGCTAATCTCAAATGACCTGGAATATGGACGTGAACAGGATGCGCTGGATAAGGAAGAGCCGAATGAAACATGTGACTGGAGCACGGAACATGGCGATTTGCCAATTTGCCCTATAAGAAAACAGTACATACAGAAAGCCGAGATTGAGTATGAAGAAATATGGCGATCGCTTCGCGGATTGGAGGCGGTGCTATCGGCTGCGGCTATTCAATTCTCACCGGCTGAAATTGCTCGGGCGCTAAATGAGGGCCTAGGGAACTTACCCCATCGCCTGATGCCCCACTTAAAAAAGTTTATCGAATTTCAGAACGCTAAAGATCCTGAAAATATCGATTCGTATCTTAAGCAGTTGGCTAGCATCACTTATGATGCCATTTTGCGATCAACCGTATCGGAGGCGGCACGTCCAGATCTAGAAGTCGAGTCGCACCTATCTTGTATCCGGTTCCTTATTGAAGCGAACCATGCAAGGGGCCATATGAATTCCCTAGAAATCGTCTACCATAGGAACTACCAAGCGGATCGTTCCGCGTCTGTATGGGATACTCTAGCATTGTGGGGTAAAAGCCGCTTAGGTGATATTTTCGATATGGACCCTTATTCGAAATACCTCCCCCGTACTGAGTTTTTTATAGACCACGATGAATCCGTGGTAATATATTTCATCCCAGCATTCGTATCTGCCGTCATGGAGGTGCTTAACCCCGTAAAGATTGCAGACGAGGCTTTGGAGCAAGGAGACATGAAGGTACTCTTGGATTCCGGCGATTTCATTCCAGAGCGACTACAAGATATTGTACGCGCACCCTTAACAAATTTAGCCAAGAGAGATCCGTCGTTTTATCGATGCCTTACACGACTCCGGCCTGCTGCCTATGCGCAAGTTCATATTTGCGTTAAAGATCATACGCCGGATGAGGCGAAATATACTCAGCACCCGAAAGTAAGGCTCCGAGGGGGGCCGCCCGTCAGGCTCGAGACTCGCGGCGTGGGCTCTCCACCAAGGAATTGATCCGGCTCTTATAGTTAGGGAACGGAGTATTTGGTATTTGACCCAGCCCCCTTGAAATCAGGCCAGTAAGAGATCGAAGATGGTGTAGGGCAGAGCAATGCCCTTGTGCCGAACCTGGATGCGTCCATCGGGGAACTCGTAGGTGTCGGCGTATTTGCCAACCAGCCGCTCAACGTGTCGGAGGAGGACCGCACCCTCACGATGAAGCAGCCTGCGCGGTGTGCGAGGCGCAGGTGAAGATAACCTAGACCTGGCGCGAGGAGCGAGATATGGTGAGAACAGAAAGGGACTAACACATGACCCAGGGCTTTACGTTCATTGATTTGTTTGCGGGAATCGGCGGCCTTCGGATCGCGATGGAAAGCATTGGCGGTCATTGCGTCTTTACGTCTGAGTGGGACAAGTTTGCACGGCAGACCTATGAGACAAACTATCGTGACAATCGCCCTATCGCAGGCGACATCCGGGACGTTGATGCAGTTGACATTCCGCCGCATAATTTGCTCGTGGCGGGGTTCCCATGTCAGCCGTTTTCTCTTGCAGGGGTCAGTAAGAAGAACTCGCTGGGGCGGCAGCATGGCTTTGCATGTGAGACACAAGGCACGCTGTTCTTCGATGTGGTCAGAGTGCTGAAATATCACCGTCCGGAAGCGTTTCTCCTTGAAAACGTCAAGAACCTGAAGAGTCACGACAAAGGCAAGACTTTTGAAGTAATCATGGGTGCGCTTAAGGAACTTGGCTATTCTGTCGACACTCGGGTGGTCGATGCGCAGCACTTTGTGCCGCAACACCGCGAGCGCATTGTTATCGTAGGGTTCCGTGAGAAGACTTCCTTCCGATTTGATGACCTGGTTCTACCGGAAAAGGGACGGGTCAGGCTCGGCGATATCTTGCATCCTGAAGACGGCAGCGAGAAGCCGGAAGGGCACTTCACGGAAGGCTCAGAGGCGGCTGTGAACCCTAAGTATATCCTGAGTGACCATCTCTGGGGCTACCTCCAGGCCTACGCAGCAAAACACAAGGCGGCCGGGAACGGATTTGGTTGCTCTGTCGTCGGTCCTAATGATGTGTCGCGAACTCTTTCGGCTCGTTATCATAAGGATGGGTCTGAAATCCTCATTGAGAGGGGGGCAGGCGAGAACCCGAGGAGACTGACACCTCGCGAATGTGCACGCCTCATGGGCTACCCGGACACTTTTAAAATTCCTGTGTCCGATACACAGGCATACCGTCAGTTTGGGAATAGTGTCGCAGTCCCGGTTTTTGAAGCTGTCGCCCAACTTATGGCCCCCCATATCGCTTTCCTTCTCGATACGCCGATGAAAGAGGCCGTTCCTGCCTGACGTTCACGACACGCAGCCTCGAAGACGCAACATGGCGGCGATAAAGGCGAAAAAATCGAAGCCGGAGATAATCGTTCGAAAAGGCCTCCATCACCTCGATTTCAGAAACCTTCTGCACGACCCTGAGTTGCCGAGAATGCCAGATATCGCTCTCAAGCGCTACCGAGCAATCATTGATGTAGAAGTTGCTTTTCCACGAGCACGATTGTAGCCCTTTCAGGCTCCCGGAAACGTGCAGAGAATTCTGGCAGAAGGAGATTTGGGCAAATGTGGATTGGGGCCGGCGCAACCTCAATGAACAGAGGGACTTGGACTCGCGCAGTGCTATCGTCTGGGAATGCGCGCTTAGAGGTACCGGCAGGCTGGATATATCCCATTTATTCGATCAGCTTGAGAAATGGCTGACATCAGATATTGAATTTGGAGAGTTTCGAGGATGGGACATTCATTTGCATCGTTGAAAGAGCTGGTCGACGTGATGCGAGCATACGGGGTGACCCGTTTTTATGCGAAGCGGCTTGCTCCAAATGACAACTCAAAAAATCAAGTTTATCTCGGCGGTGGCTTCGAAGCTCTGAACGTGCTGCCCCATGCTGAGGTCGAAACGGATTTCGAGCAAAGAGCCGGATCAGTCCGCCGACGAGACAAGGCTTCCGTGAAATTTGAATGGCTTCACTCCGAAGGTTCTTCACGGGCTCCCGATGCGCAGTTGATACTCTATCCAAACTATCCCGAAGTCCGGATGTCCGGGTTCCTTCGGGGAGCGGCTCGTGCGCCAAATAATCTCATGACCAGCCGGGATCCCGGAAGGGTTCTGTTTTTCGGCGTTGTCCCATCCGGATTGATACTTGGGTATGTGTCCACAGTGCAAAGCGGCGTTGTCAGGGAACTCGACACAATCGGTGACCTGCCCGAAATTGGCGTTTTCCTGAACCTCACCAAACTCGTCTCTGGATCCGGCAGGAACCCGAAATCTGAGCTGCTGTCTGAACTAAGAAAAATTCATCAGAAGGGGTGGATCGCTGGACAACGCATGCACCCCGATGGTGAAATAAGGTCGTATGCCGCTCCGAATGGCGGCGGTTATACCCTAGAAGCTGAATTGGGCATAATTCCTAATGGAGTGGCCGAGCCGGATTTCCTAGGATGGGAGCTGAAACAATACGCAGTTCGTGATTTTGCTTCGCTCCGGGCGACATCGCCGGTGACCCTAATGACACCAGAGCCGACGGTTGGCCGCTACTCCGACGATTTTCACGGGTTTATGGCTTCCTTCGGCTACGATGATACAAAAGGCCGGCCGAACAGAAAAAATTTTGGGGGCATCTATCGAAACCTTGCGCCTGAAAGTGCCCGAACCGGCGTTAGGATGGTGATTGAGGGTTACGATGCAGCAAGGGGAAAGATCGATGATCTTGGTGGTAAAGTTCTTCTTGTAAACGGAAAAAACGAGGTCGCTGCCGGCTGGGAATTCGCCAATCTTCTGAACCATTGGAAGAGAAAGCACGCCCAGGCTGCATATGTTCCGTCAGAATCAAGCGGCACGCCCAAGAATTACCGATACGCCGATCGAGTGCAATTTGGGACGGGGACTGACTTCTTCATGTTCATGAAGCTTATCCATGAAGGAAAGGTATATCTCGATCCCGCGATTAAAGTTGAGAACGGTAAGATCAAGAAGCGAAACCAGTTTCGGGTCAACCACAGGGATTTGGCGGATCTCTACGTTCGTTTTGAAACGCTGACGCTCTGAAATCGGCCGCAAATGCTTCAAGGCTCCAGCGCTCCCAGTGTGTGGTGGGAGACGCCGTTACAGATTACTGAAAGATCTCTTTGGATGCCGCTGATGCGAAGACATCGGCATCCTTGGATACATAACGTTGAGCAATACTTTCGCCTTTCTGGACGATCGTGCCGACCTCAGTCGCCGCTCTTTGAAGATCCGCCACGGAGAAATTCATGGACACGTAAGTGCCCGACAAGGAGAAATCCCCTTTCTCCGATCTGCGGGACCCGATCCGAAGATACTTCGAGCCAGAGCCGATCACAAAATGGCCATTTCTTCTTGCAAGCTGACTGGTGACATAGAGACCGAACCCAGAGTTCTTCCATGTGTCATCTGCCGTTTCAGAGCCGGCTGTATTTAAACTTTCCTGTAGGTGGACGCCGGAGGTGCTTGGCAGAACTGCGAGGCGAAGGGCCTTCAAGTCGTCTCCAATGTTTGAGAATTTCTCGTTCCGCTGCAAAGACCTCAGGATGCCGATGCCATTGTCAAAAATTGAGAGCTCGACCGTGTCTCTCATGGGCCAATATTGACCGGTAATCCACATCGTGTCTCCGTTACCGTGTTCCAATGCATTTCTGACGATTTCACGAAGGCAATACTTCATAAGGTCGAAAAGGTTGCCCCTCGTGTCACGCGCGATCAGACTGGCCATTCTGCCAACGCGTTGATCAGCCAATCCGCCATAGCTCAAGGAGCTTTTTTCGGCATCATTACGCCATTTGGCCAAGTCAACTGCTTGGAGTGGCAGATAATTCGCTCCGCCAAGTGCCTGACGGCGGGGAACGTCGACACCACATTTCTCGAAGAAACCAACGTTCGCGGCATAACCGTTAGGTTCTGCGCCTTTGTAGCCCGCGACAATCCCTCGATCAACCGCGCTGCGAATGTGTCTGGATAACAAGAGCATTCCGGAAGGCGTCGCAAACCCAATTCCACTGAAGTCCAATTTAATCGGATAATCTGATCGTAACATGTTACCGAATTCAATTATTGCCAGTTCGTCTTGGAAAGCTGGAACTTTCACCACCTTCGCAGCTGCGGTGTGGGTCGCTGGGGCTGGGGCTGAAATTGGTGCAATTGAGTCGTTCGTGGAAAGAGGCAATGTTCCTTTCCGGGGCTTGGCTTCGGATAGCTGTTGGAAAAAGGCAAAGTCGCTCGCACAGAGCAGAGTTCGGTCAAGAAAAGAGTTGAAGCTTTCACAGCTTGTCTCGGGCAAAAAAACGCAGCTGTGACAGGCGGAGTGATTCCCGGACGCTCCATCGCTCGCGAGACCGCCGCTACACAGCGGATCTGCTGAGCAAAGTTCTTGGGAGCTCACGGCCCGCAAGAAACTATGCTCAAATCGCGATGGAGCAGCCTGACGAGATAGCCCACCCATGGTGCCGTCGGCATCGGAGGTGGATGTGTAGATCAGTAGGCCCGCCATGTCCGAGCTGGCGTAAAGCCGTTCGCGGAGTGATGTCGACGAGTATCCGCTTTCCAAAGAAAGTTCAGAAATGAGTGCATGTGCAAGGGTGTGTATCAATATGTAGCGGGCACTTAATTCCTCTGGAAGGCTTACTGGCTTCTCTCCTATCGCAAGCTTCGCTTCCATCCACTGCAATTGAAGGCCTCGGATATGAGTTTCCACCGCCGGAGAAGTTTCCCAAGTTTGCACTGCCGATTGGTCAAGAGCGACGAAGATGCCCTCACCGTTAACTTCTATTCCGGGCAGCCAATCTTTCGGGCTTTTTGAAAGGGGCAAAGGTTCTGGCTCCCCTGCGACTGACGCTTTCAGGCGGGTGAAGCCAGTAAGCGCGCGGACTTCGCGTAGCCGTTCAACACTTGAAATAAAGGACACGAGCCCACGTAGAGTTTCGGGAACTTTCTGAGCCGCATTAAGAAGGTCTTTCTTACCGAACTCTATGCCGCGTGTGTCCTTCGTAAGCATTTGAAATTCAGCCATCTTAAGGTCAGCTGTAGCATCATCTGCGTCTTCGTTCTTAGCTTTGAAATACAAATCACAAATTTCGTCAGCACTTTCGTTGCCATCCCAGCTTGGCAAAACCAAATTCTGAACAATGGCAAGCAGCACATTCCGTTCATGGTGGATGCTTTCCATCGTGCTGAGGTTTGCGCCCAACCGGTCGTAGAAATGAGCTCGCCAATCCGGCAACGTGATCGCGCTCTCGACTACTGGAAAATAGGTGTTGCTCGCGCCTCTTTGTGTAACCCTTGCGGGTGCTCCACACCCGGTCTCGTAGTCACCGAGCCAAGGACGGCCTCCTCGGCATGCGTGTCCAGGTATGCCATTCGGAGAGAAAGCCTCCGCGATTGACCTTGTCTCAGAGCAACCTGTGCATTTGAGCCGCAATCCGTTGATCCCAGCGCCAATGGTAACCAACTTCAGGAGTGGTTGTCTGCAGTCGGGTTTGTGGTTGATCCAATTATCCCACGGAAAATCATTGAGGTGGCCATGCTCGCAAATAGCGACAAAACGCACGGGCACAACCGCGGGTCGGTCCACGCAATGGCCGCAGTGGAGACTATCTCCACCGCGTGACGGAGCCCACATTCCTGATTTCTGTATCACGTGGCAATCTGGGCAGGATTGCCAGTCCGGGAAGCGATGCACCGGAAGGACGCGATCACGCTTTTCGTTCTGGAAGGTGTATTGGCCGATCAATGGGGGGCGAAAACCTTTGATCCCGAGTTTGGCTTCCAGACGCGGTTCCCGGATCAGATTTGGGTCATTCAGCCCTTTGTTGGGACCGCTGTAGCCGTCCCATGCTTCGAGACCCTGCATGACGCCGGAAAGAAGTGCCCCAGATGGAAGTCTGAAATCGACAATTGAACCGGGCCCAAAAGGCCCGATGATCTGACTCCTGCGAACGGTTCCAACCTCTTTCATGCCATGGCCCTCAAGTCTCTCGCTATAAAATCACAAATTTGGTGGATGCTTCCACCGACCGCAGTGTGTTCGGTGTCGCTCTTGCGAGGCCTTTCGAAAAATTCGAGGCTTGGCTTTCTGCCGCTTTTTCAGCGGAAATCAACAGCGCTGCGTCTGACCAGTCGTCCCAATAGCCCTTCAGATTTCCGCGGCGGATCCAGTTTTCGAGGAACTCCATGAGTTCTTTCCTCGTGGCCGCGGCTTCAAGCTCGTCGACTATTGAAACACGCGCACAAATCCTGTCGATCATATCTTCGAGCTGTGCTCGATACTTTTGAGCCTCATTTGGCGAGTATAGCATTTCGGGAACAAGATGTCTGACCATTGCCACGAATGGCGCGTGTAGAGCTTTGTCCCTCGCTCTTGGAGCGAATGGTGTCACGCCGGTGGCTTCGACATCACGATAAAGCGCTCCATGCCACGTTGGAAAGTTCTCGTAGCGGCTTCGGTCTCGCATCTTGTTGGCGTTGTAAAGCGTTACCACTAAACCCGGAACGTTGGAGCGTCCAACGCGGCTCGTTGCCTGGATATATTCAGCAATAGTTTTTGGTTGACCGTTGACGAGCATCAGACCGAGGCGCCTGATGTCCATTCCAACCGAGATCATGTTCGAGGCCAATACAATGTCGGCTGCCGCGCCGCTGCTTCGGTCCAGCTCGAGCTCTTTCAGCTTGTCTTTGATTTCGTCTGATTTTACCCGGCTTGTCAGTTCTGTGGGCGGCTGCAAGTGTCTTTCTGTTTCCGCACGACGCTCTGAAATCAGCTGAATGCTGTGTGTAACATCGTCTTGCATGATGATCGACGCGCTGCCGAGTTCCCGCAGCGAGTTGAAATAGCCCACCAGCGTCCAATACTTGTCCGCGTCTGCCCCGACGAAGCTCGGATCGGAAGCCGCCTGCAAGAGAGAGGCAGAGATTGCCTGATAAATGTAACTGGCCGTCCGCCCGGCCGACGTTATACCCACATAAAGACGGCCCGAGTTGCTCTTTTTGGTAAATGCGAACCCGGAATTCGACTGGTCGATGCCCGGTGGGGGGAATTGAAAAGATTCCCGGCAAAAGAGTGATCGGATCTGATCGTCTGCCCGCCGGATTGTCGCCGTGGAGCCGATGATTTTTGGCCTATGCCCTTTGTGAGAACAAAGCGCGTCGATGGCTGTTTCGAAAAGCCCCGCCATAGTTCCCAATGGCCCAGAGATCAGATGCAGTTCGTCCTGAATGATCAGATCCGGTGGGTTTCGGTGGGCGTCCGCTAGTCCGAAAAGCCTGCCGGTTTCTGGTTTGCTAACAATTTGGACGAACTTGTCTGCCGTGCCAATCAGGAGTGAAGGAAGTTCGCGGTAGACGTCTTCATCAACCGTCCAAAAGGGTAGGTGTCCAGCGTCACCGTTGGCTGAACAGGTCAGATCCGTGCAAGTTGCGAGAACTCTTTCGCCGTTATCGTCCACAGACCAATCGAGCTCCACGCCGCAGATGGGACAATCCGCTACCTGCGCAGCTGAACCATCTTCGCCGACCCTTTCCACTTTATTCGGGCTGGTGTCCTTTCCAACCCAAAGACCGATTGAGATAGTAGCATCCGATTGGAAATGATCAGGAAGTTCAATGCCCGGACATTTTTCATCCCCGCGGCGCAGGATGTCGCATGCGAGGATCATGGACGCCGCGCGTTGAAATTGCTGAGCGGTCAGCAGCCTGAGCGTATAACGCATAAAAGCCGTTACGCCGGCGCCCTCTGCGGCGCCGCGGGCTTTCAGCCTACGTAAGAAAACAGTGTATGCAGCGAGGAGAAGGTATGCTTCCGTCTTGCCGCCGCCGGTGGGGAACCAAAGCAAGTCCATAACCGCGCGGTCTGTGACCGTTGGGTCGCTGGTAGATTTCAGACACAGAAGGCTAAACGCCAATTGAAATGGTCGCCAGGCAAGAGGCCGGATTTCTGGGTCGCCTCGACGTTTCCATTCGTTCTGGAGCCAGAGAGCTCGGTTGGCGAGCCTGAAGGCCAGCAGGGCTTCGGGATCGTTGACCAGTAGCTCTGCACCTTCCAACATTCGATTCAATGCTTGCCGGCAGGTATCTAAGTGCCTTCGGGCGGTTTCATGGTGTTCAGAAGGTAGGGAGGTGATCCTTAGTTCATGTGAAGCGATCCAATCAGAGTAGCATTGGCAAAATTCAGAGAGACCGTCCGAGATTTCAGAGCCGCCAGCTTCGGACAGCCATTGCGATCCAAGAACCGAATTTTCTCCTCGGTCGACGAGATTGCCGAAAAACTCCTCATCGCCACTTGCGCTCGCGATTGGAACTTCCACCGTTGGCAACCATTCCGAAGACAGCGTAACCGCGCTCTCCTTATCCTGCCTCCAACTCACGGAACAGGTGTGGCCGACCGCATATTCCGGGGCGCCTATATAGAGCATGGAATTCGACTGTATTTCCGGGTCAGCGCTTTTGGGAAACACGGACGGTTTGGGCACAATGAGACCAAAATCAGGATCCGCCGTTATCTCAAAACCAACCTGATAAAAGTTTGCCGTATCACGCGCAACTGTGTCTGCCGACTTAGAATTCGTCTGCTGGTTAACCAGCATGACCGTTACGAGGAAGAGGTTCTGATGCCTTTTGCACCGCAACCAATACCCCAACCCGGGTATCTGCGATATTGGTTTGATTTCACTTGGAGTGTGATCGTTCACTTCTACTGAGAAGGTTTCACGCTTTTGGTGCCGATGCCAATCAAAGCGGTTTCCTTTGCTCGAGGGTTCCGTCGCGTGCGCTTGGTAGGTGCCAACCGAGACCGAAATCTTTATCAGTGTTTCGTCGCCGTGCTTTGGCGCAACCGCAAACGAAACTCCCATGGAACTTGGTCGAAACGTATTTGGTGGAGTCTTGTTTGATGTTTCGTCATCGTCATCGTTGACTATCGTGTCATCGTCAGGCTCGATGCTCGAAACGGGGGTCTTTTGAGCATAGAGTATTCCGGAAAAATATACCTCGGCTGGGCTGTCGCGAAGAATTTCATCTTCGCCATATGGGCCCACCAAGTCTTCATTCAGACGGTCCACAACACGCTGGCGTGCATCCAAATGCTTTTCACAAATGGTCATGCATTCCCCTTTTCACTGAATTGGGAGCCGCTTCTAGCGGTGCCCTGTAGAATCGGCAGGAGCGAAACTCCCATTGGTTTTCCATCTCGCCGCGTTGCTACTACGGTGGTCGATCCCGCAATCCTCAAGGAACCAAGGGGAAGACTGAGGGCTCCATCTGCCAGATAGTTGAGGTTCCCCGCGAGAGGGTCTTTTACTATCGCGACAGCTTTTCCGTTCTGGAGGATTAAATGCCACTCAGAATCGACACTCTCTCTTCTAAAAGTGCAGCGGGGCTGATCAAAAGTTGCTTCCCAGATAGCGTCGACCACGTCCCGGCCGGGCAGAGGCGATAGGCCATCATTCCCCGAAAGCGCCAGTCCGCCGTCTCGCCCGGAAATCCACCTACTTCCGTCTGGCCGCGTGCTTCCGAAGACCGGACGCGTTCTTCCGAGATGAAGTCGTCTGGATGCTCGACTGCCGGCGACGAACAGGACACGCGCTTCTTCGTCCCAGTCTACGTCTTCATGATCCGGGATGGGCGGCATCAGAAAGAACACGTCTTCCGCTTCTTTGCCTTTCGCGCCATGGACTGAGCCGATCAAAGGGCCTGACTGTCCGATGTAGTCATGAGCGATGAGTATATTACTTTGTTCGATCTTAACGATTAGGTCACTCAGTCTTGGGACAGCTCTGCCCGTCCCAGCCACGCTCTTCAGAAGATCATAGGCTTCATCTGACGTCCATCCAAAGGGTGCTGGAGAAAGCGCATCCATTCGCTGCTTGACATCGATTTGTGTCAGCGGTTCGCCGACTGTCTTTCCAGCACAAATAGCACCAACTAGTGGCTCGATTACTTGAGTGTAACCAGACAACTTCAGCCGGTGTGGTCGGCCGCGCAGCGACAAACGTGCCGAAGCCCTTTCTGCCGCCATGCGACTTCGGGTCAGTATCAGATTGTCAAAGCTCCACGGAATGCGCTGATCCAACAAACTTGCGCCTTGCGTCGACGCCGCGTTTTTAAGCATCTCGCGCACTAAAAGGTAACGTTCTTTGGCAGGCAATCCCGTGTTGCCTAGGGTTTCTCGCGCGTTGCGGGCAAATGTCCTTAGTTTGGACGACCCTGCGCGGTGATTGAAGTTGAGCTCAAGCTTCTGCCAGTTTTCAGAAGCTGAAAAATGCGAGTGCAGATTGCTGGCGGATGGCGAGGTCTTCTTGCTTTGATCAGACCATGCTCCATAGATGGCCTGTGCCCAATCTCCGAAAACTGTGACGCCTACTGATGCAGGTAACGCTGCAACAAGCTGAATGCAGAGTTCCAGCCGGATGCCGACAACGTCTTGAGCTTCGTCGATGATCAGATGCCCAATCCGTCCGATCCAATCGACCAATCGCTGTTCTCGGGCAGAAAGCAGACCTGATGCTCGGAGTATAGAATGGTCAAAACCACCTGACGTGGCCTGATCTTCGATAGAACCGATCAGATGCCATGCAAAAGCATCAAGAGTGAAAGATTGTATTCCTGCGCCATACACCTGATCGGCAAGAGCAGATGTGACCCTTTCAGAGATTTCTTGTGCGGCGACCCGAGTAAACGTAATCAGGTGGATACTCGCAGGGCTTACACCGGATTTCACCAACTCGATAACACGCGCACTCGCCGTGTGTGTCTTGCCGCACCCGGGGCCAGCAGTAACGACCAGTCGGGCGTTTTGACCTTGAGAAACAACAAGCTGCTGGCTGACATCCAAGCCGCCCTTTTGAGAGGCAGGAGTGAACGTTTTTGACAAATCCCTGAGGATTTCGTCCGCAATGTTTGAGAGCTTCGCGTCCGGCTCACAGCCCAAGTGCAGCAGAGCCTTTTTCAAGACTGGTGAAGGAGATACTGAAGGCGACCATATGCCATCATCGACCAGCGCCGCGATTGACTGTATTTCCGCTTCCGAAATATTGGGTCCAAAAACGGTCGATTCCTGCTCGAGAGTAGTATCGGTTGCAATTCGGCGAAGAAGCCCAAATGGCTCTCCATCCTCCGGAGTTCCCCCAAGAATTACCATGTTTTTTTCATCAAGCGCTATGGCCCGGCGTTCAAGCTGGAGGAGCATCGGCTCTCCAAAGGAGGTCCATGCACCAATGTCTCCGGCAAGAACTAGGTCATCAAGAACTTCGATTGCCAAGGTGTGGGCAAACTCTCTCTCGATGCCAAGTGTCTGCGCTTTGACCGCAAGCACCGTGGTGGACTTTGATCGTGATAGTGATCCAAGTGAAAATAACTCGTGCCGCAGAAAATCAGCGAGAATCTGTTTTGGTGTCATTTGATTTTCAAATATTTCCTGCTCCAATTCTAAGGTCACAGTTTCAACAAATCAGTTGCCCTTCAAGGATTTTTTGATTGAATTTCATGTGGTGCTTATAAGACAGTGTTCCTCGGAGAGACCAGCTTATGCCCGAATTGGCAGTACATGGAACAACTTAATTTATTTGAAGAACGGTTAAGCGAGCATTTTAAGGCCCTTTCAAGAGATCGGGGCGAAGAGCCGATTTTCCTGATTGAGCATGGGCTTTTGCCGGCAGAGATTGCCGAGCTCATTCGTGCGGTAGGAGCACGTGGAAGTGCAGAGGGTTTCAGGTCAGAAGCCTGGCGGCCATACCGACTTTCACTCGGGGTGGCACTCACCGAATTCGGCTATCAGTATCGAGGCGCAGGGACGGAATTCTGGGGGTTTGCTGAGCGCGGACTGGGGGCGGAAATTGGTCTCGGCGAGCGGCCAGAAATAACGGCGACCTTCACGTTGCTGAGCAGGGATTATAATATCGCTAGTCCGCTCAATGATCGTTGGTCCGAAGCCTTTGGCCACATTGCGTGGCCTATCAGGAATGCGTTGGTCTCGCGCGAGATCCATAGCCCGCTTGCGCGCCTCGTAACGGGCACTCTTCGGGCTTGCGGCTCAGTTGTGTTCAATGCTGGATTTGTGTCCAATCTGCGAGAAGTCGCTGCCGGACTGACTTCAAAACGATTGGAAGCATGGCTCTCAGACGAAGGCCTCGCTCTTTCCGTTGTCAGAGCGCTCGCTGATGGGTCTGTCAAAGGCCTTCAGGTTGAACAGACTTTCCTAGAGCGGCTTGAGCGAGATCTCCGCGGAAACCGGGAGGTCCGGCGGCTGACACTGGCGGCTCGTGCTGCAAGACAAGCCCATGATCACGGACCACGTAAGCTTCCGAAGCCACTCTACCAATTGCTGATGCTTGAGGATGAGCCTGTGGGACTCGCAGTTCGTGGGCCTTCTCTTGATGCGGTGCAGCTGGCGTACGTCGACACACTTACCGGAGGCGAGGCGAGGGACGCAATCCTGAGCGTTGCCGGACGATCTGTCCCATTTCGAGAGTTTCTCTCCGGAGGATTGATATTCCTTGGCCGCCCGCGAGAATTGCCGTCTCCGGACCTCAACGGAATAACCGATATCAGCGAGATTATAGAGCGCCTTGTTCTGCCGTCAGAAAAACTCCTTTTCGTCGATGTGAAAAGCGATGGCTATCAACCTCAGCTCCTATCAGGCTCGCGGCTCTCAGACGATGCCGCGTTTTTCGAATTGCGCTTAGCCGACGCAGACCCGGAGGACTGGGGCGCCGCGCTCTTTGGGATGAGTGCAAATTCATCGGAGGGTGCCTCGAAGCTATCGGCACATGGGATACTAATTGCGCAGAAAGAACTCGTCGAATTTTTCGGTGGAACAACGCTTGTTCAATCAGGTGAGGAAATGTCCCAGATTGAGGGACATGACCTTTGGGTAAAGGCGCAGCTCGGATCTGTGGATTTGGAGGTCCGATCTACCACCGATGAAGTCTTGTCCGCGCGTGCTCTTCCTTTTGGTGATTGGGTTCGCGTAGAAGCAGCAGACGAACCGTGTAGCCTTCATTTTTCGGACGGCCGTATCAAGCAAGTCGCGAAGCTTGCGTTCAGGCCTGCCAATAGCGTCGAGCCGCTTCGGATAGATGTTTCGCCCGAACAGCTTACATTGAATGACGTTGGAGCTGGGCTGGGCTCACTCGAGGTAAGGGCGCCTTCAAAACTGGATGGAGCGACCGTTCATGTGACGCTGATAGATGTCCATGGGAACCACATCAACAGCGAAGTTTACGTTGAAACTCTCCCAGCAGTTGTCGGCTTCTCGCTCGATTCAATGAGCCAGATCCGAGAGGCCGCTCGAAGATGGAGCTTTTCCGGAAAAATGGTGACGATCGAGGCCAAGGTCAACGACCTCGTATCAACCTCTCGCTTGCTACGGTCCCGAAGTCTCGACTGGGACTTCGATAAAAGCCAGAGAACATGGACATCTGACGACGGCCGAAGCGTCCCAAGCATTACCTTTGATGCCAGCGGCAACCCGGTTTCACCCATTCCAAAAGGTGAGAGATACGATTTGTCGGCGGAACTTTTGTTACCAGACGTTGAAGGTGACCAACGACTGACTTTGGGGCGGTTCTTTGTCAACTCTGAGCATATAGGTCTGACCGCCCTCGGAGCTGCATGCTCGCTTCGCATCCGAAAGAACAGAAACTCTGTAGATGAGGCCGACGGCTTGATCGCAGCCTCGGAAGCGCTTGTCGCTTGGCAGTCCGCGAATGCCACAAGTTTGGTAGCTGATGGCATTCGGCGTCGGGTCTGTGCATCCGTAGAAGCTGGAATTATAGAAGCAGTTTGCGGTCAAGACTGGCTTGCGGCCGAAAGAAAGTTGGATTTGTCAAGTTCAGGTTTTCATGGAAGTCTGGTTCGCCTCGCAATGGAGCGAAAGCTTGCTGCCGGAAACGACAATTTCGATGAGCTATCTGAAGAGCAGTTGAGAATGCTTTCGAGGCTTCTCCTGATTGAGTTCAGAAAAGTTCTCCCATCGGTGTCGGTGCTTGTCATCCCGGATGGAGAGGAGTGGCCGGCATTGGATGATGCCGTCAACGAAGCTTGGACAAATCTCGCGTCTCAATTGAAAAAAGCCAACGGCACATCTGTTGACGGTGACTGCATCGTTTTGGACGGCCAGTGGCAAAGGGCGGTAAAGGATGCACGGGAAGCCGACCTTATGCGCCCACTCGCTCGCAAGATCCTACCTGTGACCCGGTCAATAGGCCTACTTCAGTTACCGTATTTGGACCTCGGCTTTGACGACCTTATTTCGGAATTGAATAGCCGCCACATTGACGTGCAGCGGACCGGTCGTCACATTCCGCCCGAAGCCTTGCGATCGCTCTTGTCGCTTTTTCTTCGACCTCCTCAGACCGTTGAGAACCCCGACTGGCGGAACCTATTGGCGCGTTTCGCTTCTGACCGTTTTACAGCTCGGGCTGTGCGATACGCCGCGCTACGATATCGCGCAGTTCATTGAGGGCGCTGAGAGATGGATGATTATACAGATTTTCTCGTAAGCGCATTGGCGCTCCGACGGGTTCGGGATGCTGCGTCCTGGGAAAGACTGGGAGCGCTGGGTGTTGCCGCCGACCCCTATGAGCACCAGATTCAGAATGTCCTGACAATCCTTGATGCCCCGGACATCAGGCACTTGATCGCGGATGAGGTTGGGTTGGGGAAAACTGTTCAGGCGCTCATGGTACTGAACGTACTTAAACGTGAGGATCCTTCATTACGGGTTGCCATAGTTGCGCCTCGAAGGATCAGCTATCAGTGGCAGGTCGAACTCTCGGCTCGCGGGCATATTTCCGCAGAAATGTGGACTGAAGACACAGCATTCGAAACCATTGGCGGCGGCGGATACTTCCACATAATCAAGAGTGACCTAGTCAGGCCGACACCGATAGTGCCAGACCCTGCCCACTATGATATGTTGATAGTTGATGAACCGCACATTTTGAGCCTCGAACAAGCGAGGTTTCTCTCTGGCCTCTGCCGTTCCGGGCGAAATGGCAGCAAGTTCCGACATGTCCTTCTACTGACAGCGACTCCACGACTGGGTAGCCCCGACTGGGCGCGAGCGGTATTTGGGATGATTGAAACGGATCGCGCGAACCTTGCAAATCAATCCGGACAGGAGATGGACGACGTCCTGAAAGAGCTCGGTCGCGACTGCTACGAGATGGTCTCCAGCAACAGAATCTCTGCTGAAGCCGCAATGTGGGCGGTAACCAAGAATCGTCGCATCTTGCGCCAGACCCGGGCCGCATGGCCGAATACCGCTCCCAAGCGCAGGATCAAGACCATACTTTCCAAGCCAAACGACGCTGAAATGGCGCGCGTCGATTTGGCAAACAAGCGCCTCGCTCAAGAAAATCTGTCTCGCAATCTTCAAGTTGAAGGCGCCCCTTTGCATCCAGCAAGACAGCTTTTCTGGGCAAGGGAAACCATGCTTCGTGCTCTCAGACACGACACGTTTTCTGCCCTCCAAGAAGAAACCCGTAATTGTGTCGACGCTTCGTTAGTCGACCATGGAGACACTCTCTTCGAGGACCTTTGCGATTTGCTGCTCAATATCTGGGAGAGGGATGCAGAACGGCGCGTTATCATTGTTGCCGGGGACACACCGACCGTAGACAGTCTGAAGACGAGGCTGTCCCGAATGTTCCCTGAACTTGAAGAAGATGATCTGATCGCGACGATGCGAGGTGGCCAGAAGACGAGCATGGTGGACGTCGTTGGCGCGGTTCACAGCGGCGCAAGGCTTCTTGTTCTTGAGGAGGTGGTCGAAGCGGGGCTAAACTTGCACCATTTCGCTGACGAGCTGATTTTCTACAACCTGCCTTGGAGCATTGCGAGGGTCGACCAACTCATTGGTCGATTGGATCGATTGCGTCTAGGCGGGTTCAAAAGGGCTATGGACGGGAAATCTGTGGGAGAAATCACGATCTGGCGAATGGTGCTAGAGCAATCACCGGATCATCGAGTTTTGAGGACCATGGATCGGCTCGGCGTTTTTGATGCTCCATTGCCCTATTTGGAGGATGAGACAATCTCGCGTCTTGAAAACGCCATAGCACGAGCGGCAAGTGGTTTCTCGGAAAACAACGAAAACGAACTGTCGCTACTAGGGGAACTGAGCTCCGGGGTGGAGCAATCAAAGCAGCTGCTGTCAATGGAAGCGCTCCCTCAAGTGGCCCCCAAGGAATTGCTGAAATTCGTACTGATTGGAGAACGGGATGCCGTCGAAGTCCTGAATATTTTGTCAAACGCCGGTGCGTTTCGCGCTCCCCCTTTGTCAAGCGCCGACATGGAAAAGGTCCGCTTGCTCAAATACCCACCATTCGTCACGGAGTTTCCATTGGTCTTGGGCGACATGGATGAAAGAAACGGGGAAATTTTACGAACTACACGCTCGCGTCTCAATGACCCCAAAAAGGACGTAATGCTGAAAGGAGACCAGGTCGGACGAAGAGCACGTTTCTTTTCCACGGGGGATGCTCTGCATGATGATCTGATAGGCCAACTGTGTTCCAAAGCTGAAGCTCGGACTGCTTCTCCGCCGCAACATCCGATTGGTATTCAACTGCCAAATGGAGCACTCCTCAACGCTTATGTAGGCAGCACAGTAGCAATTTCGGTAGCAGTATTCCTCCCGGGATCAGACTTGCTTACCCCGCGCCTTAATGAGCTGGAAGATGACCTATGGGAGCATGGTCGTGTCGACGGCTTAAGACGCATAGATGAATGGCTGCTCGCCGGTCTTGAAGCTGATCGCCGATGGCTGCGGCTTCGTTTCGACGCATCTCTCTATCTCGAGGCTACGGTGATCCAAGATGGCGGAGAAATCAGCGATCTGGATTGCGGTAGTCTGAAAGAGCTGCTCGCCGGCCAAGGCACCCCCAGAGCAGGTGCCAAATCTCCGCGCTTGCCAAAATGCGAACAAGCCACCGAGGTATTTTCGAGTCATTTCAGAAAGTTCCAGCAGTCAGAAAAGGGTAGGCTCGTAGAGAAAAGGGTAAAAGTGATCAAAGATTTTCAGGCCCGGTCAGCAGTCTTGGCAGCTGACACAGAGGTCTTTGTCAAAGGTAGTGTTCTAACGGCAGAGCGCCTTGCTCAGCAAAAAAACGCGACCCAAAACTCCGATTTACAGCAGATGCTTGCCGGACAGATCGCAGCAGAGAAGCGGCGAGTTGAAGCGCGAAGGCAGGCGGCCGACTTGCGTACCAAGCTATTGTCTCAAGATGTTGCAAAGATGTATGGCCATGGCGCTCCGATCGTCGCTCGCAGCTTGATTAGGCTCTTCGCGGCCGATTGATTAGTAAGTCCAAGAGTGTTCGGGGAAGAAAAGGACGGCTCGAGCATGTGCAAAATTGGCTCTGTCTCAGCTTTGATGCGACTTCGGCGGTCCTCCTTATCAGGACGCTTTAAAAACCCGGGCTCTGAGCAGATTGATGTTCGCCCACATACATCTGGTGCCCGAGGGTCTTGAAGCGGTTGATCTGTCCCACGGTCTGCCCGTTCGGCCATGGTTCCCGAAGGGCAGCGGCGTCCGCAGCTTGATCTCGCCGAGGTCCGCAGACGAAAGCGCCGAGCAAGCTCTCCTCCGCCTCATCCAACCATGTTTTTAACGCGTCTTCACGAGCATTGCGCACCATATCCGTGATACCAGTCCGTCAGCCGACCGGCTGTGGCAACGGCTGGCAATGCGGCCTCGATCCTTGCGACTGAAAGGTGCTTTCCACTGAAATTTTGATCTGCTACATAAGCGGCGTGGATACGGCCCCGTAGCTCAACTGGATAGAGCAGCTGACTTCTAATCAGCAGGTTGAGGATTCGAGTTCTTCCGGGGTCGCCACACCCCTACCTTTGCTTCATCGATTGTGCAGTCAGATTTTCGTCTATCTCGGGTGGTTGTAGCCGCCCGAAGCCCGAGCTACTCCCCATCGGCCGGACAGGATCTGGAGTAAATGAAGTTATTCCGTGCGCCTTACAATGGGTTCTGTTGCACAAAGCGCCTGAGGAGATTCATCTGTGAATCCACCGTGGCAGCTGGACCACATGACCAGACCGATAGCCCCGGCTTACAAGACCCGGAACTGGCCGAGCTACAATAAGGCGCTCAAGCGTCGAAGCTCGCTGATGATTTGGTCGATCCCGCAATCAATTGTGTGAACAGGCGTGCAAAATTGACCCCGTAGCGGGGTGATCGGCGTCCAAAAATGACCCCCTTACACTGATGTGGAT
>NZ_JAYMDV010000004.1:0-257289 GCF_037027165.1 Roseovarius sp. CH_XMU1461
TGTCGCGGTATAGCTGGTGCCGGATCCCGAAAGGGTTGCGGTGGCATTGGTCAGGGTGAGGTCACCCGCCACGAAATCCGTGCTTGGTTCCGAGAGGGTGATCGAGGCCGTGTAAGTGCCAGCGCTCGGGCCCGATAGCGCGCCGATCGTGATCGTCGGCGGTGTTCCATCAAAGACAGCTGTCACCTCATTGGAGGCGGTGTTGTCGTTGCCTGCAGCATCGGTAAAGCTGCCCGCTCCGACCGACAGCGCGATCTGGCCATCAGCCACAGGCGTTAATGTCGCGGTATAGCTGGTGCCGGATCCCGAAAGGGTTGCGGTGGCATTGGTCAGGGTGAGGTCACCCGCCACGAAATTCGTGCTTGGTTCCGAGAGGGTGATCGAGGCCGTGTAAGTGCCAGCGCTCGGGCCCGATAGCGCGCCGATTGTGATCGTCGGCGGGACGGCCGTGACGTTAATCGTGGTACTTGCTGTCCCGGAGTTTCCAAGACTAGACGTCAAATCACCAGAGGTGTTGTTATAGGAGCCGCCAGCAGAGGACGTTATATCTGCGGAAACAGTGCAGCTCGAACCGGCTCCAACTGCACCACCCGTATAGGTGATTGTGCCCGAGCCACTTGTGGCTGTGAGCGTCCCCCCTGTACAAGTCGTTGTTGCGTTGGCGGGTGTAGCCACAGTGACATTTGCAGGTAGGTTGTTTGTGAAGTTCAGGCCTGTAGCAGCATTGGAATTGGCCGTGCTGTCGATGGTAAAGGTCAAGGTGGAGGTGCCGCCTTCGGCAATGGTACCGGGTGCAAAAGCCGCTGTGAAACTCGGCGGGGTGTCAGCGCTAGCTATGTTGGAGCAATCACTGTCCAAGGCAGCTGCGTCGAAAGAGCCAGCGCCAAGCTGACGGCCGTTGGCAGCGTAAGTTGCGCCGATCGCCTGGTCGGTCGCGTTGGTATCGATATCATAGACATAAAAGGTAAAGTTTCCGAGTGCGGTAGGCTGCGTCTGAACCGTGCCGAAAAAATCATTTGCCAGAAAGCTATTTGCGGGCGCGTTGAACGTTGCACTTCCGAGTATCACACCGGCTGAGTCTGTTAGGTAGAATGCGATCCAGTCGACAGGACTGCCCATGAAATCCCCATCAGAGGAACCCGTGGGGCCTAAGGCGTTCGCAAGGAACATGGTCGAAGACCCACCCGCGCCGCAAGTTCCGTCCGATTGAAGCCGGAAGTTTGAAACGGTCACACTTTGAGCATAGCCAACGCCAGCGCAGGCAAGCATCCAAAATATCGAGCAGACAAAACCTAAGAAAAAGCGAAAACGAGCGATACCAATCAGCGTGACCATCCCAATCTCCTAAAAAAATGATTTCTTTCAAGGGGGTTGTTAGTACCATTCAGCGGCCCCTGTTTAGTCCATGGTTTCGATTGATTTGCTTAAATTTTAGACTGAAGCAAATCGATCACATTTTCCTTACTTGCTTGAACTGCGTGCCTAGAGTGTGATCTGGCTAGACTTTCTTGTCGGTGTGGAAACCGGCACTGGGGGCGAAGAGCCGAGGTTCGCCGCGGAGGTAAGAGCATCTTGGCCGCACCGCGGATGCGGACATTCGGCTTAGCTTTCCCGGCTGGATCCAAAAAACTGAGACTGCGGTCGGAAACCGGATCTTAGCTGCATGAACGAAGGTGCAACGCTAAACAGGCAAAAATCGGCCATTCAAGCCACAGCACCCCAAACCCATATGAAGCGCCGCGCACCAAGGTCGGCTATGCGCAGATAGTGACCTTTGCAAAGCCGCGATCGTCGAGGCCGGCGCAGGGAGCGATCGGCCCATTGCTGCCGTTCGTGAAAAACACGTCTAATGACCGCTCCCAGCCCGTTCTTGACATTCTCTCTGGCGCTGTGTTCCCGCATGTCTTTCGAGCTGAGGGGATGGAAAGCCGTCCTTCACGAGACGAAGGCTTCCAATAGAGCGAAAATGAGTGTAGGGGGCCGATATTCCCACTTTATCCAAGCCGGAAATATGTAAAATTGGTCAGGAAGTATTTTTGAATAGGTGCAGATTTGACTGGAACAGATCCCGACATAGGAAGGCAGGCTAAGGACATCGCCGAGGCGGCCGACACTTCCGTTGACGCTGTCAAGAAACTTGCCTCATTTCTTGATGGCACTTTCGGCAATGCTATTACGAACTCCATTGGTATTCTTGGCGACAAACTCGCGTATTACCGCCTGACGAAAGCTATTGAGTTGCAGGAGGCCGTAGAGCAAAAGCTGAAAGAGCGAGGTGTAGAAAAGCGATACGTGCCAGTAGCTTTCGGATTGCCAATCGTAGAGAAGGCAACAGTCGAAGAAGAGCCCGTCCTTCAAGAAAAATGGGCAAACTTGCTAACAAACGCGAGGGATGCGACTTACGACAAGCCTATACGGCGAAATTTTACTTCGATGCTCGCCGATATGGAGCCGGTTGACACTCAGATATTTGACCTCGTTGTGCGTGAATATTTGGCCATTGCGGAAAATAGGGAGAAAAGTCTCTTCTCACGGGAAAAGTTGTCGCAAAACACGGGGATTCCAGGGAACGTCGTGGAGAATGCCGTGCGCAACTTGATCCGTTTGGGGTTGTTAAAGCCCGGAGTCGTCACGGGCGGCATTTCGATGGGTGAACATCCGGTATCTTCTTACAAAGACACGGAACTATTTGGCGTCACTGGGTTGGGCTTAGATTTCTACTATGCCGTGAACGACGGCAAGTAGATTTGCTTTTCGGGCGGTTCCACAACATGCTGGCACTGCTTAAATGCCCGGTTTGGGCCGCTCGCGTTGCTTCAAGATTGCTGGCAATCCAATCTTTACACAGTCCACCTCCTGCGCAGTCCTGCCGTTGGGGTGCTGCGCAGCGAACGACCGCTTCCCGCCCTCACTTCGGAAAATCGCTGGTGCTGCGGCTGCACAGATCATGTCCTCTTCGGGCTGACTGACGTCATCCAGCGGCGATGACAAGGCGCTGTATCGCCGCAACGCCGACACCGCGGCGGCGCAAGGCTGCTATGTGCCTATTTTGACCTTGACCTAAGGCGCGGATACAAAAGGCAATCGATATTAGTGCGACTAGCTGCACGTGGCTTTCGTATCGAGAGGAGTACGAATGGATAACAATCCGACAACCGGACAATGCCTCTGCGGCGCGGTAAAATTCCGCATATCGGGAGTGTTTGAGAGCTTTTTCCTGTGTCACTGCTCCCGCTGCCGTAAGGACAGCGGTTCAGCCCATTCGGCAAATCTGTTTTCGTCTGCTGCCAAGATCACCTGGATTGCAGGTGAAGAACAGATCAGGACATTCCAGCTATCTCGGTCACGCCATGTGAAGAGCTTTTGCTCTCATTGCGGGTCAGCGCTTCCGGTTTCCCAGCCGGAAATTGGTTTGCTCGTGGTCCCGGCTGGGTCGCTCGATTGCCAGTTAGACATGCGACCGAACGCGCATATCTGTTGTTCCAGTCGCGCGAACTGGGATAACGACCTTGCCTCCATTGAAAGGATTGAAGGGCTTCCCGGCTGAACGGTCGAGCCGATGATGCAACTCTGAAAACAGCCGGACTTCAGATTGGCGAATGACAGCAAAGTCCGCACCCTCAGCGTGCTAAGGTGGTCGGCCGCTGCAACTGCGGCGAAGGTCTGTTCTTTCCATTGCTTTTGCAGCGTGGGATCGCCGCCAAGCTCGCAGGTTCTGTGACTTTGGAATGTCCGTTTCCGGGAAATCCTGCGAGATCTTTTGCCTTTGCGGCAGAGTGCCCGCTGCCCCTGGTTCGAATGTCTTGAAAGGGCTGTGAGCGGCCATTTGGTCGGTCGCGTAGTCTCTTGCAAGGTCAAGATTCGTGTTCCGCAGCGCCGCAAGTCGGCTTTGAGCCCAAACTTACTGAGCTACAAACCTCAAGCGGTCCATTTCCTTGGCGATCAGAAACGCGCATACGTCAACTGAGTCGTGGGCGGTATCCACGATCAAGCGATCGCACTGCCATGGCTCAAAGGTTCGTTTGGAAACCTCGTGCCAGTTGGGAACGACAAGCCCGTTGATGTCGCTGACACGCGTCTCGACTCGTTTTCGATGAAGCGCTTTATCGGAACAGATGACTTCGACGTTCAACAAGTGAGCCGCCCCGTTAGAAGCAGTCTTCGTCCATAGTTCTCGTGAAACTCCGACAGGATTGACTGTGTCGGCAATAACGTCGAGGCCAAGCAATAGGTTGTCTTCCGCGATTGCTGCGAGCGCCAAGTATCCTGCATCCTCTGCGGGATGAATACATAGGATGCTTCGTTTCAAAGCAGTTTCAACGGAATCTACACGAAGATGAACAGCCAGAGTAAGCGCCGCCAGTTTCCTTGCCAAGGTCGTTTTGCCGACACCGGGAAGTCCGGAAAGAGAAACTAAAATATTCATTCCGCGAACCTATCATGGAGGCGGCGCAACCCGCCAGTCGAACGGCAGCAAAGTCCGCTGTGCGAACCTTTATCTGTCGTGCGGCAAACGTTGGCAGTGAGCCCATTCTAACGAGCGAACTGCTCAAGCATAACGCAGCCGCAGAGAAATCGCCCGAGAAAGACTGGCCTTGCGCAGATATACGTGGCTCGCCAGAGAAAATGCGGATTGCTTTTTACCTCAACACCCTCCGCCGAAAGTTCGCATGGGTGTTGGGCGCACCCCAATTCGAGAAACTCAGTTCACACAGCACAATCGTCACGAACGGAACCGCTTGGGATCGCACGACGAAGGTTGGTTTGCCCGCCCCCACTCACGGGGGCGGGCAGTATTTTCGTAGGATTACGCGCCCGGCATCGCCATTTTGCGGCTAACCTGACCGGACGGCGCGTGCAATTCGTCGGCGACGAAATCGAACCCGTAGCGCTCATAGAAGGGCCGCCCGATTTTGTTGTCGCGGAAGACCTCTACGGACAGTGGGCCCTTGAGTGAGACCGCGTGGTCCACCAATGCCCGGCCATGGCCTTGCCCATGCAACGCCGGATCGAGAAACAGGCCGCCGATCTCATTGCCGATAAGTGCAATGAAGCCGGCAACGTTCCCACCCTTTTCCAGAACATAGGTTTCGGCGTTGGGCAGGTAGACGTCCCGCATCGCCTGATGCACCTCGGCGACGAAGTCTTTGGAAAGAAACGGATGGGCCAAGGCGTTCGCCCGCTGCCAGATGTCGATTACCGCCTCAACGTCCTCGGCGAGGTAGGGGCGGATGGTTCCAGTTGTATCATTCATTGTCTTTGATCCTTTTAGCGTTGGTTAAGTTGCGCGCGCACAGAGGTGATCCCCAGCCGCGTCACGCGGTAGGGGCGTCCGTTTTGCGAGCGGATGAAGCGGCGTCGTCTCAAACGCTGGAACAGGTCGAGCGGGCAGTCTGTCAGGACGTGTCCCTCGCGTGTGAAACAGGTGATTTCGCGGATCTTGCCCTTGTCGCACCGTTCATAGTGGATAGCTCCACCAAGGGCGAGTTCGTGCAAAACACGCTGTTCGTGCTTTGATATATTCAATGGATAGTCTCGATTTCATGAGAGCACAGAAACGGGATCACTCAGCAATGCGCGTAAGTGTCCTTGTTGTGTCAGTTGCTCCTGAGGCCTACCGGCTTGGAAAGGTCAGGAACGGGCGCGGGCCCGGGGCTCTTGCATAAAATCTCCATTGCATGAGGCCATTCGCTCCATGCTGATTGCGAGTTAGGGGGGCAGCGGCCTAAGAGCAAGTGAGGTTTTCTGTAAGAGCCTCAGTGTTTCGTCTGCGCCACAGTATATTCGCGGCTGGGCACTGCTGGGTCGGCGCAGGACGCTGCCTGCGTTGACATTCTCCGCCCTGTTCAGGTAGGACCGCCAACAGCCAAAGAAGGAGCTTTATGCGCAGAGGTTGAGCAACAACAATCTGACCCATGTCATTCGAAGTTATTTCGGATGACCTATTCTGTTGCGTATTTGCGCCCCATCTGGACCTTCTCCATGACCAATACATCTCTCGAAATCCGTCCCTACCGGGCGGAAGACAACGCCGCGCTGACCCGCATCTGGTTCGCGGCTTCCCGAATAGCCCATGCCTTTCTGGGCGAAGACAAATTGCGAGAGCAAAGCAAGCTCGTTTCGGATTACTACCTTCCTCAAGCCGAGACATGGGTGGCCTGTCTCAGCGATCAGCCTGTGGGCTTCATCGGCTTGATCGACAGGACCATTGGCGGCCTCTTTGTAAAGCCCCAAGCCCAGGGAATGGGTGCCGGTCGGGCGCTGATCTCACACGGGCTATCCTTGAAGCCACAACTATCGCTCGAGGTCTATACCTTGAACTCGAGAACCCGGTCCTTCTACGAGAAACTGGGCTTCAGAGAGGTCGGTCGGCGTCCTGTCGACGACGAAGGACTGCCTTTTGAGCAAATCTCCATGGTGCTCACTAAGTAAGTTATTCGGGGCTGCCACTCAGTGTGCTCCAGGCCTTCAGGATCTCCGCAGAACAGGACAAACTGCTGCACCTATTGCGTGGCATCACGGTAATCGCATAAAAACCGCGCTTTAGCGTCAGGTGGCTATGGCTGTCATGCTGGACGCTGGCGCGAAGCGCGGTAAACGAACGCTTGGTGTCGATCTTGACGGGGGATTGGCGTTCCCAGCGAGAACTGCGATCGCAACGAACGGCAGGAATGTCCGCTCAGCGGACCTTCACCCTTCGAGAATGCTGCGCCATGCGTGAACGATCGGTTTGGTGAAGCTGCGCTGCAGCACTCGACCAGGAAGCGAACGGAAGGTAAGGGCTGAGAGTGGCCATCTGATCGGTCACGCCCTGTCTTGTAAGATCCAGCTTCGTGTGCCGCATGACAGCTTTGAGCCCAGTTTTATTAATATTGCAACGAGCGCCAATGTTCGAAACGTCGACGCGCTCCAATCTTCACCAACGGATTGTTCGGTGATACCCATTGCTGCATGGGCACTGAAACCGCACCGACGCTCTATTCAACTGTATCGCGCCAATTCATCGCAGATTGGCTGGCCGCGTTGCACCCGCTTTACAGCGAGACAGAATACCGCGCTTTTCTAAAGCGAGCCGACTTGATGCCAGATCAGGTGCCATCGCAGGGGCGGGTGACGTTGGACCAGATCGTTTCTTTGTACCAACTTGCAGCGGTCGAAACGGGCGATGAAATGATGGGGCTTTGGTCGCGTCCGGTTCGTCCGCGCGCCTTGCAGCATCTTCTGACGTCGGTACGCGAAGCGACGACTTTGGCTTCTGCGCTTTTTCGGTTTTCGACGTTCTGGAATCTGCTGTTGGATGATTATCAATTCGCATTGATTGAAACGACAGGCGAATTGACGCTGCGGCTGGATCCCCAAGGTGATCAGACAGCCCAACGGTTTGGACATATGCTGATCCTCAAGCTCGCCCATGGCCTGCTGTCCTGGCTTGCAAGATACGAGGTGCCTGTCGCAGGGGTCGGTTTTGCTTTTGAGCGGCCTGCGTTTGACGAAGACTATGCCGTGGTCTTTCCTGCGGTGGTTCAGTTCGAAAAGACGGCGACCTCGATTTCCTTTCCGTCGGATGTCTTAGGGGCGGTTCAGGCGCGGAGTTCGGCAGATCTAAATCGTTTCTTGGAAAATGCCCCGCGCGATTGGATTTTCACACGGTCCCAGCAGCACACCCAGTCTTTGCGCGTTCGCACCTACCTGACTGAATCGGAGTGGTGTAATGCGAACCTTACGGGTGCCGCAAGCGCCATGCACATGACCCCACGCACTTTGATCCGCAAGTTAGACGCCGACGGCACCACCTTTCAGGCGATCAAGGATGCCTTGCGCCGCGATATTGCGATACGACATCTGCAAATGGGGCAGCACTCTGTCGAGGCAATTGCCCATGAGGTGGGGTTTTCGTCGGCTGCCAATTTTCATAAAGCGTTTCAGAGATGGACAGGAAACACGCCCAGTTCTTATCGGCGCGGGCCATCAGCAGGTGTCTGATTCTGTCACTTTTCGACAATAATATGTCATCTCACAAGATAGATGCGCGTTTGGTGTGGCGTTAATATACAAGTCAAGTACCTGTTCACCCTCATGCATCTTACCCTTTTGCGTTTCAGCCTCGCCTGCTCTTAAACGGCGGGATACGACAGTACGCGCCTCTCACAAGGATCAATCTTATGTCCGACAAACTCGACGCTATTCTTACCGCCGCCCGCGCGCACGCCACCGATGTCATTGCCCCCAATGTGGACGCATGGAACGCGGCAAAGGCGTGGCCCCGCGATGCATCAGACAAGGCGGGGGCTGCTGGACTTACGGGGCTTTATGCGTCCCCAGAGTGGGGGGGGCAGGGCCTACCCTTGTCAGAAGGCATTCAGGTTTATGAGCAGTTGGGTCTTGGTGACGGTGCCTATGCCTTTACCATTTCGATGCATAACATCTGCACTTTTGCCGGCTGTGGCTATGGCACCGATGCCTTCAAGAAAAAATGGGCGCATGACCTGACGTCGGGCCGCAAGCTTGCAAACTTTGCGCTGACTGAACCTCAATCTGGTTCGGACCCAATGAAGATGTACACACGCGCGACGATCAACGGTGACGGCACGTGGACAGTCAGCGGTGCAAAGGCCTGGGTCAGCTTGGCGACAGAGGCGGACATCTATTTCACCGTGGTCAAGACCAGCGACGCGCCCGGCCATAAGGACATGGCGATGATTGCCATTCCCGCCGATGCCCCCGGCATCAGCTTTGGCCCGCTTTATGACACCCCATCCTACAACTTTCTGCCCATGTCCGAGATGTATCTCGACAAGGTAGTTGTAAGCGAGGACAACATCATCCTCCCGATTGGTCAGGGGCTGCAAGGGTCGCTTATGGCAATCGATATTGCACGGGTTTCTATTGCGTCCGGTTGCTGTGGCTTGATGCAAGCCGCTCTTGATACTGCTTTGTCTTATTCCAAAAACCGCAAGATGTTCGGCGGCAAGAACCTTGATTTGGACGGAATCCAGTGGATGCTGGGCGAAGTGGCAACCGATCTTGAAGCCTCAAAGCTGCTTTACCGCAAAGCTGCCGAAGCGCTTGGCACGCCAGAGGGTCCTTTGATGGCCGCCCATGCCAAACGTTTTGTTCCCGATGCTGCCGTGAAGGCGGCCAATACATGCACCCAAGTTTTGGGCGGGATGGGGCTTTTGCAGCCTTACGGCTTGGATCGTCTTTCCCGACTTGCCCAAATGCTCCGAATTGTTGACGGCACAACGGAAGTCAGCCGCGTGGTGATCGGGCGCGCCTTGCAAAAGCGTGCAGCTAGTCTGCCAGATTTGCCGGTGCCCCGAGGGTTTGGCGAAACAGAAGAGGCTATTGCCGCTGAGTAAACGGTCCTAACCGATAGAGATTGGAAGCGGTCGCTCATAATTCAATTGTGAACGACTGTTTTGTCGAGATTGCTGCGCTATTCATCAAAGGTCTGCGTGAATGGCTCCTGCATAGCAAGACTTTTTTGAGTGATTTTGCACTGGTCAGAGGCAGACGTATGTCCCGCCTGTTCGCGAGGCACTCGTAGCCGCTGTTCATTATGTTGCGTACTCTGCCCGCAGCTCGATCACTTCGCCGCGACTGGTCTGTTTTGAGTCCCTCAACGAAATTGTATAGCGTTAAGAGAGATTCCCAGGGCTGCTCGACATACGCGAACTTACTCGGCGCCCGGGAAACCTCTGTGCCTAACCCCGCTCTCGAATATGTTCGAGTTTCTCAGGGTTCCTCACGATCCATACCGCCCGTATCCGGCCGCTCCGAATTGAGAGTGCGGTTGTCTGCAAGATGCCGTTTTCGACGGAGACAAAGCCGGGAGATCCGTTGATCCACCGAAGCGCGGGGCAAGGTCCGACTGGAGAAGATCGCTTTCTGGCGAGGCCGGCGAACAATCTGGCAGCGTTGCGCGGCCCCTTCAACACGTTGAGCGCCGCAGGGACCTTGCCACCCCCGTCGGTGTGAACCTCGATATCATCGGCGAATAGGGCGAGCAGGCGGTCCATGTCGCCCTGACGGCTCGCCTCCCAGAAGGCTGCGACAAGCGGATGGCTCAATGCTCGCGATGGCGGATCTGCTGGTTCGGCGCCGGCCAATTTGCGACGCGCGCGTGAAACGAGTTGCCGACAAGCGGTATCGCTCTTGCCCAGGAGCATAGCGATCTCGCCGAAGGAATAGTCGAAGGCGTCGCGGAGGATAAAAGCCGCTCGCATCTCAGGGGTCAGCCTGTCGAGCGTCAGGATCAGCGCGATACCGACATCCTCCGTTTCGACCCAATCACTTTCCGCGTCAGAGGAATGATCGGCGATTAACGGATCGGGCAGCCATGCCCCGACATAGGTTTCCTTGCGCGTCCGCGCGGAGCGCAGGTGGTCAAGGCACAGGCGCATCACGACCGTCGACAACCACCGGGTCGGGTGGTCAATGCGGGACAACGCAACGCCACGGAACTTGATCACCGCCTCTTGAAGAATATCATCCGTCTCAGCCACCGACCCGGTCATCCGATAGGCGAGCCCCGCCAAACGGCGGCGCTCTTCCTCGAAAATCTGACTATGGGGATCAGGCAGCCGCATCTTGATCCGGGCGTAGTGTATGAATGGTGCGAAAGCCAACCGCAAAGCGGTTCCATGAATTGATCATGGTAACAACAAAGGTCAACTCGACCCGTTCGCGCTCATTGAAGGATGCCGCCAAGTGTTGGTATTCAGCATCGGGTACACCTGTTTGCTCGATGCGCGTCAAAGCCTCGGCCCACGCCAGCGCAGCGCGCTCGCGATCATCAAAAGCGGGGCTTTCGCGCCACGCCGAAAGCACATCCAGCTTTTGCTGCGTCACGCCAGCTTGCCGCGCCACCGGGGCGTGCATGTCCAGGCAGAAGGCACAGCCGTTGATCTGCGACACACGCATCTTGACCAACTCGCGCAATGCTTGAGGGAGAGATAAGCGCCTCGTCGTCTCTTCGGCCGCCATCATCGCCTCCATCGTATCAGGTGCGGCTTTGATATAGTTCATGCGAGGGGTCATCACTGTCTCCTTTTCTCTGACCATACCTACAAGACGAAACAGGTCCGAAAATTGTGACACGCAGAAGGAATGTGGAGTCGCCGCGAACTTCTGCAGATTTGGCCTTCCGCTCTAATAGGAGCTCGCAGTCGCAGCCTATACTTGCGGCTGCGAGCTGCGATGCCGTTCCGTGATCCGGAATTGGATGTCGGCGCTGGGCTGTTTTGCGTCAAACTCAGTGCCTTTTGGCTAGACTTTGAAATGAAACCTGATCACCATCTGACGGTTGCCGTTCATGAGGGCTTCAAGGGGGTGAGTGAAAATGAATGTGGGTGTGTATCTTCTTTTTGCGGGCGCGTTTTTGACTGCACAAGCGCAAGCGGGATGTCCACAAGGACAAGAGGCTTTCACCTCGTGCCAGATTGAGGGCCGGAATACCGAAGTTTTCGTGTGCTTCGACGCACAGGTTGCAACTTATCGCTACGGGCCTATTGGTGGTGCCGTTGGATTGCAGTTGACCGAAACCATCGAGCGCGTCGATTTTGAGCCGTGGTCGGGGTCTGGTGTTTCGATTTTTGAGAGCGTCACCTTTTACAACGGAGACTACGCCTACAACATAGGCGGAGGCTTTGATCGTCCGTTTTCCGAAGAAGACATGCAGCAAGAGCCGCGGCGTTTCGGATGGGTTGAAGTGACCGAAAGTGGTGAACATGCCCTCAGCCTAGAGTGCATACCAGAGACAGTGAGCTATGGCTTCGGCGGCGGGATCCACGACATTAAATTGGCGGCGGGCCAATCGTGGGATTCCTTTTCGTTCACGTGGGTGTCCGATGACATTCAGCCAACGCCCACCTCTGTTTTGCAAGAGATCAGCTACGAAAGCGTCATTGAGTATTGCCTGCCTGTGAGCGAATTCAGTTTAGGGGGAGTGCACATGGGCGATAGCTTGAGCGCACTCGGCAAACTTGGATCACCAGAGACAATCGAAGACCCTGACGGACGCGGTGAGGCCATCGATCGCTTGTACCTCGTTGGGATGCATATCGACATTTTCCAAGACGCCGTGTTCGCGATGTCCACCACATCGCCTAGTTGGGAGATGCCATCGGGGTTGAGGGTTGGGATAACGCGCGGAGAAGTGATCCGGCTCTTGGGACGCGTGCCGAACGGCTACACGGCCACATCGCAGAGCTTCACGGCTCATGTCTGTTCGAACAATCCTGTCAGTGATCCCGAATGGACGATGGTGATCGACTTCGGACAAGACAAACGGGTGGACCGCATATATTTTGTGAGCCAGTCGCATTAAGGATCGCCCCCGCAAGGGCTTGCCGTGAGCCTTCTCGTAAGTTTGTAAAGGCCGGTTCGTCTGCCGCGCGTGTGCGCAGCCTTACGTCCTTTCGCCCAGAGTGACAGATGCTGCACATTGCACCAAGGCCGGCTTGCGAATATCGATAAAGGGCTGTTGCATCTTATTTGAATACCTTGCAACCAAACAGCTATGGATGGCGTGGAAAGTAAACTCATACGAAAACAGTACCACGCTCGCCAGGTCGGATCGGATCGGCACATCTGGGATGTGCACCGCCTAATTCGCGCTTCGCGTGACTTCGAGGTGGAATTGATCCCAACAAATTATATTAGCGAAGTGGACGAAAACTGGTGGTATGACCACAGTGATACTGTGCCAACACCGCGATCAATAGCTTCTCACCTTACCTCAATAATGGAGCTCGATCCATCGCATCCCATAATCATTTGCGCAGAAGGTCGGCTGATGGATGGTATGCATCGGGTTGTAAAAGCGATTGCGGAGGGCCGAACACATGTACCGGCAGTCCGATTTACTAACACCCCCGCTCCTGATTTCATAAACGTGGCTCTTGATGATTTGCCCTATCCGGACGAAGTGATTTGATTCTACGCAACATCAAACTGATTAAGCAGACGTATGACAGGCCCATGCGGCGGTAAGCTATGCTTGGCTCAGTTGATTTTCGCCTTCAAGGATGCTAGGCGAGCCATAAAAATGCTCGATCAAGCAATGTAGGGCAGGGAAGGAACGTTTCGCCGGCAAAGCCTTCCCATTCTTGCCAGCTGCACCAGAATTCTTGAAAACCTCTGTAAGAAATGGCGATGCTAAATAGCTAATCCAAGCGAGCAGGATTGCTTAACACCTGCCTATTAAGAAGTTGAGGTCAAAAGCGGTCCGGGCTGAACGCAGTCACATCAACGCCGGCTTGGCACAGATTATCGGGCAGAGGCGTGGCACGCAAAAGCGCGGCGGCAATCTGACCGACAGCCGGCGATGTCTGAATACCGGCGCCCCCCAGCCCCGCGAGCCAGAAAAACCCCTCAACCTCCTGGCTGGTTCCGATCACCGGCAAGCGGTCGGATGCGAAGGTCCGCAGCCCGGCCCAGCTATGGGCGATATGCCTGACATCGAGGCTCGTGACTTCGCCTATATAATGCGCCGCATAGGCGATATCCAACTCTTCGGGGCGCACATCATGCGCATCGACAGGTGTCTCATCCGCAGGGCTAACCATCAGTTTACCTGCGTCCGGCTTGAAGTAGAACAGCTCGTCAATCTCACAGACTTCAGACATGGCCCCGACATCATAACCGGGCGCTTCGACGTTGATCGCCGTGCGACGGTGCGGCGTCAGACCCAAGGGGCGGGCCCCGAACAGCTGCGCCACAGGATCGGCCCAGGCGCCAGCCGCATTGACGACGCATCGCGCGCGCAGCGCGCCCTGCGTCGTCTCGATCAGCCAATGCCCTCCCTCGCGCCGCGCCGCTGTCACTTGGCAGGACTGACGCACGACCGCGCCCTTGGCTTTCGCGCTGCGCAGATAACCCTGCAACAGGCTTTCGACCTCGACATCCCAGCAATCCGGATCGAAAAGCGCCGCCTTGAGCCAATTGGGATCAAGGATCGGACATTTCTCGAGCGCGCCGTCGATCTCGAGCAGTTCGACAGGAGATGCGGCTGCCGGACCGGCGGCCTGTTCCTGGTGAAAGAGCGCCATCAGCCGATCCGCCTTCTCCGCATCCGCCACGATCAGATTGCCGCGCGGACGCAATAGGTCGGCCTCGCTGAACCCTGTCGGCGGGGACATCATGAAAGTTGCGCTGGCACTCGTCAGCCGCCCGATCGGCTCTGAGTGAAAGCGACGGGTAAATTCCGCCGCCGATCGGCCCGTGGAATGATAGCCAACCGCCGCCTCCTGTTCGAGCAAGATGACAGACCGGGCGCCATCGAGAAAATGCAAAAGCGACGCGCCAACGATGCCGCCGCCGACAATGGCTATGTCATGAATCTCAGTCATTGATCTTATCCAGTGGAAAAATGGGACGCCGCAGCCGTGAATAGCTCCGCGCGGTGACATCAGGCGTACAGAGCCCCCCGGCGTCGGTGACGATGATCTGCGACGCGATCGGTGCAAAGGCCCCTTTGAAATGCTGCATGGATTTCACCGCCAACAAGGATTTCTCGATCGGCTCAATGCCGACCACCCGAAAGATATTGCGATCGAGCATCTGCATCCGGTCGGACACGATCATGATATCCAGCCCTTGAACCCGCAAACAAGCGCTCTCACCTGTCGAGCCGGGAAGTCCGGTAAACATCGGGCCTTCAAACTTGAACCGCCCATCGCTGATCGCCATGACGCGACCGGTGACCTCCAGAGGACCTCCACCGACACGCGGGTCAATCTTGCCGCCGATGGAAAGGGTCACATTTGCCCCGACACCGTGTTTCACCAGTTCTGCCACCGCATCCGGGTCGAGCAACGCGCCTGCCGCCGCATTTTGGACCCCTGCATCCAGCAAAGCGCTGATAAGCGCGGTGCAATCGCTATAGGCCCCTGATCCGGGATTGTCCGAATAGTCCGCGATCACGATGGGCTTGTCCGACGTTGCGGCCGACGTCACCAGTTCCATACACTCAGCCAAACCGATGGGCTTTTCCCACTGATCCCTATAGGCCCATATCTCATCACAGATCCGCTGCGCCGCGGTGGCGGCCTCAGTCTGTGCGCCCGCGTCATGCGTCACCAGGACCGAAGGTCCGGTGGCCCAGACATCCGCATCGGTAAACCCGGCATTGATTGCGACGTTCAAAATCCCCGCTGCTGCCCTCTCGCGCGCGGCACTCTCCAGCAGGCGGCACATCGGGCCGTTCTCGGTGGTGCGCCCATCGTCGCAGCCAACCAGCATCGGCGGCCTGCGAATGGCAATGCGGGGCTTGATCTCGCCAGCCATCGCAGCGTGCAACATCATGCAAGCCTCGACCCCGACTTCGCGCATGTCGACATGTGGGTATGTCCGGAACGACACGGCGATATTGGCCAATTCGGCTAGCTCGTCAAAAATGTTGGCATGCAGATCGAGCGTGATGGCCAGAGGCACATCATAGCCCACCACCCCACGAATTTCGCGTAGAAACTGGCTATCCCCATCCTGATCGGTCTCGGTCACCATCGCGCCATGCAGGGCGACGAAAATGCCATCAAAGGGACCGCCCTCGGCCAGTCTATGCAGGCATTCCCTGGTGATGACTTGGCGCGCTTCCTCTGTGACCACACCCCCCGGCTCGGCATGGGCAGCGGTGATATAGACCGGCTGCCAGCCCTCCGCGTCGGCCACCTCGATTGCGCCGCCCACCTCGGATCCGGTGCCCTGGAAATTCGCGGGGATCTCGTCACCTTGAAAGAAATGCGACGCACGAAAATCCTTCATCCCCGTGCGGGTCACGGTGAAAGTGTTGCTTTCGTTTATAAATTCTATAATCGCGACGCGATACGTCATTCTATGTCCTTTGATGCCATCATATGGGGGCGGGTCAACCCGGCGTCAGATCGGCGCCACCTGTTTCAAAAATTGGCGTGACCGCGCGTGCTGCGGATTGGCAAAGAAGTCTTCAGGCGGAGCGATCTCGACGATACGGCCCGTCTCCATGAAGACGATGCGATCCGCGATTTTGCGCGCGAACCCCATTTCATGTGTGACGCAGAGCACGGTCATGCCCGCATCCGTGAGCTCCGCCATCACATCCAACACCTCGCCAATAGATTCAGGGTCGAGCGCGGATGTCGGTTCATCGAACAACATGATCTTTGGCTTCATACACAGGCTGCGCGCGATTGCGGCGCGCTGCTGTTGCCCACCTGACAGGCGCGACGGGAATTTCTGCGCCTGATCCTGCATGCGCACGCGGCCTAGAAACTCCATGGCCATCTCGCGTGCCTCTGCCTTGGGCATCCCAAGGGTGTGAACCGGCGATAGCATGCAATTGTCGAGAACGCTGAGATGCGGATAGAGATTGAAATGCTGAAAACACATGCCGACCTGCGCCCGGATCCGGCGTAAGGCACCTTTGTCGTCATCGACCGTGATCCCCAGAACGGCAAGCCTCCCGGATTGCGGCACAACCAGATGGTTGATGCAGCGGATCAGCGTGGATTTCCCTGATCCGGAGGGACCACAGACCACGATCTTTTCGCCTTGGGCGACGCTCAGATCAATGTCGCGCAGGGCGTGATACGCGCCGAAACTCTTGTTCACCTTGGCAAAATGAACTGCTGGGATCTCTTGCATCATGCCATCCATGCGAACCGCCTTTCCACCCGGCGCAGGACCCATTCAATCGCCAGAACCAGCACCAGATAATGCAGGGCGGCGACGTAATAGACGCGCAGATCGAGGGTCTCGGAAAAAACAAAGCGCGCCTGCCCCATCAGATCGAACACCGTGATGATCGCCACCAATGATGTCGCCTTGAGCAATAGGATAAATTCATTACCGATCGCCGGCAGCGCCTTGGCAAAGGCAATCGGCAGCAAAACCTGACGAAACGCGGTCCAACGTGTGAGGTTGAGCGCGGCATTGGTCTCATGCACCGACGCCGGGATCGTCTGAAGACTGCCGCGAATGATCTCCGCCTGATAGGCGGCGGTGTTCAGCACCAGCGCCAACAGCCCACAATACCAGGCATCGCGGAAAATCCACCAAAGGCCGAGGGCACGCAGCTCGCTGTTGAACTGGCCAAGCCCATAATAGACCAGAAACAGCTGCACCAGCAGTGGCATCCCGCGAAACAGGTTCACATATCCCAACGCCAGCCATCCCAGAACCCCTGAGGATTTCGCCCGGGCCACCCCGATGGGTATCGCGAGAAAGAACCCGAAAAAGACTGCCAAAACGGTCAGCGACGCCGTGGTGACAATGCCGTCTAGCCAAAGCTCGCGAAAATTGAACCACAGATCAAACATCGCGTGCCTCCACCGGCGAGATCCCCGTCGAGGCCCGCCGCTCCAACGTCTTTTGTAGACGGGTCGACAGGGCAACCAGCAGGATGTAAATGCCGCCGATGACCAGGTAGAAAAAGAACGGCTCGCGCGTCGTGTTGATCGCCAACGTTGCTACATGCACCAGATCGCTCAGCGCGATGATGGACACCAGCGACGTGTCTTTGAGCAAGATCACCCATAGATTGCCAAAACCGGGCAGGGCATGGCGCCACAGTTGCGGCAGCAGGATCTTGCGAAATGTCTGGAAACGCGACAGGCCCAACGCCTGCGCGGCCTCGGTCTGCCCCTTGCCTATCGCTTTCAACGAGCCCCGCACCACCTCGCTGCCATAGGCGCTGATCACAAGGCTGAGCGCGATCAGACCGGCAAGAAAGGGCGACATCGCCAGATGGCTTCCCGGCATGATCAAATCGGCCACCCAGTTCACCACCGCCTGCGACTGATAATAAAGGATCAGCAGCGTGAGGATTTCCGGCAGCGTCTTGAAAATGGTCGTATACCCATGTGCTACGACACGCACGGGCCGCCGCTTCGATGTCTTGGCCCAGTGGATGACGAAGGACAGAAAAATCGCGACGGGAAATGTCGCCAGCGACAGGGCGAGCGTGACGCCCAGCCCATGAAGCAACTCATCACCCCAGCCCGTATCCCCAAAGGCAAGCAGCGCCAGCCAATCCATAGTGCCATGCCTCATCTATTTCGGGTTCAGGTTTGGGCGGCGCCAAGGCGCGCCCACACCTGACATTTGCCCAAGAGTTACTGACCGAACAGCTCGCTCACGGCGATCGGCTTGTCACGGATCTCAAAGTCAAAATACTTCGCGCGGATCTCATCATAGGTGCCGTTCTCGATAATCGAGGCCAGCGCCGTATTCACCCGATCGCGCAGCTCCGTCTCATCCTTGCGAAAGGCCATGCCGGCGCCAATCGTCCCGTCGAGCAGAAAATCCTGACCGACGAACTCACAACAATCGACCCCATCGGCCATCCAGTCGCCCAGCGCGAACTTCGATTCGAGCACCAGGTCCAGGCGGCCGCTCTCCATATCCAGAAACGCTTCCCCCAGCTTGGGGTAGAGCTTGATATCATTGTCGGGAAAATACTGATTTAGTACCTTGCTGGCGACACCGCCCGCCTGGGTGCCCAGAACCATCCCGCTCAGCGTCTCGGGCGTGGCATCTTCAAGCCCTAGATCCTTGAGCGCCGCAAAGCGCATCGTGTTGAAATAATAAGGGTCGGAAAAAGCGACCTCTTCCATCCGGGCTTCGGTGATGGCCATCGAGGCGATGAGCACGTCGAACTTGCCGGAATTCAGCGCCGGGATAATGCCGCCCCAATCATGGGTGCTCCATTCACAGGTCGTCTCCAGCTCGGCACAGATCGCATTGCCGATATCAATGTCAAAACCATGGAGCTCGCCGCTCTCGGAAACCGAATTGAACGGCGCATAGGCCCCCTCGGTCCCCAGGCGGAGTGTATCAGCCTGCACCATACCAGCGCCAATTCCGAACGCCGCGACCACAAACGCGGAATTTTTTAGAAGTGCAAACATTGTCATCTCTCCCTCGGGCCATGTCCCAGACCCATTGTTTGTTTTGCCACCGCCCTGCAGAGGCATTATTATTATGCAGGCGCCTCATCCAGCGGGCAGCCGCATATGAGGCAAGCATAAAAATGATTTACCCCGATATTTCAAAGCAAAAGAACTATTTGCCCCATGAGAGAAACTAATACCATGCCCCAAGGCCGAACCACGCGCGGCCAACTCGCCAACCTGCGGGCCCTCCGTGCGTTCGAGGCGGCCGCCTGTCACCTGAGCTTTACCCTCGCCGCCAAAGAGCTGTCGGTCAGCCAGGGCGCGATCAGCCATCAGATCAAACTGCTCGAGGACCGGCTCGGCAAAAATCTGTTCATCCGGAGCGGCAAGGGCGTGTCGTTGACGCTAGAAGGAAAACTCCTGCGTGATGTCTGTCAGCGCAGCTTTGACGAGATTGGCGAGACGTTGTCACTGATCGGCCAGAAACGAGACGCCCAGGTTCTACGCGTCCGTAGTGGACCTTTCTTCGCGATGAAGGTGATTGCCCCCAGAATTTCGGAATTTCTCAGCGCCAATCCAGGCATTCAGCTTCACCTGAACAACCTTGATCCTGACTCGGCCTCCTTGGGAAGCGAAGACGTGTTGATCAAATACTGCCTGCACCCTCCGGCAAATTCGGCCTCTGTCGAAATCCTTAAGGAAAATCTGGTGCTGATCTGCAATCCCGATCTGTTGGCCAGCGGCGACGATCTGGCCCGCATCATTGCGCGGCCGGACGTCGCGCGCCTGCACTACCGGGACATGAACGATTGGCAGAGCTGGTTGGAAACCTTCGGATATGACGGACCCGCCACCTCGCAAAATCTGATCTTTGACGATCAGCATACAATCCTCGAAGCCGTCCGATCCGGTCAAGGGATCGGCATGGCAGAGCGCTCACTGATCAGGGGGGATGTCGCGCGTGGCCGCATCGCGATCCTGTCGGATCTCTGTCTGCGTCCCAAGACCTCGTACAAGTTTATTTACAAGACAGATCGCGCAGCGTCGCATCCGGTCATCGGGCTGTTCCAGAGGTGGCTAGAGCAACAGGTCGAAATCATCCAGCGCGAAAGCGCCCCGCTTCGTGCCACCACGACTTTGCAAAGTTCGCTTTCTTCGCAGAGCCGATCTTAGTGCGCAGCGCAGCCGGCAAAAACGACTTTCGTGTCTCGCCGTGCTCGATCGCGTAAGTAGACCGTGGCCTGTTGTCGGGGTGATCATGAGGGCCGGCTTCCGCGACATTTGGCGCATGTGAGAGCGGAGGCCCCCTGCAGCGGAATGGGCGTGCTGCACCGGCGGCATTTGACTGTGGGGCAATGCAAAGGGCGAGCAAAGGGTTGACGACAGCTTGGGCAACGCCCCGCTGCTGCACGCGGGACTGCGGCGGCACAGGACGGGCATTTGGAGGGAAGGTGGAGGGACATAACATATCTCCGGGCTGAACAAGGTGTGCCGATACATCGGCGGCATCAATCCCGGGCGGCGCGGCATGCCGTCTAAAACATGGAACCGCACCCCCCGGGCCGCGCATGGTTTTTGCTGCACCTTATGTTTTTGCGTTCCATCTCCGATACCTTGTCTGGTGTCCTACCTTCACTGGCACACTTTAAGGATCTTCAGTTCGCGTCGATGCCCGTTACGAGTTTCCCAATGGAACATTGCACCTTCTGCCAACCCGATCAGAGCAATGCCGATGGGGGTCATGACGGATATGCGGCCATTGGAAATGTCGGCATCCTGGGGGAGCACTAGGGTGACGCTATGGTCCTTGCCGGCGGACTCGTCGCGGTAAGTGAACTGACGCCCGAGATCGACGACGTCAGGCCGAAGCCGGGATGGAGTGACAATGCGCGCGCGGCCTAGTTCCTCAATTAATTGTTCGGCGAGCTCTGGATCCCGTCGCACGAACTTTTCAGAAAGGGATTCAAGCTCTGTGAGCCGCTTGCTGCTGATGACAATCTTGGGACGGCGGGGACGGCGGGGTTGGGAGGGAACAGGCATAGGGTATCTTCTCTGAGGTGATTCAATTATTTATGGAGAGCTGTACAGGTGCTGCTTCAAGTTTTTCGCACGTCCAACACCACGAGGGTGCCAATCCAGCCGTCCTCGCGCAGCAAGGGCATTTTTTGCATCTTGTGCATGCCCAGCATCGTTGCTCCCAGAAATGAAGTCAGAGGAATGCACCCTTCTTTCTCGATTGGAGCTAGTGCCAGTATACCTTCGCAGGTTTTTCCGTCGCTGGTCATGAAAGTGAGATGCTTACCTACAGTGACGAGGTTAGACGGCGCTGGTTCCGGTGCGGGCCGAGCAAGACGCAGCTTGTGGCGTAAAAAGCCTTCGATCAGCGCCGGGTTTGGGCATTCCGCCGTGAGGCCTAGGTTCAATAGGCGTTCAACCCCGATCCGATCGGCGCGGGTCAGCTGGAAGCGGCCCTTCAGAGAAGGACACTTGAACGTAGGTCGATAGGCATCGCCGGTAGGCTGATGGGCGGAATTGGTGCTGTGCATGATCATCCCCCGGAAAGGATCGCAGTCTCAAGAATGTATTTGAGAGGCCCCGGGGGTCGAAGATGCGCCTAAACGCACGCCACCCGGGGACGGGGGCGGTTCAGAAGCAGAAACCGAAAGTGATTTTCATGCGTAACCATACTTTAAACCTACCGTGTAGCACCGGGCTGTCAATCCTCGTATGTGCTGTAGGACTGAGAGGAGCAACTTGAAGCTCAAATCAACTCGTACTGCGTGGTTACAAACTGACCCTTAGCGGCTTCTTCTAGTATGGGCATAGAGGCGATAATGAAGAGACACCGCAAAGTGAAGCCGGGATCAACACCTCAGCCAAGTCATGACGCTTCTGATCGGAATGTCTAGCGCCGGGTGGGGTTACTTCCTTTGCACAGTAAAACCTCAAAGACTCTCGACGTGTATGAGAGATCAGCATGGACATTAGGCCCGCTACAGGTAATTTGCGTGGTACACCTGCTTCTTAAGTTATTGATTTCCCTAAGGCGCATCTGCCACGCTGCGGTACACTTGGTGCATTGATTTTATTGAGTTTTTGGCGGTTTTTGGTAGGCCCGGAGGGACTTGAACCCCCAACCAAAGCGTTATGAGCGCTCTGCTCTAACCAGTTGAGCTACAGGCCCGCCTGGGGCGTTTGGTAGGCTGGCGGGGGCGGGGCGTCAAGATGGCATTGGCGCGTCACAGGGCGTGGGGGCGCAGCGCCTTGTTGATATTGGCCGCGCATTGGTCTATCGCCCTGCCAACACGGATAAACGCAGCGGGGCGCGGCCATGCAATCAGGAAAGAACGGGATCACCTATGCGGATGCAGGGGTGGATATCGACGCGGGCAATGCGCTCGTGGATCGGATCAAACCCGCAGCCAAGCGGACCGCGCGGCCCGGCGTGATGTCGGGGCTCGGCGGCTTTGGCGCGCTGTTTGACCTCAAGGGCGCGGGCTATGTCGATCCAGTGCTGGTGGCGGCGACCGATGGGGTGGGCACCAAGCTGCGCATCGCGATCGACACCGGCCATGTTGATGGCGTCGGCATCGACCTTGTCGCCATGTGCGTCAATGACCTCGTGTGCCAAGGCGCGGAGCCGCTGTTTTTCCTCGATTATTTCGCCACTGGCCGTCTCGAGACGGAGCAGGCCGCGCGGATCATCGAAGGCATTGCCGAGGGCTGTGTCCGGTCGGGCTGTGCGCTGATCGGCGGCGAGACGGCAGAGATGCCGGGCATGTATCCCGATGGCGATTTCGATCTGGCGGGTTTTGCCGTGGGCGCGATGGAGCGTGGCACGGATCTGCCGGCGGGTGTGGTCGAGGGCGATGTGCTGCTGGGGCTGGCCTCGGACGGGGTGCACTCCAACGGCTATAGCCTCGTGCGCAAGCTGGTTGAGATCTCGGGCCTTGGCTGGGAGGCGGATTGCCCCTGGGCCGAGGGCAGCCTTGGCGAGGTGCTGCTGACGCCGACGCGGCTCTATGTGCGTCAGGCGCTCGAGGCGGTGCGGGCCGGTGGCGTGCATGCGCTGGCGCATATCACCGGGGGCGGTCTCACCGAGAACCTGCCGCGCGTCCTGCCCGAGGGGCTGGGGGCGGAGATCGACCTTGGCGCTTGGGAGCTGCCGGGGGTGTTCGCCTGGGCGGCGGAAACCGGCGGCATGGAAGAGGCCGAGCTTCTCAAGACCTTCAACTGCGGCATCGGCATGATCCTGTCGGTCGAGGCGGACCGGGCCGAGGCGCTGAGCGCGCTGCTCAGCGAGGCGGGCGAGACCGTTTACCGCATCGGCCAAGTGGTGCCGGGGCAGGGCGTCGCCTATTCGGGCAGTCTCAAGTGAAGAAACGCGTCGCCATCCTGATCTCGGGGGGCGGGTCGAACATGGTCTCGCTCGTCGACAGTATGGGCGAGGATCACCCGGCCATGCCGGTGCTGGTTCTGGCCAATGGCGCCGAGGCGGGCGGGCTCGAGAAGGCCCGGGCGCGCGGCGTCGAGACGGCGGTGGTCGATCACCGGCCCCACAAGGGCGACCGGGCCAGCTTTGAGGAGGCGCTGCACGCGCGGATCTGTGAAGCGCAGCCCGATATTCTCTGTCTGGCGGGGTTCATGCGGGTGTTGACCGAAGGGTTCGTGCGCCGCTGGGACGGGCGGATGATCAATATTCACCCGTCTCTTTTGCCGAAATACACCGGGCTCAACACCCATGCGCGGGCGCTGGCGGCGGGCGACACCGAGGCCGGCTGCAGCGTGCATGAGGTCACTGCCGAGCTCGACGCCGGGCCGCTTTTGGGGCAGGCGCGGGTGCCGGTCGAGCCGGGTGACACGCCCGAGACCCTCGCGGCGCGGGTTCTGGCACAGGAACATATCCTCTATCCGCAGGTGCTGCGCCGCTTTGCCGCCGGCGACAAGACCCCGGTATTTTTGCCATGATCGGGACGATCCGGGCGGGGCGGGCCAAGGTTATTTGAATTCCGCTGCATTTCCACTATACGGGGCCACCGCCGCCGCGATGGCGCCCTCAACATTCGAGCCGATATGATCACCATCACCACCACCGACGCCCTTGCCGACTATTGCCAAGAGGCGCGCAAACATCCCTATGTCACCGTCGATACAGAGTTCCTGCGCGAGCGGACCTATTACAGCAAGCTCTGCCTCGTGCAGCTTGCCATGCCCGGCGAAGATGACGAGGGGGCGGTGCTGGTCGACCCGCTGGCCGAGGGGTTGTCGCTCGAACCGCTTTACGAGCTGTTTCGCGATGAAAACGTGGTCAAAGTGTTCCACGCGGCGCGTCAAGACCTCGAGATTTTCTATGTCGATGCCGGTCTGATCCCGCAGCCTCTGTTTGACACGCAGGTGGCGGCGATGGTCTGCGGCTTTGGCGAGCAGGTGGGCTATGAGACGCTGGTGCGGCGGATCGCCAAGGAGCAGCTCGACAAATCCTCGCGCTTTACCGATTGGTCGCGCCGTCCGCTGAGCGAGGCGCAGAAGAAATACGCACTGGGCGATGTGACCCATCTGCGGCGCATTTACGAATATCTCGCCGCCGAGCTGGAAAAATCCGGCCGTGATGCCTGGGTCAAGGAAGAGCTTGGCACGCTGATGGACCCGGCGACCTATATCACCCGGCCCGAGGATGCGTGGCAGCGGATCAAGACGCGCAACAATTCCGGGCGTTACCTCGCCATCGTGCGCGAATTGGCGCGGTTCCGCGAGGCCCATGCCCAAGAGCGCAACATCCCGCGCAACCGGGTCTATAAGGATGATGCGCTGCTCGAGATCGCGGCGACGAAACCGGCGAGCTATGACGATCTTGGCCGGTCGCGGCTCTTGCTGCGCGAGGCGCGCAAGGGGGCGATTGCCGATGGCATTATCGCGGCTGTGAAGCGCGGGCTCGAGATGGATCCGAAGGATCAGCCGCAGAAGGCGGGGCTCGACGACAAGCTGCAGGTGAACCCGGCGGTGGCGGATATGCTGCGGGTGCTGCTCAAGGGCAAATCCGAGGAATATGGTGTGGCGGCCAAGCTCATCGCCACGGCGTCGGATCTCGACGCGATTGCGGGCGGTCGGCGCGATGGCGCGGCGCTCAAGGGCTGGCGGGCGCAGGTGTTCGGGCAGGATGCGCTCAAGCTCTGCGAGGGCAAGATCGCGCTGCGCGTCAAGGGTCAGAATATTGAGGCGGTTGAGCTCTGAGCCGAGGGGCGCTGAACGCTTGTGCGCAGATGGCGAAGGTCGGACTTGAGGCCATTTTGACCGATGATGCTTATTGATCAAATGTCCGCTTCTGTGTTGCGATAGCCATAAAAAGGCCAAACTCTCAACTATAAGCGTTTTGAAATAATGCTTCGCGAGTTGGAATGAACAACGACCTGGATACGCTCTTAAAGCTCTTGATGGCGGTTGGCAGCCTCGTTTTTTTTTGTGGTGGCATATGGGCCTCTCGCGACTGGTTCCTGATCCTATTGCGCAAAGGATCAGCCACAGGCCGCGTCATCGACACTCGGTTCATTCGAAAGCAGGGCTCCGACTCGGATGGCGAAGCTTATGTCCTCGTATCCTTCGAAACACCTGATCAAAGGATGCTACGATTTGAGCAAGCTGCGCCTAGTGGCTTTTTCACAGTTCATTCTGCGCAAACTGTGCAATCGCTCAAAGGGCGCATCGTAGAAGTATATTATGATCAAAAGAAGCCAAAGCGGGCGAGTATTACCCCAATACGCGACGGCTTTTGGGGTATTCTCATGTCCCTTTTAGGGCTTCTCATCTTCCTGGCGATCACCGTTGCTTGGGGCGAAATAAACTTCTAGCGCCTGACCCAATAGCGGGTTTGGCTGCTGGATGACCTACGGGCCCATCAGAGGCTCATAGGCGACGGGCCGGTGAACAGCTCCGAAGGGGCCTGGCCATCGTCAGCCCCTGCCTTGGGCTGGCGATTTGGCTGATGCAGGCGCGAGGCGTGTTCTGTTGGATGTGCGTGGCCGGCATTAAGCACATCGTCACGAGGTTCGGTCGCCATCCCAGGGGCTGACGCTGGCCTGCGTGAACGCTGCACTGTCCGAGGTGCAATGCGTCGCCCGTCAGAAGGCGCGGCGCAGGCTCTGGCGTTCGGCCTCGAGGGGCAGGGCCTTGTCGCAATAGGCGAGCACCAGTTCATCCAGATCACGCGCCGCAGCGGCAAGGGAGGCGTCGGGCAGGGAGGCCAGCCGCGACAGGGCCTCGCGCAGGTGGCGGGCGACTTCGATCTGGCCCGCGCCATCGCGAGCGGTGGCGGCAAAGGCCGATTGCAGGATATGGGCGGGCGTCGGCGCCTTGACAAAGACCCGAGGGGCGGTGGCCGTGTCCGGATCGCCCGTGGCATGGCCATAGTCCCAGAGCAGCATTTCCAGCCGTGTCACCGCCTCGATCGCGGTGCCGGGATCGTTGACCCCGGGTGAGAGCGCACGCGACGACATTTCCGACAGGACGGTGAGGCCGAAATCCGGGTCTTGTTCATAGGTGCGGATGTCGCCGATGACGAAATGCTGTGCGAGCTGGGTGAGCTCGGCCTCAGTGGCGCTGCCCGAGAGCTGGGCGAGGGGCTGACCGCGCAGCACGGTCTGGCCGGGGAAGAGCGACACATAGAGAAAGCTGCCCTCGGAGATGTCCTCGAGACAGGTGTTGAGCCCTTCGACATCAATCAGCTGCAGATAGCCCGAGGCGGGCGCGGTAAGCGGTGTCAGCTGCTCGGGCAGCACCGTGTCCTCGCGCAGCAGGGCCGCGCCGAGCGCGGGCCGCCGGGCAAAACGGGTGAGCCCGTCGCGGGTCAGATCGAAGACGTTGCGCATGTTGTGATCCATGCTGCCGAGGTGGCTCAGATGGTCGATCCAGCGCAGCATGGCGGCGATTACCATCACCACCACGAGCACGGTGACCGCCATGGTGATAAAGGCCGAAGTGTCGGCATAGAGCCCGGCCTGGATCAGGATGATCGTGGTCAGCGCATACACAAAGGCCCCGATGAACACCGCCAGCACGGTTTGCGTGGTGGTGTCGTCGAGCAAGAGCCGGTGAATGCGCGGCGTGGCGCTGGCGGCGGCGGCGCGATGGGCGCTCACCATCACGTTGAGCGAAAAGGTCGAGACCGCGAGCATCGACGACGCGAGGATCGTCAGCACCGTCATCACGCCTTCGGGCGCGACGTCGGGCGCGAAATCGAGATCGATCCAGCGTTCGAGCACCGGCTCTATCGCCGCCACCAGAAGCGACAGCAACGCGTAGCACAGCACGCGCAGCCAGAGCTTGCGGTAGTAACGCTTGAGCAGCGCCAGCGGCATTTTCAGAAACGCACCCATTCGGTCACCTCATCACGCAATGCGGCCAGTTTGGCCAGCAGTGGCTTGAGCTGTCAATGGTAGGGTGTCGCGCCGAAAAGTCGCGAAATATCAAGCGATCAGCGGCGCGAGCTGTGGGAATTGGTCTGCGAGATCACGCGGATTTCCCGCACCCCTTGCAGGTCTTGATCCGAGACAAAGCGCCCGGCGCTGACCTTGCGGCTATGGGGCGTGCCTTGGGCGCGGTTGACCGGCTGATAAGCCTCGAGCCGATAGGTCAGTACGCCATTGATCGGCGCGTCATCCTTGCCATTGGCCGAGGTCAGCCGCACGTCATGCGCGCCCTGACGGAGCGGCAGGCCGGTGACCCGGATGATGGCGCCACCGGAGGCGCGTTCGACGCTGAGCCCGGTGACCTGATGAACCAGCGTGCCCTCATAGACCTCATCGCCGCGTTTGCGGCGGAAGATGCTGTTGCGCTCTTCGGGGATGAGCGGGTTGGCATTGGGGCTCTGGGCGCTGGTCGGTGTGGCGCGGGCCGTGCTCTTGCCGAACCAGTTGCCGGGGTTGAGCTTGGAGTCGCGCAGGCCGCCGCAGCCCGCCAGCGTCAGGGTGGTAACCATCAGGATGGAAAGCAGAATGCGCATGTGAAACCTTTGCCCCAAATTCCCCGCAGGGTGATTGGGGGCACAGTATGACGCGAGGGCCGCGCGTGCAAGCGGGGGCTGGACCTTTGAGCGCCCCGCCATTACCTCAGGGACGATCAGAATGGGGAAAACCGATGGCGCAACCGGCCTTTGAAAACATCGTGGAAGATTTCGAGTTTCTCGAGGATTGGGAAGACCGCTACCGCTATGTGATCGAGCAGGGCAAGGCGATGGAACCGCTCGATGACGCGCTCAAGGTGCCGGCGACCAAGGTCGATGGTTGTGCCAGTCAGGTCTGGCTGCATCCGCGGATCGAGGGCGGTGTCTTTGCCTTTGACGGCGAGAGCGACGCGATGATCGTGCGCGGGCTCATTGCGGTGCTGCGGGCGCTCTATAATGATCTGCCGGTGGGCGAGGTGCCGCAGGTCGATGCGGCGGGCGAATTGGCCCGGCTTGGCCTCAATGATCACCTGTCGGCGCAGCGCTCGAACGGATTGCGGGCGATGATCACCCGCATCCGCGAGGTGGCAGCGGCCGCAGCCGCCGCCTGAGCCGAGCCTTAACCTTAGCCTTAGCCGCGCCCGCGATAGGGTGGCACGCCCTGATCGGGGATCCAGACGCTGTCGGGCATCGGTCCGGTCTGCCAGAACACATCAATGGGAATGCCGCCGCGCGGATACCAATAGCCGCCGATGCGCAGCCATTGCGGCGCGAGGAATTCGGCCAGCCGGCGCCCGATGGAGACGGTGCAATCCTCGTGGAACGCGCCGTGATTGCGGAAGGCCCCAAGGAAAAGCTTGAGCGATTTGCTCTCCACCAGCCACTCGCCCGGGACGTAATCAATGACCAGATGGGCAAAATCGGGCTGGCCGGTCATCGGGCAGAGCGAGGTGAACTCGGGCGCGGTGAAGCGCACGTTATAGGCGGTGTCGGCTTGGGGGTTTTGCACGCGTTCGAGTTCGGCCTCATCGGGATTGGCGGGCAGAACTGTGGCGCCGCCAAGCTGTTTGAGGTCGGAATAGATCGTGTCGCTCATGGTTGCTTTGTCCTGTATTGGTCTGGATCCGCCCCGGAAATTGGGGCGTCGGTAGTACGACGGTATTCGGTCGGTGCGTGTTCCGTGAGTGGTGGTGGTCTTCGTGAGTGGTGGTGGTTGGTCGTGAGTGGTGGAGTTACGCCGGGAACGGGCGTTGGGTCAGACGCCGCGTTGATTGCCCCAGATGAAGACATGGAGCTGCGGCAGGATGCGCACCGAGAACCAGCCGTCGCGCATGGTGCGTTCGGTGAGCAGGCGAAGCCGGTCGGCCATGGCCGGCAGGTCGACAGGCTGGGCCGGGTCGATCTCGGGATTGCCCGGTTGCAGGAACAATGGCAGCCCCGGAAAACGCGCCTGCACCGTCTTGGCCCAGTTGTAATCCTCGTCGTCGAAAATCACGATCTTGAGGATGGTGCGCCCGGCATTGGCCCCGGCGCGCAGGCAGGCATCGAAAGCCTCCCAATCGGGACGCTCGCCGCTCGACGGGGGTTTCGGCGACAGCACCAGCGTGTCGAGCACGTTGAACCAGCCGCGCGCGATCGAGCCTTGGGTTTCGCAGGCGAAGCGGTAGCCCTGGGCGCGGCCCAGCGCGATGAGCGGGCCGAAATCCTGAATGGCCGGGTTACCGCCAGAGAGCGACACGGTGAGCGGCTGGCCGTCCGAGAGGCGCTGAATCTCGTCCCAGATGTCGAAAGTGGTCATCGGGGTCCAGTTGCTGCGGTGTTCGCTGTCGACCGCATGGGGCGTGTCGCACCAGCTGCAGCGGTAATCGCAGCCGCCCGCCCGGACAAAGACCGTGGGTTCGCCGATGAGGATGCCTTCGCCCTGAATGGTGGGGCCGAAGATCTCGGAGATGCGCAGGCTGCTCATGGTCGGTACTCCGCCCAGGAGCGGGGGGTCTCGCTCACCCGGACGGCCACGGTTTCGGGCCATTGCCCGGCGCAATAGTCGAAGAAATGCCGCGCCAGCGCCTCGGCGGTGCTCGGCCCCTCGAGCACATCGTTGAGATGGCGGTGATCAAACCGCGTGTCGATATAGGATTTGAGCGCGGCGAGATCGTGATAATCGCGCACGAAACCGTTGGCGTCGAGCTCGGGCGCGGCCAGTTCGACCGCGACCACGTAGTTATGGCCATGCAGCCGCGCGCATTGGTGATGCTCGGGCAGATGGGCGAGCTGATGCGAGGCGGAGAAATGGAATTCCTTGCAGATCCGGTACATCAGCAGGCCGCCTTTCGGGAGATGGCGATCTCCCAGAAATCGGGGTCGGCATAGGCGGTCGGATCGGCGACGCCGGCGAGGTGAAAGGCCTCGCGCCGCTCGACACAGGTGCCGCAGCGCCCGCAATGCATGTCGCCGCCCTTGTAGCAGGACCAGGTGTCGGCAAAGGGGGTGTGATGGCGCGCGCCCTCGGTGACGATGGCCGATTTCGGCGCGTCGATGAAGGGCGTGTAGAGAAACACATCCGCATAGCCGTCGAGCGCGTGGTTCTGCATCGCCTGAAAGCTCTTGGCAAAGCCGGGGCGGCAATCGGGGTAGATGAAATGATCGCCGCCATGGACGGCGGTGGCGACGGCTTCGTCCCCCTGTGCCGTGGCGAGGCCAAAGGCGACGCTCAGCATGATGGCGTTGCGATTGGGCACGACCGTGGCGGCCATCGAGGCCTCGGTGTAATGGCCGTCGGGCACCGGCACATCGTCGGTGAGCGCCGAGCCGGTCAGCACCGCGCCGATGCCGCGCATGTCGATGAGGTGAAACGGCACGCCGAGCCGGTCGGCCGCGCGGGCGGCGAAATCGAGCTCTTTGCGATGGCGCTGGCCATAGTCAAAGGAGACCAACCGCGTGAGTGTTTGCTCTGCCGCGACCTTGTGGGCGAGGGAAACGGAATCCAATCCGCCTGAGCAGATGACAAGTGTCTTCATATCTGGGGCCCTTGTTTTGATGACCGGGTAGGCTGCGACCGGTGGCAGGCTAGGTAGTGCAAGGCGGGGGTTGGATCAAGCTATCCGCGTGTGACGTTACGTTAATGTTATGAAACCGGTTCAAATTCGGTGCGAAATGTCTCGATTTACGGGTGTTTCGCGCGTTTTGGACGCGGGTCAGGGGGCGCTGCCCCCAAGGCCTGCGGCCTTTCCCCCGGGATATTTGCGGCTAGAAGATGCGGATCAGGGGGCCGGGTCTCAGGCGCGGGCGGCGAGGGCGGTGGCGAGATCGCCATAGCCGGTGTGGCGGTGTTCAAAGGCGAGGCCGAGCCGATCGGCGCAGGCGCGGGCCTTGTCGACGAGCGCCGGATCGGTGATCTGCGATTGATAGACCAGCTTGGTGTAATTGCCGAAGATCATGTCGCGCAGTTCCGGATGCCGGTCGAGCCCCATCGGCCGCCAGACGAAAGCGTCGAATTGTTTGACCAGAAAATCGGTGAGGAAGAAGGCCGTCATGTCGGCGTCGCCCTGCACGGCAAAGCGGTCATTGCCCTCGAAGAAGGAATAGCAATGCGGGCCTTCGACCATTTCGACGCCGAGCTCGGCGCATTTGGCCTGCAGCTGGCCGCCGGTGCCGCAATCGGCATAGACCACGAAGATCTCGTCATAGCTGTCGCGATGCTCGGCCACGGCCTCGGTCACCGCTTCGGTGATCTTCTCGGGGTAGAGGTGCAGCTTGGCGGGCAGGCATTGCAGATCCATGTGATCCCAGCCATTGCCCCGTTTCAGCGCGAGGATCTCATGCGCCAGCGCCCCGCAGGCGATGAGCAGCAGGCGGCCCGTCTGCCGGGGCGGCAGGCCGGTCTCAGTTAGCTGGCGGTCGTCGAGGGTCATGCGCGGTCTCCCATAAGGAATGTAGGATCTCGGGCCGGGACGAAAAAGCCCCGCCGGGGGCGGGGCTTTGATCTTTCAGCGGATGGCGATCAGGCCGTGGCGCCCTGGTTGTGCTTGCGGCCGACCAGAGTTTTGGCGGTTTCCACTGCGACGGCAGCGTCCCGGCAATAGGCGTCGGCGCCGATGGCCTTGCCAAACTCCTCGTTGAGCGGCGCGCCGCCCACCAGCACGATGTAATCATCGCGCAGACCCTGTTCGACCAGCGTGTCGATCACGACCTTCATATAGGGCATGGTGGTGGTCAGCAGGGCCGACATGCCAAGGATGTCGGGTTTCTCGTTTTCGAGCGCTTCGAGATAGTTTTCGACCGGGTTGTTGATGCCCAGATCGACCACTTCGAAGCCGGCGCCTTCCATCATCATCGACACAAGGTTCTTGCCGATGTCGTGGATGTCGCCTTTGACGGTGCCGATGACCATCTTGCCGACGCGCGGCGCACCGGTTTCGGCCAAGAGCGGCTTGAGGATGGCCATGCCGCCCTTCATCGCGTTGGCGGCGAGCAGCACTTCGGGCACGAAGAGGATGCCGTCGCGGAAATCCTTGCCCACGATGGTCATGCCGCCGACGAGCGCCTTGGTCAGCACGTCATAGGGGGCCCAGCCACGTCCGAGCAGAATATTGACGCCTTCTTCGATCTCTTCCTTGAGACCGTCGTAGAGGTCGTCGAACATCTGTTGGACAAGCTCTTCATCATCGAGTTCGGAGAGGATGATGTCGTCTTCTTCGTCGGACATGGCTCATGTTCCTGATTCTGAGGCGCTGCAGGCGCGGTGGTGTTCCGGCAAGCTTTCGGCGTTTTACGTCACGTCGACTTGGCGTTTTCCGACATATGCGCGAATGCTTCCGACCTGTCACGCAAGAAGCGGGCCGATTTCGGCGCAAAATTTGCATGAAGAAGATGTGCGCCTTGCATGTGTTCGCTGTTTGTTCCAAAATCGCACAATGGTGGATGACAGCATTGATCCCGAGCTGCGCCGGCGGGGCCGTGGTGCGTGCAGCAATGTCGTGGGGCGGTTCGAGCGGCTCGACCGGCGGTTCGAGGATGATGGCTGGGATCGCGCGCCGGAGGAGCGGGTGCTGCGCACCGAGCTGAGCCGGGAGGTGCCGCGCCGGATCATCAGCTATAACCGCTCGCCCGATCTGCCCTTTGACCGGTCGATCAACCCCTATCGGGGCTGCGAGCATGGCTGTGTCTATTGTTTCGCGCGGCCGAGCCATGCCTATCTCGGCCTGTCGCCGGGGCTCGATTTCGAGACCAAGCTGGTGGCGCGGCCCGGCGCGGCGGAGGCCTTGGTGCGGGAATTGCGGGCGCGGCGCTATGAGGTGGCCCCGATCGCCATTGGCACCAATACCGATCCTTATCAGCCCATTGAGGCGGGGGAGCGGGTGATGCGCGCCTGTCTCGAGGTGCTGGCGGGCTGTGATCATCCGGTGGCGATTGTCACCAAGGGCACGCTGATCGAGCGCGATATCGACCTGCTGGCGCCGATGGCGGCAAGGGGGCTGTGTCGCGTCGGTATTTCGGTCACCACGCTCGATGCGGATCTGTCGCGGCGGATGGAGCCGCGGGCACCGGCGCCGAAGCGGCGGCTGGAGATCATTCGCCGCCTGTCAGAGGCGGGGATTCCGGTACGGGTCATGGCCGCGCCCATGGTGCCGGGGCTGAGCGATCACGAGTTGGAGGCTATCTTGCGCGAGGGCCGCGCGGCGGGGGCCACTTCGGCGAGCTGGATCATGCTGCGGCTGCCGCGCGAGGTGTCGCCGCTTTTCCAGGAATGGTTGCAGACCCATGCGCCGGGCCGGGCGGCGCGGGTCATGGGGCGCGTCCGTGAGATGCATGGCGGCAAGGAATATGACGCGAATTGGGGGCAGCGGATGCGCGGCACCGGCCCCTATGCCGAGATGGTGGCGGCGCGGTTTCGCAACGCGATCCGGCGGCTCGGTCTCGATGCGCGGCAGCCGGATCTGCGCTGTGATCTGTTTCGCCCGCCGGGGAAGGCGGGCGATCAAGGTGATCTTTTCGACCGGCGGGACGCTTAGCCGCGACGGCGGCCGCGACGGGGGCGGGCCGGGGGCGTGTCGTCGCCGGTGCCATCGGCCTCGGAGGAGAAGCCGCCCAGCGCCTCGGCGATCTGTTCGAGCGTCGGGATATCGCCGCGCGGCCGGGTTTCCAGCGCTTCGCGCATTTTCGACAGATGTTCGGGCATGGTGCCGCAGCAGCCGCCGATGATCTTGGCCCCGGCGTCGCGGGCGAGGCAGGCATATTCGGCCATCAGTTCGGGCGTGCCATCATAATGGATATGGCCATCGACATATTTCGGGATGCCGGCGTTGCCCTTGGCAATGATCGGACGTTCCGAGCCTTGGGTCACAAAACCCAGCACGGTGCGCATGAGATCGGAGGCGCCGACGCCGCAATTCGCCCCATAGGCCAGCGGTGCGGGATCGAGTTTCTCGACCATCTCGGCCATGTCGGCGGAGGTGAAGCCCATCATCGTGCGCCCGGCGGTGTCAAAGCTCATCGTGCCGCACCAGGGCATATCCGCGAGTTTGAAGGCCTCGGCGGCGGCGCGGTATTCTTCGGGCGCAGAGATGGTCTCGAGCCAGAGCACATCGGCGCCGCCCTCTTTGAGACCGTCGGCCTGTTCATGGAACATCTCGACCGCGATCTCATGGGTGAGCGCGCCCATCGGGGCCATGATTTCGCCGGTGGGGCCGACCGAGCCTGCGACGATCACGCGGCGGTCGGTCTTGTCGGCCACCTCGCGGCCCAGTTCGGCGGCGACGCGGCTCAGCTCGCGCACACGCTTTTCAGCGCCGTGCAGCTTGAGCCGGGCAGCGGTGCCGCCAAAGCTGTTGGTGAGGAAGAGGTCGCTGCCCGCGTCGACCGCCATCTGATAGAGGCGGGTGATCTTTTCGGGATGTTCGACATTCCACATTTCGGGCGCGTCGCCGGATTGCAGCCCCATGTTGAAGAGGTTGGTGCCGGTGGCGCCATCGGCCAGAAGCCAGTCGCGCGAGTTCAGGAAGTCCGAGAATACCGTGGTCATGTGCCTGTCCGTGGGGTGCGGGAAAATCGCGCTTTTGTGTCACGAACCGGGGCCGGGGGCAATTGCAAAAGCCTCATGATCATGGTGAGCCGGAGCGGGGGATGGCGGCGTTGAGGCCCGATCCGGGTGGCGGATGGCGCGGGCCAGATCAGCCAGCGCAAAGAGCAGCGCCGCACGCGACGGGGCCAGCGCATAGCGCGGGGCGCGGGTCGGGGCAAAGCTCTGCTTAAAGCGGGTGAGGCCGGGATTGGCGGTGAGCCGGGCGGTGATCCGCGAGGCGAAGTCAGGGCCGGGCGTGATCGGCAGGGCGGCGAGCGAGAGCTGTGGGTGGGCTCCGGCGCGGGCCTCGGTGAGGGCGGCCATGACCAAAAGATGCATCGTGCCCTGTGGCAGATCGGGCAGGTGACGCATCAGATCGAGGCAGAGCCCGGTGTCGCACTGGTGCCAGCTCATGAAGGCCACGGGGCGACCGTTGGAGAGGGCCACATAGAGGCGTTGTGACGCGAGAAGGCGCGGGCAGAACCGGCCCATGGTGATACCGCGCGCCGGGCCATTGGTGGCCTGCCAAGCGGCGTCGATCTCTGCCAGCGCGGTGAGGTCGGGGCGAAGCGCGCGGATCACACTGATGCCGGCCTTTTCGGCCTGACGCAGCTTGCGCCGGAGCTGACGGAGGCGGGGCTGATCTATGTCGAATGTCGCGGGATCAAGCAGCGCCTCGTCGCAGATGTGCAGCGCGGCGTGACCCTTGGCCCGGAGCCGGGCGGCGTGGCGCGGGCCGATCTTGTAGGCGGCGGCGACGCGGCCTTGGGCGCGGGCGAGATCGGAGAGCGTGGCGAGGGCCGGGGCGGCGGGGCCGGTCAGGGGATCGAGCCAGAGGATGAGGCTCTGCGGCAGGCGCAGCACGGCGGCGCGTGTCTGACCGCTATGTAATACCTGCGCCGCGTTATGCGGGCAAAGCCCGTGTTCGGGCTGGGCCCGGTCGGCGGCGATGTCACCGGGGCGCAGGGGCGCGAGGCGCGGGTGCATCTGGGGCGGTGGCCTGCGGCAGGGCGCGGGCCACAGGAGGAGGCCGAGCGCCAGAATGGCGGGCAGCGCATAATAGATCAGCCGGAAGCCCAGAAGCGCCGCCAGCAGGTCGGGCGCGGGCAGGGCGGGCAGCAGCGCCACGAGGACCAGCTCAAAGGGGCCGACGCCGCCCGGCGCGCCGCTGGCAATCCCGGCGGCGAGAGCGAGGAGGAAGACGGGAAAGAGATCTGTTAGCGGCAGGGCGGCCGGGTCCTGCAGGAGGAGGGCCAGCGTGACGCAGGCGGCCAGCGTGTCGAGACCGGTCCAGAGCAGGATCGCGCCCAGATGGCGCAGGCTTGGCCAGCGAAGGGTCTGGCCAAAGACGCGTAGGCAGGGGCGAAAGAAGGTCCAGAGGGCAAAGCCTGTGGTGAGCAGGAGGAGCCCCGCGCCCAGGGCACGGCTCGCCGGGATGGCGGGGAGTGGGGCGACCAGTAGGGCAAGCCCGGTGATCCCGGCCAGCCCGAAGAAGAAGGACAGTGCCACGGCTAGGGACAGTTTCCCGGCCATGAGTGGCGTGAGGCCCTTGAGCAGTTTCCACCGCACCAGCCCGCCGGTGAGCGTGCCGAGCCCCAGTGTTTGCGACAGGGCAATGGCCGCCGCCCCGGCGCGGCCCGCGTTGCGTGGCGCGATGCCGGTGCGCAGATGCTGGTGCAGGACGATGTCGTACCGCGCCAGTGCCCAGAAGCTCAGCCCGGTGGTGCCGAGCGCGGCGAGCCATTGCAGCGGCGAAATACTGGCAAAGGCCAGGGGCATGGCCTGGCGCGTCTCGGCATCGATGCGGCCCATCAAAAGCCAGAGGCAAAGCAGCGCACCGCCCCAAGGCAGCAGGAGCGAACAGAGCTGTCGCAGCCGTTGAAGTGACGGGCGCAGGGTTTGTGCGGGCCGCGCGCCGTCGCGGGCTCTCCAATGCCCAGATTTCCGCTGTAATGTCACGCGACCCTCCCGTCTCACCCCGTCATTCCCGGGGAGGAGGGTGCCGCAGGGGCGCTTAGGGAGCCGTTAACAGATAAAATTGCCCCGAAAGAAAGCGAAACCGGCGCGCGGGTGGACCCGCCGCCGGTTTCTGAGATGTCAGCAAATGCCGGTCGCGTCTAAACGCGTCAGACGGGGCTCAGTTCGTCTCTTTCATGAGCTGGGCCTTGGCCTCGATCATCAGCGCCGCCATTTTCTCGCGGATCGTGTCGGGATCGGCCTTGTCGCCGAGATCGCCTGCGACCTTGCGCACCACGTCCTCGTGACCGGCCTCTTCGAAATCGGCCTTGACCACCTCGCGCGCATAGGCGTCGGCATCGTCGCCGGTCTTGCCCATCAGCTCGGCCGCCCAGAGACCCAGAAGCTTGTTGCGGCGCGCCTCGGCGCGGAACTGCATTTCCTGATCATGCGCGTATTTGGTCTCAAACGCTTTCTCGCGGTCGTCAAATGTGGTCACCGGGTATCCCTTTCCGTGATCGGGTTAACTAGTCTTAAGATATGGCGGGCCGGGGGCGTTCTGACAAGACCTGTTGCCCGTCGAGCAGCGATGGGCGCGGGCCAAACCCCACGCCACCTTGCGGCAGGCGGGGGGTTGGACTATGAGGACGCATATACACAACGGGGATTCCCCCGACTGAGTGATGGAGTGCAAATGGCACGGCGCAAGAAAATCTACGAAGGCAAGGCCAAAACCCTGTATGAAGGGCCCGAGCCGGGCACCATCGTGCAATACTTCAAGGATGACGCCACGGCCTTTAACGCGGAAAAGAAGGATGTGATCGAGGGCAAGGGCGTTCTCAACAACATCCTCAGCGAATACTTCATGACCGGGCTCAACAACATTGGTGTGCCCACCCATTTCATCAAGCGGCTCAACATGCGCGAACAGCTCGTTCGGGCCTGTGAGATCGTGCCGCTGGAAGTGATCGTGCGCAACTATGCCGCGGGCACCATGGCGAAACGGCTCGGCATGGACGAGGGCACGCAGCTGCCGCGTCCGATCGTCGAATATTGCCTCAAGGACGACAAGCTCGGCGATCCGCTGGTCACCGAGGAACATATTGCAGCCTTTGGCTGGGCCAGCCAGCAGGACATGGATGATATCCTCAGCCTCGCGCTGCGGGTCAATGATTTCCTCGCCGGTGTCATGTATGGCGTGGGCATCAAGCTCATCGACTTCAAGATCGAGATCGGCCGGGTCTATGATGGCGATTTCATGCGCCTCATCGTGGCCGATGAAATCAGCCCCGACAGCTGCCGCCTGTGGGACATCGAGACGGGGCAGAAGCTCGACAAGGACGTGTTCCGGCGCGACCTCGGCAGCCTGACCGATGCCTATACGGAAGTGGCGAAACGCCTTGGCGTGCTGCCCAAGGGCGCGACGCCCATGGCCAAGCCGACGCTGATCAATTGAGGCGCGGCCCCGAGAGGGGCGCGCAAGGACGACCATCCGGGTGCCGCCGGGCGCCCATAGCTAACTTTCTTGGGGGTGTGAGCCGATGAAGGCACGCGTGCATGTCATGTTGAAAAACGGGGTTCTCGATCCGCAGGGCGAGGCCGTGCGCCACGCGCTTGGCGCTTTGGGCTTTGACGGTGTCGAAGGCGTCCGTCAGGGCAAGGTGATCGAGCTCGATCTCGCCGATGGCACGAGCGAGGCACAGGTCAAGGACATGTGCGAGAAGCTTCTCGCCAACACGGTGATCGAAAGCTACAGCGTGGAGATGATCTGATGCACGCAGCGGTCGTTGTCTTCCCCGGTTCGAACTGCGACCGCGATCTGGCGGTGGCCTTCGAGCGCGCCGGTGCCAAGGTCAGCATGGTCTGGCACAAGGACACCGATATGCCCAAGGGCGTCGACATCATCGGCGTGCCGGGGGGCTTTTCCTTTGGCGATTATCTGCGTTGCGGGGCGATTGCCGCCAATTCGCCGATCTGCCGCTCGGTCGTGGCCCATGCCGAGCGTGGCGGCTATGTTCTCGGCGTTTGCAACGGCTTTCAGATCCTGACCGAAACCGGCCTGCTGCCGGGGGTTCTGCTGCGCAATGCCGGGTTGAAGTACATCTGCAAACCCGTTGATCTCAAGGTGGAAACCAGCGACAGCGCCTTTACCACGGGCTATGCCGCGGGCAGCACCATGACCGTGCCGATTGCCCATCATGACGGCAATTACTTTGCCGATGACGAGACGCTGGCGCGGCTCAAGGGTGAGGACCGCGTGGCGTTCCGCTATGCCGAAAACCCGAACGGGTCGCGCGACGATATCGCTGGCATCCTGTCGGACAACCGGCGCGTTCTCGGCATGATGCCGCACCCCGAGCGGATGGCGGAAAAGTCCCATGGCGGCACCGATGGCGCGGCCATGTTCACCGGGTTGGTGGACCAGCTTGCCACCGCCTGAGGCGGCGCTCCGCGCATCGCCACGGCAGGGCCGAAAAGGCCCTGCAACCCCCATGATTTTGCGCTAGAATTGTGGGTATGAGCACATCCGATACCCCGGCCATTCGCAGACGTGCGCGGACCACCAGTTGGACCGTGCGCATTCTGCTTATCCTGATGACATCGCTGGCGATTGCCACGGTGATCGTCACCAACAAGCTGCTCACCGACCGGTTTACCGAAACCACCCGCAACCGGGCCGAGCTGCGGCTTGTGCTCTATTCCGGCAACCTGCTGAGCGAATTGCGGCAAAACGCCATCGTGCCACAGCTTCTGGCGCGGGATCCGACGCTCATCGGGGCGCTCAATTCCGGCGATTACACGCAATCGACGCAGCGGTTGATTTCCTTTCTAGGCGAGATCGGCGCCGCCTCTTTGACGCTGCTCGACAAGGATGGGCGCAATGTCGCCTCGACCGACCGAAATTCGCTCGGGGCGAGCCACAAGCAGGCGCCGTATTTCATTGATGCGATCCGGTCGAAAGACACTGTTTTCAAGGTGTTGCGCCGCGAAACGGGCAAGTATGACTTTTTCTATTCACGCCGCATCGAAAGCCAGAGCAACCTCGTCGGGGTGATCGTCGTCGAGGTCGATCTGGCCAAGTTCGAACGGGCCTGGGCGGGGATTTCCGACGCGGTTCTGGTGTCCGACAGCGAGGGCCGGATCATCCTGTCGACCGAGCCGCGCTGGCGTGGTCTGCTGGAGAGCGAGGCGCTTGCACGGCAGACCCCCATCGGCGCGATCGAGCGGGCCATTCAGGCCACCTCGGATTGGACGGCGCTGCCGGCCGATGCCTATCTCAAGGGCGAGGCGGTGATGCGGGTCGAAGGGCGCGTGGCCTTTCGCGGCTGGCGGATCGCCAGTTTCACCAATTACGAGGGCGTGCGCGAAAAGGTAAACGGGGTGCTGGCGCTCGAGATCATGGGATTCGCAATCCTGCTGGCGCTGGCCTTCTATTTCCTCAATCGCAAGACGGCGGTGCGGGCTGCGCTGTTTCAGCGGGAATCGGCAGAGCTTCGCGCATTGAACGCGCGGCTACAGCGGGAAATCGCCGAGCGGGAGCGGGTGCAAGAGACCCTCGCCGTGGCCGAACAGACGCTGGCGCAGAGCTCGAAACTCGCCGCGTTGGGCGAGATGTCGGCGGCGGTGAGCCATGAGCTCAACCAGCCTCTGGCGGCGATGAAGACCTATCTCGCGGGGGCGCGGCTCTTGCTCAACCGGAACCGGCCTGACGAGGCGCTGTCCTCCTTTCAGCGGATCGACGATCTCATCGAGCGGATGGGGGCGATCACCCGCCAGCTCAAATCCTATGCGCGCCACGGCGGCGATCAGTTTGTGCCCGTAAACTTGGGGGATTCGCTCAATTCCGCCCTTGGTTTGATGGAGCCGCAGCTGCGTCAGCACCATGTCCGCATCACCCGCACCTTGCCTGATCGGCCCGTCATGGTGATGGGCGACCGGGTGCGGATCGAGCAGGTGATGATCAACCTGTTGCGCAATGCGCTCGACGCGACGCGGGGCGTGGAAGAGGCGCAGATCGACCTTCTGCTCGCTGCGGGCGAGACCGCCACGCTCACGGTGCGCGACAATGGTCACGGGCTCAGCGATATCGATAACCTCTTTGAGCCCTTCTACACCACCAAGGCGCCGGGCGACGGCGTCGGGCTTGGTCTTGCCATTTCTTCGGGTATCGTCAACGACCTCGGGGGACGCCTTACCGCCCGCAATGCGGCGGACGGGGGGGCTGTATTTGAAGTTCAATTACCTATCTTGCCGGAAGAAACCCGAGCAGCGGAGTAGAAAGAATATGTCCAAAGCCATGAAAATCGCCATTGTCGATGATGAGAAGGACATGCGCCAATCGATCAGCCAATGGCTCGCCCTGTCAGGCTATGACACGGAGACCTTTGCCAGCGCCGAAGATGCGCTCAAGAAACTCGGCCCCGATTATCCCGGGATCGTGGTGAGCGATATCAAGATGCCCGGCATGGACGGGATGCAATTCCTCAAGAAGCTGATGGGGGCGGACAGCACGCTGCCGGTGATCATGATCACCGGCCATGGCGATGTGCCCATGGCGGTGGAGGCGATGCGCGTGGGGGCGTTCGATTTTCTCGAGAAGCCCTTCAACCCGGATCGGATGAACGAGCTTGCCAAGAAGGCCACCAATGCGCGGCGGATGACGCTCGATGCGCGGGCGCTGCGCCGTGAGCTGAGCGATGGCGGCCAGCTCATGAAAAAGCTCATCGGGTCGAGCCCGGTGATGGAGCGGCTCAAGGAAGATATCCTCGATCTCGGTCAGGCCGATGGCCATGTGTTGATTGATGGCGAAACCGGCACCGGCAAGACGCTGGTGGCGCATGCGCTGCATGCGGTCGGCGCGCGGGCGGGCAAGAAATTCGTGCTCGTCTCCTGCGCGGCCTTTGAGGAAGAGGCGCTGATGAAGCGGCTCTTTGGCCCGATGAACCCCGAGGACAGCCGTCTTCCGGCGGTGGAAGAGGCGCGCGGCGGCACGCTCGTTCTCGAAGATATCGAGGCGCTGAGCGAGACGGCGCAGGCGCGGCTTTTGACCTTTATCAACGACGAGGGCACGCCGCCCGAGACGCGGATCGTGGCCATTTCGAACCTGCAGGACGAGGGGCGCACCTCTGAGGATGCGCTGCGCTCGGATCTCTTTTACAGGCTGGCGGCGCTGCGCATCACCGTGCCGCCGCTGCGCCAGCGGGGCGAGGATATCCTGACGCTCTTCACCCGGTTTACCGAAGAATTCTCGGATGATTACGGCTGTGACGCGCCGCAGGTGAGTGCGCAGGAGGCGGCGCAGCTCTTGCAGGCGCCTTGGCCGGGCAATGTGCGACAGCTCTTTAACGTGGCCGAACGCGCGGTGCTGCAATCGCGCCGGGGCAGTGGCACGATCGTGTCGCTCCTGATGTCGGATCATCAGGAAATGCAGCCCGTGATGACCACCGAAGGCAAGCCTCTCAAGGAATATGTCGAGGCGTTCGAGCGGATGCTCATCGACAACACGATGCGCCGCCACAAGGGCAGCATCGCGAGCGTCATGGACGAGCTCTGCCTGCCGCGCCGGACCCTGAACGAGAAGATGGCCAAGTACGGGCTGCAGCGGTCGGATTACCTGTGATCGGCGCGCGTTAGAGCGCAAAATAGGCTGCGGGCCCGGGCCCGCGCCTAGAGATCCTCGAACCAGATCGGGTTGGCCCAGGCCCGGCGGCCTGCGGCATCGACCACGGTGACCCGTATCCAGGGGCTGGCCGCGAACCGGTCGAGCGGCATGCGCGCGCGGGTCATCGATGCGCCATGCACCGCCCCTGCGGCCGAGCCCTGGCCCGCGACGACGAGCGTGCTCACCGCCGTGCTTTCGACGATGACATGGTCGTCCTCGAACCGGATGTCGTGGAGTTCTGGCCCTTGGCTCGAATAAAAGGCGCCGGTTTTGAGCGCGGAAAGAAGCGCCTCGGGGCTGTTCTCCTCGGCCTTGACCATGACCCAGCCGCCAAAGAAATCCGGCCCCGCGAAATGCGCGTCATCGGTGGCGCAGAGCGTCAGGCGGCGGCCTTCGGAGAGCAGCAGATCGAGCGTGTGAAACCCGTCGGGCCGGTCGCATTCCACGGCGCAGCCATGGTTGTAGATCTCGACGGCATGGGCCTCGGTGATGCTGCGCGCATCATTGAGGGTCATGCCCGACCATTGCGGATGGGCGATGGCCACAAAGGCCCCGGCGGCGCGGGCACGGGCGGCAATCTCTGGCCCGGTTTCCTGATCCTCGACGGTGAAGAAATGCGGCGCGTTAGGGCGCGCGAAATCACTGGGCAAACCCACTGCGAGCACATGCCAGATCTCACCATTTTCCATCGCGCCCGAATGCAGCTCGGCCCCAAGGATGGTGGTGAACTCATCGCGGCGATAGCCGGTGGTGTCGGTAATCGGATAGTCATAAAGCCCGACGAAGTGATCGGTCAGGGCCAGAAAATCATAGCCCTCGGCGCGGTAACGGCGGCAGACCTCTTCGGGCGGCAACACGCCGTCGGAGCGGTCGGAATGGGTGTGCAGATTGCCGCGCCAGAAGCGCCCGGGATTGCTAAAGGCCGCCAGCGTCATGTGATGCTCCTATGATCAGGCTTGATAGGTGATATGGCCGCCGCAGATCGTGGTGATCGGGCTGGCCTGACCCAATGTGTCGGGCGCCATATCATCCAGATTGCGTGACAGGATCACGACATCACCCAGCATACCGGGCGCGAGTTGGCCTTTCTGGGTTTCGTTGAACTCGACCCAGGCCGCGTCGCGCGTGTAGCTCGCCAGCGCCTCGTCGAGCGTCTGCGCTTGGTTGTCGCCCCAATCCTCGGAAAGATCGCGCGGGGCAACCGCGCCTTGGATCGTCGGCATGACGGGGACGGGAACCACCGGCCAGTCGGTCGAAAAGATCAGATGCGCGCCGCTGTCGCGCATGTTGCGCCAGCCAAAGGCGCGGGGGCGTTGGTGCGCATGCAGGATTTCGCCCGGCGCATAGGGCGGAAAGAAGCCGCCGCGCGGCGAATGCAGGGGCTGCATCGAGGCCACGACGCCGAGCGCGGCAAAGCGCGGCAAATCGTCGGGGTGGAGCGATTCCACATGTTCGATCCGGTGGCGGCTGTCGCGCGGGCCATTGGCCTTTTGCGCCGCCTCATAGGCGTCGAGCACTTGCCGCACCGCGCCGCACCCGACGCAATGCACCGAGACCTGAAGCCCCATCGCATCGGCGCGGGTCACCAACTCGTTCATATGGTCGGGCGCGAAAATTTGCTCGCCGATGCTATCGCTGCCGGGGTAGGGCTCGCACATGAGCGCGGTGCCGCTGTCGAGCACCCCATCGGCAAAGAGCTTGACCCGCCGCGACCAGAGCCAGTCGGAGGCATAGCGCCCCATCTCCTGCGCCTCGGAGAGCCGGTCGAGCGGATCGGTGTTGAGCATATGCATCGGCACTTCGCCGCGCAGGATGTAATGGCCCTCGTCGAGCAATTCCTGCAGCAATTCAAGCTGATAGAGGTTGCCATCCATATTGTGAAAACTGGTGATGCCATTTTCGGCCAGATGGTTGAGCCCGCGCAAAAGCGCCGCCTTGTCAGTGGCGCGGGCGATGGCATCGGGGGTCACCTCTGGGTTGCGCCCGGTGGTCAGGCCGAGATATTCGCGCCCGCCGGTGGGCATATGGGCCAGAAGCGGCATGAAGGCCGGGAACTCGAAAAGCGCGCCGGTGGCGGTGCCATCAGCGGCCATTTCGACGGTGGCGCCTTGCGGCATATCGGCCCCGTGCAAGAGACCGGCGAGGGTCAGCGCGGGGGTGTTGGCCCAGACGGTGTGATGGTCGGCGGCCATGATTGCCATGGGCCGGTCGGGCAGGATCGCATCGAGCGCCTGACGGGTGATCGGCGCGCCGCCCAAGAGGCCATATTCCGCGCCCACGGCCAGCAACACCTTGGCATCGCTATCTGTTTCGGCCCGTTGCCGAAGGAGCCGCGCCGCGTCCTCGGCATGCGAGATGCCCGCGAGATTGAGCAGCTCAAGCTCGACCGCGCCGGAAAAGAGGTGGATATGGCTTTCGATAAAGCCCGGCAGGACCGTGCCGCCCTGGGCGTCGACGATCTCTGTGTCCGGCCCGGCGAGGCCGCGAATGTCGCTCTCACTGCCGACGGCGGTGATCCGGCCCTCGGTGATGGCGAGGGCCGAGGCCGTGGGGCGGGCCGGGTCGAATGTCTTAAGATGCCCGTTGAGGATGATCAGATCGGCGGCCATGGCGCGTCTCCCTTCGTGCCTGTGTCATGCGTCGTTGAGGCGCAGTCTGGGGGCAAAAGGGCGCGGGCTGCAAGAGCTCAGATCGCGGCGTGCTCGGCCCGCATCTGGTCGAGCACGCGGGCGATGCCGTCGGCCTCGGTCTCGATCGAGAAATGCGCGGTTGCGGCGTCGCGGGCGGCGCGGGACATGGCGGCGTGGCGGGCCGGATCGGAGAGCAGGGCAGAGATGGCTTGGGCCGCGTCCGCGGGGGCGTCGCTGGTGATCAGCCCGGTGCTGCTCTGGCCTGCGAAGCTGCGGTAATAGCCGGCGTCGGTGGCCACGAAAGGCACGCCGCTGGCCATGCCTTCGAGCGGGGCCATGCCATAGCCCTCATAGCGCGGCAGCTGCACCACGAGCGACAGCGCGCGCATCAAGGCGGGCAGCTCGGCGGCGGCGACCTCGCCGGGAAAAAGCAAGCGATCCGAGAGGCCTGCGGCGCGAACTTGCGCCTTGAGCCCGTCGAGAAAGGCCTCATGCTTGCCGCCTGCGCGGCCGATGACCAAGGCGGTCAACCCGGGGTGATCCGGCAGCAGGCGCAGCATGGCCTCGACGAAACGGTCGGTGCCTTTTTCGGGGCGGATGCGGCCGATATTGGCGAGGCCTTGCTGTCCCGGGTAGCCGGTTTCAGCCCAAGCCGCCGCGCGGTCGGGTGCGGGGGTGAAGCGGGCGCAATCGACCCCATGCGGCACCACGGCGCGGACATGGGGGACATAGGTCGCAGCGGCCTCAGTTGTCGCGATCACCGCGTCCATCCGCGAGATCAGCCAGCGGGGAAAGGCCGAATGGCGGCGCTGCGCGGCCGAGGTGAACAGGATCCGGACGGGCAGGCGGAGGAGGTCGCGGGCGAGGAGGGCGGTGCGCATCTCGGTGTTGCGGCGGACGTGCCAGAGGGTGAGGTCGGGGCCGCGGGAGAGGCGGAGGGCTTCGGATCTGGAAATCGGGTCGGGGCAGCCGGGCAGCGGGTGGCCTGCGAGGCGCAGGTCGTAGCGGTCGGAAAGCGCCCGTGTGACGCCGGCTGCGGTGGCCGAGACGCCGGTGAAATTGCGGTTGAAATTGGTGACGATCAGATCGGTCATCGGCGGCGGCCCGTGGCGAGAAGCGACAAGAGAGCCGCGCCGATTTCGTCCAGAATCTGCGTCTGGGATTGCGCGAAGGCGCGGGCGTTTTCACGCATAGTATCAAGGGCTTCGGCGTCACTCATCAGGTCGAGAACCGCCTCGGAGAGCGCGCCCGCATCCGCCACTTCGAGCGCCCCACCATGGGTGTCGAAAGCGGCATAGGCTTCGGTGAAATTGGCATAGAGCGGGCCATGCAACACGGCGGCCCCGGCGGCGGCGGGCTCATAGGGGTTGTGGCCGCCCACGGGGGTCAGAGAGCCGCCGAGAAAGACGATGGGAGAGAGCGCATACCAGAGCCCCGTCTCGCCCATCGTGTCGGCGAGATAGACCTGTGTTTTGGCCGAAATCGGCATGTCGGTAGAACGTCGGCTCCACGTCGGTATTACGACAGTGCCCTTTTCGAGGATCTCGCGCGCCCGTTCAGGGTGGCGCGGCACCAGGATCAAGAGCGCATCGGGCCGCGATTTGAGGATCTCGGCATGGGCGGCGAGGACGGTCTCTTCTTCGCCGGGATGGGTCGAGCTCGCGACCCAGAGGGGCCGCGTGCCGATCACCCCGCGCAGCCGCGTGAGCACCGCCGCATCATAGGGCAGCGCCCCGGCGGCGGCCTTGAGATTGCCGCCCGCGCGGGCGCGGCGCAGGCCGAGATCATGGAAATGATCGGCGGTGCGCTGGTCCTGACAATGGATGATCGAGAAATGCGACAGCAGATAGCGCGCGGTGCGCCCGAACCGTTTCCAGCCGCGCGCCGAGCGGTCGGAGATCCGGGCATTGATCAGCGCCAGCGGCACGTCATGGGCATAGGCCATTTCGATCATATGCGGCCAAAGCTCGCTCTCGACAAAGACGCCGAGATCGGGATGCCAATGGGCGAGGAAGCGGCGCAGCGCCTCGCGGGTGTCGAGCGGCGCAAACTGATGCTGGGTCCGTTTCGGCAGGCGGCGGGCCAGCACATCGGCCGAGGTGGCGGTGCCCGAGGTGATCAGGAAGCGCAGGTTGGGATCGCTCTGCCCGAGATGGTCGATGAGCCGCAGGACCGAGACGCTTTCGCCGACCGAGGCCGCGTGAAACCAGATCAGCCGCCCGGCGGGGCGGGGCAGGGCGGTGCGGCCAAGCCGTTCCGAGATGCGGGCGGGATCGGCGCCATTGGCGGCCAGCTTGCGCTGAACGCGACGCCAGGCCAGCGGCGCCAGGGCGCGGGTCAAGGTGGAATAGAGCCCGAGTAGCGCCGGGCGTCGTCTGGGCATCAGCCGCCCGTGTGGCTCATGTGGCGCGACATGCGGCCCGCCACATCCTGCCGGGAGTAATCGAAATCATGGCCCTTGGGCTTGAGCGCGATGGCGCGGCGAATGGCCTCTTCGAGCGGCGCATCATCGCGGGGATGGTTGCGCAGGGGCGCGCGCAGATCGGCCATGTCTTCCTGACCGAGGCACATGTAGAGCTCGCCCGTGCAGGTGAGCCGCACGCGGTTGCAGCTTTCGCAGAAATTATGGGTGAGCGGCGTGATGAAGCCGATCTTTTGCCCGGTCTCTTCGAGCCGCACATAGCGGGCGGGGCCGCCGGTGCGCTCGGGCAGATCGGTGAGCGTGTAACGTTCGCGCAGACGGGCGCGCAGATCCGAGAGCTTCCAATATTGGTCGAGCCGGTCTTCGTTGCCGATATCGCCCATCGGCATCACCTCGATAAAGGTGATGTCCATGTCGCGGTCCTGGCACCATTCGGTGAGGGTAAAGAGTTCGTCCTCGTTAAAGCCCTTGAGCGCCACGGTGTTGATCTTGACCCGCAGCCCGGCCTTTTGCGCGGCGTCGATGCCCTTGAGCACCTGCGGCAGGCGGCCCCAGCGGGTGATGTCGGCGAATTTCTTCTCGTCGAGCGTGTCGAGCGAGATATTCACCCGGCGCACCCCCGCCGCATAGAGATCATTGGCAAAGCGGAAGAGCTGCGAGCCATTGGTGGTCAGCGTCAGTTCCTTGAGCGCGCCACTGTCGAGATGGCGGGTCATCGAGCGGAAGAACGTCATGATGTCGCGGCGCACCAGCGGTTCGCCCCCGGTGATGCGCAGCTTTTCGACGCCGAGGCGCACGAAGGTCGAGCACATGCGATCCAGCTCTTCCAGTGTCAGAAGTTCCTTCTTGGGCAGGAAATTCATGTTCTCGGACATGCAGTAGACGCAGCGAAAATCGCAGCGGTCGGTGACCGAGACGCGCAGGTAAGAGATGGCGCGCTGGAAGGGATCTATAAGCGGTGCTGTCATGGGGGGAACCTAAGTGTCGGGGGGCGTCGGGGCAAGGGGCAAGTTGACCGTTGCCGGAACGGGGGGCGCGCCCTAGATTTGGGGTATGAAACAGGTTTTTCCATATCTTATGTGTCTGGGCCTTGGGGCCTGTGGTGTCATTCCGGGGCTGGAGCAGCGCGAGCGGGCCGGCTCTGGTGCCGGGTCGGCGGCGGTGGAGCCCTCTGCGGCCTCTGCTGCGGCAGAGGCGGGGGCCGGGTCGGGAGCAGGGTCGGAGGCGATCAAGCCCTCGGCGCTGACCGGGGGCGCGGCGACGCCCGCGGCGCTCGACACGACGACGGCTGCGGAAAAGGCCGAAGCCGCCCAGCCGGATGCGGGCGGTGCCAAGCTCGGCACGACGATCGCCTCGCTTGGCGATGTGGCGGAGCCGGGGTTCTGGCTCAAGACGCCTTTGGTCAAGACGGCGGGCAAGGGCCGTGTCGAGTATCCGGCGAATGGAAAATCGGCGCAGGTCGATCTCATCCCCATTCCGGGCGAGGCGGGGGCGGGCAGCCGCATCTCGCTCTCGGCGATGCGGCTTTTGGGGGCGGATCTCACCGATCTGCCGGAGCTGGTGGTCTACGGGCCGTAAGGCGATTTAGCGCAAGACAGAGGATCGGAGAGCGGGCAGGGCCCGTCCGCGGGGGGGCGTCGTGAGCTATTGCGGGGCAGTTTATCTGGCCGCCATCTCTGACCTAAGGATAATTCGTGACGGTGCAGAAGCGCCCGCCCGGGGGGCGGACGGGCGCTGGCCGGGCCGCTGCGCGGCTGTTCCGGCCTTAGGGTGCGAAGGGCGCTGGTCGGGCCGCTTTGCGGCTGTTCCGGACTTAGGGGTGACAGACAAGAAAAGGCCCGCCGGTGGGGCGGGCCTTTGTCCTCTGCGCGGCAGTGGGGCTTAGCCCAGTGCGGCGGCTTTCACATCTTCATCGATATGCGGCAGGTATTGCTCGAAATTCTGGGCGAACATTTCGACCAGTTTTGCGGCCTGCGCATCATAGGCCTCGGGGTTGCCCCAAGTGCGGCGCGGGTCGAGCAGAACCTCGGGCACGCCGGGCGCATCCACGGGCACGTCAAAGCCGAAATTCGGGTCCTTGCGGAACTTGACCTTGGAGAGCGAGCCGTCGAGCGCGGCGGTGAGCAGGGCGCGGGTGGCCTTGATCGGCATCCGCGAGCCGGTGCCATAGGCGCCGCCGGTCCAGCCGGTGTTGACCAGCCAGCAGGTCGCGCCATGCTTGGCGATCTTTTCGCGCAGGAGGTTGCCATAGACCTCGGGGCGGCGCGGCATGAAGGGCGCGCCGAAGCAGGTCGAGAAGGTGGGCTCGGGCTCGGTGATGCCGCGCTCGGTCCCAGCGACCTTGGAGGTGAAGCCCGACAGGAAGTGATACATCGCCTGTGCCGGGGTCAGCCGGGCGATCGGAGGCAGCACGCCGAACGCATCACAGGTCAGCATGATGATGTTCTTGGGGTGGCCGCCGATCGCCGTTTCCGACGCGTTCGAGATATAGTCGAGCGGGTAGGCGCAGCGCATGTTGGCGGTCAGGCTGTCATCGTCGAAATCAAGCTCCTTGGTCTCTTCGTCAAAGACCATGTTCTCGATCACCGTGGCGAATTTCGACGTGGTGGCGTAGATCTCGGGCTCGGCCTCGGGGTTGAGGTTGATCGTCTTGGCATAGCAGCCGCCTTCAAAGTTGAAGGTGCCACGATCCGACCAGCCATGTTCGTCGTCGCCGATGAGAATGCGACCGGGATCGGCCGAGAGCGTCGTCTTGCCGGTGCCCGACAGGCCAAAGAACACGGCGGTGTCGACCGGGTTGCCCTTGGCGTGGTTGGCCGAGCAATGCATCGGCATGATGCCTTTTTCGGGCAGCAGGTAGTTGAGCAGCGAGAAGACCGATTTCTTGTTCTCGCCGGCATATTCGGTGCCGCCGATGAGGATCATCTTGCGGTCGAAATTCATCGCGATGACGGTGTCCGAGCGGCAATCGTGTTTTTTCGGGTCGGCCTTGAAGCTCGGGCAGTTGATCACGGTGAAATCCGCGACGAAATGATCCAGCGCCTCGCGTTCGGGGCGGCGCAGCAGGTGACGGATGAAGAGCCCGTGCCAGGCCAGTTCGGTCACCATGCGGACCTTGATCGAATGCGCCGGATCGGCGCCGCCGGTGAGATCCTGCACGTAGTAACGGCCGCCCTGCATATGGGCGATCATGTCCTCGTAGAGCGCGTCAAACCCCTCGGGGGTCATTTCGGCGTTGTTGTCCCACCAGATCGTGTCGGCGACGCTGTCGGTCTTGACGACATGTTTGTCCTTGGGCGAGCGGCCGGTGAATTTGCCGGTGGTGACGAGAAACGCCCCGCCACGGCCAAGCGTGCCTTCGCCGTTCTTCACCGCGGCCTCGACCAGCGCCGGTTCGATCAGGTTGTAAAAAACTTCTCCCAGCCCGGTGATCCCTTGATCTTCGAGGCTGAATTTCGGGTTCACCCGTCCGAATGTCATCGACTTAATTCTCCAGTCTGTGGGGCCGGCCCGAGGGGCGGCAGAAGACACCGGGCGGGGCGGGGAGTCGTGTCCTGCCGGCCCGATGGCGGCGTCTTAGCATGGGGATTTGTGGAAAGAACAGGGGCGGATTCCTGAGTTAGCGCAACCAATTGGACGTTAGCGCAACCAGCGGCGGAGCCCCGCCATTCAGGGTTTTTTCGCAGGCAGGTGAGTCAATTTAGTCATTCGCAAGGTAATTCTGCGTCAAATGAGTCGCAGTCAGGGCATGATTCGCAAAAACGGATTGATCGCGCAGGAAAAAACAGACCATAATGGAGAAAAAAATCAGGCAAAACGAGCAGTAAGGAAATTACGCATGTCGAAAATCGCCTTGGTGGACGATGACAGGAACATCCTGACATCGGTGTCGATGACACTCGAAGCAGAGGGTTTCGAGGTCGAGACTTATAATGACGGCCAACAGGCCTTTGATGCGTTCAGCAAGAAACTGCCCGATATGGCAGTTCTGGACATCAAGATGCCGCGGATGGATGGGATGGATCTGTTGCAGCGTCTGCGCCAGAAATCCTCGATGCCGGTGATCTTTCTCACCTCGAAAGATGACGAGATCGACGAGGTTCTCGGCCTGCGCATGGGGGCCGATGATTACGTGAAAAAGCCGTTTTCCCAACGGCTTCTGGTGGAGCGCATTCGCGCGCTTCTGCGCCGTCAAGAGGCGGTGGATGGCACGATCAGCCCGGCCGAGGCCGAGGAGGGCAAGGTCATCGAGCGCGGCGAGCTGCGGATGGATCCGCTGCGTCACGCCGTGTCCTGGAAAGGCCAGGATGTGTCGCTGACCGTCACCGAATTCCTGCTCTTGCAGGCGCTGGCGCAACGCCCCGGTTTCGTCAAATCGCGCGATCAGCTGATGGATGTGGCCTATGATGATCAGGTCTATGTGGATGACCGCACCATCGACAGCCATATCAAGCGGCTGCGCAAGAAGCTCCGCAATGTCGACAGCGATTTCTCGGCAATCGAGACGCTTTATGGTATCGGATACCGGTACAATGAAGAGTAATCGCAGCGCTGGTCGGGGGAGCTACAGTGCGTGACACGGTAAACGAGCGCGGCGGCGACATTGTCCTCGGGGATGATTTCGTCGCGCCGGTGGGCGTGGCCGAGGATGAGCTGCAGGCGCGGCGCGCCCGGCGCGGTTTCTTCTCGCTGCGGTCCTCGCCCCTGACCCGCAAGATCATCACCTTCAACCTGATCGCGCTCAACGTGCTGGTTGCGGGGATCCTCTATCTCAACTCGTCGCGCGACGGGCTCGCGGTGCAGCGGGTGAGCGGGCTGGTGACCGAAGGCGAGCTTGTCGCCGATGTCTTTGAGGCGCATCTGCCCAAGGGGGCACCGGTGAGCCTGGCCTCGGGCGACGGGATCGATGTGGCCGAGGTGCTCGCCGGGCTTAGTCTGCGCGACAATTCGGATATCTATGTTTTTGACGCCAATGCGGTGCAGCTTGGCCATCTGGCGGGGCGCGATGACCCCGCAGGTGAGGGTGATAGCGGCCAGCGTACGGTGATCACCGACGCGCTGAGCTGGGTCTGGGGCGGTCTGTCGCGCCCGTTCCGCAGCCTGTCAAATGAGGCGCCCGCGCCGGATACGGCGGAGCTGCTGAGCGGCATGGTGCCGGCAGCGCTGACGAACGGCACCGATGTGAAAGCGGCGAAATCCTCGGAAGGCACGGTCTATTCGGTGGTCACGCCGATCCTGCACCAGGGCCAGGCGGTCGGCGTCGTGGCCATTGCCAGCGCCTCGGGCGAGATCGACAGCCTTGTGCGGTCGGAGCGCGAGCGCGTGCTGCAGATGTTTATTATTGCGACGCTGGTGTCGATCGGGCTCAGCCTGATCCTGGCGTCGACCATCGCCCATCCTCTGGCCGATCTGGCCGCCGCTGCCGAAATCGGCGGGGCGCGCAATCGCGGCAAGAACAATGGATCACGCATCCGCATTCCTGATCTGACCTCGCGCCCCGATGAGATCGGCCGGCTGAGCGGCGCGCTGCGCGGCATGGTCGGTGCGCTCTACAACCGGATCGACGGCAATGAACAATTTGCCGCCGATGTGGCGCATGAGATCAAGAACCCGCTCGCTTCGCTGCGCTCGGCCGTGGGCACGCTGCGGGTCGCCAAACGTGACGATCAGCGCGAGAAACTGCTCGATGTGATCGACCATGATGTGCGCCGTCTCGACCGGTTGGTGAGCGATATTTCCAACGCTTCGCGGCTCGACAGTGAGCTGGTGAAGGAAGAGGAAGAGGCGTTCGATCTGCTCAATATGCTGGGCAATCTGGGCGAATATCTTGGCCAGGAGGCCAAGGGCAAAGGCATCGATTTCATCACCGATTTTCCCGAACATCCCATTGTGATCAACGGGTTGGAGGCGCGTCTTGCGCAGGTCTTCGTCAATCTGATCACCAATGCGGTGAGCTTTTGCGAGACCGGCGATGCGATCCGCGTCTGGGCGCGGACCCGCGAGAACCGGGTTCTGGTGGTGGTCGAGGATACCGGCCCCGGCATTCCCGAACAATCGCTGACCAAGATTTTCCAGCGCTTCTATTCGCACCGCTCGGAAAAGGATTTCGGCAACAATTCCGGTCTTGGCCTCGCCATTTCCAAGCAGATTGTCGAAGCCCATGGCGGCGTGATCTGGGCCGAGAACATCCGTCCCACAGAGGCCGATATCACCTCTGATCCGCTGGGCGCGCGCTTTGTCGTCGGCCTGCCGGTCTAACCGCGCATGCCCGGCGAGACCCGTGCGCCGGACGCGCGGCGCGCGGCCGTGAAGCCGGGGGAGAGCATTCACGCGAGCTGTGTCGCGCTTGGCGGCCGCGCCCTGTTGATCCGGGGCGCGTCCGGCGCGGGCAAGAGCGCTCTGGCGCTCGAGCTGATCAGCCGGGGGGCGGCGCTTGTCTCCGACGATCAGACCATCCTCTGCCGCGACGGTGATCAAATCATCGCCAGCGCCCCGCCGAGCATCAAGGGCCGGATCGAGGCGCGGGGCGTGGGGCTCTTGCATGCGCCCGAGGCCGGGCCGAGCGAAGTGGCCGCATTGGTCGATCTGTCGCAGGTTGAGTGCGCGCGATTGCCGCCCGCGCGCGAGACCGATATTCTGGGCGTGACGCTGCCGGTGATCCACCGCAGCGACATGACCTGTTTTCCCGCCGCCCTGATCCTATATCTGACGCATGGACGATATGCCTGACACATCCGCGCCCAATGGCCCGCCGCCCGGCGAGTTTTCCGAGCTGACCCCGCTGGTTTTGGTGACGGGGCCGAGCGGTGCCGGCCGCACCACGGCGATCCATGTGCTCGAAGACATGGGCTATGAGGCGATTGACAACCTGCCGCTGACGCTCTTGCCCAAGCTCTTGCAGGGCGGCGGGCCGGAGCGTCCGCTGGCGCTTGGCATCGATGTGCGCAACCGCGATTTCACCACCCAGGCGCTGATCGAGACGATTGACGGGATCGCGCGGCTGACCGGCATGCCGATGCAGCTTCTGTATCTCGATGCGCGGCCCGAGGTGCTCATGCGGCGCTATTCCGAGACGCGGCGGCGGCATCCGCTGGCGGCGCGGGAAGGGGCGGAGCTGGGCATCGCGCGCGAGCTTGATCTGCTGGGGCCGATCCGGGCGCGGGCGGATGTGCTGATCGACACGTCCGAGCTCAGCCCGCATGATCTGCGCGCCGAGGTGGAGCGCTGGTTCGCGGTGCGCAGCGGGCCGGATCTGTCGATCTCGGTGCAGAGCTTTTCCTATAAGCGCGGGCTGCCGCGCGGCGCCGATCTGGTGCTCGATTGCCGGTTCCTGTCGAACCCGCATTGGGAGCCGTCGCTGCGGGCGCTGGATGGGCGCGACAAGGCGGTGCAGGCCCATGTCGAGGCCGATCCGCGGTTCGAGGGATTTCGCGAGCGGACCCTGTCGATGATCCGCTTTTTGTTGCCGGCCTATGAGGCGGAGGGCAAATCTTATCTCACGCTTGCCTTTGGCTGCACGGGCGGGCAGCATCGCTCGGTGGCGCTGGCAGAAACTTTGGCGGCGACCCTTGCGGATGAGGGCTGGCCGGTGTCAATAAGGCACAGGGAATTGGAACGGAAAGCGCGCGCATCGTCTGCCGAGACGGGGGCCGCACCGCACCGGGACGGAAGGATCGAGACGCAGTGATCGGGATCGTGATCGTGGCGCATGGTGGATTGGCGTGTGAGTATCTCGCCGCAATAGAACACGTGGTCGGAGACCAGCCGGGCATTCGTGCCATTGCCATTGAGCGCGACCATGACCGCGCCGCCAAACAAGCCGAAATTTGCGAAGCCGCCGATGCGGTGGACACCGGCGAAGGGGTGGTCATCGTGACCGATATGTTTGGCGGATCGCCGTCGAACCTATCGCTCATGGCCTGCCGTCCGGACAATCGCCGCATTCTTTACGGGGCCAATCTGCCGATGTTGATCAAATTGGCGAAGTCTCGCCACAAGTCGGTGCCCGACGCGGTTGCCCATGCGCTGAATGCCGGGCGCAAGTATATCGACAGCCAAAATATTTCGGCAGAACAGGACCTTTGATGACAGACCAGCAGAGTGTGACGCGATCGCTCGAGATCGTGAATGAAAAGGGATTGCATGCGCGGGCTTCGGCGCGGCTGGTCGAGGTGGTCGAAGGGTTTGACGCCACGGCAGAAGTGTCCAAGGATGGCCAATCCGCCAGCGGCGACAGCATCATGGGTCTTTTGATGTTGGCAGCCTCGCGCGGAACCACTATTGACGTGCAAACCCGTGGCGCGGATGCCGAGGCGCTCGCCGATGCCATTGAAAAGCTTGTCGCTGAGCGCTTTGGCGAAGACATGTAAAGGATACGTCCGGGACCTGCGGGCGTAGAGGTGACGATGGGACAGAAACCGGTGACGGAAGACCCCAGTGACAGGGTGCAGGGCGATGCTGCCGCGCCGGTCAACTTTACCAAATATGACCGCCGTAGCCTTACCTATGCCAACAGTTTCGACAGCCCGCTGACGGCGACGGTGATCCGCACGCTCGAATGGTTCACCGGCAAGCTCAGCATCATCCGCATGATCCGCGCCTTTGAAAAGCGCGGCGCGCCCACCGGTCAGCCGTTCTGGCGGGCGGCCTTGGGCACGATGGGGATCGACCTTCTGACGCCGCAGGAAGAGATCGACAATATCCCGCTCGAAGGGCCTGTCGTGGTGGTGGCGAACCATCCGCATGGTCTGGTTGACGGGATGATCCTGGCCGATCTCATCGGGCGGCGGCGCACGGATTACAAGATCCTGACGCGGGCGCTTTTGACCGGGATCGACGAGGTGGCCGCCTCTTACATGATTTCCGTGCCCTTTCCGCATGAGCCCGACGCGCAGCGCAAATCGGTCGAGATGCGCGCCAAGGCGATGGCCCATCTCAAGGAGGGCGGCGTGATCAGCGTCTTTCCCTCGGGCGTGGTGGCCTCGTCCGACAGTCTCTTTGGGCCGGTGATCGAGCGCGAATGGAATGTCTTCACCGCGCAGATGATCCGCCGCTCGGGCGCCACGGTGGTGCCGATCTATTTCCCCGGTGAAAATTCGCGCTGGTATCAGATGGCGAACCGGATTTCCGCCACGCTGCGTCAGAGCCTCTTGCTCCACGAGGTGGTCAAAAGCTGCAACAAGCCGCAAAAGCCGGTGGTCGGTGCGCCGATCAGCGCCGAGAAGATGCAGCTTCTGGAGAAAGATCCGCGCGGGTTCATGACCTGGCTGCGCGCGCATACCCTGGCGCTGGGCGAAGCGTCTGACTAATCCTCTGGAGAGAGACATGGATATCAAACGGATTGAAACCGGCCCGCGCATGAGCCAGGCCGTGGTGCATGGCAACACGATTTACCTCGCAGGTCAGGTGGGCAAAGTGGGCGACAGCGTTGCCGATCAGACCCGCACCTGCCTGGAGCAGGTTGAGACGCTGCTGAAGGGGCTCAATTCCGACCCGACGCGCATCCTGCAGACCACGATCTGGCTCGCCGATATGGCTGATTTCGCCGAGATGAATGAAGTCTGGGACGCCTGGGTTCCGCAGGGCAATACCCCGGCCCGCGCCTGTGGTGAGGCCAAGCTCGCCCATCCCGGGCTGCTGGTGGAATTCATCGTGATTGCCGCCGTGAACTCCGACCGTCCCGGTCAGGACAAGTAAGCGTTTTCGCGACCGTTGGATCAGCAGGCGATCCAGCGGTCGCGATACCATGAGACCCAGCCGACAGAGCCATTGCTGACCCGCACGAGGTGCCAATTGCCCTCTTGTGGGCCGAGCATTTCAAGCCGCGTGCCCGAGGGCAGTTTATAGAGCCTGCGGCCGCGTTTCGTCGTGGGTTCGGTGCGCAGGGCAAGCCAGGCGTCGGGCGGGCGCACATCATAAACCACACAGACCTGCGCGGCGGGGGTTGGTTGGGGTTGCGTCTGCTCGGAGGCCTGAGGCAGCGGGCTGGGCGGTGCCTCTGGCGTGCCGATGTTGATCCGCGAGGGCAGGGGCGTTTTGGCGGTCACCGCATCTTCGCAAAGGCCGAGACCCGGATAGCAATCATCGGATTGGGCGAGGGCCGGGGTGGCGGTGAGGCCCAAGTTTAGGGTCAGGGCGAGCGCCGGGACCAGAAGAAATTTCATAATGCGCTCTTTCAATAGGCCGCGAAAACGCTGGTCACAAAGGCTTCGCCTTCGGCGAGGGCCGCGGCGACGTCGTGTTGCGGGTGTTGGAGATAATAGCGAAACCCGGCGCGGAGCGCGACGTGGCGCTCTTCTGGGGTGCCGTGGTGGCCGATGCTGGTGAAATTATTGTCGCCCAGTTCAAAGATCTTGCGGGCCAATGTTTCGAGGTCCTGCGGCTTGTCGGCGAATTTCGTGCCCATGTAATAGCCGGCCATGAAATCGGCGTGCAGTTCGAGGAATTTGACCGTGCCGTGATGGTCCAAGAGCCGGCTATAACGGGCGGGGTCGGAGAATTGCATGATATGGGCGAACTCATGCGCGATGACGCCCGCCACGATCGAGCCGCCCCAATGCGCCGAGGTCAGATGCTCGGAGAGCAGGTCCATCTGATAGAGGACGGTGCCATCGGTGCCCGGGGTCTGGGGGAAGATCTCGGGCGTGGCCATCGCGTTCTGAATGCCGTCCGAATAGAGATAGAAGGCGGGCCGCACGCCGAAAAACGCCGATTGCGCGTGGAGTTCCTGAATCAAGGCGCGGTCGAGCGCCGGGGTGCCTGTGCTCTGCTCGAGCGTGAGACTGTGCAGATCAAAGCCCGCGTCACTGCCGCAAAGGACGATGGGGCTCTGCCCGGTGTCCGCCGATGCGGCGCGAGGGGTGAGCGACAGCAGCGCGAGACCAAGAGCCACCCCGAGGTGCCGTGTGATCTGCGCCGGTGACTGTCGCATTCCGGTCCCTCCCGTGCCGATTGGGGACGGGATCAGTCTAGGCGCGGGGGCGCATATGGCAAGGCGGATGTGAAAAGGGCCGCGATCTGCATCGCGGCCCTCGGGAGCAGTTCCTGTCTGCGTCAGATCAGTTGAGCGCCTTGTCGGTGATCATATGGGTCCAGGCGGCCTCGCCCGGGTGTTGGGTGATCACCGGGTCCGAGCCGCCCGCGAGCAGCGATTCCACCGTGCGTTCGAAATCGGCCGGGTCGAGCGCGCCGTTCGAGCCTGCGGTGAGCTTCGCCACCTCGGCCATCATGCGTTTCTGGTGCTCTTCGGTCTGGGCGCCGGTGTTGTCATTGTCGAGCACGATCATCGCCGCCTCGTCAGGGTTTTCCTCGGCCCATTTCCAGCCCTTCATCGAGGCGCGGACGAAGCGCACCATCTTGTCGACGAATTCCGGGTCTTCGAGCTTGTCCTCGAGCACATAGATGCCGTCCTCGAGCGTGGCGACGCCCTGGTCCTCGTATTTGAAGACGACGAGTTCCTCGGGGGTGAGCCCGGCGTCGATGACCTGCCAATATTCATTATAGGTCATGGTCGAGACGCAGGCGGCCTGGTTCTGCAGGAGGGGATCGACGTTGAACCCCTGTTTGAGCACCGTTACCCCATCGTCGCCGCCATCGGTCGAGAGGCCGAGATGGCTCATCCAGCTCAGGAACGGGTATTCATTGCCGAAGAACCACACGCCGAGCGTCTTGCCGGGGAAGTCCTCGGGGCTGGTGATGCCGGCGTCCTTGCGGCAGGTCAGCATCATGCCCGAGCTCTTGAAGGGCTGGGCGATATTCACCAGCGGCAGGCCTTTTTCGCGGCTGGCCAGCGCCGAGGGCATCCAGTCGAGCACCACATCCGCGCCACCCCCTGCGAGCACCGAGGTGGGCGCGATGTCCGGCCCGCCGGGCTTGATCGTCACGTTGAGTTCTTCTTCCTCATAAAAGCCCTGATCTTGGGCCACGTAATAGCCGGCAAACTGGGCCTGGGTCACCCATTTGAGTTGCAGCGTCACATCATCGGCGGCCTGGGCCATTCCGGCCCAGAGCCCGGCGAGGCCGAGGCTGACGGTTTTGGCGAGCTTGGTCATCTGTGTCTCCTTGTTGGGTTTGGTATGGTTTTTATTGTTATCTTATCAGGTTTCGTGCCTCAGGCGCGGCGTCGTTGTGACGGGTGCCAGAAGGTGAGCATTTTCTCGAGCATGGCGACCCCGCCATAAAAGGCCGAGCCGACCACCGCCGCCACCAGAATTTCGGCCCAGACCATGTCGAGCGCGAGCTGGCCCACCGAGGTGGCGATGCGAAAGCCCATGCCGCGGGTGGGCGAGCCGAAGAACTCGGCCACGATCGCGCCGATGAGCGCCAGCGTGGTGGCGATCTTGAGCCCGTTGAAGATGAAGGGCAGGGCGGCGGGCAGCCGCAGCTTGAGCAAGGTTTGCGGATAGCTGGCGGCATAGGTGCGCATCAGGTCGCGCTGCATGCTGTCGGTGTCGCGCAGACCTGCCACCGTGTTCACCAGCACCGGAAAGAACACCATGACGACAACAACCGCCGCCTTGGACTGCCAGTCAAAGCCGAACCACATGACCAGAATGGGGGCCATGCCGACGATGGGCAGGGCGGCCACGAAATTGCCCACTGGCAACAGGCCGCGCTGCAAGAAGGGCGAGCGGTCGACGGCGATGCCGGTGAGGATCGCCGCGCCACAGCCCAGCACATAACCCGTGAGCGCGCCCTTGACGACGGTCTGGACCAGATCGCCCCAAAGCGTCGGCAAGTTGGCGGCAAAGGTCTGGGCGATGGCGCTCGGCGCCGGGAGCAGCACCGGGTTGATGCCAAGGCCGCGCACCATGCCCTCCCAGAGGATGAGCAGCGTCAGGCCAAAGAGCGCGGGCATCACCAGCCCGGCCCAGGGCGCACCGCTGCGGCCGATCTGGATGTTGATCCACCAGGCCATGAGCCAGAAACCGATTGCGAAGGTCACCCAGATCATGCGGCCATCCCCATACGTTTGAGCGTGATCCGCTGGATCAGCCCGATGATCGCCACGAGACCGGCGGCAAGGATCGCAGCGGCGATGAGCGCGCTCCAGATCTGGATGGTCTGGCCGTAATAGCTGCCGCCCAGCATCCGCGCGCCGAGACCGCCATCCTGGCTCAGCGACAGCTCTGCCACCACCGCGCCAATAAGGCTCGCCGCGATGCCGACCTTGAGCGAGGCAAAGAGATAGGGGGCCGAGGCGGGCAGGCGCAGCGCCCAGAAGGTCTGGGCCCGGCTGGCGTTCCAGGTCTTCATCTGATCCATCTGCATGGCCCCGGGGCTGCGCAGGCCCTTGACCATGCCGACCACCACCGGGAAGAAGGAGAGATACATCGAGATCACGCCTTTGGCGACCACATCATCGACCTGGAGCGAGGCGAGCACCACGACGATCATCGGCGCGATGGCAATGATCGGCACCGTCTGGCTGGCGATGACCCAGGGCATGACGGACATGTCCATGGTGCGGCTGTGGACGATGCCGATGGCCAGCAAAATGCCAAGCCCGGTGCCAAAGACAAACCCCAGTAGCGTCGAACTCAGCGTGATCCAGCCGTGCCAGATCAGCGAACGTTTCGACAGGGCGCGGCCCTGCTGCACCATGGCGCCGGTGGTGTTCCAGAGCTCCGCCACGACCTGATGCGGCGCGGGCAGGCGGGGCTTCTTCTGGCTCCAGGTGTCGAGGATGAGCTCGGATGTGCTGAGCTCGACCCCGGCGCGGCGCGCCTTGTCCTCGGCCCAGGGTTTGTTGAGCCCGATGGACGCGACATACCAGATGGCAAAGATCGCGGCGACCACAGTGAGAACCGGCAGGACAGAGCGCATCATGCCACCCCGCCGCGTGCAAGGGGCCCTTGCCCCGATGAGGTCCGCCGATCAGCCATCGCCATGCCCCGCGCGCAGCCCGTCGCGAACACGATGGGCGATTTCGATGAATTCCGGCGCGTCGCGAATGTCGAGAGGGCGCTGCCGGGGCAGCGGGCTCTCGATCACATCGGTGATCCGTCCGGGGCGCGGGCTCATCACCACGATCTTGGTCGAGAGATAGACCGCCTCGGGGATCGAATGGGTGACGAAACAGATGGTCTTGTTGGTCTTATCCCAAAGCTGCAAAAGCTGCTCGTTGAGGTGATCGCGGACGATCTCATCCAGCGCGCCAAAGGGTTCGTCCATCAGGAGAATATCGGCGTCAAAGGCGAGCGCCCGGGCGATGGAGGCCCGTTGCTGCATGCCGCCCGAGAGCTGCCACGGGAATTTCTTCTCGAACCCCGACAGCTCAACCAGATCGAGCACGCGTTGCACCCGCGCGTCCTGATCGCTGCGGCCATAGCCCATGATCTCGAGCGGCAGCCGGATATTGCCGCCGATGGTGCGCCAGGGATAGAGCCCTGCGGCCTGAAACACATAACCATAGGCGCGGGCGCGGCGGGCCTCTTCGGGGCTCACCCCGTTGACGGTGATTTCGCCGCCGGTGGGCTGTTCGAGATCGGCCATGCAGCGCAGAAAGGTCGTCTTGCCACAGCCCGAAGGCCCGATGAAAGAGACGAAATCGCCCTTTTCCACCGCGAGCGTCACATCCTTGAGCGCATGCACCGGGCCATCATTGGTCTCGAAGGTCAGGCTCAGATTCTGGGCCGATATTACTGGCGCTGTCACGTGTCAAAATCCCATAGTTTGGCTTCGGCGAACTCTACCGAGTTTTGCGCGGGGTCGCGCACATATAGCGAGCGGACGCCATTGGGCCAGTGGAAATCGGCCTCTACCGTCACGTCATGCGCCGCGAGATGGCGCGCCCAGGCCTCGGTCTCGCCCGGGCTGATGCGAAAGCAGACATGCCCTGGGCCGCGTGCGCCATGGGGCGGCACCGGAAACTTGCCCTCAGAGGGCTGCTCGGTGGCCTCGGCCACGAAGAGCATGAGCATCGCCGTCTCGGCCCGCATGAAGAGATGCCGGCCCGGCGCGCGCTGATGCTCGCGCAGGCCGACAATATCGCCGTAAAACCGCGCGGCGGCGTCGAGGTCATCAACATAGAGCGCGGTTTCCAGCACCGCGCCGGGCGGGGTGGGCGCGGCCATCGGCTCAGATCCCCGACGGAATGTTGAGCGGGTCGCGCTCGATCATCTTGGGCGCGGTGAGCGCCTTCCATTTCGACAGCGCCTGATGCGCCGAGGGGAAGGGCGGGCGCGGCACGAAACGGCCACGTCCCGGCTGGGGCTGGCTGTTCTGCCCCCAGCCCCAGATCACCTCGCCCCGGCTCAGGGTAAAGCGGCTGTTGGCGCTGACGGTGAAGCCCTCAAAGACGTTGTAATCGAGGATCGAGTGATGATTGCTGGCCGAGATCGTCTTGGTGATCTTGGGGTCCCAGACCACGATATCGGCATCCGCCCCTTCGACGATCGCGCCCTTCTTGGGATAGATGTTGAGGATCTTGGCGACATTGGTCGAGGTGGCGGCGACGAATTCATTGGGCGTGAGCCGCCCGGTTTCCACGCCGCGCGTCCAGAGCATCGGCATCCGCTCCTCGACCCCGTTCGAGCCATTGGGAATGATGCGGAAATCCGCCCGCCCGGCGCGCTTTTGCTCCGTGGAAAAGGCGGCGTGATCGGTGGCCACCACCTGCAGGGACCCGGCCTGCAACCCGGCCCAGAGACTGTCCTGGTGATCCTTGGAGCGGAAAGGCGGCGACATCACCCGCCGCGCCGCGTGATCCCAATCCTTGTTGAAATACTCGCTCTCATCGAGGGTCAGGAACTGGATCAGCGGCTCGCCATAGACCCGCATGCCCTTTTGCCGGGCGCGCCGGATCGCCTCATGCGCCTGCTCACAGCTCACATGCACGATATAGAGCGGCACGCCTGCGGCATCGGCGATACAGATGGCGCGGTTGGCGGCCTCGCCCTCGAACTCGGGCGGGCGCGAATAGGCATGGCCCTCGGGGCCAGTGATGCCCTGGCTGAAATATTTCTCCTGCATCTCGGCCACCAGATCGCCGTTCTCGGCATGAACCATGGGCAGCGCACCCAGCTCGGCACAGCGTTTGAACGAGGCGAACATCTCGTCATCCTCGATCATCAACGCGCCCTTGTAGGCCATGAAATGCTTGAAGGAATTGACGCCCATATCGACGGCATCCTTCATCTCGTTGAAGACGCTCTCGTTCCAGCCGGTGATCGCCATGTGATAGCCGATGTCGGAACAGATCTGCGGCGCCGATTTGCGGTGCCATTCATTGATCGCATTTTTGATCGAACCATCCGCGCCCGGAAGGCAGAAATCCACCAGCATCGTGGTGCCGCCACAGGCCGCGGCCCAGGTGCCGGTCTCGAAGGTTTCGGCGGCGGTGGTGCCCATGAAGGGCATTTCCAGATGGGTGTGCGGATCGATGCCGCCGGGGATCACATAGGCGCCTTCGGCGTCGATATACTCATCGCCCTTGAGGTCCTCGCCGATCTGCTTGATCACCTCGCCCTCGATGAGCACATCGGCCTTCCACGTGCGATCGGCGGTGCAGACCTGCCCGCCCTTGATGACCTTGGTCGTCATATCTCGTCTCCCTGTTCGTCCTCCGGCGCGCGGGCCGGTTGGGTCTTGGTTCCGGGGTAGGGCTTCTTCTGGCCGCAAATATCCCGGGGGTGCGGGGGCTGGCCCCCCCGCGATTTATCTCACTCCACCACCTCGGCGGTCTCGAGCACCGCGTGCAAGAGCACATCGGCCCCGGCCTTGGCCCAGTCTTTCGAAATCGCCTCGGCCTCGTTATGCGACAGCCCGTCGACACAGGGGCACATGACCATCGCGGTGGGCGCGACCTGGTTGATCCAGCAGGCGTCATGGCCCGCGCCCGAGATGATATCGCGGTGGCTATAGCCGAGCCGTTCGGCGGCGTTGCGCAGCGCGCTCACGCAGGTTGCATCAAAGGTGACCGGATCAAAGCCGCCCACTTCCTCCATCTCGAGCCCGAGCTCCATCTCGTCACAGATCGCCTGGGCCGCTTCTTTCATTTGCGCCACCATCTTGGTGAGCACCTCGAGATTGGGCGAGCGGAAATCGACGGTGAACACAGCCTTGCCGGGGATCACGTTGCGCGAATTCGGGAAAATCTCGATATGACCTGCCGCACCGACGGCGTCGGGACCATGGGCCAGGGCGATCTCTTCGACCTTTTCCAGCACCCGCGCCATGCCGAGACCGGCGTTGCGGCGCATCGGCATCGGGGTCGAGCCGGTGTGGCTGTCCTTGCCGGTGATGGTGAGCTGGGTCCAGCTCAGCCCCTGACCATGGGTGACGATGCCGATGTCCTTGCCCTCGGCCTCGAGGATCGGCCCCTGTTCGATATGCAGCTCGAAAAACGCGTGCATCTTGCGCTGGCCGACGGGCTCGTCGCCCTCCCAGCCGATGCGCTTGAGCTCATCGCCAAAGCGTTTGCCCTCGGCATCGACGCGGTCCTTGGCCCAATCTTCGGTGTGCAGCCCGGCAAAGACGCCCGAGGCCAGCATGGCGGGCGCGTAGCGGGTGCCTTCCTCATTGGTCCAGTTGGTGACCACGATCGGATGTTTTGTCTTGATGTCGAGATCATTCATCGTGCGGACAAGTTCGAGCCCGGCGAGAACGCCCAGCACCCCATCGTATTTGCCGCCGGTGGGCTGGGTGTCGAGATGGCTGCCGACATAGACGGGCAGGGCGTCGGGATCGCTGCCGGGGCGGGTGGCGAACATATTGCCCATGCTGTCCACGCCCATGCGGCAGCCGGCCTCCTCGCACCAGCGTTGAAACAGCGCGCGGCCCTCGGCATCCTCATCGGTGAGCGTCTGACGGTTGTTGCCGCCCGCCACGCCGGGGCCGACCTTGGCCATGTCTTCGAGGCTGTCCCAGAGCCTGTCGCCATTGATCTTGAGATTTTCTCCGGGCGCTGCCATTCTCACCTTCCCCTTGTCGCTATTTTACCATTTGGTAAAGTTACGATCACGGAGCCGGGCCAAGCTGTCAAGTTTCGTCTATGAAAATCCGGGGGGCGCGTGGTGCACTGCCGCTTGGGTGCTTAATCGCTGTGCGGTAACTGTAACGTCGAGGGAGGCCCTGTCGCAATGGCCGATTTGAACATGACGACGAAGGACGGCAAGCCAAGCCGCATTCAGCGCCGCAATCGCGGGCTGATCCTTGAGGCGGCGCTCGACGTGTTCTCGAGACATGGCTATCGCGGCGCGACGCTCGACCAGATTGCTGAACAGGCGGGGCTTTCGAAACCCAATATTCTCTATTATTTTGACGGCAAGGAAACCATTCACGTCACGCTGCTCAATCAGCTGATGGACAATTGGCTGGCCCCCATGCGCGAGATCGACCCCGAGGGCGCGCCGCTCGACGAGATCCTGTGCTATGTCCATCGCAAGCTTGAGATGAGCCGCGAATTTCCGCGCGAAAGCAGGCTTTTCGCCAATGAGATCATCCAGGGCGCACCGCGCATTGTCGGCCATCTCGAAGAGGTGCTAAAACCGCTGGTGGATGATACGGCCGAGGTGATTTCCGGCTGGATGCGGGCCGGGCGTCTGGCCCCCACCGATCCGCGTCATCTGATCTTTTCGATCTGGGCCACGACGCAGCATTACGCGGATTTCGAAGTGCAGGTCGAGGTGCTGATGCCTGGCAAAGCCGAACAGGACGAGGCGCGCGCCTTTCTCGACCGGATGTACCGGCGGCTCTTGACCCCCGATCCGGGGTGAGGGGTAGGGTTAACTGGGTTTAACCCTTTTCCTGCATTTCCCTCTCATTCAATCGCGGTAAATGATATGTTGCGGCATGGGTGTGGGCCCCGTGGACGTTGAGCCGTCAGGCTGGATAGATCATGCCGGAGTTTTCCATATCTGGCCCGCATAAGCTGGCCGCCCTGCGCCCCGTTTCGGCGGGGTCGAAGCATTTCGACCATGGTCAGGAAGAGCGTGGGGCGCTGCCACCGCGCCGGGGTGCGGCGGAGGCCGGGCAGGCGGGCGTCAGCGACAGCAAGCGCAAGGAGGCGGGCACGCGGGAGGCGCGGACGTGGCAGGCCGGCGAGGGGCGGAGCTGGGAACAGCACTTGCTGCGGTTTCTGGCACAGGAGGCCCCGCGCGGGCGCGGCTTTGCCGAGATGCCGGGAGAGCCCGCACCGCAGAGCCTCTTTGAGGCGCGGCAAGGGCCGCAGGCGGTGGTGACGCGGCGGATGGGCCTCGATCAACAGGCCGAAGCGGCGCTGGGCCGGTTGCGCCTGTCGCGGTTGATGGCGGCCATTCAGGAGATGGCGACGCTGTCGCGCTGGGCCCCGCCGGAGGCGCGGGCCGAGGCGCAGGGCGCGGCGAAATTCGTGCTGCGCCCGCTGGGCCTCGACAAGATCGTCTAGTGCCAAGACCTGCCGTCTGGGACGGCAAACGCCCGCAGGGATCAGCTGCGGGCGTGATGTTGTTCAAACCCCTTGGTTATTCTGCGGCGCAGCTGCCGGGGTTGTTGGGATGGGTCGTCCAATTGGCATAGTCCTTTTCCACCACCTTGCCGGTGCGCGGATCGACGGTGCCGGGGGCCATCTGTTCCATCGTGATGCAGCCCTCCACGGGGCAGACATTGACGCAGAGATTGCAGGCGACGCATTCGTCATCCTTCACCTCAAAGACCCGGTCGGGCGACATCGAGATCGCCTGATGCGAAGTGTCCTCGCAGGCGGCATAGCAGCGGCCGCATTTGATGCAGGCGTCCTGATCTATGCGCGCTTTGGCGATGTAGTTGAGGTTGAGATCCTGCCAGTTGACCACCTGCGGCACGGCGCGGCCGACCAGCTCGTCCACCGAGGCAAAGCCTTTCTCGTCCATATATTGGCTGAGGCCGCTGATCATCTCTTGCACGACCTTGAACCCATAGGTCATCGCAGCGGTACAGACCTGCACATTGCCCGCACCGAGCGCCATGAACTCGGCCGCGTCCCGCCAAGTGGTCACGCCGCCGATGCCCGAGATCGGCAGGCCTGCGGTGGCCGGATCGCGGGCAATCTCGGCCACCATGTTAAGCGCGATGGGCTTGACCGCCGGGCCGCAATAGCCGCCATGGGCGCCAAGCCCGTCGACCGAGGGTTCGGGCGAGAAACTGTCGAGATTGACCGAGGTGATCGAATTGATCGTGTTGATCAGGCTCACCGCGTCGGCCCCGCCCTGTTTCGCCGCCAGCGCCGGTTTGCGAATGTCGGTGATATTGGGGGTGAGTTTCACGATCACCGGCAGATCGGTATAGGTCTTGCACCATTCCGCGACCTGTCCGACATATTCCGGCACCTGGCCCACGGCGCTGCCCATGCCGCGTTCGCTCATCCCGTGGGGACAACCAAAGTTGAGTTCGACCCCGTCACAGCCGGTCCCGGCCACCGCCTCGAGAATGCGCTTCCAGCTTTCTTCGTTCACCGGCACCATCAGCGAGGCGATGAGCGCGCGGTCGGGATAGTCCTTCTTGACGCGGGTCATTTCCTCGAGATTGACCTCGAGCGGGCGGTCGGTGATCAGCTCGATATTGTTGAGGCCGAGCAGGCGGCGATCGGCGCCCCAGATCGCGCCATAGCGCGGCCCGTTGACATTGACCACTGGCGGGCCTGCCTCGCCCAGGGTTTTCCACACGACGCCGCCCCAGCCGGCCTCGAACGCGCGGCGCACGTTATATTCCTTGTCCGTTGGCGGCGCCGAGGCGAGCCAGAACGGGTTGGGGGATTTGATGCCGATGAAATTGGATGTGAGATCAGCCATTTTATGCCTCCTTCGCGCCGGTGAGCGCGGCATGGATGTCTTCGGCGGCGTCGCGGCCTTCGGCCACCGCCGTCACGGTGAGATCGTCGCCCCCCGAGGCGCAATCGCCGCCGGCCCAGACGCCCTTGACCGAGGTGCGGCCCGGCCCGGTGACGGCGATCTTGCGGCCCTCGAGCGTTGGGAGCCCGTCGCCGGTGAGCGTCTGGCCGATGGCCTTGAACACCTGATCGGCAGGCAGGCGGAGCGTGTCGCCTGTGGGGGTGAGCGCGTCGTCGGTATAGGCAAACTCGATCTCGCGCACCGCGCCATTGCCATGGATCGCCACGGGCTGGGCGTTGGTGACGATCCGCACGCCTTTGGAGGCGGCGAGATCCTGTTCATAGCGGCTGGCGTTCATCCGGTCGCGGCCCCGGCGATAGACGAGCGTGACGTTGAGCGCGCCTAGAAGCTTGGCCTGCACGGCGGCATCCACCGCCGTCATGCCGCCGCCGATCACCACCACGTCGCGGCCGATAGGGAGCCCGGTGAGGTCGCTGCTCTGGCGCAGTTCGGCGATGAAATCCACCGCGTCGCGCAGCCCGTCGCGGTCTTCGCCCTCAAGCCCGAGCGCGTTGACCCCGCCGAGCCCGATGCCGAGAAACACCGCGTCAAAACTGTCGCGCAAGCTGTCGAGCGAAAGCCCGTCGCCAAGCCGCTGCCCGGTTTCGAGCGTGATGCCACCGATCTGCAAGAGCCAATCGACCTCGCGGGCGGCGAAATTATCGGTGCTCTTATAGGCGGCAATGCCATATTCATTGAGCCCGCCGGGCTTGGGCCGCGCATCATAGAGCGTCACGTCATGGCCATGGAGCGCAAGCCTGTGGGCGCAGGCGAGCCCCGCAGGGCCAGCGCCCACCACGGCCACCCGGCGGCCGGTGGCTTCGGCCCGGGTGAAGGGGTGGATGTTGCGCGCCATCACCGTGTCGGTCGCATAGCGCTGCAGCCGTCCGATCTCGACCGGCTTGCCCTCGGCCACTTCGCGCACGCAGACCTCTTCGCAGAGCGTCTCGGTCGGGCAGACCCGGGCGCACATGCCGCCAAGGATGTTCTGATCGAGGATGGTCTCTGCCGCCGCCTCGGGCGTGCCGGTGGCGATCTGGCGTATGAAAAGCGGGATGTCGATGCTGGTGGGGCAGGCGGTCATGCAAGGGGCGTCATGGCAGAAATAACACCGGTCGGCGGCCACCACCGCCTCATGCGGATCAAGCGGCGCATGAAGGTCGGTGAAATTCTCGGCATACTCATCCGGGGCCAGACGCGCGGCGGTGATGCCGGGGGTCAGGGGGCTTGGGCTCATGGTCTTCCTCCACTGGCTGGCTATGTTTTTTCTTTTCAGTAAAGCACAGATTGAAATTTTATCAATTGGTAAAATTATTGCGAAATCCGGTGGATAGTTTCACGGCTGCGGGGTGCCCATCCGTGCGCGAGCGCGGAGGCTGCGCGAAGGCCCCGGCTTGAGCCAGCAGGTCATTCCCGTTAACCATTCAATGTATGTTCACGAGTTTAAAGGTTGAGAGAATGAAAAAAGCTTTTGTAATCGGTGGCTTGCTGGTTGCCGCGGTTTCGGTGTCGGGCTGTGCAACGGTCACGCGCGGCAAGACGGATACGGTGACTTTCACGTCGAGCCCCTCCGGTGCGGCGGTAAAAACCTCTATGGGAACCACCTGCCAAACCCCCTGTCATATGGAAATTTCGCGCAAGCAGGCCTTTTATGCCGCTTTCACCAAGGGCAAGAAAACACGTCAGGTCCGGGTGAACCCCACGACCTCGGCGGAAGGGGTGGCCACCGGAGCCGGCAATGTGATCGCGGGCGGCCTCATCGGTATCGCGGTTGACGCGTCCTCCGGCGCGACGCTCGACCATGTGCCGAACCCGGTTCACGTCGATTTCAGTCAGCCGCAGGCTAAGGCGCAGCAGGTTGCAATGGAGCATTACAAAAAGGTCAAAGCGGCCAAACAGAAGAAACCGGCCAAATCAGAGTAACCGAGGCAGAGTAACCGAGGCAGAGTTACTGGGGCAGCGCTATCGCCCGCCGTCGTGATCGAGACGCTGGCGCGCGATATGGGCGTTGCGGTCGGCCAGTTGCTGATCGCGCAGCGCCCGTTCGACAAAGCTCAGATGTGCCTCGACAGCGGCGCGGGCGGCCTCGGGGCGGCGGGCCTGCAGGGCGTCGTTGATGGCCCAGTGCTGATCGAGCAGCGAGGCGCGCGTCGTTTGCTGCTGGAAGATCTTCTGACGGTTGTAGAAGACACCTTCGCGCAGCATGTCGAACATCGAGCGCATCATATGCAGCAGCACGACATTATGGCTCGCCTCGAGGATCGAGAGGTGAAAGGCGGCGTCGCGCCGGGCCTCTTCAGCGGCATCGCGCCCGTCCTGCGTGGCCATCCGGTCAAACGCGCCCTGGATCACCGCGAGATCGGCATCAGAGGCCAGCCGTGCGGCGCGTTCGGCGGCCATCCCTTCGAGATCGCGGCGAAAGCTCACGTAGTCGAACACCGCCTCGTCATGGTCGGAAAAGAGCCGGATGAGCGCGGGCGAAAACGCATTGCCCAGCACATCGGCCACGAAGACGCCCGCGCCGGGGCGGGTCTGCAACAGCCCCTTGCCCTGCAATTCGGCGAGCGCCTCGCGCAGCGACGGGCGCGACACGCCGAGCCGCTCGGCCAGGTCACGCTCCGAGGGCAGGCGTTCGCCGGGGCGCAGGATCCCGCGCAGGATCAAGAGCTCGATCTGACGGGTCACCGCCGAGGAGAGCTTTTCCGGTGTGATCTTTTCGAATGGCACAGGGCCGCCCCCGATGGACGCTAGAATTGGTCAGATCATATGACCGGTGGAGCGGCGCGACAAGCCTAGCCCGCGCTGGCGCGCCAATGGGCCGATTGATCGGGCAGGAAGGCCTCGACCGCGGCGGTGGCGATCACCAGCGTTTCGCCGGTCTCGGGATTGGTCACATTCTGCCCGCCGCGCACGGCCGTGACCGTGGCGCGGCCGCGCGGCAGCCCTTCGGCCAGTGCGGCGCAGTCGAGCGCCTCGGGCTCTTGCACGCCGATGGTGACGGCAACGCGCATCTCGCTAAAATCGATGCCGGTGCTGTGAAAGATCGGCAGGGTGGAGTGGCGGATCGCATCCTCGATCGCGCGGCGGGCGGCTTTTTGGTAATCCATCCCGTGCAGATCATTGCCCATGCCCATTTCGATGATGAAACGCTGATCGCTCATGCCGAGGCCTCCGTGACTTTTTCCATGTCGAAGCTCACCGAGATGGCGGCGTTGGCGATGACCGTGGGCAGCCCGACAGGGCGCGGCACATCGAGCCCGCCTTGCACCGCGGTGACCGAAATCTGACCATAGGGAAAGACCGATTTGAGCGCCTCGCAATCGACCGCCTCGGGGTCTTGGACGGCAATCTCGACCTCGATGATCATCGCCTCTTTGGGAAAGCCGAAGAGCTCTGCCATGTTGATCGAATTGTGCCACAGCGCGTCTTTGAGCGCGCGGCGGGCGGCCTCGGTGTAATCCTGACGGCGCAGGGAGGATCCCATGCCGAATTCGGTAAGGACGCGATGTCTTGGCATGTGGGGCTCCCTGTGGGCTGGCGTGCGGTCACGGTGTTTTAGCAAGAGGAAACGGGGGGAGCGCAAGGGGGGATCGAACGAATTCTTAAGAGATGCGCGCTTAACTGGCATGATGATGCGATGGCTTGTGATCATGTTGGGATTGGTCGGCTGCGGCGGCACCGGTGACGGGCTGACGCAGGGGCCCGCGCAACGGGTGTTTGTGGCGGGCGACACGTTCGACATACGCCAGCAAGGGGTGCGGGCCGTGGCGATCCGCGTCAACAGCCGCTGGGTGCCCAATCGCGCAGCGATAGAGGGATCGGCGGCGCGGGCGATCCGGGTGGCAACGCGCTGTGACGTGCTAGCTATGACCGGGGATCAGGCGCTCATCCATGCGCTGCTCGATTGCGGCGCGGATCAGGCGCGGCCCTTGGTGATCGGCGTGCCAGAGCCGTATTTCGATTGCGAGGCCGACTGGATCGAGGAGGAGATAGCGGATTTGACCTGCTACCCCTCGGGCTGACAGAGGCTGCGGCGGGCGGGCGTGTCGGGATCGCCAAAGCCGTCGATCCGGGGCAGATCGTCGCGAATGTCGAACCAGGGCAGCCGTTCCTCGGCATGGACATGGTTTTGCGGCAGCACGGCGTCGGGCCTGTCGAGTGTCGCGATATAGAGATGGATATCGCCGGGATACCATTCGGCGGTAAAGGCCATGGGCGTGCCGCAGCGGCCACAGAAATGGCGGGTGGCGCCGGGGGTCTTTTGATAGGTGGCGGGGGTGGCACCGGTCCAGCGCATCCGATCCAGCTTGACCTCAAAGAAGGCGGCGACAGGCGCCGCGCAATTGCGCCGGCAGCTGTCGCAATGGCAATACCCAGCCCAGCCGACGGGGCCATCTATGGCAAAGCGCACATCGCCGCAGAAGCAGCGTCCGGTCAGGCTCATGTCCGGGTCTCCAAAGTTTTCAGCGGCTCCAGAGATTTCTCCATGAAAACGCTTGTTTCATTCGGGGCATAGTCGCCAAACCGTGCGCAGCGGCGAAAGCCGTGACGTTCATAGAGCCGGATCGCGGCGTCCAAAGCCTCGCCCGTCTCGAGCCGCAGGAGGGGCAGGGCTTCGGCGCGGGCGGTGTCCTCGATCTGACGCAGGAGCGCGGCGGCGACACCCCGGCCACGGGCCGCGGGAGAGGTGAACATCGATTTGACCTCGCCATAGCCGTCGCGCAGCGCCAGCGCCCCGGTGCCGAGCACCTCCGCCCCGTCACGGGCGGCGAAAAAGCGGATGTCGGCGCCTTGGAGATCGGCAATGTCGAGCGCATAGATATCGTCGGCGGGGAAAGTGTCGATCATCAAGCGATGGCTCGCCTCGAGCAGGGCGCGCGGACCATGGGCGGCGGGATCGGCGGGCTCTATGATCAGCATGACGGGGCTCCTTGCAGGCAATATGGGCGGCAGATTAGTGCGCGATTTGCCGCCGGTCCATGACGAAAACGCATGAGAAACGCCCCGGATTTCGCAATGTCTTGTGGATAACTCCGCCGATTTCGCCATATGCAGGGGTTTGCCGTTGACAGACGCCAATCGCGGTCGTCAGATTGCAGGTCAGGCGGGACGCATGGGGACAGCGTCGGGCCAAAAGGCGCAACAGGGACAGGGCAGCAGGCGAAATTGCATTTTTCCAAGCTCAGACTCACCGGCTTTAAAAGCTTTGTCGATCCGACGGATCTGATCATCAATGATGGTCTCACCGGGGTCGTGGGGCCGAATGGCTGTGGCAAGTCGAACCTGCTCGAGGCGCTGCGTTGGGTGATGGGCGAGAACCGTCCGACGGCGATGCGCGGCGGCGGCATGGAAGATGTGATCTTTGCGGGGGCCAAATCGCGCCCGGCGCGCAATTTCGCCGAAGTGGCGCTCAGCATCGACAATTCCGAGCGGCTGGCGCCTGCGGCCTTTAACGATTCCGACACGCTCGACGTGATCCGGCGCATCACCCGTGATGTGGGCAGCGCCTATCAGGTCAATGGCAAGGATGTGCGGGCGCGCGATGTGCAGATGCTCTTTGCCGATGCCTCGACCGGGGCACATTCCCCGGCGCTTGTGCGGCAGGGGCAGATTTCCGAGCTGATCAACGCCAAGCCCAAGGCGCGGCGGCGTATCCTCGAAGAAGCGGCAGGGATTTCAGGGCTTTACCAGCGGCGGCACGAGGCCGAGCTCAAGCTCAAATCGGCCGAGACCAACCTGACGCGGGTTGATGACGTGGTCGAACAGCTCGCCGGGCAATTGGCACAGCTGGCGCGGCAGGCCCGGCAGGCGGCGCGCTATCGCAGCATCGGCGAAGAGCTGCGCCGGGCCGAAGGGATGTTGCTCTATCGGCGTTGGAAGGATGCCGATGAGGCGGTGGCACGGGCGGCGGCAGAGCTGCGCGAGCGGGTGACGGCGGCGGCACGGGCCGAGACGGGCGCGCGCGAGGCCACCAAGGCGCGTGAAGCGGCCGAGGCGGCGCTGCCGCCGCTGCGCGAAGAAGAGGCGATTGCCGCGGCCGTTCTGCAGCGGCTGCAGGTGCAGCAGGACACGCTCAGCGATCAGGAAGCGGCGGCGCGGGACCGGATCGCCACGTTGGCGGGGCGGATCGATCAGCTGGCGCGCGATATCGAGCGCGAGACGGCGCTCAACCGGGATGCGGGCGAGACGATCGAGCGGCTCGAATGGGAGGCGCGTGAGCTCTCCAAGGCGGGCGAGGGGCATGAGGCGCGGCTCGAGGCGGCGTCGGATGGGGCGCATGAGGCGGCCTCGGTGCTGCAAGAGCGCGAAGCGGCGCTGAGCGAGATGACCGAGGATGTGGCGCGGCTCGCGGCGCGGCACCAGTCGGCTCAGCGGTTCTTGCAAGATAGCCGCAAGACGCTTGAGAAGAGCGAAACAGAGGCAGATCGGGCGCGAGATGCCGTGAAGGTTTCGCGCCAAGCCCTTGAAACTGCGAGCGAAGGTTTCGACGCGGCGACCATGGCCGAGGCCCAGGCGCAAGAGGCTGCGCGGGCGGCGGAGGCGGCGCTGGCGGCGGCGGATGAGGCACGGGCCGAGGCGCAGGCGCGCGAGGCGGATGCGCGGGCGGAACGGTCGGAGGCCGAAGGCGAGGTCAATGCGCTCTCGGCGGAGGTCTCGGCGCTGGCGCGGCTGGTGGATCGCGACACCGGCGAGCGTGGCCAGATCATGGACCGGCTGCAGGTCGAACAGGGGTTTGAAAAGGCGCTGGGCGCGGCGCTGGCGGATGATCTGCGGGCGCCCGAGGTCGAGGCCGATGGCGGCTCGGGCTGGTCGCTTCTGCCGGATTATCCCGAGCATCAGAGCCTGCCGGGCGGGGTGCAGCCGATCACCCATCACGTCTCGGTGCCCGATGTGCTGGCGCGGCGGCTGAGCCAGGTGGGCGTGGTCGAGGCGGTGGATGCGCCGCATCTGCAGGCCGATTTGAAACCCGGTCAGCGGCTGGTCAGCCCACAGGGCGATCTGTGGCGCTGGGACGGTTATCGGACCTTTGCGGAAGAGCAACCCTCGGCGGCGGCGCTGCGGCTCGAACAGCTCAACCGGTTGGAAGAATTGAAACAAATGCTGGCCCATGCCAGTGCCAAGGCGGATGGGGCGCGGCAGGCGCATGAGACGCTCAAGACCCGTCTGGCCGATCTGACCCGGCAGGATGCCGAGGCGCGCGAGGCGCGTAAGGCGGCGGATCAGGCGCTCAATGAAGCGAACCGGGCGCTGAGCCGGACCGAGGCGGATCGCAACCTCGCGCAGTCGCGGCTCGAGGCGCTGGGGCTTGCGGTGACGCGCCATGAGGAAGAGGCGATGGCGGCGCGCAAGCAGCTGGCCGAGGCGGAAGGGGCGCTGCGCGAGCTTGGGGATCTCGACGCGGCGCGGGCCGAGGTCGAGGACGTCAAGATGACGGTCGAGGCGGCGCGGATCACGATGATCTCGCGGCGGTCGGAGCATGACGAGGTGCGGCGCGAGGGTGAGGCGCGCAAGAAACGCAGTCAGGAAGTCACCAAGGAGCTGAGCGGCTGGCGGCATCGGTTGGAGACGGCGGAGAAGCGCAGCGCCGAGCTCAACGAGCGTAAATCGGCCACCGAGGAAGAGCTCGAAGAGGCGGCGGCGACACCGGCGAGCCTTGCGGAAATGCGCGAGGAACTGTCTGAAAAGATTGACCAATCCGAGGCGCGCAAGGCGGCGGCGGCGGATGCGCTGAGCGCCGGTGAAGGGGCGCTGCGCAAGGCGTCGGAGGCCGAGCGCGAGGCCGAGCGGGCGGCGGGTGAGGCGCGCGAGGCACGGGCGGCGGGGCAGGCCCGTCAGGAGGCCGCCGAAGAGGCGCGGGGGCAGGCGGCGCATCGGATCGAGGAAGAGCTCGAGACCACGCCGGAGCGCCTGTTGGAGACGCTGGACGCGACCCCGGATGACATGCCCAAGGCCGAGACGCTGGAGGCGGATGTGAATCGGCTCAAGCGACAGCGCGATGCGCTCGGCTCGGTCAATTTGCGGGCCGAAGAGGACGCGCGGGAAGTGCAGGAAGAGCATGACACGCTGGTCCGCGAAAAGACCGATCTGGAGGAGGCGATCAAGGCGCTGCGCAGCGGAATTTCGAGCCTCAACCGCGAAGGGCGCGAGCGTCTGCTCACCGCTTTCGAGCAGGTGAATTCCAATTTCGCGCTTCTTTTCAAGCATTTGTTCGGCGGTGGTGAAGCGAACCTCGTGATGGTCGAGAGCGATGACCCGCTTGATGCCGGGCTCGAGATCATGTGCATGCCGCCGGGCAAGAAACTCGCCACGTTGAGCCTCATGTCGGGGGGGGAGCAGACGCTGACGGCGCTGGCGCTGATCTTTGCGGTGTTCCTCGCGAACCCGGCGCCGATCTGTGTGCTGGACGAGGTGGATGCGCCGCTCGATGATGCCAATGTCGGGCGGTTCTGCGACCTGCTGGACGAGATGTGCCGCCGCACCGCGACGCGGTTCCTGATCATCACCCATAACGCGGTGACGATGAGCCGGATGGACCGGTTGTTCGGCGTCACCATGGCCGAACAGGGGGTCAGCCAGCTGGTGTCGGTGGATCTCAAGAAGGCCGAGGCGATGGTCGCCTGATTTCGGCGTTAACCCATTGAAATCGCTAAAAATGCCATATCGGTATCACGTCGGTATTACGACGGTAACACGACAGTGCGCATTTTGAGGCAGGGCGGCCCAGAAGGGCCGCCGTTAACCTTTCCTCAGAGCAACTGAAATCAGAGCTGCGCCTGCCAGAGCCGGACTTTTAGACCGCCATGGGCGACGGGCGGGCCGGGGGGCGGGAATTTGATCCCCATCGGCCGGATCAGCGAGACATCGGTGGTGACGATGCCGACGCGCCAGCCCGAAAAATCTTCGGTCAATTTGCGGCCAAGGGCGGCATAGAGCGCGTAGAGCATCTTCTTGTTGCCGATGCGGCCGCCATAGGGCGGGTTGATCATCACCAGACCCGGCGGGCCTTCGGGGCGTTGCAGGTCGCTCACCGAATGCTGGGTGAACTGGCATAGGTGAGAGAGACCGGCGCGCTCGGCATTGGCGCTGGCGCCGCGAATGGCGCCGGCGTCGCGGTCGCTGCCATAGGCGCGAAAGCCGGGGTCGGGGTCCGTTGCCTCGGGGGTGATGCGGCGGCGGAAGGCGGCATAGGCCTCGGCGTCGAAGCCTGCCAGATCCTCGAAGGCAAAGCGGCGGGTCGCGCCGGGCAGGAGACCGGCGGCGATGGAGGCCGCTTCGAGCGGGAAGGTGCCCGAGCCGCACATCGGGTCGAGCAGCGGTTCGCGCCCGTAAAAGCCGCAGTCGCGCAGGAAGAGCGCCGCCATGCTTTCGCGCATCGCAGCCTTGCCGACGAATTCCTTGTAGCCGCGCTTGTGCAGCGGCTCGCCCGAGCTGTCGAGCGAGACGGTGCAGAGATCATCCTCGATGCGGATCATCAGGCGCAGCGTCGCCTCGGCGTCGATCGGCACACCAAGGGTTTCGGTGATGGCGGTTTCGACCCGTTGGACGGCGGCCCCGGCGTGGTAGATCTTGGAGCGTTTGCAGGTGGCCTCGACCTTGATCGGCACGTCGGGGCGCAGGTAGAGATCCCACGGGAAGCGGCGGGCGCGTTTGTCGAGCTGGGCCACATGCATGGCGCGGAAGGAGCCGAGGCGGACCAGCACCCGGCCCGCGCCGCGCAGCATGAGATTGGCGCGCCAGACCTCGGACCAATCGCCATTGGCCGCGACGCCGCCCGGTTCGGCGATGACATCGGCAAAGCCCAAGGCGCGGGCCTCGGCCTCGAGCGTGGGTTCAAGGCCGGGAGGGGCGGCGAAGAAGAGCCCCTGCGGCGTGCCATCGGCCATGGGGGCGACGGGCGCGGGTTCAGTGGGGGCGGGCTGGGCCGGTTTCGGCTGTTTCGCCGGTTTGGGTTTGGATTTCGCCTGCGAGGCCGGGTATTTGCTGCCGCGCGCTTTGGGGGCGGGCTTGGCGTGGTTTTGGTCCGGTTTCTGGTCAGGCTTGCGGTCAGGTTTGCCGGTCGGCTTGGCGTCCGCCTTGGGCTTGGCCGCAGGGCTGTCGGAGCGCTCGGTACTCTGCGCCGGGCGCGGCGGTTTGCTCACCCGCCGCCCGGGGTTGGCGAGCGGGTTGGCTTTGCGCTTGGGGCTGTCGGGGGTACCAGTTGGGCCAGTGCCAGTGGGGCCAGAGCCGGTGGGGCCAGCGCCCGCCGGGCCGCGCCGTTTCTGGCGCGGTTTGCGGGGCGTGTCGCCAGCGCGGGTTTGGTCGCGGCGGTTTTGATCGGGGCGGCCGGGCCGGTCGGGCATCGGATCAGAGCCGGTTCAGGAGCGCGCGGGTCGGCCAGGCATCGGCGGGCAGGCCCAGCTTTTGCTGCACGTCCTGCACGGCGGCGCGGGTGCCTGCGCCCAAGATGCCGTCGATCTTGCCCACGTCATAGCCGCGCTGGGCGAGCTTGGATTGCAGCTCTTTCATCTGCGCGCTCGAGAGGCCGGGATCGGGGTTTCCGGCGTCAAAGACCGGCGCGCCTTGCAGCCGGTTGGCGAAATAGGCGGCGGTGAGCACATAGGTAAAGCTCTGATTCCACTCGAAGAACACGCGGAAATTCGGGTAGGCGATGAAGGCCGGGCCGCCGCGCCCTTGCGGCAGCAGGATCGAGGCGGGCAGGTTTGTGGCGAGCTGACCATGGCGCGGGCGCACGCCCTGCGCGGCCCAGGCGGAGGCGGGTTTCGTGGTGCGCAGCCCGGTCTCAGCCCAGTTCATATTGGCGGGCAGCGTCACCTCTTGCAGCCAGGGCTCGCCCTTGCGCCAGCCGAGATGGGCGAGCATCTTGCCGCCCGACATGAGCGCATCGGCGGCGGAGGTCTTGAGCGAGACATGGCCGTCGCCATCGCCATCGACGCCATTGTCGATGATGTCCTGCGGCAGCATCTGCACCATGCCGATTTCTCCCGCCCAGGCGCCGGTGGTCTTGGTCGGGCTGAAATCGCCGCGTTCATAGAGTTTCAGCGCGGCAAAGACCTGGGGCCGGAAGAGCTCGGGCCGGCGGCAATCATGCGAGAGGGTCACCAGCGCGTTGAGCGTGTTGATATTGCCTTGGAAGCCGCCGAAATCCGTCTCGAAGGCCCAGAAGGCCAGAAGCACGCCGCGATCGACCCCATAGGTCGCCTCGATCCGGTCAAAGAGCCGGTCATAGGATTGTGCCTTGGCGCGCCCGGTGTTGAGCCTATTGGCCGAGATCAGGTGGCGGGCAAATTCGGTGAAATCCTTCTGAAACACGCCTTGTTGGCGGTCCGCCTTGAGCACCGCCTGATCCTGACGGGCGGAGGCAAAGAAGCTGTTGACCGTGGCCGCGGCATGGCCGCGAGCGATGGCCTCGGATTTGAGGCCTTGGACGAAACTTGCAAAGCTGCCGCCGCATTGTTGGGCCGAGGCCATCGAGCCGAGCGTCAGCCCGGCGGCGGTGAGAAGAGAGAGAAAACGCATGGGATCACCTTGTCTAGCACAGGGGGGTCTGAAACCGGGGCTCGGGTCGTCTGTTAGCGGGCAACCTAGTGCGCGGGTCACCCCAAGACAACCGCGGCCAGCGCCAGAGCGCCGGTGAGCACCGCCCAGACCCGCCACAGGGCGCGGGCGCAATCGCTGATGCTCTGGGCCTCGGGGGTGCGATTGCCGTCCGGGTGGACGAAGGGATAGTCCTGCATTTTGCCGCCATAGCTGCGCGGGCCGGAGAGGGCGATGCCGATGGCGCGGGCCATGGCGGCCTCGGGCCAGCCGGCGTTGGGCGAGCGGTGGCGGCGGGCCTCGTCGCGGATCGCGGCCCATTGGCCGAGCTGGCCATGGGTGAGTGCGATGAGCAGCGCGGTGAGCCGGGCGGGCGCGAGGTTGAGCAGATCGTCAAAGCGGGCGGCGGCCCAGCCGAACGCCTCGTGGCGCGGGGTGCGGTGGCCGATCATGCTGTCGGCGGTGTTGGTGATCTTGTAGACCAGAAGCCCCGGCAGGCCGGCGATGAGGAACCAGAAGGCGGGGGCGATGAGCCCGTCGGAGAAATTCTCGGCCCCGGATTCCACCGCGGCGCGGATGATCGCTGGGTCGTCCATCGCGGCGGTGTCGCGGCCGACGATCATCGCCACGGCGCGGCGGCCGTCCCCGGTCGAGGTGCGCAGACCTTGGACCACCGCCATCAGGTGATCGATGAGCGAGCGATGGGCGAGCAGGATCGCGGCGAGGATCAGCTCGACCAGCGGGCCAAGGAGGCTCAGGAGCCAGCCGAGGAGCCAGGCGCCCAAGACCATGAGCGCCAAGGCGAGCAGGCCCTTGAGGCGTCTCGCTGTGCCATGGTTGAGCCGGGTGTCGAGTGTGCTCACCACCCGCCCCATGAGCACCGCCGGATGTGGCACCCGCGACCAGAGCGCGCGCGGCTCGCCGAGGAGCGCATCGAGAATGAGCGCGAGGGGCAGCAGGCAGATCGTGCTCATGACAGGACCCCGGCGGGGGCGTCAGCGGGCAGCTCGGCAGGCAGATCGGCAAGGGCTGTGGCGATCCGGTCCCAGCCGTCCTCTGGCGGCAGGCCCAGCCGCAGCCAGCGCGGCGCATAGGGAAAGGCACGGCTCCAGATATGGTGGCGGGCCAGATGCTCTTGCCAATGCCCGGCCTCCGAGACCTCGTAGAGCCGGAAGAGATCGGTGCCGCCAAGCCCCACGGCGCCCGCGCCCTGCATCAGCCCATCGAGCCGCGCCGCATCGCGGGCGAGCCGGGTGCGCGTCGCCTCGGCCCAAGCCTGATCCGAGAGCGCCGCAGTGGCAATCGCCAGCCCCGGACCGGAGACCGGCCAAGGGCCAATGAGTTCTGCCAAACGCTCGGTGAGATGGCGCGGCCCGATGGCAAAGCCGAGCCGCAGCCCGGCCAGCCCCCAGAACTTGCCAAAGCTCTTGAGCACGAGGTGATCGCCCTCGGGCAGATGCGGCAAGAGCGAGCGCTCGGGCGCGATGTCGCAGAAACTTTCATCCACCACCATACGCGGCGCGTCGAGCATCTCGACTCCATGCCAAGTGCCGGTGGGGTTGTTGGGATGGACGATGACCCGCAGATCGGGCCGGTCCTCGGTCAGGGTGTCTTCGGTCAGGGTCCAGCCATGGGCCGCGAGGCTCGCGCCATGTTCATTATAGGTGGGGGCGGGCACATGGGCGCGGCCGCCCGTCTGCCCGGACCCGAGCCCGGGCCAGAGCGCCGGAATACGGGCGATGAGCGCCGAAGCGCCGGGGGCCGCGACGATGCCCAGCCTGTCGGGTACCTGCCAGAGCGCGCGCGCCGCCGCCAAGAGCCCCTCCATCGCGCCGGCATCGGGCAGCGCGGTCCAGGCGTCATAGGGCAGCGGGCCGACGGGGTAGGGCGTCGGGTTGATCCCGGTCGAAAGATCGAGCCAGCCGCGCCGGTCGCCACCATGGCGGGCGATGGCGGCATCGAGCCCGCCGCCGTGATCGCGCGGGGTCTGAACGGGCAGGGGCGTGGTGGCATCGGGCATGGCGGCTCTCCTTGCCGCTATTGAGCCGATTCTCGGTGCATAAACAAGTCGCGGATGCGGCATCGGCCCTCGCGTCAGCAGGGCGGATTAGGGATTTGCGCAAATTTGATCTATCGTCGCGCGCAAGGGAACGAGTGAATGAATGTTTTGTTAGTGCAATCGGATCCGCAGCTGGCCAGCCTATGGGCCGGGCATCTGGCGGAAGAAGGGATCAACGCCGCGATGGCGCGGGGCCAGCGCGAGGCGGTTCGGCTCTTGCAGACGCAGGGCTTTGCGGCGGTGGTGCTCGATCTTGATCTCGAAGAGGGCTGTGCCCTCGCGGTGGCCGATCTCATCGCCTATCGCTGGCCGAGCCTGCCCATCCTTTTCGTGACGGGCAGGGCGATGTTTGCCGATGGCTCGATCTTTGCGGTGAACGCCAATGCCCGCGCCTATCTGCAGCGCGATGTGGCGCCCTCGGACCTCACCACCTTGGTGATGTATTTCGGCGGCTACTGGGCCTGAGGGCGGGTCTCACCCTAACTTGCGGCAGTCAGGCGCTCGCGGCCATGCGGGGCGGAGAAATCCGGATCGGGGTTGATCGGGATGATCCGATGCGGGTTCACCGTGTCATGGCTGTAGTGGTAGTGGCGCACGATATGGTCGAAATTCACCGTCTCGGCCACGCCCGGCCATTGGTAGAGCTCGCGCAGATAGGCCCAGAGCGCCGGATAGTCGGTGATCCGCCCCCGGTTGCATTTGAAATGGGTGTGATAGACCAGATCAAAGCGGATGAGCGTGGTGAAGAGCCGCCAGTCGGCCTCGGTGATCCGTGTCCCCATCAAATAGCGCCTGTGGCTCAGCCGCTCTTCGAGCCAGTCGAGCGTGTCGAAAAGCGGATGCACGGCGGCATCATAGGCCTCTTGGCTGGTGGCGAACCCGGCCTTGTAGACGCCATTGTTGAGCGTGTCATAGATCCGGTCATTCACCGGCGCGATCTCGGCGCGCAGATCCTCGGGCCAGTAATCGTCGCGATTGCCGGTGAGTGCGTCAAAGGCCCCGTTGAACATGCGGATGATCTCGGCGCTCTCGTTTGACACGATGGTGTCGCGCTCGCGGTCCCAAAGCAGCGGCACGGTGACCCGGCCGGAAATGCCGGGATCGGCCCGGGTGTAGAGATCGCGCAGATAGGGCAGGCCATAGAGTGTGTCGCCGGTGGCGCCGGGATAATCCGCGCGCAATTCCCAGCCCTCGCCCAGCATGTCGGGATGCACCACCGAGACGGTGATATGATCCTCGAGGCCCTTGAGGGTGCGAAAGATCAGCGCCCGATGCGCCCAGGGGCAGGCAAGCGAGACATAGAGATGATAGCGCCCGGATTGCGCGGCAAAGCCACCCTCGCCCGAGGGCCCCGGCGCGCCATCCGGGGTGATCCAGTTGCGAAACCGCGCGCTGTCGCGCTTGAACGCGCCGCCGGTGGCGGAGGTGTCATACCAGCTGTCGCGCCAGATGCCGTCAACGAGTTTGCCCATGGGATCGGTCCTTTGGTTCTGTGGTCAGGCTGTCTTTGTCTGCCCCAAGACCTAACGCACCAGCGGGCACAGACCAGTGCCGCGCCCGCGCAGCGAGGGTGCAGAGATGCACAGGCCCCACGGTCACAAGAATTGTCCCATCGGTTAACTTGACTTTCACATCAGGCTGTTATGTCCTTGAGTGTAACACACCGCGATTGGGGAAACGCGCGGGAGGGGAGACTGCCATGACCGATTATCTGACGCCCGAAATCAAGGCTGGGCTGGACCGCGCGCGCGAGCTTGCTGAACGCAAATCCTCGCGGCTGCGGCTGCATTCCGGCGAAGAGATCTACCGCGTGCTGCGCGCCTGGGACGGCGGTTTTGCGCTCGACCGCGAGAGCACACCGCGGCTGCGCGGCCTTGTCGATCTCTATGATGGCAGTCGCCACCTGTCGCATTGTCTGATCGTCGCCTCCTCGGAAGAGGGCGGCGAGCTGCATGTGGAATATAAGCGGATGACCGAGGCGCGTTCCACGCCGCCGCTCGATTTCGCCCGTCCCGACGATGCGCCGGCGGGGCTCTTGCCGCGCCACTGATCGCCATTTGCGCTGAAAGTCCGGCTCTCTGACAGACCGGCCCGCGTCAGGCGGGGCGGTTGCTCGCCTGCGGGGCGAGTGCCTCTTTCTGGTTCCCAAATACCCAAATCCCGCCAGACGCCCGAGGCGCAAACCCCGAGACCTGTCGCAATCATTGGGGTGCAATCAGTCAGGCGCAATCATCCGGGCGCTATCCCCGGCAGCTCAGGGCCGGATCACCACGCGGGTGCCGATCGGGGTGACGCGCCACAATTCCTCGATCTCCGCATTGGTCAGCGCGATACAGCCCGCCGTCCAGTCGCCCTTGCGGCGCAGGATGTCGGGCAGCTTGTTGGGCTGGCCGTGAAAGAAGATATCGCCGCCCGGTGACACACCCTGGGCAGCGGCGCGGGCGCGATCTTCGGCCCGGGGGTAATTGATGCCGAGCGACAGGTGGAACTGGCTCTGATCATTGCGCCGATCGATGCGGAACTCGCCCTCGGGCGTCTTGCCATCGCCTTCGATCTGCTTGTCGCCCTCCGGCGCGAAGCCCAGCGCCACCTCATAGCTGCGCAGCGCTTCGCCCTCGCGGTAGACGGTCATCCGACGCTCGGATTTGTCGAGCTCGATCAGATCAATCGTGCCGGTGAGCGGCGGCAGTGGCGCGGGCGGCGGCGGTGGCGCGATGCTCACGCTGCGCCACAGCGCCACGCCGATCAGCACGACCAGCATCAGCGCCGTCAGGCGGATGAGCCGCCGCCGCCAGGGATGCCGCGCCGCCATCCGCCTATTGCAGATCGCCAAAGGCCGCCTGCATCCGGCGCACCGCCGTTTCGACCCGCACCCGCGGCGTGGCGATGTTGAACCGCAGGAAGCTCTCACCGCCCTTGCCGAAGGTAGCGCCATGGTTGGGGGCGATCTGGGCGTCTTGCTGCACGCGGCGGATCACCTCGGCGGGGGCCATGCCGGTGTCGGCGAAATCGATCCATGTCAGATAGGTGGCCTCGAGCGACATCGGCTTGACCCCGGGGATCTGCGCCAGACCCTCCTCAAAGATCCGCCGGTTGCCATCGAGATAGGGCACCAGCGCATCGACCCATTCGGCCCCCTCGGGCGAATAGGCGGCCTCGGCCATCACCAGCCCGAAGGAATTGGGCGATTTGCCCATCGCCGCCAGATGCGCGGTCAGCCGCGCGCGCAGGGTCTCGTCGGGGACGATGACATTGCCGGTATGGCTGCCCGCGATGTTGAAGGTCTTGGTGGTCGCGGTCATCATGATGAGCCGGTCGAGGATCGTCTCATCGGCGAGCGGCATCGGGATATGGCTGTGACCCGGCATCACCAGATCGTGGTGGATCTCGTCCGAGATCAGCAAGAGATCGTGACGGCGGGCAAATTCCGCCACGCCGCGCAGCTCGTCGCGGGTCCAGACCCGGCCGCCGGGATTGTGCGGCGAGCACAGGATGAGCATCTTTTCGCGGCCCGTCATCTGCGCGTCCCAGGCGTCGAAATCCATCTCATAGCGCCCGTCGCGCCGCGCCAATTCGCATTCCACCACCTCGCGCCCGCCGGCCCGGATGACCCGCGCAAAGGCGTGATAGACCGGCGTCATCAGCACCACCCCATCGCCCGGCTCGGTCAGCGCGTCGAGACAGAAGGCCACGCCATTGACCAGCCCATGGGTGGTCAGGATCGCCTTGGGATCGACCGTCCAGCCATGGCGCGTCTGCATCCACCAGCAGATCGCCTCGCGATAGCTCTGATCCTCGCCGTAATAGCCGTAGACCCCGTGATCGAGCATGTTTTGCAGCGCGTCCTGCACCACCGAAGGCGGCCGGAAATCCATATCGGCCACCCACATTGCCAGACCGCTATCGGGGGACACACCATAGATCTTTTCCATACTGTCCCATTTGCTCGAATGGGTGTTGCGGCGGTCGATCAACTCGTCAAAATTCATGCGCTGGCTCCGTGTAACAGGCGGGGGGATTTGCGGCTGTGAAGCTAACGCTTTGCGGGGGAGGTGCAAGGGCGTTGCGAAGCCATGCATGATCGCTTAAGTGAAGCGCCATGAAACGCCCTATTCTGATCCATCCCGACCCGCGCCTGAAAAAGGTCTGTGCCCCGCTCGACGACATCAGCGACGCGGTGCGCGCGCTGGCCGAAGACATGCTCGAAACCATGTATGACGCGCCGGGCATTGGGTTGGCCGGGCCGCAGATCGGCGTCATGGACCGGATCATCGTGATGGATTGCGAGAAAGACGAAGGCGTCGATCCCGCGCCCCTCGTCATGGTGAACCCCGAGGTGATCGCCAGTTCAGACACGCTCAACACCTATGAGGAAGGCTGTCTCTCGATCCCCGATCAATTCGCCGAGGTGACGCGACCGAAAGAGGTCGAAGTGCGCTGGCTCGGGCTTGATGGCGAAGAGCATAGCCGCGGCTTTGACGGGCTCTGGGCCACCTGCGTGCAGCATGAGATCGACCATCTCGATGGCAAGCTTTTCATCGATTATCTCGGCACGATGAAGCGACAGCTCATCACCCGCAAGATGGTCAAGCTCAAGCGCGAATTGGCGCGGGCCTGAGCCATGCCGCGCCCCTGTATCCCCTGGCCCGACAAACGCCTGCGGACGCCGGCCGAGGATGTGGCCGCGATCACCGATGAGACCCGCGCCATTTGGGACGAGATGATCGCGGTGATGGAGGCGATGCCCGGGGTCGGGCTCGCCGCCGTGCAACTGGGCGAGATGCAGCGCCTCGCGGTGGTCGATGCCAGCTCTGAGCGCGGCCAGGCGGTGCGCATGGCCAATCCCGAGATCCTCCATGCCAGCACCCAGCTGCGCGAACATGAAGAGGCGAGCCCCAACCTGGCCGGCGTCTCGGCCAAGATCTCGCGCCCGCGGGCCGTCACTGTGCGGTTCCTGAACCAAGAGGGCGAGATCGAAGAGCGCGATTTCGTCGGGCTCTGGGCCACCTCGGTGCAGCACCAGATCGACCATCTCGCGGGGCGGATGTATTTCGACCGGCTGAGCAAGGTCAAACGCGATATGCTCTTGCGCCGGGCCCGCAAGCTGGGGGCCGGCTGATGCGGGTGGTGTTCATGGGCACGCCGGACTTCTCGGTACCGGTGCTGCAGGCGCTGCAGGACGCGCGCCACGAGATCGCCGCCGTCTATTGCCAGCCGCCGCGCCCGGCGGGCCGGGGCAAGAAGCTCCGCCCGAGCCCGGTGCAGGCCCGCGCCGAAGAGCTAGGCCTTTTGGTGCGCCATCCCGAGAGCCTCAAGAGCCCCGAGGCGCAGGACGAGTTTGCCGCGCTGGGGGCGGATGTGGCGGTGGTCGTGGCCTATGGGCTTCTCTTGCCGCGGGCCATTCTCGACGCGCCGGCCAAGGGCTGTCTCAACATCCATGCCTCGCTCTTGCCGCGCTGGCGCGGGGCCGCGCCCATCCACCGGGCGATTATGGCGGGCGACGCGGAAACCGGTATTTGCATCATGCAGATGGAAGAGGGGCTCGACACCGGGCCGGTCCTTCTGCGCCGCGCGACGCCGATCGGGCCGCGCGAGACCACCGGGCAATTGCATGACCGGCTGAGCGTCATGGGGGCCGATCTGATCATCGAGGCGCTGGGGCAGCTGGATGAGCTCACCCCCGAGCCACAACCCGAGGCAGGCGTCACCTATGCCGCCAAGATCGACAAGGCCGAGGCGCGGATCGACTGGGGCTGGCGCGCCGCCGAGGTGGACCGGACCATTCGCGGGCTGAGCCCCTTTCCGGGCGCCTGGGTCGAGGTCGCGGGCGAGCGGATCAAGCTTCTGGCCTCGGAACAGGCCGAGGGCTGTGGCGCGCCGGGCGAGGTGCTCGACGACGGGCTACGCGTGGCCTGCGGTCAGGGGGCGGTGCGGCTTTTGCGCTTGCAACGGGCCGGGCGCGGGGCGCAGGATGCGCCGGAATTCCTGCGCGGCCTAGCCTTGCCGCGCGGCAGCCGTCTGGGCTGATCCAGACCTAGAAAAGGACAGGCCCATGTTTCCCATGTTGATCGGAACGGTGGTGATTGCGGGCATTGTCGGCTATCTCAGCGAGAAATCCGGCTTTACTCGCAATGGCATCGTGCAGAGCATCATCATCTGCGTGGGCGGGGCGTTTCTGTTTTACTTCGTGCGGATCATGTTCGGCATCCGCTTTGGCGCGCCGGGGGTGGATGCGATCCTGTCCTCAGTGGGCGCGCTGATCATCGTGCCGACCCATTGGCGGGGCCGCGGCAAACGCTGATCCGGCGCTCTTTCTGGTTTCAAATACCCAAAATCCCCGGCCTGCCTACTGGCGTGGCGGGCGCGAGCGATAGACCGGGATGCGCCAGCCAAAGACCATCGACCCCGCGCGCAGCGCCAGCGTGGTGAGCGCGGCCGCGCCCAACGCCAAAAGCCCATCGGCCATATGCTCGGTCAAGAGCGCCGCCACCAGCGCCCCGGCAAAGGCCGCGGTCACATAGAGCTCGCCCTGTTTGAGCACCAGGGGCACTTCGCCCACCACCACATCGCGCATCAGACCGCCGAGACAGCCGGTGGCCATGCCCATCAGCACCACCACCACGGTCGACTGCCCCAGTTCGAGCGCGAGACCCGCCCCGGCCGGGACCGCCACGGCAAGCGCGAAGGCGTCGAGCCACAACAGCCAGCGATAGCGGCTTTCCACCAGATGCGCGGTGAAGAAGATCAGCACCGCCGCCGCGCAGGCGATGAGGATATAGGTCGGGTTGGCGATCCAGAAGATCGGGTTGCGGTCCAGAAGCAGGTCGCGCAGCGTGCCGCCGCCAACCCCGGTGAGCGCCGCGAGAAAGGCAAAGCCCACGATGTCGAGCTGGGCGCGGCTCGCCACCAGCGCGCCGGTCAGGGCAAAGATCGCCACCGAGCCGTAATCCAGAAGCGCCAGCGCCGTCATTTGGCGGCTTTCGGTTTGTAGGGCGCCATGCCCTCGCGGGCGAGCTCATCCGCGCGTTCGTTCTCGGGGTGGCCGGCATGGCCCTTGACCCATTCCCAGGTGACCCTGTGCCGGGCCTGCGCCGCGTCGAGACGCTGCCAGAGCTCGACGTTCTTCACGGGTTTCTTGGCCGAGGTTTTCCAGCCGTTCTTCTTCCAGCCGAAGATCCAGCCGGTGACCCCGTTCTTGACGTATTGGCTGTCGGTGACGATGGTGATGGTGCTCGGCTTTTCCAGCGTCTCAAGCGCGGTGATGGCGGCCATGAGCTCCATCTGGTTGTTGGTGGTCAGCGCCTCGCCGCCGCTCAGCTCGCGCTGTTTGATCACCTCTGTGCCGCGCTTGGCCTGCATCAGCACGCCCCAGCCGCCCGGGCCGGGATTGCCGGAACAGGCGCCATCGGTATAGGCCACGAGATCAACCATGGGCGGTCACGATCACGAATGTGTCGGCGGCGCCGGGCCGGTCGTGGCGGTTGCCCCGGCGGCTGCGGAGGGCGGTAAAGCCTGCGGCTTGGGTCAGGTCGGTCAAATCGGCCTCGCTGTAGTAAGTGACATAGCGCCCGAGGGCGTCGCGGCCTGCGTCATGGCCCAGTTTCATGCCGAGATGCAACATGCCTTTGGGGCGAAGCGCGCGGTGAATGCGCCGGAGCGCCTCGGGCAGGGCGGGGCGGGGCAAGTGCAGCAAGCTGAAATTGGCCCAGATCCCGTCATAGGCGGCCCGCGCCTCGAGCTCTTCTGCGCCCATCTCCATCACGGCAATTCCGGTGCGGGCGCGGGTCAGCGCGGCCATCTCGGGGCAGGGGTCACAGGCGCTGACCTCATGGCCCATCTGCGCGAAATGCGCGGCCCAAGTGCCGGGGCCACAGCCGAGATCAAGCAGCCGCGCACGCGGCGGCAGCGGCGCGAGAAAGGCCGCGATGTCGGGGCTGTAATCGGGCTCTGGGGCCAGGGGCGTGCCCTGCGCATAGTCGCGAGCGGCGCGGGCATAGACGGCCAGTGTCGCCGCGTCAGCCATGGGCCGCGATGGTGACCCAAGGTGCGACGGTTCCGTCGAGCCCGGTGTCCTTGCCCCGGCGCGAGGCGGTGGGGGTAAGGCCCGCTGCGCGCAAAAGGCCAGAGAGCTCGTCCTCGGTGTAATAGGTATAGCGCCGGCCCAGCGCGTCGCGGGCCTCACCCTGGCCAGTCTTCATGCCGATATGAAAGAGCCCGCCGGGGCGCAGGGCGCGGCGCAGCGCCGCCAGATGGCGCGGCATCTCGGCTCGCGGCGCGTGGAGCAGCGAGAAATTGGCCCAGATCGCGTCATAGGCCGCGACCTCGTCGATGTCGTCAAAGGTGGCGAGCCGGGCGGTGACGCCGGGATGTGCGCCGGCCAGCTTGACCATCTCGGGCGAGGCGTCGGTGGCGGTGACGCGGTGGCCGGCGGCGGCCATATGGGCGGCGGCGGCGCCCGGGCCGCAGCCCAGATCGAGCACATCAGAGCCTGCGGGCAGCGCCTTGAGGAACCGGGCGAGATCGGGGTCGATTTTGCTGCGGGCGGTCAGGTCGCGGTATTCGGCGGCCTTGCGGTCATAGACCGAGAGGGTTTCGGCATCGGGGCCGGTGCTCTGGTCCGGGTCGCTCATGCCGGTTCGCGCAGCACGCGGGGCACTTTGAAATGCACGCTTTCCTTGGCGGTCTCCACCTGTTCGATGGTCACGTCATAGCGGGCCTGAAGGGCGGCGATCACCTCATCCACCAGCACCTCGGGGGCCGAGGCCCCGGCAGTCACGCCGATGGAGGCGATGCCGTCCAGCGCCCGCCAGTCGATGTCATCGGCGCGTTGCACGAGCTGCGAATAGGCGCAGCCGGATTTTGCACCGACCTCGACCAGACGCCGCGAGTTCGAGGAATTGGGCGCGCCCACCACGAGCATCGCCTGCGCATGGGCGGCGATGGCCTTGACCGCCTCTTGGCGGTTGGTGGTGGCGTAGCAGATGTCTTCTTTATGGGGGCCTTGGATCGCCGGGAAACGCGCCTGCAGCGCGGCGACGATACCGGCGGTGTCATCGACCGAGAGCGTGGTCTGGGTGACATAGGCAAGTTTCTCGGGGTCGGTGACCGGCACTTTGGCCACGTCATCGACCGTCTCGACCAAAAGCACCGCGCCCTCGGGGAGCTGACCCATGGTGCCGATGGTTTCGGGGTGGCCGGCATGGCCGATCATGATGATCTGCAGCCCGTTCTCATGATGGCGCTCGGCCTCGATATGGACCTTGGAGACCAGCGGGCAGGTGGCGTCGACATAGATCATTTCGCGCCGCGCCGCCTCGGCGGGGACGGATTTCGGCACGCCATGCGCCGAGAAGATCACCGGACGGTCGTCGGGGCAATCCTCGAGCTCTTCGACAAAGACCGCGCCCTTGGCCCGCAGATCGTCCACCACATATTTATTGTGCACGATCTCGTGGCGCACATAGACCGGTGCCCCCCATTTCTCGAGCGCGATCTCGACGATCTTGATGGCGCGGTCGACACCGGCGCAAAAGCCGCGCGGCGCGGCGAGATAGAGGGTAAGGGGCGGTTTGGTCATGGTCTCTCCTGCTTGGGCAGAGAGGTAAGGGCTTGGCGCCAGTCTGTCCAGAGGGGGCGGTCTGTCCAGAGGGGCCGGGCCTAAGGCGGTCCCGCGCGCAGTGCCTCGCCGGAGCGGGGGGACGGGGCAGGAGAGGCAGAGACGGCAGATGTGAAACGGGGCGCTGGATGCGCCCCGTTCAGATCTTATTCGCTGCGGTCGGCGGGGCCGCGCGGGCCGTCGCCATCAGTGTCGCGCGGCGGGCGCCCGATCACGTCCTTGAGATCGTCGAGCTCGATGAAATTATCGGCCTGACGACGCAGCTCGTCGGAGATCATCGGGGGCTGGCTACGGATCGTGGACACGACCGAGACGCGCACGCCTTGACGTTGCAGGCTCTCGACGAGAGGGCGGAAATCGCCATCGCCAGAGAACAGAACGATATGGTCCACATGCGGGGCCAGCTCCATGGCGTCGACGGCAAGTTCGATATCCATGTTGCCCTTGACCTTACGTCGACCCTGGCTGTCGGTGTATTCCTTGGCCGGTTTGGTGACCATGGAAAACCCGTTGTAATGCAGCCAGTCGACCAGCGGTCGAATTGGCGAATACTCGTCATTTTCCAGCAGGGCGGTGTAGTAAAACGCGCGCAACAGCTTGCCACGGCGCATAAACTCGGAACGCAGTAGTTTGTAATCGATGTCGAAACCCAACGCCTTGCCTGCGGCGTATAGGTTGGACCCATCGATGAACAGCGCGAGCCGTTCGTCCTTGTAAAACATCAAAAATTCCTTTCGAATGGTCGAAAACCGGTGTTGATGCCCCTTGGTTTGAGAGTGGATTTCAGGGCTCCGGTTTAGCGCACCAACTTAACTATAGGCCATGGCGCGGTAAAGAGTAGCATTGGGTTTCCTAAAGAAAGTACAGGATATTGGATAAAAAACTACAATCCTCTACAGGAGCCACTTCGGCAGCCCTTTCTGGGGCCTCTTCGGTCGCCTCTTCTGCGGCCTCTTGCCTGGTGGCTTTGGGGGGTAATCTCTCGTCGTCGGTCGGACCCCCGCAAGAGACCCTGTCGGCGGCGCTTGAGCAGCTCGAGGCGCTGGGCCTGCGGGTGGCGGCGGTGAGCCGGTTCTATCGCACGCCGTGTTTTCCGGCCGGGGCGGGGCCCGATTACGTCAATGCGGCCGCCGCGCTCGAGACCGGTCTGGGGGCCGAGGAGATCTTGGCCAAGCTGCATCAGGTCGAGGCAGAGTTTGGCCGTGAGCGCGAGACGCGGTGGGGGCGGCGGACGCTCGATCTCGATCTCGTGGCGCGCGGCAATGAGGTGCTGCCCAATCGCGAGCGGTATCTACATTGGCAGGCTCTGTCGCCCGATCTGCAGGCGCAGGCGGCGCCCGATGAGCTCATCCTGCCGCATCCGCGCATTCAGGATCGGGGCTTTGTTCTGGTGCCGCTTTTGGACGTGGCGCCGGGCTGGGTGCATCCGGTCCTTGGGCTCAGCGTGCGGGAGATGGTAGAACGCCTGCCGCAGGCGGCGCGCGACGAGGTGGTGCCGCTATGATTCGGTGCTTGTAAATCCCCCGGCGAGGGCGTAAATAGCACGTTCCGATAGCCCCTTTGACTTTGGAGGTCGTATGGCCCGCGTTACGACAGAAGATTGCGTTGACAAGGTTCCGAACCGGTTTGACCTGGTGATGCTCGCCGCCCATCGGGCGCGCGAAATCTCGGCCGGCTCGCCGCTGACCGTGGACCGTGACAACGACAAGAACCCGGTCGTGGCCCTGCGCGAGATCGCCGATGAGACGCAAAGCGCCGAAGAGCTGCGCGAGCGTCTGATCGAATCGAACCAGACCGAGATCGAGGTTGACGAGCCGGAAGAAGATTCCATGGCTCTGCTGATGGGCGGTGAGGCAGACAAGCCGCAAGAGGATGACATGTCCGAAGAGAAACTGCTTCGGGCTCTGATGGAAGCTCAAGGCCAAGGCTGATCCAGCCTTGGGGCTGTGCAGGGTGACAGGTAGATGATTCCCGTTGAAGACCTGATCACCCTGATTCACGCCTACAACCCAAAATCCGACGAAAAGCTTATCCGCGCGGCCTATGAATACGGCCGCGCGATGCATGAGGGCCAGTTCCGCCATTCCGGCGAGCCCTATTTCAGCCACCCGGTCGCGGTGGCGGCGATCCTGGCGAGCCAGCGGCTCGATGATGCGACGATCATCACCGCGCTGTTGCATGACACGATCGAGGACACCCGCGCCTCTTACAGCTCTATCGAGGAACAGTTCGGCCGCCATATCGCCGATCTGGTGGATGGGGTGACCAAGCTCACCAATCTGCAACTCGCCAGTTCCGAGACCAAACAGGCCGAGAATTTCCGCAAGCTGTTCATGGCGATGTCCAAGGACATGCGGGTGATCCTCGTCAAGCTCGCCGACCGGCTGCACAATATGCGCACGATCAAGGCGATGCGGGCCGAGAAGCAGCTGCAAAAAGCGCGCGAGACGATGGATATCTTTGCGCCGCTGGCCGGGCGCATGGGGATGCAATGGATGCGCGAAGAGCTGGAGGATCTGGCCTTTCGCGTGATCAACCCCGAGGCGCGGGCGTCGATCATGCGGCGGTTCATCACGCTGCAGAAGGAATCGGGCGATGTGATCGAGCGGATCACCGGCGACATGCGCCATGAGCTCGACACCGCGGGGATCGAGGCCGAGGTCTTTGGGCGCGCCAAGAAACCCTATTCGATCTGGCGCAAGATGCGCGAGAAGGAGATCGGGTTTTCGCGGCTGAGCGACATCTATGGCTTTCGCGTGATCACCACGAACGAGCCGGATTGCTACGGTGTGCTGGGCGCGATCCATCAGCGTTGGCGGGCGGTGCCGGGGCGGTTCAAGGATTACATCAGCCAGCCCAAGTCGAACGGCTATCGCTCGATCCACACCACGGTGTCGGGGCGCGACGGCAAGCGGGTCGAGGTGCAGATCCGCACCCGGCAGATGCATGACGTGGCCGAAAGCGGCGTGGCGGCGCATTGGTCCTATCGCGACGGGGTGCGCAGCGAGAACCCCTTTGCCGTCGATCCGGCGAAATGGATCAGCTCGCTCACTGAACAGTTCGATGCCGAGGAAGATCACGAGGATTTCCTCGAGGCGGTCAAGCTCGAGATGTATGCGGACAAGGTGTTCTGCTTTACCCCCAAGGGCGATGTGGTGAAGCTGCCGCGGGGCGCGACGCCCATTGATTTCGCCTATGCGATCCACACAAGGATCGGCAATGCCTGTGTCGGCGCCAAGATCGACGGGATGCGGGTGCCGCTCTGGACCCGGATCAAGAACGGGCAATCGGTCGATGTTATCACCGCCGATGGCCAGATGCCGCAGGCCACATGGCTCGACATTGCGAGCACCGGCAAGGCGAAATCCGCCATTCGCCGGGCGCTGCGGGCGCAGGACCGGGACCGGTTCATCAAGCTCGGGCGCGAGCTTGCCCGGGCGGCGTTCGAACATGTCGGCAAGAAGGCCACCGACAAGGCGCTCGAAACCGCGGCGCGGCGGCTGCGGCTTGGCGATGTGGACACGCTTTTGGCGCGGTTGGGCAGTGCCGAGCTTTCGGCGCGGGCGGTGCTCAACACGGTCTACCCAGAGCTGGTGCAGCGCGATGGCGATGAGATTGGCCGCGATCTGGCGGTGATCGGGCTCAGCGCCGGGCAGCAGTTCGAGCGCGCCCGCTGTTGCCAGCCGCTGCCCGGTGAACGGATCATCGGCATCACCTATCGCGGCAAGGGCGTGGTGGTGCATACGATCGACTGCGAGGCGCTGGTCGCCTTCGAAGAACAGCCCGACCGCTGGCTCGACCTGCATTGGCAGGAGGGCACGCACCCGGCGATCTATGACGTGGCCATTGATGTGACCATCGGCAATGACGCGGGCGTGTTGGGCCATGTTTGCACCTTGATCGGCGAGCTGAAGGCCAATATCTCGAACCTGACGATCTTTGACCGCAAACCGGATTTCTATCGGATGCTCGTCGATGTGGAAATGCGCGACGCCGAGCATTTGCATAGTTTGATCAGTGCACTAGAAGCCGAAAGTGATGTGGCGGCGGTGGAACGTCATCGGGATGTGACGCAGGCAGGCGGCCTGGGTCTGGAACGCCAGGAGCCTTCGGTTGGTCTTCAAACGGAGAAATAAGCAGAGCCTCTTGCAAAAGCTCGGCGGGCTGGTCTGGCCGCGCGGGGGCTGGGGCCGCGCGATCCGTTACATCAACCACCGCCTGCGCCGTCTGCCCGACCCGCCGCATCGCATCGCGCGTGGCATTTTCGCGGGCGTTCTGGTGACATTCACGCCGTTTTTCGGGCTGCATTTCTTTCTCGCGGCGATTGTTGCCTGGCTGATCCGCGGCAATCTCATCGCGGCGCTGCTGGCGACCTTTGTGGGCAACCCGCCGACCTTTATCATCATTGCCGCCGTGTCGCTCGAGACCGGGCATTTCATCCTCGGCCGTCCGCCCCCCGGCGAGGTCGACGAGGGCATGTTTCAGCTTTTCTGGCATGCGACGCGAAGCCTTTTTCACAATATCTACGTGCTCTTTGCCGGGGGCGAGGTCTATTGGGCGCCCTTGCTGCATTTCTATCATGAGGTGTTTCTGCCCTATCTGGTGGGCGGCATCATCCCCGGTACCGTCTGCGCCTTGGCGGCCTATTATTTCTCGCTGCCGGTGATCCAGGCCTATCAGAACCGCCGCAAGGGGCGGATCAAGGCCAAGCTCGCCGAGCTCAAGGAAAAGGCGGCCGCGAAGAAGGCCGAGAAGGCGGCGCGGCCCGAGGCCAGCGCGGCCCGGATGGACCGCCCGGCCGACAAGCGCGATTGAGCGGGCAGAGCGGTCTGTAACATCCTGCGAGGGGTACAATTTCGCGATTCAGTATGCCGGGGAAACCCGTTAGGCTGCGCCCGACTCGTTGCTGCCGGAGGGATGACATGCAAGCCGACAACCATCTGCGCCTGGGCGTGAATATCGACCATGTGGCCACCATCCGCAACGCGCGCGGCGGCGCCTATCCCGATCCGGTGCGGGCGGCGAAACTGGCCGAAGAGGCCGGGGCCGATGGCATCACGGCGCATCTGCGCGAGGACCGGCGGCATATTCTCGACGCCGATATCGATGGGCTGATGGAGGCGCTGACCGTGCCGCTCAATTTCGAGATGGCGGCGACGGATGAGATGCAGGCGATTGCCTTGCGCCACAAACCCCATGCGGTCTGCATCGTGCCGGAAAAGCGCGAGGAACGGACCACTGAAGGCGGGCTCGAAGTGGCGCGTGAGGAAAACAAGCTCGCCCATTTCATCGCGCCGCTGCGCGAGGCGGGCTGTCGGGTGTCGATTTTCATCGCCGCCGACCGGGCCCAGATCGAGGCCGCGCATCGTATCGGCGCCGAGGTGATCGAGCTGCACACCGGGGCCTATTGCGACTATCACGCCGAGGGCGATTTTGCCGCCCGCGACCGCGAATTGGTGGCGCTGACCGAGATGGCGACATTCGCCCATTCTCTCGGTCTCGAAGTGCATGCGGGCCATGGCATCACCTATGACACGGTGGCGCCGATTGCCGCGCTGCCGGAGGTGCGCGAGCTCAACATCGGGCATTTCCTCATCGGCGAGGCGATCTTTCGCGGGCTGACCCCGGCGATTGCCGAAATGCGCGCCGCGATGGATGCGGCGCGGGGCTGAACTCATGTCGCGCCTTAGGTCTATTCTGGGGGCCTTCTTTGCCTTGATGCGTTTATTGATGAAGCCAGTACTCTCGTTGGTATTGGTCGCGTCGCTCGCGCTGAACATTCTAATCTTCACCGTCTCTGGTGCTTTCTCGACTGTGACAGCGACGCTTTCTAGCATCGGTATTTCGACTGCAGCGGTAAGGGATACATCCAACGAAATGAAGCGGCGGGAAGCACGCAAGAAGATTGGGCGTGAAACTGCCAAGAAGGTTAAACGGCGGGTGCAAAAGGGGGCTGTAAGGAGTGTGTCCTCGGTCGCAGGAGAAGCTATACCTGTCGTCGGTGTTGCAGTGATAGCTGGCGCCTTATCGTTGGAAATCAAAGACGCGTGCGAGACAGCCGCCGATATGGCGGGGCTGGAGGCGGCCTACACTTCGGAGACTGATCCAGAGACGGCGCGAACGACGGCGGTTGATGCGTTTGATTGCCGGTCTATGCTGCGTGAAGAGATGCCCGATTTCCAGAGCCTGCCCAGCGCGAATGAAATCTGGGATATGGTCAAGCGTAGCCCGGGAGCGGCCTATGAGACAGCTATGGTTAGTGGCACGATTACTGGTGTTGCGGCATGGGCTGGTGATTTAGATCAGCACGGTGACGCGATTCTGGAGATCGCCACGAGCACGGCCAATTGGATGCGCGAAACGTCCTCGGAAGCTAATGACTGGGGAGCACAAACATTGGAAAGTTTGCTAGGGAACACCAGCCCAGAGGCTGAGGGCCGATGATCCTCGGCATCGGCACTGATCTGGCCAATATCGACCGTATCGCGGGCACGCTCGAGCGGTTCGGCGACCGGTTTCGCAATCGCGTCTTTACCGAGACCGAGCAGCGCAAGGCCGAGGCGCGGGCCGATACGGCGGGGACCTATGCGAAACGCTGGGCCGCCAAGGAGGCCTGTTCCAAGGCGCTTGGCACCGGGCTGCGCATGGGGATCGCGTGGAAGGACATGGCGGTCAGCAACCTGCGCACCGGCCAGCCGGTGATGGAGGTGACGGGCTGGGCCGCGGAGCGTCTGCGCGACATGACGCCGCCGGGCCATGAGGCGATCATTCACGTCACCCTGACCGATGATCACCCTTGGGCGCAGGCCTTTGTCGTCATCGAGGCGCGGCCCGTTGCCCCGGACGCCGCAGGGGCGGTTCCCACCGCTTGACTTAGCCCGCCTTGGCCCGCATGTAGCGCACAGGCAAGCAGGATCGGAGAGCAGCATGGCCGAAGATGCCAAGAAGGACGCCAAGAAAAAGGGCGGTATCTGGGAAACTGTCAAAACGGTGTTCTGGGCGCTGTTCATCGCGGGGATTTTCCGCACCGTGTTCTTTCAGCCCTTCTGGATCCCGTCGGGGTCGATGAAGGACACGCTGCTCGTCGGCGATTTTCTCTTCGTCAACAAGATGGCCTATGGCTATTCCTACGCCTCCTGTCCGACCATTCGCATCGGCGCGATCGGGCTCAATGTCGATGCCAAGGATATCTGTGGCTGGCTGGGCGATGATGACAGCCGTCTTCTCGGCTCCGAGCCGGAGCGCGGCGATATCGTGGTGTTCCGCCATCCTGTCACCGGCCTCGATTTCATCAAGCGGGTGATCGGCCTGCCGGGGGATACGGTGCAGGTCAAGGGCGGCGTGCTCTACCTCAATGGCGAGGAAGTGCCGCAGGAACCGGCCGGGACCTTTGTCGAAGAATACGAGCCGCAAGGGCCGCTCGGCTCGCGTCCGCGCTGTGAAAACGGCGCCGTGGGGCAGGGCGCCGATTGCCTCAAATCGCGCTTCCGCGAGACCCTGCCCGAGGGCCGCAGCTACAACATTCTCAACATCGCGACGCAGCGGTCGGACAACACCAATGTCTTTACCGTGCCGGAGGGGCATTTCTTCTTCCTCGGTGACAACCGCGACAACTCGACCGACTCGCGCTTTCCGCAGGCGGTGGGTGGCGTTGGCTTTGTCCCCTATGGCAATCTGATCGGCCGCGCCGGCTCTGTGACCTTCTCTTCCGGGGGGAGCTCGATGCTGCAGTTCTGGACCTGGCGCAAGGATCGGTTCTTCAAGGGGCTCGAGTGAAGCTATCGGCCGAGATAAAGGCCTTTGCCGCACGGCTGGGGCATGAGTTTCAGACGCCTGCGCTTCTGGTGCAGGCGCTGACCCATTCGTCGATGTCGACGCCCAATCGCGACGACAATCAGCGGCTCGAGTTTCTGGGCGACCGGGTGCTGGGGCTGGTGATGTCCGAGGCGCTGCTTGAGCATGACCGCAAGGCTGCCGAAGGCACGCTCGCGCCGCGGTTCAACGCGCTGGTGCGCAAGGAAACCTGTGCCGATGTGGCGCGGCAGATCGATCTGGGGGCGGTGCTCAAGCTGGGGCGGTCCGAGATGCTCTCGGGCGGGCGGCGCAAGCAGGCGCTTTTGGGCGATGCGATGGAGGCGGTGATCGCCGCCGTCTATCTCGATGCCGGGTTCGAGACGGCGCGCACCGTGGTGCTTGCCCTCTGGGGCGACCGGATCACCCGGGTCGAGGCGGATGCGCGCGACGCCAAGACCGCCTTGCAGGAATGGGCGCAGGCGCGGGGGCTCGCGCCGCCACGCTATGAGGAAGTGGCCCGTAGCGGCCCCGATCATGCGCCCGAGTTCACTATCGTGGCGCGGCTTGAGACCGGCGAAGAGGCGGCATCGAAGGCCGGATCGAAACGGCAGGCCGAACAGGCCGCGGCCAAGGCGCTCTTGTCCGAGGTCGATAAGGGCTGAGCCAGCCCGCCGCCTGTTGCGCGCAAAATCCCCCCGTAGCGTCGCGTCTGGTCATGGCGCGTCAATTGGAGTAGGGGAAGCCATCGCAACAGGAAACACGAGACCATGAGCACACGCGCCGGATTCATTGCCCTCATCGGAGAGCCCAACGCGGGCAAGTCGACCCTGCTCAACCGCATGGTGGGCGCCAAGGTGTCGATCGTGACCCATAAGGTGCAGACGACCCGGGCGCGCATCCGTGGCGTGGCGCTCGAAGGCGAGGCGCAGCTGGTGTTCGTCGACACGCCGGGTCTCTTCAAACCGCGCCGCCGGCTTGATCGCGCCATGGTCGCGGCGGCCTGGGGCGGGGCCTCGGATGCCGATGTCGTGGTGCTTTTGATCGAAGCGCATCGCGGGCTCACCGAAGGGGTGGAGCGCATCCTCGAAGGGCTTGGCGATGTGACGCGGGGCCGTCCCGTGGCGCTCGCGATCAACAAGATCGACCGGGTGAAATCCGAAGAACTCCTGGCGCTGACCGAGAAGATGAACGAGCGCCATGAGTTCGTGGAAACCTTCATGATTTCCGCCGAGCGTGGCCATGGCGTCGACGATCTGCGCAAATGGCTCGCAGAGCAGCTGCCCGAGGGGCCGTGGCTCTATCCCGAGGATCAGATCGCCGATCTGCCGATGCGGATGATTGCCGCCGAGATCACCCGCGAAAAGCTCACCCTGCGGCTGCATCAGGAATTGCCCTATCAGCTCACCGTCGAGACCGAGAGCTGGGAAGAGCGCAAGGATGGCACGGCGCGGATCGACCAGGTCATCTATGTGAGCCGTGATGGCCACAAGGGGATCGTTCTTGGCCATAAGGGCGAGACGATGAAGGCGATCAGCAAGGCGGCGCGCGAGGAGCTCGAAGAGTTTCTGGGCCGCCGCGTGCATCTCTTTACCCAGGTGAAAGTGCGGCCCAACTGGCTCGACGAGGCCGAGCGCTATTCCGAGATGGGGCTGGAGTTCAAGGACGGCAATTGATGGCGCGCCTGACCACGAGGTTCTGGGTCGACGCCTATCTGGCGCGGTTGCGGTTTCAGGATATTCCGGCCTTTGTGACGCGCCATGGCGATGATCTGGCTGGCGCAGTTCTGGTCAAGCTCAACACGCTCGACGGGCAGGCGCGGGCTTGGCACCGGATGTTCGACCCGCTGGCCGATACCCGCCGCTGGGAGGTCTTGGCCGAGGGCGAAGAGGCCACGGTCGACGCGGCGATCGGACGTCAGAGCGGGTTTGATCCCGATATCTGGGTGATCGAGCTCGAAGACCGCGCCGGGCGGCATCTGCTCGATGAGCCGGGGCTCGACAGCTAGGCGCGGCGGGCGCATGGACAGGGCCGCGCTGGCATCCTATTCAGGTGCGGTGACACGGATATTTCCCCCTTTGCGCGCCACGCGCCAGATGCCCTGTGACACCGGGCGCGCGACCTGTTGCCGAGGGGCGCGGGCATGATCGAATGGCGCGATCGCGGGCTGTTGCTGGCGGTGCGGCCGCATGGCGAGACGTCGGTGATCATCGATGTGCTGACCCAAGATCATGGGCGCTATGCCGGGGTGGTGCGGGGCGGCACGTCGCGCAAGCTGCGCCCGGTGCTGCAGCCGGGGGCCGAGCTCGACCTCGTGTGGCGGGCGCGGCTCGACAGCCATATGGGGGCCTTTACCGTCGAGCCGATCCGCGCGAGCCTGGCGGTGGGGCTGGGCGCGCGGCAGGCGCTGGCGGGGCTCAATGCGGTGACCGCGATGCTGCGCTTTGCGCTGGCCGAGCGCGAGGCGCATGGGCCGCTCTTTGAGCGCAGTCTCGGGCTTTTGGAGATGATCGGCGAGGCCGAGCTTTGGCCGCTGGCCTATCTGCATTGGGAAATGGCGCTCTTGGACGAGCTGGGGTTTGGCCTCGATCTGAGCACCTGTGCGGTGCTGGGGCGCGAGGCCAATGACCTCAGCTATGTCTCGCCGCGCACCGGACGGGCCGTGTCGCGCAAGGGGGCGGGGGACTGGGCCGACCGGCTCTTGCCGCTGCCCAATTGCCTTTTGGAAATTGCGCCCGCGCCGGCCGAGGATCTGGTGCAAGGCTTTGCCGTCACAGGACATTTCCTGAGCCAGCATCTGGCGGGAGAGATGCAGGGCAAGCCCTTGCCCGACGCGCGGCAGCGGCTGATTGATCTGGTGGCGAGGCAGGCGGCGGACCCTAGCGCAGGGCGAGGATCAGATCCACAAGCGAGCTGATCGCGCTGTCGGCGCGCTCGGGCGTGTCGAGCGCCGCCAGCCCCTGCATCGCGGCGCGCAGCACATGGGCCATGTCGGGATTGGTGACGCCGATGGCATGGAGATGCGCGGTGATCCGGCCGAGCCGGGCCGCGTCGATGCGGCCGGTGGCCTCGGCGGCGGGCGGATAGCTCAGCGCCCAGGCGCGCATCGCGCCTTCCATCAGCCGACCGGCGTTGATCCCCTGCGCCAGATGCAGGAGGGCTGCGGCGGGTGTCGGGCGGGTTTCGGCCTCGAGCAGGGCCTGCAGCGCGGTCTCTTCCCAGCCGGCGATGAGCGCCTGTTGGAACTGCGGCAGGTCGCGGAAATGCCAGTAGAACGAGCCCTTGGTGGTGCCGATCTGACGCGCCAGCGCCTCGGCGCGGAGCGCGGCGGGGCCGGTGGTGGCCAAGGCCTCGCGCCCGGCCAAGAGCCAGTCATTTCGGGTCAGACGAGTGGCGCGGGCGGTGGTCATGGCACTGGCTTAGCCGGGGCGGGGACCCCGATCAAGAGGGCGAATTGGCGCAGTCTTGGTGATGGCCTATTGACCGGCCAATCTGCGCCGTTCGATCAGGTGGAACCGGCCCATGTCATCCTCGCCCGCGAGGCTCAGCGCGTCGAGCGTGAGCCTCTCTGGCAGCAGCGGCAGGAGATGGGCGGTGAGGATTTCTTCGGCCTTTTCAATGTCCTGACGCGAGAGTTTCTCAGTCAGGGTGATGTGAAAGCGAAATCCCTCCATCACATAAGGATAGCCCCAGCGGGTGAGATTGGCCTCTTGGTCAGGGCTGAGCCCGGCCGCGCGGCGGCGGGCGAGCTCGTCATCCGAGGCGGGGGCGCGGAACGGATCAAAGGCGCGGACGATGCCTGCGGCGGCGTCGGTGAGGGCGGCGGGCTGTGGCGCGGGCATGAGGGCGAGGAAACGGCCCAGACGGGTGAGCGTGGGCGCGCCGATCTCGACCGGGGGGGTCGTGTCGCAATAGTGCTGAAACGCCTCTGTCAGCTGCGCAAAACCTTCTCCCTGCGCCAGCCTGAACGGCGGTTTGAGCGTCGCGTGCAGCCCGTAGCGGCGCGGCGTGTCGGTCCAGCCGTGGGGGTCGATGTCGAGCCCCTCGGGCGGCGCGACGGGGGCGCCTTGGGTCATGTCCCAGCCCAGCCAGCGGGTCGCCCAATGCGACCAGCCAGCCTCGGCGGGGGTGTAGTAGAGAGCGTAACGGCGATAGGTCATGGGGAGGTTTTGGCATGTTTCGCGGCCCGCGCCAATCCATGCTTTGACCCGCGCCGCGACACGGTCCATAAACAGGGAAAGCGAGACCCGTCCCAGAGGAGAAAACCCATGTCCGACAAGTATTTATTCGCCCCCGAGCCGCAGGCCAGCGTGGCTGTCAAAGGCCGGGAAGAGCGGTTCCCGGTGCGGCGGATTTTCTGTGTCGGGCGCAACTATGCGGCCCATGCGGCGGAGATGGGCAATGAGGTCGATCGCGAGGCGCCGTTCTATTTCACCAAGAGCCCGCATGGTCTCTGTCCGTCGGGGGCGGAGATCGCCTATCCCTCGGGCACCGAGGATTGCCATCACGAGATGGAGTTCGTGGTGGCCCTGGGCGGCGATGTGGCCCCTGGAGAGGGCGCGGCGGGCATGGCGCAGATCGTCGGTTATGGCTGTGGCATCGACCTCACGCGGCGTGACTTGCAAGGCCAGGCCAAGGACAAGCGGCGGCCCTGGGATCTTGGCAAAGACTTTGAAAACGCAGCGATAATGGGCGTTTTGACCGAGGCGGCAGAGTTTGGCGAGATCGGCGATCAGGCGATCACGCTCGATCTCGACGGGGTGCGGGTGCAGGAGGCGACGCTGGCCGAGATGGTCCATAGCGTGCCCGAGGTGCTGAGCCATCTGTCACGGTTTTACCGGCTGGGCGCGGGCGATCTCATCTATACCGGCACGCCGGCGGGGGTCGGTCCGGTCAAGCCGGGATCGCATCTGCTGGGGCGGATTGACGGGCTGGAGCCGGTCGAGCTGCGCATCAAGGCCTGAGCCGTTAACCTCTTGGGAATCAGGGCGTTTTGGGCCGAAATGGCCTGTCGGCAGCACGTCGGTATTGCGTCGGTAAAGCGACGGTGCTGAGGAGCGCCTGTTTTGCCGCGCGCAAAATGTTAACGGGACGTGCGTCCGCCGCCGGGCTCTGCTATGGCAGCGGCGACAAGAGCACCCATAAGAACATCGATTAGATCAGCACAGAGGATCACCGTCATGAGCACCGAAAAACGTATCGTCCTATCGAGCGATCACGCGGCCATCGAGCTGCGTCAGGCCGTGGCGGAGCATGCCAAGAGCCTCGGCTGGGAGGTCGAGGATATCGGCCCCACCAGCCCCGAGAGCACCCATTACCCGAAGCACGGCGAAGCGGCGGCACGCAAGGTTGCGTCGGGCGACTGTGCGCTCGGCATCATTCTGTGCGGCACCGGGCAGGGCATCATGATGGCCGCGAACAAGGTCAAGGGCATTCGCTGTGGCGTGGCGAGCGACACGTTCTCGGCCAAGATGATCCGTCAGCATAATGACGCCAACATGCTCTCCATCGGGGCGCGGGTCGTGGGCGAGGGGCTGGCGCTCGAGATCGTCGAGGCGTTCCTCGGGGCCGAGTTCGAAGGCGGCCGCCATGGCACGCGGGTCGACATGATCAAGGCGATCGAAGGGTAAGAGGGTGCGCGCCGGCCCATGTGGCGTGTTCCGAGCTGGGATGAGCCGCGTGGCGGCGTGCCGGGGTACGGCGTTCCAACGGTGCAGGAGGCCACTTTATTGCGGCCTGAGCCGGAGGCCCTCGACATGTCGCGCCGGGCCGGGCCAGATCGCCGTGCCCTGGGACGGCACGGCGATGCGCGGCGGGCGTGCCGCCCTTGTCCCGCGCGGGGGGCGGCGGTCCTTGGCTAGACGAGGCTGTGAGGCGTGGAAATACGGGCCTCGTCCTCCTTTATCTCTGGAGACACAGATGGCACAGAATATCTACGACAATCCCGAATTCTTTGCTGGCTATAGCCAGCTTCCCCGTCAGGTTGGTGGCTTGGATCATGCGCCGGAATGGCCCGCCATTCGGGCGATGTTGCCCGGGCTGAGCGGCGCGCGCGTGGCGGACCTTGGCTGCGGCTTTGGCTGGGCGTCACGTTGGTTTCGCGCGCAGGGGGCGGCCTCGGTGCTTGGCCTCGATCTGTCGCAGAACATGATCGACCGGGCGCGGGCCGACACCCAAGATGGGGCGATCACCTATCGCATTGCGGATCTCGACGCGCTGGACTTGCCGTCAGAGGCGTTCGATCTGGTCTATAGCGCGCTGGCTTTTCATTATGTGCCGGATTTCGCGCGGCTGATTCGGGTGATCCATGCGGCTTTGGTGCCGGGGGGTGATCTGGTCTTTACCATCGAGCATCCGATCTTCATGGCGGCCAGACATCCGCAGTGGATAGAGGATGAGGACGGCACCAAGACCTGGCCGGTCAATGGCTATTCCCGCGAGGGCGAGCGCCGCACTGATTGGTTTGCCAAGGGCGTGCTCAAGCATCACCGGACCTTGGCGACGACGATCAACACGCTGATCGGCGCCGGGTTTGCGCTGCGCCGGTTGGAGGAATTCGCGCCCACGGCGGCGCAGATCGCGGCGATGCCGGCGCTGGAGGAAGAGCTGGAGCGGCCGATGATGGCGTTGATCGCAGCGCAGAAGGTCTGATGGCTGCGTGCGGGCGCGCGCCGGACCGGGGGGCGGCGCGGCTTTGCTTTGTGCAGGGCAGTTTATGTCTGCCACAGGTTCTGAGGTCTGGTTGGTGTGGTGATCGTTGCCAAAGCGCCGGCCCATGGGGCCGGTCCGGCGCGCGCCCGGCGGCGACCATGGGCCGCCTTGTTCCGGGCGGGGCGGTGTCGACCTGAGCCAAATCGCCGTGCCTTGGGACGGCACGGCGATGCGCGGCGGGCGTGCCGCCTTTGTCCCGCGCGGGGGGGCGGCAGCGGGAACTCTCTCTCAAAATGAAAGCGGGCGGTGCGCCTCCACTCGCACCGCCCGCGTCCTCCCTACCTCGTGGGCCCCAAGGGCCGTGCGCCGCTAGCCGAGCAGGCGGCGGGCGATGACCTGGGCCTGAATTTCGGCGGCACCTTCGAAAATGTTGAGGATGCGCGCATCGCAGAGGATGCGGCTGATCTTGTATTCCATGGCAAAGCCGTTGCCGCCGTGGATCTGCAAGCCATTGTCGGCGCAGGCCCAGGCGACGCGGGCGCCGAGGAGTTTCGCCATGCCGGCCTCGAGATCGCAGCGCTTGTCATGGTCTTTCTGCCAGGCGCTGTAATAGGTGAGCTGCCGCGCGACCATGATCTCGACCGCCATCATCGCGAGCTTGCCCGAGACGCGGGGGAACTCGATCAGGGATTTGCCGAATTGCTTGCGGTCCTGGGCATATTGCATCGCCACATCGAGCGCGGCCTGGGCCACGCCGACGGCGCGGGCGGCGGTCTGAATGCGGGCGGCCTCAAACGTTTGCATGAGCTGTTTGAAGCCCTTGCCCTCTTCGCCGCCGAGCAGGTTGTCGCCCTTGACGTGGAAATTGTCGAAGCTGAGCTCGTATTCCTTCATGCCGCGATAGCCCAGCACTTCGATCTCGGTGCCACTCATGCCCGGGGTCGGGAAGGGGGCCTCGTCGGTGCCGGGGGTTTTCTCGGCGAGGAACATCGACAGGCCACGATGATCGGTGGTCTCGGGATCGGTGCGCGCCAGCAGGGTCATGACTTGGGTGCGGGCGGCATGGGTGATCCAGGTCTTATTGCCGGTGATCTTCCAGTCGCCGTTCTCGTCGCGGCTGGCGCGGGTGCGCAGCGAGCCGAGATCGGAGCCGGTGTTCGGTTCGGTAAAGACGGCCGTGGGCAGGATTTCGGCGCTGGCGAGTTTCGGCAGCCAGTGCTCCTTTTGCGCGTCGGTGCCGCCGCAGAGGATGAGCTCGGCGGCGATCTCGGAGCGGGTGCCGAGGCTGCCGACGCCGATATAGCCGCGGCTCAGTTCTTCGGAGACCACGACCATCGACGCCTTGGAGAGGCCAAAGCCGCCGTATTCCTCGGGGATGGTGAGGCCGAAGACGCCCATTTCGGCCAGCTCCTCGATGATTTCCATCGGGATGAGCTCGTCCTTGAGGTGCCAGTCATGGGCGTGGGGTTCGACTTTTTCCACGGCAAAGCGGCGGAACTGTTCGCGGATCATCTCGAGCTCGTCATCGAGCCCGGTGCGGCCGACGGTGATCTCGGCGCTGCGTTCCTGCATGAGCGCGACAAGGCGGGTGCGAGCGGATTGGCTGTTGCCGCGCGCCATGAGGGTCTGCACCGCGTCGGATTGAAAGCCCGAGAGCACGTCCCAGCCGAGGCCGAGATCGGCGAGCCGGGTGACTTCGGCCTGGTTCATCGGGATGCCGCCGGCGATCTGGTGGAGATATTCGCCAAAGGCGATCTGGTGGATCAGCGCCTCGACCTCGCCGAAATTGCCGGCCTCGGTCAGCCGGTCGGCCCAGGCCTGCATCTGGCGCAGCGCCTCGACATAGGTGGCGAGCCAAGCCAGCCCATGGGCCGCGGTCTGATTGGCCTCGATGGCGGAGTTGGAGACGCGGCCATCCACACTCACCAGGCCGCGCAGCGCCTCGGTGGCGGCGTCGAGCACCTGTTCGGCGGCGGGCACGGCCTGCCGGGTGAGATCGCAGAGCTTGTCCAGAAGCGGGGCGTTTCCAGTCATAACGTCTTGTCCATCATGCGCCATTTGATCCATCCTCCAGCCAGCGATCGCAATTGTCGGGGCAGACATAGCTATTTCGCAAGTGCAGCGCAACTATTTTGCAGATGCGAGATGGTTTTTTGATCGAAAATTACGCGACGGATTTTGAGGGGCGGCGAAAAACGGAAGGCAGGCAGGCAGATGGAAGAGATGACGGGGCTTGCGCCGGGGCTGGTCGCCTTGGCGCTGGGCGTGGGGTTTCTGGCGGGGCTGCTCAAGGGCTGTATTGGCTTTGGCCTGCCGACGGTGATGATCGCCGGGCTGAGCCTGATCGTGGCGCCGGATGTGGCGCTGGCGGCGCTGGCGCTGCCGGCGTTGGTTTCCAACGGCTGGCAGGCGCTGCGTGGCGGCACGGCGGCGGCCTGGGCGAGCCTGCGGCGGTTTCGGGTCTTTCTGCTGGCGGGGTTCGTGATGATGGTGATCTCGGCGCAGTTCGTGCCCTATCTGCCGCCGCGGCTCATGCTGTTGTTGATCGGGGTGCCGATCTTTCTCTTTGCAGGGTTTGCCCTCATGGGGCGGCATCTGCCGATCCCGGCGGACCCGAGCCAGCGGGTGCAGGGCACGGTGGGCGCGGTGTCAGGCGTCATCGGCGGGGTGACGGGGATGTGGGGGCCGCCGACGGTGGCGCTGCTGACGGCGATGGGGACGGAAAAGGGCGATCAGCTCCGCATCCAAGGGGTGATCTATGGGCTGGGGGCGGTGACGCTTGTCGGCTCGCATCTGGTCTCGGGCGTGCTCAACGCGCAGACGGTGCCCTTGTCGCTGGCGATGATCCTGCCGGCGCTGGCCGGGATGTGGGCCGGGTTTCGCATTCACGACCGGCTCGACCAGCGGCAGTTTCAGCGGCTGACCCATGTTGCGCTGTTGATCGCCGGGGGGCTCTTGCTGGGCCGGGGGATTGGCCTCATTTGAGCCGGTCGGCGACCGAATCAAGCGCCACGTGCAAGGGGCGTGCCGCACAGCGGCGGAGCCAAAATTCCGTGCCGCTGCGCAGCAATTCGGCAAAGAGCCGCCATGAGAGCGCGGAATCCGCCATTTCTGCTGCTGGATAAAGATTTTGTTTTACCAAGGAACTAGCTATAGTTTCGGATAAGCCAATGAGAGCTAAACATTTATGTGACCGGGGGGAAACCGATGATCCGATCGGAACTGATTCAAAAAATCGCCGATGAGAACCCACATCTTTTCCAAAGGGACGTCGAGAAAATCGTCAACACGATCTTTAATGAAATCACCGATGCGATGGCCAAGGGCAACCGGGTCGAGCTGCGCGGTTTCGGGGCCTTTTCTGTCAAGAAACGGGATGCCCGCAAGGGACGGAACCCGCGCACCGGCGAGACGGTTGAGGTCGAGGAAAAGCACGTGCCGTTCTTCAAGACCGGCAAGCTGCTGCGTGATCGGCTCAACGGGAACGGGTAAATGCGCTATATTCGCTACGCTTGTATCGCCATTTTCGGGGTGGCGCTGATCGTCATCGCCCTTGCCAACCGGCAGATGGTGACGGTCAAGATGCTGCCGTCGGAGCTCAACAGCGTGTCGGCGCTCAACCCCGGCTATGAGGTGCCGCTCTTCGTGGTGATGTTCGGCGGCATTCTGGCGGGGCTCGTTCTCGGGTTCCTGTGGGAATATATCCGCGAGCACAAGGAACGGGCCGCCGCTGCACGTCAGGCGCGCGAGCTCGACCAGCTGCGGGCCGAGCTGCGGCGTCTCAAGACCGAGCCGCGCAAGCAGGGCGATGAGGTTCTGGCACTGCTCGACAAGGCCAGCTAAGGGCGGCCAGCTAAAGACGGCAAGTTGAGGATGGCCAGCGAAGGAAGGCCAGTTAGGGCACCATGGCACAGGATATTCGCGTCAAGATTTGCGGGCTGACACGGCCCGGCGATGTCGATGCGGCCGTGGCCGCTGGCGCGGGCTATGTGGGCTTTGTCTTTTTCCAGAAATCACCGCGCAATGTGGATGTTGCCACCGCCCGGGCGCTGGCGCTGCGGGTGCCGCCGGGGGTGGCCAAGGTGGCGCTCGTGGTGGATGCGGAGGATCAGCGCCTGCGCGAGATCGTGGAGGCCGTGCCGCTCGACATGCTGCAGCTCCATGGGGCGGAGAGCCCGGAGCGAGTGCGTGAGGTCAAGGCGCGGTTCGGCCTGCCGGTGATGAAGGCGCTGGGCATCTCGGAGGCGGAGGATCTCGACCGGGCGGCGCGCTATGCCGGGGCGGCGGATCAGCTCTTGCTCGATGCGAAACCGCCCAAGGGCGCGACCCGGCCCGGCGGCAATGCGGTGAGTTTCGACTGGGATCTGTTGCGCGGGCGCGACCTGCCGCTGCCCTGGATGCTGGCCGGGGGGCTGACGCCCGACAATGTGGCGCGGGCGGTGTCGCGCAGTGGCGCGCGGCAGATTGATCTGTCGTCAGGGGTCGAGAGCAGCCCGGGCAAGAAGGACGCGGCCAAGATCGCGGCGCTGTTCAAGGCGCTGCGGGCATGATCCGCTTTCGCGCCGCCAGCCGCGAGGATGTGCCCGCGGTGGTGGCGATGCTGCGCGACGATATTCTGGGGCAGGGGCGCGAGCGCCGCGATCTCGACCATTACCTCGCCGCGTTCGACCGGATGCAGGCCGAGGGCAACAACCATGTGATCGTGGGCGAGGATGCGGCGGGCGCGATCATTGCGACCTATCAGATCACCTTTATCAGCGGCCTGTCCCTGTCGGCCGCAAGACGCGCCCAGGTTGAATCGGTGCGCGTCGCGAGCCATCTGCGCGGACAGGGCGTGGGACAGGAGATGTTCCGCGATGTCGAGGCGCGGGCACGGGCCGAAGACTGCAGCCTCATTCAGCTGACGATGAATGCGAGCCGCACCGACTCGGCCCGGTTTTACGAAGCGCTCGGGTTCGAGCCGTCGCACACCGGGTTCAAGAAATACCTCTGATCCGGGCCTGTGCCGTCAGCCGAGGTGATAGCCTTCGAACTCTTTCACCGCCGAGAGGCTCAGCAAGGTTTTCATCTGCGACACCGAGGGCAGCTGTGACAGCCGGCCCCGGTAGAGCCGTTCGTAATCCGAGGTGCTGCGCGCCGCGACCCGCATCAGGTAATCCGCCTCGCCCGAGATGAAATGGCATTCGAGCACCTCGGGCATCCGCTTGATCGCGCTCTCGAAGGCGTCGATCTCTTCCTGCCGCTGGCTGGTCAGTTTCACCTCGATGAAGACCTGGATTTCGAGCCCCACCGCCTTGGCGTCGAGCCGCGCGGCATAGGAGGCAATCTTGCCCTCGCTTTCGAGAATTTTGACCCGCCGGTGACAGGCCGAGAGCGACAGGCCGACCATCTCGGAGAGCTTGGACATCGAGGTCTGACCATTCTTTTGCAGGATGGAAAGAATCGACACATCAATGCGGTCCATCGGAAAAATTCCTGAAATTTTGGAGTAACAGGGGCAGTTTTTCAGAAATTTTCCAGCATGACAACAGAATCCAAGGATTTTTCTCGCGTTTGTCATGCTAATGTCGGGGGGTGCCAAAGCGCACAACCACAAAACGGGGAGGCAAATATGCCTGATAAAATAGTCGTCGGTTATGATGGCAGTGAGGGATCGAAGAGGGCCGTGGATTTCGCGGTGGAACGGGCGTCTGCCCTGGGGGCGACATTGGTCGTGGCCCATGTGCTGGAATGGTCGCCCTATTCCTTCCTGACGCCGAATGAGCTCGAAGAGCGGCACAAGCGCCGCAACGAAGAGCTCAAGCGCGCGGAAGAGGCGGTTCTTGCACCGCTGGTCGCGTCGCTGGACACGAGCGGGCTCACCATCGAGACCTCGCTCAAATACGGCAACATCGCCGACACGCTGGCCAAGCTGAGCCGGGACACGGGCGCGGTGCAGATCGTCATCGGGCGTCAGGGCGAGAGCGGGCTGGCCTCGCGGCTGTTTGGCTCGGTCGCAGGATCGCTGGCGCAGAGCTCGACCGTGCCGGTCACGATCGTGCCTTAAGAGCAGGAGGGACAGAAAAATGAAAAACCATTATAAAATTCCCATGATGGCCGGCGCGCTGAGCGTGATGGCCAGCGCCGCCATGGCGCAATCTCTGGATGAAAAGGTCAATGCGATCTTCGCCAGCTCGACCGGCTGGTTCGTCAATCTCATCTTTAGCCCGTTCCCGGGCACGAGCTTTCCCTGGATTGTGGGCTGGCTGGTGGTCGCGGCGACGATTTTCACCGTCTATTTCGGCCTGATCCAGTTCCGCGCCTTTCCGCATTCCATCGCGCTGGTGCGGGGCGATTATTCCGATCCCGATGACGCGGGCGAGGTCAGCCATTTCCAGGCGCTGGCCACCGCGCTGTCGGGCACCGTGGGCCTCGGCAATATCGCCGGTGTGGCGGTGGCCGTGGGTATCGGCGGACCGGGGGCCACGTTCTGGATGATCCTTGCGGGTCTGATGGGCATGGCGTCGAAATTCACCGAATGTACGCTCGGTGTGAAATACCGCAATGAATACCCCGATGGCACGGTGTCGGGTGGTCCGATGTACTATATGGTCAAGGGCTTTGAAGAGCGCGGGCTGCCGATGGGCCGGGTGCTCGCGGTGATGTTCGCGATCTTCTGTATCCTGGGCGCCTTTGGTGGCGGCAACATGTTCCAGGCCAACCAGGCCCATGCGCAGATTGCCAATGTGGTCGGTGACTATCCCGGCTGGATCACCGGTATCATCTTTGCGGGCATCGTCTTTGCGGTGATCGTCGGCGGTCTCAAATCCATCGCGAGCGTCACCGAAAAAGTCGTGCCCTTCATGGGCGTGCTCTATGTGGTGACAGCGGTGATCATCCTGCTGATGAACTTCGACAAGATCGGCTGGGCCTTCGGTCAGATCTTCGAGGGGGCCTTTACCGGGCTTGGCGTCGCAGGCGGCATGGTCGGCGCGCTGATCCAGGGCTTTAAGCGGGCGGCGTTCTCGAACGAAGCGGGCGTCGGCTCTGCGGCCATCGCCCACTCGGCAGTGCGCACCAAGGAGCCGATCACCGAAGGCTTTGTCTCGCTTCTCGAGCCCTTCATCGACACGGTTGTGATCTGTACCATGACGGCGCTGGTGATCATCATCACCGGTCAGCTGATGACCGACCCGACCACCGGCCTCTATATGGTGGGCGAGGGTGGCATGATCCAGACCGTCGATGGCAACAGCGGCGTGGCTCTGACCTCGGCGGCCTTCTCGGCCTCGTTCGGCTGGTTCAAATACATCCTGGCCATCGCGGTGATCCTCTTTGCCTTCTCGACCATGATCAGCTGGTCCTACTACGGGCTCAAGGCCTGGACCTTCCTCTTTGGCGAGGGCAAGGGCAAGGAAGTGACCTTCAAGGTGATCTTCTGCATCTTCGTGGTGATCGGTGCCGCGGCCAATCTCGGCCCTGTCATCGACTTCTCGGACGCGGCGATCTTTGCCATGGCGGTGGTCAACATCATCGCGCTCTACTTCCTGATGCCGATCGTCAAACGCGAGCTGAACTCCTATCTCAGCCGCCTGAAGACGGGCGAGATCAAGAAATTCAACTGATCCGACGGATCGGATGAAAAGGACGCCGGGCGGGAGACTGCCCGGCGTTTTGCTGTCCGCCGCAGCCCCAATGCGGGCGTACCGCGTGGGGCAGGCCGGGCGCTTTGGGTATTTGACACCAGAAAGAGAGACGACGCCCGCGCCTCTTTCTGGTTGCAAATACCCCTGCAAGAGGGGCCGGCAAAAGGAATGTGCTGGAAATCCGCGGCGGCCTCACCTATTCACGCCGAGACAACAGCGTTTGGTGGGTGTTAGCCGCGTCCCCGGCGCGCAGGAGCGCCCAGGCGGCGTTTGAGGAAGGATGCGCAGAGAATGAACGACCTATTCAACTCTTTCATGACCGGGCCCAACGAGAAGGGCCGGTTCGGCGATTTCGGCGGGCGGTTCGTGAGCGAAACCCTGATGCCGCTCATCCTCGAGCTGGAAGAGCAATATGAATATGCCAAGACCGACCAGAGCTTCTGGGACGAGATGCATGATCTGTGGACCCATTACGTCGGTCGTCCGAGCCCGCTCTATTTCGCCGAAGGGCTGACCGAGCATCTGGGCGGCGCGAAGATCTATCTCAAGCGCGACGAGCTCAACCATACCGGGGCGCATAAGATCAACAATGTGCTGGGCCAGATCCTGTTGGCGCGGCGCATGGGCAAGACCCGGATCATCGCCGAGACCGGCGCCGGGCAGCACGGGGTGGCGACCGCCACGGTCTGTGCGAAATTCGGGCTCAAATGCGTGGTCTATATGGGCGCGCATGATGTCGAGCGGCAAAAGCCCAACGTGTTCCGGATGCGTCTCTTGGGCGCTGAGGTCATTCCGGTGACCTCGGGGCGGGGCACGCTCAAGGATGCGATGAATGATGCGCTGCGCGATTGGGTGACCAATGTGCGCGACACGTTCTACTGCATCGGCACGGTGGCGGGGCCGCATCCCTATCCGGCCATGGTGCGCGATTTCCAGTCGATCATCGGCAAGGAAGCGAAAGAGCAGATGCAGGTGGCCGAGGGCCGTCTTCCCGACACGCTGGTCGCGGCGATTGGCGGCGGCTCGAACGCAATGGGGCTGTTCTACCCGTTCCTCGACGACAAGAGCGTGCGGATCATCGGGGTTGAGGCCGGGGGCAAGGGCGTCAATGCCAAGATGGAGCATTGCGCGAGCCTCACCGGCGGGCGTCCCGGGGTGCTGCATGGCAACCGGACGTATCTGTTGCAGGATGACGACGGGCAGATCCTCGAAGGCTATTCGATCTCGGCCGGTCTCGACTATCCGGGGATCGGGCCGGAGCATAGCTGGCTGCATGACACGGGGCGCGCCGAATATGTGGCGATCACCGACAAGGAGGCGCTTGTCGCTTTCCAGCTCAGCTGTGAGAAAGAGGGGATCATCCCGGCGCTCGAACCCTGTCACGCGCTGGCCCATGTGATGAAGATCGCGCCCGAACTGCCCAAGGATCACCTGATCTGCATGAATATGTGCGGACGCGGCGACAAGGACATCTTTACCGTGGCGCGGCATCTGGGCTTTGACATGGCCGAGGCGGATTGATCCGCCTCAGCTTTGTCCGCTAAGCCATTGTGGGACATAAAAAACGCCGCCCCGAGGGGCGGCGTTTTGCGTTTGATCCGAAGGCCTGCGGGGGTCGCTTAGCTGCAGGTGCGCTTGGCGGTTTCCGCGTAGCTCGCGTAGGTGTTCCAGAACTGTTCGTCGGTGCTGCGCTTGGAGGTGCGGACCTCTTGGGCGCTGTGCGGGTCACGGTAGAAGCCGACGGCGCGGGCCTGTTGCGACGAGCTCAGCGTGCGGTTGGCGACGGCCTGGATGCAGCCGCAGAGCTCGGAGGAGCGGGCCTTGCGATCCGAGGCGATGCAGGCCTGTTGCAGCGGGCCGGTGGCGAAGGGTTTCGAGGCGGGCGCGCTATAGACCGTGGTGCTGGCATTGGGGGTGATGGCGATCGGGCCGGACAGGCTGCGCGGGGCGGAGCCGCCGCTGTCGCGCTTGGCCTTGTGATATCCGCCACAGCCCGCGAGGGTCAGGGCCAGCCCAAGGATAAGAAGGTTCTTCATTGCTCTTGCCTCTTTGATGTTGGCGTGTGGCCGGTGGACCCGACCGTTGACGATGCGCCTGTATTTGCGCGGTAATATGCCTGATTTCGGCACCAGTTTCAATTCGCATTCCTGCGAGGCGGTCTGGGGACTTGTGCGGCGGCGGCGATCGGCCTAGGTCACTGCAGGACAACAATGAAAGGGGCATGGGATGCGCAAGAACCTGGACATGGCGGCGATGGCGCTGATTGTGGCGACCTTGGTGATGACGGTGATCGTCTATCTCGTCAGCACGGATTACTTTACCTTGGTCTATGCCCGCGAAGACGGTGTGGTCGAATATGGGACGGCCATTTTCCTGCTCGTCTCGAGCGCGATTTTGCTGTGGAATGCCAAAGGCTTGGCCGGGAAGGGCCGGGGCGGGGCGGCGGCGTTGGTGTGTTTCTATGCGCTGATGTTCTTTCTGGCGGCGGGCGAGGAAGTGTCCTGGGGCCAGCGGATCTTTGGCTGGGAATCCACTGAATTCTTTATGGAAAACAACAAGCAGTATGAGATCAATTTCCACAATCTCATGGTCGGCGAGTTCCATCTTGCCAAGACGCTGTTTGGCAGTGTGCTGACCACGGTGATCTTGCTCTATCTCGTTGTTTTGCCTTTGCTTTACCCCAAGGGCGGCTGGGTCGCCCGGATGGCGGACCGCTTTGCCCTGCCGGTGCCATGGCTCAAACATGCGGCGATTGCGCTGGTGGCGAGCGTGATCATTGCGGTGATCGATGTGAACCGCAAATGGGAGGTCTATGAGCTGATCTTCTCGCTGCTGACCCTGTCGATTTTCCTGCTGCCGCAGAACCGCGACAAGGCGAGCTGAGCGCGAAAACGCGGTATCGGCAGCACGTCGGTATCGCGTCGGTAAAGCGACAGTGGCGGTTTTGACCCCAAATGGGGCCGAAAACCCTCAGATGATCTCGTCTTCGTCAAAGAGCGGGTCGGCGTCGAGATGGGCGCTCACCCCCTCGACGGCGGTGTCGGCGCGCGGCGTGCGGGCGATGTGAAACAGCGCGTCGCCCTCATAGACCACCGGCATATGGGTGCGGCCGATGACGATGCCCGCCTCGTCGCTCAGCACTTCGGTTTCGACCTTGCCAAAGGGATCGGTGATCGCGCCCAAGAGCGTGCCCGGCTCGACCGCGTCGCCGATGGTGAGATAGCCGCGAAAGAGCCCGCCCGCCGGGGCGCGCCGCCAGCTCGACCCGGTGGAGAGCACCGGGGTCACATCGGGCAGCGGCGCGAAATCGGCGGAGATCATGCCGAGATGGTGCATGACCCGCAGGATGCCCGCGACGCCGGCGCGCACGCCGAGCTCGTCAAAGCGCAGACCTTCGCCGCCCTCGTAGAGCAGCACATCGACGCCCGCCTCTTCGGCGGCCATGCGCAGCGAGCCTTCGCGCAGTTTCGAATTCATCATCACCGGCGCGCCGAACACCTCACCCAGCTCGCGCAGGCGCGCGTTGCCCGGCGACAGGCGGATTTGCGGCAGGTTGATGCGGTGGATGGCGGCGGAATGCAGGTCAATGCCGAGATCGGCGCGTTTGACCACCTCGGAGAGGAAGACATCGGCGAGCCGCGCCGCCATCGAGCCTTCGGCGCTGCCCGGAAAGGCGCGGTTGAGGTCGCGGCGGTCGGGCAGGTAGCGCGAATGGTTGAGAAAGCCGTAGGTGTTGACGATGGGCACCGCCAGAAGCGTGCCCGCCAAGGCGTCGATGCCCTCGGCGGCGAGCAGGCGGCGGACGATCTCGACGCCGATCACCTCGTCGCCATGGATGGCGGCGGAGACAAAGATCACCGGGCCGGGGCGGGCGCCATGGATCACCTCGACCGAGAGATTGACCGGCGTGTGATCCGAGAGGGTGGAGACGGGAATATCGACGGTGCGGCGGGTGCCCGCCGGGATGCTCTCTGAGCCGATGGTGAATGCGTCCCGCGCCATGTCCTGCCCTCTGGTCAATCGTCTTAACTCAAAGGTTTAGGATGTGGCGCGGGCGCTGTCCATGGGGGAGCGTCGGGGGAATTTTGCCGCCGATTTAACCCGCGCGGGGCAAGAGCCTTTCGCCGATGATCGTGTCGGCGAGATGGGCGGGGCTCGCGTCCTGGGCGGCGGCATGGGCGAGGATGCGGGTCATCGTGGTGCCGAGCGCGTCGAGACGGGCGGCAACCCAGGGCGCGCGGGTCTCGATCCGCAGGATTTCGGCGGCCACGTTGATGATGCCGCCGCCATTGGCCACGTAATCGGGCAGGTAGAGAATGCCGCGCGCGGCGAGCCGGTCGGCATCCTCGGGCGTGGCGAGCTGATTGTTGGCGGCCCCGGCGATAAGACCGGCGCGCAGCTCGGGAATGGTGGTGGCGTTGAGCGTGCCGCCGATGGCGCAGGGGGCGAAGACCTCGGCCTCGGTGGCGTGGATGCGGGTCACATCCGCCGCGGTGGCGTTGAAATCGGCGCAGCTCTGGGCGAGCTTGGCGGCGTCGGTGTCGGCGAGGATGAGCCGCGCGCCCGCCTCGTGCAAGAGACGGCAGAGATGCCAGCCGACATGGCCGAGCCCTTGGACGGCGACGGTGGTGCCGCTGAGGTCGTCGCGGCCATAGCGCTGTTTCAGCCCGATCTTGAGCGCGTTGAACACGCCCTGGGCGGTGACGGGCGAGGGGTCGCCGCTGGCAAACGGTCCGCTGTCGAGCCCGGCCACATAGCGGGTTTCGCGGGCTATCTCGGCCATGTCGGCGGGCGACATGCCCATGTCTTCGGCGGTCCAGTAGCGGCCTTGAAGCGTCTCGATGGCGCGGCCCATGGCGCGCAGCATCGCCGGGGTCTTGGTGCTGGGATCGCCCATGATCACCGCCTTGCCGCCGCCCAGCGGCAGATCGGCCGCGGCGTTCTTGAAGCTCATCCCGCGCGACAGGTTGAGCACATCGGCAATCCCCGCCTCGTCGCTGTCATAGGCGCGCATGCGTAGCCCGCCCGCCGCCGGGCCAAGCCGGGTCGAATGCAGCGCGATATAGCCCCTCAGCCCGCTGGCGTCATCGGTGACGCGCCAGAGCTCTTCGTGGTGGGGGGCGGACAGGCGGGTGATCATCGCGGGTCTCCTCAAATGCGTGATGGGCGGAATCATACAGCAGTGGGGTTGCGATTTATCTGCTATTTCAGGTAGTCCTTACGGAGAATTTGGAGATTACGCGCGTCAAGAGGGGTGTTCTTGGTGGAAATCGACAAAACCGACCGAAAGATTCTCGCAGAGTTGCTGCGCGATGGGCGTCAGAAACTCGCCGATCTCTCTGAGAGTGTGGGCCTGTCGCCGACGCCTCTGGCGCGGCGGATCACCCGGCTTGAGCGGATGGGGGTGATCGAAGGCTATACGACGCGGGTCAACCAGGACAAGCTTGGCCTGCCGCTCAATGCTTTCATCTTTGTCGAGCTGGAGAAACAGTCGCGCCCGGCGCTGGAGCGGTTCGAGAGCGCGCTGCGCCGGTTCGATGAGGTGATGGAATGCTATCTCATGACCGGGTCGCGGGATATTCTCATCCGGGTGGTGGCGGCGGATCTGCGGGCCTTTGACCGGTTCATCGAAGAGGGGCTGATGCAGACGGAAAACATCCGGTCCATGCGGTCGAGCTTTGCCCTGCGCACGATGATCCGGCGCGATCTCTTGCCGCTCGGCTAGGGGCAAGGATGGGGGCAAGGATGGGGGCCGGGATGGGCCTTGAACCCTGCGCTTTGGCGAAACCGTGCCCAAGCCGGGGGCGGGGGCGGTGAAAATGCGCAAAACAGGGGTCTGGCCACGTTCATGCCACCTTGACCGCGCCTCTATTCCCCGACATATCCCATCGCTATGACACCGCTTTCTCATATCCGAAATTTCTCGATCGTGGCCCATATCGACCACGGTAAATCGACCTTGGCCGACCGCCTGATCCAGCAGACCAACACGGTCGCGGAACGGGACATGAAGGCGCAGCTTCTCGACAGTATGGATATCGAGCGCGAGCGCGGCATCACGATCAAGGCCAACACCGTGCGCATCGATTACCTGGCACAGGATGGCGAGACCTATGTTCTCAACCTGATCGACACGCCGGGCCATGTCGACTTTGCCTATGAGGTGAGCCGGTCGATGCGGGCGGTCGAGGGCAGCCTGTTGGTGGTCGACAGCACCCAGGGCGTCGAGGCGCAGACCCTGGCCAATGTCTATCATGCCATCGAGGCCGATCACGATCTCATCCCGGTGCTCAACAAGATCGACCTGCCGGCCAGCGATTGCGACCGGGTGGCCGAGCAGATCGAGGATGTCATCGGCATCGACGCGAGCGGCGCCATCGCCGTCAGCGCCAAGACCGGGCAGGGCATCACCGAGACGCTCGAGGCGATTGTCAAACATCTGCCCGCCCCGAAGGGCGACCGCGATGCGCCGCTGAAGGCGATGCTCGTCGACAGCTGGTATGACAGCTATCTCGGGGTGGTGGTTCTGGTGCGGATCATGGATGGCGTCCTCAAGAAGGGCGACCAGATCCGCATGATGCAGACCGGCGCGCGCTATGGTGTGGACCGGATCGGCGTGTTCCGCCCTGCGATGCAGGTGGTGGACGAGCTGGGCCCCGGCGAGATCGGGTTTATCAACGCCTCGATCAAGCAGGTGCGCGACACCAAGGTGGGCGACACGATCACCCATGACAAGAAGCCCGCCGACAAGCCGCTGCCGGGGTTCAAACCGTCGCAGCCGGTGGTGTTCTGTGGGCTCTTCCCGGTGGACAGCGCCGAGTTCGAAGACCTGCGCGACGCGATCGAGAAGCTGGCGCTCAACGATGCGAGCTTCAGCTATGAGATGGAAACCTCTGCGGCGCTGGGCTTTGGCTTTCGCTGCGGGTTCCTGGGGCTCTTGCATCTCGAGGTGATCCGCGACCGGATCGAGCGCGAATATGACATCGAGCTCATCACCACGGCGCCGTCGGTGATCTATCACGTCTTCATGAAGGACGGGACGCAGCAGGATCTGCACAACCCCGCCGACATGCCCGACCTCACCTATGTCGATCATATCGAGGAGCCGCGCATCAAGGCGACGATCCTCGTGCCGGATGAATATCTCGGCGATGTGCTCAAGCTCTGCCAGGACCGGCGCGGCATTCAGCTCGACCTGACCTATGCCGGGGCGCGGGCGATGGTGGTCTATGACCTGCCGCTCAACGAGGTGGTGTTCGATTTCTACGACCGTCTGAAATCGGTGACCAAGGGCTATGCGAGCTTTGATTACCAGATGGAAGGCTATCGTCAGGACAATCTCGTCAAGATGTCGATCCTGGTGAATGACGAGCCGGTGGATGCGCTGTCGATGATGGTGCACCGCGACCGCGCCGAGATGCGCGGCCGGGCGATGTGCGAGAAGCTCAAGGATCTGATCCCGCGCCACATGTTCAAGATCCCGATTCAGGCGGCCATCGGCGGCAAGGTGATCGCGCGCGAGACGCTCTCGGCGCTGCGCAAGGACGTGACGGCGAAATGCTATGGCGGCGACGCCACCCGGAAGCGCAAGCTCTTGGAAAAGCAGAAGGCCGGTAAGAAGAAGATGCGCCAATTCGGCAAGGTGGAGATCCCGCAGGAAGCGTTTATCTCGGCCTTGAAGATGGATGAATAGGGTTAGGCAGACTCTAACACGATTGGGGGCTGGCCTCACAGCGTTTGGCTCGCTTATCTGGCTATTTTGGCCAGAGAATTTTCTCGAATCATTAGATCCAGAACCACTGTTTGTTTTTTTGGTATCGGCCGTGGTTTGGGTTTTTACCGAATTTAAGTTCAACGATGATATCGAGAATGCTAGAGCATCACCAAACGACGTCCGTAATGCTAGAGATCTCTTGCGTTTACATGCTGAAGAATTCCGTACACTTCTAAAACACCATGATACTTTTCAGTTTCTCGACGTCGCATACTATAATCTGGTTAGCCAGTTGCTGCGGCGGAGTCAGAACGGAAGTTTTATTTTTCAGAACAAAGAACTTGCAAACAAGTTTCGTTCTTTCTGCACAGCATTAGAGCGGTTCGACCAATTTGTAGGAAGCCATACTGCTCCAGAATTGATTGCCGGAGCCTTGCGAACTGGCTTCAAGCCATATCAGCGTGTTTCTCAAGAACAGTACAATCAATGTTTAAACTTGGCTCGAGAAGCAAATGACTTAGCATCGGAAGCTTGGGATAAACTTACATTATTCTGCGAGGCGGTGAAGGAACTTGTCCCGGAAGCTTTCGATGAACCACTTTCGGAAGTTTCCTGGCGGAGTGTTTCGAGTTAGCCGGTGGCCAACGACGATAACGGGCCTGCAAAGCTAGTCACGCCCGGTCGCAGACCGGGCAGCGCCCGTCCCGCCCCCCACGGGGCGGGCGCTTCGCTTCCACCCCGTCGGGACGGGCGCCGCCCTTGGTGAGATGCGGTGGGCTTTGCTTTCCACCCCGTCGGGACGGGCGCTGCCCTTCGTGGGATGCGGTTATCCACTTGGACCGGGCGCGGCGCTTGGTGTGGCCTAACCCTCACCTAGAGAAGACATAGATCCCGCAGGGGCTGGTCTGGCCGTTTGGGACCGTGGCGGCGGTCATGGAGACCGGGTCGGCGGGGTCGGTGGCGCTGCGGTAGTCATGTTGCTGGAGCAGGCCCCGGTCCAGCACGAAGGCGATATGGGTCAGCGGGCCGCCGGGGCAGGAACCGGGGTCGCGGCCAGCGATGTGGCGGACGCGGTAGACAGTGCTGCCGGGGCGGATCTGCTGCAGCTCGTAGGTCAGCCCATTGTCATAGCTGAGCCGCGTCGACGACAGGGTCATCGCGCTGTAAAAGGCGGCGGCGGTGCGGCTATAGGGATGCCAGCGCCCGGCGTTGAGGCTGGCGGGGTGGTTGCTGGCCATGCCGGAGGGGACGCCCAACTGACCCTGCCGGTGCTGCATCTGGGCCGAGATACAGGCGACCACATCGCCGCAGAGATCGCGGGTCTTGAGCCAGCTGCGCTGCTCGGCGAGAAGGGCGGCGCGGGCCTCGTTGCCCAGCGTCGCGCGCTTGGCCTTGTAGGCCTCGGCGATCTCGTGGTCGAGCGCCGAGAGAAGGGGCGAGGCGCAGATCGCGTGTTCGGTGGGCGTGCTGGCCTTGGCGCAGTTGAAGCTTGGCTGTTGCGCCCAGAGCGGCGCGGGCAGGAGCAGGGCGGCGGCGGTCAGAAACCCCTGCACGCGCAGGCGAAACGGGCGGGTCATGGCAATCACCTTTGGTTTAAAATCCGCCTGATCATAGCCGAATTTGGCGGCAAAATCACCCGTGGGGCGGGGCCAAGCGCGCGGGGCCCAGAGGTGGCGCGCGGCGAAAATCCCACATCATGTTGTTTTCGATCAAAGAAATTGACAGGCACGCCCCCGTGGCTACGATATCCGCCAAGTAACGGTGGAACCATATCAAGAGGGATTTTTCATGAAACGTTCAGCAATCTTGGGGGCCTGCTTGGGTCTTGGCATGCTCACAGCCGGGGCGGCGCAGGCCGAACTTTACCCCTATCCGACCAATGAAAACTATTGCCCGGCCGGGTTTCAGCCGGTCGTCATGGGCGGCGTGATCTGCTGTGGCAAGCCCACCAGCAACGTCACCTACAGCCAGATGATGACCCATCCGGCGCCCAAGAAGAAGGTCTATGCCAAGCGCAAGACCTACAGCGCCCGCGCCCATTGTGCGGAAGGCGTGAAGGGCTGTTCCTAAGCCCCGGTCACGATGAAAGTCCAACACGCGGGCCGGCCTGTCGGCGGGCCCGTGGTCAGGATTTCAGCCGCCCCGGTGCAACAGCATCTGCCACAGCATCGCGGGCGGTTTTGCACTATCAGATCAGATTAAAATCGGATCACAGCAAGGTCAGGTCGGAGGCCATCTGGCGGCCATCGCGGCCGTCTTGCAATTCATAGCCAACCTTCTGCTCGTCAGCGAGACCGGTGAGGCCGGAGCGCTCGACTGCCGAGATATGTACGAAAACGTCTTTTCCGCCGTCATCGGGCGCAATAAAGCCGTAGCCTTTGGTGGTGTTAAACCATTTCACGGTGCCGGTGGGCATTCCGCTTCTCCTTCTACTTCAGTCCCCGGACGGACATGCCGGGCCATGGCGACTGCCAAGCGCGGCGCGAAGCCTAACTAGGAGGTCACGATCTCTAAGATTACACGGGACCGTAAAAAAGCAAGCATTACCGGGTGACGATTTGATGACAGGCGGGTAATCAGGATGAAAACGGAGGCAAAATGGACGTATTTGGGCTGAAAACTTGCGATAGCTGTCGCAAGGCGATGAAGGAGTTGCAGGCCATGGGGCATGCGCCGGTGCTGCGCGATGTGCGGGCCGAGCCGGTGCCAGAGGCGATTCTGAGCGCGGCGGAGGCGCGGTTTGGCAGCGATCTTCTCAACACGCGGTCGACCACCTGGCGGGGGCTTTCCGAGGCCGAACGCGCGGGCGAGGCGGGGGCGCTGTTGCGGGCGCATCCGGCGCTGATGAAGCGGCCCTTGGTGGTGCAGGGCGAGGTGATGAGCCTCGGCTGGAAGGCGGATGCGAAGGAGATTTGGCTTGGATCGACGGGCTGAATGCCTATCTCTTCGGGGTAGTAAGTGCAGGAGAGAGCATGCGTAACGCAGCAGCGGTATTGGGGATCATCGGTGGCGTTCTGGCCCTGATCGTCGGATTTTTCGGCTTTGGCTATACCGAGTTCATTGACCGCCATGGCGAGATCGAAGGGCTGGCGCGGCAGGTGGATAATGTCGGGCTGATCCGGGCGGCGAGCTTTGCCGCGCCGATCCTCGCGATTGCCGGGGGCGCGATGGCGCGTTACCGGGCGCTCTGGGCGGGCGGGCTGTTGCTGGGCTCGGGGGCGCTGTTCTATGCGGCCTTTGGCTTTGGCGTCTTTACCATGTTCCCGCTGGGCATGATGGCGCTGGGCGGGATCATGGCGCTGGCCGCCGGGCGTCCCGACGAGCCTAAGGCGCATTTCTAAGGCGCATATCTCGGACGGGATCAGGCGCGGCGGCGGGTCAGCAGCGCGTCGAGTGACAGCGCGCCCGCGCCTTTGACCACCAAGACCAGCAGCAGAAAGACCCAGAGCGCGCGCTGATCGAGGATCACCGCGTCGGGGGCCTTGTCGAACCAGGCGCCGAGCGTGGCCGGTTCCGAGATTGCGCCATGGCCGTAGAGATCGGTGAGGCTCTGCATCACCACAAAGCCAATCATGCCCAGCGCCGCGAGCCGGGTGAAAAGCCCCAGCACGATCAAGAGCGGCAGCAGAAACTCGGCCCATGTGCCGGCCAGCACCACGGCCCAGTGGAAGAGGCCGAGTTGGCTCACATCATAGCCGGCGGTCTCCATGGCGCGGGGGAAGATCTGGGCATAGGCGCCGACGGAAGGCTGAAAAATGCCCATGATCCCGTCGCCGAGCTTGGTCAGGCCAGAGACCCAGTAATAGCCGAGAAAGAGCGCCGCGAAGAGAAACCGTGCGAGCAGCGGCAGCAGGGGCTCGGCCCGGGACAGCGGGCGGGTGAGGCGGTCGTAGAGGGAGAAAATCAGGGTCATTGGGTCGTTCCGGAGTGGATGTCTGTGATCGCCTTGGCAGAGAGCAGCAGGGAGAGGCATTGGGTGAGGTCAAACTCGGCCTGCGCCTCTGCTGCGGCCTCGGATGCGGCGTCATGGGCGGGGCCGAGGGGCTGGCCCTCCCTCAGGGCCGCGATGAAAGGGGCGGCGCCGGGGGGCAGCAGCACCGGTTCGGGATCGAAATCGGGACGGATGATGAGCACATCCTGCGCGCCGGGGCTGGGCTTGGGCGCGGCCTCTTCGCTGTTGAAGCGCCAGATCGCGTGGATGGGCCAGGGCGAGCGCAAAAGCGCGAGCGCCGGGGCGAGGGTGAAGCGGGTCTGGAGGAGCGCGTCGGGGGAGAGGCTTTGCAGGATGCTCGCGTCGGCGGGGTGGCTGTCGGCGGCGTGATAGGCGCGGATCAGCGCCAGTTCGAGCCGGGCGACATCGGCCAGATAGGGCAGGTGGGAGAGCGGCGGGAAGGTTTCGAGAAAGCCGGGCAGATCCGCACCATAGCGGGCCAGAACCGGCGATTTGGGCGGGTGGGCGCGCAGAAAGACACCCATGATCGCGCGAAAGTTTTCCTCGCCGAGAAGTTTCAGGATCACCGGGAAACTGTCTTCGAGCGCCTCGGTGAGGCTGACGGCGACATTGTTGCGATAGACCGAGAACCGGCCACCGGCGGGGCGGCCTGCGCCATCGCTCAGCCCGGCCGGGACGGCGGCGGCGCTGTCGAGAAGCGCCGTGCGAAAATGGGTTTGATCGACGCTCATGCCGGGGCCTGGGCCAGATGATGACGGGCGCGCGTGGCCTCGGCGGCGAGGGCGGGCCATTCGGGCACATCGGCGTCCCATTCGATGAGCAAGGGCCGCGCGCCGGAGCGGGCGAGCGTATAGTCGAGCAGCGCCCAGACCGGATCGGCCACCTCGCGCCCGTGGCTGTCGATGAGCAGCGGCGCGCCGTGGTCGTCTTCGTCCTCGTCATGGCCGCCGAGATGGATTTCGCCCACCGCCATCAGCGGGAAATCGTCGATATAGCTCTGGGGTGAATAGCCGAGATTGGTGGCCGAGATGAAGACATTGTTGACGTCGAGCAGCAGCCCACAGCCGGTGCGGCGGCTGATCTCGGCGAGAAAGCCGGTCTCGGACCAGGTGCTTTCGTCAAAGGCGAGATAGGAGGAGGGGTTTTCCAGCAGCATCCGGCGGCCCAGCACCTCTTGCAGCTGATCGACATGATCGGCGACGCGGGTCAGCGTGGCATCGGTATAGGGCAGCGGCAGCAGATCGTTGAGATAGGCGCTGTCATGGGTGGACCAGGCGAGATGTTCGGAAAAGCTCGCCGGGTTGAGCCAGTCGCAGAGATGTTTCAGCCGGGCGAGATGGTCGGGGTCGAGCGCGGCTTCGCCGCCGATCGAGAGGCCGACGCCATGCACGGAAATCGGGAAATGGTTGGAAAGGTGACGGAGCTGGGCCAGCGGGCGGCCACCGTCGCCCATATAGTTTTCGGCATGAATTTCGAGCCAGCCAACAGGCCCCGCATTGGCGAGGATCGCGCTGAAATGCTGGGGTTTATAGCCAACGCCCGGCAGGGGCGGCAGGCGGTTGTGGGGCTGGTCGGCGTCGAACATGGAGTGGCTCCTGGCGGATGTCCCGCGCGGCGGAGGGGCCGCACGGGACGTTTCGATCCGGATTAGCCCTGGGGCAGGTCGCGGTCGAGCTCTTCCATCGAGCCCATGCGCGCTGAGCCATCCGCCTGGGCCGGAAGTTCGATCTCGGTGCAGGTGCCTTTGTCGACGAGGGTCCAGGCGTTGCCCTGGTAATCCACGGTCGATGTGCCTGCGCAGGTGGTGCCAGCGCCAGCCTTGCAGTCGTTCTGACCGGCGAGCGACACGCCGAAGCATTTCTCTTTTTCCATCGCCGCGGCGGGGATGGTTTGGGCGGTGATGGCAGCGGTCACGGCACCGGCGAGGGCCACGGATTTAGCGATAGTCGACATGATTGGTCTCCCTAAGGACTTGGTTACATCTCGCCGCCGGGAACCTCCCGATACGTCGGCGATGAGTAAAGCTTAGGCGGGAAGTATATCACAAGGCTATTCACGAGCCTGTCAGACACGCGCCCGTCAGATGATGTCATCGAACGGGCGCGGGGTAAGTCATTGATTTTGCACGAATGGTGCAAGTTATGGGCGGGTTTTTCCGGCGCTGTTCAACCGGGAAAATCCGCCCATGGGCCGAAATGTTACAGCCGATCGGGGGGTGTGGCCTCGGTGGCGAGCGCCTTTGTTACATCGGCAAGCGCCTGAACGGACGTCTGTTTTTCCCCCAGACGGCGCACCGAGACGGTCTTTTCCTCGACCTCGCGCAAGCCGCAGGCGAGAATCACCGGCACTTTGCCCACCGAATGTTCGCGGACCTTGTAGTTGATCTTTTCGTTGCGGATGTCGGCCTCGGCCCGGACGCCTTGGGCGCGGAGCCCGGCGACCACCTCATGCACATAGTCATCGGCCTCCGACACGATGGAGGCCACCACCACCTGACGCGGCGCGAGCCAGAACGGCAGCTTGCCCGCGTGCTCCTCGATCAGGATGCCGATGAAGCGCTCGAACGAGCCGAGCGTCGCACGGTGCAGCATGACGGGGCGGTGTTTCGCGCCGTCTTCGCCGATATAGGTCGCGTCGAGCCGCTCGGGCAGGACGAAATCCACCTGCAGCGTGCCGCATTGCCAATCGCGCCCGATGGCGTCGGTCAGCACGAACTCGAGCTTGGGACCATAGAAGGCGCCTTCGCCGGGGTTGAGCGTGAAGCTGCAATTGGCGGCCTCGGTCGCGGATTTGAGCGCGGTTTCCGCCTTGTCCCAGACCTCGTCCGAGCCAGAGCGTTTTTCCGGCCGGTCGGAGAATTTGACCGAGAAGTTTTCAAAGCCGAGATCGCGGTAGACGCGCGACAGGAAGTCGATGAAGCGTTTGGTTTCGCTCTCGATCTGATCCTCGCGGCAGAAGATGTGACCATCATCTTGGGTAAAGCCACGCACCCGCATGACCCCGTGCAGCGCGCCCGAGGGCTCGTACCGGTTGCAGGATCCGAACTCGGCCATGCGCAGGGGCAGGTCGCGGTAGGATTTGAGGCCCTGGTTGAAAATCTGCACATGGCAGGGGCAGTTCATCGGCTTGAGCGCGTTCACCGCCTTTTCGCGGGCGTGCTCTTCGTCGACTTCGACGATGAACATATGTTCCTGGTATTTCTCCCAATGCCCGGATTTTTCCCAGAGCTTGCGGTCCACCACCTGCGGTGTGTTGACCTCGACATAGCCGCCGGCGCGCTGGGCGCGGCGCATGTAATCCTGCAGCTCGGTGTAGATGGTCCAGCCGTTCGGATGCCAGAAGACCTGACCGGGGGCCTCTTCTTGCATGTGGAAGAGGTCCATTTCGCGGCCCAGCTTGCGGTGGTCGCGCTTGGCCGCCTCTTCGAGCATGTGAAGATGCGCCTTGAGCTTTTCCTTGCCGGTGAAGGCCACGCCATAGATCCGTTGCAGCATCTGGCGGCTGCTGTCACCGCGCCAATAGGCGCCGGCCACGCTCATCAGTTTGAAGGCGTCGGCGGGGACCTGACCGGTGTGCTGGAGATGCGGGCCACGGCAGAGATCCTGCCAGTCGCCATGCCAATACATGCGCAGCGGCTCGTCACCGGGGATGGCCTCGATCAGCTCGACCTTGAAGGGTTCGCCATTGTCCTCATAATGCTTGACCGCGCGGGCGCGATCCCAGATCTCGGTACGCACTTCGTCACGCTTGTTGATGATCTCGCGCATCTTCTTTTCGATCTCGCCGAGGTCTTCGGGGGTGAAGGGCTCGGCCCGGTCGAAATCATAATACCAGCCGTTTTCGATCACCGGGCCGATGGTCACTTTGACATCGGGCCAGAGCTCTTGCACGGCGCGGGCCATGATATGGGCGAGGTCGTGGCGGATCAGCTCGTTGGCTTGGGGTTCGTCCGCCATGGTGTGAATGGCGATGCGCGCGTCCTCTTGGATCGGCCATTGCAGGTCCCAATGGGCGTCGTTGACTGTCGCCGAGATGGCCTTTTTGCCAAGCGATTTCGAGATATCGGCGGCCACTTCGCCGGGGGTGACCCCAGCCTCGTAGCTGCGTGCATTGCCATCGGGGAAAGTCAGGGAAATCTGGGCCATAGGCCGAAGCTCCTCGTCAGTTTGGCGCCCACGGAACGCCCGGTTGCGGGTTGATATGTGTGGGGCTGGGTTTCGCGCGATGCGCCTCCCATGTCAAGCGGCGGGGGCGGTGGATTTCGCGCTTTGTGGCGCTAGTTGCTGGCGGGTGGCGCAAGAGGAGTGTGAGGATGCGGGCCGGGGTGAGCGACGAGCTCTTTGAGACATTGGTGGAGGACCCCGAAGAGGACGGCGGTCTCGAGCCCGAGGCGCGCGAGGTCGAGCCCGAGAATTTCCTGCGCCATATCATGGCGTTGAGCGCCAGCAAGGTGGCCGATGGGTTGCTCAACCCGAAGCTGGTGCTGAGTTGGTTGCTGGCGCATCTCGGGGCCGGGCCGCTCTGGGCGGGGCTGTTGGTGCCGGTCCGTGAGGCGGGGGCGCTTTTGCCGCAGCTCTTCACCGCCGGGCGCATTCACGGCATGGCGCGGCGCAAATGGGCCTGGGCCGCAGGGGCGGCGGGGCAGGGGATTGCGGCGCTTGGCATCGTGGCGGCGGGGCTCCTGCTGCAGGGGCCGGTGGCGGGGGCGGTGATCGTGGCGCTGTTGGGTCTGCTGGCGGTGAGCCGGTCGGTCTGTTCGGTGTCTTACAAGGATGTGCTCGGCAAGACGGTGGGCAAATCGCGGCGCGGGACGGCGACGGGGGCGGCGGCGAGCATGGCCTCCGGCGCGGTCATTCTCTTTGCGCTTCTCCTCGTGTTCGGGGCGGCGGAGCGGTTTCTCTTGGTCATTGGCGCGCTGGTTCTGGCGGGGGTGGCCTGGCTCGGCGCGGCGCTGGTGATGAGCGCGATGGAGGAGGCGGCGCAGGAGGGCGAGGCGATGGGGGCGCGGGCCTCGATCCGGCAGCTACGGCTCTTGCGCGAGCGGCCCCAGCTGCGGCGGTTCGTGATGGCGCGGGGGGCGCTGGTCGGCACGGCGCTGGCGCCGCCCTATCTGGTCTTGCTGGCCTCCGAGGGCAATGCGGCGCGGCAATTGGGGGCCTTGGTGCTCGCCTCGGCGCTGGCGTCGCTCTTGTCCTCCTATGTCTGGGGGCGGCTCAGCGATCGGTCGTCGCGGCGGGTGCTGATCTATGCCGGGATCGCGGGGGCGGTGGCGATGGGGCTGGCGCTGGGCGTGGCGGCATTGGGCCTCAGTGGCACGGTCTGGGCCATTCCCGGCGTGCTCTTCGTGCTGATGGTGGCCTATCACGGGGTGCGCAGCGCGCGCTCGACCTATCTGGTGGATATGGCGCCTGTGGATGAGCGGGCGAGCTATACGGCGGTGTCGAACACCGGCGTCGGCGTGATCCTTTTGGCGATGGGCGCGGTGGGTGCGGGCGTCGCGTCCCTGTCACTTCCCCTTGCGCTTGGGCTCTATCTCGTGATGTCTCTTGCAGGCGCGTTCTGGGCGCGCGGACTGCAAGAGGTAGAGGATGGCTGAGTTTCTGAAGACGGCATCGGGGCGGCGGATCGCCTATGAGAAGACCCCAGGCACGGGGCCGGGGGTGGTGTTTCTCGGCGGGTTCAAATCGGACATGCAGGGCACCAAGGCGGTGCACCTGGAGGCATGGGCCAAGGCGACGGGGCGGGCGTTCTTGCGCTTTGATTACTCCGGCCATGGCGACAGTTCCGAGGCCTTCACCGATGGCGCGATCAGCGATTGGGCCGAGGATGCGCGCGCGGCGATCAGCCAGTTGACCGAGGGGCCGCAGATCTTGGTGGGCTCGTCGATGGGCGGCTGGATCTCTCTCCTGATGGCGCGGGCGATGCCCGAGCGGCTGGCGGGGCTGGTGACGATTGCCGCCGCGCCGGATTTCACCGAGGACAGCATGTGGGAAGGGTTTGACGCGGGTCTGCGGCAGAAACTGCTCGACGAGGGGCAGGTGGCGCTGCCCAGCGACTATGGCGAGCCCTATATCATCACCCGGCGTTTGATCGAGGATGGGCGGCAAAACCTCGTTTTGCGCGACCCGTTGACAATCGACGCGCCTGTTCGATTTTTGCAAGGAACCGCCGATGAAGACGTGGATATGTCGGTGGCTTTGCGGCTTTTGGAACATTGTCAGTCGCCCGATATGCGGCTTACCCTCGTCGATGGGGCCGATCACCGCTTCTCTGATCCCGACTGTCTCGCGCTGATCGTGGCGGCGGTGGAAGAGGTGAGTGCCCGGGCGGGACGGGCGGCATGAGACGGGCCTTGCGCTGGGCCGGGATCGCCCTCGGGCTTGGCGTTCTGGCGCTGGTGACGCTGGCCCCGCGCGAGCCGGTGGAGATGGGCGCCACCTTCGAGCCGCGCAAGTTCGGCGAGGGGGTGGGCGTCTATCTCGAGGCGATGGAGAGCCGGTTCGACGACATTCGCGACGGCGCGCAAAAGCGCATCGTCTGGGCCGGGCCGCGCGAGACGCGCACGCCGCTCAGCATCGTCTATGTGCACGGGTTTTCCGCCAGTTCCGAGGAAATCCGTCCGGTGCCGGACCGTGTCGCAGAGGCGCTGGGCGCCAACCTCTTTTTCACCCGGCTGAGCGGCCATGGCCGGGGCGCGGAGGCGATGGGCGAACCGCGCGTTGGCGACTGGATGCAGGATATGGCCGAGGCGCTGGCGGTGGGGCGGGCGATTGGCGAGGAGGTGATAGTGATCGGCACCTCGACCGGCGCGACCCTGGCCCATGCGGCGCTGTTTGATGCGGCGATGGCGGAGAAGATCCGCGGTGTCGTGCTGATCTCGCCCAATTACGGGATCAACAACCCGATGGCGCCGTTGCTCACCTGGCCGGGGGCGCGGCAGTGGCTGCCGCTGGTGGCGGGCGCGCGGCGCAGTTTCGAGCCGCAGAACGCGGGGCATGCCAAATACTGGACGACGGAATATCCCAGCACGGCGGTGTTTCCGATGGCGGCGCTCGTCGCGCATGTGCGCGGCATGGATCATGCGAGCCTCAGCGTGCCGGCGCTTTTCTACTATGATGATGGCGATCAGGTGGTGCGGCCCGATCTCACCGATGGGGTGGTGGCACAATGGGGCGGGGCGGCGACGCGCGGGCAGCCCGTGCTGACAGAAACTGACGACCGGTTCGCGCATGTTGTGGCGGGCGATATTCTATCGCCGGGCAACACGGGCCGTACCGTGGAGGAGATCGTTGCATGGGTGAACAAGCTGGAGTGATGGAGCCGCGCGTCTCGCTGATCACGCTCGGCGTTGAGGATGTGACGCGGGCGGCGGCGTTTTACGCGGCGATGGGCTGGCGTCGCGTCGATAGCCCGGAGGGGATCGTGGTGTTTGATCTCTTGGGTCAGGCGCTTGGCCTATATCCGCGGGCCGATCTGGCGCGGGATATGGGGGTCGCGCCCGAGACGCTGGGCACCGGGGCGATGACGCTGGCCTATAATGTGCGCGAAAAGGCCGAGGTGGCGGAGGTTCTCGATGCCGCCCGCGCCGCCGGGGCGCATGTCCTGCGCGAGGCGCATGATGTGTTCTGGGGCGGGCATATCGGCTATTTCGCCGATCCCGAGGGCCATGTCTGGGAGGTGGCGCATAACCCGTTTTCGCCGCTGAGCAAAGAGGGTGCCTTTCGCTGGGAGGGCTATGGGTGAGACGCCCGCGCAGCATGTGGAGCCTCGAGACGCTGGGGCGGGTGCGGCTCAGCCGGCATTTCTACATGCGCGATTTCCTCTATTCGGAGATCGGCAATTTTCACCAGATCCAGAACATTCCCGACGATCCCGAACGGGCCATAGAGATGGGGCAAAGGCTCTGTCAGGAGCTGCTCGACCCGCTGGAAGAGACCTTTGGGCGGATTGCCATCCGTTCGGGCTATCGCGCGGCGGCGCTCAACCGGTTTGGCAATGAGCAAGGCCTCAACTGTGCGCGCAACGCGGCCAATGCGGGGCAGCATATCTGGGATTATCCGGGCGGGGCGGGGGCCTGTACCTCACTGGTGATCCCGTGGTTCGCCGACCGCTATGAGGCGGGGCGGGATTGGCGTGATCTGGCGTGGTGGCTGCATGATCACCTGCCTTATTCCGACATCTATTTCTTTCCCAAGCTCTGCGCCCTGAACCTGAGTTGGTCCGAGCGGCCAGAGCGGGCGATCCGCAGCTATATCGCGCCGCGCGGCACGTTGCTCGCCTCCGGGGCCGAGCCGGGGGAGAGCCGGGCCGAGAGGCAGGCGCGCTATGACGATTTTCCGCCTTTCCGGGCAATTGCCTATCCCTGACCCTTGATTGTCCTGTGGAGATTGGCACAGTAGGGGAAAGGCGCGAGAGCACGCCTGAGAGCAGGAGAATTTTCATGCAAGAGCCCTTGGTGCTGTTGCCGGGTTTATTATGTGATGCCCGGGTGTTCGGGCCGCAACTGACCGCGCTGAGCCGCGATATGGCGGTGACCGTCGCCCCGATCACGCGCGGCGAGCGGGTCGAGGAAATCGCCTCGGAATTGCTCGATGTGCTGCCGCGTAAATCGGCCATCGCGGGACTTGGCCTTGGCGGGGTGGTGGCGATGGAAATCCTGCGCCGTGCGCCCGAGCGGGTGACGCGGATTGCCCTGATGGACACCAGCGCGCTGTCGGAGACGCCGCAGAGCTCGGCCGATCTCGAGCCGCTCTTGACCAAGGCGCGGGCCGGGCGGCTGCGCGAGGTGGTGGCGGGGCTGGTGCATCCCAACACGCTCGCCCCCGGGCCGGACCGGGCCGAGGTGATGGCGCTGATCGAGGATATGGCGGATCATCTGGGGCCGGAAATCCTGTTCCGGCAGATGCGGGCGCGGCAACGGCGGCGCGATTATCAACCGACGCTGCGGCGCTGCAAGGTGCCAGCGCTGGTGCTCTGCGGGGCGCATGACGGGACCGCGCCGATCAAGCATCACACGTTTCTGGCGGGGCTCATCCCCTATGGCAAGCTTGAGGTGATCGAGGGCGCGGGGCAGTTTCCGGTGCTGGAACAGCCCGAGGCGACCAATGCCGCGCTCAAGGCCTGGATGAAACAGCCGCTGGTGCTGCAGACGCAGGTCGCGCCCGAAGTCTGAATGGATCGGAAAATCGCCGAAGGGCAGGGACGCCGCGGATCAGGCCGCGGCGTTTTTATTGGCGTGTTTGGCGCGCGGCTTGGTGCGCTTGCGCTCGGCCGGGGCCTCGGAATTGGCGTCGATGAAATCGAGCACCAAGGGCCGGATGTTTTCGCGCCAGGAGCGGCCTGCGAAAATGCCGTAATGCCCGGCGTTGGGTTCGACATAGCTCGCCTTTTTGTCAGCGGGCAGGCCGGTCAGAAGATCGAGCGCCGCGACGCATTGGCCGGGGGCCGAGATGTCATCCTTGCCGCCTTCGACGGTTTTGACGGCGATCTTGGTGATCTTGCCGATGTCGATCTTGCGGCCTTCGACGCTAAAGTCGTTCCGGGCAATCTCGCAATCCTTGAAGATGCGTTTCACGGTCGAGAGATAGAATTCGGCGGGCATGTCCATCACGGCGAGATATTCGTCGTAGAACTTGTTATGCGGGTCGCGGTCGCTGGCTTCGCCACGGGCGACGCGGCCGATCTGATCGCTGAAGGCGGTGGCGTGGCGTTCGGCATTCATTGACATGAAGGAGGTGAGCTGCAGCAGGCCGGGATAGACCTTGCGCCCGACGCCGGGATATTTGAAGCCGACCTGTTGGATCATCGTCTCTTCGAGCTGTCCCATGGTGACGCGGCGGCCAAAATCGGTGACATCGGTGGCGTTGGCCTCGGGATCGATCGGGCCGCCGATGAGCGTCAGCGAGCGGGGCTGGGCGTCGGGGTCCTGTTCAGCGAGATAGGCGGCGGCGGCGAGGGTCAGCGGCGCGGGCTGACAGACGGCGATGACATGGGTGTCAGGGCCGAGCGCGCGCATGAAATCGGCGAGATAGAGCGTGTAATCCTCAACGTCGAACTTGCCCTCGCTCACCGGAATATCGCGGGCATTGTGCCAGTCCGTCACATAGACGTCGCAATCGGGCAATAGCGATTTGACGGTAGACCGCAGCAAGGTGGCGTAATGGCCCGACATCGGCGCAACGAGAAGCACCCGGCGATCCATCGGATCCCGCCCGGCCACGTCGAAATGAATGAGATCGCCAAAGGGGCGCGAGACGATGGGTTCGACGGTGATCAAGTGATCGCGCCCGTCTTCGCCGGTGATCGATTCGATGCCCCAATCGGGTTTGACAACCATCCGCTGAAAGCTGCGTTCGGTGACTTCGCCCCAAGCGGCCATCCAGCTCAAAGCAGGGTTTGGTACCATGCTGAAAATGGGATAGGATGCCAGAGAAAGGGCCGTTGCACCAAGCCATTGGTTGGTATTCCGCATGGTCTCCATGAGGTCATATGTCGCCATGTACCGCATGCATTCGTCCTTTCCCGGCATCAGCCGGAGTAATGGTCACAAGGTGCAGCTTTGGTTGCAAGCAAATGCTGCATAGCAGCGAGAGTACGAGGAAATTATTAAGATGGCAACGCAAGAGGATGTGGCAGCTGCGAATTTGGACAGGCTTAATGTTAATCTGCAACGGGTTGAGGCGCTCACCGAGCGGCTGATCGCGGCCTTTGCGCGGCGCAATCCGGCCAATCCGACGCTCAACGGTCCGTCCCACGACCTGTTTGCACGCGCAGCGCTTTCAGCCTGGGCCGAGGCGGTGGAGAACCCCGGCAAGATCTATGAGCAGCAGCTCGAATATTGGGGGAAGTCCGTGCGCCATTTCATGGAGGCGCAGCAGGCCCTATTGCAGGGCAAACCTGCGGAGCCCATGGAAGAGGACGAAGATCCGCTCGCGGGCGACAAGCGCTTTGCCAATCCGCTTTGGAAGAGCAATCCCTATTTCCGCTATATCAAGCAGCAATATGCGCTCAACCGCGAGGCGCTGGCCCGGACCGTGTCGGAGATGGATGATCTCTGCCCGACCGAGCAGCGCCGGCTGAACTATTTCGCGCGCCAGATCGCCGATCTCATGTCACCGACCAATTTCCTCGGCACCAATCCCGATGCTCTTGAACGGGCGGTCGAGACCGAGGGCGAGAGCCTGGTGCGGGGGCTGGAAAACCTCGTGGCCGATATCGAGGCCAATAATGGCGAGCTGGTGGTGCGGCTGGCCGATGAGGCGGCGTTCGAGCTTGGCGGCAATATCGCCACCGCGCCGGGCGAGGTGATCTATCGCAACGAGATGATGGAGCTCATCCAATATGCGCCGAGCACCGAAGAGGTGCATGCGACGCCGATCGTGCTCTTTCCGCCGTGGATCAACAAATTCTATATTCTCGACCTGAAAGAGCAAAACAGCCTGATCCGCTGGATCGTCGATCAGGGCTATACGCTCTTTGTGATTTCCTGGATGAACCCGGATGCCAGCCATTCCGAGATCGGCATGGAGGATTATGTCGAGAAGGGCTATCTCAAGGCCATCGAGATCGCCAAGCAGGTCACCGGGCAGAAGAAGGTCAACGCGGTGGGCTATTGCATCGCCGGGACGACGCTGGCGCTGACCCTGTCGCTGTTGAAAAAGCGCGGCGACAAGTCGATCAAATCCGCCACCTTCTTTACTGCGCTCACGGATTTTTCGGAGCAGGGCGAGTTTACCCCCTTCCTGCAGAATGATTTCATCGACGGGATCGAGGCCGAAGTGGCCGCGCAGGGGATCATGCGGGCCTTTATCCTTGGGCGCACGATGAGTTTCCTGCGCTCGAACGACCTGATCTACACGCCCGCTATCCGGTCCTACATGATGGGCGAGGCGCCGCCCGCCTTTGATCTGCTCTATTGGAATGGCGATGGGGCCAACCTGCCGGGGCGCATGGCGATGCAATATCTGCGCGGCCTTTGCCAGCGCAATGAGTTCGCCGAGGGTGGGTTTGATCTCATGGGCGAAACGCTCAGCGTGGCGGATGTGGATGTGCCCCTGATGGCGATCACCTGTGAGACGGATCACATTGCCGCCTGGCGCGATTGCTATCGCGGGGTGCAGAAGATGGGATCCAAGGAGAAAACCTTTGTCGTCTCCGAATCCGGTCATATTGCGGGGATCGTCAATCCGCCCTCCAAGAAGAAATACGGCCATTACACCAATGAGGATCTGAGCGGATCCTCGGAGGAATGGTTCCAGGGGGCGACGCGCAATGACGGGTCGTGGTGGCCGCTGTGGGAGGCATGGATTCGCAAACGCTCGGGTAAGAAAACAACGGCGAGAACGCCCGGATCCGAGGAATATCCGCCGATTTGCCCGGCCCCGGGAGAGTATGTGCGCCGCAAAGCCACGGAAGTTTCCTAAGCAAATCATCCCCTTGATCGCTGCATGCGAAAAAACTTTTGCTGCACTGCAGAAAAACCTTGATTTGCTGCAGTGCAGCACTCATATTGTTTGCAATCGCAGAAACGCGGGCAGACCCCGCAGAACGATCTAAGGAGAAGACCAATGGCTAAAGCACAAGACTTCAGCACCATGATGCAGGACTTCCTGGGTGCGTTCCCGGTGGACACCAAAGCCCTGGAAGACGCGTTCAAGAATCAAGCCGCTCTGAACGAGAAATTCTCGCAAGTGGCCCTCAAAGCCGCAGAGCAATCGGCCGAGATTTCCAGCAAATGGACCAAAGAAACCCTGGCCCGCGCCACTGACGTGACCAAAGCCAAGGAAGAGCCCGCCGATTACGCCAAGGCGATGACCGATTTCGCATCGGCCAATGCCGAAGTGGCCGCCGAGAACATGGCAGCCTTCGCAGAAGTCGCGAAAAAAGTTCAGATGGAAACCGTTGAGCTGATGATGGCGACCGGCAAATCCATGCAGGAAGACGCCACCAAGGCCGTCAAGAAAGCCACCGATGAGGTGACTGCTGCTGCCAAGAAAGCCGGCGCTGCTGCCAAGTAAGCGATACGGATTTTCGCACCGTCCTCCTCCTCCCAATCAAGGCGGTGCATCCTGTAAAGGGCGAGCTTCATGCTCGCCCTTTCTTTTTCCCGCGCATCGGTTAAGCTGTGCTGTGGCGCCGCATATTGCGGCATGAACCGGGAGGCCAGCCGCGTGGGTGAAACCGACAAACCACTCTTGATCAAACGATATGCCAGCCGCAGGCTCTACAACACCGAGACCTCGGATTATGTCACGCTGGAAGACATCGCGCAGTTCATCCGCGATGGCCGCGAAGTGCAGATCGTCGATCTCAAATCGGGTGACAACCTGACCCGGCAATATCTGCTTCAGATCATTGCCGAGCATGAGAGCCGCGGCGAGAATGTTCTGCCGATCAATGTGCTGACTGACCTCGTGCGCAGCTATACCACGCAAGCCAGTTCCATGGTGCCGGAGTTCCTGGCGCAGAGCTTTGAGATGCTGCGCGAGGGTCAGACGACCATGATGGAGAATATGCAGCGTGCCAACCCGCTGGCAGGGATGCCGGGGATGGAGGCGCTGCGCGCCCAGCAAGAGGCGTTTCTCAAGGCGATGGGCGGGTTCAAGACCTTCGGCAGCACCATGCCCGGTGGCGCGGCGGAGGAGGCGGGTGACGAGACCGCCACCAAGCCCAAGCCAGCCGAGAGCGAGGACAAGAACCTCGACGAGATCAAGCAGCAACTGGCGGAACTGCAGCAGAAGCTGTCCAAGCTGAGCAAGTAAGGTCACATGGTCGACAGTCCGGGGCGGATCACCCTTTGGGGGATTGAAGTGTTCATGGCCGCCGCCGATGAGCGGTCGATCTCGGCTGCGGCGCGGCGACTGGGGGCGAGCCCCTCGACCGTGAGCCAGCAGCTCACCAATCTTGAGAGCGCGGTGGGGGCGACCTTGCTCGACCGCAATGCGCGGCCGGTGCGCCTAACCAAGGCGGGCGAGATCATGCAGCGCCGGGCGCAGGCGATCCTCAACGAGGCGGCGCAGGCGCGGGCCGAATTGGCGATGTCGGACCTGTCGATGCTGACGCGGTTCCGGCTTGGCATGATCGAGGATTTCGAAGCCGATGTGACGCCCCGGCTGCTCACCCATATGGCGGGCGAGCTGAAGGGCTGTCAGTTCCTGCTGGAGACCGGGGCGAGCCATCACCTGCATGATCTGCTCGATGCGCGCACGCTCGACGTGATCGTGGCGGCGGAGATCGGCGGCGAGGCGGATTGGGTCGAGCTGCACCCGCTTTTGCGCGAACCTTTCGTGGTGGCGGCGCCCAAGGGCGCGGTGCGCGATCCTGACAATGTGCTGCGACAGCTCAAGCGGCTGCCGCTCATCCAATACACGCCGCGCCATTACATGGGGCGGTTGATCAATTCGCATCTGGCCCGGCAGAATATCGCGCTGCCGCATCGCTTCGAGCTCGACAGCTATCACGCCATTCTGGCGATGGTCGGGCAGGGGCAGGGCTGGACCATCCTGACACCGCTGGCGCTGCAGAGGGCGCAGCGGTTCGCGTCGCAGATCGACGTGTTCGACCTGCCGTTCGAGCCGCTGAGCCGGACGATCAGCCTGACCGCGCGCAAGGGGATCTTGCAGGATATGCCGACGAATGTGGCGGCGACGCTCAAGCCGATCCTGCAGGAGGTGATTGTCGGGCCAGCGCTGGCCCAACATGCGTTTCTCAAGGGTAAGCTGACGCTGCTCTGATCAGGTGCCGTAGACGCGCAGCGGGCCTTGCACCTCTGCCGCTGCGGCCAGAAGCGCATTGGCGATCAGGTCAAGTTCATCCCGTGTGAGGCGCACCGGCAGGCGCACGTCACAGGCCCGCATCAGCATGTCGCGGGTGCGCGGCAGCTCGGGCGCGCCGCCGGGCAGGAATTGCCAGTTCCAGAAGGCGCGGGCATTGTCGGCGCTCTTGCCGAAAATCTGCACCTTGATGCCGCGCGCGGCGGCGGCTTCGGCAAAGCGGGTGACCTCGTCATCGCTGAGACCGACGAGATTGAACTGGATCGAATCCGGGGCGCGGGTTTCGGCCACCAGCGGCGCGGGCACCGATAGGACCGGCGAGCTGTTGAGCTTGTCCGCGACGTAATCGTGGTTCTCAAGGCCGCGGCGGACCCGCTCGGCCAGCAGCGGCAGCTGCGGGCGGATGACGGCGGCGGAGAGGTTGCTGAGCCGTAGGTTGTAGAGCGGCAGCTTGTTTTGCCAGCGCGCGAACGCCGCCGAGAGCGCCGGATCGTCGCCATCGACATGTTTGGCCCAGTTATGTTCATAAGCGCCCGACATAATCACCGCGCGCGCCACCAGATCGGCATCATCGGTGACCAGAATGCCGCCTTCGCCCGCGTTCACCATCTTGTAGGATTGGAAGGAAAAACAGCCGACCCGGCCCAGCGTGCCGATTTTGTCGCCATGCCAGAGCGTGCCGAGCGAATGCGCCGCGTCCTCGATCACCGGGATGTCACGGGCCGCGCAGAGCGACAGGATCGCATCCATATCCGAGGTGTGGCCGCGCATATGGCTGACGATCACCGCCTGCACATCGTCGAGCCGGGCTTTGAAATCGGCCATGTCGATGCGGTAGTTTTCCCCCACTTCGCAGAGCACCGGCACGCAATCGGCATGGACCACCGACGAGGGCACGGCGGCGAAGGTAAAGCCGGGGATGAGCACGCGGGCGTCGCGGGGCAGGTCGAGCGCCTTGAGCGACAGAAAGAGCGCGGCAGAGCAGCTCGACACCGCGAGCGCGTATTTCATGCCCAGAAGTGCGGCGAATTCGCGTTCCAAGAGCGCGACCGGCGCGTCTTGCGGCGCGGTGTAGCGAAAGAGATCACCCGACAGCAGCAAACGGTCGATTTCGGCGCGGGCGGCTTCGGGGATCGGCTCGGCATCATGGACGTTGGGCATTTGGGTCATTTCAGTATATCCGAATGTTAGTTTCGGATTTTTTAAACACACTGAGACCGCGCTGCCAAGGGCGCAAAAGGGTAACGCCTTGCTGTTCGGTGAATTTTCGCCACCTGTCGTCGGGGAGCAACGGCCCGCGCTTTACGCGCGCGGGCCGTCGAAGGTCGGTAGAGGCCGATCAGCGTTCGCTGAGCGCCTGAGCTGCGCGGGTGATGGCAGCCTCGGTGCGGGCGAAATCCTCTTCGGTGAGCGCCAGGCTCGGGTAGGTCTTGCCGCCCGATTTGAAAATGCCTTCGGCGCGCAGCACCGCGTTGAACCGGGCCGAGGCGGCGGCATCTGCCGATTGCACATCGCGGTAATCGCGGGGATCTGTGGCGGTAAACACCGGCTCGAACAGGGTCTCGTCGCCGACGATGCGGTGGGCAATGCCCTCGGCGTCGAGCGCGCGGGTCATCATCTCCATCACCCGGCGGCCATTGGTGCGTAGCTGCTCATATTGGCCGTCGCGGCGCAGGATTTCGAGCGTCTTGAGCCCGGCCACCGCCGCCACCGGATTGCCCGAAAGCGTGCCGAGCTGCATGAGCCAGCGCTCCGCCCCAACCGCCGATTTGTCGAAATGCGCCATGATGTCGGCGCGCCCGGCAAGGGCGGCGAGGGGAAAGCCGCCGCCGATCACCTTGCCCAGCGTGCACAGATCGGGCGTCACGCCATAGAGGTCCTGCGCGCCGCCATAGGCAAAGCGGAACCCGGTCACCACCTCGTCGAAGATCAGCACGATGCCATAGCGGTCGCATTCCTCGCGCAGGAGCTGCAAAAAGCCGGGGGCGGGCGGGATGATCCGCTGCAGCGGCTCGACGATGAGCCCGGCCACGGTGTCCCCATGTTCGGCGAGCAGCGAGCGGATGAACTCGGCATCGTTGAATGGCGCGATGAGCATCTCGTCGGCGACGCTTTGCGGGATGCCGGCGCTGTCGGGATGGGCCTGCGGAAAATTGAGCCGGTTGGTGGGGGCAAGCGACATTTGTGCCTCGGCGGACATACCGTGATAGCCGCCCTCGAATTTCACGATCTTGTCGCGCCCGGTAAAGGCGCGGGCGGCGCGGATCGCATACATATCGGCCTCACCGCCCGAGGAAACATAGCGCAGCTGTTCGGCGCAGGGCACGGCGGCGCAGATCACCTCGGCGAGCTCGATCCCGGCGGCGTTGTTGGCAAAGAAGGTCTGGCCCTTGGGGAGCTGTTCGATCACCGCCTCGAGCACTTCGGGATGGCCATGGCCGAGCAGCATCGGGCCGGAGCCGATGAGGTAATCCACATAGTCGCGGCCCTCTTCGTCCCAGACGCGCGATCCGCGCCCCTCGCGGATGGTGACGGAAGGGTCGAAATTGCCAAAGCCGCCGCCGGGCAGGACGGCGCGGGCACGGGCGGGCCAATCGGTCTGGGTCATGTTTTTGGTCCTTAGTCGAGAATGAGCTGGGGCGTGCCGAGCACGTCCATATCCGGGGTGATGCCGAGGCCGGGGCCTTCGGACGGGGCGATGCGGCCCCTGTGGCGGGTCGGTCCATCGGGGGCGAGGCGCGGGCCCACGTAATGCGAGAGATCGCAGGTGTTCATCAGCCCGCGCGCCGGGGTGGCGGCGGCCAGATGCAACAGCGCGGCGGTGGTCACGTCGCTGCCCCAGGTGTCTTCGATACACATGCGGGTGCCGAGAGCGAGGCAGAGATCGCGGGCCCGTCGGGTGGCCGAGAGCCCGCCGAATTTCGACAGTTTCAGCGCCACCGCATCCATGCAGCCGCGCTTGTGCCCGTCGAGCAGGCTGGCGATGTCATGGGCGTTTTCGTCGAGCTTCATCGGCAGGCCGGTGGCAGCGCGCACGGCGGCGCATTCCTGGATGGTGCGGCAGGGCTGTTCGAGCATCACGTCGAGATGGGCCACGGCGCGGCCAACGCGGCTGGCGGTGAGACTGTCCGAGCCGCAATTCCAGTCGCCATAGACCAGCGGGCCGGGGCCGACCGCCTCGCGCACGTGGCTGAGCCGGGCCACATCAGCCTGCCAATCGCCATCGGCGCCGAGCTTGACCTGGAATTGCGTCATGCCCTGGGCCTGGGCGTCGCGGGCGATGCGCGCCATCTCGTCGGGGGCGACGCAGGTGATCGAATGGTAGAGCGGCATATCCGCCATCGCCCGCCCACCGAGCAGCGCATGGAGCGGCAGGCCTGCGGCGCGGGCGGTGATGTCCCACAGCGCGATGTCGAGGGCGGATTTGGCGTAATCATGCCCCAAGAGATAGGCGTTGCAACGCTCCATCAGCGCCTCGGTCCCGAGCGGGTCAGCGCCAAGGAGGATCGGCGCGAGCTCGGTCAGCGCCGGGGCCACGCCATCCGCATAGGCGGGCAGGTAATGCGGGATCGGGCAGACCTCGCCCCAGCCCGACAGGCCGCTGTCCGTGTCGAGCCGGATCAGCGTCGTGATGGTGGTGTCGCAGGTCTTGCCGCCCGCCATGTAATAGGTCTCGTGGCTGGTGAGCGGGATGTGCCAGAGGCTGAGCCGGGTGAGTTTCATGAATGTGGGTCCTTGGGCAATGGGGGGCGAGGGGGCGTTGCCCCCGGCCTGCGGCCTCCCCCAGGATATTTCGAGCCAGAAGAAGTCTTAGTCATAGCAGGCCACCGGTCGGCCCAGCGCCTCGGGGTCGGGGATCACGCCGAGCCCGGGGGCGGAGGGCGGCGTGGCGAGCCCGTCGCGGTTGCGCGCACCTTGGCCCGGGATCGGATCATCGGCGAGATGGGCATGGCCCAGCCAGGAGGCGAGGCGGTTGGCCTCGGGCGTGCTCGCGGCGAGATGTAGCGCGGCGGTGTCGGCCAGCGCCGTGCCGCCCACATCCTCGATATGCATCTGCCAGCCGACCGAGACACCGAAATCGCGGATCTGCCGGGCGCGGGTCAGCCCGCCGACGCGGTTGGGCTTGACCTTGACGCCTTCGCAGGCGCCGCGCGACCAGGCGGATAAGTGATCGGAGAACTCGTGCAGGCATTCGTCGAGCATGATCGGGTTGGCGACGCGCCCGGCCACATGGGCGCATTGGTCGAGGGTTTGGCAGGGCTGTTCGATCCAGTCGCGGGCGCGGACGGAGTTGAGCACCTCGACCGCGATGGCGGGGGTCCAGGCGCGGTTCACGTCAAAGGTCACCCGGTGGCCGTCCGGCAGACCGCTGGAAATCGCCTCGATCCGCGCGATGTCCTGTGCCGGGTCGCTGCCGCCGATCTTGGCGGAATGGGTGCGATAGCCCTGCGCCGCGGCCTCGGCGATCAGGCCGAGCATCTGATCCGGGGTGCCGGTGGATATGGAGGAGTTGATCGGCACCGGCGTCGCGGCCTCGCCCCCCAAGAGCTGCCAGAGCGGCAGGCCCGCGACCTGGCCCAGAATGTCCCAGCAGGCCATGTCGATGGGGGATTTGACATAAGGATGGCCCGGCAATTGCAGATCCATCACCCGATTGAGATGATCGAGGCTGCGCGGGTCGAGCCCCAGAAGATGCGGCGCCAGCGTGGCAATCCCGGCGCGCAGCCCGGGGCCATGGGCGGGCAGGTAGCTGTGCCCCCAGGGGCAGCCCTCGCCCCAGCCGGTGACGCCCTCATCGGTGTCGATGCGCAGATAGGTGCTGTCGAGCCGGTCGAATTTGAGCCGGCCGCCCGACAGCCAATAGGGCTTGGCCAGAGGCAGATCGAGGTGAAAGACGGTGAGCCGTGTGATGCGCATGCTGCAGGTCCTTGGGATCAGGGCAGGGCCCAGTCGGCGACGGGGGCGCCGAGGCTGTTGAAATCGGGGGTGACGCCGAGACCGGGGGTGTCGCTGGCATAGAGGCGGCCTTGGTGGACCGTGGGGCCGCCGCGCCCGGTCGAGCGCGTGTTGTAATTCATCAGGTCCGTGGAGTTGATCAGAAACTCCTCGGGTGTGGAGGCGGCGAAATGGGCCACGGCGGCGCTGGCGATCTCGCCGCCCCAGCTGTCTTCGGCCACCACGGGCATGCGGTTGTCGATGAGAAAATCGCGGGTGCGGCGTGCCTTGCTGAGCCCGCCGAGATTGGAGATCTTGAGACAGCAGATTTCGGCGCCCCGGTCGGCCACGATGCGCTGGGCCATCTGCAGCCCGGTCACGCATTCGTCGAGCTTCATCGGCTGGTCGGCCACGCGGCGCACCTGTTGGCATTCCTCATAACTGCGGCAGGGTTGTTCGAGGATATAGTCGAGATCGCGTGTGGCACGGGCGAGGCGGATGGCATTGTCGACGCGCCAGCCCTGATTGGCGTCGGCCATGGCCTTTTCGCCCGGTTCGAGCAGCGGCAGGCAGGCGCGGATGCGGTCGATATCGCTCTGCCAGTCGGCGCCGACCTTGATCTGGAACTGGCGGTAACCGGCGGCGCGGTGGCGGGCGAGCTCGGCCCGGGTTTCGGCCGCGCTGCGCTGTGGGGCGACGCGGTACATCGGCGCGCCATCGCAGAGCTTGCCGCCCAGAAGCATCCAGACCGGTTGGCCGGTGGCCTGGCCGAGGATGTCCCAGAAGGCCGCGTCAAACGGGGCCTTGGCATAGCCATGCCCCTGCACGAGGTGATCCATCAGCCGCTCCATCCGCCCCACCTGTCGCGGGTCCTGCCCGAGAAGATGCGGCGCGGCGAGCCGGGCAAAGGCGTCGACCCCTTCGGAATGGGCGATCATGTAATTCTCGCCGCAGGGGGTGAATTCGCCACAACCCTGCAGCCCGGCATCGGTGTCGATCACCACGACAGAGGCACGGGCGACCGTGATCGCATTGCCTGCGCCCCAGCCATAGCTGCCGTCCACATAGGGAAGATCGGTCTTGTAGAGGCGGATGCGGGTGATGCGCATGGGCGTGGGTCCTGAGGCGGTGGGTCGCTGGGGCGTCTGTGGTCAGTCGGCGCGGGGTTTGAGCTCGATCTCGACAAAGCTCATGGCGGTGTCGCCCGCGTTGATCACGTCATGTTCGCCGCCCGCGTCCCGGGCATAGGCGGTGCCGGCGGGCACGGTGACTTCGGTCACGCTGTCGTCGGGATGAACGAGCCGCATGTGGCAGTCGGTGATCGTGGTGATGACGTAATCCATCTCGTGCCGGTGCCAGCCGGTGTTTTGGCCCGGCTCAAAGTCAAACCGTGTGACGCGGGTGCGGGCGTCGTCGATGAGGGTGGTGGCGGTGCAATGGCTCATGTCGGGTCTCCATAGGTCTTGACCGGGGTGCCGAGCGCGTCGCGGTTGACCCGCAGCCCGAGGCCGGGATCGGAGGGCGCAGAGGCGCCGCCGTCGCGCAAGGGCGCGTCGATCTCGGCCAGCTCGGCGGTGGTCATGGCGCGGGTGTCGAGGGCGCAGCGCAGCAGATGCCGGGGCGTCGATTGCGCGAGATGCAGGATCGCGGCAAAGCTGATCTGGCTGCCCACGGTGTCCTGCACCGACATCACCATGCCCGCCGCCGCCGCGATGGCACGCTGCCGTAGCATGGGCGTGATGCCGCCCTGTTTGCTCACCTTGAGCCCGACGCCGTCGCAGAGATCGTCGCGGATGGCGGCGATGAGATCGGCTTCGGTCTGGATGAGCTCGTCGAGCAGCAGGGGCAGGGCACAGCGGGCGCGGAGCGATTTGGTCTCGGCCCAGCTCGCGCAGGGGGCCTCGAGCACGATGTCGAGACCGGGCGGCAGGAGCGACAGCATGCGAAGCGCATGTTCCACCGTGAGGCCATTATTGGCGTCGGCGAGATACCATTCACCGGGCTGGCGGTCGGCGAGGCAGGCGGTGATGCGCTCGGCATCGAGCGCGGGGCCGCCCTCGGCCTCGGAGGCGCCGATCTTGATGGAATGGCCCTTGAAGCCCTGCGCCCGGTGACGCGCGACCTTGGCGCGCATCGCCTCGGGCGTGTCGCCGCCGATGGACGAGATCACCGGCACCGGTCCGGCCACACGGCCGCCGGTCATGTCGCAGAGCGGCAGGCGGGCCGCCTGGGCCGCGATGTCCCAGCAGGCGATGTCGAGCGCGGCCCGCGCGTCGCGATGGCCCTTGAGCGTGTCGCGCATCCGGTCCCAGATCCGGTCATGCTGTCGCGGGTCCATGCCGAGGATCGCGGGCGCCAGAAGCTCCAGCGCGGCGCGGGTGCCGCCGGCATGGGCGGCGATATAGGTGCTGCCGAAGGGTGTGCTTTCGCCCCAGCCGGTGAGGCCGGTGTCGGTCTCAATCGAGACGATCGTGGCGTCATAGCTGTGGTATTCGCGGCCCCCGGAGAGGCGGTAGACGCCGCCGCGCACGGGCAGGTCGGTTTGATGGATGTCGATGCGGGTGATCTTCATTGGCTCATTCTCGGATCATCGCCGAGCCCCGCGCCGCGCCAGAGCACGAGCGTCAGGATCGGGTCGGTCAGGGTGGTCATGGCATGCGGCGCGTTGGCGGGATGAAACCGGGTTTGTCCGGGTTCGAGCATCAGATCGGGGGCGTTGCGCAGGTGAAAGAGCGCCCGGCCCGAGACCACAGAGTAGAGCTCCTCTGGCAGGTGTTCATGCCAGCCATAATCGAGCCCCGGCCCCCAATAGCCGACGGTGACCCGCAGGCTCTGGGTCAGGAAATGCCCCGAGGGCCCGGCCAGTTCGAACCAGCCGAACCGGTTGAGGAAATCGCGGCCGACCTCGGCCTCGGTATAACTGTGCCGCCATTCCACATGCGGGGCGGCGGCGACGAGCGCATCGCGCAGGGGCAGGCTCTGATCGCTGGCATGGCCCGGATCGCGGGTCAGGTGGTCGATCACCGGCAGCGCATGGGCGGGCCTGTCGGCCCAGCGCAGATCGTCGGGCCAAGTCGCGAAGGCGCGGAACTCGGGCAGGGCCTCGTGCCAGTCGCGCGCGGCCTCGAGCAGATGGGTCAGGGCAGCGCGGGCGCTCATGCCTGTGCCTCGCCTTGCAGGGCGGGATCGGAGAAGACCGGCCTTGTGTCCATCTCGCCGCGCCAGAGCACCCAGGCGAGCACGGGGCTGTCATGGGTGGTGAGCGCATGGGCCACGCCTGAGGGGTGAAAGACCGTGCCGCCGGGGCCAAGTCTGCGCGGGGCGTGACCGTCGAGATGAAACTCGGCCTCGCCCGCCACGACGAGATAGATCTCTTCGGCCGGGTGGTGATGCGGGGGGTAGTGATAGCCGGGGCGTTGATAGACGAGAAAGCCGCGCATTTCGTCTGTGCCATAGGGGGCGTCCTGACCGAGCAGTTCGTAACAGCCGAAATGCCGGTGCAGATCGGCGCCAATGGCCGTGTGCCGATAGGTGTCACGCCAGCGGGCGATGGGGCCCACGGCGCAGGCGGCGTCGCGAAGCCCTTGCCAGCGCGCGGAGGTGTCGCCCGGTGCATCCTGTAGCGTGGTGGCCAGCGGGTCAGGGCGTGGATCGCCGGGCTGATCACGCAGGGCGTCGGGGAAGGCGCAGAAGTCGCGCAGTTCAGGGGTCGCCCCATGCGCCGCGCGGGCCTCTTGCAGAAGGGTGGTCCAGCGTGGGTCCATCACGGCACCACGACGATATTGCCGGCATGGGCCTTGTCGATGAAGGCCGCCTGCGCCTTGGGCAGATCGCGCAAGGGATAAGTGGCGGCCAGCATTGGCCGCAGCTCGCCGCGTTCGATATAGGTGACCACGTCGGGGAAGATATGTGGCGGGATCACGGTCGAGCCGGTAAAGGTCAGATCTCGCAGGTAAAATGTGCGCAGGTCGAGCTCGACCATGGGGCCGGCGATGGCACCGGAACAGGTGTAGCGGCCGCCGCGTTCGAGGACATCGATGAGCTGGGGCCAGAGCGGCCCGCCGACCACATCGGCGACCACGGTGATCTTTTCATCGCCAAGGGCCGCGCGCAGATTGTCGGGGCTGCGGGGCAGGATGAGATCGGGGCCGAGGGCGGCGACTTCGGCATGTTTGGCCTCGGAAGCCAGCGCGATGGTGCGAGCCCCGCGGCGCTTGGCGAGCTGAATGAGCGCGCCGCCGACACCGCCCGAGGCACCGGGGATCAGCACCGTGTCGCCCGCCGCGACATTGGCGCGCGACAACATGCCCTCGGCGGTGGTGTAGGAGCATTGGAATGTCGCCAGTTCGGCATCCGAGAGATCGCTGTTGACCACCATGATGCCGCGCGTGTCGGCCTTGGTGTATTCGGCATAGCCGCCATCGCATTCCGAGCCGTAATAGCCTGTTTTATCTTTGTTATCCGGATCAGACCAATCGCGGAGCCAGCCGTCCACCATGACCCGTTTGCCAATGAAGCTCGGGTCGGTATCGGGGCCGACGGCGACCACGCGGCCCACCACATCGGCGCCCTGGATGCGCGGGAAGGTGATGGGCCGACCGCCCCATGTGGGGTCTTCGTCATCGACCGTTTCATAGGCGCCGCCGGTGGTCGCCTGATCCACCGCCTTGGAGTACCAGCCGGTGCGTGTGTTGACGTCGGTGTTGTTGAGACCGCAGGCGCCGACCTTGATCAGGACCTCATGTTGCGAGAGCTCTGGCACCGGCCAGTCTTCGTGCCATTCATAGGCGTCGAGGTCGCCATGGCCCTTGAGAACCATGGCTTTCATCGTCTTGGGGAGGTCGGTCATCACATCAAATTCCTTGGGTCGGTTTTGCGTCGGTATTACGGCGGTAAGACGACTGTGCGTCATGCGGGGATCTGGGCCGCATCAGTGCGGGGCAAAAGCCCCTCGGGATCATAGGCCGGCGCGCCGAGAATGCGGGCCGGGCGGGGGGTGCCTGCGATCACCACCTCGACCTCGGTCCCGGCAACGTTGGCCTCGGGCCTGACATAAGCAAAGGCCAGAATTTTGCCGCAGCTATGCCCGTAGGCGACAGAGGCTGTAGAGCCCACGACCTTGCCCTGCAAAAGCACCGCCTCGCCGCCATGACCGTCATGCGCGCCATCGGGGGCGATCTCGAGATAGGCGCAGACAAAGCGGCGGGCGGGGGCGAGCGTCGCCTCGCGGCCGATATACGCCTTGTCGGTGCGGGCAAAGCGCAGCACATCGGCCTCGGCCAGTGTCACCTCATTGGTGAGCTCGCCCGCGCCCTTGAAGCCCTTTTCCATCCGCATCGCGTTCATGGCGAAACTGCCATAGTCGGCGAGACCCAAAGGCGCGCCCGCGGCCCAGAGCGCGTCATAGACGGCAAGCGCCGCGTCGCGGGGCATGTGGAACTCCCAGCCCAGCTCTCCGGCATAGGACATGCGGAAGGCCCAGAGCCTGTGACCCGCCACGGTGATCTCCTGCGCGGTGAGCCAGGGGAAGGCGGCATTGTCGAGCGGCGCATCGGTACAGGCGGCAAGGATGTCGCGGGACCGGGGGCCGTTCAAGGTGAGCGCGGCCCAGTCGTTGGAGCGCAGGGTCACGGTCACATCGGCCGTGCCGCGATGGCGGTCGAGATGATCCAGAAGCCGCTGTTCAAAGAAGGCGGCACAGACCAGATAGAAGCGATCAGAGGCGAGGCGCACCACGGTGGTCTCCAGCTCGATCCGCCCGGCCGCGTTCAGCATATGGGTGAGGGCGATGCCGCCCGTCTTGCGCGGCAGGCGGTTGGCAACGAGCCGGTCGAGCAGGCTCTCGGCCTCGGGGCCCGACAGCTCGACCTTGGTGAAGGCCGAGATGTCCATGATCCCCGCCGCCTCGCGCACCGCCCGGCATTCATCGCCCACGACGTCATGCACCGGGGTGCGGCCAAAGCCATAGTGATCGTGCTGGGCGATGCCCTCCTTGGCGAACCAGCGGGGGCGCTCATGGCCATAGACCTCCTCAAACACTGCGCCCTTGGACTTGAGCCGGTCATAGAGCGGCGAAGGTTTCACCGGACGGCCCGCCAGACGGTTGAAATGCGGGAAGGGGATTTCATGGCGGAGGCAGTAATCCTCCTTGGCCTTGATCACCTGCCAGTCCTTGGTGGCATAGCTGCCAAAGCGGCGCGGGTCGTAATCGCGCATCGAGATATCCGCCGCGCCATGCACCATCCAGCGCGCCAGCTCGCGGGTGAGGCCGGGGCCCCAGCCGATGCCGATCTGGGTGCCACAGCAGCACCAGTAGTTGCGCACGCCCGGCGCGGGGCCGATGAGAGGGTTGCCATCGGGCGGGTGGCTGATCGCGCCATGGACCTCGCGGGTGATGCCGCGCTCGGCCAGAACGGGCATGCGGTTGAGGCTTTCTTCGAGCCAGGGCATGACCCGGTCGTAATCCGCGTCAAACAGCCAGTTCTCGTAATCCCATGGGCATTCATCGAGCCAGACCGCATTGGGGTTGGCCTTTTCATAGATGCCGATGAGCCCGCGCTTTTGCTCCATCCGGATATAGCCCGAGACCTTCTTGTCATCGCGGACCACCGGCAATTCGCGGTCGAGCGCCTCGAACTCCGGCACATTCTCGGTCACGAAATAATGGTGGGTCATCGAAGTCATCGGCAATTGCAGCCCCGACCATTCGCCCATCTGCCGGGCATAGGTGCCACCCGCGTTGACCACATGTTCACAGGTGATGGTGCCTTGATCGGTCTCGACCTGCCATTCGCCCGAGGCGAGCTGGGTGATGTTGCTGGCACGGCAGCGGCGGATAATGCGCACGCCCTTGGCCCGCGCCCCGGCGGCGAGCGCCATGGTCACATTGGTCGGATCGACATGGCCGTCATCGGGGGTGTGGAGCGCGCCCAGTACTCCGTCGAGATTGTAGAAGGGATGCAGCTCGGCCACGCGCTGGGGTGAGACGAGATCGATGTTGAAGCCAAGGCTGCGCCCGACGCTGAGCGTGTGGCGGAGCCAGTCCATTTCATCCTCGGTATAGGCGAGGCGGAACGAGCCGCAGCCATGCCAAGTCACCGCCTGTCCGGTCTCGGCCTCGAGCCCGCCGGAATAGAGCCCGATATTGTAATCGACGCATTTGCCCAAGCCATAGGAGGAGGTGGAATGGGTGATCTGTCCCGCCGCGTGCCAGGTCGAGCCGGAGGTGAGCTCGGCCTTTTCCAGGAGCACGGTGTCATGCCCCCAGCCTTCGTGGGCGAGGTGATAGGCAAGGCCCACCCCCATGACGCCACCGCCAACGATCACCACGCGGGCATGGGAGGGAAAGGTTTTCTCGGACATGATCATTTCCTGGCTGACAGAGTCGCAATTTTCCTCGACAGGCTAGGAGAACATATGTACCATCGTCAATCATGAATGACACAAATGTATCAAATCAAGTTCTGGAACGGCTCTCCGAGGAATGGGAGGCCCTGACCCCCGAGGCCCAGAAGGCAGCGCGCTATGTGCTCGAAAACCCGCAGGATGTGGGGATTTCGACCGTGCGCGAGATTGCCGAGGCGGCCAAAGTGAAACCCAACACCTTTGTGCGCATGGCGCGGCAGGTGGGCTTTGACGGCTATGATGACTTCCGCGAACCGTTCCGCGAGGCCATCCGGCGCGGCGCGGTGAGCTTTCCGGACCGGGCGCGGTGGCTGCAGGGGATCCGGAAATCGGGCGCGCTGGGGGGGCTTTATGCCGATCTGGTGGATGCGGCGATGCGCAATGTCGAAGAGACATTCGCGGGGATTTCCTGCGAGAGCCTGACGGCGGCGGCCGAGGCGATCTGGGCGTCGCGGGATGTCTATACGCTCGGCGTCGGTGTCAACAATTCCAACGCGCGCAATTTCACCTATCTCGCCTCGACCGGGATGAAACAGTTTCACGCCATCCCGCAGCCCGGATCGGTGGCGGTGGATGATCTGGCCTGGGCGGGGGAGCGCGATGTTCTCATCGCGATCACCTGTCGGCCCTATCGGCGCGAGGTGGTGGAGGCGGTGAAACAGGCGCGCCAGCAAGGCGTGACGGTGGTGGGCATTTCCGACAGCCCGGCCAGCCCGATCATTCGCGGCTCGGAGCATGGGTTCGTGGTGGCCGCCGACACGCCGCAGTTTTTCCCATCATCGGTGTCGACCATCGCCCTTCTGGAGACGCTGTTGAGCTTTGTCATCGCGGTGGCCAGCGACGAGGTCGTGGGCCGCGTCGAGACATTCCACAAACGCAGGCATCATCTTGGCATGTATGAGGAGGACCCTGAATGACGGCAGAGCTGCTGCACTCTCTGGAGGCGCATTACTATACCGACCCCGCAATTTTCGAGAGCGAACGCAAGGGGTTGCTGGCGCGGAGCTGGCAATATGCCGGCCATGCGAGCCAGGTGCCGAATGTCGGCGATTACTTTGCCTTCGAGCTGGCGGGGGAGAATCTGTTCTGTATCCGGGGCCGCGATGAGGTGGTGCGGGCCTTCTATAACGTCTGCCAGCACCGGGCGCATGAGCTGCTCCGCGAGACCGGCAATGCACGGGTGGTGGTCTGTCCCTATCACGCCTGGACCTATGAGCTGACGGGCGAATTGCGGGCGGGGCCGAATATCAAATCGGTGCCGGGGTTTGACCGGAGCAAGGTCTGTCTCACCGAGGTAAAATGCGAGGATTTCAACGGGTTCCTCTTTGTGAACCTCGATCCGGACGCGGCGCCGATGGATGAGTGGTATCCCGGTGTGCGCGAGGAAATCCGGGCCTATGTGCCGCATGTTCAGGCGCTCGAGCCGCTGGAATGGGTGGAGATCCCGGAGGCCTGCAACTGGAAGGTCTCGGTCGAGAATTACTCGGAATGCTACCATTGCCCGATCAACCACAAGACCTTTGCCGAAGGCGTGGTGAAGCCCGAGACCTATGACATCCAGCCGCTCGAGACGGGCTATGTGCTGCGCCATACGACGGAATGTCAGAACCTTGAGAAGATGACCTATCCCATTGATATGTCGGTGGAACATGCGGGGGAATACCGGAGCTGGTTCCTCTGGCCGATGTTCTCCTTCCAATGCTACCCGGGCAATATCCTCAACACCTATCACTGGCGGGCGGGGGCGGTGGATCGCTGTACCGTCTGGCGCGGCTGGTACACGCCGGGCGGGGCCGAGAGCGATGTGATCCGGGGGCTGGCGAAACAGGATCGCGAGACCACGGTGGAGGAGGATATTCACCTCGTCGAGAGTGTCTTTCGCGGGCTGAAATCGCGGGGCTATACGCCGGGGCCCTTGGTGATCGATCCCAAATGCGGGGTCAATTCCGAGCATTCGGTGGCGACGCTTCAGGGCTGGATGCGCGAGGCGGTGGCGGGCTGAAATGCCCTGTCGGTAACACGTCGGTAAAGCGACGGTAACGCGGCGGTTGCGAAAACCGCCGCGTTTTTGCGTGGATTAGCCCTTGCGGCGGGGCGGTTCGCCGCCGCCGGGACGGGGGCCGGGTTTGCGCGGCTGACGCGCGCCGGGCTTGAGACCGCCGGGCGGGGTGAAGCGTTTCGACGTGTCGCGCCCGTCGCGGGCGGGCTTGGCCGCCGGTTTCGCGCCGGGTTTGCCAGCCGGTTTACCGGCAGGTTTACCGGCAGGCTTGCCAGCCGGTTTGCCCTCGGCTTTGCCAAAGCTCTTGCCGGAAGGCTTGCCGCCCGGCTTGTCGCCGAACTTGCCAGAGGGTTTGCCACCGGGCTTGCCCGAAGGTTTACCGGAGGGCTTGCCGCCCGGCTTGTCACCGAATTTGCCAGCGGGCTTGTCGCCAAATTTGCCCGAAGGTTTACCAGCAGGTTTTCCGACGGGTTTGCCGGCCGGTTTCGGGCTCTTGTGTTCGACGGCATGGGTTTCGGTCAGCGGCCGGGGTTTGCTGCGCGGTTTGTCGGCGCGGGGCTTGTCGCTGCGCGGTTTGTCGCCCCAGGGCTTGTCGCCGCGGGGTTTATCACCGCGGGGTTTGTCACCCCAGGATTTCTCACCACGGGGTTTGTCACCACGGGGCTTGTCGCCCCAGGATTTCTCGCCACGCGGCGGGCCGTCATGGCGCGGTTTGCCGCCTGCGGGGCGCGCACCGCGATGGGGTTTCGGCGCGGGGCGGCCAAGGTCGGGCATCTCGTCGAGCTGGCGCACAGTGATGCCATCCTCGAGCGTGTTGTTGTCGAGCGCGTCGAAAAAGCCCGAGACCGCCGGGGTCGACAGTTCGACATAGGTCTCGCCATCCTGCACGCGGATTGCGCCGATATTGGCCTTGTCGAGATTGCCGGAGCGCAGCAGGAGCGGCAGCAGCCAGCGCGCCTCGGCCCGGTCCTTGCGGCCGACCGAGAGCGAAATCCACGTGGCGGGGCCGAACTCGGCATGATCGCGGCGCGGTGCGGCTTTGCCCGCCTCCGGGGCGCTCAGCTCTTCGGGGGCGGCGTGACGGGTGCGGAAGAGACGCAGATAGGCGCCGACCACGGCCTCGGGGCTTTGCTCGGCCAGCAGGCGCGCGGCAAAGGCGGTTTCGGCCTCGGTCAGCGGCGTCTCCCAGGCGGGATCGGCGAGCAGGCGGTTTTCATCCTGTTCGAGGATCGCATCGGCAGAGGGCGGCAGCGTCCATTCGGCAGTGATCTTGGCGAATTTCAGGATGCGTTCGGCCTTTTTCAGATCGCGCGGCGCGACGATCAGCGCCGAGACGCCCTTGCGCCCGGCGCGGCCGGTGCGGCCCGAGCGGTGCATCAGGCTCTCGGTGTTTTTCGGCAGATCGGCATGGATCACCAGATTGAGATTGGGCAGGTCGATGCCGCGCGCCGCCACATCGGTGGCGACACAGATCCGGGCGCGCCCGTCGCGCATGGCCTGCAGCGCGTGGCTGCGTTCCGATTGGCTCAGCTCGCCCGAGAGGCTCACCACGGCAAAGCCGCGATTGGCGAGCCGGGTGGTCAGGTGGTTGACCGCCGCGCGGGTGTTGGCAAAGACGATCGCCGCCTCGGCATCATGAAAGCGCAGCAGGTTGAAGATCGCCGCTTCGCCTTCGCCATGGGCGACGCGCAGCGCCTGATAGGCGATGTCGGCATGTTGCTCGGTGCTGCTGACGGTGTTGATGCGGCGGGCGTCGCGCTGAAACTGGCCGGCGAGCCGGGCGATGGCGGGCGGCACGGTGGCCGAGAAGAGCAGGGTGCGGCGGTTCTCAGGCGCGGCTTCGAGCATGAACTCGAGATCTTCGCGAAAGCCGAGATCGAGCATCTCATCCGCCTCGTCGAGCACCACGACGCGCAGGTCGTCCATGTCGAGCGAGCCGCGCGAGATATGGTCGCGTAGCCGCCCCGGTGTGCCAACGACGATATGCGCGCCACGTTCCAGCGTGCGCCGTTCGTCGCGCATATCCATGCCGCCGACGCAGGACGCGATGCGCGCGCCGGTCTCGGCATAGAGCCAGCGCAGCTCGTTCATCACCTGAAAGGCCAGCTCGCGCGTCGGGGCCACCACCAGCGCCAGCGGCGCGGCGGCGGGGCCGAACACCTCGGCCTCGTCAAGCAGGGTGGGCGCCATGGCGAGGCCGAAGGCCACCGTCTTACCCGAGCCGGTCTGGGCCGAGACCAGCAGATCGGAGCCGATGAGATCGGGATCGGCCATGGCCTCTTGCACGGGGGTGAGGCTGTCATAGCCACGGGCGGCGAGCGCGTTGGAAAGGGGGGGTATCATGGGAAGGGTATCCTGGGGGTTGCGGCGGGGAGGGCCGGAGGCAGGCGGCCGGGCCGCGAAACCCCGGCTCATACGCCGCTTTGCAAGGATTGTATATGGGCAATCCGCATCGCGCAAATCGGGGCGGGTTTCGGCGCATGGGGGTGTGGGCGGGTGTTTGGGTGTTGGGGGGAGTGGGGGGGCGCTGCCCCCAAGGCCTGCGGCCTTTCCCCCGGGATATTTGGGGCCAGAAGAAGCGGGGGGCTGTGGGCTGCGGTCGAGTGGCGGCGGCTGGCCGTTGGGGGCAGTTGCCAGTTGCCCCGCGCAGGCAGAGGCTTTAGGTGTCGGGAAAAGGCATGAATTCGAGGCGAAGACCATATGAAGCGCGCATTGATCACCGGGATCACCGGGCAGGACGGATCCTATCTGGCGGAATTTCTTCTGGAGAAAGGCTATGAGGTGCATGGGATCAAGCGCCGCGCCTCGCTGTTCAACACTGACCGGATCGATCATATCTTTGAGGACCCGCATGCGCCGGACCCCAAGCTCAAGCTGCATTATGGCGATCTGTCGGACACCTCGAACCTGACCCGGCTCATTGCCGAGATCAAGCCGGATGAGGTCTATAACCTCGGGGCGCAGAGCCATGTGGCGGTGAGTTTCGAGAGCCCGGAATATACCGCGGATGTGGATGGGATGGGCACGCTGCGGCTGTTGGAGGCGATCCGCTTTCTCGGGATGGAGAAGACCTGTCGGTTCTATCAGGCCTCGACCTCGGAGCTCTATGGGCTGGTGCAGGAGACGCCGCAGCGCGAGACGACGCCGTTTTATCCGCGGTCGCCCTATGCGGTGGCCAAGCTCTATTCCTACTGGATCACGGTCAATTACCGCGAAAGCTATGGCATGTATGCCTGCAACGGCATTCTCTTCAACCATGAGAGCCCGCGCCGGGGCGAGACCTTTGTGACCCGCAAGATCACCCGGGGCCTCGCCAATATCGCGCAGGGGCTCGAGCCTTGTCTTTACATGGGCAATATCGATGCGCTGCGCGATTGGGGCCATGCCAAGGATTATGTGCGGATGCAGTGGATGATGCTGCAGCAAGATGCGCCCGAGGATTTCGTCATCGCCACCGGTAAGCAATATAGCGTCCGCGATTTCATCCGCTGGTCGGCGGCGGAGCTGGGGATCGAGCTCGCATTTTCGGGGGAGGGCGTGGAAGAGGTCGCGACCGTGGCGGCGGTCACTTCGGACAAGGCGCCGGCGGTCAAGGTGGGCGATGTGATCCTGCGCATCGATCCGCGCTATTTCCGGCCTGCCGAGGTCGAGACGCTGCTTGGCGATCCGACGAAGGCCAAGGAGAAGCTTGGCTGGGTGCCGCAGATCACCGCGCAGGAGATGTGCGCCGAGATGGTCGAGGCCGATCTTGTGGCGGCGCGGCGGGCGCGGCTGTTGCGGGATCATGGCTATGAGACCTCTGTGACGCGCGAGGGCTGAGGCGATGCAGGGCAAGCTGTTGCTGACCGGGGGCTCGGGCATGGTGGGGCGCAATATCCGCGCCCATGGCCGTGCTGCCAACTGGGAGATCCTCGCGCCGTCGAGCCGGACGCTCGATCTGACGGATGCGGGCGCGGTGCGCGACTATATCGCCGAGACCAAGCCCGATCTGGTGATCCATGCGGCGGGGCGGGTCGGCGGTATTCAGGCGAACATGGCCAACCCGGTGAGTTTCCTTGAGGAAAACACCGCCATGGGGCGCAATATCGTCATGGCGGCCTGGCAGGGCGGGGTGCGGCGGCTCATCAACCTGGCCTCGACCTGCATGTATCCGCGCGAGGCCCAGAACCCGCTGCGCGAGGAGATGATCCTCAGCGGGCCTTTGGAGCCGACCAATGAGGGCTATGCGCTGGCCAAGATCATGACCATGCGGCTCTGCGAATATATCCGGCGCGAAGATCCGCGGGCGCAGTACAAGACGCTCATCCCCTGCAATCTCTACGGTCTGCATGACACGTTCGATCCCAAGGCTTCGCATCTCTTGCCGGCGGTGATCCACAAGCTGCATGTGGCGCGCGAGACCGGGCAGGCGGAGGTCGAGATCTGGGGCGATGGCACGGCGCGGCGCGAGTTCATGTTCGCGGGCGATCTGGCCGATGCGGTGCTGCGCGCCGCCGAGGATATCGAGGCGCTGCCCGATGCGATGAACGTGGGGCTCGGCCATGACCATTCGATCAACGACTATTACCGCGTGGCCGCCGAGGTGATCGGCTGGCAGGGGCGGTTCACCCATGATCTCAGCAAGCCGGTGGGGATGAAGCAGAAGCTCTGCGCCACCGACCGGCAGGAGGCCTGGGGCTGGCAGGCCCAAACCTCTCTCGAAGAAGGGCTTGCCCAGACCTATCAGCATTATCTCGAAAGGACGTCTTCATGAGCGTCAGATTCCCTCTCGCCACCTCGTCCTGGGATCAGGCGGAGCAGGATGCGCTGCAACGGGTGATTGCCTCGGACATGTTTTCCATGGGGCCGGAAGTGCGCGCCTTTGAAGAGCAGTTCGCCCGCCAGTTCGGCAGCACCCACGCCATCATGTGCAATTCGGGATCCTCCGCCAACCTGCTGATGACGGCGGCGCTGTTTTACCATTCCGACCCCAAGCTGCGGCTCGCGCGCGGCGATGAGATCATCGTGCCGGCGGTGAGCTGGTCCACCACCTATTACCCGCTCGGGCAATATGGGCTGCGGCTCAAATTCGTGGATATCGACCTCGAGACGCTGAACTATGATCTCGACGCGCTGGCCGAGGCGGTGAGCGACAAGACCCGCGCCATCATGGTGGTGAACCTGCTTGGCAATCCCAATGATTTCGCCCGCATCCGCGAGATCACCGATGGCCGCGACATCGTGATGATCGAGGACAATTGCGAAAGCATGGGCGCGACATTCGAGGGCAAAGAGGCCGGGACCTTTGGCGTCATGGGCAGCTATTCGGCGTTTTTCTCGCATCATATCTCGACCATGGAAGGCGGGATCGTGGTGACGGATGATGAAGAGCTCTATCACATCATGCTCAGCCTGCGGGCCCATGGCTGGACCCGCAACCTGCCGAAGTTCAACCATGTCACCGGCGAGAAGAGCGACGATCCCTTTGAAGAGAGCTTTCGCTTTGTGCTGCCGGGCTACAACCTGCGGCCGCTCGAGATGTCGGGCGCTCTGGGGCAGGAGCAGCTCAAGAAGCTGCCCGGTCTGGTCGAGGGGCGGCGGGCCAATGGGGCGCTGGTGCAGGCGCGGCTTGGCAATCACCCGAAGTTCATGATCCAGCGCGAGATCGGCAAGAGCAGCTGGTTCGGGTTTTCGCTGGTGCTGCGGCCCGATGCGGGAATGGCGCGGGCCGAGCTTGTGCAGCGGCTGAGTGCGGCCGGGTTTGAATGCCGGCCCATCGTGGCGGGGAATTTCGCCAAGAACGAGGTCATGAAATATTTCGATTACGAGATCCACGGCAGCCTGACCAACGCGGATTACATTGACGCGCAGGGGCTTTTTGTGGGCAATCACCATTACCCGATCCCCGAGGCGGTGGACGCCCTGGCGGATATCTGAGGAGGCACGGGCGATGACAGAGACGGCGCATCCCACCATTCACCCGGTGATCCTTTGTGGCGGGTCGGGCACGCGGCTCTGGCCTTTGTCGCGCAAGAGCTATCCCAAGCAGTTCACCGCGCTGGTGGGCAATGAGAGCCTGTTTCAGGCCTCGGCGCGGCGGCTCAGCGGTGAGGGGTTTGGCGCGCCTGTGGTTCTCACCGGCGAGCCGTTTCGGTTCATTGTGATGGAGCAGCTGGCGGCGATCGAGAGCGCGCCGCGCGGCGTCCTGATCGAGCCGGAGGGGCGCAACACGGCGCCGGCGGTTCTGGCGGCGGCGCTGTGGCTGGCGGAGGTGGACCCCGAGGGGCTCATGCTGGTGGCGCCCTCGGATCACGTGATCCCCGACGGCGCGGCGTTCCGTGCGGCGGTGCGGGCGGCGGCGCCCCGGGCGGCGGCGGGCGATCTGGTGACTTTTGGCATTCGGCCGACGCGGGCCGAGACCGGCTATGGCTGGCTCGAGCTGCAGGAGCCGGGCCATGCCGAGGCCGACACGCCGCAGCCCTTGGTGCGCTTTGTCGAGAAACCCGATGCCGAGACCGCCGAGGCGCTGTTGGCGGCGGGGCATTACCTGTGGAATGGCGGGCTGTTCCTGTTCTCGGTGCAGGGCATCATCGCGGCCTTTGAGGCCCATGCGCCCGAGATGATCGCGCCGGTGCGGGCGGCTGTGGCACAGGGCGAGGCCGATCTGGGCTTTACCCGGCTCGCGGCCGAGCCTTGGGGGCAGGTGGCCGAGGACAGCATCGACTATGCCATCATGGAGAAGGCCCGCAACCTCGCGGTGATGCCCTTTGCCGCGGGCTGGTCCGATCTCGGCGATTGGCAGGCGGTCTGGCAGGAGAGCGGCCCGGATGGGGCGGGCAATGTGGTGACGGATCATGCCACCGCGCTCGATTGCGAGGGCAGCCTCTTGCGGTCGGAGAACGCGGCGCAGGAGCTGGTGGGCATCGGGCTGCGCGACATGATCGCGGTGGCCATGCCGGATGCGGTGGTGGTGGCGCCGCGTGGCGAGAGCCAGCGCGTCAAGGAGGCGGTGGCGGCGCTCAAATCCCGCAAGGCGCGGCAGGCGACGGAGTTTCCGGTCGATCACCGGCCCTGGGGCTGGTTCGAGAGCCTGGTCATCGGCGAGCGGTTTCAGGTCAAGCGGATCGTGGTCAAGCCCGGCGCGGCGCTCAGCCTGCAGAGCCATCATCACCGGTCGGAACATTGGATCGTGGTGCAGGGCACGGCGCGGGTGACGGTGGATGACGATGTCCGTCTCGTCGGCGAAAACGAGAGCGTTTATATCCCGCTTGGCGCGGTGCACCGGATGGAAAACCCCGGCAAGGTCGAGATGGTTCTCATCGAGGTGCAGACCGGCAGCTATCTGGGCGAAGACGATATTATCCGCTATGAAGATGTGTATGCCCGTAAATGAAAGTTGCCCATGACGACGGATAAGACGCCTTCGCCTGCCAGCCTGCCGAAGCAAGACCCGCACAAGATCACGCCCAACAAGGAGCGGGTTCTCGAGGTGGCCATTGGCCGCGAGGTGCGCAGCCTGCGTCAGTCGCAGCGCATGACGGTGACCGATCTGAGCGAGGCGACCGGGCTCAGCCCCGGGATGCTGTCGAAGATCGAGAACGGCGGCACCTCGGCCTCGCTCACCACGTTGGTGACGCTGGCGCGGGCGCTGAGCGTGCCGATCACCGATTTCTTCAAGACCTATGAGGTCGAGCGGGGCGCGGTCCATGTCAAGGCGGGCGAGGGCGTCGAGACGGTGCGCGAAGGCACCCGGGCCGGGCATCAGTATCAGCTTCTCGGCGCGCTTGGGGCCAATGCCAGCGGGCTGCAGGTCGAACCCTATCTGATCACGCTCAGCGAGACCTCGGACCGGTTCCCGACCTTTCAACATGACGGGATCGAGTTTCTCTATATCCTCGAGGGCGAGGTGGGCTATCGCCACGGCACCAAGATGTACCATCTCAAGCCCGGTGATTCCCTGTTTTTCGATGCCGATGCGCCGCATGGGCCGGAGGAGCTTTTCAAGCTGCCGGTGCGGTTTCTGTCGGTGATTTCCTATCGGAATCCGGGGGCTGGAACCTAGCCGATTTGCGGGCTTGCAACTGGGCGCGGCTTTGCCCAGTGTGGCGGAATATGATCAAATTTTCCGGGAGGCCCGTGGACCATGAATGACGCAAGTCCCATACCAAATGATCTCGACAGTTTCTGGATGCCGTTCACGTCGTCGCGGGCCTTTAAGGCGGCGCCGCGGTTGGTGAGCGGGGCCAAGGGGCTCTATTATACCACGGTGGATGGCCGCGAGGTGTTCGACGGCACCGGCGGGCTGTGGTGTTCCAATGCGGGCCATGGGCATCCGCGCATCATCGAGGCCATTCAGAAACAGGCGGCGGAGATGGATTTCGCCCATTGCTTCGGGCAGGGCCATCCGATCGCCTTTCAGGCGGCGAGCCGTATGGTGGCGCTGGCGCCCGGGTTCGACCATGTGTTCTTCACCAACTCCGGGTCGGAATCGGTGGACACCGCTCTCAAGATCGCGCTGGGCTATCATTCGGCGCGGGGCGAGGGGCAGCGGCGCATTCTGGTGGGGCGGCAGAAGGCCTATCACGGGATCAATTTCGGCGGTCTGTCGGTGGGCGGCATCGGCCTCAACAAGGGCCAGTTTGGCACGCTCTATCCCAGTGCCCAGCATCTGCGTCACACCAACCTGGCCGAGAACCGCATGTCGAAGGGCCAGCCCGAGACCGGCGCGCATCTCGCCGAAGATCTGGCGATGATCTGCGAGACCCATGGCGGGCATAATGTCGCCGCGGTAATCGTCGAGCCGGTGGCCGGTGCGGGCGGGGTGTTCCCGCCGCCCAAGGGCTATCTCGAGCGGCTGCGCGAAATCTGTGATCAGCACGGTATCCTGCTCATTTTTGACGAGGTGATCACCGGGTTTGGCCGCATGGGCACGCCCTTTGCCAGCCAGCATTTCGGGGTGAAGCCGGATATTTTCACCGCCGCCAAGGGCATGACCAATGCCACCGTGCCGATGGGCGGCGTGTTCACCACCGCCAAGGTGCGCGAGGCGTTTCGCAGCGGGCCCGAGGCGCTGCCGGATCTTTTCCACGGCTATACCTATTCGGGGCATCCGCTGGCCTCGGCGGCGGCGATTGCGACGCTCGACGTCTATCGCGACGAGGGGATTTTCGAGAATGCCGCCAAGATGGCGCCGATCTGGGAAGAGATGCTGCACAGCTTTGCCGATGTGCCGGATGTGATCGACATTCGCAACATGGGGCTCATCGGTGCGATGGAGATCGACCCGAATTCCAGCCGCACCGCGCCGGAGCTGGCCAAGAAGGCCTGGGACATCGGGCTGAGCTTCCGGCCGATTGGCAATAATTTCGCCATGTCGCCGCCGCTCACCATCGACGAGGAGCATATCGGCAAAGTGAAAGATATGCTGACCAAAGTCCTGCGCTAAGCCTGTGTAAAAAAACGACAAAGCGGCCTGATCCCGTGCCCCGGGGTCAGGCCGTTTGCGTCTCTGCAGCGACCTCGGCGCGCAGCCAGTCGGCAAAGGCGCGGCTGGCGGGGGTTTCGGCATGGCGCGGCGGCGGGATCATGAAATAGACCTCGGAGAGCGGCAGGCGCTGATCCGGCCAAGGCTCGATCAGCGCTGAGGTCGCCTGCAGCGCGCGGGTCATGAAGCCCTGGCCCATGGCGAGGCCTTGGCCGTTGAGCGCGGCGGAGAGCGAGATCACATAGGTGGACATGAGTTCGACCCGCTGGCCGGGGGCGAGCGGGCGGCCCGCCGCCTCGGCCCAGCTGTGCCAGCCCGAGAGCACGCCCGCGCAATCCATCAGCGGATCGCGGAGCCAGTCGGGCGCGTCACCCGCAAAGCCCGGAGCGCAGACCGGTGAGAGGCTCTCGGTGAAGAGCAGCTCGGCATCGGCGGACATTTCTTCAGGGCGCAGGAACCAGATCTCAAAGTCGGTGTTGCCGGGCTCCATCTGCGGGCCCCAGGTGGCGGTCATCACGTGGAGTTGCAGCCACGGCAGGGCCTCGCGCAGCCGTCCCATGCGCGGGGCGAGCCAATAGGCGGCGAAGGACATGTTGCAATTGAGCCGGAGCCGGTGCCCCCGGTCGCCGCCGACCAGCGCCCGGGTGCCGCCCGCCAGCAGCTGAAACGCCTCACGCACCACGGGCAAGTAGTTTGCCCCGGCTTCGGTCAGCGACAGGGCGCGGGTGCGGCGCAGAAAGAGATCATGGCCGAGCCATGTCTCGAGGCTGCGCACATGCTGGCTGATGGCCGATTGGGTGAGGTTGAGCTCTTTGGCGGCGAGGGTGAACGACAGGTGCCGCGCGGCGGCCTCATAGGCGCGAAGCCAGGTCAGCGGGGGCAGGTCGGGGCGGCTCATGCTCTATGCGCAATCCATGGATAAGTGTAGCTAATGCCATAGCCTCAAATCCATCGCTCGTCAAAACCCGATGCGCGCCGCAGGATGGGGTGAAACGCAATTGTCAAAAGGAATGCCCCCATGTCCATCGCCGCGCATCTGAGCGAGATCAGCAACCTCAGCCATTGGCAGGAGCGCATTGAAATGGCCGCCGCCTTTCGCTGGACCGAGCGGCTCGACATGCATGAGGGGGTGGCCAATCATTTCAGCCTCGCGGTGAACGAGGATGGCACGGAATTCCTGATGAACCCCAATCAGAAGCATTTCTCGCGCATCAAGGCGTCGGATCTCTTGCTTCTCGATGCCAAGGACCCGTCGACCATGGACAAGCCCGGCGCGCCGGACCCGACGGCCTGGGGGCTGCATGGGGCGATCCATCGCCATGTGCCGCATGCGCGCTGCATCATGCATGTGCATTCGATCCATGCCACCGTGCTCGCCTGTCTCAAGGACAGCCGCCTGCCGCCGATCGACCAGAATTGCGCGACGTTTTTCAACCGCTATGTGATCGATGAGGGCTATGGCGGGCTCGCCTTTGAGAGCGAGGGCGAACGCTGTGCCGGGTTGCTTGGTGATCCGCGGGTCAAGGTGATGATCATGGGCCATCACGGGGTGTTGGTGATCGGCGAGGATGTCGCCGACACGTTCAACCGGCTCTATTATTTCGAGCGCGCCGCCGAGACCTATATCCGGGCGTTGCAGACCGGGCAGGAGCTTCGGGTGCTGTCGGATGAGGTGGCGGAGAAGACCGCGCAGGAGCTGGAGGACTATCCCAGCCAGGCCGCGTCGCATCTGGCCGAGCTGATGGGCATTCTCGACGATGAAGGATCGAATTACGCGAGTTGATCGCGGCAGAGAGCACGCGCAGAGAGCACGCGCAGGGAGGAGAGCGCCGATATGCATGATTTTGCCCATGATCCGGAGGCCGAGCGTTGGAATTATCGGCCAGAGGCGCCGGTGGCGCTCAACCCGCTGTTTCACTGGCCGCCGCGCCCGATGGCGGTGCTGCGCTGGTATCGCGGGGCGTGGCTGACGCTCGGCTCGCTCAGCCTGTGTTTGGCGATGGCGGTGGCTGTCTACCTCTGGGTGATGCCGCCGCTGAGCGAAATGCGGGAGTTCGCGCCGGGCTGGATGATCACCGTCTGGCTGATGAATGTGGTGCCGCAATGCCTGGTGGCGGGGTCGCTGCATTGGTGGCTCTATATCCGGCGCGGGCAGGGGATGCGCAAGAAATTCGACAAGCGCGATCTCACCCGCAAGAACGGCAGTTTCACCTTCCGCAACCAGGTACTCGACAATATCTGGTGGACGCTCGGCAGTGCGATGAGCGTGGCGACGCTGTATCAATGGGGGATATTCTGGGCCATGGCCAATGGCTATGCGCCGGGGATCAGTTTCGACAGCGCGCCCATCTGGTTCGTGCTCTGGATGGGGCTCATTCCGATGTGGTCGAGCCTGCATTTCTATTGGGTGCATCGGCTCGAGCATCATCCGCGGCTCTATCGGCATGTGCATGCGGTGCATCACCGCAATGTCAATGTGGGGCCGTGGTCGGGGATCTCGAACCATTGGTATGAGAACCTCTTTTACTTCACGACCTATTTCATCCATCTGGTCGTGGCCTCGCACCCGCTGCATCTGCTCTATCATGTGTATTTTCAGCAGCTGAGCCCGGTGCTGTCGCATTCGGGGTTCGAGAAGCTCATCGCGCGGGACCGCGAGGCGATGCGGGCGGGGGATTTCTTTCACCAGCTGCATCACCGCTATTTCGAGTGCAATTACGGCACCTCGGAGATCCCGTTCGATCGCTGGTTCGGCACCTTCCATGATGGCAGTGCCGAGGCCACGGCGCGGACCCGGGCGCATAAGACGCAGATGTACACGCGGTGAGGTCTAGCCGCGTGTCATCAGCCGTCCGCGCAGCAGCGTCGAGAGCAGGAAGAGCCCGGCGGCGACGCAGACGATGGTCGGGCCGGCGGGCGTGTCATAGTGATAGCTGAGCCCGAGCCCCGCGAGCCCTGAGAGCGCGCCGATGGCGGCGGCGGCGACGGCCATGCGTTCGGGCGTCGTGGCGAGAGGCCGGGCGGTGGCGGCGGGGATGATCAGGAGCGCGGCGATGAGCAGCACGCCTACCACCTTGATCGCGACGGCGACGACGAGGGCCAGCGCCAGGGTCAGCACCGCCTGTTCGCGCGCCGGGTTGACGCCTGCGGCATGGGCCAGATCGGTGTTGAGCGTCGCGGTCAGAAGCGCCGACCAGCGCCACGACAGAAGCGCCAGCACCAGCGCCGCTCCGGTCCAGATCACCAGCAGGTCGAGCCGCGACACCGCGAGAATCTCGCCAAAGAGATAGGCCATGAGGTCGATGCGCACCCCGTCGAGGAAGGAGACCGCAACGAGCCCTACGGCCAGCGCCGAATGGGCCATGACGCCGAGGAGCGTGTCCATGGCGTGGCCGCGTTGGCTCAGCATCGTGATGGCCACGGCCATGATCAGCGCCACGGCGAGCGCGCCTGCAAAGATCGGCAGCGACAGCGCCAGCGACAGGGCGACGCCGAGGATCGCGGCATGCGAGGTGGCGTCGCCGAAATAGGCCATGCGGCGCCAGACCACGAAACAGCCCAGCGGGGCGGCGGCCAGCGCCACGCCGACGGCGGCCAGTGCGGCGCGGATCAGGAAATCGTCGAGCAGGCTCATTCGGCGGCCTCGTGATCATGCGGGTGATCGTGGTCATGGTCGTGGTCGTGGGCACAGCCGGGGCCGTGCACATGGTCGTGATCATGGCGGTGATTGTGGTCGTGGCGGTAGAGCGCCAGCGCGCCCTGCGTGCCCGAGCCAAAGAGCGCGCGGTATTCCTCGGCCTGGGCCACCTGTTCGGGCGCGCCTTCGCAGCAGATATGGCCGTTGAGGCAGATCACCCGGTCGGAGGCGGCCATGACGACGTGGAGATCATGGCTCACCATCAAGACGGCGCAGCCAAGCTCGGCCCGGACCTGTTCGATCCGCTGGTAGAAGGCCGCGGCGCCGGGCTGATCGAGACCTTGGGTGGCCTCGTCGAGAATGAGCAGATGCGGGCGGCTCAGAAGCGCGCGGGCGAGAAGCACGCGTTGAAACTGGCCGCCGGAGAGCCGCGCCATCTGACGTCCGTAAAGATCGCCAGCCCCGGCCCGGTCGAGCGCCTCGCGGGCGGCGGCGGCGCTGACCCGGCTCGGCAGCGACAGGAACCGCGCCACGGTGAGCGGCAGGGTCGGGTCGATATGAAGTTTCTGCGGCACATAGCCGATGCGCAGCCCCGGCGCGTGGCTGATCTCGCCCCGGTCGGGGCGCTGGGCGCCGATGAGACAGCGCAGCAGGGTCGATTTGCCAGAGCCATTGGGGCCAACCACGGTGGTGATCTCGCCCGCGCGCAGAGTCAGCGAGATGTTGCGCAGCACCGGCGCATCGCCAAACTGGACGCCGAGATCGGTGATCCGCGTCAGGGTCGTGTCTTTGCTCTGGGTCATAGAGGGGTCCGGGTCATGCGGGGGCCTGAACCTCGGTGCCATCCTGGCAATTGGGGCAGGTGCCTTCGGCCTCGATCACCGCGCGGTCGACGGTAAAGCCCGCCTCGCTGGCGGTGTCGGCCAAGAGGCCACGGGCGTCGCGGGCGCGGATTTCGGCCACCGCGTCGCAATGGCGGCAGATCAGGAAGGCGGGGCTGTGATCGGTGTCGGGATGGCAGCAGGCGACAAAGGCGTTGAGCCGCTCGATCTTATGCGCGAACCCGTGTTTCACGAGGAAATCGAGGGCGCGATAGGCCACCGGGGGCTGTGAGCCAAGGCCTTCGGCGCGCAGATGGTCGAGCAGGTCATAGGCGCCCATGGCGCGGTGTTCGGTGGCCAGAATTTCGAGCGCCCGGCGGCGCACCGGGGTGAACTGCAGCCCGCTCTTGGCACAGCGCGCCTCGGCCGCGTCGAGCGTGTCGGCGATGCAGCTGTGGTGGTCATGGGCGTCAAAGGCGAGGCGGCTCATGGTCTGGTCCGTTCTGTCGTGTTCAGGGCTTGATATGTTATATTATCTCATCTATCAACCCCGACGCCGGGATTGCCCGGAGTTTTTTAGCACGGATTAGCATGGAGCGCAGCATGACGGGAACAGGCAAACATTGGGTTGGGGCGATGACGCTTGTGGCTGGGCTGGGGCTTCCGGTGGCGGCGGCGGCAGAGCCTGCGGTGGTCACCGATATCGCGCCGGTCGAATCGCTCGTGGCGCGGGTGATGCAAGGCGTGGGGACGCCCGGACGGCTGGTGCCGCGCGGCGCCTCGCCGCATGATGCGCGGCTCAAACCCTCGGATGCGGCGGCGCTGGCCAAGGCCGATCTGGTGGTGATGGTGGGCGGCGGGCTGACCCCGTGGCTCAGCGAGGCGCAGCAGTCGCTCGCGCCCGAGGCCCATGTGATCCGGCTCATGGAGGCGGAGACCAGCATCGTGCTGCCGACCCGGGACGAGGTCGAGTTTGCCCATCAGGATCACGGGCATGAGGCGCATGGTCACGAAGAGCATGGGCATGATGAGCATGGTCACGATGAAAAGGGTCATGATGACCACGGGCATGACGATCACGGGCATGATGAGCATGCGCACGATGAAAAGGGCCATGACGACCATGGTCACGACGACCACGCGCATGACGAGAAGGGTCATGACGGTCATGGCCACGACGAGGCGGGCCATGACGGGCATGATCACGGGCCGAACGATCCGCATGGCTGGCTCGACCCGGAGAACGCGCGGGCCTGGGCGCGGCTGATTGCCGATGAGCTGATCGAACAAGACCCTGAAAACGCAGCGGTTTACCGTGAGAACCTCGCGCAGGCGGATGCCGAGATCGTGGCAGCGCAAGACAAGGCGCGCGCGGTGCTGGCGCCGGTCAAAGACGTGCCTTTCGTGGTCTCGCATGATGCGTTCCAGTATTTCGAGAAGGCTTTTGACGTGACAGCCGCCGGGGCGATTGCGCTCAGCGATGCGCGGGCGCCGGGGCCGAAACGGGTGGCCGAAATCCGCGAGGTTCTGGAGAAACGCGGGGTGGCCTGTGTGCTCACCGAGCCGGGGCTCAACCCGGCGCTGGCGGAATCGGTGGCCGAGGTGACCGGCGCGCGTCTGGTGGCGCTCGATCCGATGGGGCTCGAACTGCCAGAGGGCCCGGGGCTCTATCCGGCGATGATCGTCGAGATGGCAACGCGGCTGGCGGGTTGTCTGAGCGACAGCTGAGCCAGGGGTGAGAGATCAGGCCGCGGCGATGCTGCGGCTCTGATCGAGCACATAATCGACGAAGGGGCGTAGATCGGGCCGGTCGCGGGCATGGTCATTGACCTGCAGGAAATTGGCCCGCTCGACCCGGAGCACATGGGGATGCGCGGGCACCAGCGTGCCGCGCGTCAGGTCCTCGGCCACGATATGGCGCCAGCCGAGGATGACCCCTTCGCTGCGCCGGGCGGCGTCGATCAGGATCGGATTGCAATTGGTGCTCAGCGGGGCGGGCCGGGGCACATGGGTGATGCCGAGGCTGTTGAACCACGAGACCCAAGTCAGCGGCTGCCAGTTGATCGCCCGCGATTGCCAATGGCTGTCGTGGAGGTCGAGTAGCGGCTGACGGGTGAGGGTTTCGGCATCGTCAAATGGCCCGTTTTGGGCGAGGAATTCGGGGCTGCAGACCGGTTGGACCATCTCGGGGAAGAGGTAATAGAGCTCGTCGCCGGCGCGGCTGCGGTCATTGCCACAGATCAGCGCGATATCGACCCCGGCGGCGCGCGACAGGCGGTCATCCTCATCCGAGGCGAGAATGGTGAAGCAAGTGTCGGGATGGGTCTCGCGATAGGCGCGGGTGAGGGCGGTGATCCAATGGCTCGCGACGCCGATGGTGGCGGCGATGGTGATCGGCTGATCCACCTGCGGCGGGGCCGAGAGCGTCGCGATGGCCTCGGTCAGCCGGTCGAGCCCGTCGCCCACCGCGCCGAGCAGCGTGGCGCCCGAAGGGCTCAGCTCGAGCCCGCCGGGGCTGCGCCGGAAGAGCGAGGTGTCGAGCGCGGTCTCGAGCGCGCGGATCTGCTGGCTCACCGCCGCCTGGGTCACGTTCAATTCGCGCGCGGCGGCGGTAAAGCTCAGATGTTTGGCGGCCACCTCGAATGTGGCGAAAGCGCCAAGCGAGGGCAGGTGGCGGCGCGACAGGCGGGGCATGGGCGGTCCTTCGGTGGTTCCCTCTCACTGTGCCGATGTGACCGGGCAAGGCAAGGGGGCGGGGCGGCGCGCCATTGACATGGCAGGGCTTTTTCGGGCTGGCTTGGCGCGCAGCCAGAGGGAGAGAGCATGCGTATCGTCGACATCCGGGAGGTGACCAAGCCCATCGCGTCACCCATTCGCAACGCCTATATCGATTTCAGCAAGATGACCGCGAGCCTCGTGGCGGTGGTCACCGATGTGATCCGCGACGGGCGGCCGGTGGTGGGCTATGGGTTCAATTCCAATGGGCGCTATGGGCAGGGCGGGCTCATCCGCGAGCGGTTTCGCGACCGGGTGCTCGAGGCGGAGCCGGCGAGCCTGATGAACGAGGCGGGCGATAATCTCTGCCCGCACAAGATCTGGGCCACGATGATGCAGAACGAAAAGCCCGGCGGCCATGGCGAGCGGTCGGTGGCGGTGGGCACCATTGATATGGCGGTCTGGGATGCGGTGGCGAAGATCGCGGAGAAACCTCTGTTTCGGCTGCTGGCCGAGCGCGAGGGCGGCACGGCCGATCCGCGTGTCTTTGTCTATGCGGCGGGGGGCTATTACTATCCGGGCAAGGATGAGAGCGCGTTGCGCCGCGAGATGCGGTCCTATGTCGAGCGCGGTTATACTGTGGTCAAGATGAAGATCGGCGGCGCGTCGCTGAATGAGGATCAGCGCCGCATCGAGGCGGTTTTGGCGGAGATCGACGGCGAGGCACAGCTGGCGGTGGATGCCAATGGGCGGTTCGATCTCGAGACGGCGATTGCCTATGGGCGGATGCTCAGCCGTTATCCGATCTTCTGGTATGAAGAGATCGGCGATCCTCTCGACTATCAGCTGCAGGCGGCGATGGCGGGCTATTACGCGCCGCCGATGGCCACGGGGGAGAACCTCTTTTCCCATCAGGATGCGCGCAATCTCTTGCGCTATGGCGGGATGCGGCCGGATCGGGATTGGCTTCAGTTCGACTGTGCGCTGTCCTACGGGCTGGTGGAATATCTGCGGACGCTGGAGGTGCTGGCCGAGGCGGGCTGGTCGCGGCGGCGCTGCATTCCGCATGGCGGCCATCAGATGTCTCTCAATATCGCGGCGGGGCTGGGGCTTGGCGGCAATGAGAGCTATCCGGACCTGTTTCAGCCCTTTGGCGGCTTTCCCGATGGGGTCGAGGTCAAGGACGGCCATATCACCATGCCCGAGCTGCCCGGCATCGGGTTCGAGGGCAAGGGCGATCTGATCTCGGTGATGCGAGATTTGGCGCAGTAGGGTGGGGGCGCGCGCGGGCGGTGAGGCCCGCGCAGGCCCGATTGGCCAAGCTTATTCGACGGTGACGGATTTCGCGAGGTTGCGCGGCTGATCCACATCGGTGCCTTTGGCGACGGCGGTGTGATAGGCCAGCAGCTGTGCCGGGATCGCATAGAGGATCGGGGTCAGCGCGTCGCGCACCGTCGGCATGACGATCTCTTGCCAGATGCCGTCGCGGGCGGTGTCGGCCCCGGCCTGATCGGTGATCAGCATCACCTTGCCACCACGCGCCATGACCTCTTGCATGTTCGACACGGTCTTGTCGAAGAGCGCATCCTTGGGGGCCATCACCACCACCGGCATATGTTCGTCGATGAGCGCGATGGGCCCATGTTTGAGCTCGCCGCTGGCATAAGCTTCGGCATGGATGTAGCTGATTTCCTTGAGTTTCAGCGCGCCTTCATGGGCGAGCGGATACATCATGCCACGGCCCAGGAAGAGCACATCCTTGGCCTGCGACAGGCGCTGGGCGGCGGATTTGATCGTGCCCTCGACCTCGAGCGCGGTGTTGAGAACCGACGGCAGGTTGCGCAGGCTCGAGATCATATCCGCGAGCTCGTCATCGCTCATCCGGCCGCGTTGATGGGCGGCCTCGAGCGCCATGAGGAAGAGCACGGTGAGCTGGCAGGTGAAGGCCTTGGTGGAGGCCACGCCGATTTCGACCCCGGCGAGGATGGGCAGGGCCACATCGCTTTCGCGGGCGATCGAGCTTTCGGGGACGTTGACCACCGAAAAGATGCGGTCGGCCTTGCCTTCGCAATAGCGCAGCGCCGCGAGCGTGTCGGCGGTCTCGCCCGATTGGCTCACGAAGAGCGCGGCGGTGCCGGGGGTCACGGGCGGCTGACGATAGCGGTACTCCGAGGCGATATCGACCTCGACCGGCATCCCGGCGAGCTGTTCGAACCAGTATTTCGCCGTGAGGCAAGCGAGATAGGCTGTGCCGCAGGCGACCATGGTAAAGCGTTCGATCTTCGTGAAATCGATGTCCGCGCCCAGGGTGATGCGGCCGGCCTCGGCGTCGATGTAATGGCTCAGCGCCTCGGAAATGACGAGCGGCTGTTCGGCGATTTCCTTGGCCATGAAATGCTTGTGCCCGGCCTTGTCGACCGCGCCGCTGTCGATATGGACCTGACGGATCTCGCGGTTGACCGGCGTGCCATCGGCATCGGTGATGCGCAGATCGTGGCGCGAGACGACGGCGATGTCGCCCTCTTCGAGATAGGTGATCCGGTCGGTCATCGGCGCCAGCGCTATGGCGTCGGAGCCGACATACATCTCATCGTCGCCATAGCCCACGGCGAGCGGGCTGCCCTTGCGGGCGGCGATCAGCAGATCCTCTTCGCCGTCGAAGAGGAAGCAGAGCGCATAGGCGCCTTCGAGCTTGGCGATGGTGGCGCGGGCGGCCTCTTCGGGGCTCGCGCCCTTGGCCATCAGGTGATGGGTCATCAGCGCGACGGTTTCGGTGTCGGTATCGGTTTCATGGCCGATGCCGTTCTCGGCCAGCTCTGCGCGCAGCTCGCGGTAGTTTTCGATGATGCCGTTATGGACGACGGCCACCGGCCCGGCCTGATGCGGGTGGGTGTTCGACAGGTTGGGCGCGCCATGGGTGGCCCAGCGGGTGTGGCCGATCCCGGCCTTGCCGGCGAGCGGCTCATGGACGAGAAGATCGGAGAGGTTGACCAGCTTGCCCACGGCGCGGCGGCGGTCGAGAGCGCCCTCGTTCAGCGTGGCGATCCCGGCGCTGTCATAGCCGCGATATTCGAGCCGCTTGAGCGCCTCGACCAGTGTCGGCGCAACCTCGTGTTGACCCAAGATACCTACAATACCGCACATTATGCTGCTCCCTCATCGCGTTTTTTCTTTTTGTATTTTAGAATTTCGAACATTTTCTTGGCGAGGCCGGGTTTCACGACCTGTTCGGCGCGGGCCAGGGCCAGCGCGTCATCCTCGACGTCGCGGGTGATCACCGAGCCCGAGGCGGTCATCGCCCCGTCGCCGACGCGCACCGGCGCCACGAGCATCGTGTCAGAGCCGATGAAGGCGCGTTTGCCGATCTCGGTGCGGTGCTTCATCACGCCATCGTAATTGCAGGTGACGGTGCCCGCGCCGATATTGGCATGTTCGCCCACCGAGGCGTCGCCGATATAGCTCAGGTGGTTGACCTTGGCGCCCTCGTCGAGCGTGGCATTCTTGATCTCGACGAAATTGCCGATGCGCACATCTTCGGCAAGCTCGGTGCCGGGGCGCAGCCGCGCATAGGGGCCGATGATGCCGCCGCGCGACACGTGGCAGCCTTCGAGATGGGAAAAGGCGCGGATGCGCGCGCCGCTCTCAACCGTGACGCCGGGGCCAAAGACCACGTTGGGTTCGACCACCGTGTCGCGGCCAATGACCGTGTCATAGGCGAAATAGACGGTTTCGGGGGCGGCGAGGGTCACGCCGTCCTCCATCGCGATCTGACGCATCCGGGCCTGAAACACGGCCTCGGCGGCGGCGAGATCGGCGCGCGAGTTGACGCCGAGCGTTTCGGCCTCGTCGCAGGCGATGGCGGTGGCCGAGAGACCGCGGGCGCGGGCCACTTCGACGATGTCGGTGAGGTAATATTCGCCGGAGGCATTGTCATTGCCGACCGCCTCGATCAGCGAAAAGAGCGTCTCGGTCTTGGCCATGACCACGCCCGAGTTGCAGAAGGTGATGGTGCGTTCCGCGTCGTTTGCGTCCTTGAATTCGACGATCCGATCGAGCCTGTCGCCCGACATCACCAGCCGACCGTAGCGGCCGGGATCGGCCGCCTCAAAGCCCAGGATCACCACGTCATGCGCGGCGCGGGCCTCGGCCATGCGCGAGAGCGTTTCAGGCAGGATAAAGGGCGTGTCGCCATAGAGCACGACGGCATCGCCCGGGTGATCGCCCAAGAGCGGCGCGGCCTGCGCCACCGCATGCGCGGTGCCGAGCTGTTCGGTTTGCAGCGCGACCTGGGCCTCGTCATCATAGTCTTGGGTGGCGGCGGTGACCGCCTCGGCACCGTGGCCCGCGACAACGACGGTGCGATCCGGTTCCAACAGCTGACCCGCGCGCAGCGCGTGGTGCAGCATCGGCGCACCCGCGATCTGATGGAGGACTTTTGGTAAATCAGAATTCATGCGCGTGCCTTTACCGGCCGCAAGAACTATCAAAGCTACAGACATACAGGATTCTCTTCGCGTTTTAATTGCTGCCGTTTTATCCGCTGGCAGGTCTGGCGCAAGCTTTGTATGGATCAAAGAAGATTGCGGAATGTAACAGGTTTCGGCGGTTTCGCGCCAGATCCTGTAGAGAAGGGAGCACAGCATGGTCCAGACGGTGATTTTCGACCTCGATGGGACGCTGGCCGATACGAGCGGCGATCTGATCGCGGCGGCAAACGCCTGTTTCCGGTCGATGGGCGAGGTGGATCAGCTCCATCAGGAGCGCGATGCGCGGGCGGCGCTGCGGGGCGGGCGGGCGATGCTGACCCTTGGGTTCGAGCGGCTGGGCCGGGGCGGCGATACGGCGCTGGTCGACAGCTTTTACAAGCCCTTGCTCGATCATTACGAGACCGCCATCGACACCCATACGCGGTTCTATCCCGGGGCGCTTGAGACGGCGGCTTTGTTGCGGGCGGAGGGCTGGAAGCTCGCGGTCTGTACCAACAAGCCTGAGTATCTCGCGCATCTGCTGCTGACCCGGATGGGGGTGCTCGATGCGTTCGACGCGCTGGTGGGCGCCGATACGCTGCCGGTGCGCAAGCCCGACCCCGAGCCTCTGCGCGAGGCGGCGCGGCGGGCTGGCGGCGATCCGGCGCGGGCGGTGATGGTGGGCGATACGCTCACCGATCATGCCACGGCGCGGGCGGCGGGCGTGCCGTCGATCCTGGTGAATTTCGGCCCCGGCGGCGAAGATGTGGCGGCGCTCGAACCCGATGCGATCCTCGGCAGTTACGAGGAATTGCCCGCGATCCTGCGGCGCGTCGTCGGATAGTCCGAAACCATCCGTCGGCTAATCGAAAAGGTCATCAGCCCTGATTGACCGGCGCAGCAAGTGACCTCAGGGTGGCGATATGACAGAGCGATTCACAGGCAATTTCACCCAGCAGGAACCGATCCCCGACGAGGGTATCGCGGCGGCGCTCGAGGTGATGAAATCGGGGCGGTTGCACCGCTATAATCTGGTGGGCGACGAGGTCGGCGAGACCGGGATGCTCGAGCGCGAATTCGCGGCCTATACGGGGGCGAAATATGCGCTGGCGGTGGCCTCGGGGGGCTATGCCATGGCCACGGCGCTGCGCGCGATTGGCGTGAAGCCGGGGGAGAAGGTGCTCACCAATGCCTTTACGCTGGCACCCGTGCCCGGCGCGATTGCCAGCATGGGCGCGGTGCCGGTGTTTGTCGGCGTGACCGAAGGGCTGACCATTGATCTCGACGATCTCGAGGCCAAGCTCGGTCAGGCGCGGGTCTTGATGCTCAGCCATATGCGGGGCCATCTGTGCGACATGGATCGGCTGATGGCGCTGTGCAATGACGCGGGCGTCACGGTGATCGAGGATTGCGCCCATACGATGGGGGCTGCGTGGTGCGGTGTGCCGTCGGGGCGGCATGGGCTCATCGGCTGTTATTCGACCCAGACCTATAAACATATGAATTCGGGCGAGGGCGGGCTTTTTGTTACCGATGATGACGAGGTCATGGCGCGGGCGACGATCCTGTCGGGGTCCTACATGCTCTATGGGCGCAATGGCACGGTGCCGCCGGCCGAGGTGTTCGAAGAGGTGAAATATCACACGCCGAACGTCTCGGGGCGGATGGATCATCTGCGCGCGGCGATCCTGCGGCCACAGCTGGCCCGGCTCGATGCGCAATGCGCGGCGTGGAATGCCCGCTATCAGACGGTTGAGGCGGGGCTGCGCGACACTGGCGGTCTCACCATCGTGGAGCGGCCTGAGGAGGAGACCTATGTCGGCTCGTCCATCCAGTTTCTGCTGCTCGATTGGAGCGAGGCCAAGATCGACGAGGTGGTGAGCCGCTGCAAGGCGCGGGGGGTCGAGCTCAAATGGTTTGGCGGGGCCGAGCCTGCGGGCTTTACCAGCCGCTATGACAGCTGGCGCTATGCGCCGAGCGAGCGGATGCCAAAGAGCGACCGTATCCTGAAGGGCATTCTCGACATGCGCCTGCCGCTGACCTTTACGGTTGAGGATTGCGCGCTGATCGCGCGGATCATCCGCGCCGAGGTGAGCGCGGTCTATCAGGCGGGATAGGCGGGATCAGACGCTCAGAACTCGAGAATCTCATGTTCGCCAAGATCGGGAGACCCGGCGGTGAGATTTGCCATGGCGAATTGATAGAGCGATTGGGTGGTGCCCTTGGTGGCCCAGATCTCGGCCCGGGTCGGGCGAAAGGCCACGAGACAGACCCGATCATCGTCGCGCCCGCCCTCGAACCAGGCGGTGGCCATCGGCGTCCAGATGTCATCGAGCTTGTCGCGGCTGGTCTCGACCGAGAGCTGGCCGTCGATCGTGGCATAGAGCTTGGCATCCGGGCTGCTCACCACATGGCGGGCGTTGGCGCGGCGATTGGCGGCCTCAGCCACGTCGCTTGCCTTGTCGGTGAGAAACCAGAGCGCGTTGTCTTCGCTGCGCACGGCATGGGCCATGGGGCGCGGATCGGCCCCGTCAGGGATCAACATACCGGCCCGGATTTCGGACAGGCGTTTCCAGAATATGGCCTTGTTCCCTGAGTTCATGATCTCTCCGGTTTTCGGGTGTTGGGAGCCAACGCCAGCACCTCGGAATTTGTTCCGAATTTTTTCGAAATTTTTCTACCTAAAGTTATCTGGACCTAATTCCGAATGCATTTTGGCCCTATTGCCCGGAGATTTCCCTTGCGTAAGGTGGTGGGCAGCCTCGATGAGCTCTGTCGCGATATGGCGCTCGGGGGCCCCCAAGTGGAGTAAAGGTACGATGGATAATGTTGTATTGCTCGCTGTCGATGGCAGCGCCGGATCGGATCGGGCGCTTGACCATGCCCTGAAACGGGCCAAGACCGCGGGATCAAAGCTGGTGATCGCTTTTGTCATCGAATGGTCGCCCTACACCTTCAACACACCGGAAGAAAACGCCCAGCGCCACGAGCGCCGGGAGGCCGAGATCGACCGCGCCAATGAGATGGTGGTGGCGCCGGCGCTGGCCCGTGTCACCGGCGAAGGGATCGAGGCCGAGGGCGTGGTGCGCCATGGCCAGCCCGCCGAAACCCTGATCCGGCTCGCCCGCGACCACAACGCCGCGCAGATCGTCATCGGTCGGCGCGGGCAGGGTGGGCTCAAATCGCTGATCTTTGGCTCGGTGGCGGGCAATCTGATCCAGACCGCGCCGGTTCCGGTCGTCGTTGTGCCGTAACGGATCAAGCAAGGACCGAAGGCAAATACCCAAAAAATAAAACGACAAGGAGGTGCGTGATGACACGTGTACTGATGCTGCTGCTGGCGGCGGTTCTATTTAGCGGTCCGGCCCATGCCGGGATCGACGATGCGATCAACAATTTCACCGCGCCGATTGCGACGGTGATCGGGCAGATCGTCTTTTTCAAGATCACCATTGCCGGGGCCGAGCTGCCGCTCGTGGTGCTGTGGCTGGTGGCCGGGGCGGTGTTCTTTACCTTCTACATGGGGTTTGTGAACATCCGTGGCTTTGGCCATGCGATCCGGCTGGTGCGGGGCGATTATGCCGATCCCGACAGCGCCGGGGAGGTGAGCCACTTTCAGGCGCTGGCGACGGCCGTGTCGGGCACGGTGGGCATCGGCAATATCGGCGGGGTCGCGGTGGCGGTGACCGTCGGCGGCGCGGGCGCGACCTTTTGGCTGATCGTGGCCGGGTTCCTCGGCATGTCGACCAAATTCGTCGAATGTACGCTGGGCGTGAAATACCGCAATGAAAACCCCGACGCCTCGGTGTCCGGCGGTCCGATGTATTACCTCCGCCATGGCCTGAGCGAGCGGGGCATGCCGGGCTTTGGCAAGTTCATGGGCACGCTCTATGCCATCGGGATTTTTGTCGGAGCCCTGGGCATCGGCAATATGTTCCAGTCGAACCAGGCCTATGTGCAGCTCAACAATGTGGCGGGCGGGGCGCTCGACGGCTATGGCTGGCTGGTGGGGCTCATCCTCGCCTGTATCGTGTTTTCGGTGATCATCGGCGGTATCAAATCCATCGCCAGCGTGACCGAAAAGATCGTGCCCTTCATGGCGGTATTCTACTGTGTCTTTGCGCTCATCGTGATCATGATGAACGGCTCGGCCATTCCGCAGGCCATTGCCAATATCTTTACCGGCGCCTTTACCGGCGAAGGTGTGGCGGGCGGGGCGCTTGGCGCGCTGATCATCGGCTTTCAGCGGGCGGTGTTCTCGAACGAGGCGGGCATCGGCTCGGCCTCGATCGCCCATGCCGCGGTGCGGACGGATGAGCCGGTGACCGAAGGCTATGTCTCGCTGCTCGAGCCGTTTATCGACACGATCGTGATCTGTACCATCACCGCGCTGGTGATCGGGACGAGCCAGGTGGCCGACCCGAATTTCGCGGGCGACGCCACCGGCATCGCCATGACCTCGGCCGCGTTCGAGCGTCAGCTGAGCTGGTTCCCCATCCCGCTGGCCTTTGCCGGTCTGCTCTTTGCCTTTTCGACCATGATCTCGTGGTCCTATTATGGGCTCAAGGGCTGGACCTATCTCTTTGGCGAGGGGGAAATGGGGCAGAACGGCTATAAGGTGCTCTACTGCCTGTTCGTCGTGCTCGGCTGTGTCGTGCAGCTCGGTCCGATCCTCGATATCTCGGATGCGCTGGTCTTCCTGATCTGTGTGCCGAACATCCTCGGCCTCTATTTCCTGGCGCCGATCGTCAAGCGGGAGATGCAATCCTACATGGCGCGGCTGGAAAGCGGCGAGATCAAGAGCTTTCGGCACTGATCGCTGAGACATGGAGATCAAGCCCCGGCCGCCGCGCCGGGGCTTTTTTGTTTGCCAGCCCGGGCGACCGAGGGAATCGTTGACGCGATGGGGTGGCTGTCGTTATAAATGAACAAGCGTTCAATAAACTTTGGGAGGTTTGGGGATGTTCAACGCGGTGATGCAGTATGACCTTGGCGAGGATGTGAACGCGCTGCGCGAGATGGTGCACCGTTGGGCGCAGGATCGGGTCAAGCCCTTGGCGGCCGAGATCGACCGCAAGAATGTCTTTCCCAACGAGCTCTGGCCCGAGATGGGGGAGCTTGGCCTGCTGGGCATCACCGTGCCCGAGGAATATGGCGGCGCGGGCATGGGCTATCTCGCGCATGTGGTGGCGGTCGAGGAGCTGGCGCGCGCCAGTGCCTCTGTGTCGCTGAGCTATGGGGCGCATTCGAACCTCTGTGTGAACCAGATCAAGCTCAACGGCAGCGACGCGCAAAAACAGAAATACCTGCCCGGTCTCGTGTCGGGGCAGCATGTCGGCGCGCTGGCCATGTCCGAGGCGGGCGCCGGGTCGGACGTGGTGTCGATGAAGCTGCGCGCCGAGCGCCGCAACGATCATTACCGCCTCAACGGCAACAAATACTGGATCACCAACGGACCCGATGCCGACACGCTCGTCGTCTATGCCAAGACCGACCCGGAGGCGGGCAGCAAGGGCATCACCGCTTTTCTGATCGAAAAGAGCATGACCGGGTTTTCCACCAGCCCGCATTTCGACAAGCTCGGCATGCGCGGCAGCAACACGGCCGAGCTCATCTTTGACAATGTCGAAGTGCCGTTCGAGAATGTGCTCGGCGAAGAGGGGCGCGGGGTGCGCGTGCTCATGTCCGGGCTCGATTATGAACGGGTGGTTCTGGCGGGGATCGGGCTTGGCATCATGGCGGCCTGTTTGGACGAGATTATGCCCTACCTGTCGGAGCGCAAGCAATTCGGCCAGCCGATCGGGAATTTTCAGCTCATGCAGGGCAAGATCGCCGATATGTACACGGCGATGAACTCGGCCCGGGCCTATGTCTATGAGGTGGCCAAATCCTGTGACCGGGGTGCTGTCACCCGTCAGGACGCGGCGGCCTGCTGTCTCTATGCGAGCGAACAGGCGATGGTGCAGGCGCATCAGGCGGTGCAGGCGATGGGCGGCGCGGGCTTCCTCAATGATGCGCCGGTGGGCCGTATTTTCCGCGATGCCAAGCTCATGGAAATTGGCGCGGGCACCAGCGAGATCCGCCGTATGCTCATTGGGCGCGAGCTGATGGGAGCGATGGGGTGAGGGCGCCTGCCGCGCTGGCCCTGACGTGGTGACGAAGATGCTGACAGCCAAAGCCGATTACGACAGCCTCTATGCCGGGTTCAACTGGGCCCTGCCGGCGCATATCAATATGGCGGCGCAGGTCTGTGACGACTGGGCCGCGCGGGCGCCCGAGCGGGTGGCGATCATCGACCTCACGCAGGGCCGTCGCGATGTGAGCTATGGCGAGCTGCAATCCATGGCCGATGCGCTGGCCCATGATCTCGTGGCGCGGGGCGTGCGCCGGGGTGACCGGGTCGGCGTGCTGCGCAGCCAGGAGGCCTGGACTGCCGCCGCGCATATCGCGATCTGGAAAATCGGCGCGATTTCAATTCCTTTGTTCAAGCTCTTCATGCGTGATGCCTTGCAGAGCCGGTTGCAGGATGCGGGCGCGCAATTCGTGGTGACCGATGCCGAGGGGGCTGGGATGCTCGATGGGCAGGTGCCGGTGTTTCCCGAAGAGATCACGCTCGGTGCCGCGCCCTTTACGGCGGTCGAAACCGGACCGGAAGATCCGGCTGTATTGATCTATACCTCTGGCACCACGGGCAGCCCCAAGGGGGCGCTGCATGGGCATCGGGTGCTCGCGGGTCACCTGCCGGGGGTGCAGATGTTTTGCGAGTTTCCGGGCGAGAGCGGCGAGGATGTGCTCTGGACCCCGGCGGATTGGGCCTGGATCGGTGGGCTCTTCGATGTGCTGATGCCGGGGCTGGCGCTCGGCGTGCCGGTGGTGGCGGCGCGCCTGCCCAAGTTCAGCCCCGAGGATTGCGCGAATGTCGTGCGCCAAGCCGCTGTGACACATGCGTTTTTCCCGCCCACCGCGCTGCGCGTTCTCAAGGCCGCCGATACGCAGATCGACGGGTTCAAGGCCATCGGCAGCGGTGGCGAGCCGCTCGGTGCCGAGATGCTCGATTGGGGGCGGCGGGCCTTTGGCGTGACGATCAACGAATTCTATGGCCAGACCGAATGCAATCTGGTGGCCTCGTCCTGTGGCGCGCTCTTTGCGCCGCGCCCCGGCGCCATTGGCAAGCCGGTGCCGGGTCATGAAATCGCCGTGCTGGGCGAGGATGGCCGCCCCACCGAGGGCGAGGGCGATGTCGCAGTGCGGCGCGGTTCGGCGAGCATGATGCTCGGCTATTGGAACCGGCCCGAAGAGACGGCGGCGAAATTCACGGGGGACTGGATGCTGACCGGAGACCGGGGCATCTGGGAGGGCGATTACCTGCGCTTTGTCGGGCGCGAGGATGATGTGATCACCTCGTCCGGCTATCGCATCGGGCCGGCGGAAATCGAGGATTGCCTGCTCATGCATCCGGCGGTGGCGACCGTGGGCGTGGTGGGCAAGCCCGACGCGCTGCGCACCGAGATCGTCAAGGCCTATGTGGTGCCGCGCGGTGGCGTGGCCCCGTCTGACGCTTTGGCGTCCGAGCTTCAGTCCTGGGTCAAGGAACGGCTCGCAAGATATTCATATCCAAGGGAAATCGGGTTTCTGGAGGCGCTGCCCATGACGGTGACGGGCAAGGTGATCCGCAAGGAACTCAAGGCGCGCGCTGCGCGCGAAACGGAGGGGGCCGCATGAAACTGCAAAGCCAGATACTGACCGGATCAGAGGATTTTGCCGCCAATCGCGCGGCCCATGAGGCGGCCTTGGCCGAGATCCGCGAGGCGGCGGACTGGGCCGCGGCGGGTGGCGGCGCGGGGGCGCGGGAACGTCACGTGGGACGCGGCAAGATGCTGCCCCGGCGCCGGGTGGCCAATCTGCTCGACCCTGACAGCCCGTTTCTCGAGCTGGGCGCCACGGCGGCGCATGGCATGTATGACGGGGCCGCGCCCTGTGCCGGGGTGATCACCGGCATTGGCCGGGTGCAGGGGCGCGACTGCATGATCGTGTGCAATGATGCGACGGTGAAGGGCGGGACCTACTACCCGATGACCGTCAAGAAACACCTGCGCGCGCAGGAGATCGCCGAGGAATGCCATCTGCCCTGTATCTACCTTGTGGACAGTGGCGGGGCGAACCTGCCCAATCAGGATGAGGTCTTCCCGGATCGTGATCATTTCGGCCGGATTTTCTACAATCAGGCGCGGATGTCGGCCAAGGGAATAGCCCAGATCGCGGTGGTCATGGGGTCCTGTACGGCGGGCGGGGCTTATGTGCCGGCGATGTCGGATGTGACCATCATTGTAAGGGATCAGGGGACGATTTTCCTCGCCGGGCCGCCGCTGGTCAAGGCGGCGACGGGCGAGGTGGTGAGCGCCGAGGACCTCGGCGGCGGCGATGTGCATACGCGGCTCTCGGGTGTAGCGGATTACCTGGCCGAGGACGATGCCCATGCGCTGGCGCTGGCGCGGCGGGCGGTGGGATCGCTCGGCGGGGCGGCGCTGGCACCGGTGACCGGCGGCGGCGAAGAGCCGGCCTATGATCCGGAGGAAATTCTCGGCGTGGTGCCGGGCGATCTGCGCACGCCCTATGACATTCGCGAGGTCATCGCGCGGGTGGTCGACGGCTCGCGGCTCGACGAGTTCAAATCGCGCTTTGGCGAGACGCTCGTCACCGGGTTTGCCGAAGTTCAGGGCATGCCGGTCGGGATCATCGCCAACAATGGCGTGCTGTTTTCCGAGGCGGCACAGAAGGGCGCGCATTTCGTCGAGCTTTGCAGCCAGCGCAAGATCCCCTTGGTTTTCCTACAGAATATCACCGGCTTCATGGTCGGCCGAAAGTACGAGAACGAGGGTATCGCGCGTCATGGCGCCAAGATGGTGACCGCCGTGGCGACCACCAGCGTGCCCAAGATCACCATGCTGGTCGGCGGCTCTTTTGGGGCGGGCAACTATGGCATGTCGGGCCGGGCCTATCAGCCGCGGTTCCTCTGGACCTGGCCCAACAGCCGGATTTCGGTGATGGGCGGCGAGCAGGCGGCGGGGGTTCTGGCGACGGTGAAACGGGACGCGATCGAGCGCAAGGGCGGCAGCTGGTCGGCGGAGGAAGAGGCCGAATTCAAGCAGCCCACCATCGATATGTTCGAGCGTCAGAGCCATCCGCTCTATGCCAGTGCGCGGCTCTGGGATGATGGGATTGTCGACCCGCGCAAGACGCGGACGGTGCTCGGGCTGAGCCTGCGGGCGGCGCTCAACGCGCCGATCGAGGACACGAAATTCGGCGTCTTCCGGATGTGATCGCCCATGTCCAGCCGTCGCAATATCAATCGGTTTTACCGGGGCGCACGCAGACATCCCAAATGGGATATGGGGGCAGTGCCGAACCCGCGTGGGCGCAGTCCGTTCCGGGCCGCGCGCCGGAGGAGAGGACGAGGACTATCGGTTATCCTATTGGCGGCAATAGTAATTTTTGGGCCGAATGTTCTGGATGCGGCGAGCCTTATGTGGCGCAAAAGTGAGGGCTGTGCGGTCTGGTCGGTGGTTGATGGCGACACGGTCCGGATGGTCTGTCCCGATCTGGGCGCGGTGTCCGGGCGCATCCTGAGCTATGACACGCCCGAGCTCAAGGCGCGCTGTCCGAGCGAGTTGGGCAAGGCGGTTGCGGCGACGTTCTACCTGCGCTGGCAGCTCTGGACAGCAGGCGAGGTGACGGCGCGGCCGACGGGAACGGATCGCTATGATCGGGCGCTGACGGTGCTGGCGGTGGATGGCGAATTGGTCGGCCGGAGCCTGGTCGAGGCGGGGCTGGCACGGTGGTATAATGGGGGCAAGCGGCGCAGCTGGTGTGGCGCATGAGCGGTGTCGGTAACACGTCGGTATTGCGTCGGCAAAGCGACAGTGGGGGTTTGGCCGGGTCCGGGGCCGGTTTAGACTGGGTGAATGGTGGATGTGTTTGTACGGGCGATAGGGATCACGGGGCTGACCGTGGGCGGCTGGCTGCTGCTGGTGCGGCTGGGGCCGGAGAGTGTGGCCGATCCGATGGCGGGCTGTGCGGTGAGCTATGTCTATGACGGCGACACCGTGGCGCTCGACTGTGGGGCGGAGGCGGAGATGACCGCGCGGCTCGTGGGGTTTGACACGCCGGAGACCAAGAGCCCGGGCTGTGCCGAGGAGCTGGCGCATGGGGCGCTGGCGACGGACCGGCTCAGGGCGCTGATCGGGCAAGGCGCGGTGCGCTATGAGCTGCGGGGCCGCGACAAATACGACCGGCTGCTGATCGCGCTGCAGGTGGCGGGCGAGGATGTGGGCGCGCGGCTGATCCGCGAGGGGCTGGCGGTGGCCTATGACGGGGGTGGGCGCATCGACTGGTGCGCGCGGCTCGGCGCAGAGGCCAGCGCAGAGGTGGAGCCGGAGTGATGGGCCTGGAATGAGCGGGTCTGAGAGAGATGAGACTGAACGGCAAGTTGAAAGGGCGCGGCGCGCCCGGCAGAGAGGAAATGCCATGTTTGACACGATCCTGATTGCCAACCGGGGCGAGATTGCCTGCCGGGTGATCGAAAGCGCACGGGCCATGGGGGTGCGGTCGGTCGCGGTCTATTCCGACGCGGACCGGGGCGCGAAACATGTGGCGCTGGCGGATGCGGCGGTTCATATCGGCGGCTCGGCCCCGGCAGAGAGCTATCTGCGCGGCGCGCGTATCATCGAGGCGGCCAAGGCGAGCGGCGCGCAGGCGATCCATCCCGGCTATGGGTTTCTCAGCGAGAACCCCGATTTCGTCGAGGCGGTCGAAGCGGCGGGGCTGGTGTTCATCGGGCCCTCGGCCAAGGCGATCCGGGCGATGGGGCTCAAGGATGCCGCCAAGGCGCTCATGGAAGAGGCGGGGGTGCCTGTGGTGCCCGGCTATCACGGCGAAGAGCAGGACCCCGAATTTCTGGCCCAACAGGCGGCAGAGATCGGCTATCCGGTTCTGATCAAGGCCGTGGCCGGTGGTGGCGGCAAGGGGATGCGTCTGGTGGAGGAGCCGGGCGCGTTCGGGGAGGCGCTCAAGAGTGCGCAAGGCGAAGCCGCCACCGCCTTTGGCAATGAGGCGGTGCTCATCGAGAAATACATCCAGCAGCCGCGCCATATCGAGGTGCAGGTCTTTGGCGATGGTGAGCGGGCCGTGCATCTCTTTGAGCGCGACTGTTCGCTGCAGCGGCGGCACCAGAAGGTGATCGAAGAGGCCCCGGCGCCCGACATGCCGGAGGCGGTGCGCGCGGCGATGGGCGCGGCGGCGGTGCGTGCGGCCGAGGCCATCGGTTACAAGGGCGCGGGCACGGTCGAGTTCATCGTCGACGGCTCGGACGGGCTGCGCGCCGATGGGTTCTGGTTCATGGAGATGAACACGCGGTTGCAGGTCGAACACCCGGTGACCGAGGCCATCACCGGCGTCGATCTGGTGGAATGGCAGCTGCGCGTGGCGGCGGGCGAGCGCCTGCCCAAGGCGCAAGACGAGCTCAGCATCACCGGTCATGCCTTTGAGGCGCGGCTCTATGCGGAGGATGTGCCGAAAGGGTTCCTGCCCGCGACCGGCGTGCTGCGGCATCTGAAATTCCCCGAGGGCGCGCGGGCCGACAGTGGCGTGCGCTCGGGCGACGAGATCAGCCCGTGGTATGATCCGATGATTGCCAAGATCATCGTCCATGGCCCGACGCGGGACGTGGCGTTGCAGCGGCTGGCCGATGCGCTGGCGCGTTGTGAAGTGGCGGGGACGGTCACCAACCTGAGCTTTCTCGGCGCCTTGGCGCGGCACGAAGGCTTTGGCCGGGGCGAGGTCGATACCGGGCTGATCGCGCGGGATATAGACGCGCTCACCGCCATGCCCGCACCGCGCCCGGCGCATTTTGCGCTGGCCGCCTTGGCGGCGCTGGACCTGCTTGGCGATGTCGCCGGGGACACCGGGTTCAGCCTCTGGGCGCCGCTCAACCGTCAGGTGGTGCTGCGCCGGGGCGAGGAGGAAGAGGAGCTTACCCTGCGGGCGCTTGGGCCGGATGCGCATGACGTGGTGATGGGCGAGGCGGTGATCGCGGCGCGGCGCGTCGGCGGGCGCTGGATGCTCGATGGCGAGGTGGCGCCGCCGGTGGTGGTCACGGGCGATCTGGTCACGGTCTTTGCCGATTATGGCATCGGCTTTCATGTCATCGACCCGCTGGCGCGGGCCTCGGCGGCGGGGGGCGATGCGAGCGTCATCGAGGCCCCGATGCCGGGGCTGGTCAAGGCGATGTTCGCCACGCCCGGCGCAGAGGTCAAGGCGGGCGACAGGCTCGCCGTGCTGGAAGCGATGAAGATGGAACATTCTCTACTGGCCGCGCGCGATGGCGTGGTGGCCGAGGTTCTGGCCAAGGAGGGCGCGCAGGTCGAGGCGGGCGCGCCTCTGGTCCGGCTTGCGGATGAGGAGGAGGCCGCGGCATGATCCGGCTGCACCATGTGCCGCTTGGCCGGTCGTTTCGGGTGATGTGGCTGCTCGAAGAGCTCGGGCAGGAGTATGAGGTGGCCTATTATTCGATCCGCGACGGGTCGATGCGCAGCCCGGAGTTTCTGGCGCTGTCGCCTGCGGGGCGGGTGCCGGCGCTCGAATGGGACGGCGAGGTTCTCTTTGAGAGCGCGGCCATCGTGCAGAGCCTCTGTGAGCGCCATCCCGAGGCGGCGCTGGCGCCGCTGCCGGGGGCGGCGTCGCGGGGGCGGTATCTCGAGATGCTGTCCTATGCCGAGACGGTGGGGTGTCTGCTCGAGAACCTCAATCTCAACCGGGTGTTTCTGCGCGACCCGGCGCAGGCCTCGCCGGTGGTGATCAAACTGCTGACCGCGCGGCTGCGCGCGGCGCTTGGCGCGATGGAGGCGCGGTTGACGGGCGCGTATCTGCTGCCCGAGGGGTTTTCGGCGGCAGATATCATGTTCGCCTACAGCTTCGAGCTTGGCCGGTATTACGTGCATCTGGAAGAGTTCCCGGCGCTCATGGCCTATTGGGCGCGGCTGCAGGCGCGGCCGGCCTATCAGCGGGCCAAGGCGCGGGATGGCGAGCAGGATCTCTATGATCGGGACTTTTACCCGCTGCCGGAGGGGTGAGCATGGGCGAATATGTGGAAATCTTTGAGGTGGGGCCTCGCGACGGGCTGCAGAACGAGGCGCGGGATATTCCCGTGGCGGAGAAGATCGCGCTTGTCGATTGTCTGAGCGGGGCCGGGTTCCGGCGCATCGAGGTGGCGAGTTTCGTGAGCCCGAAATGGGTGCCGCAGATGGCCGGGTCGGCGGCGGTTCTGGCCGGTATCAGCCGTGTGCCGGGCGTGTCCTATGCGGCGCTCACCCCGAATATGCGGGGCTTTGAGGATGCGCTGGCGGCGCGCGCCGATGAGGTGGCGATCTTCGGTTCGGCTTCGGAAGGGTTCAGCCGCGCCAATATCAATGCGAGCATCGAGGAAAGCCTGGCGCGGTTCGCGCCGGTGGCCGAGGCGGCGCGGGCGGCGGGCATCCCCATGCGCGGCTATGTGAGCTGTGTCAGCGATTGCCCCTATGACGGGCCGGTGGCGCCCGAGGCGGTGGCCCGGGTGGCGGCGGCGCTGGCCGAGATGGGCTGTTACGAGGTGAGCCTTGGCGACACGATCGGGCAGGCCACGCCAGAGCGGATCGACGCGATGCTGGCGGCGGTCTGCGAGGTGGTGCCGGCCCAGAAGCTCGCCGGGCATTACCATGACACGGGGCGCCGGGCGCTCGACAATATCGAAGTGTCGCTTGCGCGCGGGCTGCGGGTGTTTGACGCGGCGGTGGGCGGTCTGGGCGGCTGTCCCTATGCGCCGGGGGCTGCGGGCAATGTGGCGACCGAGGCGGTGGCCGAGCGGCTCGCGGCGCTGGGCTATGACACCGGGCTCGACCTCGGCATCGTGGCGCGGGCGGCGGATATGGCCCGCGCCATGCGACTTGAGACAGGAACACGGGAGAGCGGTAAATGAGTGACACGATCAGCATCGAGCATGACGCGCGGGGGGTGGCGACGCTCTGGCTCGACCGGGCGGAGAAGCATAACGCGATGTCGGCGCAGATGATCGCCGAGCTGCACCGCGCGGCGGAAAAGCTCGGGGCGGATGCCAGCGTGCGGGCGGTCATTCTGGCGGCGAAGGGCAAGACCTTTTGCGCGGGCGGCGATCTGGGCTGGATGCGCGAGCAGTTCGAGGCGGACCAAGCGACCCGGTCGCGCGAGGCGGCCAAGCTGGCGCATATGTTGCAGGCGCTCAACACGCTGCCCAAGCCTTTGATCGGGCGGGTGCAGGGCAATGCGCTCGGCGGGGGCGTCGGCATGGTGTCGGTCTGCGATGTGGTGATCGGCAGCGATCAGGTGGTGATGGCACTGACCGAGACGCGATTGGGCCTGATCCCTGCGACCATCGGCCCCTATGTGGCGGCGCGGATGGGCGAGGCCAAGGCGCGGCGCGTCTTTATGTCGGGGCGGCGCTTTGGCGCGGAGGAGGCGGTGGCGCTCAACCTTCTGTCGCGGGCGGTGCCGGAGGCCGAGCTTGACGCGGCGGTCGAGGAAGAGGTGCTGCCCTATCTCTCCTGCGCGCCCGGGGCGGTGGCCCGCGCCAAGGCGCAGCTGCGCGGGCTGGGGCCGAAGATCGACGAGGAGACCATCGCCGCATCCATCGCGCTCTTGGCCGAATGCTGGGCGGGCGATGAGGCCCCGGAAGGCATCGGCGCGTTTTTCGACAAGCGCAAGCCGCGCTGGGCGGATTAACGCGCCTCGGGATAGGCGCGCATGAGACGGCGCATCATCCGGCAATAGAGCCGGAAGGCGAGGCGGTTCGCGCCCAATCGGATCGCGGCGACGCAGGGCAGGATCGTGGCCCAATAGAGGGTGCGGAGCCTCGTTTTGCCGCGTGGGTCGCGGGCGAGCGCGGCACAGATGGCCGGGGCGCTGTCGTAATATTGCGCGATGAGGGCCGCGCCATCGGGGTGGGCGCGCAGCCAGCCGTCGCGAAAGCGGCGCAGCGTGGTGAGTTCGGTGCAATCATCGGGCCGGCCCATCTCGGCACAGCAGGCGGTGGTGAGAAAACAGCCCGAGGCTTTGCATTTGCCCGGCTCGAGAAACCCGTCGCGATGCGACAGCGCGTCGGACGCGTCGGCCAGCGCCTGCGACAGGCCGCGGCCCGCGAGCCGGTGATCCGAGAGCTTGACCCAATCCGTCATGTCGCCGCCCTTGGCAAAGAGCGCCATCATCAGCAGAGGCTTGTCGAAAATCAGGGCCAGCGCTTCGTCGCGGCTCGCTTTGGTGCTGACCGGCTGGGCGCTCCAAAGCTCGCGATCCTTGATCTCGGTCACCCCATCCTTGGTCTTGTGGGTGTAGCGGTTGTAGCGGTGGGTGAAGGTGAAGTTGAGCTGAAGCCGGTGGTCCTGACCCACGGGCTGGATCAGCAGGGCGAGCGTGCGCTCGGCCGAGATGCCGCCCTGGGTGGATTTCTCGGCAATCGGCACCGAGGTTTTTTTGGGGGCAAGTTCGGCCCGGGTCGAGGCGATCACCTTGTCGAGCTGGTCATCGCCCAGGATGATCGAGACGCGCCTGGTGTCGGGCGCGGGCGGGGTCTCTGCACTGCGCGGGGTGACCGGGCAGGTGAAGGTGAGTTTGGGGTTTGCGGCCGCGAGGCGCAGGTGCTGGGGCCGGGGGGTGTCGGGTGTCGTGGCGTCGCTCATCGAGAGGCCGATCTGCCAATCCCCGACGGTCTGTGAGGCGCCGCAATCAGAGACGGCGGCACGGGCCACGCTGGGCAGGGAGGCGAGGGCGGGACCGAGGGTCAGCCCCCGGGTGATGGCGCGACGGGAATAGGATCGGGTCAAGGGAAAGCTCCTCTACCAAATGATTTTGCGAGGCGCGGCGGCGGCGGCCCGGATCAATAATGGAAGGAAGCCTAGCATAAAAATGCGCATTAATCGACTGATCCCGCAGTGGATGTGCGGATGTGTCGAGGGGTGGGCGCCAGCCCCGTGACCTCTATGCCCGAGCCCGTTTAGGTCGTCGCCTCGGGATAGGCGCGCATGAGGCGGCGCATCATGCGGCAATAGAGCCGGAAGGCGAGGCGGTTCGCGCCCAACCGGATGGCGGCGACGCAGGGCAGGATCGTGGTCCAATAGAGGGCGCGGAGCCGCATCGCGCCGCGCGGGTCGCGGGCGAGGGCGGCGCAGATGGCGGGGGCAGCGTCATAATACTGCGCGATGAGCGCCGCGCCCTGCGGCTGGGCGCGCAGCCAGCCGTCGCGGAAGCGGCGCAGCGTGGTGAGTTCCGTGCAATCATCGGGCCGACCCATCTCGGCACAGCAGGCGGTGGTGAGAAAACAGTCGCTGTCTTTGCGGCAGGTGGCCGGATCGCCATTGCCGCTGGCCTCGATCTGATCATAGACCATGTCATAGGCCCGGTTGACCGCGCCGTAGAGGTCGTTTGTGTCGATCTCGATCTCGCGCAGCCGGGTCCATTTGCCCGCCGCCTCGTCGCGATAGCCAAAGCGCAGCTGGACGCGGTTTTCGGCGCTCATCAAGATGTGCTGGGTGCGCAGCACATCGGGCATTTCGGTCTCGCGTTCGGGGTGCCAGCCCTGGGTGCTCGGGTTGGTGGGATGCAGCCGGGGCAGCCTCTCGGGATGGGTCTTGAGCACGCAGGCGCCTTCGGTGAGCCGCGCCAATTGCCAGGCGTAGGCGTCGTCTTGATAGTCGTTCTTGCACAGCGCCATCGGGGTGAAGCGCATCACGATGCTGGCCGATTGATCGCTGTCGGGATCGACGATGGTCATATAGGTGCGCACCCGGCGCGGTGTGTCGCCCTGATGATCCGGGGTGAAGAGCTCGAGATAATGATGGTCGGGCAGGTGCAGCCCGCCGGATTTGCCCGCGTCGCGGAGTTTCTTCATTTCGGCGTCGTCATCATGCTGGTGCAGGCCGAAGCGGAGACCGGTGGGACGATGCTCGCCCGTGGTCTGGCTCTCGTAGCCGATGAATGAGTCGTTCGTGTAGCGGGCGACGAATTGCGTCTTGATCACCCAGTCGCCATGGCTGAGCTGCGCCTTGCAGCTTGGGGCGTCATAGCTCTGGGCGAAGAGCGGCAGGGCCGGGGTGGTGAGGCTGGTGGCGGAGAGCGTGCCGAGCAGGCGGCGGCGGGTCAGATGCGGCATGTCTGTCTCTTTGGTGTCTTCTCAATGGCTTGGCGGCAGGGTGCGAAATCCGCCGCCATGGGTCAAGACGTCCTAAAAATTAGGTGTACCTCGCCGGATTGTGGCGAACGTGGCGGTGCCGGGCCATCCGGATTGGCGCGGGCCGAGCTGCTGAATGTCTGTGCGCAATAGAGCGGCAGGGGGCAGATTTGCGGCATGGGGCGAACAAAGACACAAAATTTCGATCTATCCGGCGCAACATGGGGTAAAAAATGAGACCGGCTTGATTGACCCTGCCGAGGGGCAGGGGTAAACCGACATCTGACACGCAGCCATCTGACGGCGCGCCCATGCGGGGCCGCATGAAAGGAGCCACACCTTGGAAGAGATGCTGAGAGAATACCTTCCCATTCTCGTTTTCCTGGCCGTTGCCATTGGCCTTGGCCTTGTTCTGATCTTTGCTGCCATCATCGTTGCCGTCCGCAATCCCGACCCGGAGAAGGTCAGCGCCTATGAATGCGGGTTCAACGCCTTTGACGATGCGCGGATGAAATTCGACGTGCGCTTCTATCTCGTGTCGATCCTGTTCATCATTTTCGACCTTGAGATCGCCATGCTTTTCCCTTGGGCCGTGGCCTTTAAGGATGTGTCGATGGTGGGCTTCTGGTCGATGATGGTGTTCCTGGCCGTGCTGACCGCCGGCTTTGCCTATGAGTGGAAGAAGGGGGCGATGGAATGGGAGTGAGCACGGGAGCCAACAGCGCCGGGGCCGACCGCGAGGTCGCCACGCAGGCGCTCAATGCCGAGCTGCAGGACAAGGGGTTTCTGCTGACCTCGACCGATGATCTCATCAACTGGGCCCGGACCGGTTCGCTGCACTGGATGACCTTTGGTCTGGCCTGCTGCGCGGTGGAGATGATGCATGTGGCGATGCCGCGCTATGACGCCGAGCGGTTCGGGTTTGCGCCGCGTGCCAGCCCGCGCCAGTCGGATGTGATGATCGTGGCCGGGACGCTGACCAACAAGATGGCCCCGGCGCTGCGCAAGGTCTATGACCAGATGCCCGAGCCGCGTTACGTGATCTCGATGGGCAGCTGTGCCAATGGCGGCGGCTATTACCATTACAGCTATTCGGTGGTGCGCGGCTGTGACCGGATCGTGCCGGTCGACATCTATGTGCCGGGCTGCCCGCCGACCGCGGAGGCGCTGCTCTATGGCATTTTGCAATTGCAGCGCAAGATCCGCCGCACCGGGACGATCGTGCGCTAAGGCGCGCAGCAAGGACGACAGCGCGGCCTTGGGTGGCTGTGCGGGAAGAGGACTGAGACTATGAGCGAAGCCCTGAAGGAACTGGGCGCCTATATCGAGGCCAAACGCAGCGATTGCGTGCTGTCCTGGGAGGTGGTGCATGGTGAGCTGACCGTTGATGTGGCCCTGGCCAATATCACCGGGCTGGTGGAATTCCTGCGCAACGATCAGACCTGCCGGTTCTCGACCCTGGTCGATATCACGGCGGTGGATTACCCGGCGCGGCCCAAGCGGTTCGACGTGGTCTATCACTTCCTGAGCATGTACCAGAACCACCGCATCCGTCTGCGCGCCGCCGTGCGCGAAGAGGATATGGTGCCCTCGATCACCGATGTGCACCCCTCGGCCAACTGGTTCGAGCGCGAAGTTTTCGACATGTTCGGCATCCTGTTCTCGGGCCATCCCGATCTGCGCCGCATCCTGACCGACTATGGGTTCCGGGGCTATCCGCTGCGCAAGGATTTCCCGACCACGGGCTATACCGAAGTGCGCTATGACGAGGCGCTCAAGCGCGTGGTCTATGAGCCGGTGAGCCTTGTGCAGGAATATCGGCAGTTCGATTTCATGTCGCCCTGGGAGGGTGCGGAATACATCCTGCCCGGCGATGAAAAGCAGGAGGAACCGAAATGATGGACGGCTCCAAAGGATTTCAGGACGCGCTGACCGGCGAGCAGAAAATCCGCAATTTCAACATCAACTTCGGCCCGCAACACCCTGCGGCGCACGGGGTTCTGCGTCTGGTGCTCGAGCTGGACGGCGAGATTGTCGAACGCTGCGACCCGCATATCGGCCTGCTGCATCGTGGCACCGAGAAGCTGATGGAGAGCCGCACCTATCTCCAGAACCTGCCGTATTTCGACCGCCTCGACTATGTGGCGCCGATGAACCAGGAACATGCCTGGTGTCTCGCCATCGAAAAGCTCACCGGGGTGGAAGTGCCGCGCCGGGCGAGCCTGATCCGGGTGCTCTATTCCGAGATTGGCCGTATCCTCAACCATCTGCTCAACGTCACGACGCAGGCGATGGATGTGGGCGCACTCACCCCGCCGCTCTGGGGCTTTGAAGAGCGTGAAAAGCTCATGGTGTTCTACGAGCGGGCCTGTGGCGCGCGGCTGCACGCGGCCTATTTCCGGCCCGGCGGTGTGCATCAGGATCTGCCCGAGGATCTGATCGACGATATCGAGACCTGGGCCAAGGCGTTTCCCAATGTGCTCGCCGATATTGACGGTCTGCTGACGGAAAACCGGATCTTCAAGCAGCGCAACGCCGATATTGGCGTGGTGACCGAGAAGGATATTCTCGACTGGGGCTTCTCGGGCGTGATGGTGCGTGGCTCGGGTCTGGCATGGGATTTGCGCCGTGCGCAGCCCTATGAATGCTATGACGAGTTCGAATTCCAGGTGCCGGTGGGCAAAAACGGCGATTGCTATGACCGCTACCTGTGCCGGATGGAAGAGATGCGCCAATCGCTGCATATCATCCATCAAGCCATCGAGAAGCTGCGCGCGCCGGACGGCAAGGGCGACATTCTGGCCCGGGGCAAGATCACCCCGCCGAAGCGTGGCGAGATGAAGACCTCGATGGAGGCGCTCATCCATCACTTCAAACTCTATACCGAAGGGTTCCACGTGCCCGAGGGCGAGGTCTATGCCGCCGTCGAGGCCCCCAAGGGCGAATTTGGCGTCTATCTCGTGTCGGACGGGTCCAACAAACCCTATCGCTCGAAAATCCGCGCGCCGGGCTTCCTGCATCTGCAGGCGATGGATCACGTCGCGGGCGGGCATCAGCTCGCCGATGTGGCGGCGATCATCGGTACGATGGACGTGGTGTTCGGGGAGATCGACCGGTGATGCGGATTGTGTCGAGCGTGGCGCTGGCCCTGTGCGGCACGGCGGCCTTGGCGCAGGCTGCGCCGGAGGCGGCGCGGGTCGCGCTCTTTGCCGAGGTCGTGGCCAAGGAGCCCGCCTGCAAGGTCGACAACCGCAACCCGAGCGAAAGCTTTCTCGCGGCGATGGAACAACATGGGTTCGACAAGACCGAGACCAAGGCCATCGCGCAGGTTCTGATCGAGGCGGGCGACGCCACCTATGCCGACCCGACTTTTACACTGACAACAGGGGAGTGCGCATCGTGATCGATCACCTGATGCAAGATGCCGCCACGCCCATGACTACGATGCACGGAAAGGCTGTCTGATGCTGCGCCGTCTGTACAAAGACCAACCCGAAAGTTTCGCCTTCAGCGCGGCCAACCAGGCCTGGGCCGAGGGGCAGATTGCCAAATATCCCGAAGGCCGTCAGGCCAGCGCCATCATCCCGCTGCTGTGGCGGGCGCAGGAGCAGGAAGGCTGGCTCACCCGGCCCGCGATCGAGCATGTGGCCGATATGCTTGGCATGGCCTATATCCGGGCGCTCGAGGTTGCGTCCTTCTATTTCATGTTCCAGATGCAGCCGGTGGGCAGCGTCGCGCATTTCCAGATCTGCGGCACCACGTCCTGCATGATCTGTGGCGCCGAAGACCTCGTGGCCGTGTGCCGCGAAAAGGTCGCGCCGAACCCGCATGAGCTCTCGCCTGATGGCAAGTTCTCGTGGGAAGAGGTCGAATGTCTGGGCGCCTGCACCAATGCGCCGATGGCGCAGATCGGCAAGGATTACTACGAGGATCTCACCGCCGAGCGGTTCGCCGAGATCATCGACGAGATGGCAGCCGGCAAGACGCCGCTGCCGGGGCCGCAGAATGGCCGCTATGCCGCCGAGCCGAAATCGGGGCTGACCAGCCTGACCGAGTTCGACAGCGGCCGCACCAAATACAATGGCTCGGTCCAGCGCGCCGCCGATATTGGCGACACGATCAAGCGGATCGACGGCACCGAAGTGCCGCTGCTGACGCCTTGGGTGACCAAGGGCGCGATGCACAAACCGGCGAAACCCGGCAAGAACATCGCGGCAGAAGAGGGCGACACGCCCGCCAAGACCGCCAAGAAGACCGAGGCCAAGGTGACCAAGGCACCCGCCGCCAAGGAAGCGCCGAAGGATGAGGTGTCGGACAAGGCCGCCGAGGCGCTCAGCAAAAAGTCCAAGGGCCGCCCGGCGTCAAAACCTGAGACCGCAGGCGAGGCCGCGCGCGCCGATGCGCCCGCCAAGGCCCCCAAGGCCAAAAGCGCCAAGGGCGATGTGCCGATGGCCGGGACCAAGGATGGCACGGCAGAGGGCCCCGCACAGGGCAAGAAGCCGCGCACGATGAAAGCACCGCGCAAGGCCGGGGCCGATGATCTCAAGATGATCAAGGGCGTTGGTCCGAAGCTCGAACAGATGCTGCATGGCATGGGGTTCTATCATTTCGACCAGGTGGCGAAATGGAGCGCGGATGAGGTGTCTTGGGTCGACCAGAACCTCGAAGGATTCAAGGGCCGGGTGAGCCGCGACAATTGGGTCGAGCAAGCCAAGCTCTTGTCGGAAGGCAAGGAGACCGAGTTCTCCAAACGCGCCAAGAAGGGGGGCGTTTACTAGGGTAGTTTGAGTAAAGGGGAAGAGCGATGACCAATGGACCGGATACGAGCAATTGCACGTTTATGTGCTGGCTGGGCGCGGGGCTTTTCGGCCTTGTGGTGAGCTATTTTGCGTGGCCGGGGGTCGGGCTGTTCCTCATGCTGCTGATCGCCTTGGGGATCGCGGTGCTGACCGGTTTTGTGCTGACCCAGCTGTTTTGCCGGGCGGCGCCGGAGGCCCCGAGGGCGGCAAGCGCTGAGCCTGCCAAGTCCGAGCCGGTGAGCCGGGCGGCCGAGAGCGAAGCGGCAGCCGGGGCGGCGCTGGCCGCGGCCCCTGCGGCGGCGGCGACGGTGCCTGAGACGGACACGGTGACGGAGACTGTGACCGAAACGGTCACGCCGGAGCCTGCAGCTGCGCCGAAGCCGGAGCCGAAACCGGAGCCGGAGGTGGCGTCCGAGGACGACGTGGTGGTGGTTGAGAAAGTGGCGGCGGGCGATACGGGGCAGAAGCCTGCGACGCTCGAAGCGCCGCGGGCTGGCGGGGCCGATGATCTCAAGCGGATCAAGGGCGTCGGTCCGAAGCTGGAAGATTTGCTGCACGGCATGGGCTATTACCATTTCGACCAGATCGCCCAATGGGGCGCGGCCGAGGTGGCCTGGGTCGATCAGAACCTCAAGGGGTTCAAGGGTCGGGTCAGCCGTGACAACTGGGTGGCGCAGGCGAAAACGCTGGCCGCCGAGACGGGCAATGGGTAACGACGGGCAAGGGTAAGGATGAAGTCGAACAACAGGCAATCCCAGATGGGGCGTCAGGTGGCGCTAATCATCGCCGGTGTGGCGGTGTTCTGGGTTGTTGCGCTGTGGATCGGCGGGCAGATGGGCGTGAGCCAGCGGGTGCTGGCGCTGTTCGATCTGATCGCGCTGGCGGGCTTTGTCTTTGCGTTTTGGAAGATTTATCAAATCTGGCGCATGCGCCGGGACAATGAAGGATAGGGGCGTCATGTTGAAGGACGAGGACCGCATCTTTACCAATCTCTACGGGATGCATGATCGCAGCCTGAAGGGGGCGCTGGCGCGCGGCCATTGGGATGGCACGGCGGGCATCCTGGCGAAGGGGCGCGACTGGATCATCGACAACATGAAGGCCAGCGGGCTGCGCGGTCGGGGTGGGGCGGGCTTTCCCACCGGTCTCAAATGGTCCTTCATGCCGAAGGAAAGCGACGGGCGTCCGGCCTATCTCGTGGTGAATGCCGACGAATCCGAGCCCGGCACCTGCAAGGACCGCGAGATCATGCGCCATGATCCGCACACCCTCATCGAAGGTTGTCTCATCGCCAGTTTCGCGATGAACGCGCATGCCTGCTATATCTACATTCGCGGCGAATATATCCGCGAGCGCGAGGCGCTGCAGGCGGCGATCGACGAGGCCTATGAGGCCGGTCTGGTGGGCAAGAACGCCTGCAAGTCGGGCTGGGATTTCGACATCTATCTGCACCATGGCGCGGGCGCCTATATCTGTGGCGAGGAAACCGCTCTTCTGGAAAGCCTCGAGGGCAAGAAGGGGATGCCGCGGATGAAGCCGCCGTTCCCGGCGGGTGCCGGTCTCTATGGCTGTCCGACCACGGTGAACAACGTCGAATCCATCGCCGTTGTGCCGACCATCCTGCGCCGGGGCGCGGATTGGTTCGCGGGCTTTGGCCGTCCCAACAACGCGGGCACCAAGCTTTTTGCCATTTCGGGCCATGTGAACAACCCCTGCGTCGTCGAAGAAGCGATGTCGATCTCCTTCGAGGAGCTGATCGAGAAACATTGCGGCGGCATTCGTGGCGGCTGGGACAATCTGTTGGCGGTGATCCCCGGTGGCTCGTCCGTGCCTTGTGTGCGCGGCGAGAACATGAAGGACGCGGTCATGGATTTCGACGCGTTGCGCGAGGTCGGATCGAGCCTCGGCACCGCGGCGGTGATCGTCATGGACAAGCAGACCGACATCATCAAGGCGATCTGGCGTCTGTCGAAATTCTACAAGCATGAGAGCTGTGGCCAGTGTACGCCCTGCCGCGAAGGCACCGGCTGGATGATGCGGGTCATGGACCGGCTCGTCAAAGGCGAGGCCGAGGTCGAAGAGATCGATATGCTCTTTGACGTGACCAAGCAGGTCGAGGGCCACACGATCTGTGCGCTTGGCGATGCGGCGGCCTGGCCCATTCAGGGTCTGATCCGCAACTTCCGCGATGTGATCGAGGATCGCATCAAGGCCCAGAAGACGGGCCGGGTGAGCGCGGTGGCCGCGGAATGAACGATCTCCGGACCATAGCAGGCGATGCCGGGCAGGGAGGACGCGCGCGATGAGCGAGCTGTTCGCCCCCTATGCCCATGCGATTGCCGCCATGGCCGGAATGGCCCTCTTGGTGCTTGTCCTGTCGCCGGTGACGGGCTGGATGAAGTCCAAGCTCGGCCTGGCGCCGGGGGCCGCACCTGCGGCGGATTATGGCAATCCCGCCTATCGCTGGCACCGGGCCCATGGCAATGCGGCGGAGAACGCGGCGAGCTTTGCGCTGGTGACGCTGGCGGCGATCCTGGCCGGGGCGAACCCGGTCTGGGTCAATTGGCTGGCGTCGCTCTACCTCTCGTCGCGGCTGGTGCTCTTGGTGGTGCATGTCGGCGGCATCGGCCGGGCCGATATGGGGCCGCGCAGTTTCCTGTATGTCTTCGGTTGGCTGCTTTGCATAATTCTCGGCCTGATGGCCATAATCGCGGTGGTATAGACGATGAAGTTGATGAAGCGTCCAGTTCTGTCCCACGGGGTTCGGGCCCACGGTTTTCGGGCCCACGGTTTTAAGGCCCTCGGTATTCTGGCCCTTGTCGGGCTGGCGGCCTGTGGCGGCGGCGACCGTGTGTTGTTCGACGGCAAATATTACCCGGCCAAGGCCAAGAAGGACGGTGCGCTCGAGCGGTTCGTCGTGACCGTGCGTCGCGCCGATCAGGGGCTTGAGGGCGCGCGCGAGGCGGGGCGCTACGAGGGCACCGATTACTGCATCAAGAAATTCGGCACATCGACCATCGCCTGGGCCCCCGGCCCGGATATGGACCGTGCCGCGATCCTCACCGACGGCGGCAATGTCGTGCTGCGGGGCACCTGCAACAAATGGTAGGTTTTACCCGACATATCAGGGCTTTGACAGGCAAGAACACGCCGGTGTTATTGCATAACAAGGCTGCGGGTCTCCATCTCGGACGCGACCTGCCTTGCATGAAATGCAAGGCCGGCGTGTTTGGATCAAAGGAGACCAATATGCGACTGATCAAGACTGCCCTGCTGGGCCTCACCCTTGCCGGTGCCACCATGGCGAGCGCCTCGGCGCAGCCGGGGCTGGCCAAGGAAAAGGACATCAACGCCGGGCTGCTCGTGGTGGCCGTGGCCGACAAGATCCGCCGCGAGTGCGACAGCATTTCGGCGCGGTTCTTCACCGCCCGGAGCTATGCGCAATCGCTCAAGGATATGGCGTCGGCGCGCGGCTATTCCGAGGCCGAGATCGACAGCTACATCAACAATGACGCCAACCAGGCCGCGATGCGCGAACGTCGCAACGCCTATTTCAAATCGAAAGGCGCGAGCAATCTGGATGCACAGAGCCTCTGTGTGCTGGGCCGCGCCGAAATCTCCAAGAAGAGCCAGATCGGCTCTCTTCTGAAAGCAAAGTGATCGCCAATGTCTGACCTTCGCAAGATCATCATCGACGGGACCGAAATCGAAGTGGATGGGGCGATGACCCTGATCCAGGCCTGTGAACAGGCGGGGATCGAAATCCCCCGTTTCTGCTATCACGAGCGGCTGTCGATTGCCGGGAACTGCCGGATGTGTCTTGTGGAGGTCGTTGGCGGCCCGCCGAAACCGGCGGCTTCCTGCGCGATGCAGGTGCGTGATCTGCGGCCTGGCCCCGAGGGCCAGCCGCCCGTCGTCAAGACCAACAGCCCGATGGTCAAGAAGGCCCGCGAAGGGGTGATGGAGTTCCTGCTCATCAACCACCCGCTCGACTGTCCGATCTGCGATCAGGGTGGCGAATGCGACCTGCAGGATCAGGCGATGGCCTATGGCGTCGATTTCTCGCGCTACCGCGAGCCGAAGCGGGCGGTCGAGGATCTCGATCTGGGGCCGCTGGTCGAGACCCATATGACCCGCTGCATTTCCTGCACCCGCTGCGTGCGTTTCACCACCGAGGTGGCGGGCATTCACCAGATGGGCCAGACCGGCCGCGGTGAGGATGCGGAAATCACCGCCTATCTCGGCGAGACGCTCGACAGCAATCTGCAGGGCAATATCATCGACCTGTGCCCGGTGGGCGCGCTGGTGTCGAAACCCTATGCGTTCACCGCCCGTCCCTGGGAGCTCACCAAGACCGAGACCATCGACGTGATGGACGCGCTCGGCAGCAATATCCGGGTCGACACCAAGGGGCGCGAAGTCATGCGCATCCTGCCGCGCAACCATGATGGCGTGAACGAGGAATGGATTTCCGACAAGACGCGCTTTGTCTGGGACGGTCTGCGCCGTCAGCGGCTCGACAAGCCCTATGTGCGCGACAATGGCAAGCTGCGCCCCGCCAGCTGGGGCGAGGCGCTCGGCCGGGTGGCCGAGGCGATGAAGGGCAAGAAGATTGCCGGTCTCGTGGGCGACCTCGTGCCGGTCGAGGCGGCCTTTGCGCTGCGTCAGCTGATCGAAGGGCAGGGCGGGTCCGTCGAATGCCGGACCGATGGGGCCAAGCTGCCCGCAGGCAACCGGGGCGCCTATGTCGGCAACGCGACGATCGAGGATATCGACGACGCGCGGTTCATTCAGATCATCGGTTCGAACCCGCGCCTGGAAGCGCCGGTGCTCAATGCGCGGATCCGCAAGGCCTGGACCAAGGGCGCGCAGGTCGGGCTCATCGGTGAGGCGGTCGATCTGAGCTATGATTACGCCCATGTGGGCCATGACCGCGCGGCGCTGCAGGGCCTGCTGGATGCCAACCATAAAGACGAGGTTCTCGAGGCGCCGAGCCTGATCATCCTCGGTCAGGGTGCCATTTCGGAAGCCGATGGCGAGGCGGTTCTGGCCGCCGCGCAGACGCTGGCCGAGGCGACCAAGTCGAAGCTCTTGATCCTGCACTCTGCCGCGGCACGGGTCGGCGCGATGGATGCGGGCTGTGTCACCGAGGGCGGGCTGAGCGCGGCGCTCGACGGGGCCGAGGTGGTTTATAACCTTGGCGCGGATGAGGTCGAAATCGCCGCCGGGCCTTTCGTGATCTATCAGGGCAGCCATGGTGACCGGGGCGCGCATCGCGCCGATGTGATCCTGCCGGGCGCGGCCTATACCGAGGAGCAGGGGCTTTTCGTCAACACCGAGGGCCGTCCGCAATTGGCGCTGCGTGCGAGTTTCGCGCCGGGCGAGGCCAAGGAAAACTGGGCGATCCTGCGGGCGCTGTCGGGTGAGATGGGCGCGCAGCTCGGCTATGACAGCCTCGCGCAGCTGCGTCAGGCGCTGGTCGCCGAAGTGCCGCATCTGGCGCAGATCGACGAGGTGCCGGAGAATGAGAGCGTGGCGCTGCCTGCGAAACCGCTCGGGAAATCCGGCGCGGCCTTCCGCAATGCGGTCAAGGATTTCTACCTGACCAACCCGGTGGCCCGGGCCAGCCAGCTCATGGCGGAACTGAGCGCCAATGCGAAAGCCCGTCTCGAGACGCCGGTGGCCGCAGAGTAATGCAGCACGGCGCCATCATATCCCTGATCAGCCTGGCGGCGCTCGCCGGGCTGGCGGGCTGTGACACCTCCGCCTCGGGCGATGAGGTGAGCCGCTTTGCGCCGCAATATGACAGTGTGGAAACCCGTCTTCTCGATGGGGATCTGGTGAATTTCCACGTCACGATGCGCGGCGCACGCGGCATCGAGGATGTGGACCGCTATGCCGCCTGCGCCGCGGCGCAATACACGCTCATCCGGGGCTATGGATTTGCCCGGCATGTGCGCACGAATGTGGCGGAAGAGGGTGGCGTCTGGCGCGGGGATGCGGTTTATACGATCTCGGCTGCGCTGCCCCGCGGCCTCAAGACAATCGACGCAGAAGTCGTCGCCGCAGATTGTGCGGAACAAGGAATACCGATGGTATGAGGGACTGATGGCAGATTTCTTTTCAACCCCGCTGGGCACCCTGGTGATCATTCTCGCGCAATGCCTTGCTGTGCTGGGCTTCGTGATGGTCAGCCTGTTGTTCCTCGTCTATGGCGACCGCAAGATCTGGGCCGCTGTGCAGATGCGGCGCGGCCCGAACGTGGTCGGCGTTTTCGGTCTGCTGCAGTCTGTGGCCGACGCGCTCAAATACGTGGTCAAGGAGGTGGTGATTCCCGCCGGGGCCGACCGCACCGTGTTCATGCTCGCGCCGATGATCAGCTTTGTGCTGGCGGTGATTGCCTGGGCGGTGATCCCGTTCAACGACGGCTGGGTTCTGGCCGATATCAACGTGGCCATCCTCTATGTCTTCGCCATGTCCTCGCTCGAGGTTTATGGCGTGATCATGGGCGGCTGGGCGTCGAACTCGAAATACCCGTTCCTTGGAAGCCTGCGCTCTGCGGCGCAGATGATTTCCTATGAGGTGTCGATCGGCCTGATCATCATCGGGGTGATCATCTCGACCGGCAGCATGAATTTCGGCGATATCGTCCGGGCGCAGGATGGCGACTGGGGCATGTTCAACTGGTACTGGCTGCCGCATTTCCCGATGGTCTTCCTGTTCTTCATCTCCTGTCTGGCCGAGACCAACCGCCCGCCTTTCGACCTTCCGGAAGCGGAATCCGAATTGGTGGCGGGCTATCAGGTGGAATACAGCTCGACCCCGTTCCTGCTGTTCATGGCCGGTGAATATATCGCCATCTTCCTGATGTGCGCGCTGACCTCGCTGCTGTTCTTTGGCGGCTGGCTCTCGCCCATTCCGGGCCTGCCCGATGGGGTGCTCTGGATGGTGGCGAAGATGGCCTTCTTCTTCTTCATCTTCGCGATGGTGAAGGCGATCACGCCGCGCTACCGCTATGATCAGCTCATGCGGATCGGCTGGAAGGTCTTCCTGCCGCTGAGCATCGGCTGGGTTGTGATCGTGGCGTTTCTGGCGAAATTCGAAGTGCTCGGCGGCTTTTGGGCGCGCTGGGCGATGGGGGGCTAAGCGAAAATGGGGGTGGATGTCGCTCTTTTCGACCGGCTTGTTGAGCTCTCCACGCGGTTTCAACCGCGTGGGCGCACGCTCATGCTTGGTCGTCAGAGCTTCACGATCCAGACCCGGCATCGCAATGCCTATGACGAGTCGCTGGCCCGGCATGGCATCGACGCCCGCCGCTTTGATTTCCTGCAAGAGGACGGTTTCGCCGAAACCTTGATGGAAAAGCTCGGGTTCGGGCAGATCGAGACCATGGATTTTTCGGATTATGAAGGCGCCGCGATCCTGCATGATCTCAACAAGAAGCCGGAGCGCAAGCTGTGGAACCAGTTCGACTTTATCTTTGACGGCGGCACGGTCGAGCATGTGTTCAACGTGCCGATGGCGCTCGAAGGGCTGTACCGGATGCTCAAACCCGGTGGCCGGCTGATTTCGGCGAACGGGCTCAATGGCTGGTACGGGCATGGCATGTATCAGTTCAACCCTGAGCTGGTCTGGACCTTCTGGCGTCGTGCCTGCAATTGCAACGTGATCGATTGCCGAGCGGTGCCTGTTGACCCGGACGACGAGTTCGGCCAAGTCGAGTTTCGGGACCCGGCCGAGACGGGGGTTCGGCTCAAGCTCAAGAACCAGATCGGCCCGGGACGCACCTATCTCTATTACGAGGTCGAAAAGACCAAGGAGAGCCACCTGCCGGATTTCGCGCTGCAAAGCGATTATGAGACCCGCTGGAACGGACATGAAAACGCAGGTGCGACGCACCTCGAGACGGAAACGAGGACCTGAGGATATGGCAAATATCGATTATGGGCGCGCGGCGGGCTACTTTCTGCTCAGCGACTTTGTCAAAGGGTTCAAGCTGGGGCTGAAGTATTTCTTCGCGCCGAAGACCACGCTGAACTACCCGCATGAAAAAGGCCCGCTGAGCCCGCGGTTCCGGGGCGAACATGCGCTGCGCCGCTATCCCAATGGCGAAGAGCGTTGCATCGCCTGCAAGCTCTGCGAAGCGATCTGCCCGGCGCAGGCGATCACCATCGACGCCGAGCCGCGCGACGATGGCAGCCGCCGCACCACCCGCTATGACATCGACATGACGAAATGCATCTACTGTGGTTTCTGCCAAGAGGCCTGCCCGGTGGATGCGATCGTCGAGGGGCCGAATTTCGAATTTGCCACCGAGACCCGTGAAGAGCTGTTCTATGACAAGGAACGTCTGCTCGACAATGGCGACCGCTGGGAAGCCGAGATCGCCCGCAACCTCGAAATGGATGCGCCCTACCGATGAGCGACACGCCCAAGAACCCCTTTGCCGAGATGATGGCCCAGGCGCAGGAGATGGCGAAAGCCTTCAATCCGGCGCTTGAATCCTTCTCGCCCAAAGGGTTCGAGGCCCTCTGGCCCACCATGCCCAAGGAACTCATGGAGATGTCCTTTGGCAAGGGGTTGAACGAGAAGGGGCTCGATGCCAAGACGCGGCTTCTGCTGGCGCTGGCCGGGTTCACGATGCTTGGGGCGCAGAACGAGACACAGATCCGCATGACGGTGCGCCACGCGCTGACGGCGGGTGCCACCGAGGATGAAATTGCCGAAACCATCGCCCAGATGACGATGTTTGCCGGTATCCCGTCGATGACCCGCGCCATGGAATTCGCGCGCGAGGTCTTCGCGGAAAACGAGACGAAGGGACAAGACACATGACCGTCTTTGCACTGGCCTTTTACCTGTTTGCGACCTGTGTGATCGTGGGCGGGCTGTTCACCGTGATCAGCCGCAACCCGGTGCATTCGGTCCTGTGGCTGATCCTGAGCTTTCTCAGCGCGGCGGGGCTTTTCGTGCTGCTTGGTGCCGAGTTCGTGGCGATGCTGTTGATCATTGTCTATGTCGGCGCGGTGGCGGTTCTCTTCCTTTTCGTGGTGATGATGCTCGACGTGGATTTCGCCGAGCTCAAGGCCGAGATGGCACGCTACATGCCGCTGGCCCTGCTGATCGGGGTGGTGCTGTTGATGCAATTCGCGCTCGCCTATGGCGCGTGGGATTTTGCCGAAGGCGCCGAAGCGGCGCGCGGCGCGGTCACGCCCGATGGGGTCGAGAACACCGCGGCCCTCGGCCTGCTGATCTATGACAAGTATTTCCTGCTGTTCCAACTGTCCGGTCTCATCCTGCTGGTGGCGATGGTGGGGGCGATTGCGCTGACCTTGCGCCACCGTCAGGACGTCAAGCGCCAGAACGTTCTGGCCCAGATGTACCGCGATCCGGCCAAGGCGATGGAACTGCGCGATGTGAAACCGGGGCAGGGGCTCTGAGCCCCGGACCAACCGGATGACGAAACGAAGCAATCGGTCCGCGCCAGTCGCGGGCCAGCGACGCACAAAGAAACGGGCACGACCCGGAGGGACGACATGATTGGACTGGAACATTACCTGACGGTGGCGGCGGCGCTGTTCGTCATTGGCATTTTCGGGCTCTTTCTGAACCGCAAGAACGTGATCATCCTGCTCATGTCCATCGAGCTGATGCTCTTGTCGGTCAATATCAACCTGGTGGCTTTCTCGAGCTATCTCGGTGATCTGGTGGGCCAGATTTTCACGCTCTTCGTGCTGACCGTGGCGGCCGCCGAAGCGGCCATCGGCCTCGCAATCCTTGTGTGTTTCTTCCGTAACCGCGGCACCATCGCCGTGGAAGACGTGAACGTGATGAAAGGCTGAGCCAGATGATTTTCAAGACAATCCTCTTTGCGCCGCTCATCGGGGCGCTCATCGCGGGCTTTGGCTGGCGGATCATCGGCGACAAGGGCGCGCAATGGGTCGCGACTGGCCTGCTGTTCCTCGCCTGTCTGCTGAGCTGGGTCGTGTTCCTCGACGGGGCGCATCATGCCGATCCCGTTCACATTCTCACCTGGGTGCAATCCGGCACGCTCGACAGTGCCTGGGCAGTGCGGGTCGACCGTCTGACCACGATCATGCTGATCGTGATCACCAGTGTCTCGGCGCTCGTGCATCTCTATTCCATGGGCTACATGGCGCATGACGAGAATTTCGCAGAAACCGAGAGCTATCGCCCCCGGTTCTTTGCCTATCTGTCTCTGTTTACCTTTGCCATGCTGATGCTGGTGACGGCGGACAACCTCGTGCAGATGTTCTTTGGCTGGGAAGGCGTGGGCCTCGCGTCCTATCTGCTCATCGGGTTCTACTATCGCAAGCCTTCGGCCAATGCCGCGGCGATCAAGGCCTTTGTGGTCAACCGGGTCGGCGATTTCGGCTTTATCCTCGGCATCGCGGGTCTGTATTTCATGACCGACTCGATCCTCTTTGACGATATTTTCGCAGCCGCCCCGGAGCTGGCGGAAACCAGCGTGAGCTTCCTGTGGACCGAATGGAACGCGGCGAACCTGCTGGCCTTCTTGCTCTTTGTCGGCGCGATGGGGAAATCGGCCCAGCTCTTCTTGCACACATGGCTGCCGGACGCGATGGAAGGCCCGACCCCGGTGTCGGCGCTGATCCATGCCGCGACCATGGTGACGGCGGGCGTTTTCCTCGTCTGCCGCATGTCGCCGCTGATGGAATACGCGCCTGAGGCGACGGCATTTATCACCTTCCTCGGGGCGACCACGGCCTTTGTCGCGGCGACCATCGGTCTCGTGCAGAATGACATCAAACGCGTCATCGCCTATTCGACCATGTCGCAGCTTGGCTATATGTTCGTGGCCGCCGGTGTCGGTGTCTATTCGGTGGCGATGTTCCACCTCTTCACCCACGCGTTTTTCAAGGCGATGCTGTTCCTCGGCGCCGGTTCGATCATCCACGGGATGCATCACGAGCAGGACATGCGGAACTATGGCGGGCTGCGCAAAAAGCTGCCCTATACGTTCTGGGCGATGATGATCGGCACGCTGGCAATCACCGGCGTCGGCATCCCGCTCACCACCATCGGTTTTGCCGGCTTCCTCAGCAAGGATGCGGTGATCGAGAGCGCCTATGCCGGCACGCAAGGGGGCTATGCCTTCTGGATGCTGGTGGTGGCCGCGCTCTTCACCAGCTTCTACAGCTGGCGTCTGATGTTCCTCACCTTCTGGGGCGCGCCGCGGGGCGACAAGCACACCCATGATCACGCGCATGAAAGCCCGATGGTTATGCTGGTGCCGCTGGGCGTGCTGGCGCTTGGTGCGGTGTTCGCCGGGATGATCTGGTACAACAGCTTCTTTGGGAAAACCGACAAGGTTGCCAATTTCTTCAACGTGCCTTTCGTGGCCGAGGCAGCCCATGGCGACGATCATGGCGCGGCCAAGGATGACCATGGCGCAGAGGCCAAGGCCGATGACCACGGTGCAGAAGCGAAAGCCGACGATCATGCAGCGGCTGACGCGGGTCATGGCGAGGACAAGGCCCATGGCAAGGCAGACGGCAAAGCCGCCAAGCCGCATTACGTCCTGAGCGGCAAGCCGGGTGCAGGGGCGATTTACGCCGGGCCCGACAATGACGTGATCAACGAGGCGCATTACGTGCCGAAATGGGTCAAGCTCAGCCCGTTCATCGCGATGCTCATCGGTCTGGCCACCGCGATCTGGTTCTATCTCGTGAACCCGAGCCTGCCCGGCCGTCTCGCGCAGAACCAGCGTCCGCTCTACCTGTTCCTGCTCAACAAATGGTACTTTGACGAGATCTATGATTTCGCCTTTGTCCGTCCGGCCCGTGCGCTTGGCGCGCTGCTGTGGAAACGCGGTGACGGCAATGTCATCGACGGCACGATCAACGGGGTTGCGATGGGGATCATCCCCTTCTTTACCCGCCTCGCTGGCCGCGCGCAGTCCGGCTATATCTTTACCTATGCCTTTGCCATGGTGATCGGGATCGCGGTCCTTGTCACATGGATGACGATCAGCGGGGGAGCTGAGTGATGTCGAACGTCCTGACTATGACAACCTTCATCCCGCTGATTGCCGCAGCGATCCTTGCGATCTTTCTGCGCGGTGAGGATGAGTTTGCCCAGCGGGCGGCGAAATGGGTGGCCCTTGTGGCCACGGTGCTGACCTTCCTCGTCTCCATCGCCATTCTCGCCCAGTTCGACCCGGCCAACCCCGGCATGCAGATGGTCGAAGAAGCGCCCTGGCTCATGGACATCAAGTATAAGATGGGCGTCGACGGGATCAGCATTCTTTTCGTCATGCTGACCACCTTCATGATGCCGATCACCATTGCGGCCTCGTGGAACGTGACGACGCGGGTCAAGGAATACATGATCGCCTTCCTCGTGCTCGAGACGCTGATGCTCGGCGTGTTCATGGCGCTCGATCTCGTGCTCTTCTACCTCTTCTTCGAGGCGGGTCTGATCCCGATGTTCCTGATCATCGGGATCTGGGGCGGCAAGGAGCGTATCTACGCGAGCTTCAAGTTCTTCCTCTACACCTTCCTCGGCTCGGTTCTGATGCTGGTGGCGATGGTGGCGATGTTCGCGGATGCCGGCACCACCGATATCGTCGCGCTGATGAAGCATGAGTTTGCCTCGGAGAGCTTCTCTGTCCTCGGCATTCATGTGCTGGGTGGGATGCAGACGCTTCTCTTCCTCGCCTTCTTTGCGAGCTTTGCGGTCAAGATGCCGATGTGGCCGGTGCACACCTGGCTGCCCGATGCGCATGTGCAAGCGCCGACCGCCGGGTCGGTGGTGCTGGCGGCGATCCTGCTCAAGATGGGCGGCTATGGCTTCCTGCGCTTTTCGCTGCCGATGTTCCCGGTGGGCGCCGATGTGCTGACCCCGCTGATCCTGTGGATGAGCGCGATCGCCATCGTTTACACCTCGCTCGTGGCGCTGGCCCAGCAGGACATGAAGAAGCTCATCGCCTACAGTTCCGTGGCGCATATGGGCTATGTCACCATGGGGATTTTCGCAGCCAACCAGCAAGGCATCGACGGCGCGATCTTTCAGATGATCAGCCACGGCTTTATCTCCGGCGCGCTCTTTCTCTGTGTCGGCGTGATCTATGACCGGATGCACACCCGCGAGATCGATGCCTATGGCGGGCTCGTGAACCGGATGCCGGCCTATGCGCTCATCTTCCTGCTGTTCACCATGGCCAATGTCGGCCTGCCGGGCACCAGCGGGTTCATCGGCGAGTTTCTCACCATTCTCGGGGTCTTCCAGGTCAACACCTGGGTGGCGCTGGTCGCGGCGACGGGGGTCATCCTCAGCGCGGGCTATGCGCTCTGGCTCTATCGTCGGGTGGTGATGGGCGAGCTGATCAAGGAGAGCCTCAAGTCGATCTCGGACATGACCACACGCGAACGCGCGATCTTTGCGCCGCTGGTGGTGATGACCCTGCTGCTGGGTGTCTATCCCAGCCTCGTGACCGATATCATCGGCCCCTCGGTCGAGGCGCTGATCACCAATTACGATACCGCGGTGTCGGAGGCGCAGGCTGTGACACAGCATGCCGCGACCTCGGCAACCTCGCATTGACGGAGACCTAAGATGATCCAGGCTGATCTGAATATTCTGCTGCCCGAGATTGTGCTCGCGGTCTATGCGATGCTGGGCCTTCTGGGCGCGGTCTATACCGGCAAGGACCGGATGGCGGGGATGCTGGTCTGGCTGACCGCCGGGCTGTTCGTGGCGCTGGCCTTCTATATCGCCTCGGCCACCGGCACGCGCACGGCCTTTGGCGGCATGTTCATCGACGATGGCTTTGCCCGCTTTGCCAAGGTGACGATCCTGCTCAGCGCGGCGGCGGTTCTGGTGATGAGCCAGGATTACATGGCGCGGCGCAACCTGCTCAAGTTTGAGTATCCGATGCTTGTGGCGCTGGCCGCGGTCGGCATGATGGTGATGGTGAGCGCGGGCGATCTGATGGCGCTTTACATGGGGCTCGAGCTGCAATCGCTGGCGCTCTATGTGATCGCCGCATTGCGTCGCGACAGCGTCAAATCCACCGAGGCCGGGCTCAAGTATTTCGTGCTGGGCGCGCTCAGCTCTGGTCTGCTGCTCTATGGGGCGTCGCTGGTCTATGGCTTTGCCGGGACGACCTCCTTTGCCGGGATCATCACCGCGGCCGAGGGTCACGCGCCGCTGGGGCTGCTTCTGGGCCTCGTCTTTGTGATCTCGGGCATGGCGTTCAAGATCTCGGCGGTGCCGTTCCACATGTGGACGCCCGACGTCTATGAAGGCGCGCCGACCCCGGTCACCGCCTTCTTTGCCACCGCGCCCAAGATGGCGGCGATGGGGCTTTTCGCACGGGTGGTCTATGACGCCTTTGGCGGCATCATGTCCGACTGGCAGCAGATCGTGGCGCTGCTGTCGGTGCTGTCGATGTTCCTCGGCGCCGTGGCGGCTATCGGTCAGCGCGATATCAAGCGGCTCATGGCCTATTCCTCGATCGCGCATATGGGTTATGCGCTGATGGGGCTGGCAGCCGGGACCGAGCTTGGCGTGCAGTCGATGCTCATCTACATGGCGATCTATGTGACGATGAATGTCGGCACCTTTGCCTTTATCCTGTCGATGAGCCGGGACGGCCAGCCGGTGACGGATATCCAGGGTCTCAACATGTATGCCCGCGCCAACCCGGTGCGTGCGCTGTCGATGCTGGTGCTTCTGTTCAGCCTCGCGGGCGTGCCGCCCTTCCTTGGCTTCTTTGGCAAGTTCTACGTGCTGCGCGCGGCCTATGAAGGTGGGCTCGCGTGGCTCGCGATTGCCGGTGTGGTGGCCTCGGTGATCGGAGCCTATTACTATCTGCGGATCGTCTTCTTCATGTATTTCGGCGAAGAGCGCGAGCCGCTGGATCGGCCGCAATCGCCGGTGCTCTGGGGCTTTCTCGTGGCCTCGGCAGGTGTGATGACAGTGGGGATCGTGTTCCTCTTCGGCATCGAGAACGTGGCGCAGGCCGCGGCCCTGTCGCTCATCAAATGATCTGAGTTCCGGCCCTTCGGGGTCGGGACGCTCGAGACACCAGAACGGCGCGCCTTGAGGGGCGCGCCGTTTGCGTTTGGTACTGGTGTTCGGTGTCATGTCATGGGCCGCGCGTGGGGCAGGCCATGGTTTCGGGGTATTTGAAACCAGAAAGAGGGGCTGCTGTGCCCGAGTGATGCGGTGCTGCGGGCTTAGCCGCGGGGCATGGTCAGCACGACATTCTTGCCGCGTTTGACGTAGCGCAGCTCGCTGCTGCCGATGGCCGAGACCGAGCCGCCGTCGAGCCTGTCGCCGACCTTGACCTTCTTGTAGCGGCCATTGGAGAGCCGGACGAGGGCGCGGCGGCTGTTGGCCGAGCCATAGACGCCGATGAGATTGACCTTGCGCAGGTTGATCACATTCTGCTCGGTCGCCTGTTTCGAGACAGAAGCCGCCGAGGGGCGCGAGGGCGCGAGGCTCTGTGCGGCGGGGACCGGCGTGCTGGCGGCCACTTTGCGGGCGCGCTCGACCTTGTCAGCAAAGCCGCGCGGGCGCGGTTTGGGTTGCGGCGAGATCTGCACCGCCTGACGGGTGGGAGAGACGAAGGCGCCGCGGGCCGGGTCGGTGGCGGCAACATTCGCCGTAGAGGCGGCGGCCACGGCTGCGGTGATCGCGGCCGTATCGACGGCGGGGGTCGCAGGCTCGGCCGCGGGCTCGGGTTCGGGCTCTTGCGCGGCGGCGGCTTGCACCACGCTTTGAGGGCGCAGGCGCGGGCGATTTTGCGCGAGTTCGGAATTTGCGGCGGGTGTTTCCACCTCGGTGGCCAGATCTTCGGGGCGGAGTTTTGGAGCGACCTCGGCCAGGCTGGCAAGGGCGGCAGTGTCACTGGCGGCTACTGTCGTCTCGGCCGTGGAGGCCTCGGCGCTTGCAGCATCCGCCGGGCGGGCCATGTCGCGCGGTGGGGTGCGCTCGGGTCGGCCGGCGATGACGCGTACGCCTGTCTCCGAGCCTGTGTCGGTTGCCGCCACGGCGGGCCCTGTGCTGGGTTCTGTGCCGGGCCCAGTGCTGAGCTCTGCGTCGAGCGAAATGGCGGGGGTCGCTACCGCGCCTGCTTCGGACGGGGCCAAATCGCCCAATGCGGCGAGGCGGAGCAGGGCGCTCGGCTCTGGGCGCGACAGCGGGAGATCGGCGCTTGTCAGGCCGAGGCTGCCGAGCGGGGTCGCGGCGGGCTCTTCCGGGGCGGCGGGGGCCATCTGCCAGATACCGGTGGCGGCATAGCGAGCGCGCGCCTCATCGGCGGTGAGCGCCACGGGGACCACGGGCGTGGCCGGGCGGCTGGTGTCTTGCGAGCTATCGCTTTGCGGGTCCGGGCGCACCACTCGGGCGGGGGTGGCCTGCGTGCCGGTGGCGAGCGCTATGGGGTCCTCGGGGTCGGGCTGGCTGCTCAGCGCGACGGTCTCTGTGGTCTCAGCTTGATTGTCTTTGAAAAGGCCTGCGAGCCCTTCGTCGAGGGTCGAGGCCCAGAGCGCCACGGCGACCAAGAAGACGATCAGCGCGGCGGTCAGAATTAGGCCGAGAAAGCGCGGCTTACCACCCACCTGCTGTTCGCGCGCGCCAAAGACGGTCAGGCGGTTCTTTTCCTCGTCGCGCGGCCTGGTCCCGGGTCTGGCGGGCTTGCGTGCCTGTGCGGGACTGTCTGCAGCGCTGTCCTTGGCGGATTTCGCCGGAGAGGTTTTGCGGCGGCGGGAAAAGAAGCTGCCCGATGATGTGGCCTCCGGCGTCGCCTCGGCGCGCGGAGAGGCGGCAGGGCGCGACGCCGCGGTGGCGGCGAGAGGGGCGGCGTTCGCAGCTTTGGGAGCGGCAGTGGCCAGCGGGCTGAGCCGCGACACGCCTTCGAGGCGCGGCGCGTCGTCAGCGGCATCGTCACCGCGCTTGGCGCGAATGCTGGTGAACCCGGCCTTGGCGGCGGGGGCGCTGTCATCGCTGCTTAGGCTCTGGGCCAGCGCGTCGCGCATCTCGGTCGAGGGCGGGATGTCTGGCTTTGGGGCAGGGGCTTTGGCAGGCGCGGGTGCCGTGAGATCGACCTCGGGCAGGGCGAGGGTGATCTTTGGCGCGGCGGTCTCCGGCGCCTGATCCGGCAGTGCTGACTCTGCCGTGGTCTCGGGCTCTGCAGGCGCGGGCGAGGCCTCGGCCGGCGCGTCGAGCGGTGCGCTCTGCACCGGGATGACATGGATGCGCGACATGTCGCGATCAACAGTTTCCCCCTCCGCTAGATAGCGACCTGCCACCGAGGTGGTGCCAAAGAAAGGCTCGCCGGTGAAACATTCCTCGGCCGGGAGTGCCACGAAACTGACCGGGGCAAAGTCATGCTCGACGGCAAAAGCCTCGGCCTCGGCCAGAGTTTCACGGGCCACGGCGGCAATTTGCACCCGGTCGCCCGACACCGACCAATCATAGGCCAGATCGGAGAGCGCATAGGGCGTGGCCCCGTCAAGCGCCGCCGCCACGAACCCGGCGCGATCCTCGGCCCAGCTCTCATCCGTTGGCAGATCGAGATATTTGATCTGACCATCCGGGATCACAAGCTTGGTGGTAAAGCCGGAGGGCGCGAATTTTTCCGCCTGGAGCCGCAGGTCGGCCAGCGCCTTGCTCAGGTCCGGCTGATCGAGATCGACCTCGCCCACCTGATGCCAACCCATATAGGCGCGGCGCAGAAGGCCGATCCCGTCGAACGAAAGAGAGAGGGCAAAATTCGGTTTCATCGGCTCAAATTTATCACTGGCTCATACTCGGCGCGAGTCATCATGACAGGCGGGCGCAGGAGGAGGCGGTTTCCTGCTGGAACAGGGGGGATGGCCGATCCGCGAACCGGCCATCCAGAGGTGTCAGCTGCGCTCAGCCATGCGCTGCATTCAGCGCCTGATCGAGATCGGCCATGAGATCCTTGGCGTCTTCGATGCCGATCGAGATTCGCACCACATTGGGCGCGGCGCCGGCGGCCTTTTGCTGCTCTTCCGTGAGCTGGCGGTGGGTAGTCGAGGCGGAATGGATCACCAAGCTGCGCGTGTCGCCGAGATTGGCCACATGGCTAAAGAGTTCGAGACTGTCGACGAATTTGACACAAGCGTCATAGCCGCCCTTGAGCGCCACGGTGAAAAGCCCGCCAGCGCCCTTGGGGCAGATCCGCGCCACCCGGTCATGATAGGGCGACGAGGCGAGACCGGCATAGGTCACGGCCTCGACATGGGGGTGGTTTTCGAGCCATTCGGCGATCTTCTGGGCGTTGTCCACATGACGCTCCATGCGCAGCGACAGTGTCTCGATCCCCATCAGCGTGTAATGCGCCGCCTGCGGGTTGAGCGTCATGCCGAGATCGCGCAGCCCGATAGCGATGCCATGGAAGGTAAAGGCCAGCGGGCCAAAGGTCTCGTGGAACTTGAGCCCGTGATAGGCCTCTTCCGGGGCGCTGAGCGACGGGAACTTGTCCGAGGCGGACCAGTCGAACTTGCCCGAATCCACCACGACGCCGCCGGTCACGGTGCCATTGCCGGTGAGGTATTTGGTCATCGAATGCACCACGAGAGTCGCGCCATGTTCGATGGGACGGCAGAGATAGGGCGTGGCCGATGTGTTGTCGACGATGAGCGGCAGGCCCGCCGCATCGGCGATCTTGGCCAGCGCGTCGATATCACTGACATAGCCGCCCGGATTGGCGATGGATTCGCAGAACACGGCGCGGGTGTCGTCATCGATGGCCGCCTCCACCGCCGCGAGATCATCGGTGTCGACGAATTTCGCAGACCAGCCGAACCGCTTGATCGTCTGGCTGAACTGGGTGATCGAGCCGCCATAGAGCCGGGTCGACACCACCACATTGCGCCCCGGCGCCATGAGCGGAAAGAGCGCCATGATCTGCGCCGCATGGCCCGAAGAACAGCACACCGCGCCAACCCCACCCTCGAGCGTGGCGATCCGTTCCTGCAGCACGGCCACCGTCGGGTTGGTCAGCCGCGAGTAGATGTAACCCACCTCTTGCAGATTGAAGAGCGCGGCGGCGTGTTCGGCGTCGCGAAACACATAGGCCGTGGTCTGATAGATCGGGGTCTGACGGGCACCGGTCGCCGGATCGGGGCGGGCGCCTGCGTGGATCTGCAGCGTGTCGAAGCCATAGCTGGGGGCGTCGGTCATAGGGATATCCTCCTCGGTTGGTTGCGAGAATTGTTAGGGGATCGGCGGGCGGGTCACAATCTTTATCGGCCCCTCAATCGGCACTCTCGCGGTGTCAAATCTGACGAAGACCTTGCCTCTTTCTGGGTCCAAATACCCAAAACCCACGGCCCGGTCCCGGCGGATCATTGGCGTTCAGCGCATCCAGAAGCCTTCGCGCTTGATCTTGTTGCGGATCGCCTGTTCGCGGCGGGGCAGGTCGTTTTGATCGAAGAGCGCGCGCACCTTCTGACCACGGCCCTGATAGACCATGCGCTTGATCGGGTCATAGCTCTTGGCGACCTTCTTGACCCGGTTGGGGGCGAGGGCGGCCTCGATCTCGGCCACAACGGCATCGGATTCGCGCGCATAGAGCAGCGGCAGGATGCGGTAGTGACAAGACACCTCGCCATCGAGAAGCCCGCTGGGCAGGGCCTCGCGGCCACCGCCGAGACTGTGGATCACGAGCGGCAGCGCCACCTGATCGAGCCAGGGATCGAGCTCCTGACAGATCAGCTCTTCGGGGGCGTCGTCGCGGATATGCACGGCGTAGTCGAGAAAACGCTGCCCAAAGACACGCGGGCATTTGTAGAAAAAATAGCCCGCGTTGAAATAGAGATAGCGCTTCCAATATTCATCGGGCTGGCTCAGATCGAGAGAGCTGGCGAAATCGAGGCCGAACTTGTCGTAGAGCGATTTCCACGTGGCGGCATAGCCCGGACCGTAGAGCTCGATCTGCGGCCAGGTGCCTTCGCGGCGCAGCGAGGCGGTGGGGCGGTCGAAATCAAACGGCACCCGCGACAGATCGCCGGTGATGAGCGTGTCCGTGTCGAAAAAGACAAACGGCTCCCCCTCGGGCAGGGCAAAGAGCGCCTCGATCTTGTTGCCATAGGGATAGCTTTGCCCGAAATGCAGGCTCTCGAAGGGCAGGATCTCGGCACCCAGATCCTGCAAGAGCTCGCGGGTCTCGTCGTGTTTGATGCGCGGATCGGAAGTGCCCCAGGCGGGGCCAGGCTGCGGCTCGGCGACGAAAAGCCGGCCTTGAAAATCGGGATTGTTGCGGCGGAATGAGCTGCAGAAAATCACCGCCTCATATTGAAGACGGCCGCCCTGACCGATGATCATCACGTTATAGGGTGAAGAAGGGGTCACCTTGCGCGTCATGCCTGTTCCGTTCACTCGATACTGCTCGGGCGTCACTATAGGCAGAAAAATTCCATGGCAGAAGGGGGAGATGTGCCGATCTCGGGCCAAATCCTTGCGGGGCTTGCAGAATCGCGGCCCGCGCCGGACCATGCCCGCCTATCATCTGCGGAGCCATCATGACCCAAGAGCCATCCCACGCCGATCACAGCACCCATGCCGCAGAAGAAGACGCGCGCAACGAGGCGATCAAGATCTACGTCAATGGCGAGATCTTCCCCAAAGCCGAGGCCAAGGTATCCGTCTATGACAGCGGCTTCATGCTCGGCGATGGCATGTGGGAGGGGCTGCGGCTCTATGATGGCGAATGGGCGTTTTTCGACGAACATATGGACCGGCTGTTCAATTCGCTCAAATCCGTGTCGCTCGACAGCGGTCTGACGCCTGCGGGCGTGCGCGATATTCTCGACCGGACGGCGGCGGCCAATGGCATCACCAGCGACGCGCATTGCCGTCTCATGATCACCCGGGGCCGCAAGGCCAAGCCCTTTCAGCATCCGCAGCTGTCGCGCTTTGGCCCGACCGTGGTGGCGATCATCGAGCATTCGCGCCCCTCGGAGGCGGTGCAGGTCAAAGGCATCCGGCTCGCCACCGTGCCGCAGGTGCGCGGGTTGCCGATGAGCCAGGACGCGAAATACAACAGCCATTCCAAGCTCAACTGCGTGATCGCCTGCCTTCAGGCCGAACAGGCGGGGGCGGATGAGGGGCTGATGCTCGACCCGAACGGCTTCGTGAACACCACCAATGCCTGCAATTTCTTCATCGTGCGACGCGGCGAGGTTTGGACCTCGACCGGCGATTACTGCATGAACGGGGTGACGCGGCAAAAGGTGATCGATCTTTGCATGGCCAATGGCATTCCGGTGCGCGAGAAGAACTATTCGCTTTATGAGGCCTATGGCGCGGATGAGGCGTTTCTCACCGGCACGTTTGGGGCGCAGACCCCGGTGGCAGAGATCGACGGCAAGCGCATCGGTATTCATGAGGGGGCGGGGCCGATGACCCGGCGTATTCGCGCGCTCTACAAGGAGCTGGTGGCCGAGGACGTGGCCAAGCAAAAGGCCGCGCGGGGGTGACGCGCGGCCTATCTAGGTTTTAAACCAGCCGGTTAGACCGTGTAGTTGAGGCCCAGACGCCCGCCGTCGACATAGATCGACTCGCCGGTGATATAGGCGGATTTCTTGGAGCAGAGGAACGCCACCACATCGCCGATTTCACGCGCCGTGCCGGGGCGGCCGAGCGGGGTGCGCGACATCGCGACCTTATAGGCCTCGGGGTTGGCGTTGACGCCGGCCATCATCTCGGTGTCGATCGAGCCGGGGCCGATGGCGTTGACGCGGATGTTGTGCTTGGCCAGCGCGATCGCCGCCACTTTGGTGAGCTGCATGACGCCGCCCTTGGAGGCGCAATAGGCCGGGATCGCGGGGATCGCGAGCTGGGCGTTGATCGAGGACATGTTGACGATGGCGCCTTCGATGCCTTTGTCGACCATGGTGCGGCCGGCGCGCTGCGTGGCGACGAAAACACCGCGCAGGTTGATGCCGAGCACCTTGTCGAAATCCTCGAGACTGTAGCTCAGGAAATCGCCGGGATTGGCGATGCCCGCGTTGTTGACCAGCGCCGCGACGGGGCCGATCTCGGCTTCGATCTTGTCGAACATGGCGTGGATGGCCTCCACGTCGCCCATGTCGCAGATGAGACCCGTCCCGCCGAGCGTCTTGGCCGCGTCATGGACGCTCTCCTTGATGTCGGCCAGCACGATGTAATAGCCGTCTTCGGCGAGGGCTTGGGCGCTGGCATAGCCGATGCCTTGGGCGCCGCCGGTGATCAGGGCAATGGGTTTGTCGCTCATGGTATATCCTCAGTCTTTCAGGTCATAAATCTCGCGGGCCTCGGTGGCGGTGATCTTGCCCGCCTCCAGATCCCGGCGTACCGCATCGCGGTCGCGCTGCACAGGGGGGCCATAGCCGCCGCCGCCCGGCAGGCTCAGCCGCAGGCGCTCGCCATTGCGCACCTTCTGGCGGCCTTTGGAGCGCAGTTTCGTGCCATCGGCAAGCTCGACCCGGCCCGGTGCACCGGGCGCACCGCCTTCGCGGCCTCGGGCCGGATGTTCGACCCGGTCGAACATGGCGTTGAACCAGAAATCATAGCCCTCGCGCGCCTCGATCTCGATCACCTGACCGAGACCGCCGCGCTGCGCCCCGGCGCCGCCCGAGCCTTCGCGCAGATCCTTGCGCCAGACGATGATCGGCCCGACATGTTCGGTGGCCTCGACGCTCATTGTCGAGACGCCCGAGGGAAAAGCGGTGGCGGAAAGCCCGTCGACCTTGGGCCGCGCGCCGGTGCCGCCCGAGTTGAACATCAGGATTTCGCGCGCGGGCAGGCCGCTTGCGGGATCGCTGGCGCGGGCGGCGATCTGGATGTTCCAAAGCGCCGAGGCGCCTTCGGCGGGCACCACGCCGGGCAGCGCATGGTGCAGCGCGCCGAGCACCACATCGGGCACCAGATGGCCAAGCACATGGCGCACGGACACGGGCGCCGGGCGTTTCGCCGCGAGGATACAGCCCTCGGGCGCGGAAATCTCGAACGGTGCGAGAGAGCCCGCGTTATTGGGCACTTCGGGGGCGATGGCGCATTTCAGCGCATAGCAGGCATAGGCGCGGGTATAGACCTCGGGCACGTTGACGCCAAAGGCGCTCATACCGCTGGTGCCGGTGAAATCGGCGCTGATCCGGTCGCCCGAGACCGCCAGCGCCACCGCCATATGCACCGGCGCGTCATAGCCATCGACATCCATCGTGTTGGCATACTGCCCATCCGGCACCTTGGCGATGGTGGCATGGGTGGCGCGGCGGCTGGCCTCGATGATGTAATCGGCAAGCCCTGCCAGATCGGCGATGGAAAACTCGTCCATCATCGCCTGCAGCCGCCGGTCGCCCGCCTCGTTGCAAGCGGCGAGGGAATAGAGATCGCCCACCGTCTGATCCGGGGTGCGCACATTGGCGCGGATCATCTGAATGAGCAGCGGTGAGACCTGACCGCGTTCGGCGAATTTGGTGATCGGGATCAGCAGTCCTTCTTCATAGACCTCGCCCGCATCGGGGCCAAAACCGCGCCCGCCGATGTCCACCACATGGGCGGTGCAGGCGAAATAGCCGATATGCGTGCCTTGCCGGAACACCGGGGTGACCACGGTGATGTCATGCAGATGGCCGGTGCCGAGCCACGGGTCATTGGTGAGGTAGACATCGCCCTCAAAGGTGTTTTGCGGCCCGATCTCGGCGGCGAAATGTCCGACGCTTTCGGCCATGGCGTTGACATGGCCCGGCGTGCCGGTGACCGCCTGCGCCATCATCCGTCCCTGCCGGTCAAAGAGCCCGGCCGAGAGATCGCCCGCCTCGCGCACCGAGGTCGAAAAGGCTGTGCGGATGAGCGTCGTCGCCTGTTCCTCGACCACGGCGATCAGCCGGTTCCACATGATCTGATAGTCGATGTCGGTGGGGCTCATGCTGGGGCTCCTTTCCGGATCAAGAGCAGGCTGCCGTCGCATTGCGCGATGGCGCGATAGGCCGAGGTGACGATGGTGGTGGTTTCGCGTTCGGTGATGACGGCGGGACCGTCGGCGCGCATTCCGGGGCGGAGCGCGTCGCGGGCGATCTCGGCGGCCTCGACGAAATCGCGCTGGGCGGCGTCATAGATGCGGCGCTGTCGGGTGACCGGCGCGGCGCTTTCGCCCTCGGGCATGGCCACCGGGCGCGGCGCGGGCAGGCGGGTCTGCACAACGAGCGACCAATTGGTGATCTCGGCCTCGAGCCCCTCGATGATCCGGCCAAAGAGCCCGCGATAGGCCGCCTCGAACCGATCCCGAAAGAGCGCCGCGTCGGCGGCGGTAAACGTGCCATGGGGCAGGGGGACCGGGATTTCCCAGCCCTGACCCGCGTAGCGCATGAAGGCGGTGAGGCGGATTTCGGTCTCTTGCCCCTCGCTGCCTTGGGCGACAAAGCTGCGCGCCTCGTCTTCAAGCTCGGCCAGCGTAGTGTTGATCGCCTCGGGGGCGAACTGCGACAGGCGCTGAAAGAAACCGCGCGTCGCCTCATAGCTGAACGGTGCCTTGAGAAAGCCGATGGCCGAGCCGACGCCTGCGCCGGGCGGGATCAAAAGCGCGGTGATGCCCAGTTTCTCGCAGAGGCGGCAAGCATGGAGCGGCGCGCCGCCGCCAAAGCCCACCATGGTGAAATGTTCGATGTCGCGGCCATTTTCGACCGTATGCACCCGCGCCGCGTTGGCCATGTTCTCATCCACCATCTCGGTGATACCAAAGGCCGCGTCGGTGGCCTCGAACGCGGCGAGCTTGTCGGCCACGGCGGCCTCGGACAGGGCAGGATCGAGCGGGATGGCGCCGCCTGCGAAATTCTCGGGGTCGAGACGGCCGAGCATCAGGTTGGCATCGGTCACGGTCGGGTTCTCGCCGCCGCGCCGATAGCAAGCGGGTCCGGGCTCTGATCCGGCCGAGCGTGGGCCGACCTGAATGCGGCCCATGGCGTCGATCGAGGCGATCGAGCCGCCGCCTGCGCCGATTTCGACCATTTCCACCACCGGGGTCGAGACGGTCATGCCCGAGCCTTTCTTGAACCGGTAGGTGCGGGCAACTTCAAAGGAATTGGCGGTCTTGGGCTGGCCGTCCTCAATCAAGCAGATCTTGGCCGTGGTGCCGCCCATGTCAAAGCTCAGCACCTTGTCGAGCCCATGACCGCGCGCCAGTTCGGCGGCAAAGATCGCGCCACCGGCGGGACCGGATTCCAAGAGGCGCACGGGCTGTTCCGCGGCGGTTTCGACCGACATGAGCCCGCCGCCGGAATGCAGCATAAAGACCGGCGCGGTGATGCCGGTGTCGCGCAGCCTTGTGACCAAGCGGCCAAGGTAATCGGCTACCTGCGGCTGCACATAGGCATTGGCGATCACCGTGTTGAACCGGGGCAATTCGCGCATCTGCGGCGACACGACCGACGAGATCGACACCGACAGATCCGGCGCCGCCGCGCGCAGGGCCTGGGCGAGCCGCACCTCATGCGCGTCGTTGGCATAGGCATGCATGAAGCCGATGGCGACCGCCTCATAGCCGCCCGCGATCACCAGATCGACGAGCCGCGCCACGTCTGCCTCTTCCAACGGCAGCAGGACATCGCCCTGCGGGCTCATCCGTTCATGGGCGGTGAGCCGGTGCTGACGCGGGACAAGCGGCGCGGGCAGTTCGAGGTTGAGATCATATTGCTCGAACCGGTTCTCCGAGCGCATCTCGATCACATCGCGAAAACCTTCGGTGGTGATAAAGGCGGTCTTGGCCCCGCGCCGTTCGATCAAAGCATTGGTGACCAGCGTGGTGCCATGGATCACCTGTCCGATCCGCTCGGGCGAGACCTGGGCCGCCGCACAGGCCTGAGCAATGCCATCGAGAATGGCCTGTTCGGGGTTGGCGTAATTGGTCAGCACCTTGGTCGTGGCGAGCCCGCCGGGATGGTCGAGGGCCACATCGGTGAAGGTGCCGCCGATATCGACGCCGACGCGAATGTCTTGCTTGGTCATGTCACAGGCTCTTGATGATCTGATTTGCGGTGAATGCGCCTTGATAGAGGCGCGACAGGATTGGGGCGCCGGTCACCGGCGCGGGATCCGAGAGGGGCAGGGGCAGGATCTCGGCGGGCGATCCGGCGATGAGATCGACCATCGCCCGGCCAAAGAGCGTGCCGGTGGTGATGCCACGCCCATTATAGCCGATGGCGGTATAGAGCCCCTCGTCGAGGGCGCAGATGCGCGGGAAATGATCGGGCGTCATGGCGATCTGGCCGTGCCAGGCCTCGTCAAAGTCAAACGGCCCGAGATCGGGAAAGAGCTGCGCCAGCTTCTTGCGTGCCCAGCGCCGCGAGAGGCCGCGCTTGGCATCGCCAAAGACCGTGCCCATCGAGCCGATCACCAGCCGGTCCTGCGCATCGCGGCGCAGCGACATCATCACCCGACCGGTGTCCCAGAGCCCCTGACGTTCGGGCAGGATATGCGCCGCTTCGGGGCCGAGCGGCGGGGTGGCGAGCTGAAAGAAATGGATCGGGGTAAAGCTGCGCTGCAACCCGGGCCAGAGCGTGTCGGTATAGGCATTGGTGGCAAGGATCACATGACGCGCCAAAAGCGTGCCCTGATCGGTGGTGACCCGCCACTGCCCGGCCTTGCGGGCGAGGCCGGTCACCGTGACGCCGGTGCTGATCTCGGCCCCATGCGCCAACGCGGCGCGTGCCAGACCCCGGCAATAGCCCATCGGATTGATCGTGCCCGCCCGGTGATCGAGCAGCCCGCCGTGAAAGGCGTCGGTGCCGGTGAGCCGGGTCATCGCCGCGCGGTCGAGCAGGTCCACCGGTTCACCCATACGCTGCCATTCGGCGTGACGGCCCTGCAGATCGCGCAGCCCCGAGGGCCCGTGCGCCGCATGCAAGGTCCCGGTCCGCGTCACCTCACAGCGGATCTGGTGTTTCTCGATGAGGTCAAAAACCCGAGAAGGCGCTTCGCCAAAGGCCTTGAGGAACTTGGCGCCTTGCGTCTCGCCCATCTTGTCGCGGACCTCGGCAGGGGGCAGCCAGATGCCCGCGTTGACCAGCCCGACATTGCGGCCCGAGCCGCCAAACCCCGGCTTTTCCGCCTCGAGCACATGGGCCGAAAGACCGAGCTCGGCGGCATGCAGCGCCGCCGACAGCCCGGTGAACCCGGCGCCCACGATGGCGATGTCGACGCTTGCGCCATCCTCGGCAAAGCGGCGGCTGACATCGGCCTCTTCAGAGGAGGCATCCCAGAGCGAAAGTGGCATCTGTGGCGGCAAAGGGGTCGACATGGCAAAGCTCGTTTTCAAGAAGGGCTGGCCGCGAAACCGCGCCCGCCCTAACCTGTTGTCAGACGCCAAATGCTGTGTCAATTATTGAAATAAATGTGCTGATATACGGAACAACTCATGCCCAAGCTCAAGAAAACTGCCGCAGAAATGGTCGCCGAGGCGCGCGCCCGGATCACCGAGGTTGAGACGCCCGACCTGATCAAGATGCTCGACGATCCCGATGTGGTCGTGGTCGATATCCGCGACGTGCGCGAACGCCAGCGCGGCGGTTATATCCCCGGCAGCGTGCATGCGCCGCGCGGCATGGTCGAGTTCTGGGTCGACCCCGACAGCCCCTATTTCAAGGAGGTGTTCGGGCAGGAGGGCAAACGTTATGTCTTTCACTGCGCCTCGGGCTGGCGCTCGGCGCTGACGGTGGCGACGCTTCAGGACATGGGGTTTGACGCAGCGCATCTGCGCGAAGGGTTTTCCACCTGGGAAGCGCAGGGCGGGCCGGTCGAGAAGGCCGAGGGCTGATTTAACGGCTGGCGAGCCGGGCACAGACCGTGTCGGCCGCCTGTCGCACGATCTTGCCGAGCCGCGCCAGATCGCCGTCGCGCAGATTGACCTCGGGCATGGAAATGCCCAAGGCCGCCACCGCCTGTCCCTGAGGCAGGCAGATCGGCGCGCCAAAGCCGATCACCCCTTCGCGAAACTCGCCACGATCAAAGGCAAAGCCGTTCTTTTGTGCCAGCTGCAGATCGGCGTCGAGCTTGTCCAGGCTGGTGATCGAGCGGTCGGTATAGGCGGTCAGACGGCTCGCCAGCGCATTGCGGTACTGGCTGTAATTCACCGACAGAATCGCCTTGCCGGTGCCGACGCATTGGATCGGGGCCGCGCCGCCCACCGGGTTCCAGGAACGGATCGGCTGCTGGCTGTCGATCTTGTCGATATAGATGACGCTAAACCCTTCGGGCACGCCGAGATAGACCGTCTCGAGGCTCTCGCGGGACAGCATCTGCATGGCATCGGCGGCAAGGTCGCGCAGGTTGAGATTGTCGACCACCCGGCGGCCCACCTGCCATGTCTTGAGCGTCGCCTCATAGCGGCGGTCCTGGGTCGAGCGGGCAAACCCCATGGCGCAGAGCGTCTGCAAGAGACGAAACACCGTGGATTTGGTGAGCGACAGATCGCGCGACAGTTCCGTGACACCAAGCCCGCCGGGGGCGGCGGCCAATGCCTCGAGGATCACCAGCCCCTTGGACAGGGTGCTGTCGAGCTTGAGCCCGGCGGGCGGCTGCTGATCGGGGGGCGTGTCGGGCATGGATGGGTCCTGATGCGGTCAATCGGGCGCAGCATAGGCCAAGATAATCTAGGCCGCCACCAGGGACGCCACCAGGGCTGGCGACAGCCGCGAGGCCCGAAGGCGCAGGGTTGATATGTCAGGAGAAAATGGCTGGGGTGGTAGGATTCGAACCTACGATACACGGTACCAAAAACCGATGCCTTACCGCTTGGCTACACCCCATTTGTGGCGCGGTAATTACTCCGGGGTGGCGAGGTGTGCAAGGGTGGATTTGGAAAAATTTCAGCAGTTTTTTACAAAAGCGGCCATGACCCTTGCAGCATTGGCCTCTCAGTCGAGGATTTCCCCGGGTTTCACCCCCCAGAGCGCGGATTTCGGCGCCCACCCCTTGTAGCCTGCCACCGCGAGCCGGCACCATTGGGCGGAACATTCGCGAATGCGGGCGACGACGCCGAGCTCGAGCTGGGCCACGATCGGGGCCTTGGGGTCGGGCTGTTTGCGCAGTTGCAGCATGTCCTGCTCCACCAGCACCGTGCGCGCGCCGGACAAGAGCGAATAATGCATCCAGCCACCAGCCCCGTCGCGGTCGCGCACACGGCGCCAATGGCCATGTTCGGCGGTGATTTCCAGCGGGATATTGGGCTGTTTGAAGATCCAGTCGATGCGATGGGTGCGCGAAGGGCCGCGTCGGACATAGCCCTCGGAGGTCTTCATAGACACGAATCGTGGCAGCGGGAGATTCGTCACCGGGCCGCGATCCTGCGAGGCCGCCATGCTGGCGGACAGGATGGGAAGAATCGCCACAAGGGCGGCGGTCAGCATCACATGTCGCATCAATAAGCTCGAATACTTGCCTGATTTTTTTGCCTGTCTTGGGCGTCCGGGTTCTTGTGTCCCGTGGCGTCCTTTGTCACTCTGGCAGCGCGCAGCAGAAATGAAAAGGTCGGGGAGGACCAGCATGCGATCTCAGCCTCTGAGTGTTGTCGTAACGCGACGCCTGCCCGAGCGGGTCGAGGCGCGGCTGAGCGAGCTGTTCGGGGCCGAGCTGCGCGAGGGCGATGCACCGCTGACGCGCGAGGCGCTCATCCGGGCGGGGCGCGAGGCGGATGTTCTGGTGCCGACGATCACCGACCGGATCGATGCCGAGATGCTCGATGCGATGGGCGACCGGCTCAAGCTCATTGCCAATTACGGGGCAGGGGTCGACCATATCGACGTGCAGGCGGCCCGCCAGCGCGGCATCATGGTCACCAACACGCCGGGCGTGTCGGCCGATGACACCGCGGATATGACGCTGGCGCTGATCCTTGGGGTGGCGCGGCGGCTGCCCGAGGGCATGACCACCATGCAGGAAGGCAATTGGGGCGGCTGGTCGCCCTCGGCCCTGCTGGGGGCGCGGATCACCGGCAAGAAGCTCGGCATTCTGGGGCTTGGCCGCATCGGCCAGAAGGTGGCGCGGCGGGCGCGGGCCTTTGGCATGGAAGTGCATTACCACAATCGCAACCGGCTGCGGCAGGAGACCGAAGAGGAGCTCGGCGCGACCTATTGGGAAAGCCTCGATCAGATGGTGGCGCGGATGGATGTGATCAGCCTGCATTGCCCGCACACGCCGTCGACCTTTCATCTGATGAACGCCCGGCGGCTCAAGCTGATGCGGCCGGAGGCCATTCTCGTCAACACGTCGCGGGGTGAGGTGGTGGATGAGAACGCGCTCACCCGGATGCTGCGGGCGGGCGAGATCGCCGGCGCGGGGCTCGATGTCTATGAGCAGGGATCGGGGGTCAATCCGCGTCTGCGGGCGCTGCCCAATGTGATGCTCTTGCCGCATATGGCCTCGGCCACCCGCGAGGGGCGGATCGAAATGGGCGAGCGTGTGGTGATCAATATCAAGGTCTATGAAGACGGGCACCGGCCACCGGATCAGGTGCTACCCTCCCATATATAAAGGATAAATCCCGATGCGCTTCTGGCTCTACTCGTCGCTTTTCGTGATCTTGGCAGGGGCGGCGTCGGGCCAGCAGGCCAGCGATTCCGTGGCGCCGGAGATTGGCGGCACGGGGCAGGTCGCCACGTCGCAGGCGGTGGCCGAGGCGCAGGCGCGCAAGGCCGAAGGACGGCCCGTGGAGGCGCAGGATTGGATGGTTGTCGCGGCGCATCCGCTGGCGGTCGAGGCCGGGGCAGAGGTTCTGGCGGCGGGGGGCACGGCGGCGGATGCCATGGTGGCGGTGCAGGCGGTGCTGGGTCTGGTGGAGCCGCAAAGCTCGGGTCTGGGGGGCGGTGCCTTCCTCGTCTGGTGGGATGCCAAGAGCGGCGCGATGACCACGCTCGATGGGCGCGAGACCGCGCCTTTGGAGGCGACGCCGCGGCTCTTTCAGGACGCAGATGGCCAGCCGCTTCAGTTCTACGATGCGGTTGTGGGCGGGCGCAGCGTCGGCGTGCCGGGGACGCCCGCGCTCTTGCAGGAGGCGCATGAGAGATGGGGGGCGCGGCCTTGGGCGGGGCTGTTTGATCGAGCGATCACGCTGGCGGAAGAGGGATTCGCGGTGAGCCCGAGGCTCTCGGCCTCTGTTGCGGGCGATGCCGATCGGCTCGGTCGGTTCGAGGCCACGGCGCGCTATTTCCTGCCGGAGGGTGCGCCATTGCAACCCGGCGCGCAGTTGCGCAACCCGGACTATGCCGAGACGCTGCGGACGCTGGCCCATGAGGGCGCGCGGATCTTTTACAGCGGCGAGATCGCCAAGGACATCGCCGCCACGGTGCAGAACGCGCCGGGCAATCCCGGTGTGCTCAGCGAGGTAGATCTGGCGCTCTACCGCGTCAAGGAACGCGCGGCGGTCTGTGCGCCCTATCGCGCCTATGAGATCTGCGGCATGGGGCCGCCAAGCTCGGGCGCGGTGGCGGTGGGGCAGACGCTGGGCCTGCTTGCGCCGTTTGATTTGGCCGGGTTTGGCCCGGAAAGCCCCGACACCTGGCGGCTTTTGGGGGATGCGTCGCGTCTGGCCTTTGCCGATCGGGGAAAATTTTTGGCCGATACGGATTTTGTTCCGGTGCCGGTCAAAGGCCTGTTGGAGAAAATGTATCTCGAAAACCGTTCCCAATTGCTTAACGGCGGGGTCGCGCTGCCTGAGGCGGCCCCGGGCGCGCCGGAATTTGACCATGCGCTGAACTGGGCGATGGACGCGGCGATCGAGCTTCCCTCGACCTCGCATATCTCGATAGTTGATTCTCACGGCAATGCGCTGTCGATGACGACCACGGTCGAAAACGCCTTTGGCTCGCGGCTCATGGTGCGGGGGTTTTTGCTCAACAATGAGCTCACGGATTTTTCCTTTCGCAGCCATCGCGACGGGGTGCCGATTGCCAATCGGGTCGAACCGGGCAAACGGCCCCGGTCGAGCATGGCACCGACCATCGTGATGGCGCAGGGCCGGCCGGTTCTGGTGCTCGGCAGTCCGGGGGGCAGCCGGATCATCCCTTATGTGTCCAAGACGCTGGTGGCGATGCTCGATTGGGGGCTCGATGCGCAGGCGGCGGTGGATCTGCCGCATCTGGTCAACCGCTTTGGCACCTATGATCTCGAGGTCGGGACGGCGGCAGAGGCGCAGGCCGAGGCGCTGCAAGCCATGGGATATGCCACAGCGGTGCGCGATCTGACATCGGGGCTGCATGTAATCGACCTGCGCGACGGACGGCTGCGGGGCGGGGCCGATCCGCGCCGCGAGGGCGTCGCCTTGGGCCAGTGACGCGGTCAGTGACGCGGCACTAACGCGACAAGAGATTCGCGCAGGACAGGGGGCGCAAATCGCCCGTATGTCGCAATTTCGATGTTTCTGGTCGGATGGACCCTTCGCCGATTTGCGCCTCTGCTATTGAGTGCGGCAAGAACAACATGCTCGTGGGAGAGCCGTATTATGAAAACCCAGGTCAAAGCTCTGGTCGTGGGCGGCGGTGCCGTCGGAACATCGATTGCCTATCATCTGGCGAAAGCCGGTTGGGAGGACGTCATGCTCTTGGAGCGCGACGAGCTCACCTCGGGCAGCACGTGGCACGCGGCGGGTCTGCTGCCCTTGTTCAACATGTCCTATGCCACGACCCATATTCACAAATATTCGGTCGATTTCTACAAGACGCTCGAAGAGGAAACCGGGCTCAATGCGGGCTTTGCCGTGGTCGGCAACCTGCGCTTGGCGCAGACCGACGAGCGGATGGACGAATACCGGCTCTATGCCTCGACCGCCGAGACCTGTGGCGTCAAATATGAATGGCTGAGCCCCGATCAGATCAAGGAACGCTGGCCGCTGATCGAGACCGGCGATCTCAAGGGCGCGATCTATCACACCGAGGACGGCTATATTAACCCCGCCGACGTGACCCAGGCGATGGCCAAGGGCGCCCGTCAACGCGGCGTGATGATCGAGCGGAAATGGCAGGCGGATGCCTTCCATTGGACCGGTGAGGCCTGGGAAGTCACCTGCACCAAGATGGTCGAGAAGGGCGGCAACCTCGTGCCCTCGGACGAGCAGGTCGTGATCACCGCCGAGCATGTCGTCACCGCCTCCGGCAACCATGCGCAGCGCACCGCCAAGATGCTCGGCATCAAGATGCCCGCGATCCCGGTGGAACATACGTTCATCGTGATGGATCAGGACCCCGAGCTCGTCAAATGGCGGGCGGCGGGCAATGCGGAACATCCCGTGGTGCGTGACGCCGACAATGAATCCTATGCCCGCGAAGAGCGTGGCGGCTGGATCCTCGGCATCTATGAGCATGGCGCCCCGGCGCGGTTCGAATATGGCGTGCCCGACAGTTTCCGCGCCGATCTCTTCCCGCTCGATCTCGACCGGATTGCCGATCAATACATGGCGATGGCCGAGCGCGTGCCGTCCTGTGCCGAAAGCGGTCTCAAGGATGATTTCAACGGTCCGATCTGCTATACGCCCGATGGCAATCCGCTCGTCGGTCCGGCACCGGGGCTGCGCAACATGTGGCTGGCGGAAGGGTTCTCCTTTGGCATCACCGCGGCGGGGGGCACCGGCTATTACCTCGCGCAGATGATGGTCGAGGGCGAGGCCGAGATCGACATGGCGAGCCTTGATCCCAAGCGCTATTCGCAGAACTGGATGACCACCGAGTTCGCGGCGCGCAAGAACGAGGAATGCTACGAGCACGTCTATATCCTGCACCACCCGGATGAAGAGCGCGAAGCCTGCCGTCCGCTGCGCACCGCGCCGGCCTATGACCGGCAGAAAGCGCGCGGCGCCCAGTTCGGCTGGGTCAATGGCTGGGAGCGGCCCAACTATTTCGGCCCGCTCGATGCGCCGGAGAACTTCGACAAGGAGGCGCGCAGCTTCCGTCGTGGGGGCTGGTGGAAACACGCGGTCGAAGAGGCGCGGGCGATCCGCGAGGGCGTTGGGCTCGTCGATGCGACGGCCTTTACCAAACATGTGGTCAAAGGCCCGGGCGCGACGGCGTTCCTCGACTGGTTCACCTGCAACAAGCTGCCCAAGGTCGGGCGGATCAACCTGACCTATGCGCTCACCAGCCATGGCACGACGCGCACGGAATATACGATCGTGCGGATGAAGGAGCATGAATATTACCTCGTCTCAGCCGGGGCCTGGACCGAATATGACGCGGATTTCCTGCGCAAGGCGGCCGAGGATAAGGCGGAAGAGTTCGGCTATATCGAGATCCAGGATGTGACGACGCAATGGGGTGTCTTTGCCATCGCCGGGCCGAAATCGCGCGATGTCCTCAAAGAGATCATCAAGGATGCCGAGCCCGAGACCGCGCTGTCGAACAAGCGCTTCCCGTGGCTGTCGGCGCGCAAGATCGAGCTCGGCATGTGCCCGGTCAACGCGATCCGCGTGGCCTATACCGGCGAGCTCGGCTGGGAGCTGCATCACCCGATCGAGATGCAGAACTATCTCTTCGATCTGCTTGAAAAGGCAGGGGAAAAGCATGGCATGAAGCTGGTCGGTGCGCGGGCGCAGAACTGGCTCCGTCAGGAGAAATCCTATCGCGCCTTCGGCAATGAGCTGGGCCGTGATGCGACGCCGCTCGAGGCCGATCTGCCGCGCTTTGTCGATCTCGACAAGGAGTTCCACGGTAAGGCGAAGATGGTCGAGACCGGGGTGCGGGTGAAATGCTGTACGCTGCTCATCGACGGGCCGGAGGATGCCGATCCCTGGGGTCGCGAAGTGCTCTATACGCCCGAGGGCGAGCGGGTCGGCCGTCTCACCTCGGGAGGCTATTCGGTGGCCTTTGAGAAGAGCATCGGCATGGGCTATGTGAAGCCGGATTTCGCGGTCGAGGGCACCAAGCTCAAGGTCAAGATCATGGACACGCTCTGGGACGCGACGGTGACCTGCGACAGCCCCTATGATCCGAGCAACGCGACCATTCGTGTCGACGGCTAACACGCTCTAGAAAAACAGAAAACGGGCCGCGCGAGCGGCCCGTTCCCGTGAGTGGCTTGCCGCCATCCAGCGCGTTGTTCAGCGCATGAATTTGCCGAGAATATCGTCCATCGCCGAGCCGTCGCCATCGGCGTCGAGCAGATTGTTCAGCGCCGAGAGATCAAAGCCGCCGCCCCGCGCATCAGCGCCGGATTTCTTGCCGCCCAGCAGCCCGCCGATCATCCCCATGAGACCGCCGCCGGAGGCCTGAGCGCCGCCGCCGAGCTGGCCCATCATGCCGTCGATCTGATCGTCGGGCATCTGCTTTTGCAGGCCGCCCTGAACCATCGCGGCGAGCGCGGGCAGGAATTGTTCGACGATATTGGGCTCGGCGCCGACGCGGGTCGCGGCCTCTTGGGCGAGGCCTTGGGCCTGTTCGCGGCTGCCGAGGATTTTCTCAAGAAAAGCAGTGCCTTGCTGTTGGCCTTGCGTGCTGACCGCGGCGCTTGCATCGTCGAACATGCTGGCCTGATTTTCGCCCTTGAGCGCGCCCAGAACGTCGCCCAGACCGCCGCGTTCGGCGCGTTGTTTGGTGGCCGAGCCGATGGCCGGGGCGAGCATCCCGGCGAGCTGATTGGCCTTGTCCTCGTCGAGGCCGAATTGCGCGGCGAGCTGGTTGAGGCCCTGACCGTTCTGGGCCTGTTGAAGCAGTTTCAAAATAGACATGTGAGTACCCCCGAAAACATTGGCATTTGCCCGCGTAGGGTGACAGCCGGGGGCGGTGAGGGGCAGGGGAATAGTGGGGGGAATATCCCCCAAGTCGGGGATTGGCGCGAATCAAGGGGTTAATGCCTTGAAATCATGGAAAAACGACCTGCGGCAACACGTCGGTATTACGACGGTAAAGCGACAGTATGGAGTTCGCGATTTCGGGGGTGCGGCAGGTGTGACCCGACCGCACGCCGGGGCAGGGAAATCTTTAGCCGCCCTTCATATAAGGCATCAGCACGACCTCGCTCTCGGGGCCGATTTCGGTGAACCACGCCTCGCGGTAGATGCGCCCGTCGAGCGCGAGGGACACCCCGCGCTCGATCTGTGGTGTGAGCCCCGGATAGCGCGCCGAGAGCGCGTCGAGCAGCTCTTTGAAGTTGCGCGCCTCGACCGTAACCTCGGTCTCGCCCTCGGCGGCGTCGCGCAGGCTTCCCCAGAGGGTGACCGTGACCATGGGATCAGCCCCGGTCGGTGATCGCCTTGAGGATCTTTGGCGGCGACATCGGCAGTTCGTGCAGACGCACCCCCGCCGCGCGGCTCACCGCGTTCGACAGCGCCGCGAGCGGCGGCACGATGGAGGTCTCGCCCACGCCGCGCACCCCGTAAGGGTGGCCCGGGTTGGGGATTTCGAGGATCACCGTGTCGATCTCGGGCAGGTCGGAGGCCACCGGCACGCGGTAGTCGAGGAAGCCCGCGTTTTGCAGCACGCCATCCTCGCCATAGATATATTCCTCGTTCAGCGCCCAGCCGATGCCCTGCACGGCACCGCCCTGCATCTGGCCTTCGACATAATCGGGATGCACCGCCTTGCCCGCGTCCTGGAACACGGTGTAGCGGATCACCTGCGTATAGCCGGTTTCGGGATCGACCTCGACATCGGCGAGATGCACGCCAAAGCTCACCCCGGCGCCATCGGCATTGACCTCGTAATGGCCGGCAATCGGCCCGCCGGTGTTCGACGAGATCGCGGCAATCTCCTTGATGCTCATCGGTTCGAAATCGCCGGCATTCGGGCCCGAGGGCTTGGCATAGCCGTCTTCCCAGATCACCGCGTCCTCGTCGATGCCCCAGATTTTCGCCACGCGCCCGCACATCTTGCGGATCGCGTCACGGGCGGCCTCGATCGTGGCGAGGCCCACGGCAAAGGTCACGCGGCTGCCGTCGGTCACGTCGTTATGGCCGAGCGAGCTCGTGTCCGCGATGATGGTGCGCACGTCGGAATAGGGGATGCCCAGTTCCTCGGCGGCCATCATCGAGATCGAGGCGCGCGAGCCGCCGATGTCGGGGTTGCCCTCGGTGATGCCGACGGTGCCGTCATCATTGAGGTTCATCGTCACGCAGGTGTTGCCGCCGAAGTTGAACCAGAAGCCGCAGGAGACGCCGCGCCCTTGGTTTTCGCCCAGCGGGGCGGAGTAATGCGGGTGTTTCTGCGCCGCTTCCAGGGTGGCAACGAGGCCGATCTGATCGAAGGTCGGGCCATAGGCGGCCTTGGTGCCTTCGCGGGCGGCGTTCTTGAGCCGCACCTCGAGCGGGTCGAGACCGAAATGCTGGGTCAGCTCGTCCACCACGCTTTCCACCGCATAGATCGCCATCGGCGCGCCGGGGGCGCGATAGGCGGCCTCTTTGGGGCGGTTGGTGAGCGCGTTCCAGCCTTCGGATTTCACCGCCTCGAGATCATAGGCGGCAAAGGCCGCCTGCGCCCCGAAACTATAGGTGGCACAGGGGAACGCGCCGCCCTGATAGCGGAACTTGGCATGGGCGGCGGTGATGCGGCCGTCCTTGGTCATGCCGATCTTGACGGTGGAGGAGGAGGACACGGTCGGCCCGGTGGCGCGGAACACCTCGTCGCGGGTCATCACGATCTTGACCGGGCGGCCCGATTTGCGCGAGAGCGCCAGCGCCACCGGTTCGATGAACACGGTGGTCTTGCCGCCGAAGCCGCCGCCGATTTCAGACGCAGTGACGCGCAGTTGGCTCGCCTCCATGCCGAGGATCGCCGAGCAGAGCGAGCGCACGTTGAACTGACCTTGGGTGCAGCACCACAGATCGGCCTTGCCGTCATTGGTCATCGAGGCGAGGCAGGCGTGGGGTTCGATATAGCCCTGATGCGCGGCGGCGGTCTTGAACTCGCGTTCGATGATGTGGTCGGCCTTGGCGAAGCCCGCCTCCACATCGCCATGACCGAATTCGCAATAGCCGGTGACATTCTCGGAATGCTCGGGTTGGACGTTTTCCTCTTGGCGGCCCGATTGCACCACCGGCGCGCCGGGTTTCATCGCCGCATCCACATCGGTGACATGGGGCAGGGGCGTATAGTCGACCTTGATCAGCTTGAGCGCTTTGCGGGCGGTCTGGGCGTCCTTGGCGGCGACACCGGCCACGGCATGACCGTGGTAGAGCACCTTGTCGCGGGCGAGGCAATTGTCGGCGATGTCGATCATCTCGTCATCGTCGAGCGCGGCGAAATCGGCGCGGGTGACCACCGCCTTGACGCCGGGCAGAGCCTTGGCCTCGGAAGTGTCGATGCTGTTGATCGTGGCATGGGCATGCGGGCTGCGCAGGATCGCGCCGGTGAGCATGCCGGGCACGACGAGATCGGCGCCATATTGGGCGCGGCCCGTCACCTTGTCGATGCCGTCGGGGCGCTTGACACGGGTGCCGACGACTTTGAACTGGCCTTTTTCTCGGGTGATCTTGTTCATGCTGTTTCCCCCCGCATTTCGGCGGCGGCGATTTTCACCGCCTTGATGATCTTGTCATAGCCCGTGCAGCGGCAGAGATTGCCCGCCAGCCAATAGCGGATCTCGCTGTCGCTCGGATCGGGATTGCGTTCGAGCAGCGCCTTGGCGGCGACGAGAATGCCGGGCGTGCAGATGCCGCATTGGAGCGCGGCGTTGTCGATGAAGCTCTGCTGCAGCGGGTGCAGCTCGCCGCCATGGGCGAGGCCCTCGACGGTGCTGATCTCGGCGCCCTCGGCCTCGGCCCCGAGCACCAGGCAGGAGCAGACGAGACGGCCGTTGAGCGTCACGGAGCAGGCGCCGCAATCGCCGGTGCCGCAGCCTTCCTTGGCGCCGGAAAAGCCGAGCCGGTCCCGCAGCGCGTCGAGCAGCGTTTCCTCGGGCGGGCAGAGGAATTCGACCTCGTCGCCGTTGACCTTGGTGGTGACGTGAATTTTCTTCATTGCTTCTCTCCTGCGCGGTCCTTGGCGATCAGCGCGGCGCGCTTGGCCAGCACGCCTGCCACCTGGGTGCGGAATTCAACCGTGCCGCGTTTGTCGTTGATCGGGCTGCAGGCGGCGCGGCAGGCCGCCATCAGCGCGTCGAGCGCCGCATCGTCGAGCGTGGTGCCCTCGATGGCGCGGGCGGCGTCCTCGACCAGCGCGACCTTGGGGCCGACCGCGCCGAGCGCCACGCGGGCGTGGGCGATGCTGCCATCCTCGGCGAGCTCGAGGCTCACCGCGGCGGAGGCCACGGCGATGTCCATCTCGGTGCGCGGGATAAAGCGCAGATAGGCGTCGGAGGCGCGTTTCGGACGGGCGGGCAGGAAGATCGAGGTGATCAGCTCACCCGGCTTCAGATTGAGCTTGCCGGGACCTGCGGGGATGTCGGCCACGGGCACATCACGGCTGCCGTCGGGACCTTCGATCCGGGCCACGGCATTGGCAGCGACCATCGGCGGCACGCTGTCGGCGGCGGGCGAGGCGTTGCAGAGATTGCCGACCATGGTGCAGCGGCCCTGAACCTGGGTCGAGCCGATCAGCTCGCAGCCTTCGACGACGCCGGGCCAGAGCGCCACGACGCCCGCGTGTTCGCCGAGCATCTGCCCCGGCACGCCGGCGCCGATGCGGTAGCCGCCGTCTTCCTCGGTGATCTCCATCATGCCGGGGATTTTCTTGATGTCGATGATCGTGGCCGGTTCGACCATGCCCGATTTCATCTGCACCAAGAGATCGGTGCCGCCCGCGAGCACGCGGGCCGCGCCGCCGCTCTCGGCCAGAAGCCGGGCCGCTTCGGCGGTGGATTGGGCTGTGACAAACTGCATGGCTGTCCTCCTGATTCTGTCGGCCCGGCCGGGGTGGGGCCGGATATTATCTGTGTTTCACTGCGGACCCTGACCCTGTTGCGGGCGAAATGCAAGCCGCGTCGCGGGCGGGATTTGCCCATGGCCCTGTCGCCCGGAGGCTGTGGCGCTAGCCGCCCTCTGCGCCGCTCTGGCAACGCTGAGAGAGGCTTGCGCTGCAGGGGCGACGCGGGGCCGCGCGCTGAGTGTCGCAGGCTGCGCGGCGGGGCTGCGGGGAATTCGGTTTGCCCCGGGGTAAATCCCTCATAGACTTGGCTCTGTGTCCTGTTGCGTTGAAATCTAGAACGGGATATTGATTGACGAGTCAATTAAAAATACTCGCAGGGAGAAGATCATGAACAAATTTGTACTGGGCGCCGTTGCGGCGATGCTGGCCAGCGCAGGCCATGCCGCCGAAATGGGCGCGGTGGACGAGCCGATCAAACTGGCCGTCAACGAATGGACCGGCCAGCATGTCACCACCCATGTGGCGGGCGAGATGCTCAAGGCCGCGGGCTATAAGGTGGATTATGTCACCGCCGGGATGATGAACCAGTTCCAGGCGCTGGCCGATGGCGATCTGCATGCGACGCTGGAAATCTGGTCGTCCAACGTGTCGGATGAATATGCCAAGAAACTGGACGAAGGCACCGTGGTCGAGATCGGTGATCTCGGGCTCGATGCGAAAGAAGGCATTGCCTATCCCGCCCATGTCGAAGAGCTCTGCCCCGGTCTGCCGAACTGGGAAGCGCTGCGCGATTGCGCGGGCGTCTTTGCCGCGGCGGAAACGCTGCCTGCCGGTCGTCTGGTGGATTACCCCGCCGATTGGGGCACGCCGGGTGCTGACCGCATGAAGGGCTTTGATTTGCCGTTCAAGGCCGTGCCTGCCGGGTCGGAAGGCGCGCTCATCGCAGAGCTGCGGGCCTCGACCGAGAAGAAATCGCCGCTGCTCATCACCTTCTGGCAGCCGCATTGGGCGATGTCGGCCTATGATGTCAAATTCGTCGACCTGCCCGAGGGCAACGAGGAATGTTTCAACGATCCGGCCTGGGGCACCAACCCCAACGCGACCCATGATTGCGATTTCGCCCCGAGCCGCATTTTCAAGGCGAGCTGGTCCGGCTTTGCCGAGAAATGGCCTGCGGCGGCCGAAATCCTCTCCAATTATCAGCTCGCGGTCGAAGACCAGCAGCCGATGATGGGCAAGGTCGATGTCGATGGCATGGCCGTGGAAGAGGTGGTCGCCGCCTGGATGGCCGAGAATGAAGGCAAGTGGAAGCCTGTCGTCGACGCCGCGACCGAGTGATCGCGCCCTCATGATTTTGGCCGCGTCCCCGAGGGGGGCGTGGCCTGACAGCTCGTGGCGGGGACCACGAGACCCAATAAAAATGGACAATGGGGATGGCGATGAGTGACAGAGACGGGACCAGTGTAGAGACTGGCGCGCCTGCGATCCGCTGCGAGAATGTCTGGCAGGTCTTTGGCAGCAATGCCACGCAAAAGCTGCGCGCGGCGCAGGAGGCCACCGGCGGCGACCGCGATGCGACGGCGGAACGGTTGCAGGCCGAGGGGCTTGTCCCGGCGGTGCGGGATGCGAGTTTCGAGGTCCGCGAGGGCGAGCTTTTCGTCATCATGGGCCTGTCGGGATCGGGCAAATCCACCATCATCCGCTGTATTTCCCGGCTTCTTGAGGCTTCGGGCGGCAAGATCGAGATTGCCGGAGAAAACATCCTCACCGCCAATAAGGCGCGGATGATCGAGCTGCGGCGTGACAAGCTCGGCATGGTGTTTCAGCATTTCGGCCTCTTCCCGCATATGACCGTGGCCGAGAACGTGGCCTTTCCGCTCAAGATGCAAGGCCAGGGGCGCAAGGCGCGGCTGGAGCGGGCGCATGAGGTGATCGACCTCGTCGGCCTGTCGGGGCGCGAGGCCTCCTATCCGCGCGAATTGTCGGGCGGCCAGCGGCAGCGGGTGGGCATTGCCCGGTCGCTGGCGGTGAACCCCGATATCTGGTTTCTCGACGAGCCGTTCAGCGCGCTCGATCCGCTCATCCGGCGGCAATTGCAGGATGAGTTCATCAAGATCCAGGCGACGCTTCGCAAATCCATCGTCTTTATCACCCATGACATAGCCGAGGCTCTCAAGATCGCCGACCGGATCGCCATCATGCGCGACGGCAAGATCGTGCAGATCGGCACGCCCACCGAGATCGTTCTCAACCCGGTGGATGATTACGTGCGCGAGTTTTCCAAGGATGTGGTCAAGGGCCGTCATGCGCGGATCAAATCCGTGCTGCGCCCGCTGTCGGAGGCGCCAGAGACCATGCCGGACGATCCGGGCATCCGGGCCGATATGACGCTCGAGGCGGCGCTGGCGGCGTGCATGAGCTGTTACGAGCCGGTGCCGGTGCATGATGCGAGCGGCGCGGTGGTGGGGATCGTGCATCCCTCTGATCTCGCCGCTGCCTTGCAGGTGGACGAGGCATGAGCGCGGCAGGCGAAGGCGCGGGGGCCGTGCCGGGGGGGGGCGCGCGGCTCAGCCGGGGGACCTGGGCGGCGCTTGTGGTTCTCTTGACCGGGGCGCTGTGCATGGCGCTGGCGGGCAAGCTGCCGTGGCTGGTGAAATTTCCCGAGGCCTGGGCGCTGCCGATGACGCAATGGGTCGGGCAGGGGATGGAATGGCTCTTGGGGCTCATGAAGCCCGCGATGCGGCTGGTCTCGGCGGGGCTGGGCGTGGTGATGGAGGCGGTGAACTGGCTCTTTAACGCGCTGCCTTGGCCGGTGCTGATCGGGCTTGTCACCGGCTTTGGCTGGTGGGCCGGGGGGCTGCGGCTCGCCGCGCTTGGCGGGATCGGCATGTCGCTGGTGCTCGCCTCGGGCTATTGGACCGAGAGTATGAACACGCTCACCCTGGTGGCGGTGTCGGTGCCTCTGGCCCTCATCGCGGGCGGCGCGGTGGGCATCCTCGCCTATGAGTTTCCGCGCATCAAAGGGCTCGTGCAGGGCATCATGGATGTGATGCAGACGGTGCCGACATTTGCCTATCTCACGCCGCTGCTGCTGCTCTTTGGCTTTGGGCCGGTGGTGGGGCTCATCGCCAGCGCGATCTATGCCGCGCCGCCGATGGCGCGCAATGTGCTTCTGGGGCTGGAACGGGTCGAGAGCGACATCAAGGAAGCCGCGATCATGTCCGGCGGCACGCGGTTGCAGCAGCTCTTTCTGATCGAGATCCCGGCGGCCAAGACGCAGATCATGGTCGGTGTGAACCAATGTCTGATGGCGGCGCTGAGCATGGTGATCATCGCGGCGGTGATTGGGGGCTTTGAGGATATCGGCTGGGAAGTGCTGTTGACCATGCGCAAGGCGCAGCTCGGCCCGAGCCTCCTGGCCGGGATGGTGATCGTGGTTTTTGCGGTGATCATCGACCGGATGAGCCTGCATCTGGCGATGACGCGCGAACGCCATGACCTGCGGATTGCGGGGGCGATTGCGGGCGTCGGCGTGGTGGTGGCGATCTTGCTCTGGGGCCGCGCCGCGCCGGGCGAGGTGGCGGTGATGGAGCCTGCGAAGCAATGGCTCGACACGACGCTGTCGCGGGTGCTGACCCGCAATGCCGGGACGCTCGATGCGATCAAGAATGGCGCGATGTTCTATGGCCTTCTGCCGGTGCGGATCGGGCTCGATGGGGCGGTTCTGCCCTTTACCTGGGGGTTCCAGTGGACGGCGGCGATGAGCGCGTGGTTCCTCGGTGCTGCGGCGCTGGCGGGGCTGGCGCTGGGCCTTGCGGGGCGGATCACGGCGGGGCTGGTGCTGCTCATCCTGGCGGGGGTGTTGGAAACCGGTGTCTCCGAGCTGCCCTGGCCCTTCCTTCTGGTGGCGGTGGCGGCAATCGGCTGGACCGCGGGGGGCTGGCGTCTGGCGGCGCTGACCACCGGGCTCATGGTGCTGGTGCTGTTCAGCGGGCTTTGGCAAAAGGCGCTTTTGTCGCTCTATCTGGCGGGGGTTTCGGTCTTTGCCTGTGCGGTGATGGGCGGGCTGATTGGCCTTGCCAGCGCGGCGAGCCCGATGGTCTGGCGCGTGGTGCGGCCGATCTGCGACATGCTGCAGACGATCCCGCTCTTCGTCTTTCTCATCCCGGTGCTGATGTTCTTTCAGATTGGCGAGTTCTCGGCCTTTCTGGCGATCTGCATGTACGCCATCGTGCCGATGATCCGCTATACGCGGCAGGGGCTGGTGAGCACGCCCGACGAGCTTATCGAGGCGGCGATCAGTTCGGGCGCGACGAGCTGGCAGGTGATGCGCGAGGTGCGTGCGCCCTATGCCGCGCCGACGATCCTCTTGGGGCTCAACCAGACGATCCTCTATGCCTTTGCGATGCTGGTCATTGCGGCGCTGGTGGGGACCACGGGGCTGGGTCAGTCGATCTTCTTGGCGCTTGGTCAGGCGGATGTGGGCCTTGGCATCGTGTCAGGGGCGGCGATGGCCATTCTGGCGCTGGTGGCGGATCGGCTGGTGCAGGGGTTTGCGACCAAGCGCCGGGCGGCGCTTGGCCTCTGATGCGACCTCGGTCACGCGACTGTAGAACGTCGGTATTGCGACGGTGCGGATTTCAGTAGAGATCGGCCACCCGGCCACGGGGGCCGAGCCCCATTTCGCGGCGCAGATGGGCGCGGGCGCGGGCCAGCCGTGACATGACCGTGCCCTCGGGCAGGCCGGTGCGGCGGGCGATGTCGCGCGGGCTTGTCTCGCCCTCCATCACGAGGCGCAGGAGCGCCGATTGCTCAGAGGGCATGGCGTTCAGCACCTCGAAAAGCTCTTGCAGCGCCAGCACCGGAAAGACCTCGGGCGCGCAGGGCTCTTCGGGCAGCGTCTCGAGCGTGTCCTCGCGGCCCAGCCCGCTGCGCCGCCGGTGCAGGTTGCGCAGGATGGTGCGGGCATAGCCGCGCAGATCGTCGATCTCGGCCAGAAGCTGTGGGCGGTGCAACAGCCGCAACATCGTGTCCTGCACGAGATCCTGCGCGCGGTCGCTATCCCCGGCGAGAAAGCGGGCGAGGCGCGTCAGATCGGGCACCAGGGCGGCGCATTGAAGGGGCAGGGCGGCAGCGGAGGAGGCTGCTGCGGGCATCGGAGAAGCATTTGGTCTCATAAACTCGAACCTTGCGAAATGACATGTGTCGCGCTCACTAATGGTCGGGTTCAGCGCACAATCAATGGGGGATTTCCGCCGGTCCACCTCTGGAAGGGGTTGTCGGCGAGGCTTGGCGCACGCGCCGGTAGAATTTGGGCAAACTGTTGCCAATGGGGAATAATTTCGCACCGGGTCGGGACGCAAATCGCCTCTCGATGCCTCCTGTTGTGTGAGGGCCGCAAGAGGCGGCTTTCGAGTGTTAATTACGGACCTGAAACGGGAGACCGACTGTTATGACGAAATATATCGCGCTTGTTCTTGGCATGGGCCTGATGGCCAACGCAGCCTTTGCAAACGAAGGCATCGCCGAGCTCGACACCAATGGCGACGGGCTCATCACCGCCGATGAGCTGAGCGCTGTTTTCCCCGACGTGACCGCAGAAACCTTTGCCGAGATCGACGCCGACGGCAATGGCGCCATGGATGACGAAGAAATGGCCGCAGCGGTCGAAGCCGGGCTGATCCCCGAGAAGGCGCAATAAGCCACTCACGGCGGCCAGTCAGACTGGCAGCGCCCCCGGACCTATGCAGGTCCGGGGGTTTTTTGTTGTGTTTGGCCTAGCTGGTCTGGCGCTGCCATTCTTCCCAGACGAAGGGATACTCCCAGACGCAGTCATGCGTCTTGTCGAGATCGTGCCGGATGCTGTCGCGCAGCGCGGCAAAGCCGGGTTCAAAAAGGTGGAACTGCACCTGCAGCCGGGCGATGGCGGCGATCTGGCCGCCCGCGATCAGCGCCGGCAAGAGATCATATTCGCCGCCCTCGATATTGAGCTTGGCAAGGTCGATCCGGGGCAGCGGCGTGTCGGCAAAGAACTGGTGCACCGGGACGATCTGCGCCTCGAAGGCGCGCTCATGGGCGGCCACGCCCGAGGAGGCGTCGCCCGCATCCGAGAGCCGCAATGTGCCCGGCTCGGAGCCCAGCGCGAAATCATGCACGATCACCCGCGCGTCGCCTGCGAATTTCTCGCGCAGGTCTTGGGCAAAGCCGGGGTGCGGCTCGAAGGCGTGGATGGTGCAGTCGGGCTGGGCCGCGAGGACGAGATCGCTCCATTCGCCGCGAAAGGCGCCGATGTCGAGCACCACCGCCCCGGCGGGCAGGCTCGCGTAATCATAGAGCCGCGCCGGGCCCTTTTCACGTCTCCAGCGTTTGAACGCATCGTAGAAGACGCCTTTCCACGGGTTGCGGCGGCGGTCGAGCCATTTCTTGAGCGATGCCATGCGGGCCTCTTAGCTGACGGGCAATTGCCCTTGCTTAGCCGGTTTTCGGCCTTGGCAGAAGCCCGCAATGACGCGGCGTCAGCCTTTGGCGCGTTGCACCATGCCGAAGAGGTCGCGCGGATCGTCGGGATCGGCGAGCAGATCGAGATCGTGATACATCTCGGTGCCCTTGATCCGGTCGCGCACATAGCGCAGGGCGCTGAAATCCTCGATGGCAAAGCCGACGCTGTCGAAAAGCGTGATCTGATCGGCGCGTGTGCGGCCCTTGGCGGTGCCGTTGATCACTTGCCACATCTCGGTGACGGGATGATCCTCGGCCAATTGCTGAATCTCGCCCTCGATCCGGGTCTGGGGCGGGAATTCGACGAAGATGTCCGAGCGGTGCAGGATCGCCGGGGCCAGTTCCGTCTTGCCGGGGCAGTCGCCGCCGATGGCGTTGATATGCACGCCCGAGCCGACCATGTTGTCGGTGAGGATCGTGGCATATTGCTTGTCGGCGGTGCAGGTGGTGATGATCTGGGCGCCCTGCATCGCGTCTTCGCGGGTGTCGGCCACGGTGACCGAGAGCCCCATGCCCGAGAGGTTGCGCGCCGCCTTGGCGCTGGCGGCGGGGTCGATGTCATAGAGACGGATGTTTTTGACGCCGCAGATGGCCTTCATCGCGAGGCTCTGGAATTCCGACTGCGCGCCGGCGCCGATCATCGCCATCGTGTCGGCGCCCTTGGGCGCGAGGTGGCGGGCAACCATGGCCGAGGTGGCGGCGGTGCGCAGCGCGGTCAGAACCGTCATTTCCGACAGGAGCACCGGGTAGCCGGTGCCGACATCGGCCAGCAGGCCAAAGGCGGTCACGGTCTGCAGCCCGTCGCGGGTGTTCTTGGGGTGGCCATTCACATATTTGAACCCGTAGACCTCGCCATCGGAGGTGGGCATCAGCTCGATCACGCCTTCGGCGGAATGGGACGCGATGCGCGGGGTCTTGTCAAAGAGCTCCCAGCGTTTGAAATCGGCCTCGATATAATCGGCGAGCCCGGTCAGCATCTCTTCGATGCCGATATGGTGGACGAGCTTCATCATATTGTCGACCGAGACGAAGGGCACCAGCGCCTTGTCGGAGGGGGAGAGATTGGTCATGCGACTTGTCCTTTTGAACGGGTGCGGGGCGCGAGGTGGACCCCGGCGAGCATGCAGCGCACCGAGCCGCCCGCGCGTTCCAGCGTGGGGATGGAGAGGGGGAGGAGGCCGGTGGCGGCCTCGATCCGGGAGAGCTGATCCGGGGTGAGGGCGGCGCGCGCCGTCTCGGACAGGGCGAGCACCGGGCCCGCGGGGGTCGACAGCTCGATCGCATTGCCGGCAAAGGCGCGGATCTGGGCCTCGGAGAGGGAGATCACATCGCGGCCGGGTTCGGCCAGCCGGTCGAGGATTTCGGCGCGGCGGGCGGCATCGGGGATCATGCCATCGCCGATGAGCGCAATCCCCGTGCCCACCGCCATCAGCACATTGGTGTGATAGACCGGCGTGCCGCTCGCGTCGCGCGCGTCAAAGACGATGGGTTCATAGCCGAGCCGGGTGCAGACCCGTTCCAGAAGGATCGGATCAGCGCGGTGCGAGCGGGCGACATAGGCGACGCGGCTGATATGGTCGATGACCATCGCGCCGGTGCCCTCGAGAAAGAGCCCATCGGGTTCGAGCCCAGAGAAATCCGCCACTTCCTGCACCCGGTAGCGGGCCTTGAGCAGTTCGATCACGTCCCAGCGGCGCTCGGCCCGGCGGTTTTCGGCATACATCGGGTAGAGCGCCACATAGCCGCCCGAATGGGTCGAGAACCAATTGTTCGGAAAGACCGCATCGGGGGTGTCGGCGCCGCTGTCTTGGAATTCATGCACGGTGATGCCCGCCGCGCGCAGCCGGGTGACGGCGGCGTCGAATTCCGACTGGGCGCGGGCGGCGGTGTCCTCCTCCGAGAGGTCCGAGGCGGTCTGGAACACGTTGTCGCCCGCGGTTTGCGGGTTGGGACGGAAACGGTCGGGGCGGATCATCACCACCGCCGAGGGGGCTTGGACGCTCATAATCTGGCTCAGGTAAAGGCGCGGGTCGGGCGGTCGAAGACCCGGCGGCCCAGCGCGGAGGCGGCGAGATCGACCATCACCTGGGCGGTGCGGCCGCGTTCGTCGAGAAACGGGTTCAGCTCGACCAGATCGAGCGAGGTCATGAGGCCGCTGTCGCAGATCATCTCCATCGCCAGATGCGCCTCGCGCATGGTGGCGCCGCCCGGCACGGTGGTGCCGACGGCAGGCGCGAAGGAGGGATCGAGGAAATCCACGTCGAGCGAGACATGCAGCGCGCCGCCTTGCGCCTCGACATGGGCGAGGAAATCCTTGAGCGGGCGGGCGATGCCGCGTTCGTCAATGGCGCGCATGTCGATATAGCGGATGTCGGAGCCTTGCAGCGCGTCGCGCTCGGCCGCGTCGACAGAGCGCAGGCCGAGGATGCAGATATTGTCCTGCGGCACCGGGTTGCGGACTTCTGGGAAACCGGCAAAGCCTTCGCGCCCGGTGACATAGCCCAAGGGCGTGCCATGGAGATTGCCCGAGCCCGAGCTCTGCGGCGTGTGGAAATCGCTATGGGCGTCGAGCCAGAGCACGAATTGCGGCCGGCCTTGGTCGGCGGCGTGATTGGCGACGCCTGCGACAGAGCCGAGCGACAGGGCGTGATCGCCGCCGAGGAAAATCGGCAGCCCATCGGCCATCGCGGTTTCAGCCGCCTCGATGAGCGTCGCGGTCCAGCCCGCGACCTCTTCGGCGAGATGGGTCTGGGGCGGCAGCCCGTCGATGGGCGCGGTGGCGCGCGGGGTGAGATTGCCGCGGTCGGTGACGCTATGGCCGAGATCGGTGAGCGCGCGGGTGATATTGGCGACGCGGTAGGCGTCGGGCCCCATGAGACAGCCCCGGCGGCGTTTGCCGCAATCCACCGGTGCGCCGATCAAGATGCAATTGGTCACAGCGAGAAATCCCCTCAGATGTCGTGATTGATCTGAGATTTACGCACAATTGGGTTGAAGTGAACTGGCTATTTTGCACGAATGGGAAGGCATTTGAACGAATCGTCAGTTGGAGCGTGCGAAATGGATGAAGTTGATCGCAGGTTGATCTCTGCCTTGCGGCACAATGCAAGGGCGTCGCTGTCGGATCTGGCGATCGAGCTTGGCGTGTCGCGGACCACGGTGCGGTCGCGGATCGAGCGGCTCGAACGGTCGGGCGAGATCGTCGGCTTTAGCGTGGTGGTCAAGGGCGACGCGGCGCAAGACCCGGTGCGCGGGCTGATGATGCTTGCCATCGAGGGGCGCGGCATGGACCGGATCTTGCGGCAGCTCAGCGGGCTCAGCGCGGTGCGCAACCTGCACACGACCAACGGACGCTGGGACGTGATTGCCGAGCTGGGGACGCGGACGCTCGAAGAGCTCGATGCGATCCTGGCGCAGATCCGGCGGTTCGAGGGGGTGGCCCATTCGGAGACGAGCCTGCTTTTGTCGACGCGGAAATCAGGATCGTGACTTAGCTGCGGCGGTAGGCCAGGAACCACAGCGCCGCGAGGCCGAGCGAGAGAATGCCGTTCCAGCTCGCCATCGAGAGGCCGAGCAGCTCCCATGCGACATCGTCACAGCGCACGACAGGCGCGGTCATGATCTTGTCGAAGAGATCGTCGGCGCTCAGGCCAGAGGTGCCGGAGGAGGTACAGGTGGTCGGGCCTTCCCACCAGCCGCGTTCGACCCCGGTGTGATAGAGCCCGACGCCAGCGGTGGTGAGCGCGGCCGCCAGGCCCAGAAGCGGCAGCAGCCGGCCCCGGATCGCCACGGCGGCGACACCGATCAGCACGGCGAGCGCATGCGGGTAGCGCTGCCAGATGCAGAGCTTGCACGGCGGCAGCCCGCCCAGATGCTGAAACCCGAAGGCGCCGACCAGAAGCGCCAGCGAGCCGAGAGAGGCGAGACCGATCAGAACATTGCGTTGCATCAGTTTCATAGCATTTTCACCGCGTAGACGCCGCCCAGGAGCAGCAGGACAAAGAGGATGAACATGAGGCCGAGACGGCGCTCGATAAAGTCACGCACCGGCGCGCCGAATTTCCACAACAGCCCGGCCACGATAAAGAAGCGCAGGCCACGGGCGAGGATCGAGGTGGCGATGAACGTGCCGAGCGGCATCGAGGTCCAGCCCGACATGATGGTGATGACCTTGTAGGGAAAGGGCGTGATCCCTGCGGTGAGAACGGCCCAGAAGCCGAAATCGTTGAACCGCGTGGCGAACTCTTCCATCCGGTCCGCCTTGCCCAGCGCCTCGAGAATGGGCTGGCCGAGCTGATCATAGGCGAAATAGCCGATGGCATAGCCGAGAAGCCCGCCGAGCACCGAGGCGACCAGCGCCACCAAGGCGATGAGCCAGGCCCGCGACGGGCGCGCGAGGATCATCGGGATCATCAAGACATCGGGGGGAATCGGGAAGACCGAGCTTTCGATAAAGCTGACCAGTGCCAGCACCCAGAGCGCACGCGGGTGATCGGCGAGCGACATCGTCCAGTCATAGAGACGTTTGAGCATGAAACGGTCCTTTTCCCTGCTGCACGCGGTTGATCATGCAGGGCAGGGCGGGTCAAGAGGCCTGCGCGCAAACCGGCGTGATCGCGTGCAACGGGTCTGGACGAGCCGCGCGGCTTTGGGTAGAGACATCGCGTGGCCCAAGTGGCGGAATGGTAGACGCAGGGGATTCAAAATCCCCCGGCTTAACGGCCTTGTCGGTTCGAGTCCGACCTTGGGTACCATGCCACCTAATTTGCACTGATTTTATTGACTTTTTTCGGCGTTTTGTCCCACGCGGTTTTGCCGTGGGACACTTTGGGGTATCAGACCAGCTTCAAGTCCCCCATGAGATGCATGGCTTCGGATGCGAGTCGGCGCCGCTCAGCGCTCTTCGTGTAGATCGAAGATGTGGTCGGTTCTGTGTGGCTGAGAATGGACATGATCTGCAGCTCGGAGCATCCCATTTCACCCAAGAGGCCACCCAAGGCTTTGCGAAGGCCATGCGAGGATCGCTTCGATAGCCCGGCTTCTGCTGTCCAGAGCTGCACGCTGTTCCCGAGCACTTCGGGTGTTCGGAAGGGGCGTCCGTGTTTGTTGAGAAGGTAGGTACGGCCTTGAACCTTCATTGCTCGAGTAGCCTGCAGCAGCTGCGGTGCCATAGGTAGGCTGGCGGGTGCGCTTCCCTTCTTGGCTGGCTGCCAGTCCAACCAGGTGATGCCTTCGCGCTGTGTTTCATGGGAGCGGCCTAAGACAGTGAGATCGCCGCGCCGAGCGCCGGTGAAGAGTGCTAGGAGAAGCCAAAGCCTTGGCGTCGACCCCTCTTTGTGGTGCTTGAGGAACTTTTTCAGATCTGCAGGCGTCCATGGGGTCGCGCCACCCTTGTTGCGATGGACCCGCCGCACGCCTGTCGTGGGGTTCTCTTGGGCCCGCCCGCGCTCGATGGCCCATTCATAGGCGGCGCGAAAGGCCTTGATGCAGTTGTCGGCTTGAGCTGTGCGGGCGCCCCAATGGTCACGGATGTGAACCATGGCTTCGCGGGGCATGTCACAGTGTAGCGATCCCATCCGTTCGCCTTCAGGCGAAAGGGCGTCACAGGCGCGCAACATCAAGTTTCGTCTTTGACGCAATGTGTGGGGCGAGGCGTTGCCTCCGTCGACGCTGATTTCAAGCGCGGCGATATAGTCCTGTACCAGCGCGTCCAATGACGCCGCCGGCGCCGCCTTTTCTTTCGGCTCCGCAGTTATGGAATGGCCCATTCTGGCGGCATAGTAATGCTCGGAGAACGCAGGATCGTCGGGGCCGACAGGGATCACTATTCTGCGCTTAGGTTGCCCTTCCACGCGCACCCGGTGCCGGATCGCGCCACTGGGCAGGCGCTCTGGCACATAGCCTTTGAATTTCACCTGCACATCGCTCATCCCTTCTGACCCCATCTCTTGGGTTCAGATTGTCCGTCGCACGGTGATTCTGCCAAGGCTTTATCTTTGGCCTCGACGGTGAAGCTTCCATCAGATCCAACGCGCACCGCCCCCGGGACCATGCCGCAGGCAATCAGTGCCTCGATCACGTTCTTGACTGACGCCTGAGAAGGGCGAGCTCTGGACATGATCGCCTCCGGTGATCTATTTCACACGAAGCTCGACGCCGTCGAGGTCTTCGATGCTGATCGGGTTATGCGCCGGGCCGGGTGAAAGCGGAAAGACAGCGTGGTGGGCCCATTCGGACCCGTCCTCGAGAACATTGGCGGCGAACATCACATACAAATTTCCGCATGCGATATTTGCCCGCCATTGTTCGCGAGGGAGCTTTCTGATTTCCGACATTGGTGGTCTCCCTTCCTGGGTTAACTGGATTGCCGGACCGCGCCGGTTTCTGCGGCAGCCATGTCGGCACAATTCGCCGCGGCTAAGGCTTGAGCCATGATCGGGGGCACGGAATTGCCGCACATGCGGGTCTGGGCGGTTTTGGTGAGGGTTTCGCCCTGCGCGCCGTGGTCGATCTCATAGTTGTCGGGGAAGCTCTGTGCGCGGAATTGTTCGCGCGGGGTAAGCATCCGCATCCCGATATCGGTAATGGCATAGGTGGTCCCGTCGATCTCGACCGTGACAAGCCCGAAGGTGTCGCGCGTCGAAACCGTGTGGCACGGATCCGCGAGGGTTTGGCCAACGCCTTGCCCATAGTATTTCTGCAGGAACGCAGCGACTAGGGCGCCATGCTGGCCACCCGCGCAGATGGAGGGGTGAGGATCGCCCAGGGCGCGCGCGCTGCGATGGCTTCCGTGCATGTTCATGAGATGCGCGGCCACCACCTGTTGCTGGGTGCCGCGCGTGGTCAGGGTGCTGAGCGGCTCCGTCGCGGCGCGGCCAGCGTTGCTTTCCATGCGTGGCCCGGCGTTGTGCTGGGCGAGGAAGGTCGAGATCAGCGCGTGTTTTCCGCCACCGGCAACGATCGTGCCTAGAGGCTTGTCGAGCCCCGGCACGCGCGGTTGCTGCCCGGGCTGTTCGCCATACCCGGTTTGCATCAATGTCGGCACGCAAATGGCGTTCTGGTCCTTGGTGCTGGCGGTGATGGTGTGCAGGGGTGCAAGCCCGGATCGGTTCGCGCCGCCGTGCTGTCCATAGGTCACGACAAAGGTCTCTGCGGCCTCGATCACATAGCGCATTACGCCGCGCGCAATGCGGCGCATGGTGGCATCCTTGAGCGGGCGCTGCGCGCGCAGCCCGTGCTTTTCCCTGATCTCTTCTCTGGTGTCGAAAATCGACGGGCAGGGCAGGGACCAATCAATGATCGCAGCGGCGGGCACCCATGGCTTCTTGAGCCCTGCCGCCACAGCAACGCTATCGGGCGCGCCGTGTGTTTGCTCGGGCCAAACGATTGACCGGCCATCGCATCTGGCGATCAAAAATAGCCGCTTGCGGATGGTTGGGGCGCCGTAGTCACAGGCGCGCAATTCGCGCCATTCGACCTTGTAGCCGAGGCGGCGCAGCCGGTTCACCCACTGGCGGAAGGTATCGCCGCGCCGATCCTTGTCGGGCTTGTTCTCGGCGGTGAGCGGTCCCCAATCTTGAAATTCTTCGACATTCTCGAGCATGATCACGCGAGGGCGCACACGCTCGGCCCAATGCACCACCACCCATGCGAGGTCACGAATATTCTTCGAGACAGGCTTGCCGCCCTTCGCCTTGCTGTGGTGCTTGCAATCCGGGCTGAACCACGCGAGCCCAACGGGCCGCCCGCCGGTGGCCTCAACCGGGTCCACGGCATAGATGGAGTTGATCAGGTGGCGGGTGTTCGGGTGGTTGGCTTCGTGCATAGACAGGGCCACGGGGTCGTGGTTGATCGCCACGTCAGGGCTGCGGCCAAGGGCCAATTCGATGCCAGTAGACGCGCCGCCGCCGCCTGCGAAACTGTCGACAATGATCTCGCCACCTTTGTGGCGGAGCGGCGGGGCGGGAAAGGGAAGAAGGTCGGAGCTGTCCATATCACTCGCCCATCCGTGTCATGCGATCGAGCGCGCGCATCATGCTGCGTTCAAACTCGGTGGCGGCGGGAAGACTTGGCGCGTCCTTGGCGTGGGAGCCGCCAAACATTCCGTAGACGAACACGCCGACTGCCATGAACAGCGAGATGCAGATCAGGAGGAAATAGATCATATCGACCATGCGTCTGCCTCCGTAGGGGTTCCGGCAGGCCGTTCTCCAGGCCGGAATGTGAGTGATGGCGGGGCGGACGGGGTCACAGTGTGCCCGGAACGGCCCCGGTCGGAAACTTGTGCGCTCAGTAGTGGCTACGGCGCAGGTGGCATCTGCGGCAGACCCGTTCGGGCATCTGCGCGCTGCTGCGCCAGTCGTGACGGCCTACACGGCAGAGAAAACGCATCCAGAGTGTCATGAGCAGCGCCCTGTCTTCTGATCGTAGCGGCAACCACTAGGGCGGCCGCAGCTAAGGGTGTCAGCGTGCCAGAAGCTGCATGGTTGGCTGGCGATCTTGCCGGTCCAAGCGTCGAACTCTGTTCGCAAGATCTGGAACTTCAGCTTGGCGGCGCTGTCACTATCCAACTGCCGGCGGCTTTCGATCTTGCAGTAAGTCCTGACGAACTGCGCCGCCGCGCTTTCATTGAACTGCCGCCCTTGGCAGTCGCAAGCTTCTGCCGCGAACCGTTGGAACCGCGCGTCATTACACAGGATGCCGGCCTGCTGCGAGGTGAAGAGGGAGTGGAAGGGCTGGCGAGAGCTCATGCCGCGTCGCCACCCTGATTAGGTAAACGGCGCACCGCAGCTTTGATGGCAGGCTGGGCGCGCTCAATGGCGCGGGCGAGTTCACTGCGCTCGGGATCGGGCTGGACCTCTGCCGGGATCATCTGGGGGATGTTCTCGGGCCGGAATACACCGCCGCGCGCTTTGACCAGAGTTGCGTAGGCGGCGAACCGGGCCTGATCGAGCTGGGTAAAGGCCTGCGCGGTCTTCGGCCCGAATGATTGAGCAACTTCCTTTTGGCGCAGATAGAGGAGTTCGTTGCAGAGTTCTGGCAAAGCGATAGCTAGTATTGCCCGTGTCTCGGGGTCAAACTGACCGCATATTTGAAGGTAACTGGGCCTCGCCAATTGGGTCAGCAGATCATCGCTGATCAATGACGGATTATCACTTGTGTGCATCGCTGTCTCCATCGGTCCAATGGAGTACGTTGTGGTGGGTAAAAATACCTAAGTCAACCATAAAAGGTAAAAATACCTACTTCATGAGCGGCGCGATTGAGGATGTTGGCTGGGTGTGAACCGGTTTTTGTAGCTAATTTTAAATGTTTCTAGGCTCATGGCGCGCAGTTATCTGCGACTCGTAGCAGTTCGGTTTTGATGGGCCGCGATAGTTTAGTGGTTCTTTAAAGGTGCGGTTTGCCATTCGCGGTCTCGTAGCGTCTCGCTACGTCCACGGCGGTTTCGAAGGCTGTGATAAACTCTTTGGTTGCAATTAGTTGGGGATCGCAACCAGGGCGGGTGGGGCGAGGCTCTGTGTGCTTTAGGGTCCTAGTGAGCTCTCTGGATGTTTTGAGTAGTTGCTTTTTCAACAGGTGTTCCCTTAATGTTCCGGAAAGGCGGGAGGGTCTGTTGAAAAAGGAAGAGATTATTTCTTGTCTTGAGGAGGCGATTTCTGCGTCATCTGCCGCGCATCGCGCATCCCTTCTGCGTAGGTTGCAAGGCGAATTTTTTCTTCAGTTGTTAGCTGAGACAGTAAGTCCCGAATACGTTGATTTTCTGCGTCAGCAGGCACTGCCGCTGACTGAAAGGCCCCCGACATAAAATCTTCCAGTGTCGTACCCAGGGCAGCACATATCTTTATTGCCGTGTCGATGCGGGGGTTTTTAGCTTTGCCGGACAGCAGGGATCTGATGGCGCTATTATCTAAGCCAGCTTTCTTCGCCAAACCTGCCGGGGTTAGGTCGGGATTGCTGTCAATGACAGCTTGCAGTCTCTGAGCAAATGTTCGGTCGGACATAGGGAAATAATCCTAGATCGAAGCGACTTGCGCCATCGGTAAATTTACCCTTGCAAATGATCGGTATTTTTACCTACAAGGGGCTATGGAGCATTTTATGGAATTGGTGCGTGCCTATGCTGGTGCGCTTGGGGTCCGCCCCTCGACGGTCGTGCAGCGAGCTGCGCAGGTCGGCGGAGTTGCGTGGGCCAAATGGGAAGCGGGCGACGGGTCGCCGACGCTGCGGACCGCGGACAAAATATTGAAATATATGGAGGAAAATCCCGTCCCTGTGTCCCCGAGTCATGCGGGTATCGAAGCCTATGACCCCATTGAGAGGGCGAGCTGATGCAGGAATGTGTGTGGGGCGTTTCATGGGCTCACGTTGCACTGCTTCTCATTGGGGCGACAGGAAACGAGGTTTCCTGTGATGTCTGATTTCCGGAAGATCGTGCGTGCGAACATGAAGTCTCTGGTTGACTGGTTTGGCTGCTATGACGCGGTCGCGGAAACCTTCAACGCGCGGTGGGGTGGGGGTGCCAGCAAGGGGACGGTAAGCAAGAAAGTCAGCGGCAATTTGGACTGGACAGTTGCCGATGTCATTGCGCTGGAGGATGCGTCAGGCCGCTACCCTGTGACCCGCATGCTGGCGCGCCGGCTCGAGCGCAGCCCTGCGCTTGCAGGCGGCAGCCTTCTGCAGGATGGCTGCAGCATCGCGAAGGAGAGCGGAGAAGCGATTTCCGCAATCTTGGCGGCCGATCAGTCCACCTGCGCAGACGAAAAAGCGCAAGCCATATCGGAAGTGGATGAGGCGCTCTTTGCGCTGCGCCAGGCACGCTCCCGGTTGGAAGCTTCCATGAGCCCGGGAGCGTCCACATGACTGTTTGTTTCTATCCCCGCCGCCATTCAGCCCCATCCCAGCGGCGGGTTCTGGCGTCTGCGTTTTGGCCCTCTGCCTGTGGGCCTTCTGCCGCGCGACGCCAGCCTTGTGCCCCGGAGGCTTGTGTCTGCTCGCGCCGGGGCACCTTTCTCTCCCTGTTGGCTGGACCCTATCGGGCGGTTGGGTCCTGTCGACTGGTGCGCCGAGGCCCGTCCTCGATGAGGTCGGGGTACTCCTCCCTGTCCTCGGCGCACCTTTTTTATCTGCGAGGGGTGGTCGCATGAGCAAGCAAAGCCCGACCTTCGAGCTGGTCACTGACGATGAGATCGACCCGCGCAGCTGTCGCGCGCTGTGGTGTGCGGTGCTCGAAGAGCAGTTCCGCCTCGCGATGCAGACCAAGGCCTTTGATCGGCCCATCGAGACAAAGCTCGCGCGCCGCTGGTTCGGCAGCAAGGACTTCTTCATGGTCTGCTCGCTGGCCGGCGTTGATGGCACCTGGGTGCTGTGGGGCGTCCGGCGACACCTCGAAGAGCAGGGGGTGGCGTGATGGGACGGCGGATCTACCGGGAACTTGAGACCCGTGTCGCGGAGGAGGTGAAGCCATGAAGGCCAGCTCTCTCCAGGTCGTGGATGCAGATGACATCGAGATCTATCCGATCTCTTCAACCGAACGCCTGGACTCGCATTACTTTGTGCCTTGGAACCTGAAGCGATGGCGGGGCAGCGAGTTCCGCCGCTTTGGCTATGCAGATCCCGAAGTCGGTTGGTTCGGCATGGAGCTGTTCTTTCTGGCCCAAGATGAAACTCCTATCGGCACGCTGCCCTGCGATGATGAGGCGTTGGCCTTTCTGCTGCGCATCCCGCCCACGCGGTGGCGCGAGCTGAACAGCCGGGACGTCTCGCCCTTGCACGGTTGGCATCGGGTGCATTGCGACAATGGGCAGGTGCGCTTGGCGCATCCGGTTGTCACCGAGGTGGCGCGAGAGGCCTTGGGGTCCAGAAAGCGCAATGACGCCAGGAATGCCGACGAGCGGATGCGCAAACGCCTGGGCACGATCATCGGACATCTGAAAGCTCTGCCGGGGGCCGCGCGCATCGCGGAGATGGAAGAACGGGTGAACGCGATCAGCGATTGGATCGAGGCCCAATATCCGGGCGGGAGCGCCACGCTGAAGCGTGTCAGGGAGGCTTTGAATGACCTGTCTTCGCGGCAGTGATTTCTTCCCAAAATCTTCCGCCGGAAGAAACCGGAACTTCCTGAGGCGGTTTTTGGAAGTTTTTATTTTTTCCGAAAACCGAGCCGCTGAAAGGACACGAGAAGAAATCAAAAGAAAAAGAAACTACCGGGCGCGCCAATTTCGACCGGATGGGCCTGTGGATAAGTCGGATTGCTGAGAAGAGGGGGAAGAGCTTTGGAAGGTCAGGAATTGAAGGACGGCAAGGCGCGGGTCAGGCTCCATCTGATCGAGCCTTTGGTGAGCGGAGGCATGATGCGCAAGCGGGGTCAGAAGGTCGAGGAGCATGAGCGCTTCCTGTCGAGCCTCGAGGCGCGGCTGGCCTATATGGCGGCAGACCGGTTGCAGGCCTTGGCGGAGGTGGTCGAGCGCTATGCCGGTGGGCCGCAGAAGAACATCTGGCCTGCCGAGGTGTCGATCATGAACTGGGCGCGGCGTCTGCAGGAAGCCCCGGCCAGCGAGAGCCGCCTGGTGCGCTCCTATCTGCAGTCTGGCGCGGGCGAGGCTGCGAAGTCCGGCGGCTATCTGGTTGAGCTCTTCAGCTATCTCAAGCGCTTCGGCATGCCGCCGAATGACTTCGCCATGAAGGAGATCCGGGACCGCTCGGAAGCGAACCAGCGCAAGCGGTCGCAGATCCAGCGGGAGCGCGAAGCGGGGCGGGCGAGCCCGAGCGATCTGGACTGGTTGCAGCGCTACATGGAGGCGCGGCGACGCTGCCTCGACATCATCAAGGCCAAAGAGCAGAGGACAGCAGCATGAGCGTGATTGAAGATATCTGGGCGCGGATGGAAGAGCAGGCGGAGCGGCAGGCGGCGGAGGTGGCGCGGCTCGATGCGGTGCGGGCGAAGGGCTATGTTCCGTCCGAGGTGGGGCCCGAGATCCCGGAGGCGCCGGCGCGGGGCCCGGTGCGGATGGTGGAGATGATGGCCTCCTATCCGAAGGGCGACGATGGCTTTGAGGTGAAGCCTTCCGGGTTCATGGGGCGCAAGACGCTGCAGCGGGCGGACAGCTTTGACGTGATGGCGGCGAAGGCGGCGCGTCACAAGAAGCCCGCGCCGTTCAGCCCGTCGCAGGTGGCGATGGGGCGCTTCTATCGCGATCTGGTCGAGAAGCATGCGAGTGCGGGGATGAAGTGCTCGTCTATGGAAAGCTTGTCGCAACGCGGCTCGGGCAGTGATGGCGGCGGGTATATGGATGCGGTGCTGCGGGACAGCGCGCGGATCGCGGCGCTGCACAAGCGGATAGGCGATGGCTCGGCGCTGGTTGTGCGTCGCATCCGGCCTTCGGCCCGTGGCTCACGGGTCAGCATCACGGATCGGCGTCTGGTCGACATCATCTGTCTGGAAGAGGGCAC
>NZ_JAYMDV010000005.1:0-195515 GCF_037027165.1 Roseovarius sp. CH_XMU1461
GTGTAGGCGCAGCGAAAGCGAGTCTTAATAGGGCGCATGAGTTAGATGGATCAGACCCGAAACCGAGTGATCTAGGCATGACCAGGATGAAGGTAAGGTAACACTTACTGGAGGTCCGAACCCACACCTGTTGAAAAAGGTCGGGATGAGTTGTGCCTAGGGGTGAAAGGCCAATCAAACTCGGAGATAGCTGGTTCTCTGCGAAATCTATTTAGGTAGAGCGTCATCCGAATACCCTCGGGGGTAGAGCACTGGATGGGTAATGGGGCCCCACAGGCTTACTGATCCTAACCAAACTCCGAATACCGAGAAGTACTAGATGGCAGACACACTGCGGATGCTAACGTCCGTAGTGGAGAGGGAAACAACCCTGACCTCCGGCTAAGGCCCCCAATTCATGGCTAAGTGGGAAAGCAGGTGAGACGTCCAAAACAACCAGGAGGTTGGCTTAGAAGCAGCCATCCTTTAAAGATAGCGTAACAGCTCACTGGTCTAAATAAGATGTCTTGCGGCGAAGATGTAACGGGGCTCAAGCCATGAGCCGAAGCCGAGGAGTGCATAGCACTGGTAGCAGAGCGTAGTGTGACATAGTTCCATTCCTCCTTAGCATCCTTCGGGGTGCATTGGAGGAGAGGAGCTTTCGATGAAGCGGGCGCGTGAGCGATCCCGTGGAGAGATCACTAGTGAGAATGATGACATGAGTAGCGACAAAGAGTGTGAGAGACACTCTCGCCGAAAGTCCAAGGGTTCCTGCTTAAAGCTAATCTGAGCAGGGTAAGCCGACCCCTAAGGCGAGGCCGAAAGGCGTAGTCGATGGGAACCAGGTTAATATTCCTGGGCCAGATGGAAGTGACGGATTGTGAAGGTTGTTCACCCTTATTGGATTGGGTGGGCCGCTAATCAGTCCCTGGAAATAGCTCCATCATGAGATCGTACCCTAAACCGACACAGGTGGACTGGTAGAGCATACCAAGGCGCTTGAGAGAACGATGTTGAAGGAACTCGGCAAAATACCTCCGTAAGTTCGCGAGAAGGAGGCCCAGTTTCTACGCAAGTATTGGCTGGGGGCACAAACCAGGGGGTGGCGACTGTTTACTAAAAACACAGGGCTCTGCGAAGTCGCAAGACGACGTATAGGGTCTGACGCCTGCCCGGTGCCTGAAGGTTAAAAGGAGGGGTGAGAGCTCCGAATTGAAGCCCAGGTAAACGGCGGCCGTAACTATAACGGTCCTAAGGTAGCGAAATTCCTTGTCGGGTAAGTTCCGACCTGCACGAATGGCGTAACGACTTCCCCGCTGTCTCCAACATCGACTCAGCGAAATTGAATTGCCTGTCAAGATGCAGGCTTCCCGCGGTTAGACGGAAAGACCCCGTGCACCTTTACTACAGCTTCGCACTGGCTTCAGGCACAACATGTGCAGGATAGGTGGTAGGCTTTGAACCAGAGACGCCAGTTTCTGGGGAGCCATCCTTGAGATACCACTCTTGTTCTGCTTGAAGTCTAACCGCGGTCCGTTATCCGGATCCGGGACCCTGCGTGGTGGGTAGTTTGACTGGGGCGGTCGCCTCCTAAAGCGTAACGGAGGCGCGCGAAGGTTGGCTCAGAGCGGTCGGAAATCGCTCGTTGAGTGCAATGGCAGAAGCCAGCCTGACTGCGAGACTGACAAGTCGAGCAGAGTCGAAAGACGGCCATAGTGATCCGGTGGTCCCAAGTGGGAGGGCCATCGCTCAACGGATAAAAGGTACGCCGGGGATAACAGGCTGATACTGCCCAAGAGTCCATATCGACGGCAGTGTTTGGCACCTCGATGTCGGCTCATCTCATCCTGGGGCTGGAGCAGGTCCCAAGGGTACGGCTGTTCGCCGTTTAAAGAGGTACGTGAGCTGGGTTTAGAACGTCGTGAGACAGTTCGGTCCCTATCTGCCGTGGGTGTAGGATACTTGAGAGGAGTTGCCCCTAGTACGAGAGGACCGGGGTGAACGATCCACTGGTGGACCTGTTGTTGCGCCAGCAGCAGTGCAGGGTAGCTATGATCGGACAGGATAACCGCTGAAGGCATCTAAGCGGGAAGCCCCCCTCAAAACAAGGTATCCCTGAGGACCGTGGTAGACCACCACGTCGATAGGCCGGAGATGTAAGTGCAGCAATGCATTCAGTTGACCGGTACTAATTGTCCGATAGGCTTGATTTGATCCAGTAATAGCAAGACTATTACAGAACAAAATCAAAAGCATACACACAATGCGTACTTGACTTGGTACTCAGGAACTTTCCTCGGTTTGGTGGTCATAGCACAAGCGAAACACCCGGTCCCATCCCGAACCCGGCCGTTAAGCGCTGTCGCGCCGATGGTACTGCGACTTAAGTCGTGGGAGAGTAGGTCACCGCCAAACCTAGAAAAGTTCCTCAAGTATCTCTCAATACAAACAAAATCGAACAAACACCCCTGTCGCGGGATGGAGCAGCCCGGTAGCTCGTCAGGCTCATAACCTGAAGGTCGTAGGTTCAAATCCTACTCCCGCAACCAAAAAACACCGAAAAAGCCCCGCAAAACGCGGGGCTTTCGGTGTTTGAGGGGGTATTCCTTCCATTGGATCGCGCGCGTGCCTCCTCGATGACCTGATTTCAGGCCGTTAACTCCCCTGTTGGGGGTGTTTTGCAGGTGTGGGGTCGGCTGTGGCGGCGCAGGCGGAAGCGGATTGACTGGTTGAAAGACCTGCGCATAGGCTGGAGAGGGTCATGCGGTAGGGGAATTTCTGATGAAGCTCGGTCGATTTTTCGCAAGTGTTTTGGCGCTGTTCACCATGGTGGGGAGTAGCCAGGCGCAATCGCTGTCGGCGGCAGAGATTGCCGCGATGGTGGATGAGCGCATGGGCAGCGTCGACGAATATGCTGAATTGCTCAACGATCCGGACCCGGATCGGTCGCTGGCGGCGATGCAGATCATGATCGGGTTGGACGATGCGCAGATCAGGCGCATGGCGTTGCAGCATGGGCTGACCAGCACCAGCCCGGGGGTCCGTAAGGCGGCGCTGAAAGCCTATCTGGACACCGGGCCGATCCTGAATATTTACATCGATGGCTCGTCCTTGGATCGGGAGAACCTGACCTCGGCGATCAACCAGCAAAGCGGCACGGTGGATACGTCTGGGACGGCGTTTTTATCCTATAAGGTCGGTGGGTTTGATGCGGAAAACGGCTGTTACGATTTCCACGTGAATGCGAGCTATTGCCTGCTCACCTTGAGCGAAAGCAATGTGTCGATGAACCTGTGGAGCCGGTGGACCTCGATGACGTTGAATGCCGAGGGCAATCTTGTCGGCATGCTTCAGGTGGCCAATATCAGGCCGTCGGTGCCGGTGACGGTCCCTGTCAAACCGTGAGGCGGGGCGATCCGGGTCAATAGACTTCGACGCTGTCGATCTGCACCGGCCCGGAGCCCTGAACGCTGTCGATGGTCACGATCACCCGGCGGGCGAAGCGTTCGGATTTCTTGCCGCTGTCGAAACTGCCGGTCGGGGTCATTTCACCGCGGTCGAACCGCTGTGGGTTTCCGCCTGCCGCCGAAGGGTCGATCATCACGCGGATGGCCAGCGGTTTGGCGGCGTCGGCCTGCGACCGGATGCGCACGCGGCTCACGCCGACCGCCTCGCCATCGCCCACGCCAAAGACCAAGGTGGTGCGGCCGGTAAACTCAAAGCGATAGGGGCCGCTGCGGGTCGCGAGGTTTTCGGGGCTGGCATCCGGGGTGAGGGCCTGCGTCTGATAGTCGAGAAGGCGCAATTCATGCTGGCCTTCTTCGGGCTGAGCCACGGTCTCAGTAGTGGCGCTTGTCACGGCGCGGGCGCGACCGGCCAGCCAGCGGCGCGTTGCAAATCCCAGCTCTTCAATCCGGATGAAACTCATGCGCTGGCTGCCGTCCGGGCTCTGGATCGCCATGCCGACGGGCAGCTCGTCGGCAAAGAGAAAGGCGCCGGACAGCCCTTGGAAGGCGCGGTCGTCGGGGTCTTCGAATTCGGCAACAAAGGTCTTGTGGTCGAGCGTGTCGACGATCCGCATCGGCCGCTGGGTGACGCCGCCGCCGGGCTCGACAAAGCGCAGATCGCCGCGCAGGACAGCGCCGGCGGTCTTGCGGGTCTGCATGATCATGCCGAGCTCTGCGGTGCAGGCGGTGCGTCCCGCGGCCTGGCCCACAACGCCGATGGCGAAATCCATCCCCTCCCAGAAATCGGGATAGGCCTCGCCGCTGCCATAGACGGAAGGCGCGGGCGAGGTCTCGACCTCGATCTGGCCAAAGGCGTCGAGCAAATGGCTTGGCATGAGAACCCAACAGATGCCATTATCCTTAACCATAAACCCTTGGCCGTCGGAGGCTGCGTCGATTCTGACGGCCTGGGCCCAAGCACTGGTCGTGATGACGAAGGCAGCGAGGGGGACGAAGATGAATTTGATCATGAAACCCTTGGCTTTGGCGCTGAGCGTGAGCGTCTTATTGTCACCTAGTTTCCCGGGCCAAGCAACTGCGGAGCAGGCCGAGCTGCTGTCGGAAGTCTTTCAGGAAAATCTACGCCCGGCGGCGAATACCGGCGGGGCGCGGGTCATGGGGCTGCAGGTGATCGGCAGTGATGCGGCGGCGGAGCTGCACGCCATTGTCCCGAGCGACTGGGCCGGCAAAGAGTTCTGCGTCCGCACCAGCAGCTCTGACGGGCTCTATGACAGCGAGAACACCTACCGCGCGCCGCAGAATACGTCGCAGCCGGTGACCGTGCCGCATGTGATGATGACCCGTTTCCCCGATAAGCTCGCCCAGACCGCGCCGGAAGGGTTTGGCATCCGCATTCTGCAAGCGCCCTGTGACGAGGTGACCGAGGAGACGGCGGCGGGGCTGGCGCTCTGGCGGGCGTCGGGCCGGGCGGAGAGCTTTACGCTGCTGGTGAACAGCTTTGACGCGGATCGGCTTGTCGCCATTCCGGGAGCCGGCGCGCCGGTGGAATGCACGGAAATCAGCGCCGACATCACCGTGGCTTTTGATCGGATCTGTGTCGTGCCTAGACCGCCCGAGACGGGCCGGATGAAGATCCGGCTTGTCCCGGTGAAGGACGGGCGGCGCGGGCGGCCCGAAACTCTGTTTGTCGAGCTGCCATGACGGCGTCTGGCAGCTACAGACCGTTGATCGCGGCGCTTCGGCGCAATTTCAGAAAGATGGTCGGGGGCAGTGCCACGGCGCGGAGCATGATCGCCTTTCTCGTTCTGGCGACGGTGCTCATTCTGGTGTCGCCCAGTCGCACGATCCAATTGCAGGCGCGCACCCTTTCGGCGCAGGTCGAACTGACGTCAGAGCCGCTGGCTTGGGATCTGACCGGGGCGACGGTCTGTGTTCCGTCGGCGGATGTCGAGGCGGCGGCGACACCGCCCTGCGGCGATGGCGAGACCTTTGCGGACACAATCGATGGGCCGGTCGTCTGGCCGCGCGATCAGCGGCTGGTTCTGAACTGGACCCCGGAGAGGATGAGCATTCGGCTTTTGACCGAGGCCGAGAGCTGGCCTGCGGGGACAACCCTCCGGGTGAGCTGGGCGGATGCGGCGCGCAACGGGGCGCTCGCCTTTTCCGGCTATCTCTTGCTCGGGCAGGAGATGAGCGCGGGCGCGACGGGCTATGTGCTCGACGGGTCTTATGCGATTTATGAGCAAGGGCTGGTCAGCGGCTGGATCGGATGGTCGCCGGAAATCACCCGCGATGGCGAGATCCGGCGCGGCGATCAGCTTCAAATCATTTGCAGCCCGTTGTTTTTCCAGACCTGCGAGGGGGCGCGGATCGACGGGCGTTCAGATCAGTATCGCAACACGGTGATGGCCTCGATCTCGGTCGATCATGACGAGATGGCGGGGCTGCATGTGGTGGCCACGGGGGCGGAGGCCAACAGCCGGTTGGAGCTGGCCTATGCCGGGCGGGACAGGGTGTTGTTGATCAAGCCGTCCTGGGTCGAGCGGGCCGCGGCGAGTTCAAGCCTGCTGGCGCTGTCGCTGCTGTTTTCGCTGCTTGCGCCGCTGTTGCTGCCCTTGCTGGAACGGGCAACGCGCAAAGGGTGAGGCTTTGTTGGCAAGCCTGAGGCCGAAAGAGCCCCGCAGTCGCGGGGCTTTTGGCGTTCTGGGGGAGGCGGCGTGCCAGCCGGAACGTACCAGCCTCAGAGATCCTTGCAGAGGCGCAGGGCGTCATAGAGCGCCGCATGGATGTTGCGACCCGCGATGGCGTCGCCGAGGCGGGCGAGCAGGTAGCTGCCCCCGTCCTGTAGCGGGATGAGCGGCGCGCGGCCCTCGAGCAGCGCATCCTGATCCACTTGGCCCAAGTTGCGCGCCTGAGGTTTGAGATCATGGTAAAGCGCGTCCATCGGGACGGTGCCCTGTTCGATCACCACATGATCGACGAGCCGCGTGCTGGTGTCCCCGGTCAGCACATGGCGCAGGGTGACCTCCTTGCGATTGCCCTGCTGGCGGATGGCGGCGATGTCTTGCAAACAGTGAAATGTCACGCCTTGTCGCGCCAGATCGCGCAGGGCGACGGCCGAATTGGTGGGGCCGAGATCCTGCGCGGTGGCGCGGTCGGGGGTGACATGGGTCACGGTGCAGCCTTTGCGGGCGAGCACATCGGCGCAGGTGAGCGCGGGGTGATCGCCTAGCTCGTCAAAGAGCAGGACCTCGCCGCTGAGCCGCGCCTCGCCGGAGAGGACATCCCAGCTCGAGACGCTGAGCTCGGCACCGTCGAAATGCGGCGTGTCGGGCCAGCCGCCAGTGGCGAGGAGCACCACATCCGGGGTCTCGGCGAGGATGTCCTCGGCTTCGGCATAGTGGTTTAACCGCAGCGCGACGCCGAGATGGGTCACCTCCTCGATGAGCCAATCGGCGACGCCCCAGATCTGACGGCGGGTCATGCCGCTGCTGGCGAGCTTGAGCTGGCCGCCGAGACGGTCGCTCGCCTCAAAGAGCACCACGTGATGGCCGCGCAGGGCGCAGATACGCGCGGCCTCGAGCCCTCCGGGGCCGCCGCCGACCACCACGATCTTGCGGGGCTCGGACGCGGGGGCGATCACATGCGGCATCAAGGCTTCGCGCCCGGTGGCGGGGTTATGGCCGCAGACGGCGGCTTTGCCCTGGTTCACACGGTCGACGCAATAGCCCAAGCCCACACAGGGGCGGATGCGGGTCTCGTCGCCGCGGGCGAGTTTCGCGACCAGATAGGGATCGGCCATATGGGCGCGGGTCATGCCGATGAGATCGACATGGCCTTCGGCGATTGCATGGCGAGCGGTGGCGATGTCGGCGATGCCACCGGCGTGGAAAATGGGCAGATCGACGGCGCGGCGGATGCGGCTGGCGACGCTCAGATTGGCGGCGGCGGGCAGGCCCATGGGCGGCACCCAGCCCGCGAGGCCGAGATCGTCATAGGGGGCGCCGGCGAGGATGTTGAGGAAATCCACCGCGCCGGTGGCCGAGATTTCCTGGGCGATGGTCACGCAATCGTCAGCCGTCAGCCCGCCTGCGGTGAGCTCATCGCCGGTCACACGCATGCCGAGGATCATATCCGGGCCCACGGCCTCGCGCACCGCCTCGATCACCTGCAGCGTCAGACGCAGGCGGTTCTCCAATGAGCCGCCGTAGTCATCGTCGCGCTGGTTCACCAGGGGCGACAGGAATTGCCCCAGAAGATGCGAGTGCGACAGCAGCTCGATCCCGTCGAACCCGCCTTGCTGACAGCGTCTGGCGGCCGCGGCGAACTGGGCGATGATGCGGCGGATGTCTTCGGCTTCCATGGCCTTGGGGATGGCGCGATGGGCGCGTTCGCGTGTCACCGAAGGCCCGGCGACCGGGAGCCAGTGGCCACCGTCCCAGGCGGTGCGACGGCCCATATGGGTGATCTGGCACATCACCGCCGCGCCATGGGCACGCACGCCATCGGTGAGCTTTTGAAACCACGGAATGATGCTGTCGTCGCCGGCATAGAGCTGTCCAAAGACCGAGGGGCTGTCGGGGGCGATATTGGTCGAGCCGCCGATGATGGTGAGGCCGAGGCCGCCCTTGGCCTTTTCCTCGTGGTAGAGGCGGTAGCGGTCGCGCGGGTGGCCGCCTTCTTCGTAAGACGGCGCGTGGGCGGTGCTCATGATCCGGTTGCGCAGGGTCAGGTGGCGCAGTTGGAAGGGCGTCAGCAGCGGATCGGGTTTCATGCGCGGTCTCTTGGCCAGTCTTTGGTCAGTCTCTGGGTCAGTGTCTTGGTCGGTGTCTTGGTCGGTGCGGGATCACTCTGTCCGAGAAATTGCCCGATGTCTCGCCGAACACTCTTCAGACCTGGCCCATGAGATCGGCAAACGGGGGGTCGCACCTCTGTGGCCGCGACATCCCGAGACGGTTTCGCGACGCGCTACGTGGCGCGCGTCGCGGTCTGGTCCTGTCAAACCTCCGCCATGGCATGCCCGGCGCAGGACCCGCGATGGGGTTGGATCAGGCGCCCTTGGCGCGCGGGTTGATCGGCAGCTGTTTGGCGATGCCCAAGGCCTCTTCGAACCGGCGAGCGGCGCGGAGCAAGGCCGCCTCGCCGCGCGGTTTGCCGACGATCTGCACGCCGACCGGCAGGCCGGAGGCGGTAAATCCGCAGGGCACGCTGATGGTGGGGCAGGCGGTCATGGTCAGAGCGAAGGTGATGGAGAACCAATCGATATAGGTCTCGCAGGGCTTGCCGTCGATTTCCTTGACATAGCGCTGTTCGACCGGGAAGGGCGCGATGGAGGCCGCCGGGCAAATCAAGAGATCATGGGTGTCGAAGAAGGCGACCATCTTTTTGTAGAGCTCGGCGCGCACCCGCTCGGCCTCGAAAATCTGCGAGGGGGTGATGTTCAGGCCGCGTTCGATATTGCCGATGATTTCCGGCGCGATCCGGTCGCGGTGCTGGGCGAGGATCGGCTCCATCAGCGCGGCGAAGAGCACCGCGCGATGGGTCTGAAACGCCTCGAGAACCCCGGTGAAATCGGGGATGTCATCGGTGACATCGGCGCCAAGATCGCCAAAGGTCGTGGCCGCGCCGCCGCAGATTTCGGCGATTTCCTTTTCCATGGAGACGATGGAGAGGTCGGGGCTGAAGGCCACGCGCTCGGGCATGCCGGTCTCGGTGAGGGCCGCGACAAAGGAGGTGCCGGTCTGGTCGAAAGAGAGCGGGTCGTCGGCCTGATGGCCGATCCCGGCATCGAGCATCAGAGCGAGGTCATCGACATTGCGCGCCATCGGACCTTCGACCCAGAGCGTGTCCATCGGGGGCAGGCGCGCGCCGCGCGGCACGCGGCCCGGGCCCGGGCGCAGGCCGACGATGCCGTTGAAGGCCGCGGGAGTGCGCAGGCTGCCGCCGAGGTCATTGCCAGTGGCGAGCCAGACTGAGCCGCTGGTCAGGGCCGCCGCCGAGCCGCCGGAAGATCCGCCGACGCTCATCCGCAGGTCCCACGGGTTGCGCGAGGCGCCAAAGACCGGGTTGAACGTGTTGCCGCCCGCCCATTCGGGCACGTTGGATTTGGCCACGGTGATGGCGCCGTTTTCCTCGAGCTGCCGGACCGTGGCATCGGATTTTTCGGCGACATTGTCGGCGAATATCGGCGAGCCATAGGTGGTCACGGCACCACGGACATCATTGTAATCCTTGACGGCAATGGGCAGGCCATGCAGCGATTTGGGATTGTCCTTATGGGCGTCGGCATCAAAGTTGCGCGCCTCTTCGCGGGCTTGGTCAAAGCAATGGATCGGCAGCGCGTTGACCTCGGTGTCAACGGTTTCGATCCGCTCGATCGAGGCTTCGACCAGCTCCAGCGGGCTCAGCTCGCGACGGCGCAACCGCGCGACAGCTTCGGTCGCGGTCATACGGCAAAGTTCATTCATGTTATCTGTCACGGGGGCACTCCTATGGGTTTGAGGTGTCAGATGGGACGGCGTGGGGGTCACGCAGCCCCGTGTTTGGGCCCGTGTTTGGGCCTGTGTTTAGGCCTGTGTGAGAGGGGCAGGGCGATGGGGGAGGAGGCCGCCGCGCGCTGCGGGCCGCATCGGGGGAGATGTCATTCGGTCGGGTCATAGGTTTCCCCACGGCGCTATTGGCAACAGAATCTTTCATGGCAGTAAAACATATTTCACTAACCTTGTATACAATAACGTTGCCATTGAATACATTTGGGCGATTGTTGCATGTGGACATGCTATTAGAGGCGCGTTTTCTGTGGTGGGGCAGGTCGTTGAAACAGGCGTTCTCGGTGCCCGGCCGCAGAACAATGCCCGCCATCAGGGCGCGTGTGCGGAGGCAGCGTGCCGCGCAGTCAGCCCTCGGTCTGCGCCGCGAGGGGGATCGGGGCCGGTCGGGTGAGGCGCGACAGGGTCTTGATGCATTTATGGGTCAGCTTCTTTTCGCGGCCGTTGGGCGAGGCCACGGCATAGAGCGTGGCGCCGCTTTTGACCCAATGCGCGCTGAGCGGGACCAATTGCCCAGTGCGCAGGTAGCCATCCGCAAAGCCGCGCCAGGCGAGCACGGTGCCTTCGCCCCGTGTCGCGGCCTCGAGCGCGTAGACGTAATTGTCGAACTGCTGTTCGGGCGCGTCGGGCAGGGCGAGGGAGCGGGCGTCGAACCAGTCCTGCCAGGTGGCCCAGCCGGAATTGGCCTTGGTCAGGCAGAGCCGGGGCAGGTGTTGCCAGCGGCTGAGGTCATCATGGTCGGCGAGCCCGTGTTCGGCGACGAAATCCGGCGCGGCGGCGGGCAGGATTTCCTCGACCGCGATCTGCGCGGCGAGCCCGGCGGGGCGGCGGCGGCTATAGTGAAAGACAATGTCGGCCCCGGCGTCGATCATCGCGGGAATGGCCGGATATTCGCAGGTCACCACCCGGATATGGGCCTGTGGCCCGAGCGCTTTGCGCAGCTCGCCATAGCGCGGCATCAATATCAAATGTGATACTTCATGGGTGCAGGCGATGACCAGCTCGTTGCGATTGGCCGAAACGGTTTCCCCGGCGCGGCGCAGGCGGGCCAGGACCTGTGCGACCTCATCGGCATAGACGGCCCCGGCGGCGGTGAGCGAAATACCTCTGCCACTGCGCCCCAGAAGCGCCACGCCGAGATCGGCCTCCAGCCGCCGGATATGGCGGCTAACGGCGGCTTGGGAGGTGTTCAGCTCTTCGGCGGCGCGGGTGACATTGCCCAGCTGCGCCACCCGTTCAAAGGCTGCGAGCGCGCTGATGGAGGGGAGGTTTCGGCCAGATTTATCCATATCAGAATTGATATGAAAATCCGCGCAAAAGGCAATGGAGTTTTTGCCGTGCCGCCCTGACAAATGAGCCAGAAATGGCAAATGCGTCGGGGGCAAGAATGTTGAGACATGTGAGGGACGACCTCTACCAGATTGGCGAGAGCGTGGCGGGCCGCGATGGCTGGCACGAGGCGGTGAGGGTCTATGTGCTGCTGAATGACGGCTGCCCGCTGCTGTTCGATTCCGGGTCGCATATCCATCGTGGGGCGATCATGGGGGAGCTCAAGGCGCTGCTCGGGGATGTCGCGCCGGGCTATGTCTTTCTCACCCATACCGAGCTGCCCCATACCGGCAATATCCAAGCCATTCTCGAGGCCTGGCCCAAGACCAAGCTCGTCGCGTCGAGCGCGATCCTGCCGCATGTCGAACTGCCCTGGTGGGTGCGCGAAGAGCAGGTGCTCTATGGCTATGCCGGCACCGACGAGATCTATGGCGGGCGGCATATCTCCTTTCTCGACGGAATCCTGAAGGATCAGCCGGGCACCCATTGGATGTATGACGCCCAAAGCGGCACGCTCTTTACCGCCGATGCCTTTGGCTATCTCTATCCCGGTGAGGCCGATCTCAAATTCGATGACGAGTTGCGGGTCGAGGTGGAATGGCTGCGGCGCTACCACGAGAGCGCCTTTCGCTTTTTGCCGCAGGTGAGCGGGGCCAAGCTTCTCGCCGAGATCGATCAGGTCTTCGACAAACGCGATGTGCGGGTCATCGCCCCCACCCATGGCAATGCGATGCGGCAGGACATCGACCGCTGCCGCGACCGTTTCAGCCAAGCCATCAAGGAGACCTGCCAATGAGCACGAAAGTCTATGGAAGCGGTGCCGACCGCGTGGGCGTGCGTCAGATCACGCCGAATATCTACTGGATCTGCCATTGTGCCGGGGCCGAGGCGGCGCGGCTCAACCGGGGCTTTGCCAGCGATTTCGCGCGGGTGAACCCCAAGTTCGATCCCGAGGCCAATGACATCATCTACAGCTCGTATCTGTTCCTCGATGACAAGACATTTCTGATCGACACGCTCGGCCCGGCGCAGCACAAGACGGTGATTGAGGCCTTGGCCGATCTCCTGGGTGACCGGCGGCTCGATTACCTCTGGATCAGCCATACCGAGCTGCCCCATGCGGCAAATACCGCCGCCATCCGCCGCGCCTACCCGGAGGTCGAGGTGCTCACCGTGGGCGGGCATGACCATTACGAGGTGCATGGGCTGGGCGATGCCAAACAGCTCGACTACGGCGACCGGGTCGAGCTCGGCCAGCATAGTATCGAGATCATCGAACCGCTCTTTGTCGATCACGCGCTGACGCAATGGATCTATGAGCATAACACCGGGTTTCTGTGCCCGGTGGACTGGGCGCTCAATGCCCATAACGAGCATCAGTGCTTTCGCTTCATGGATGAGATGGAAGAGGTCGGCTATTCGGCCGAGCGGTTCGGGCATGACGTCTCGATCACCAATTGCGTGGTCTTTGCCTGGCTGCGCTGGGCCGATCCCGATCAGGTCGTGGCCGCCATCGACCGGTTCTACGCCAAATATGACATCCGGATTTTCGCGCCGAGCCACACCAATGTGATCCGCGAGAACCTGCCCCAATATCTCGGCGCGTTGCGCGAAGCGATGCGTGTGGCCGTCACCCGCGATTATGGGATCGTCCACTGAGCCCAGGTGTCGCCCCCGGGCGGCGCCTCCCCAAAGAAACCGCGCCGCAAGGGGCGGAAAACACACCACCAGGGAGTAAGACATGACCAAGATCAATCTAGCGACTTTGAGTGTAATTGGTTTTCTCGGTTCGGCCTCGATCGCGCAGGCCGAGTGTGGCGAGGTTTCGATCACCGAGATGAACTGGGCCTCGGCCTCGGTCGTCACCACCGTGGCGACCTTTCTCATGGAGCAGGGCTATGGCTGCGCGGTGACAGTTGTGCCCTCGTCGACCGTGCCGGCTGTCACCTCGGTCTCCGAGACCGGAGAGCCCGACATCCTGACTGAGCTTTGGCTTTCGAGCCTGCCGAACTATGCCAAGCTCGAGGCGCAAGGCACTGTGCGCACATTGACAGAGGTGCTCTCGGACGGTGGCCAAGAGGGCTGGTGGGTGCCGCAGTACCTGGCCGAGGCGCATCCCGAAGTGACCACCATCGAGGGCATTCTCGCCAATCCCGATCTCGTGGGCGGGCGGTTTCACCGGTCTCCCGATGGCTGGGCGGCGGCGATTGTCGACAGCTCGCTCGCCAAGGCCTGGGATCTCGAGGGCAACGGGATCGAGGTCTTTGCCCATGGCTCGGGCGAGACGCTCGCCACCTCCATCGCCGCCGCCTATGCGGATAAGGAACCCTGGTTCGGCTATTACTGGGCGCCGACCTCGGTGCTGGGCAAGTTTCCCATGGTGATGGTCGATCTGGGCGAATTTGACGCCGATATCCACGCCTGCAACTCCAAGGCCGATTGCGCCACTGTCGGCAAATCGCCCTATCCGCGGGCGCGGGTGATCACCGCGGTGACGCCCGGCTTTGCCGAGGAAAACCCCGAGATCGTCGAGATGCTGAGCAATCTGAGTTTCACCAATGATCAGATGGGCGCCATCCTCGCCTGGCAGGAAGAAAACGGCGCCTCGAGCGAAGAGGCGGCCGTCTGGTTCCTGTCCAACAATTCCGACATCTGGGCGGGCTGGGTGAATGACGCGGCACGCGAAAACCTCGCGGCCCTGATCCCCTGATAGCGGCCTGAGAGGGACCGGCGGGCGCGGGGGCAACCCGTCGCCCGCCGGTGCGCCACAGGTGAACGGCAATAGAAATTGAGGAAATGGCATGGCCTATTACGATGCGATGTTCGACAAGGTCGGGCTGCGCGACTGGTGCGGAGAGACGGGCGGCAGCGGCGGGCCGATGACCATGGCCGAACTGCTGGCCAAGAAGGGCGGCGGCACGACGGCCGATGCGCCTGTCCCGTTTCTGGCGACGCCCTTTCCCTCGCTCGACAATCTGCATGAGGCCTGCCAGAGCATCCCGCGCACCCGCGAGATGACCGCAGGGGTCGAACAGCTCTTTCTCGGCGTCAAGGACAGCCTCAAGCTTGTGCTCGATCCTTTGACCCAACCGCTCAGCTGGGCGCTCGACGGCGCGCTGACCCTGTTTCAGGCGGTGCCGTGGTTCATCATGATCCCACTTCTGCTGCTCGGGACATGGTTGCTCAGCCGTCAGTGGCGCATGGTGCTTCTGGTCGCCATCAGCTTTCTCTTTCTGGGCTTCATCGACCATTACAGCTATTCGGTGCAAACCCTGTCGATCATCTTTGTCTGCACCGCGATCTGTGTCTGTCTCGGCGTGCCGATCGGCATTCTCATGTCCAAGAGCGACCGGTTCCAGAAATGGACGATCCCGGTGCTCGACATGCTGCAGACCCTGCCGACTTTCGTCTATCTGATCCCGCTCATCTTTCTCTTTTCCGTTACGGAATCCAAGCTCTACGGGATTGCCATCATCCTTTACGCCATTGTGCCGGTGATCCGGCTCACCGATCTCGGCATTCGTCTGGTCGACCGCGATGTGATCGAGGCGGCCGATGCCTTTGGCATGACGCGGCGGCAAAAGCTCTTTGGCGTCGAGATCCCGTTGGCGCTGCCCAATATCATGGCCGGGATCAACCAGACGATCATGATGTCGCTGGCGATGGTGGTGATCGCCTCGCTCGTCTCGGCGCCGGGGCTCGGCGTGCTCGTGCTGCGCGGCATCCGCAATCTGGAGCTCGGGGTCGGGCTGGTCTCGGGCTTCTGTATCGTGCTCATCGCGATCATTCTGGACCGGGTCAGCAAGTCTGCCCTGTCTCGCATCAACGAAGCTCAGAAGTGAAGAGGCAGGCATGACACAGGCCCCCAAGGTTTCGATCCGAAACCTCTACAAGATCTTCGGCCCGCGTCCGGCCCATGCGCTGCAACAGGTGCTGGGCGGGGTGGGCAAAACGGACCTGCTCAAATGCCATGGCCATGTGCTCGGCTTGCAGGACATCAATATCGACATGCAACCGGGCGAAATCACGGTGATCATGGGCCTGTCGGGATCGGGAAAATCGACCCTGATCCGCCATCTCAACCGGCTCATCGAACCGAGTTCGGGCGAAGTCTGGGTGAATGGTGAAAACGTGCTCGGCTATGGAGAGCGAAAGCTGCGCAGGCTGCGCCAGACCACCATGTCGATGGTGTTTCAGAAATTCGCCCTGCTGCCCCATCGCACCGTGGCCGAGAACGCCGGAACCGCGCTCACCGTGCGGGGGGCTGCGCGGCCCGAAATCCTCGCGGCGGGGCGCAAGTGGTTGGCGCGGGTCGGGCTCGCGGGCTATGAGGATCACTACCCGCATCAGCTCTCGGGCGGGATGCAGCAGCGCGTCGGCATTGCCCGTGCGCTGGCCTCGGATTCCGAGATCATGCTCATGGATGAGGCGTTTTCGGCGCTCGATCCGCTCATCCGGACGGATATGCAGGATCTGCTGCTCGAGCTGCAGCAGGATTTGAAGAAGACCATCATCTTCATCACCCATGACCTCGACGAGGCGCTGAAACTGGCGGATCATCTGGTGATCCTCAAGGATGGCTATGTCGTCCAGCAGGGCGAGCCGCAGCATATCCTGCTCAACCCGAGCGACCCCTATATCGAGGATTTCGTGAGCGATATTAACCGCGCCCGGGTGCTGCGGGTGCGGTCGATCATGGCGGAGGTGGCAAGCCATGGCGGGCCCTTCGACGGCGATGTGCGCGCCGATGACACTCTTGAGAGCCTGATCAGCCTCTCTGGCGGCGAGACATGCAAAGTGTACCGGGTGATGGAGGGCGATCGCCAGCTGGGCGTGCTCGACATGACAGAGCTGCTGCGCGCGCTGGTGCCGGCACGCACGGGCAAACGGGCGATGGGATAGGGGGGCTGTTGGCGGCGAGAAACCGGGGTTTGTCGCGTCAATTGCTCTTGCAGAGCGCGGTGGGCGGTGGATAGTGGCCGGGAGAACATCGCAGCGGAAAGGGCGGCAGGTGTCGACAGGTCAACCGCAGGTCGTTCTGCGTCATCTCAGGCTCTTGGCCATCTGGTTCGTGGTGATCACCGTGATCATCCTGCTCTATGCGCAGGAGACCGAGCCGATGCCGGTGAGCATCATGGGGCGGCTCTTGATCGCGGCGGGGATCGTGGTCTTTGTGAACCTGCCTTTTGTGCGGGCGATTGGCCGGATCTATCTCAACACCACGCCGGACGAGCCGGACCTCGACGACTGAGCCGCGTCAGCCCGCGCCGAGGGCCCAGAGCTCGCGCAGCATCAGGATCGAGCCCGAAACAAAGGTGAGCCCGATCAGGAAGCGGCGGAAGAGATCGGTCGAAAGCCTGCCGAAGACATGCAGCCCGATCTGTGCCGCGATCATGGTCGAGGGCAGGGCGATAAGGATCATCAGCAGCGTCGTGCGGTCGTAGGCGCCGCGCCATGCCAGAAGCAGCGCGGTGATGCCGAGGATGGCCACGTTAAAGCTTTGCAAGACGGCGCGGGTTTCGGTCTTGGGCCAGGGCTTCATCGAGCACCACATGGTCGGCAGCGCCCCAGAGAGCGAGGCCGCGCCGCCGAGGATGCCGCCGAGAAAGCCCACGGTGGCGTCGGTCTTGCGGGTCTGGTCCGCATAGACGGGCAGCGTTTTGCGAAAGCTGAAATAGCCGCCGTAGAGGATGAGAAACCCGGCGATCACCAGTTTCAACGTCTGGGCGTCGATCATCGCCAGAAGCCCCACGCCGAGCGGCACGCCGAGCACGCCCGGCAAAAGGAAACGCAGCACGCGGGCGGGCTGTTGGTGGATGTCGTGGCGCACGCGCCAGAGGCCTTGCAGCCCGCTGGCGACCGAGAGGATGACCACCACCGCCACGGCCTGCACCGGCGGCATGACATTGAGGAAAAAGCCCAGCGCGAAGAGCGCGGTGCCAAAGCCCGCGAGCCCGTTGATAAACCCGCCGGCGAAAGCCCCGCAGAGCAGCATGGCGATGGTCCAGCCTGTCATGTCTTGTCCTTTTCAACATTGCGCAGCGGATCGAACGAGCCGGTTTCGACGGCTTCGCGCAGTGCCGAGAGCACCTCTTCGATCACGCGTTTCTTGGGGCTGTCGGCGCGCCAGCACAGGCCGAGCGTGCGGGTCGGCCCATCGGGGCCGAGCGACAGGCGTTTGACGGGCAGCACCACCGGGGACGACACACAGCGCCGCGGCGCGATGGAGACGCCGAGATTGGCGAGCACCATGCTCGAAATGGCCTCGAGCCCTTCGAGCTCCATGGTTTCCTTGACGCTGATGCCTTGGCTTTGCAGCCAATGTTCGATGATCTGTCCGACCACGGCGTCGCGGCTGAACCGGATGAAGGGCTCGGTCCGCAGGAGGTGTATGGGATCGTCGGATGGGGTGCCCGGCGCGGCCAGCAGCACCATCTTTTCCTCGGCGATGGCGGCAAACTCCATCCCCGGCGGCAGGACCACGGGGCGGGTGACCACGGAGGCATCGATCGTGCCGCGCTGGGTGGCGGACATCAACTGGCGGGTGAGCGCCGGCTCGACTGCGATATGCAGGCTCGTCCAGCGCAGTTTGAGATTGGACACGGTGAGCGGGATCAACCCGGCGAGCGCGGTGGGCACCGTGCCGAGCAGCAGATCACCGGTGAGCCCGCCATCCTCGGTCACGGAAGGTACGAGATTGTCATAGGCCGCGACCACCTCGCGCGCCTTGGCCACAAAGGCGCGGCCCGTCGGGGTGAGCTCGGGCGGGCGGCGGTTGCGGTCGAAGAGCTGCAGCCCCAGCTCGGCCTCGAGCGCCTTCATCTGCTGGCTGACGGCGGCGTGCGAGATGAACACGGCGTCGGCGGCGGCGCTGAACGTGTCATGTTCGGCCACGGCGATGAGGGTGCGAAGCATTCGGATGGACATGGGGCGGAGGGACTTTGCGGTGAGAGGGCGAGCAACCTAAAGCTGTGTAAGTAAAGCTTTCAGTAAAGTTAAAGATAATTCATTTTTGTTTAGGATTTCTTTCGCATAGGGTTTTGTCAAGGTTTTTCTACCGTCGGGAGATGAGGGCGGGAGGAGGGCCGTACAGCCAAAAGGCGCGAGAGTCGTCAAGGGAGGACGAATGAAACTGAATGCATTTAAAACGGCCGTGGCCTGTGCTGCCGCACTGGTCACCGGCACAGCCGCACTGGCGGAATATCCGGATCGGCCGATCAACATGATTATTCCTTACGGGGCCGGCGGCGCGACCGACATTTCGGCCCGCACCATTGCCGAGCCGCTGGGCGATGCGGTGGGTCAGGCCCTGGTCATGACCAATGTCACCGGCGCGGGTGGCGCGACCGGTTCGGTCGTGGTTCAGAACGCGGCGCCCGATGGCTATTCGATGCTGTTTGCGCGGGTCGGCTCGCATTCTGTGAGCCCGGCGATGAAGGCGACCTTGCCCTATACGCTCGATGATTTCCGCTTTGTCGCGGTCTATGAGATCAACCCGGTGGCCTGCGTGGTCGCGGAAGGCTCGGACATCAAATCGATGGAGGATCTCATCGCCAAGGCCAATGAGGGCGGTGTGAGCTATTCCTCCTCTGGCGTCGGTTCGATGCTGCATCTGGCGGGCGCGATGGTGCTCAACGCTTTCGGGATCGAGAACCCTCTCGAAGTGGCGACCCATATCCCGCAGCGTGGCGGTGGCGCGGCGGCGACCGCGGTGCTCAACGGCACGGCGACCTTTGTCTGCACCAACACCTCGGCGCTGGCGAGCTTTGTCGCCAACAAGCAGCTGCGCCCGCTGATGGTCACCACAGACGAGCCGGTGCCGGGCTTTGACGCGCCGACGGCGGCCTCGCTGGGGCATCCCGAGCTCAACCAGCTGGTGGGCTGGACCGGTCTCGCCGGTCCCAAGGACCTCGGCGATGATGTTGCGGCCAAATGGGGCGAGTGGATGGCCACGGCCGTGGCGGATGAGACCTTTTTGAAGTCGATGGAAGAGCGTGGCTCGGTCATTCGTCTGATGTCGCCGGAAGAGACCGGCGAGTTCATCGAAGGCCAGTACAACACGTTCCGCGCGCTGGTCGACAAGCTTGGGATGCGCGTCGAGGGCTAAGCTCCGCTGCGCGACCTGCCTGAAAAGGCCCGGCCGGGCAGAGAATGCCCGGCCACCACCACAGCTATGCCCGAGAGGGAGGGGGCAGAGCCATGACAGATAAAGTCCTGCAAATGAGATTGGGAATTACCGCGCTTCTGGCGGCGATCATCCTTCTCGTCTATGGCATCCCGAACTGGGTTTCCGCACCCAGCAACGTGCCGAAAATCGTGCTCTCACCCCTGTTCTGGCCCGAAGTTCTGGCCTGGCTCACCGGGCTCGCCGGTCTTGGCCTCATCCTGTTTTCCTGGCGTGACAAGGGCGTGGCCACCGAGGACCGCGATCCGGCGGCCCCCGACAGTGGCGCCCGTGGCCGCAGCGGCGACACGCCGCGCCATGCCTATCTGCGCTTGGCCGCGATGGCGGTTCTGATGATCGTGATGATGTGGCTGATGCCCCGTCTCGGCATGGTCTGGACCGCGATGATCGGCTTTTTGGTGACCGCGCTGCTCATGCAGCCGCGCATCCCGATCTCAACCCTGGTGGCCGCGATTGCCGTGCCGCTCGTTCTCTATGCCTTTTTCGCGCATGTGGCCGGTGTGGCCATTCCGCAGGGCCAATTCGTGAGGCTGCCATGAGTTTCCTAGACAGTCTGATGGCCGGGCTGGCCCTGGTCGGCAATGTAGAGGCCTTTCTGGCGCTGGGGATCGGCGTGGCGATCGGCGTCGTTGGCGGGGCGATCCCCGGCATGTCGGCGACGATGGCCGTGGCGCTGACGCTGCCCTTTACCTTCACCATGACGCCGATCACCGGCATCCTGCTGCTGCTCGGCGTCTATAAGGGCGGTATTTTCGGCGGCTCGATCCCGGCGATCCTGATCAAGACACCGGGCACGCCCGCCTCCTCGGCGACGGTGCTCGACGGCTATCCGATGGCCGAAAAGGGCGAAGCGGGCCGGGCGCTTGGCATGGCGCTCTGGGCGAGCTGCACGGCGGATCTGATCTCCAACCTTGCGCTCATTCTCTTTGCCGGGTGGCTGGCCAGTTTCGCGCTGAGCTTTCGCCCGCCCGAGTTCTTCACCCTTATTCTCTTTTCGCTGACCATCATCGCCGGTGTCTCGGGCAACAGCCTGCTGCGCGGCGCGCTTTCGGCGCTCTTGGGGCTGTTGCTGGCCACCGTGGGGCTCGACCTCATCTATGGCACGAACCGCTTTACCTTTGGCGATCCCAACCTGATGGGCGGGCTAAACTTTATCGCGGTTCTCATCGGTCTCTTTGCGATCCCCGAGATCCTGTCGATGGTCTGGAACCCCGGGGCCCATGACGGGCAGGCGCGGTCGCTCGGCAAGAACTGGGTCACCTTTGCCGATTACCGCAAATCGTTCAAATCCATTGTGCGCGGCTCGATGATCGGGGTGTTCCTCGGCTCGATCCCCGGCATCGGCGCGGCGCCGTCGGCCTTTCTCAGCTATTCCGAAGCGCGCCGCAAATCGCCGGACCGCGACAATTTCGGCAAGGGCGAAGTCGAAGGTGTGGCCGCGGCGGAAGCGGGCAACAATGGTGTGGCAGGCGCGACGCTCATTCCGCTCTTGGCGCTTGGCGTGCCGGGGGACGTGATCACCGCGATCATCGTGGGCGCCTTCATGATCCACGGGCTGCAGCCGGGGCCGATGATGTTCGTGATGAATGTAGACATCATCTATGGGCTCTTCATCGGGCTGATCGTGAGCTCGGTCTTTCTGTTTCTCGTCGGGTCGGTGGCGATCCGGGGCTTTCGGCTGGTGGCCGATATCCCGCGGGCGGTGCTGTTCCCGGCGGTGCTGATCCTGTGCGTCTATGGCGTCTATGCGGTCAACAACAACCTCTTTGACGTGGGCGTGATGTTCGCGATGGGCTGGGTCGGGTTCATGATGGCGCGCTATGACGTGCCGGCGGCCCCCTTCCTCATCGCCTTCATTCTCGGCCCGCTTCTCGAAGACAATTTCCGGCAGGCCATGCTGATGTCCGGCGGCTCGCCCGCCATCCTGTTCAGCAGCCCGATCACCTGGTTCTTCTGGGCGCTCACCGGGATCACCGTCGCGGCGATCATCCGCGCAGGCCTGCGGGCCGCGCGCGGCGAGACCCTCCCGGGCCTGCCTGCCAAGCCGGTACAGACAAGTGAGGACTAAATGACCGCAATGCGTAAGATAACCCCGTCCGAGGACGCCACGGGCCCTACACCGGTGCTGCGTGTGTCGGTCTGGCGCGGCACGGCTGAGGGCGGCGCCTATGAAGAGTTCGAGGTGCCGCAGCAGGACAATCAGACCATTCTCGATGTGGTGTCCTGGATTCAGCAATATGCCGATCCGACGCTCACCTATCGGTTTGCCTGCCGGGTGGGGATGTGCGGCTCTTGCGCGATGATGGTCAATGGCAAGCCGCGCTGGACCTGCCGGACCCATGTGAAAAAGGTGACCGAAGGCGGTGCCCTCACCATCGCGCCGCTGCGCAACCTGCCGGTGATCAAGGATCTCGCCGCCGATATGGACCCGTTTTTCGACAAATGGGTCAAAGCGGGCGGGCACCATCACCCAAGCGCCAGCCGCCATGATCCGATGCCGGTCATCACCTCGGAGACCCCGGGCCGGGTCGAGGCCAATGCGGGCATCGAATGCATCAACTGCTCGGTCTGCTACGCCTCCTGTGATACGGTGGCGGGCAATCCCGATTACCTTGGTCCGGCGGCGCTGCAACGGGCCTGGACGCTCTACAATGACGCGAAAGAAGCCGACCGCGATGCGGTGCTCGACCGGGTGTCGGGGGCGGGGGGCTGTCACAATTGCCACAGCCAGGGCAGCTGTACGCTCTATTGCCCGAACGAGCTCGATCCGTTGTCGGCGATTGCCGGGCTGAAACGGGCCAGCGCCAAGCGCTTCTTTAAAGGGGGCCGGTAACATGTTGGATATGCGGCTTTATATGGCGCAGCGCCTGTCGGCGATGGCGATGGGGCCTTTTGTCCTCGTGCATATCGCGGTGATGATCTACGCGATCCAGGGCGGGCTCTCGGCCAGTGAAATCCTGTCGCGCACCCAAGGATCGGTCTTTTGGTTTCTCTTCTACGGGCTGTTCGTCGTGGCGGCGGGCCTCCACGGGGCGATTGGCCTGCGGGTCATTGCCCATGAAATGCTCGGCCTCAAGGGCTGGTCGCTGGGCGCGATCACCTGGGGCTTTGGCATTGGCGTGATTTACATGGGGGCACGGGCCGTGATGGCCGTGACGGGGCTATGAAGGGGATGAAGACGCATCGCGATCACCCGCTCTGGCTCGCCTATGCGCTGCATCGCTTTTCGGGGCTGGCGCTGGCGATTTTTCTGCCCGCGCATCTCTATGTGCTGTCGCTGGCGCTCACCGATCCGGCGCGGCTCGACGGGTTTCTCCACTGGGCCGATCTGCCGCTGGTGAAGCTGGCCGAGTTCGGCCTCGTCTTCCTGCTGGCGGCGCATATGCTGGGCGGTCTGCGCCTGCTCGCGCTCGAGTTTCTGCCGTGGTCCGGGCCGCAAAAGAGCCTCGCGGCCAGCGTTCTCGCCGGGGCGTTCCTGATCTCGGGCCTCTTCTTTCTCAGGGCGATTTGACCATGACACACGCGACCGACATCGAAATGATGGACACCGATATCCTCATCCTCGGGACCGGCGGAGCAGGGCTTTTCGCGGCGCTGCACGCGCTGCAATCGGCGCCGATGGGCACGCGGGTGACGCTCGCCGTCAAGGGGCTTATCGGGAAATGCGGCTGCACGCGGATGGTGCAGGGCGGCTATAACGTGGCGCTTGGCAATGGCGACAGCGTCGAGCGGCATTTCATGGACACGATCCAGGGCGGCAAATGGCTGCCCGATCAGGACATGGCGTGGAAGCTCTGTGAACAGGCGGTGGTGCGTATCCACGAGCTCGAGAACGAGATCGGCTGTTTCTTTGACCGCAACCCCGATGGCAGCGTCCATCAGAAGGCCTTTGCCGGTCAGACCGCCGACCGCACGGTGCACAAGGGCGACCTTACAGGCATCGAGATCATCAGCCGGTTGATGGAGCAGGTGCTCGCCCGGCCGGTGCAGAAACTGCAGGAACATCGCGCCATTGCGCTCATCCCGACCAAGGACGGATCGGCGCTCTCAGGCGTTTTGTTCATCGACATGCGGACCGGCAAGTTCCGTTTCGTGCGCGCCAAGACGGTGATGATGGGGACGGGCGGCGGCCCGACCATGTATAAATACCACACGCCCTCGGGCGACAAGACGATGGATGGCCTTGCCATGGCGCTGCGCATCGGCTTGCCACTGCGCGATATGGAAATGGTGCAATTCCACCCCACCGGCCTCTTGGCGGGGGATCATACGCGGATGACCGGCACGGTTCTCGAAGAGGGGCTGCGCGGGGCGGGCGGCCAGCTCATCAATCACCATGATCAGCGGTTCATGTTCGATTATGACGCGCGCGGCGAGCGGGCCACCCGCGATGTGGTGAGCCGGGGCATCTATGCCGAGATGCGCAAGAACAACAATCCCGAGCAGGAGGGCGTCTTCATCTCGATGAGCCACCTCGGCCCAGAGAATGTCCGCAAGAAATTCGCGGGCATGGTCAAACGCTGTGCCGACAGCGGCTTTGACCTCGCAGGCGGCAAGGTCGAGGTGGTGCCAACGGCGCATTACTTCATGGGCGGCGTGGTCGTCGATACCGAGACCCGGACTGAGCTCGAAGGGCTCTATGTGGCGGGTGAGGACGCGGGCGGGGCGCATGGCTCGAACCGGTTGGGCGGCAATGGCGTGGCCAATTCCACCGTCTATGGCGGGGTCGCGGGCGATGTGATGGGGATGGATATCCGCCGCATGGGCGCGCTGCGCGATCCGGACCGCAACATTCTCGACCGCGAGATCGAACGGGCCAGGGCGCCGCTCTCGAAGAAGCCCGGCAACATCCTGGACCTGCGCAAGAAATTGCAAAATGTCATGTGGGATGATGTGGGCGTCATGCGCACCGAGACCGGCATCAATCGCGGGCTCTCGCAGCTCGGGGATATCGAGGCCGAGCTGATGGAAACCGGGGTCGATGGCAGCAATCTCGCCTTCAACCTGACCTGGCATGACTGGCTCAACATGGCGTCGCTCACCGAGATTTCCGAGGTGATCGCGCGGGCCGGGCTGGCGCGGGAAAATTCGCGCGGGGCGCATTTCCGCGAGGATTTCCCCGAACCCGGCGCGATGGAGGAGTCGTATTTCACCGTGGCACGCAAGACAGGTGAAACCCTGTCGGTCAGCCGCGAGCCGGTCAAATTCACCATTGTGCGCCCCGGCGAGACGATCTTGCCCGAGGGCGAACCTGAAACACTTGTGGGAGCGAATTGATGATCCCGATCGACCTGATCCAGAAAACCGCAGAAACGCTGATGGACAAGGCGGCTATCGAAATCCCTGAGGATTACCTGCAGGGGCTGCAGGCCGCGGCCAAGACCGAGGATGGCGATCTGTCCTCCTTTGTGCTGGAGGCGATGCTCGAGAATTACAAGGCCGCCAAAGAGGATGGCCGCGCCATGTGTGGCGATACCGGCACCCCGCGTTGGTATGTGAAAATGGGCAATGACACTCGGATCGAGGGTGGCCCCATCGCGCTCGAGGCGGCGCTGCGGCGGGCGACAGCGAACCGCACCGATGGCGTGCCGCTCCGGCCCAACCGGGTGCATCCGCTGTGGCGGACCGACCATAACAACAACGTCGGCATCGGCGCGCCCGAGATCGAATATGGCTATGAGCCGGGCGGCGAATGGATCGACCTGATCACCGTGCACAAGGGCGGGCTTTTCGGGACAGACTACCGGATGCTCTTTCCCTCGGACGGGATCGAAGGCATCAAGCGGTTCTACCTTGACAGCCTCGTGGCCTTTGGCAAGCGCGGCCTGGCCTGTCAGCCGGCGATCATCGGCATCGGGCTTGGCGGCTGCAAGGACACCTGCATGGTGCTCGGCAAGCGCGCCGCCTGTCTGCGCACCGTCGGCAGCAAGAACAGCGATCCCAAGATTGCCGCGCTGGAAGACGAGTTCAAAGAGCTCGGTAACTCCATCGGCATGGGGGCCATGGGCTTTGTCGGCAAGAACATGGTGATCGATTGCAACATTGAGGTGGGCTATTGCCACACCGGCGGCATGCAGATGTCGGTCCATGCCTTCTGTCTCAGCTCGCGCCGCGCCGTGGCCCGGGTCTTTGCCGATGGCCGGGTGGAGTATCGCACCGATCCCGATTGGTTCACCGATTATCAGCGCCGCGAGACGGTGGACTGGCTCGAAGGGGCGGAAGAGGTGATGGCATGACGCCAGCCCCGGAATCCACGGCCGCGGGCGAGGGCCCGCTGGCGGGCCTCCGGGTGCTCGACCTGACCCATGTGCTCGCCGGGCCCTATGCCACCGGGCAACTGGCGCTGATGGGGGCCGAGGTGATCCGGGTGGAACGGCCTGCGGGCGATGATTTCGTGCGCGGCCATGGCGGCACCGAAGAGATGCGCACCGCCGGGCTCGGGGCGAGTTTTCTCAGCCAAAACAGTGGCAAACGTTCGATCACGCTCGATCTCAAGGAGGCGGGCGACCGCGCGCGTCTGCTCGATCTGGCCCGCAGCGCCGATATCATGGTCGAGAATTTCCGCCCCGGTGTCGTCGATCGTCTCGGCGTGGGCTATGACCAGATCCGCGCGGTGAAAGCCGATATTCTCTATGCCAGCCTGAGCGGCTATGGCCCCGATGGGCCGCTCGCCGGGCGACCGGCCTATGACCATATCCTGCAAGGGATCAGCGGCCTCATGGCGATGACCGGCGAGGCGGCCAGCGGCCCGATGCGCGTCGGCCTGCCCATTGTCGACTATGTGGCGGGGCAGGCGTTGGTGGCGGCGCTGCTGGCGGGGCTCCTGCAGCGCGCGAAGGCGCCCGGAGAGCCGCAGCACCTGCAGGTTTCGATGCTCGACGCGATGACGACGCTGATGGGGGCCTATGCGCTGCACCATGAAACCACCGGTCAGCTGCGGGGGCTGGAGGGCAACCGCGCCTTTGCCGACACGCCTTATTCGGGGCGGTTCGACTGTGCGGAAGGGGCCATCGTGATCACCGCCAACACGCCCGCTCAGGCCAGCAGGCTCTGTGCGGCGCTGGGGCGCGAGGACCTGCTTGAACAGGGCGCGCCGGGGCAGGTGGCGGCCAGCCTGCGAGAGATTTTCCTCGCCCGTGATGCCGATCACTGGGAGGCGCATCTCTCCGAGGCCAATGTCCCCGCCGCGCGGGTCCGGAGCCTCGCCGAGGCGCTCGACCATCCGCAGATGAAACACAGCCCCGCCTGGCGCGATCTGCCGGTGCCGCAGCTCGGTCTGACGCTGCGCGCCCCGGCGCTGCCCTTTGCCGCGCCCTGGGGCCCCAAGACGCTGGCGCCCGCACCGACATTGGGCCAGCACACAAGTGAAATCTTAGCCGACCTGCCGAAGGAGGCCGCCTTATGAAACCGCGTGAAATCCGACTGTCCACCACCCCGAGCGCCGAAGATATCGCGGCGCTGCGCCTCGGCGATATCGTCTATCTCGACGGGCTGATCTACACCGCCCGCGAAGGCGTCTACATGCGTGCGCTTGAGAAAAACGCTAATATTCCCATGGAGTTGCCCTCCGAGTCTGCGGCAAACTTCCACTGCTCGCCAGCCGCCACGATCCGCTCGGACGGCACGTTCGACATGGGGGCGGTGACCGCCACCGCCTCGTTCCGCTTTGCCAAATGGCTGCCCGAATGGATGGCCAAGACCGGCGCCCGTCTGATCATCGGCAAGGGGGGGATGTCGTCGAAGGATTACAAGGAATATTTCGTCCCCAATGGCGCGGTCTACCTGTCGACCGTGGGCTATGGCACCGGGGCGCTTTTGGGCCGTGGGGTGGAAAAGGTGGAGGCGGTGCATTGGAACGAAGAGCTCGGCCTCGCGCAGGCGATGTGGGTGATCCGCTGCAACAAGATGGGGCCGTTCATCGTGGCCTCTGACCTCGAGGGGAACTGCCTCTTTGAGCGTGAGAATGCCAAGATCGCCGGCAATCTGGCCCGGGTCTATGAGGGCACGCGCCCGGCGGTTCTCAAACGCTATGGCGAGACCGATGACCGCTCGGATGAGGTGATCGGCTAACGTCACCCTCGGAGAGTCTCACCCGGCCGCACCCGCCCTCTGACAGGGGGCGGGTGCTGTGTTTTGAGGAGGGCTAATCGCCGAAATGCCATGTCGGTCACACGTCGGTATGACGTCGGCATCACGACTGCGCGCATTTTTGTAGAGATGATGCGGTATCATTGGCGCAATGTGCGCTCATGCGTAGAGGCGATTTCCAAGAGAGGGAAAGTGGTGGGCGACCCTGGAATCGAACCAGGCGTGCGTCTCCGCGAGGGAGTTACAGTCCCCTGCCACACCTTGCGGCCTGTCGCCCACTTTCCCGGCACAAAAGCGCCGGATGTGGGGGGCTGATTACCGCCGCGACCGGGGGGCGTCAACAGGAAAATCGCTTGCGCCCGGACAATCGGCAGTGCACGGAGGGGGCCAGTTGAGAAAGGGGCATCTTGCCATGAAGAAACCGCGCTGGGTCATCGACAAGGAACAGGCCAAAAAGGCCTCGGCCGCCGAAACCGTCTGGCTTTTCGGGCTGCATGCGGTGCGCGATGCGCTGATGAACCCGGCCCGCGACAAGCTGCGGCTGATCGTGACCAAGAACGCCTGTGACAAGCTCCAAGATGCCATCGACGCCGCCGGGATCACCCCCGAGATGGCCGACCCGCGCAAGTTTTCCGCCCCCATCGATCCGCAATCGGTGCATCAGGGCGCGGCGCTCGAGGTCAAGCCGCTGAACTGGGGCTCGCTCGAGGATGTGGCGCTGCGCGAGGGCACGGGCGCGCCGCGCTTGCTGCTGCTCGACCGGGTGACCGATCCGCATAACGTGGGGGCGATTCTGCGCTCGGCCGAGGTGTTCGGCGCGCAGGCGGTGATCGCGCCGCGCCATGGCTCGGCCCCCGAGACCGGCGCGCTGGCCAAGACGGCGAGCGGGGCGCTCGAACGGCAGCCCTATCTGCGGGTGCGCAACCTCGCCGATGCGATCAGCGAATTGCAGGCGATGGGGTTTCTGGTGCTTGGCCTGGCGGGCGAGGCGGAGGACACGATCGACGCCGCGCTTGACGGGATGCGCGACCGGCCGGTGGCGCTGGTGCTCGGGGCCGAAGGGCCAGGGCTGCGGCAGAAAACCCGCGAAACCTGCGACAAATTGGTCAAAATCCCCTTTGCCGGCGGCTTTGGCTCGCTCAACGTCTCGAATGCGGCGGCGGTCTCCCTATATGCCTCCCGAGAGCGGTAAACCGGGCGAGGCATGGCAGAGAAAATCGCAACCTGTTGCTATTGCGGCGCGCGCAGCCTGTTGCGGTTGCGCGGCGCGGTGCAGCATGAGCTGAGCTGCGGCTCTTGCGGGGCGCCGATCCGGCAGATGAAACATATGCCGGCGCGGCCCACGGCCCGGCCCGCGCCCAAGCCCAGCCCGGTGAAACCCGCGCCAGAACAGCGTCAGCGGCGCAAAAACCTGCGCAAGAAATCGCCGATCCGGGGGGTTGCGCGGCTGATCGACGACCTCTGGGATGAGATCGAAGATATTTTCGACTGAAATATCAGCCGGTTACATTCGTGTCGCGCGAAAATCCGGCCCCCTGTTCACAGCTCTATTACAATCCCTTTTTAACCTGAGATTGCGCCTTACATAGAGTTCAGAGGCGCCGGTTCGGAACCCCGGCGTTTCACTTCACTGTCCCTCGTTCCGTGACTGCGCCCAGGGGGTTTCCCCTTGGGCGCTTTTTTTTTTTTGGCGGGCGCTTTTTTGTGGCGCGGGTCGCAGAAGGGCTTGCCGCACCTTGCAGGGCGGCTAGGATCGCCGGATGGAGAGCTATAGCGATCAGTTTCTGAAAGACGTGCTGCGCCGCACCAAGCGCATCGCGGTGGTGGGGGTCTCGGCCAATGAGATCCGCCCGAGCTATTACGTGGCGCGCTACCTGAGCCTCAAGGGCTATGAGGTGTTTCCGGTCAATCCGGGTCAGGCGGGCAAGAGGCTCTTTGGCCGCAAGGTCCATGCCAGCCTCGCCGAGATCGAGGCCGAGATCGACATGGTCGATATCTTTCGCCGCCCCGAACATGTGCCCGAGGTGGTGGACGAGGCGCTCGCCACCTTTCCGGCGCTGCGCACCATCTGGATGCAGATCGGCGTGGTGCATGAAGGCGCGGCTGAACGCGCACGCGCGCGCGGCGTCGATGTGGTGATGGACCGCTGCCCCAAGATCGAATATCAGCGCCTCTTTGGCGAGCTGCGCATGGGCGGCTTTGCCACCGGCATCATCTCCTCCAAGCTCTAAGCCTCTGAGGCTTCTTCTGGCCGAAAATATCCCGGGGGTCCGGGGGCAGCGCCCCCGGTTCAGCCACTCGTGTCCCTAGCTCGCGGTGAAATCCGCCGCGATGCGCTGATCGCGCAGCGGGCGGACGCGGCGGATCGATTCCTCGTAGAGCGGATGCGCTTTATAGGCGGCCAGCGCCGCCTCGTCGTCGAACTCGGCATAGACCACGATATCGACGGGGGCGTCGCTGATCATGTCGCCCTGCAGGTTGCGGCCGAGCTCGAAATGGCGGTGATGGGGGATCTGCGCCAGAAGCGACAGCCCGTCATGAATGCGGTCGTAATCGGCGCGGTCGCGGGCCGAGAAAAACACGACATGGCGGATCATCTGCGCGCGGCCTTTTCGGCGAGGCCGGATTGCGCCTGACGCGCGTCGAGCACCGCCATGACCTCGGCCAGCGACACGTCGCGGGCGCGCAGCATCACCAGCAGGTGAAAGAGCACATCCGCCGCCTCGGAGGCGAGCGCCGCGCGGTCGCCCTTGACCGCCTCGATCAGCGCCTCGATGGATTCTTCGCCGAATTTCTCGGCCACTTTCTCGGGGCCTTTGGCGAGAAGTTTCGCGGTCCAGCTGTCGTCGCGGCTGGCCTCGGCGCGGCGGGCGACGATCTGTTCGAGCTCTTCGAGGGTCATGCGCCGAGCCTCACCGGGATGCCAGCCGCCGCCATATGGGATTTGGCCTGGGCGATGGTGTAATCGCCGAAGTGAAAGATCGAGGCCGCGAGCACCGCCGCCGCGCCGCCCCGGGTCACCCCGTCGACGAGATGATCGAGCGTGCCGACCCCGCCCGAGGCGATGACCGGCACCGGCACCGCGTCCGAGATGGCGCGGGTGAGCGGCAGGTTATAGCCGTCGCGGGTGCCGTCGCGGTCCATCGAGGTCAGAAGGATTTCGCCGGCGCCGAGCTCGGCCACTTTGCGGGCGAATTGCACCGCGTCGATGCCGGTGGGTTTGCGGCCGCCATGGGTGAAGATTTCCCATTTGCCGGGGGCCACGGTCTTGGCGTCGATGGCCACCACGATACATTGGCTGCCGAATTGTGCGGCAGCCTCGCGGACCACCTGCGGATTGGCCACGGCGGCGGAGTTGAAGCTCACCTTGTCGGCCCCGGCCAGAAGCAGGGCGCGCACGTCTTCGGGGGTGCGCACGCCGCCGCCCACGGTCAGCGGGATATAGCATTGCTCGGCAGTGCGGCGCACCACGTCGAACATGGTGCCGCGATTCTCATGGGTGGCGTTGATGTCGAGAAAGCAGAGCTCGTCCGCGCCCGCCGCGTCATAGGCGCGGGCGGCATCGACGGGATCGCCCGCATCGACGAGATCGACGAAGTTCACGCCTTTGACCACGCGGCCGTCGGCCACGTCGAGGCAGGGGATGATGCGTGTCTTGAGCATATTTGTGCCGGGTCCAGTTTGTCACGAAGCTGTTTATGGCTAAATCATTCAACATGCCAGAGGCTGTGCCCATGAGATATCGATCAAGATGAGGAGTTTGGAACATGAAGAAGATTATGGCCGGGATCATGATTGCGCTTGCCGGGGCGGCCGGCAGCGCCATGGCGGATGAGGATGACATCACGCGGGTCAAGGCCGAGGGGGCCGTGGACGAGGTGATGAACGCGCTGGAGATGGCCGTCGAAGGGGCAGGGGCCACGGTCTTTGCCCGGGTCGATCACGCGGGCGGGGCGGAACAGGCCGGCATGTATATGGAGCCTTCGCAGCTCTTGATCTTTGGCAATCCCAAGCTCGGCACGCCGGCGATGCAGGACAATATGCTGGCGGGGCTCTACCTGCCGCTCAAAGTGCTGGTCTATCGCGACAAGGACAATCAGGTCTGGCTCGCCTATGAGGACCCCGATGAGACGCTCGATCTCGACGGGATCGACGATGATGCCGAGTATATCAAGCAGATGACCGGCGCGCTCGAGAAGCTGGTGGCAAAAGCCTCGGGGATGTGATCCCCGGCCCGGGACGCTCAGTGGAATGCTCAGCCGGGCGGTTGGCCGGGTGCTTGGCGGTCCGCTGGGCGTTCGGCGTGGCGGTGGAGCCGGGCCAGCATCTGTTTGGCGATGAGGATATGAAACGGCATAATCGCCGCGAGGTACAACCGGCCAAACCGGTTGTGCCGCCGCACCCATGTGCCACTGTGGATATAGCCGTCGCGGGCGAAAAAGCTGATGCGGAAATCGAGATGGTGATCGTCAAAGCCGAGCACCAGTTCCGGCGCGCTCTCATGGGTGACCGGGAAGATGGCGATGCTGTCGCCGCCCGTGTTCTGTGATGACATGTCCTGTGATGTCAGGCCCTGTGATTTGAGATCGAAAGGCGACAGGAGCAGCCCGCGCAGCCGCAACAGGAGCCGCACCCAGCCCGGAAAGCGCAGCGCGATCTCCGCCGCGTGGCGCGGGGCATAGGCCGCCCGGACCCGGTAGCCGTCGATGAAATCGCCCGGCGCGTGGAGGGACCAAAGCTGGCTCTCCTTGGGCAGCGGGGCCGTTTCGACGCTGCGAAAGAGCCCCATCCGACTCAGCCCTTGAGCGCCGCCAGCGCCTCGCGCAGGTCGATCGCCCCATCATAGAGCGCGCGGCCAGAGATCGCCCCGTCGAGCGCCGCGCCACAGTCGCGCAGCGCGATGAGATCCTCGATGGAGGAGACACCGCCCGAGGCGATGACCGGGATCGAGACGGCGCGGGCGAGCGCGGCGGTGGCCTCGATATTGGGGCCCTGCATCGCGCCATCGCGGTTGATGTCGGTGTAGATGATCGCGGCCACGCCCGCGTCCTCAAAGCTCTGGGCCAGGTCCGTCACCATCACGTCGGTCTCTTCGGCCCAGCCCTTGGTCGCCACGCGGCCATTGCGGGCGTCGATGCCGACGGCCACCTGACCGGGGAAGGCGCGGGCGGCTTCGCGCACCAGTGCGGGGTTTTCCACCGCGACGGTGCCGAGGATGACCCGGGCGAGCCCTTTGCCGAGCCAGGTCTCGATGGTTTTCATGTCGCGGATGCCGCCGCCGAGCTGGGCCGGGGTCTTGGTCTGGGCGAGGATCGCCTCGACCGGGGCGGCATTGACCGGCTCGCCCTCGAAGGCGCCGTTGAGATCCACCAGATGCAGCCATTCGCAGCCCGCCTCGACAAAGGCCATGGCCTGTGCCGCCGGGTCGTCGTTGAAGACGGTCGCCGCCTCCATATCGCCGCGCAGAAGGCGCACGGCCTGGCCGTCCTTGAGGTCGATGGCGGGGTAGAGGATCATGGCGGGCTCCGGCGTGGCTTGGGTCTTGCGATCTAGGTGGTTTCCCGGGCTTTGGCATGGAGACGCCGGAAATGCAACGCGACCCAACGTCATTCTTGATCGGCGCGCCGGGGGCGGGCCATGCTGCGGCCATATCTCAGGGAGGAGATCGACATGAAAAGATTTGCATTGGCCGTGGCCGCAGTCTGTCTGAGCGCGGGGGCGGCGCTGGCCGCCGATCCGCTCGAAGGCTATTGGCGCACCGCCAAGGATGACAATGGCAATTCCGGCATGATCCATGTGGCGCCTTGCGGTGCCCAGCTCTGCGGGACGCTGGTCAAGGCCTATGACGCCAATGGCAAGGAAATGAAGAGCCCCAATATCGGCCGCAAGATCATTTCCGAGACCGTGCCCAAGGGCGGCGGCGCCTATACCGGCAAGGTCTATTCGCCGGACCGGGGCAAGACCTACAAGAGCAAGCTTCAGATGTCGGGCAAGAGCCTCAAGGTGAGCGGCTGTGTGCTGGGCATCTGCCGCGATGGGGGCGCTTGGGTCAAAGTGAAATGACCTTGCGTCAATTTGGCCCCCCGGTAATCTTTTGTTAACCAAACACCACCTATAGGTGTCACGTGCGAGTGTTCACAGAGTAAGACCACCCCGGGAGCGAACGCCTGGGGTGGTCTCTGTTTAAGCTCTTGATTTTACAAGCGTAATTATCACTACGGTTAGCCCCGGGCGTGTGCCTTTGCCGCGCCCGGGATGCCCGTATAGGGCGATCCGAGTGGTTAACCTGTGTTAAGGTTTCCAGCGCAGGAAGTTGGCGATGATGCGCAGCCCGGTGGCCTGGGATTTTTCCGGGTGGAACTGAGTGCCGACGATCGTGTCGCGGCCCACGACCGCGGTGATGTCGCCCGCGTAATCCACATGCGCCAGCCGGTCCGGGCCGTTCGCCACCTGAAAATGGTAGGAATGCACGAAATAGGCGTGATCGCCGGTGTTGATCCCGTCGAGCACCGGGTGCGGATCGCCGAGGATCAGATCGTTCCAGCCCATATGCGGCACTTTGAGCGTCGGATCGCCGGGGTCGATCGGCGTCACCGTGCCTTCGATCCAGCCAAAGCCCGGGGTTTCGCCATGCTCGAGCCCGCGCGAGGCGAGCATCTGCATGCCGATGCAAATGCCCATGAAGGGGCGGCCTTGGGTGATCACCGCTTCTTCGATGGCGTCAAAGAGCCCCGAGCGTTCGAAGAGCGCCGCGCGGCAGGCCGGGAAGGCCCCGTCGCCGGGCAGCACGATCCGGTCGGCGCGGCGCACCGCGTCGGGATCGGTGGTGACGAAAACCTCGCCGCTGCCGGTCTCGGCGGCGACGCGCTGAAACGCCTTTTCCGCCGAGTGCAGATTGCCCGACTCGTAGTCAATGATCGCAGTGCTCATGGGATCACAGCGCCCCTTTGGTCGAGGGGATGGCGTCGGATTTGCGCGGGTCGGTGTCCACCGCATCACGCAGCGCCCGGGCGACGGATTTGAACGCGGCCTCGGCGATGTGGTGGCTGTTCACCCCGTGCAGCATGTCGACATGGAGCGTGATGCCGCCATGGGTCGACAGGGCCTGAAAAAACTCGCGCACGAGTTCGGTGTCGAACGTGCCGATTTTCTGGGTCGGCAGATCGAGATTCCACACCAGAAACGGCCGGCCCGAGAGATCGAGGGCGCAGCGCACGAGCGCGTCATCCATCGGCAGCAGACAGGCGCCATAGCGGCGGATGCCGCGCTTGTCGCCGAGCGCCTCGGCCAGCGCCTGACCGAGGGCGATGCCCACGTCCTCGACCGTGTGGTGGTCGTCGATATGCAGATCGCCCGTGCAGCGCAGCGTCATGTCGATCAGCGAATGGCGGGCCAGCTGATCGAGCATGTGGTCAAAGAACCCGACGCCGGTCTCATTGTCATAGCGACCGGTGCCGTCGAGATTGATCTCGACCGAAATATCGGTTTCCGCGGTCTTGCGGGTGATGGTTGCGCGGCGCATGGGCGGCCCCTTTCGTCTTGGTCCCGTCCTTATAGGGGGGAAGCGTCACCGCGCCAAGAGAAGAGGGGGCTGCGCGGGTTCGGGCGCTGCGAACACTTTGTTAACGCCGGGGGGCTAGGGTGGTGGGTGGAGAGTGGAAGGTGTCGCATGCAGCTGCGGTTGAAAAATATGGCACAGGTGCGCCTGTTTGCGGTGGTCGTCACCGCCTGCGCGCTCACCGGGGTGCATCTGATGCAGCTGGTGATCTACCCGCCCGATCTGTGGCGGCAGATCCTCGTGACCAGCACGGTGATCACGATCAGCATGGCGATGCCGATTGCCTATTTTGTCGGCCTGCAGATGGCGGCGGTGGAGCGGTTGACCGCGCAGCTCGAACATGCGGTCAATCACGATGCGCTCACCGCGACCTGTTCGCGGCTGCGGTTCTATGAGGAGGTGGGCAAGGCGCGCAATTGGCCCTTGATGCTCATCGCGACGGATATCGACCATTTCAAAGGGGTGAATGACCAATATGGCCATCAGGCGGGGGATGCGGCCTTGCGCCAGTTCGCCCAATGCCTCGTGCGCAATTGCCGCGAGGATGACATCGTGGCGCGGTTTGGCGGCGAAGAGTTCATCATCCTGCTGCGCGCCGAGACCGAGCCGGAGGCGCTCGCCACGGCGGAGCGGCTGCGCTCCTGGGTCGCGGCGCGGGAGTTCGTGCTCGACGGGCATGTGGTGCATATCACGGCGAGTTTCGGCGTGGCGCGGGCTGAGGAGGCGGCGTCGATTGACCGGGCGCTGCATGCCTCCGATCTGGCGCTCTATCGGGCCAAGGAGGCCGGGCGCAACCGGGTCTGCGCCTATGATGCGGAGATCGATGGCGTGGCGGGGGTGTCGCGGCCCTCGGGCGGTATCGCGCCGCGTCTCTCCGGCGCGTCGGGGGCGAAGGCGCCGGGGCGGCGGCTCGGGGATCAGTCGGGAGATGTGCCGGGCGATTTGCCGGGAGATTTACCGGGATCAGCCGCCGCCGCGCGGTAATGGTCGAGCACATAGACCCGGATCGCCGAGGCGAGCCCCATGTCGGTGCCATCCGCGCCAAGGCTGGCGGCGCGGGCGTCGTCGATTTCATTGGCGAGCTGATTGAGCGGGATGCCACGTTCGGCGGCTATGGCCCGAAAAGCCTCCCAGAAAGGGGCCTCCAGGGAGACGCTGGTGCGGTGACCGCGGAGCGTCAGCGAATGTTTGACCGGCCGGCCCGTCATGGGTCGCGCTCAATCTCATCCGAAGGCGCGTCGCTCTTGTCGTCACCCTTGCCGGCATTCTTATCGGCGCTCTTGGCCTCGGGGGCGCGGCGGTGGGCGTCGAGAATCTGCGCGGCGCGGGATTTGCGGGCCTGATCAAGGCTGATCTCGGCTTTGCTACGCCCGAATTTGAGAGAGTTTTCTTCGGCGCGGGCCTTTTTGGCGGCCCGCGCCTTGTCCTTGCGGACCCGGTTCAGATTGACCGGCTTGTCGCTCATTTGGGTCCGATCATGTCCTGCGGGCGCACCACGCGATCAAAGGTCTCTTCATCGACAAAGCCGAGCTTGACCGCCTCTTCGCGCAAGGTGGTGCCGTTCTTATGCGCGGTCTTGGCGACCTTGGTGGCATTGTCATAGCCGATGGTCGGCGCGAGCGCGGTGACCAGCATCAGCGATTCGCGCATCAGCTTGTCGATGCGGGCCTCATTGGCCTCGATCCCGTCGAGCATCCGCTCGGTAAAGCTGTCGGCGGCATCGCCCAGAAGCTGGATCGATTGCAGCAGGTTATAGGCCATCATCGGGTTGTAGACGTTGAGCTCGAAATGCCCTTGCGAGCCGGCAAACTTGATCGCCGCGTCATTGCCCATCACATGCGCCGCCACCTGGGTCAGCGCCTCGGCCTGGGTCGGGTTGACCTTGCCGGGCATGATCGACGAGCCGGGTTCGTTTTCCGGCAGGATCAGTTCGCCCAGACCGGAGCGCGGGCCGGAGCCGAGGAAACGGATGTCGTTGGCGATCTTGTAGCAACTGCCCGCCACGGTCGCGAGCGCGCCCGACAGGAACACCATCGCGTCATGGGCGGCCAGGGCTTCGAATTTATTGGGGGCGGTGACGAAGGGCAGGCCGGTGATCTCGGCCATATTGGCGGCAACCTCTTCGCCCCAGCCCTTTGTGGTGTTGAGCCCGGTGCCGACGGCGGTGCCGCCCTGCGCCAGCTCATAAATGCCGGGCATGGCCGCCTCGACCCGCGCGATGCCCTGGCGGATCTGATGGGCATAGCCCGAGAATTCCTGACCCAAAGTCAGCGGCGTCGCGTCCTGGGTGTGGGTGCGGCCGATCTTGATGATGTCCTTGAAGGCCTCCGATTTGCGCTCGAGCGCCTCGGCGAGGCGGGTGAGGCCGGGCATGAACACATCGCGCACCATCATCGCCGTGGCGATATGCATCGCGGTGGGGAAGGTGTCGTTCGACGATTGGCCCATGTTGCAATGGTCGTTCGGATGCACCGGATCCTTGGAGCCGATCTCGCCGCCGAGCATTTCGATGGCGCGGTTGGCGATCACCTCATTGGCGTTCATGTTGGATTGCGTGCCCGAGCCGGTCTGCCAGACCACCAGCGGGAAATTGTCGTCGAGCCGACCGTCGATCACCTCGCCCGCCGCCGCGATGATCGCATCGGCCAGTTTCGCATCCAGCGCACCCGACGCCTTGTTGGCCTGCGCGCAGGCCTGTTTGATCACGCCCAGCGCGCGCACGATGGCGACGGGCTGTTTTTCCCAGCCGATGGGGAAGTTCATGATCGAGCGCTGGGTCTGCGCGCCCCAGTATTTGTCGGCAGGCACCTCGAGCGGGCCGAAACTGTCGGATTCGGTACGGGTAGCGGTCATGGGTCGGACACTCCTGATTGGGTTGTGCCTGTCATAGCGTCTGGGGCGGAAAGATCAACGCTGTATGCCGTGGCATACAGCGGGATGGATCACTTGCGGAAGCTGTCGAGGCTGACCACTTCGGCCTCGGTCCGGGGGGCGTCGCCATGCCGGTCCTCGGAGGCGTCCTCCATGTCCTCGTCGTCGAGCGATCCGTCGTCCTCGAGCAGATCGTCGTCATCCTCGTCCTCGTCGTCCTCATCGCTTTGCTGTTCAAAGCGCAGGCCGAATTCGACGGAGGGGTCGACGAAGGTCTGAATCGCGTCATAGGGGATGTAGAGATTTTCCGGCGCATCGCCGAAATTCAATGTGATCCCAAAGCCTTCGTCGGTCACGTTGAGGTTGTCGTACCAGTGCTGCACGACGACGGTCATCTCGGCCGGGTAGCGATCGCGCAGCCAGTCGGCCATGGTCGCCTCGGGGTGGGTGGTGTCGAAGGTGATGAAGAAGTGATGCGCGCCGGGCAGCCCGTCCTTTTGCACGCCCATCAGCACGTCCTGAATGAGCCGCCGCATGGCAGCGTGCATGAGTTTCCCGTAATCGATCATGCGCGACATGTATGGCCCCAAGGTTGTTGCCCCATAAGCATACGGGATTCGGGCGGAAACGAAAGCCCTGTTGCGCATATCTGCAGAGGTGGATCAGGCCAGAATGTGCAGGGTCAGCGCCGCAAGTGACGTAAGGGCAAGTGTCAGGGGAATCGACCGGCGCAGCACCAGTAGAAACAGGGCTGACAAGAGGGTGAGCCCGAGCGCGGTGAGCGACAGGCTCGGCCAGTCGGGGCGCGGGCCGAGGGGCGAATCATGCACCCTCTCAAAGAGCACATGCAGCGCGAACCAGAGCCCGAGGTTGAGAATCACACCGACCACGGCGGCCGAGATCCCCGCCAGCGCGCCGCGCAGCCGGGGTTTCGACAAGAGCCAGTCGACATAGGGTGCGCCTGCGAAGATCCACAGGAAACAGGGCACGAAAGTGACCCAGAGCGTCATGCCACCGGCGAGCAATGCGAGGCTCAGCCCGCCTTGCAGCCAGCCTGCGAGAAGGCCCACGAATTCGGTCACGAGGATGAGCGGGCCGGGGGTGGTCTCGGCCAGGCCGAGCGCGTCGATCATCTGGGCGGTGTCGAGCCAGCCATGGGTTTCGACCACGGTCTGCGTCATATAGGCGAGCACCGCATAGGCGCCGCCAAAAGTGACCACGGCGAGCGTGCTGAAGAAGAGCCCGATCTCGGTGAGAAACGTCGCCCCCATACCCGCGGCGAGCGCCAGAGGCGCGGCCCAGAGCGCCCCCCAGATCAGCAGCGTGCGCGCCAGATGGGAATGGCCCGGATGCGGCACGGGATCGGCCGGGGCGGGGCTTTGGTCGAGGGCGAGCCCGGCCAGCGCCGCGACCGCGATGACCAGCGGAAAGGGCACCGAGCCCGCGTACATGGCGACAAAGGCCAGCGCCGCGAGGAGCCAATGGGCGCGGCGGCGCAGCGCCTTTTTCGCCAAGCTCCAGAGCGCGCGCAGCACGATCACGATCACCGCCGCCTTGATGCCCGCAAAGCCGGCCTGCACGAGGCTCAGATCGGCGAATTGCGCATAGGCCAGCGCCAGCACCAGGATCACCGCTGCGCCGGGCAGCACGAAGAGCCCACCGGCGATGAGCCCGCCGGGCACGCCCCGCAGCCGCCAGCCGCAATAGGTCGCGAGCTGCATCGCCTCGGGGCCGGGCAGCAGCATGGCAAAGGAGAGCGCGCCGAGAAAGCGCTCTTCGCTCATCCAGCCGCGGCGGGTGACGATCTCGTCATGCATGAGGGAAATCTGGGCCGCCGGGCCGCCAAAGGATAGCAGACCGATGCGGCCAAAGCTGCGCAAGAGGTCGGAATAGCTCTGGCTCATGCGCGGTCTCCGGCCTTGGTCTGGGTTGGCGACTGGGTCGGAGTCTGGGTCTGTGCCGGGGCGGTGCCGGGCCAGTCATGGACCTCGTCATAGCCGTCGCGGGCCCAGCGGTAGAGTGCATCATAGAGCGCCAGCCCCGCCGTGAGTTGATCCTGATCATTGCGATATTGCCGGGAGAGCCCCACCGAGATCGCCAGCAACCCGGCGGCGGCGGGGTGCAGATCATGGCGATTGGTGTCCGCCGCGCGGATGACGAGGGCGAGACGGCGCAGCGGCTCGGAGCCCAGCCCGAAGAGATCGAGCATCGTGTCAAAGCTGCAGGCCTCGCCCTGGTGGCTGAACGGCACGCCGTCGATGTCGAACGGGGTGGCGTCAAAGCGGGCGGCGACCTCCGCGACCTGATCGGGGGCGACAAAGAGAAATCGGGCGCGTCGGTCGACAAAACGGCGGATGAGCCAAGGGCAGGCGATGCGGTCGATCTTGGGCCGGTGCCGGGTGACCCAGAGCGTCGCGCCATCGTGCAGCGGTGGCCGGGCGGCGGCGGTCAGGCGGATCGTGCCGGACGTGCCGCGCCAGCCGAGGTTGCCGCCCTGCAGATACATCGCGTCGATCCCGTCGCCCGCGAGCCAGGCGGCGGCGCCTTGGCTGAGCTTGGCGCCCTTTTGGCAGATGAGCACGGCGCGCTGGCCTTGCAGATCCTGGGTCAGGGCGGGCAGGTCACGGTGGCTGTGCCGTTCGGCGCCGGGGATGAGATAGGGGTCTTCGGCGAAATCCTCGTCGAGGGTGAGATCGATGAGCCGCGGGCAATCCGGGGTGCCGATCAGGCGGGAGAGCTGTGCTGGGGTGAGTTCATTGGGGGCGGGCATGACAAAGCATCCTCTGTGAAAGGTCAGTGGATGCGACTTTGGGCCAAAGCCTCACGGGGCAGTCGCGGCGGCCCCATGCCGAGCAGAATGAAAGGCGCGGCGCGCGCTGTCAATCCCGGTGCAGGACCGGGTGCGAATGGAGTGGGGGAATGGGGGGAGGTAAGTGCAGGCTTCTGTTGCCAGGTGCCTGCGAACCCCGCCTTACCTGGCTAGAGGCAAGGGCTTAAGTTTCGGTTACTCCGACTGCTTACGCAGCCATTGCGACCGGAGCACGATTGTCATTTGCAATTGTACTGTTCGGGCCGATACGGTGGCACCCCGCCGAGACAAAGCTAACCCCTTTAGACGTTCGTCGATCCTATTTCGTCCCCATGATCCCCAAATGAAGGATGGTTGGTGGAGACGCCGGGTACCGCCCCCGGGTCCGATCCGCTTATTACGAGCGCGTTTATGTCCATAGTCCCCGAGGGGACAGGGATGAATATAGGCGCGGGCGCGGGCAAAGCAAAGGGGGCGCAAGAAAAAATCCCCGGCGCGGGCACCGGGGATTTGTCGTTGTTGCGGCGGGAGCGATCAGCCGGCGCGGCGGAAATCCGTCACATCGGTCACGGTAAAGCGGCCGCCTTTGACCTTTTGCAGCTTGCCCTGACGCAGGAGCTGACCAAAAGAGCGCAGCCCGTCTTCGCGCGAGAAGCCGCTGTCGTCCACTTCGCGCAGCTTGTGCATCAGCATCGGGCGCGAGAATTGTTCGCGGCCTTCCACATCCGAGATATAGGCGGCGGCGGCTTCGAGCAGCTCGGTCAGATTGTCGGCCCCGACCTTTTCGGCGTAATCGGCAAAGCCGCCATCGGTCGAGGGGACGGGCCCGTCGAGCGTGTCGCTCACCAATTCGGCCTGCGAGACGCGGCGCGGGCGCACCGGCTCGGACGGGGTGTCGACGCGCTGTTCGGCGACGAGACGCAGCGGCGCCGGGCGCGAGACTTCGGGGCGGTCGGTGCGGGCTTCGCCATCGGCACGGGGACGGCGCGGGCGCACGGCCTGCTCCAGATCCATGTGATAGGGCGCGGCATCGGTGCGCGGGGTGATGTCGATCCCGGCGCTTTTCTCGGCCTTGGTGGCGGCGACGGCGGCGCGCAGATGCTGGATCGCGCTGCGGCGCTTGCTGCCTTCGCTGTCGTCGAGCTGGGTGTCCGCTTCGCGGAACATCCGGTCGGTTTCGGCGGTGTCGGCCTGGGCGGCGAGACGCGAGGGACGGGCGGTGGCGATGTCGTTTTCGCGGACGACTTCTGCCTCGTCTTCTGCGGCCTCGACTTCTGCGCTGGCGGCCTCGGCCGTGTCCTCGTCGTCGAGATCATCCTCGAGATCATCGTCCAAGTCGTCCATGGCCAGCGCATCGGCGCTCTCGTCATGACCGTTGAATTCGGCCTCGACCGCGGCGAGCTCGCGCAGTAATTCGGCCTCGGCATCGGGGTCGAGAGCTTCGGCGCTGTCTTCGGCATTATCTGCGGCATTGTCTTCGGCGGTCTCGTCGGTCGCCACCTCTTCGGCATCCTCGAAAACGCTGTCGAACTCCGAGCGCTTGACCTTGACCACGCGCACGGGGCTCACGTCTTCCAAGGTCTCGGCGTCGTCGTCGGTGGCCTCTTCGGCCTTATCGTCGGCCAGAAGCGAGGCGAGGCTGTCGCCAAGCTCGACGCTGTCCTCTTCGGCACTGTCCTCATTGGCGCTGTCTTCGGCGGCACTGACTTCGGCGGCGGTGATGTCGTCCTGAGACGCGGCATCGGCCATCAGCTGCGCCAGCGTGTCCTCGGCCTCGGCGCCAGAGCTATAAAGCGCGTCCTCGTCTTCGTCCTCGTCGTCATAGAGCTCAGCGGCCTTTTCGGCGCTGTCCTCTGCGGCGAGCGCGGCGAGCACATCCTCGGTGACGTCGACCGGGGTCTCGTCCGCGAGGTCTTCGGCCGCGTCGTCTGCGGTCTCTTCGGCAGTGTCTTCGGCGAAGGCGTCAGAGATCTCTTCGACGGGCTCGGCGGCGGGGGCCACCGATTCGGGGGCGGCTTCGGCCTCGGCCTCGGGCGCGGCGGATTGCATGAAATCCTGCGCGTGCTCGTCCTCATTATAGGTCTCGGCGAAGGCCACGCTCTGCGGGCTGGCGACGGCGCGGATGCGGCGCAGCTTGTCGGCGACGCTCTCGGCCTCGGCGGGGGCGGCGCGGTCCATGTCGCGCGGCGTCGAAGTGACCGGTTCGGCCTCGTATTCGGGGGTGGGCTGCGCGGCGGTGAAAGGTTCCGGCGCGGGCGCAATAGGGGCGACCGGCGCGGGGGTTTCCATCGCAGCGGCAGGCGCCGGAGCAGGCGCGGGAGTGGGCTCAGCCGCAGGCGCAGAAGGGGTTTGCGAGGTCAGCTGGGGGGCCGGTTGGGCCGCAGCCTCGGCCTGCTCGGCCTGGGCCGCGCGCAGGTGAATGCGCCCCTCGTCATCGCGGGCCTCGACCCGGCGGGAGATTTCACGCTCGGCGATACGGGCCAGCATTTCGGCATCCGGTGTCGGCGGTTCAGCCCCGAAATAACGGTCGTCGGCGGCCAGATCACGGAAATATTCCGCGATGGCCTTCATCGTGTCGAAACTGTCGTCAAACCCTTCAAGGGTACAGGAAAATGTCCCGTAGGAGACCGTTAAAATCTTGCTTGTACTGACCATGTTATGCTCGCTTTGTGTTGCCCACAACGGAAGGGTTTACCATGGTGAGCCAGTCGAAAGAGGCCCGAATCTAGGATCATGAGCGTATCATTTCGTGACGAATTTGTGTTCTGTTTCCAATATCGGCAATAATGCGGGGTAGTATCTTTGATTGTTTCCAGCTTGTCACCAATCGCTCTGATCGGCGGTGGGGATATGGACCAGGGCGATCTCGCGGCGGCGCTGGCCCATGCCGAGTGCGTGGTCGCAGCCGATGGCGGTGCCGATAAGGCGCTGGCGGCGGGGATCATGCCGGAAGCGGTCATCGGCGATTTCGACAGCCTGTCCGCGCGGGCGCGGCGCGAGATCCCGCAAGAGCGGCTCCATCGGATCGACGAGCAGGACAGCACCGATTTCGACAAGGCGCTGCGCCATATCGAGGCGCCCTTGATCCTTGGGGTCGGGTTTCTCGGCGCGCGGCTCGATCATCAGCTGGCGGCCTGTAACACATTGGTGCGCCACGCAGAGGCGCGGGTCATCCTGACCAGCCGCGACAGTATCATGCTGCTCGCGCCGCCGTCGATTGTCCTCGATCTGGCGCCGGGGACAGTGGTTTCGCTGTTTCCGCTGGGGGCGGTCGAGGGCGTGTCGGATGGGCTCGAATGGCCGATTGCCGGGCTGAGCTTTTACCCCGATGGGGTGATCGGCACGTCGAACCGGGCGCTGGGGCCGGTGGAGATGAGCTTTACCGCGCCCAAGATGCTGCTGATCCTGCCGGCGGACTGTCTTGACCGGGTGATCGAGGCGCTGGGGCGCAGCGCGTCGCATTGGTGAGATCAGGGCGGTAAGATCAGGGCGGCGAGATCAGGGCGCGGGCGGTGGGCGGCGTTCGAGATGCTGTTCGCGCAGAAAGACAAAAAGCCCTGAGCCGACGATCAGCGCAATCCCCACCATGGCAAGCCCATCGGGCAGCGTCCCAAAGACATAGAACCCCATGACCGTGGCCGAGACAATCTCGAGATATTGCAGCGGTGCGATGGTCGAGGCGGGCGCGAGCGAGAGCGCGAAGCTCAGGCAGACATGGCTCAGCGTGGCGATGAGACCGACCACCGCCAGAAGCCACAATTCGCGCGGGCCGGGCCAGGAGGGGTCGAGCTCGGACAGGCCCGAGCCGTTGAACGCAGTCAGCAGCGGGATGGCGATGAGCACCGCGGCAATGCCGGTATAGGCCTGTAAAGTGATCGGATGCATTCGCGTCGCCATGCGCCGGGTGAGGATCATGTAGAAGGCAAAGAGAAAGGCCGTGACCAGCGGCAAGAGCGCCACCGGGCCGACATCCTGAAACGTTGGCCGGATGATCAGGAGCGCCCCGGCAAAGCCCACGGCACAGGCGATATAGCGGCGCGGGCCGATCGGCTCGCCCAGCATCCACGCGCCGAGAAGCGTCAGGATGAAGGGCTCGACAAAGAAGATCGAGATCGCCTCGGCCACCGGCATGAAACGCAGCGAGAAGAAAAAGCACGAGGTCGCCACCAGCAAGAGCGCGGCGCGCATGAGATGCAGCCCCATTTCGCCGCGCCGGGGCCGGTGCAGCCAGCCCATCCAGGCCGCGAGCGGCAAGAGCAGCGCGCTTTGAAAGACAAAGCGGGTGGCGGCCACCTGACCCACCGCCACCTGATCGCCGATCAGCTTGGCGGCGGTGTCCATCACCGGCGCGAGTACGGAAAACCCCACCATGAAGAGGATGCCGAGCGTCGTCTCGCTCATCCCCGCAATGGTGGGCCGGTCGGTCATCAGCAGTTCGGCACGTTGACGGCGAGACCGCCGAGCGAGGTTTCCTTGTATTTCTCGCTCATATCCGCGCCGGTCTGGCGCATGGTTTCGATACAGGCGTCGAGCGGCACCAGATGGGTGCCATCGCCGCGCAGCGCGAGGCTCGCGGCCGAGACGGCCTTGATCGCGCCAAGCCCGTTGCGTTCGATGCAAGGCACCTGCACCAGCCCTTTGACCGGGTCGCAGGTCATGCCGAGGTGATGTTCGAGCGCGATCTCGGCGGCGTTTTCGATCTGCTCCGGGGTGCCGCCCAGCACCGCGGCGAGACCGGCCGCACCCATGGCGGCGGCGCTGCCCACTTCGGCCTGACAGCCCGCTTCGGCACCCGAGATGGAGGCGTTGAACTTGACCAGCCCGCCAATCGCCGAGGCGGTGAGCAGGAAATCCTCGACGCGGTCGCTGCTCGCCCCCGGCACATGGTCGAGCCAGTAGCGGATGACCGCAGGGACGACCCCGGCCGCGCCATTGGTGGGCGCGGTGACGACCTGACCGCCGGCGGCGTTTTCCTCGTTCACCGCCATGGCATAGACGCTCATCCAGTCGTTGATCTTATGCGGCGCGCTGAGGTTGGTGCCGCGCTCGGCCAAGAGCGCCTCGTGAATGCCCTTGGCGCGGCGTTTCACCTGCAGCCCGCCCGGCAGGATGCCGTCGGTGGCAAGGCCACGGTCGATGCAATCGCTCATCACCTGCCAGATCTTGGCCACCCCGGTGCGCAGGTTCTCGGCCCCGCCGCGCGCCTCTTCATTGGCGCGTTTCATCTGGGCGATGCTCTTGCCCGAGGTTTCCGCCATCTCGAGCATTTCGGCGGCGGATTTGAACGGGTAGGGGACCGGCGCGCCATCATCGGTGTCGCGCCCTTGGGCGAGCTCGTCCTCGGTCAGCACAAAGCCACCGCCGATGGAATAATAGGTCTCTTGCAGGATCACGTCGCCCTGCGCGTCGGTGGCCATCAGGATCATGCCATTGGCGTGACCGGCGAGATTGGGGCCGAAATCAAAGATGAGATCGTCCTTGGGGTGAAAGCGCAGCTCGGGCAGGCCCTCGGGGCGCAGCGTCTGGGTCTCGCGGATCTGGGCGAGGGTTTCCTCGGCCTTTTCATGGTCATAACTCTCGGGCAGAAAGCCCGCGAGCCCAAGGATCGTGGCGCGGTCGGTGGCATGGCCGACGCCGGTGAAGGCGAGGCTGCCATGCAACGAGCCTTTGACGCCTGCGGGGGCAAAGGGCGCGGCGCGCATCTTGTCCAGAAACCGGGCGGCGGCGACCATCGGCCCCATCGTGTGCGACGAGGACGGGCCTACGCCCACTTTGAACATATCGAACACCGAGAGAAACATCGGGACACCTCTTTTGCTCTCACCGCGTGGCCCGTCCGCGCGGGGCAGGCGGCATCGGGGTGAGAATCGTCAATTGCGCTTTGGGCCACTCTCCACTTATTTCGGCGGCGTGAACCTTGCGTCTGCGCCAGTCTTGGCGGTTTTGGCGACATCGTGGAATTTGTTCTCGCGCGCATCGCCAAAGAGCTGACGGCTTTCGAGAAATTCCCGCTGGGCCGTGTAGAAATCGGTCAGGAACCGCCATTGATCGTTCGGATTGACCGTTTCGGGATAGTCGATCTTGGTCAGGATGGTCTTGGTCACCGAAGAGACATTGTTGCGCTGTTCCGGCGATTGCGGCGGGCTGCGCAGGATCTGCTCCAGCGTCTGCAGCTCGAACCGGCCATAGATGCCGAGGTGGCTCGGGTCAAAGAGATAGCGCGGCTTGGCGCGGGTTTCCGTCGCGGTCTGCGCGAGATCGGGCAGGAGCAGCGTCAGCGGCTGGTCCACCACCAGCGTTCCGGCGATCATGTCGCCAAGCCGCTGACGGCGTTTGTTGAAGAACGGCACCAAGAGCACCACGACCACCCAGAGCATGAGGAGAGCGGTGGCGTAGCCGGGTTTGTCGGGGACGCTGAAGATCATCGCGATCGGCGTAAAGACCTCGATCTCTTTCATCAGGTTGCGGGCGGTGATCTGATAGGGGCTGAGCCGCGTGCCATCGGCGCTGATCACCCGGATCTTGACGAGGCGCTTGCCCAGGGTGCGGCCATTCCAGACCAGTTCGGACAGCACGTAATAGGGCACGCGCACAAAGAAAAAGAGCAGCGACAGCAGGATGAGAAAGGCGCTCCAGCCGAGGAGATTGCTCCAGAGCAGCAAAAACAGAAGAAGGATGACACCGCCGAAGGTGATCAGGATGTCGAGGAGCTGCGCGCCAAGCCGCGCGCCGCCGCCAGAGATGTCGAAGGCGATGGGGACGCCTTCGGGCGGCAGGTAATTCTCGAGCCGCCGGCCGCCTTGGGATTTGTTGACCGTCGTGCCGCGCACCGGGGCGGGCTCGGTCGTATTGGTTTGGGCCTGTGCGGTCTGGGATTGTGTGGCCTGAGACTGGGGGCTCTGGGACTGGGCGGCCCCGGTTTGCGCGCTGTTGGTGCTCATGCCGGGCCACCTGTGCCGCTGCCGTCACCCGACCGGCCCGCCAGCATCAGCCACGCCAGCCAGCCAAGCCCGATGCCCCAGCCGATGGCGAGGCGCAGCTCGGTCGATTGCACGGTCTGGCGCAAGAAGCCTTCGATAAAGGCGGCGGCGATGAGCATGAGCGCGGCGAGGATGACCAGGCAGACCGCATCGCGGCCCCGGGCGCGCAGCGCGGCGCGGCGGGTGAGCTGACCGGGCATCAGCACCGCGAGGCCAAGCTGTGCGCCACCGGCACAGGCGATGCAGATCGCCGAAAGCTCTGTCACCCCGTGGATCGACAGCCAGCCAAAGAGCTCATAGCCGAGCCCGGCCTTGGCAAACATGGCAAAGAACGCGCCCAGCACCAGACCGTTGTAGAAGGTCAGGGCAAAGCTCGGCAGGCTGACGAAAATGCCCAGCGCAAAGATCAGGATGGCGATCTGGGTGTTGTGCGAAAAGAGCTGGGCGGCAAAGGCCCCGAGCATTTCATGCGCCCTGGGATTGTCGTCGAAGAGCGTGCTGCGCAGATAGCTGGCCGAGGCCTCGGGCGTGCGCCCGTCCGACAGGCCCGACGGGACGAAGCTGTAGAACCAGGACGGGTCGTCGAAAAACAGCATGTAGCCGGTGAAGGCGCCCAGCGCCATGGCGAGAAAGCCGATCGCGAGCGCCAGCGCCGAATTGCGCACCGCCTGCGGGATGTACTGGGTGAAGAGCTTGACGAGCGCGTCGCGGACGCTTTCCTGCGGCGCGTAGATCACCAGATAGGCCCGCGCGCAGAGCGCCTCGAGATAGGCGAGCAGCGCCTGATCGAGCGAGATGGCGCGCGCCACGCTCAGCGAATTCATCGCCTGCCGATAGAGGCTCGGCAGGGCGAGCGTGTCCTGATAGCTCATGTTGCGGACGCCGCGTTTCTCGGCCTCGACCACCAGCGCATCGAGCCGTTTCCAGCTCGTCTCGCGCTCCTTGCGGAACCGGGCCGAGCGGATGGCGTCGCTGACAGGGGACGGCGTGGCATGGGTGTCGGTCATATCAGCCCCTGCGATTTGATATCCATATAGCGCGAGATGAGCTCGGGGGTGAGCGATTGCGGATCGCTGTCGAGGCAGAGCACGCCGAGACGGCGCAGACGGTCGAGCACCCGCGCCCGTTCCTGCCGCAGCTGGCTCGCCGAGATGGCGCGCGCCACGCTGTCCATCGAGAGATCCTCGGGATGGGCCAGCGCGTCAAGCTCGCGGTCGCGCAGCGCGACATAGAGCACGAGATGCTGGCGCGTCATCACCGCGAGGTTTTCGATCAGCAGCTCGGCGCTGGTGCTGTCGACGAAATCGGAAAAGATGATGACCAGCGAGCGCCGCGACAGCAGCCCGTGGAGATGGGTGAGGGCGAGGGTGTGGTTGCTCTCGGAGTGGCTTTCGCGGAGATCGGCGGTCACCGCGCGAATGCGGCCAAAGGCGTTGCGCCCGGCGCGCGGCGGCACCACCTGACCGGGGCGCGCCCCGAAGGTATAAAACCCTACATTGTCGCCGCCCAGAACCCCGGCCCAGGTCATCGCCAGGGCGGCGTTGATCGCATGGTCGAGCTTGGAGAGCGTGTCGAGCTTTTGCGCCATGAGATGGCCGTGATCGACGCAGATCATGATCTGGTGATTGCGTTCGGCGCGGGTCTCGCGGGCGACCATCGCGTTCATCCGGGCCGAGCGTTTCCAATCGATGCTGCGCGGGTCCATGCCGGGCATATAGTCGCGCAGCTGATGAAATTCGGACCCTTCGCCCTTGAGCGTCGTGGTCTTGAGCCCGTCGAGCAGCGGCAGCATCTGGGTCTGGATCTCGCCCGAGAGGATCGGCTGAAGGTTGGGCTGGATCTTGATTTCGAGATCGAGCGGCCAGCGCGGCAGGATCTCGAAGAGCCCAAAGCGCGAGCCATAGCACAGCGTGATGTCGTCGACGCGCTGGGTACCGCGTTCGACCGGGCGCAGACCGATGTCAAAGGTGATCTCGCCCGCGCCCTCCGAGGGGCTGAGATCGACCGTGTCCTGCGCCACCAGCCCGGGGCTCCGGCCAAGGCGTGCGGCAATGACACGCGGCAGCGGCCCGGATTTGCGCGAAAGCGTGCCGCGCAGCCAGGTCTCGACCCCGTTATAGCCCTGCGCGGGCAGCAGCGCCTCGAGCGTGAGACTGCGGCTTGCCACCGACAGGATGAGATCGGCACAGCCCACGAGCGCCAGCCCGCCCCACAACAGGAGCAGCGCCAGGCTCGCATCCGGCAAGAGCACGGTGACCAGCACCGTGATCGCGGCCAGCGCCAGTGTCAGCGCAACAAGGCGACGCGACGGGCGCATCTAGCGCGGCGCGTCCAGGCGGTTGACGATGGTCTGCAACACATCGTCGGAGGTGCGGCCTTCGATCTCGGCGGTGGGGCCGAGCACCACCCGGTGCCGCAACACCGGCGTGATCAGCGCCTGCACATCATCGGGCAGCGCATAGTCGCGCCCGTCGAGCGCCGCGCGCGCCCGCACCGCCCCGGCCAGCGCGTCGGCTGCGCGGGTCGAGGCCCCGTGCAGCACCTCGGCATCGGTGCGCGTGGCGCGGACCAGATCGACGATATAGGTGAGGATCGTCTCGTCGAGCCGGATGCTGTCGACCAGCGCCCGCCCCGCGAGAAGCGTGTCGCGGTCGAGCACGCGGCGCAGCTCGGTCCGGCCCTTGTCGGTCTCGACCGGCAGGGCGGCATGGCGCGACAGGATCGAGATTTCGGCGTCGCGGTCGGGGAAATCCACCAGAAGCTTGAACAAGAACCGGTCGAGCTGGGCCTCGGGCAGCGGATAGGTGCCGTGCTGTTCGATGGGGTTCTGGGTGGCGATCACGAAGAACTCGCCGCCGAGCGGATAGTTGGTGCCGTCGATGGTCACTTCGCGTTCGTTCATCGCCTGCAACAGCGCCGATTGCGTCTTGGGCGGGGCGCGGTTGATCTCATCGGCGAGCAGGATGTCGGTAAAGACCGGCCCTTTGGTGAGGCGGAAACTGCCGCTCTGGAAATCATAGAGGTTCACGCCGAGCACATCGCCCGGCATCAGGTCGGGGGTGAATTGCACCCGCCCGAAATCGAGCGAGATGACCTGCGCCAGACAGCGCGCCAGAAGCGTCTTGGCGGTGCCCGGCGGCCCTTCGAGAAGGCAGTGCCCGCGCGCAAAGACCGAGGTCAGCAGCATGTCGATCAGCGGCTCTTGCCCCTGAACCACCTGGCCCACCTCGGTGCGGATATCGTCAGTGATTTGTTGAAATTCGGAGAGATCCATAGCGTTCCACAACCTGTTTCAAGAGCAATTTATACGTGCCGAGCAGCCGGTAGATCTCGGCCTGCGGCAAAGACGGGGCCTCGGAGACGAGCGCGCGCGCCGTCGCTTCGAACTCGCGGGCGAGGGTCGGGTCCTGCCGGGCGAGATGGGCAAAGAGCCGCTCTTGCCCGGCCGCCCCCTGATCGGGGCCAAAGACCTGACGGGTGATGTCGACAAGCTGAGCCTGCACGAAATCCGATACCAGATGCCCGTCGTGACCCGACAGACGCAGCAGCCGCGCCTTGGCGGCAATCGACGCCTCGCGCGAGATCCCGTGGCCGTCACCCGGGTCGTCCAGCGGCCGCACCGGGCCGAAACGCCGGGTGCCGCGCCAATAGACCACCGCAATCACCAGCGCCAGCATCGCCCAGAGCACGTTGAACGGATAGTCGAACATCCGGCCGAAATCATCGGCGGTGCGCTCATAGTCGCGCCGCTCTACGTCGGTGGCCTCATATTCGGTGAGCAGGTCCGGGCTGGTGTCGACATAGATGTCGCGGGTGATCTCGCCGCCGACCCGGCGGGCGAGGGCGGTGGCAAAACGCGCGTTGTCGCCAAGGCCAAGCCCGTGATTGTTCAGAAGATCGGGGTCGGTGACGATCCATGTGGCATGCTCTGGCTCGGGCAGATCACAGCTCAGGACAAAGACGCTCTCGCCGAGCGCCGCCTCGGGCCGGCAGTGTTCGGGCAGGACGTCGCGCGGCAGGCTTTGCGCCTGAAAGAGCGCGACATCGGCCCCAAAGAGCGTCCCGCGCAGAAACTCCGGCCCGGCCCGGTTGATCCGCGCGTCTTTCAGCCCGATCTGCCGCAACAGCCGCGACAGATTGCCGGAGCGGATCAGCGTGAGGTCATGCGCGATGCCGGTCTCGACAAATCCGGTGCGCCATTTCGGCAAGACGATCACCGTTGGCAGCTCGATGAGCTTGGTCTCGAAGGCAAAGCGTTCCATGTCCTTCTGGGTCTGTTGATGAAACAGCTCATCCTTGGTGGTCGGACGCTGGGGAGGCTTGTCGAGGTCGATGTCATAGAGCGGCAGCAGCCGGAACGACAGGTCCTCGCGATTGGGATGCAGCCGCCGGTTCGAGGCGCGGACCGGCAGATTGTCGGCCTCATAGACCGGGATCAGCCCGTGTAGCCCGATGACAGACCGGTCGATATAGCCGCCCTCCTCGCCGCCGCGCAGCAAGAAGAGCCCCGCGAGACCGGCGAGGATCAGCCCTGCCACCACCACCATGGGACCCTTGTTACCCATGACGCATCTCTCCGAGCCGCAGAATGGTCGCGCCTTGGCTCAGGGCCTCCTCAAACCCGTCATCGCTGACCTCGCGGCCGCCGTAATGGGCCAGCTCGGCCGCTTTGAGGATATCGGCCAAAGTGCCGCGATATTTCCAGTCGCCGGGCAGCCGGGCAAAGGCCTCGCGTTCGGTGTCCGAGCGGGCAAAGCGCGTCTCGCAAGCGGTGCCCGCCGCCAGCAGCACATGGCGCAAGAGCCGCACCAGCGCCGCCCGCCGGTCGGGCATGGCACGGAGCTGGGCAAGCAGGCTCTGCTGATCGGTGGCGGCCTCGTCGGCGTCGATTTTCCAGCTCTCGGGGGCGTCGATGGTTTTGCCGTCCTTCTCCTTGGGCGCGCGCGACAAGATCGTGCCGGTGCCGCCAAAGCGCAGAAAGAGCAACAGCAGCGCCAGCAGCACCAGAACGACGATGATCGTGCCGGTGCCACCTTCGAGCTTGACGCCCGGATCGCGGCGGCGGACAGGCTCGATCCGGCGGGTGTCGCCGGTCAGGGTAAGGCTGCCCAGATCGGACACATATTCGGCCCGCGTCTCGAGACGCTGGGCGCGCGCCGCCTCGAGATAGCGCTCTGCCGTCTCGCCTCGCGGTGCCGTGGCCGCGCGCGCATCTTCGGGCAGGGCCAAGGGTTCTCTGGCAGAGGCAAGCCCCGCAGAGAGAAGTGCCCCGCACAGAAAAAGCGCGGGGCAAAGGAGGCGCAATGACCTCATGAAATCAGGCGAAGACGTCGGAATTGGCCGCGCCGCGCAGCGGATCGGGGCCGAATTTATTGTCGCCATCGGTGCCTTTGAGCGCCAGGATCACGATCATGGCAATCGAGATGAGCGGCCCCACAAAGGGGATCATCCCGCCGACGATAAAGCCGAGATACCACCAGCCCGACATGTTGCGGTCATGCAGGCGGCGCACGGTGACGGCGATGGTCGGGATCAGGATTGCCAGATAGAACAGGCCGTAAAGACCGAAGAAGATCATCGGCAGGGCCGAGGCGTTACGACCTTCCAGAAGGTCCATGCCGCCGGTGGCAAAGCCGAGGCCGACGCAGGCGATCCCCACCAGCGTGGTAAACAGCATGAAATACCAGAATTCCGACCGCGACGCGCGGCCCTGAAACGTGGCGTATTTTTCCTTGAGAACTGTGCAAATTGCTTCTTTAAAACCCATGGTTTCTGTCCCTTTCTAAGGTTTATGGTTGGAATGCTAGGGGGGAGGGGAGCGCCGATCAAGCTGGGCGCGCGTGGCGGGGCGTGCTAATTTCTAGCTGGGTCGGAATTGTCACCTTCATGCAAATATCTCTTCCCTAGCGCGGGTCGCGAGCGGATCGGGGCCAAAGCGGTTCCGGCCCTCGGTGCCTTTGAGAATGGTGACAATGAAGATGGCAAGCATGGCGAGGCTCACCGCAACGTCGAAAAATTGAGGAAGCACCCTGTCCAATGCGGGGAGGAACAGGGCGACCGCCAGGCCAAGCCAGCATAGCAAGACCAAGACGTGTGAAAGCATGAAATACCAATATTCAGACCGTGCGGCGCGGCCGCTGAACCGGGCGTATTTAGGCCCATAGCAGGTCTTGACTGCTTCGACGAAACCCATGTCGCTATGCACTCACTCAAACAAAACTGATGCGACCGTAGCCAGCCAATTTCGCAGGTGCAAGCGGTTCTTGTCAGGCGCGGCTCACCTTGTAGGCCGACCGCGCGAGCCACTCGGGGCAGATCTCGACACCCCAGCCGGGGGCCTCGGTGACGCGGGCATGGCCGTCTTCGATCCGGTAGGGGTCTTCGACGAAAAGCCCGTCCTGCCACGGGTAGTAATCCTCGCCCTCGATGGAAAACTCGAGATATTTCCCGGCATTGGGAATGGCGCGCAGCAGATGCATGGTGAAGAGCGTCACCAGCGACAGGTTGGCGCAATGCGGTGTCACCGGAAGCGCTGCCGCCTCGGCCATCCGCGCCACCCGCAGCGTCCGGCAGATGCCGCCGAGATAGAGGATGTCGGGCTGCACCACATCGACCGCGCGCATGTCGATCATCCGCCGCCATGTCGTCAGGTCGCAATCCTGCTCGCCCCCCGTCACATCGATGTCGAGGGCCTCGCTGACCTCTTTGGTCTGCTCCAGCTCCCAATAGGGGCAGGGCTCTTCAAAATGGGAAAACCCGTGATCCTGCAAGAGCTTACCAAGCTCAATCGCCTGCGCTGGTGCATAGCAGCTGTTGGCGTCGATGAGCAGCGCGGCACTGTCGCCCATCTCGCGGCGCATGGTCGGCACGATCTCTTCGGTGCGGCCCGGCCATTCATCGCGGCCCCGGCCAACCTCAGCCCCGGCGCGCACCTTGAAGGCGTCGAACCCATGGGCGTCGCGCAGCCGCTTCATGCGCTCGGCCTCGTCGCGGGGGGTGATGTCGCGCTTCATCGAGCTGGCATAGGCGCGGATCGTGCCGGCCGAGCCGCCGAGAAGTTCGGCCACCGGTTTGCCCGCCTGTTTGCCGCGCAGATCCCAGATCGCGGTGTCGACCCCGGCCATGGCGCGGCGCAGGTAGGAGCCGGGAAACTTGTGTTCGCGCTCGGTGACAAGATCGAGCAGATCGTCGAGATCGCTGCAGTCCTGACCAAGCATCCAAGGGGCCACCTGCCGGTGCAGGACCTCGCAGGTGATGTCGGAATGATAGGTCGAGACCTGCCCCCAGCCCTGTGCGCCATCCTCAGCGGTGACCCGGACAAAGCCCACAAATTCATTGGTGAAGGTTTCGATGGCGGTGAGTTTCATGGCGGCGGTCCCTGTCAGTCTCGTGGTCGATCTTGCGGTCGATTTGGCGGTCGGTTTTACGTCGGTCCGGCGTCGGTATCGCGTCGGTGTGACTTTTGGCGGTGTCATCTGCGCGGATGAGGGCCGCAAAGCCGTTGAAATGTCAATCATCCGATCCGGACACGGGCAGGGAAACGGGCAGGGAAACGGGCGGCGGGCTGCTCTGTTCTTCCCAGCGGGGGGCGGCCTCGATGCTGGCCAAGAGATCATAGAGATGCGTCATCCAGCCGCTGCGCAGTTTCTGCGCCACCTGCGACAGCGGCCGGTAGCGCGGCGACAGGATCGCGTAATCATAGCGGATGGGCTGGGCGAGCGGGCGGAACACGACCCGGCTGTCATGGCCGGTCTGCGGGCGGTCATTGATCACGCTGAGCGGGTCGACCACCGCCAGACATTTGCCGGTGCGGATGAATTGCAACAGCGGCAGGAAGGTCTGGCTCTCGATCACCTGCCGGAACCGCGCGCCCGATTGGGCAAAGGCCGCGAGGGTGCGCTTTTGATGCATGTGCCGGGCCTGCAACGCGCCCATCGGCGCGCCGTCGAGCGCCGCGATCGGCACGATGTCAAACCGGCAGAGCGGGTGATCCTCGGGCAGGGCGAGAAAGCAATCGGCGCTGATCCGGTCGAGCAGATAGGATTGTTCGGCCTCGGCGGCGGGTTTGGTCTCGCCAGCCTCGCCAGTCTCGCCGGTCTGGTCGAGGGGGGCAGGGGCCGCGTCACCGTGCAAAGGCCCGAGCGGCGCGTCGCAAAAGCCGAAATCGATGCTCTGGCTGCGCACCAGCTCGGCAATCTGTTCCGAGCTGCGTGAGGTGATCGACAGGCTCACCTGATCGAGCGTGTCGATGGCATTGGCGATGAAATGCGGAAACACATAGGCCGCCGGCCCCGGCATGGCCGAGACGCTGAGCACCCCCGCCGTGCCGCCCGCGAGGCTCTGCATGGTGCGGGTGACCCCGGCCAGCCGGTCGAGGATCGCACCGGATTCGGCGTGCAGGTAATGCGCCTCGGGCACCGGGATGAGCTGGCGGCCCTGCCGTTCAAAGAGCTTGAGACCGAGCGCCTCTTCGAGGGCGCGGATCGACAGGCTGATCGCGGGCTGGGTGCGGCCCAGCTTGCGCGCCGCCGCCGAGAGCGAGGCCGAGTCCATGACAGCCCGAAAGGCGGTGATCTGGGTGAGGTTCATGATGAATTACCAAGCAGCGTCTGCCTGTATCTATAAGCCGAACTTTAAACATTAAAAGTAATTCAAATTTGCATTTATTGCCAGTGCGCCTAATCTCGGCCATCTCTACACGAGGAATCCCCGCGCAACGGGGGTCCGTATGTCCAATGGGAGTCACATATGACCTATTTTTCCAAGCTCGCAGGCGTCGCCCTGGCCGCGACCCTGGCCTCGACCCTCGCGGTCGAAGCCCAAAGCCCGACCTTTTTCCGAATCGGTACAGGCAGCGCGGGTGGCACCTATTTCCCGATCGGCGGCACCATCGCCAACGGCATCTCGTCGCCTCCGGGCTCGCGCCCCTGCGAAGAGGGTGGCCAATGCGGCGTGCCCGGTCTGATCGCCATCGCGCAATCGACCACCGCTTCGGTGTTCAACAACATCGCCGTGCAGAACGGCGAGCTCGAGGCCGGCCTTGCCGCCGCCGACGTGACCCGCTCGATGTATCTCGGCGAGGACAAGTTCGAAGGCAAGCCGCATGACAAGCTGCGCATCGTCGCCAACCTCTATCCCGAAGACGTGCATCTGGTGCTGCCCAAAGGCCAGAAAATCAACGGTCTCGGCGATCTGAAGGGCAAGCGCGTCGGCATCGCCCAGGCCGGATCGGGCACCCAGGTGGCCGTGCTGCAGATGATGGAAATGTGGGGCGTGAACCGCGACAATATCGACGAGGCCGAGCTCAACAACAGCCAGTCCGCCGAACGTCTCGCCGATGGTCAGCTCGACGGCTATTTCTACGCAGCCGGCTGGCCGGTGTCGGCCATGGTGCAGCTTGCCACCACCAAAGGCATGGAGCTGCACAGCTTCAGCGAAGAAGATCTCAACAAGATCATCGAAGCCATGCCCGCCTATATCGCCTCGACCATCCCCGCCAATGTCTATGAGGGCGTGGATTACGAGGTGAAGACCCCGGCGGTGTCGGCCCTGCTCAACGTGTCGGCCGATCTCGACGAAGAGCTGGTCTATGGCATCACCAAGGCGCTGTGGAACGACAACACGCGGACGCTGCTCGACAATGGCCATGCCAAGGGCAAGCAGATCACCCTCGACACCGCGCTCGACGGCGTTCTCAACCTCGGTGTGCCGCTGCACCCGGGCGCCGAGCGTTTCTATCGCGAGCAAGGCCTGATCCAATAAGATCAGCGCTACGCTGAGTGATGATCAGGGCCGGCCCGGAAACCATCTCCGGGCCGGCCCGATCCAAAACACCACCAATAAAACAAGCGAAGACGGGGGACAGGTGATGAGTGACGCGCGCACCGACGACGATCGCGAACTGACAGCCGAAGAGCTGGCGGCCATCGAAGAGAAATATGATGAAGGTGCCGCGACGCGGGATGTGACGCCGGGGTTCGCGAAATTCCTGCGCTACGTGTCGCTGACCTTTGCGATGTACCATTACCTCACCGCCGGCTTCGCCCTGCCGCCCGATTTCTGGCACATGGGCTGGCACCTGTCGGGGCTGTTCATCCTGACCTATGCGCTGTTTCCGCTGGTCAAGACACCCACCGCCTTTGACCTCAAGACCGGGGCAATGCGGCTTGGCGGGGTGCCCTATCTCGATGTGATCTTGATGGTTCTGGGCGTGGCCTCGGCGCTCTATCTCGGGCTGGCCTGGCGCGGCATCCCGATGCTCGGCATCGAGGAACAGACCTTCCGCATGGGCAATCCGAACACGTTCGACATGTTCTTTGGCATCGTGCTCATCGTGCTGGTGCTCGACATCGCGCGGCGCACGCTGGGCTGGATCCTGCCGCTGATCATCTGCATCTTCATGTCCTACGCGCTCTTTGGGCCGATCTTTCCGGGCATCCTTCAGCACCCGGGCGTGAATTTCAAAACCTTCGTCTCGTCGATGTATTTCCCCTCGGAAGGCATCTTTGGCGTGACGCTCTGGGTGGTTTCGACCATCGTTTTCCACTTCGTGCTCTTTGGCGTCATCGCCCAGCGCACCGGGCTGGGACAGCTTTTCATCGACAACGCGACGATCCTCGCGGGCCGCTATACCGGGGGTCCGGCCAAGGTCTCGGTCGTGTCCTCGGCCTTTTTCGGCACCATCTCGGGCAGCTCGGTGGCCAACACCGTGTCGACCGGCGCACTGACCATCCCCAATATGAAACGTCTGGGCTATCCCGGCCATTTTGCCGGCGGCGTCGAAGCCGCCGCCTCGGCGGGCGGGCAGATCACGCCGCCGATCATGGGGGCCGCGGCCTTTATCATGGCCGAGTTTCTGGAACTGCCCTACACGACCATCGTGATTGCGGCGATCTTCCCGGCGCTGCTGCATTATGTCGGCGTCTTTACCGTGGTGCATCTGATGGCGCGCCGTCTCGGCCTCAAGGGCCTGAGCAGCGAGGCGCTGCCGCAGCTTGGCGCGGTCTGGCGTCATGGCTGGGCCAATATCGTGCCTCTGGTCGGCCTGCTGGTGGTGCTGTTTTCGGGCTATACCCCCTATATGTCGGCCTTTTGCGGGATTTCGCTGTCGATCATCGCCGGGATGAGCCGGGCGCGGCAGCCGGTGACCCTGCTTTATGCGGCGGCCTTCATCGCCTTTGTCATCTGGAAATACACCGGCGGCGGCTTTGATCTCATCATGTCGCTGATCCTGATCGGCGGCGCGGTGCTGGCCACGTTCAACCCGCAGGACCGGATCAGCCTCAAGGAAATGGGCGACACGTTTGAGACCGGCGTGAAATACGCGCTGGCGGTGGGCGCGGCCTCGGCGGCGGTGGGCATCGTGATCGGGGTGATCAACACCACCGGCATCGGGTTCCGCATCGGCTTTATGGTGACCCAGGCCGCGTCGAACCTTGGCGGCGATCTGCACGGGCTCTTTGCCTTTGGCAGCTGGGAGCTCTTCTCGGTCGAGGATCTCACGCTCTTCATCAGCCTCGTGTTCATTGCGCTGGCCTGTATCCTGATGGGCGCGGGCGTGCCGACCACGGCGCTCTACATCATGCTCGTCTCGGTGGCGCAGCCGGCGCTGGCCCAGCTCGGCATCCCGCCGATCGCGAGCCATATGTTCGTGCTCTACTACGGGGTGGTGGCCGAAATCACGCCGCCGGTCTGTACCTCGGCCTATGCGGCGGCGGCGATTGCCAATTCGAACCCGTTCCGCACCGGCATCTCGGCCTTCACGCTGGGGCTCGGCAAGGTGGTGGCGCCGATGGCCTTTGTCTATGCGCCGGTGCTTCTCTTCGTGAGCTCGACGGGCTTTGATCTGTGGGAATTCTCCTACACCGCGACAAGCTGTATCGCCGGGGTCGTGGCCCTGTCGGCGGCGGTGGTGGGCTATTGGCTGGCGCCGATGGGGGTGATCTACCGCATCCTCATGGCCTTTGCCGGGCTGGTGTTCATCGCACCGTCGCTGCAGGCCGATCTGGTGGCGCTGATCATCGCGTCGCCCGCCATCATCAGCCAGCTCATCGCGCGGCGGAACCGCAAAGCAGAGGCTGCCTGACAGATGCCGGAGACGACGACCGAAGTGACCGTGCTCGGCGCAGGCGCGGTGGGGATCTGCTGCGCGCTGTCGCTGGCCGAACGCGGGGCCAAGGTGCGGCTCATCGACCGCGGTGATCCAGGGCAGGAGACCTCCTACGGCAATGCCGGGGTGATCTCGCCCTGGTCGGTCATCCCGCAGACCATGCCGGGCCTGTGGAAGAAGCTGCCGTCGCTCATGTTCGGGCAATTCCGTCCGCTGAGCGTGCGCGCCGCGACCTGGCCGCGCATGGTGCCCTGGGGGCTGAGCCTGCTACGTCAGGGCACCGAGGCGCGGGTGCGTGAGATCGCCGACGGGATGGAGCTGCTCTGCGCGCCCTCGGTCGATCTCTATCGCCGCCACCTGCAGGGCACCGGGCATGAACATCTGGTGCGCGACAGCGTCTATGTCCACGCCTTCCGCGATGCGAGCCGCGCCTCGCTCAGCTCGCTCGATTGCACCATTCGCCGCGAGAAGGGCGCGCAGCTCGAACTCGTCGGGGCGGATGGGTTGCGGGCGCTGGAACCGGCGCTCTCGTCCGATTTCAAGGCCGCGGTGGTGATCCATGGTCAGGCGCGGGCGCTGGCCCCGGGGCGCATCCATACGGTGCTCGCCCAGAAGGCCGAAAAGCTCGGCGTCGAGATCCTGCGCAGCGAGGTCCGGGCGGTGATCCCAGACGGCAGCCGCTGGGCCATCGAAACGGACCAGGGCCGGCGCAGCACCGACAAGGTGGTCGTGGCGCTGGGGGCTTGGTCGAAACCGCTGCTCGACGCGCTGGGGATCAAGCTGCCCTTGATGGCCGAACGCGGCTATCACGTCGAATTCCCCGAGCCGGGCGTCACGCTCAACAATTCGGTGACGGATACCGATGCGAAATTCGTCATGTCCTCGATGGAGGGCGGGCTGCGCGTCGCCGGTCAGGCCGAGTTCGGCCCACTCGATGCGCCCCCCGATCCGCGCGTCAAGACCCGGCTCAGCCGGCTCGCCCATGCTGCCTTGCCCGATCTCGCCGAGGTCGAGCCACGGTTCTGGATGGGCCGCCGTCCGAGCTTTGCCGACAGCCTGCCGGTCATCGACAGGCTCGGCGCGCGTGACGGGCTTTTTGGCTGTTTCGGCCATTCCCACTATGGGCTGATGATGGCGCCGAAATCCGGTGACATCCTCGCCGATCTGGTGCTGGGACAACCCATCAACCATGATCTGAGCGCCTATAGCGCGGCGCGCTTCGGCTAGCGGCGGGGCCGCAAAACCGGCAAATCACAAGGGGTGGAAGGGGCGGTTCAAATCAGCTACGGCTTGGTCATTCGATCACGAAAGGACACGCCATGCTGAAGAATGATCAACTGGATCAGTGGGACCGCGACAATTTTTTCCACCCCTCGACCCATCTGGCGCAGCATGCGCGCGGCGAGGCGGCGAACCGCGTGATCAAGACCGCCTCGGGCGTGTTCATCGAAGACCGCGACGGCACCAAGCTGCTCGACGCCTTTGCCGGGCTCTACTGTGTCAACGTGGGCTATGGCCGTCAGGAGATTGCCGAAGCCATTGCCGATCAGGCCCGCGAACTGGCCTATTACCATGCCTATGTGGGCCATGGCACCGAGGCCAGCATCACGCTGTCGAAAATGATCCTCGACCGGGCGCCGAAAGGCATGTCCAAGGTCTATTTCGGGCTTGGCGGCTCGGACGCCAATGAGACCAACGTCAAGCTGATCTGGTATTACAACAACATCCTCGGCCGCCCCGAGAAGAAGAAGATCATCTCGCGCTGGCGCGGCTATCATGGCTCGGGGCTGGTCACCGGCTCGCTCACCGGGTTGGAGCTCTTTCACAAGAAATTCGACCTGCCCGTCGAACAGGTCATCCACACCGAAGCGCCTTACTATTACCGCCGCAAGGACCTCGGTCAGAGCGAGGCCGAGTTCGTCGCCCATTGTGTGGCCGAGCTCGAGGCGCTCATCGCCCGCGAAGGGGCCGACACGATTGCCGCCTTCATCGGCGAGCCGGTGCTCGGCACCGGGGGGATCGTGCCGCCGCCGCCGGGCTATTGGGAGGCCATTCAAGCGGTGCTCGAAAAACATGACATCCTGCTGGTGGCGGATGAGGTGGTCACGGGCTTTGGCCGTCTCGGCACGATGTTCGGCTCGGATCATTACGGAATGCGCCCCGATCTCATCACCATCGCCAAGGGGCTGACCTCGGCCTATGCGCCGCTGTCGGGCTCGATTGTCGGCGACAAGATGTGGAAAGTGCTCGAACAGGGCACCGATGAAAACGGCCCCATCGGCCATGGCTGGACCTATTCCGCCCATCCCATCGGCGCGGCGGCGGGTGTCGCCAATCTCAAGCTCATCGACGATCTGGGCCTCGTGCAGAACGCGGGCGCGGTCGGCACCTATCTGCGCGACCAGATGCAGGCGGCGCTTGGCGATCATGCTCATGTCGGCGAGGTGCGCGGCGAGGGCATGATGTGCGCCGTGGAGTTTGTGCGCGACCGCGACGACCGGGTGTTTTTCGACGCCGCCGACAAGATCGGGCCGCAGGTCTCGGCCAAGCTGCTCGAGCAGGACAAGGTCATCGCCCGCGCCATGCCGCAGGGCGATATCCTGGGCTTTGCGCCGCCCTTCTGCCTGAGCCGCGAGGAGGCCGACCAAGTGGTCGCCGCCACCGTGCGCGCGGTCAAGACCGTGCTCGGCCAAGACAGGGGCAAGGTGCTGCGATGAAAGCGTTTTTCGACGACCGTCAGTGGAAACACGACCCCAAGAATTTTATGGCGGCGGGGGTCAAACGCGCCTGCCCGGAACAGCCCGAACGCATCGCCCGGCTTCATGCCGGGGCCGAGGCGGCGGGCTGTGTTTTCGAGGCACCGCAAGACGCCGGGATCGGGCCGATTGCGGCGGTGCACAGTTCGCAATACCTGACCTTCCTGCGGACGATCCACGCCCGCTGGAGCGAGATTGAGGGGGCGGCCCCCGAGGTCATCCCCAATGTCCACCCGCGCCGCCGCGATGACAGCTATCCCAGCTCGCCGGTGGGGCAGGCGGGCTACCATCAGGGCGACACCGCCTGTCCCATCGCCGCGCATACCTGGGAGGCCGCCTATTGGTCGGCGCAATCCGCCATCGCCGGCGCAGATCACCTGGCGCAGAGCGGCACCCCGGCCTATGTGCTGTCGCGGCCGCCGGGGCATCACGCCTATGGCGACATGGCGGCGGGGTTCTGCTTTCTCAACAATTCCGCCATCGCGGCGCAGCGTCTTCTGGCGCAGGGCGCGCGGCCGGCGGTGCTCGACATTGATGTGCATCACGGCAATGGCACGCAGGATATCTTCTACGCCCGCGCCGATGTGCTGACCCTGTCGATCCATGCCGATCCCACCGGCTTCTATCCGTTCTTCTTTGGCCATGCCCATGAACATGGCGCAGGCGCGGGGATCGGGTCCAATCTCAACCTGCCGCTGCCGCAGGGGCAGGGCGACGCCGAATTCCTCGCGGCCCTCGAGGTGGCGCTCGACCGCATCGAGGCCTTTGGCTGCGACGCGCTGGTGGTGGCGACCGGGCTCGACGCCCATGAGGGCGACCCGTTCCGCGCCCTGCGCGTGACGACCGAAGGCTTTGCCCGGATCGGCGCGGCCATCGCGGCGCGGGGGTTGCGGACGCTCTATGTGCAGGAGGGCGGCTATCTCTCCGACGATCTCGGCCCCAACCTCACCAGCTTTCTCTTCGGGGTGCAGGGATGAGCCGGACCACATTCGACGTGATCGTCATCGGTGGCGGCATCGCCGGGATCAGCGCCGCGGCCGAGATTGCCCGCGACCGCACGGTCTGTGTGCTCGAGGCCGAGGATCAGCTCGCCTATCATTCGACGGGCCGCTCTGCCGCGATCTTCATCCGCAACTATGGCAACGCGGTGCTGCGCCGTCTCAACGCGCTGGCCCATCCGGCGCTGGCGGGCGAGACGCGCGCGGAAAACGTGCTCTCGCAGCGGGGCGAGCTGTTGCTGGCGCTGGATCACCAGATGGATGCGCTCGACGCGTATATAGCCGGGACCGACACGATCGAGCGGTTGACCGCGCAAGAGGCGATGGATCTCGTGCCGGTGCTGCGTCGGGATCAGATCGCGGCGGCGGTCTATGAGCAGGACGCGCAGGACATCGACGTCGACCGGCTCTTGCAATCCTACGCCCGAGCCCTGCGCGCCGAGGGTGGCGACATCCGCACCGGGCAGCGGGTGACGGCCCTTGCCCGCAAAGACGCGCTTTGGCAGGTCACCACCGCCACCGGCACGATTTCCGCGCCCACCGTGGTCAATGCCGCCGGGGCCTGGGCCGATGCGCTGGCGGCGCTTGCCGGGCTGCCCGGCGTCGGGCTGCAACCGATGCGCCGTTCGGCGGTGATCATGGAGGTGCCCGAGGGGCTCGCGGTCGACAGCTGGCCGCTCTTCGGGGCACTGCTCGAAGGCGACGAGGGCTGGTATGCCAAGCCCGAGGCGGGCCGCTTGATGATCTCGCCCGCCGACGAAGACCCGGTGGCGCCTGGCGACGCCTGGCCCGATGATATGGTGCTGGCCGAAGGGCTCTACCGGTTCGAACAGATGGTCGATATCCCCGTCACCCGGCCAAGCCACAGCTGGGCCGGCTTGCGCAGCTTTGTGCCGGACCGGACCCCGGTGCTCGGTCTCGATCCGCTGGCCGACGGGTTTTGCTGGCTCGCGGGGCAGGGCGGCTATGGTGTGCAGACCGCCCCCGCCATGGCGGCGCTGGCCCGCGACGCGCTCAGCGGCGGCATCGCGGATGCGGGGCTCGCCAAATCGCTGAGCCCCGCCCGCTTTCGTTAGAGCCCGCGGATCAGGTCGCTCGCCTTTTCGCCGATCATGATCGCCGGGGCGTTGGTGTTGCCGCTGACGATCTCGGGCATGATCGAGCAATCCGCCACCCGCAGCCCTTCGATGCCATGCACCCGCAGCTTGGCATCGACCACCGCCTCCGGCCCGTCGCCCATCTTGCAGGTGCCGGTCGGGTGGTAGATCGAGCTTGAGTTGCTGCGCGCCCAGTTGAGCGTCGCCTCGTAATCCTCCATGTCGAGGCTCTGATCGGGGCGGAACTCTTCCGAAATCTTGCCCGCCAGCGGATCATGCCGCGCGATCTTGCGCGCGATATTGACGCCATCGACGATGGTGCGCTGATCGGTCTCGGTCGCCAGATAATTGGGGTGGATCTTCACATAGCTCTTCGGGTCCGGCCCATCGAGCCGCAGCTCGCCGCGGCTTTCGGGGCGCAGCTGACAGACCGACATGGTGAAGGCCGAGAAAGGATGCACGCCTTCGCCGGGGCTGTCCGCCGACCAGGGCTGCACATGGAACTGAATATCCGGCGTGTCGAGATCGTCGCGCGTTTTCATGAACCCGGTGGCAAGGCTCGCCGCCATGGTCATCGGTCCGGCCCGGAAAAGCGCGTATTTGAGCGCGATCCGCGCCTGATTGACCAGGCTGCGCACCTCGTCATTGAGCGTCGGCTCGTTGCATTTGTAAACGAGCCGCGCCTGCAGATGGTCCTGAAGCCCCTTGCCGACGCCCTTGAGCTCATGCACCGGCGTCACGCCATTGTCGCGCAGATGCTCGGCCTCGCCGATGCCCGACAGCATGAGGATCTGCGGGCTGTTGATCGCCCCGCCCGAGAGAATCACCTCGCGCGCCGCATGCACCGTCTGCTCCTGCCCCGATTTGTCGCGATAGGCGACGCCAGTGGCCCGCTTGCCCTCGAGCAAAACGCGGCTCACCAGCGCATTGGTGACGATGCGCAGGTTGGGGCGTTTCTTGACCGGGTTGAGATAGGCCACCGCCGCGCTGCAGCGCCGCCCGTTGCGCGTGGTGAGCTGAAAATACCCGACGCCTTCTTGTTCCGCCCCGTTGTAATCGGGGTTGAACGGATAGCCCGCCGCCTGTGCCGCCGCGACCCAGGCATCGCAAATGGGCCTCTGAATGCGCATGTTCGACACTGACAAAGGCCCCTGATCGCCGTGAAACGCATCGGCGCCGCGCTCGTTGTTCTCGGCCCGTTTGAACAGCGGCAGCACATCGTCCCAGCCCCAGCCCTCATTGCCCATCTGCCGCCAGCGGTCGTAATCCTGCGGCTGTCCGCGCACATAGAGCAACCCGTTGAGCGAGGATGACCCGCCCAACACCTTGCCGCGCGGCCAGTCGATGACCCGGCCATTGACCCCGGCGTCCGGCTCGGTGTGATAGCACCAGTCGACGCTCGGGTTATGCATCGTTTTGAAATAGCCCACCGGGATGTGAATCCACGGGTTCCGGTCCGCCGGACCGGCCTCGAGCAGCACCACGTTGACCTTCGGGTCCTCGCTCAGCCGATTGGCCAGAACACAGCCCGCCGAGCCCGCGCCCACAATCACATAATCCGCTTTCACAGCCCATCTCCTCCGCCTTGATGGAAAAAAACACTAGGCAGATTGCGAATGTTAATCTAGTCTTTTTTGAAACGATACGTCTCAATAATCGCCATTAGGGAGGAAAATATGGCTGTTTATGATAGAATTAAGGGAGTCTCGCGGAGGGATTTTTTCCGTGTCGCAGGCACTTACGGGCTAAGCTCGACCATGCTGGCGGCGGGGGCTTTTGGCGGCGCGATGACGGCGGGGAACCTCGCGGCGGCGGCCGAATCGACCTACACGCGGCGATTCTCCAAAGAGGCCAAGCACACGCTCAAATTCGGCGCTTCCGGCTTTAACCCGCAGAACCTTCTGATCGAACGCGCCGGCGCGCTCGAATTTGCCCGCGATCTCGAAGCCCGCACAGACGGGGAGATTCGCGTCGAATTCATCGGCAACAACCAGCTCTGCGGTCAGCTCTCCTGCGTCGAGAAGACCCAGCAGGGCATCACCGACATCTATGCCGCCTCGACCCAGAACTCGGCCGGGGGCGCGCCCTATCTCAACGTGCTCGACTATGCCTATATGTTCCCGGGCCGCGCGTCGCAGTACCACTTCCTCTACAGCCCCGAGAGCCAGCGCATCCTGCGCGACCCCTATGAGAAACGTCACGGGCTCAAATTCCTGTTCAGCCATTGCGAGCTGCGCGGCATTCAGCTCGGCCTGTCGTGGCAGGACAAGCCGACGGTGACCAAGCTCGAACAGCTTTTCGGCACCAAGAACCGCGTGACCGGCACCCAGCTTGGCCGCATCGCCATGGAGGCGCTCAACCTCAACCCGGTCCCCGTGGCTTGGGAAGAAACCCTCGACGGGCTGAAACAAGGCCTGATCGACGGCGCCGAAACCTGGGCCTCGGCCGTGGCCTATGCCAACATGTCGCCGGTGGTCTCGCAATCGGTGGATCTCAAGTTCTTCTGCGGCACCGAGCACACCGCCATGTCGGCCTCTGTCTTCGACAGCCTCGGCGGCGATCTGCAGGATGCGGTTCTCGAATCCGCCTATTGGGCCCAGACCCATGTCCAGGCCGCCAACGAGGCCGCGCTGGTCAAGACGGTGGGTTTCTCGGACCCGCAGCTGCCCAACACGATCTTTGCCGAAAACAACGTGCGCAACGCCTTCCTCGCCGAAGATCAGATCAAGATGGCCGAGGAAATGTGTTCGCCCGAGTTCCAGCCGCAGCTCTGGGAACAGTGGCGCGACCGTCTCAACAAATGGGCCGGTGGCATCGATACCTATCAGGAAATCTACAACATCGCCCGCGAGGTCGACAAAGATATGCTGCCTGAAAATGTCGAACCCCGCCGCTGGTGGAAAGGCTAATCAACCTTTACGAGTAGGGATGGCCGGCCCGAGGGACGACGGGCCGGCCATCTGGTTCTGTGACCATCGGCAGGGGAGTGCCGAGGCAATTCAAAAGGGAGGGGTGCAATGTCACTCTGGTCGGAGAGCGCCGATATAATAAGCGCTTTGGCATCGAATGATGCCTGGGAAATCCGCGAGGCGTTGAAATCGGACGCCGCATGGTATGTGGGCACGCTCGCCGCCGGTTTGGGCGGTCTGGCGGTCATGGGGCTTTACCGCCTCGTGCCTTTTATCGAGCGCCACCTCGAACGCACGATCATGGTGGTGAGTTACCTCGCCATCGCCTTCATCATCTTCTGGGGGGTGGTCGACCGTTTCGTGTTCTCGAGCCAGGAACCCTGGTCGACGACCATCCCGCCGCTTCTGTTCATGGTGATGGCCTGGTTCGGGGCCTCCTATAACGTCCGGCTGCGCACCCATCTGTCGTTTTCCGAATTCCGCTCGCGGATGCCGCGCGGCGGCCAGTTCTTCTGCCTCTGCCTCGACAACGTGCTGTGGTTCATCTTCGCGGTGATCGTCTTTGTGACGACCTGCCGAGTGGCCGCGCTCTCGGCCTCGAACTTTCAGATCGTTCTGGGCACCGACGACGTGCTGCAATGGTGGTTCCTGGTGACCGCGCCTCTGGCCTTCGTGCTGATGGTGGCGCGGCTCTGGCAGAACTTCTTTGAAGATGTCGACAATTTGAAACAAAACGAGCCGCTGATCCGGCAGGCCGTGATCGGGGGGGACTGAGCATGACCGATGGGACCTGGATTACACTGATCTCTCTCGGGGTCACCTTTCTCTTCATGATCGGCGTGCCGGTGCTGTTGATCATCGCCTATTGGGTGATCGGCTGCTCCTTCGTGCTGGGCCTCACCCTCGACAATATGGGGGCAGAGCTTCTCAACGTGTTCAACAAGGGCTTTGCCCTGCTGGCGATGCCGCTCTTCATCCTGACCGGCGACCTGATCAACCAATCCGGCATTGCGCGACGATTGTCCGATTTCGCCTATGCCTGTCTGGGCTGGCTGCGCGGCGGTCTCGCTATGGCGTCGCTCGGGGCTTGCGGTCTCTTTGCCGCGATCTCGGGGTCGAACTCGGCCACCACGGCGACCATCGGCTCGATGTTGCATCCCGAAATGGTCAAGGGCGGCTATGACGAACGCTTTTCCGCGGCCACCGCGGCGGCAGGCGGCACGGTGGGGATCATCATCCCGCCCTCGATCATCTTCATCGTCTACGGCTTCCTGATGAACCTGCCGATCTCGGACCTCTTCGTCGCGGGCATCCTGCCCGGCACGTTGATGGTGGTGGGGATGCAGCTCGCCTGCTGGATCATCTGCCGCGCCAATGGCTGGGGCTTTCTCATCCCGCTGCAGCTCAACCGCGTGCTGAAAACCGCCTTTGGCGCCTGGCTCGGCTTCTTTGCCATCGGCCTCGTGCTCTGGGGGATCTACACCGGGAAATTCTCGCCCACCGAGGCGGCAGGCGTCACCGTCGGCTTCTGCGTCATCGCGGGCCTTCTGAGCTGGGTGGTGAGCCGCGCGCTCAACCTGCGCGACGACAAGACCTGGAAAGAGAAATCCTATGCCGAGATGCTCGTCGTCGAAGGTTTCACCATCCCGCAGCTGCCGGGCATCGTGATGCGCTCGGCCCAGATCACCGGCATTCTCGCGCCGCTCATCGCCATCTCGGTGGTGATGCAGCAGATCCTGTCGCTGCTCGGCGCCCAGCAGGTGATCGGCGATTTCGTGACCTCGATGGGTGGCTACTATGCCGTGCTCTTCACCGCGATGATCATCGTCTTTGTCTCGGGCATGGTGCTCGAGAGCCTGCCGGTGACGATCATCCTCGCGCCGATCCTCGCGCCCATCGCGGCCGATGTCGGCGTCGATCCGGTGCATTTCTCGGTGATCTTCCTCGTCGGCGCCTCGATCGGCTTTATCACGCCGCCTTATGGGCTCAACCTCTATGTCGCTTCCGGCGTCACCGGGGTTCCGTATTTCCGTCTGTTGAAATACACTGTGCCCTATCTTGTGGCATTGATTTCAGTGTGGATTCTGGTGTCTCTGGTGCCAGAGCTTGCCCTGATCCTTCTGCCGGCGAGATAACCTGCGGAGTGCGCGATGCCTGACGATATGGCCAAAGGCAAGGAAAGCCAGATCCCAACCAATCTGCGGCTTCTTCTGATCCTCGAAGAGGTCGCGGCGCGGGGGGTGGCGGTCAAACCGTCCGAGCTGACCGAGGCCATGGGCCTGCCGAAACCCACGGTGCATCGCCTGTTGCAGACCGCCGAGGCCGAAGGGTTCCTGCAACGTGACATAGACGGTCGGGCCTACGGGCCCGGCCCCCGGCTCCGGGCGCTGTCGATGAACACCATGTCGTCGGAGCGCCTGCGCACCGCGCGTCTCGCCATTCTCAAATCCGTCTCGGATGAAATTGGCGAGACCTGCAACCTCACCACCCCCGACCGCGAAGGCATGACCTATCTCGACCGCGTCGAGACGAGCTGGCCGCTGCGCATCCAGCTGCCCATCGGCACGCAGGTGCCGTTCCACGCCACCTCGAGCGGCAAGCTCTATCTCTCGACCCTGCGCTCGCGGGCGCTTCAGGGCTATCTGGCGGGGGCCAAGCTCACCGCGCATACGCCCAACACGATCACCGACCCCGAGGCGCTGTCGCGGGAATTGGTCCAGATCCGCAAACAGGGCTATTCCACCGACCATCAGGAATTCCTGCCCCAGATGGTCGCCGTCGCGGTCCCGGTGCTCGACGCCCAAGACCGGCTCTTGGCGACGCTGGCGGTCCACGCCCCGCTGCAACGGCGCAGCGTCGAGGATCTCTTGGGCTTTCTCGACGTGCTGCGCGATGGCGCGCGGCGTCTGTCACAGCTCCACGCGGGCTAGGCCAGGCTGATCCCCGCCCAGCCGGACCGGGCTGGCTTAGGCCGGACCTAACCCCGGCTGAGTGATAGATTTCTTTCTCCTTACCCGATTATCTGGAACTCTCGCCGCAACACGCAGCCTTCGGGCGGCATTGCGAAAGGGGCCGGATATGTCAGTGGAAAAGATCGATACGCTCGTGGTTGGCGGAGGCCAGGCCGGCATCGCGATGAGCGAACATTTGGGCCGCGCGGGCATCCCGCATGTGGTGCTGGAACGCGACCGGATTGCAGAACGCTGGCGCACCGGGCGCTGGGATTCGCTGGTCGCCAATGGCCCGGCCTGGCATGACCGCTTTCCCAACATGACCTATGACAATTGCGAACCGGAGGTCTTTCCCGGCAAGGACCGCGTCGCCGAATATTTCGTCCAATACGCCAAGATGATCAACGCCCCCGTGCGCTGCGGCGTCGAGGTGACCCGCGCCCAGCGCCTCAAGGGGCGCCCCGGCTTTCGCGTCGAGACCAGCGATGGCGTCTTCGAGGCCCGCCGCGTGGTCTGCGCCACCGGCGCGTTTCAGCGCCCGATCATCCCCAATGTGATCCCCGAGAGCGCGCCGGTCGATCAGATCCACAGCTTTGACTACCGCAACCCGGATCAGCTCAAACCCGGCGCAGTGCTCGTCGTCGGGGCAGGGGCCTCGGGCTCGCAGATCGCCGAGGAACTCATCGCTTCGGGCCGCAAGGTCTATCTCTCGCTGGGGCCCCATGACCGCCCGCCGCGCCGCTACCGCAACCGCGATTTCGTCTGGTGGCTCGGCGTCTTGGGCAAATGGGACCTCGAGGCGATGGCCCCCGGCACCGAACATGTCACCGTGGCCTTCAGCGGCGCCAATGGCGGCAACACCGTCGATTTCCGCCGCTTCGCCGAAGCCGGCTGCACCCTCGTCGGGCGCACCGACAGCTATGCGGATGGCACGCTGCGCTTTGCCGATGATCTGGTGGAAAACATCGCCGCGGGCGACGCCTTCTATCACCGGATGCTCGACGAATGCGACGCCTATGCCGAGGCCAACGGGCTCGACCTGCCGCTCGACCCCGAGGCGCGCAAGATCGGCCCCGATCCCGACTGCCTGACCCACCCGGTCGAGAGCCTCGACCTCGCCGAGGCGGGCATCACCACCGTGCTCTGGGCCACCGGCTTTGCCCGCGATTACGACTGGCTCGAGATCGACACGTTCGACGCCCAGGGCGCGCCCCTGCATCAGCGTGGCGTGTCGCGCGAACAAGGCGTCTATTTCCTCGGTTTGCCATGGCAATCGCGGCGCGGATCGTCCTTTATCTGGGGCGTCTGGCATGACGCGAAACACGTGGCCGATCATATCGCCACCCAACGCGCCTATCTCGACTTTCACGAAACCGCTCAGGCCCAGACCGAACCCGCCTGATCAAGACCCATCACGGAGCGCCTCATGGCCCATACCCGCATCCGCAAATTCAACACCTCCGACACCTACCCCGAGCAGAATCTCGACAATGATCTCTGTCAGGCGGTGGTGACGCGCGGCGGCCGCACCGTCTATCTGCGCGGCCAATGCCCGCAAAATCTCGACGATGCCAAGAATATCGAAAGCCACGACCCGGTCGAACAGACCCATAAGGTCATGCAGAACATCCGCCAGCTCATCGAGGAATGCGGCGGCCGGATGGAGCATCTGGTCAAGGTCGTGGTCTACATCACCGATGTCCGCCACCGCGAGGCGGTCTACCGGACCATGGGCGAATATATCAAGGGCGTGCACCCGGTCTCGACCGGTCTGGTGGTGCAGGCGCTGGCCCGTCCCGAATGGCTCGTCGAGATCGACGGCACCGCCGTGATCCCCGACGAAGAATGACCCGCAACATAGCCGCCGGGGGCCATCGGTCCCCGGCGCAGCCGCACAAGACCAAGACCCGACAGGACGAAGGAGCCATCGCATGACATTCTCCCTGGTGGCGCGCTGCGCCGAAACCGGCATGTTTGGCCTCGCCATCTCGTCGTCGTCGCCCGCCGTGGCGGCGCGCTGTGCCTTTGCCCGCGCGGGCGTCGGCGCGGTCTGTTCGCAAAATGTCACCGATCCTTCCCTCGGCCCGCTCGCGCTCGATCTGATGCAGGGCGGGATGAGCGCGTCGGAGGCCATCGCAGGCGTCCGCGACCTGGGCCGTTTCATCGAATACCGGCAGGTGCTGGCGGTCGACAAACAGGGCCGCACCGCCATCCATTCCGGCCCCAACAGCCTCGGCATCTGGACCGACGCAAGCGCCGAAAACGTGGCCTCGGGCGGTAATCTCCTTGCCAATGACGGGGTGCCTCAGGCCATCGTCGACGGCTTTCTCGGCGCCTCGGGCCATATCGGCGACCGGCTCATCGCCGCGATGCGCGCGGGGCTTGCCGCCGGTGGCGAAGCAGGCCCCATTCATTCCGCCGGCATGATGATCGTCGACGATGTGAGCTGGCCCGTGGCCGAGCTGCGCTGCGACTGGACCGAGGACTGCCCGATCGAGGCCATCGCCACCGCCTGGGACGTCTACAAGCCACAGCTGCGCGACTATGTGACCCGCGCGCTCGACCCGCGTTCGGCCCCGTCCTACGGCGTGCCCGGAGACGAATAATGTTCTGAAAACAGGGAAATAGGAGGTGATTATGAGTGATCTGCGTGACAGGCTTCAACATCTGGCGGCATTGCCCGCCGACCGGCCCAGCGGTATGCGCGGCGCCTTCTACACCTCGCCCGAGCAGTTCGCCCATGAGGCGGCGACCGTGCTCCGCCGGGGCTGGCATTGCCTTGGCCGCGAGGATGAAATTCCCGAGCCCGGCGATTTCTTCACCGTCCAGCTTCTCAATGAACCGCTGATCGTGGTGCGGGGCGATGATGGCGAGATCCGCGCGCTGGCCAATGTCTGCCGCCACCGGGGCATGCCGCTCGCCGAAGGGCGCGGCAATGTCAAACGCTTCATCTGCTCCTATCACGCCTGGGCCTATGGCCGCGACGGGGCGCTGCTGCGCGCCGCCCGCATGGAAAACGCCGGGTTTGACGCCAAATCCTGCCGCCTGCATGGCCATAAGTTGCAGCTCTGGAACGGCTTTATCTATGTCTCGCTCGACGCCAAGGCCGCGCCCTTCGAGCACCCCGAGCTCGACGCGCTGATCGCGCCTTATGAGCCCAAGAAATTCCGCCTCGTGCATGTCGCCGAAGAGAACTGGCACTGCAATTGGAAATGCCTCGTCGAAAACTTCATGGAAGGCTATCACCTCTCGGTGGTCCATCCCCAGACGCTGCATGGCTACACGCCCACCGGGCTCGCGCGCAAACTCATCGCGGGCGAGGGTTATACCTCCTACGCCGCCAATTACCCCGACGGCATCCCGCCGCGCGGCATGGGCGCTCCGGGGCTGAGCCGCGATGAAATGATGCGCTCGACGCTCTTCGCCAAGTTCCCCACCCAGGTCGCAAGCCAGGCCGCGAGCCTTCTGGTCTCGCTGTCGATCTTCCCGCTCGACGCGGGCACGATCCGGGTGAAATGGACCATGTCCACCTATGGCGAGGATCTCGACGACGCGGTGATCGCCGCCCGGATCAAGCTCTGGGAAGAGGTCAATGCCGAGGACCGGGCCAAGCTCGAACGGATGCAGGTGGCGCTCGCCTCCGATCACGCGGGCGAAGGCCCGCTGGCGGGCGAGGATTACGAGGGCACGGTGCGCGATTTCCAATCCTGGCTTGCCGCGCAAGACCGGGTGGCGGACGCGATACCTGCCTGACAATACGACTGAAACACAGAAACGGAGGGCGCGACATGCAGCTCACTTATGACGATTGGCGCGCCCGCGCTTCCCAAATGACCTTTCGCGACAAGGCCTTCATCAACGGCCAGTTCGTCGCCGCCCAATCGGGCGAGACCTTCGACAGCATCAACCCCGCCACCGGCGAAGTGCTGGCGCAGGTGGCGTCCTGCGATGCCGCCGATGTCGACCGCGCCGTCGCCGCCGCGCGCACGGCCTTTGACGCGGGCCACTGGTCGCGCAGCGACCCCGGCCACCGCAAAGCCGTGCTTCTCAAGCTCGCCGATCTGATCCGCGACAACCTCGCCGAATTTGCCCTGCTCGACAGTCTCGACATGGGCAAGCTGGTGCAAGACGCGGTGACCGTGGATGCCCCCGGCTCGGCGCATTTCTTCCAATGGTATGCCGAAGCCATCGACAAGATCTATGACGAGGTGGCCCCGACCGGCCCCGGCGATCTGGCGCTGGTGCGCCGCGTGCCGCTCGGCGTGGTGGGGGCGGTGACCCCGTGGAACTTCCCGCTCGACATGGCGACATGGAAGGCCGCCGCAGCCCTCGCCGCCGGCAATTCCGTGGTGCTGAAACCGGCTGAACAATCGCCGCTCTCGGCGCTGCGTCTGGCGGAACTGGCGATGGAGGCGGGCCTCCCCGAAGGCGTCTTCAACGTGGTCCCCGGCATGGGCGCCACGGCGGGCCGCGCGCTCGGGCTGCACAATGATGTCGATTGCCTCGCCTTCACCGGCTCCACCGCCGTCGGCAAAATGTTCATGCAATATTCGGGCCAGTCCAACCTCAAACCCGTCTGGCCCGAAACCGGCGGCAAGAGCCCCAATCTCATCTTTGCCGATTGCGCCGATCTCGACCGCGCGGCGGACATGGCGGCCTTTGGCATCTTCTTCAACCAAGGTCAGGTCTGCTCGGCCAATTCGCGGCTCTATGTCGAACGCGCCATCCATGCCGAATTCGTCGAGCGCATGATCGCCCGCGCCGAGGCCACCCCGCCGGGCGATCCGCTCGACCCGGCGTCGAAACTCGGCGCCATCGTCGATGAAAAACAGACCCGTTCCATCGAGGCCGCCATCGCCGCAGGCCGCAACAGCGCCAATCTCGTCGCAGGCGGCAACCGGGTCACGCTCAACGGCAAGGGCTGTTTCATCGAGCCCACAATCTTTGACGATGTGCGCCACGATGATGCGCTGGCGCGCGACGAAATCTTTGGCCCGGTGCTGTCGATCATCCCCTTCGACACCGAGGCCGAGGCCGTCGCCATGGCCAATGACAGCATCTATGGCCTCGCCGCCTCGGTCTGGACCGACAATCTGAGCCGCGCCCACCGCGTTTCCGAGGCGATCCACGCCGGAACCGTTTCGGTCAACACCGTCGATGCGCTCTCGGCCCAGACCCCCTTTGGCGGGATGAAGCAATCGGGCTTTGGCCGGGATCTGTCGCTGCACAGCTTCGACAAATATACCGCGCTGAAAACCACCTGGATCAAGTATCAGGCTTGAAATGATCCGGGGCAGGGCAGATAACCGGCGCATGCCGTTGCGTTTCACCCTCAGACAGCTCGAATATTTCGTCGCCGTGGGCGAGGCGGGATCGATCGCCCATGCCTCGGACAAGGTCAACGTTTCCTCGCCCTCCATCTCGGCCGCCGTGTCGCAGATGGAGGAAGAGTTCGGCCTGCAACTTTTCGTGCGAAAACATGCACATGGCCTGTCGCTCACCCCGGCGGGCCATCAGTTCATGGCACAGGCCAAATCGGTGCTGAACGAGGCCCACGCCCTGTCGCGCCTCGCCGACAACATCTCTGGCATGGTGCAAGGCCCGCTCTCGGTCGGCTGCCTCCTGACCTTTGCTCAGCGCGTGGTGCCCGGCCTGCGCCGACAGTTCGAGGCCAAATACCCCAATGTCCGCATCTCGCAGGTCGAACAGGATCAGGCGCGGCTCTTTGATCTTCTGCGCCGGGCCGAGATCGACGTGGCGCTGACCTATGATCTCGACATCCCATCCGATCTCAACTTCCTCGCGCTGGCCGAACTGCCCCCTTATGCGATCCTGCCCGAGGGCCACCCGCTCGCCGACCGGCGCAGCGTCTCGGCCGAGGATCTCAAGGATCACCCGATGGTGCTGCTCGACCTGCCGATCAGCGCCGAATATTTCCATTCCTTCTTTGCCCGCATCGGCGCCCGGCCGCTGATCGCCGAACGCACCCGCGACATGGCGGTGATGCACAGCCTCGTCGGCAACGGCTTTGGCTATTCCATCGCCAATATCCGCCCGCTGAGCGATCAGGCCCCCGATGGCCGGCCCCTCGTCTATGTCCCCCTGACGGGCAGCGCGCGGCCCTTGCACCTCGGTCTCGTCACCTCAGGAGGGGCGGATAACGTCTTGACTGTAAAGGCATTTATCGACCACTGCCGCGCCTCCATCAGCGCCGAGAGCATCCCGGGCCTGCGCATCGGTCTCGAAGAGGGCTGAGGGCCCTTGGCTTAAGCTTTGGCTAAGCCATGCTTTCGCAGCCACGACTTTATCCTGCGCCGCAATTCTGTGATCCTGTCCCGACACCTAACCCTGATGGGAGCCTGACCCGTGCGCGACCCCCGCTATGACATCCTCTTCGAGCCGGTAAAAATCGGCCCGCTCACCGCCAAGAACCGCTTTTATCAGGTGCCCCATTGCAATGGCGGCGGCTACCGCGATCCCTCGGCGGCGGCGGAAATGCGCGGCATCAAGGCCGAAGGCGGCTGGGGCGTGATCTTCACCGAGCAATGCGAAATGCACCACACCTCGGAAATCACCCCCTTCATCGAACTCCGCCTCTGGGAGGACAAGGACATCCCGCAACTGCGCCGCATGTCCGAGAAGATGAAGACCCATGGCGCGCTCGCGGGCATTCAGCTCGCCTATTCCGGCATCAACGGCCCCAACCTCTACACCAAGGAAGTGCCGCTCGCCCCCTCGGCCCTGCCGATCCGCACCTTCACCAATGACCCGGTGCAGGCCCGCGCCATGTCCAAATCCGAAATCCGCGATCTGCGGCGCTGGTTCGTCAATGCGGCGAAACGTTCAAAAGAGGCAGGATTCGACCTGATATGCCTCTATGGGGCGCATGGATTTGGCATTTTTCAACATTTCCTCTCAAGAGCCACAAACCAGCGCAGCGACGAATATGGCGGCTCGCTCGAGAACCGTTCGCGCTTTGCCCGCGAGGTGGTGGCCGATATGCGCGACGCCGTCGGCGACACCATGGCCCTCACAATGCGGGTGAGCCTGGATGAAACCATCGGCGAGCTGGGCTTTTCCAACGCCGAGCTGCGCGACTTCATCGAGATGAACCGCGATCTGCCCGATCTGTGGGATCTGGCGCAGGGCACATGGGAGGATTGCTCCGGCCCCTCGCGCTTCAAGGACGAGGCGGCCCAGGAAACCCTGGTGCGCGGCATCCACGAGCTGAGCGACAAGCCCATCGTCGGCGTCGGCCGCTTCACCTCGCCCGATGTCATGGCGAAAATGGTCAAATCCGGCACGCTCGACCTGATCGGCTGCGCCCGTCCCTCCATCGCCGATCCCTTCCTGCCGAAAAAGATCGAGGAAGGCCGCATCGAAGACATTCGCGAATGTATCGGCTGCAACATCTGCATCACCGGCGACATGACCATGTCGATCAGCCGCTGCACCCAGAACCCGACCTTCATGGAAGAATGGCGCAAGGGCTGGCACCCCGAAAAGATGAACCCCAAGGGCGCGAGCCAATCGGTCCTCGTCGTGGGCTCCGGTCCCGCCGGGCTCGAGGCCGCCTGGGCGCTCTGCCGGCGCGGCTATGACGTGGCCATCGCCGAGGCCGGCACCGAAATCGGCGGCCGCGTGACCCGCGAACGCAAGCTGCCCGGCCTCTCGGCCTGGGGGCGGGTGGTCGATTACCGCGACTATCAGCTCTCGCAGCGCCCCAATGTCGAGATCTACCGCGACAGCGAGCTCGACGCCGAGAGCCTGCTCGAGTTCGGTTTCGAAAACATCGCCATCGCCACCGGGGCCACCTGGCGTCGCGACGGTGTCTCGCGTCAGCATGTGGTGCCGATGCCCATTGCGGAGGGCGCGCGCGTCTACACGCCGGACGACCTGATGGGCGGCACCATCCCCGAGGGCAAGATCGTGCTCTTTGACGATGACCATTACTACATGGGCGGTGTCCTGGCCGAGCTTCTGGCCTCGCGCGGTGCCGATGTGACCCTGATCACCCCCTCGGCCTATGTCAGCGACTGGACCAACAACACGCTCGAACAGGCGGTGATCCATGCCCGCCTCGTCGAGATGGGGGTCGAGATCGTGCTCAATCGCGGCGTGACCGAGATTGCCGCCGATCACGTCATGAGCAATTGCGTCTACACCGGCCGAACCACGCGCTATGACGCCGATGCGGTGGTCATGGTCGCCTCGCGTCAGGGCCGCGACGGGCTCTATCACGATCTCTTGGCGCGCGAGGCCGACTGGGCCGATGCCGGGATCAAATCGGTGCGGCTCTTCGGCGATGCCGAGGCCCCCGGTCCGATCGCCTGGGCGACCTACGCGGGCCACCGCTATGCCCGCGAGCTGGACGGCGAAGACATCGGCGACGCGCTGCCCTTCCGCCGCGAAATCACCGAGCTCGCCGCCGAGTAACGCGCGCTCCGGTAACCTCTCTCCGGGGGGCGCGTCCCCCCGGAAATCGCCACCGTCGTTTTACCGTCGCAATACCGACGTATCACCGACAGGGCAAAATCGCCGATCCCCCTTGGTTAACAGGGCTCCGCGCTTTTTCGCAGGCCCCGCCGCATTCCGCCTCTCACATGCCGTTTCCCGCCCCGTGGATGTCGCCCCCGCAATTGACATTGCACCCCCGTCCTGAGCATTGTCGCCCCTGATGGTTGCCCGGGACGAATCCGGGCTGAAAAGGGAACGCGGTGCGGGTCTGACCCAATTCCGCGGCTGCCCTCGCAACTGTAAGCGGCGAATGTCTCGCACCATGCCACTGGCCCTCGGGCTGGGAAGGCGCGACCCATGATGACCCGCAAGCCAGGAGACCTGCCATCCAGGGCGCTGTCCGGCGCTCTTGTCACGCATAGCTCCGGGCGAGGTGCCCCGGCGGAGGAAAGAATATGGGTTCTATTTCAATGTCTTGCCGATCTGGTGGGCGGGGGCTACTGGCCCGTGCCCCGAGGGCGCGCCAATGACGAAACACGCCACCGAACTCTTGGTCTGTGTCAAATGCCGCCGGGGCAGCGACGCCCCCGAGGACGGCATTCGCCCCGGTCAGGCGCTGCATGATGCGCTCTCGGCCCAGGACCTGCCCGAAGGCGTCACCCTGCGCGCCGTCGAATGCCTGCAAAACTGCGACAACGGCTGTTCCATCGCGCTGCGCGGCGGTCCGAACCGCTGGACCTATGTCTACGGCAATCTTGACGAAACCGAACATCTCGCCACGCTGACCGAGGGCGCCGCGCTCTATCACGACAGCGCCGATGGGCTGATCCCATGGCGCACGCGCCCCGAGCATTTCAAACGCAACTGCATCGCCCGCATCCCGCCCCTGGAGGACGACAATGTCTAATCTCACCAAACTCCCCGTCACCGTGATCACCGGCTTTCTCGGCTCCGGCAAGACGACGCTCATCTCGCATCTGATGAAGAACCCGGGTGGCAAGCGGCTCGCGGTGGTGGTCAATGAATTCGGCGATGTTGGCGTCGATGGCGACATCCTCAAATCCTGCGCGATCCCGGATTGCCCGGCCGAAAATATCCTCGAGCTGGCAAATGGTTGCATCTGCTGCACCGTGGCGGATGATTTCATCCCGACCATCGAGGCGCTGATCGCGCTCGATCCGCAGCCCGAACATATCCTGATCGAAACCTCCGGTCTGGCGCTGCCGAAACCGCTGCTCAAGGCGTTCGACTGGCCCGATATCCGCTCCAAGATCACCGTCGATGGCGTCATCGCCCTGGCCGATGCCGAAGCCGTGGCCGCCGGTCGCTTTGCCCCCAATGTGGCCGCCGTGGATGCCCAGCGTCTGGCCGATGAAAGCATCGATCACGAAACCCCGCTCTCCGAGGTCTTCGAGGATCAGATCTCCTGCGCCGATCTCGTCTTGTTGACAAAACCCGATCTCGCCGGTCCCGACGGCGTCGCCAAGGCGCGTGAGATCATCGCCGCCGAAGCGCCCCGTCCGCTGCCGGTGATCGAAGTCGCCGAAGGCGTGGTCGACCCGCGCGTGCTGCTCGGTCTCGAGGCCGCCGCCGAGGATGATCTCGACGCGCGCCCCTCGCATCACGACACGCCCCATGACCACGATCATGATGATTTCGAAAGCGTCGTGATTGACCTGCCGGAACTGGACAGCCCCGAGGCGCTCACCGCCCGGATCGAGGATCTGGCCCGCAGCCAGAACATCCTCCGCGTCAAGGGCTACGCCGCCGTCAAAGGCAAGCCGATGCGCCTTCTGGTGCAGGCCGTGGGCGCCCGCGTGCGGCACCAATATGACCGCATGTGGGAGGCCGGCGAGGCCCGTCAAGGCCGCCTCGTGGTCATCGCCGAACATGACGACATCAACAGCGCCGCCATCCGCGCCGTGCTCATCCCTGAAACCGCAGCGGCCGACTAGGTCCGATCAAGGCCCGAGAGGGTAAGCCCCCGAAATGCATGTCATTTTCCGCGAAAGCCAAGGGTTGGAAGAGACCGAAACCCCGACGGATCTGGGCCAAAGCCCGGCCGATCTGGTGGTGCTCAGCCTCTCGGATTCCGATCTCGGCGCTTTCGCGGCGGGCTGGCATCGGGCGCGCGACGCAGGCTCGTCGCTGCCCGATCTGCGGCTGGCCAATATCGCCGCGCTGAAACACCCGCTCTCGGTCGACACCTATGTCGAACAGACGCTCGACGGGGCCAAGGCGATCCTGATCCGGCTCATCGGCGGCGTGCCGTACTGGCCCTATGGGCTGCAACGGATCGAGGCGCTGGCGCGGGAAAAAGGCCTCGCGCTGGCGGTGCTGCCGGGCGATGGCCGCGCCGATCCCCGGCTCGACGAGATCTCGACCCTGCCGGTCTCGACGCTGCGCCGGTTGCAGCATCTCTGCGACGCAGGCGGCGCGGTCGCGGCCCAAGCGGCGCTCGCCCAGCTGGCCCTTGCCGCCGGTCTCTACGCAGGCCCCGTCAAAGGGGCGAAACTTGTCCCCGAGGCCGGTCTCTGGACGCCCCGCGACGGCGTGATCGCCGCCGCCCCCGACCTCTGGACCGGCGCGCCAGATGAGACCGGGGAGGGCGGCACCGCCCCCCGTGTGCTGGTGGTTTTCTACCGCTCCTATCTCGTCGCCGCCGATCTCGCGCCCATCGAGGCGCTGTTCAAATCCCTGCAATCCCAAGGCTTTGCGCCGCTCGGCCTCTTTGCGCCCTCGCTCAAATCCCCCGGCACCCGCGACTGGCTCCGTGATCAGGTGGCCGCCCTCGCGCCCGCGATGATCGTCAACGCCACGGCCTTTTCCGGGCGCGGGGCAGAGGGGGCCTCGCCCCTTGATGCCGCAGGCGTGCCGGTGTTTCAGGTGGCGCTCGCCACCTCGACCCAGGACGCCTGGGCCGAGGCCGAACGCGGTCTCTCGCCCGCCGATCTCGCCATGCATGTGGTGCTGCCCGAGGTCGATGGCCGGATTTTCGCAGGCGTCGCCTCCTTCAAGGAACCCGCAGCCCGCGACCCCGATCTCGAATTTTCCCGCGCCCTGCACCGGCCCGTGCCCGACCGGATCGAGGCCATCGTCGCCCGCATGGCCCGCTGGCACCGGCTGAGCACGACAGCCCCCGCCGCCCGCCGCGTCGGCCTCGTGCTCTCGACCTATCCGGGGCGCGATTGGAACATGGCCCATGCCGTCGGGCTCGACGCGCTGGCCTCGGCCTCGGCCATGCTCGAGGATCTGCAGGGCGCGGGCTATGCGGTCGACACGGGCTTTGCGGCAGAGCATCTCGCCGAGGCCCAGCTGCACTGGCCGATGGAGGCCTATAAAGCCGCGCTCGCCCGCCTGCCGCAGCCCCTGCAAGAGGCGCTCGCCGCCGCGTGGGGGCCACCCGAAGACGATCCCGACGCCGGTCCCGAGGGCATGGCGCTGCGCGTGGTGCGGCGCGGCAATGCCTGGATCGCGCTACAGCCCGAACGCGGCCAATTCGCCCAGCGCGACGACGAATATCACGATCTCGAACGGGTGCCGCGCCATGGCTACGTGGCCTTTTACCTCTGGCTGCAGGATCAGGCCGACGCGCTCATTCACATCGGCGCCCATGGCACGCTCGAATGGCTGCCGGGCAAATCCGTGGCCCTGTCAGAGAGTTGCTGGCCCGAAGCGCTGCTCGCCGGGCTGCCGGTGATCTACCCGTTCATCGTCAATGATCCGGGCGAGGCGGTGCAGGCCAAACGGCGCATCGGCGCGATCACCCTCGGCCATGTGCCGCCGCCCCTGGTGCAGAGCAGCACAACGGGCGGCATGGTCCGGCTCGAGGCGCTGCTTGACGAGTTTTCCAATGCCGACGGGCTCGATCCGCGCCGCCGCGACCGGCTGCAGGACGACATTCGCTCCGAGGCCGAAGCCCTTGGTTTGGCAGAGGATCTGGGGCTCGACAGTGCAGAGAACATCGGCGAGGCGATCACGCGGATCGACCGCTTTGTCTGCGACGTGAAGGACAGCCAGTTTGGCGACGGGCTCCATATCTGGGGCCGCACACCCGCCGCCGCGCCGAGCTTTGACATTGGCGCGTCTGTTGAAAACGAACGCGCCGCGCTGCTGCGCGCGCTCGACGGTCAGCGGATCGAGGCAGGCCCCGCGGGATCGCCCTATCGCGGCCGCATGGATGTGTTGCCCACCGGGCGCAATCTCTTCTCCACCGATCCCCGCGCCGTGCCGAGCCGCGCCGCCTTTGCCCAGGGCGAACGTCTGGCCGACGAACTGGTCCGCCGCCACCTGCAGGATCAGGGCGACTGGCCGCGCGGCGTGGTGGTCGATCTCTGGGGCTCGGCCACGATGCGCACGGCGGGCGAAGAATTTGCCATGGCGCTGGCACTCATCGGCGTGCGCCCGGTCTGGGACGACGGGTCCGAGCGGGTCTCGGGCGTCGAGGTGTTGCCCATCGCCGAGCTCGACCGCCCGCGCATCGACGTCACCCTGCGCGTCTCGGGCCTTTTCCGCGATGTGTTTCCGACGCTCTCGACGCTCTTTTCGCAAGCCGTCCGGATGCTCGCCGCCCGCGATGAGGCCCAGGATTGGAACCCCTATCTGGGCCAGCAGAGCGCCCGCGTCTACGGCCCGGCACCGGGGCAGTTTGGCGTCGGTGTCGGCGCCCATCTCGACCAATATGACGCGGCGGCGCGGCAGGCGGCGGGCGAGGCCTGGCTGCGCGCCTCGAGCTGGGCGCTCGATGGCGAGAGCCCGCGCCTCGACCCCGAAGGTCTGCGCGACCGGGTCGCCGGGGCCGAGGCCTTTGTTCATCTGCAGGATCTGGCGGAAACCGATCTCCTCCTGTCGCAGGATTACGCCAATCACGAGGCAGGCTTTGCCGCCGCACAATCCGTCGCAGGCGGCGAGGCGGCGCTCTACCATCTCGACAACACCGACCCGGACCGCCCCCGGGCGCGGCCCCTGACAGAGGAGCTCGCCCGCGTGCTGCGCGCCCGCGCCAGCCACCCGGGCTGGATCGCCGGGATGCGCCGCCACGGCTATCGCGGCGCGGCGGAAATTGCCGTAACCCTCGACAATCTCGCGGCTTTTGCCCATCTCGCGCGCGCCGTGCCCGCCCATCTCTTTGATCTCTACTATGACGCGACGCTCGGCGATGACGAGGTCACCGGGTTCTTGCAAGAGGCCAATCCAGAGGCGCTCGCGGCGATGCGCGATCAATTCGCGCGGCTCCATCAGGCGGGGCTCTGGCAGACGCGGCGCAACTCGATCCTCGCGGCGCTGGAGGCCGCGGAATGAGCGCCGCCGCCCCCCGCGTGCGCGGCTGGTGCCCTGGCGCGCTGCGGCCGATGCTGTCGGGCGACGGGATGCTGTTGCGAGTGCGGCCAATGCTGGGCGAAGTCAGCGCCGAGGCGATGCGCGGGCTCTGTGATCTGGCCGGGCGTCATGGCAACGGGCTCATTGATCTCACCTCGCGCGCCAATCTGCAGCTGCGCGGCGTCCCCGAGGGCGATGTGACGACGCTCACCGACGGGTTGCGGGCGCTCGGGCTGCTCGATCCCGACCCCGAGATCGAAAGCCGCCGCAACATCGTGATCGAGGCGGGCTGGCGTCCCGGCGATCTCAGCCACCGCATCGCGACCGAGCTGATGGGCCTCCTCGGCGATCTGCCGAAACTGCCCGGTAAGTTCGGCTTTGCCATCGACACCGGGGCGGAACCGGCGGTCAATATGGTGGCCTCCGACGTGGCGTTCGAGCTGGCCGCCGATGGCGGGCTCATCCTGCGTGCCGACGGCGCTCCGCTGGGCCGCCGGCTGCGCATCGGCGAGGCGCTGCAAGGCCTGCGCGAGATGCTCGACTGGTTCATCGCCACCGGCGGGCAGGACACCGGCCGCATGGCACGCCATCTGCGCCACGCCAAACTGCCGCCCGATTGGCTCGCCGCCGCGCCGCGCAGCTATGCGAGCCTGCCGAAACCGGGGCAGAGCGGCGCCGATCTGACCCTTGGCGCGGCCTTTGGCGCGCTCGAGGCGCGCGCCATGATCACGCTGCTCGACAGCACCGGCGCGCGTGCCCTGCGGCCGATGCCCGGGCGTCTCTTTCGCCTCATGGGTGTGGCAGAGGGCGCAGCAGAGGCCGCGCGCGACGCGGGCTTTATCACCACCCCCGACGATCCCGCGCTCGCGGTCCATGCCTGTCCCGGCGCGCCCTATTGCGCCCAGGCCGAGGCCGGCACCCGCGCGCTCGCCCGCCAGCTCTGTGATCAGCTCGGCCCCCGCCTCACCCCGGGGCAGAGTCTGCATGTCTCGGGCTGTGCCAAGGGCTGCGCCTGGCCGCGCGCCGCCGATCTGACGCTGGTCGGCCGCCACGGCGCCTATGATCTCTTGCGCAATGCCGCCCCTTGGGACACACCCGAGGCCCGCGACCTCACCGATACCGACATCCTGAAACTGACCGAGTTCTGACCATGCCCTATGAATACGAAAAAGACGGCGCTGCGATCTATCTGGAATCCTTCGCCACGATCCGCGCCGAGGCCGATCTCGGCCGGTTCGACGCGGATGAAGAACAGGTCGTGGTGCGGATGATCCATGCCGCCGGGCTGGTCGGGCTGGAACGCGACGTGGCCGTCTCGCCCGGCATGGTCACGGCGGCGCGCGCCGCGCTCGAGGCCGGCGCGCCGATCTTCTGCGACGCCTATATGGTCAGCGAAGGCGTGACCGAGAAACGCCTGCCCGCCCAGAACGACGTGATCTGCACCCTGCGCGATCCGCGGGTGCCCGATCTCGCGGCCGAGCTTGGCACCACCCGCTCTGCCGCCGCGCTCGAGCTGTGGCGCGACCGGCTCGACGGGGCGCTCGTGGCCATCGGCAACGCGCCCACCGCGCTCTTTCACCTGCTGGAAATGCTCGAAGACCCCGAATGCCCGCGCCCCGCGGCGATCATCGGCTGTCCCGTCGGTTTCGTCGGCGCCCGCGAGAGCAAGGACGCGCTCTGGGAGGCGCTGCCGGTGCCCTCGCTCATCGTGCGCGGACGACTGGGCGGCAGCGCCATCACAGTCGCCGCCATCAACGCCATCGCGAGCCGCGCGGAATGACCGGCACCCGCGGCACCCTCTATGGCGTGGGCCTCGGCCCCGGTGATGCCGAGCTGATGAGCGTCAAGGCCGACCGGCTCATCCGGCAGGCCCGCCATGTCGCCTATTTCCGCAAGGCCGGGAATGCCGGGCGCGCCCGCGCCACGGTGGCCCCGATGCTGGCAGGCGACGTGCAGGAATTTCCGATGGAATATCCGGTCACCACCGAAATCCCGCTCTCCGATCCGCGCTATAACGAACTCCTGTCCGCCTTCTACGAGGACTGCGCCGCCCATATCCGGGCGCTGGTCGAGGCGGGCGAAGACGTGATCGTGCCCTGCGAGGGCGATCCGTTTTTCTACGGCTCTTTCATGCATCTCTTCACCCGGCTCAAGGATCTGATCCCGGTCGAGGTGGTCCCGGCGATCACCGGCATGTCGGCGGCCTGGACCGCCTCGGGCGCGCCGATCACCTGGGGCGATGACGTGCTCTCGGTGGTGATGGGCACGCTCGACCGCGATCAGATGGTCGCCGCGATGCAGGCCGCCGATGCGCTGGTGGTGATGAAGGTCGGGCGCAACCTGCCCAAGGTCCGTGCCGCGCTCGAGGCTTCGGGCAAATCCGACCGCGCCGTCGTGGTGCAATATGCCAGCCTGCCGGACCAATCGGTGACGCCGCTGTCGGAGATCGACGGCGACAGCCTGCCGTATTTCTCGATCATTCTCGTACACGGGCAGGGGAGACGGCCATGACAGGTGGGGTCAAGACAGGTTGGGTCAAGATCGTGGGGCTCGGCCCCGGCGACGAGGCGCTCGTCACCCCCGAGGTGCGCGCCGTGGTCGATGACGCGACCGATGTGGTGGGCTACATCCCCTATGTGCGCCGCATCGCGCCGCGCCCCGGTCTCACGCTGCATGAAAGCGACAACAGGGTCGAGGTCGAACGTGCCCGTCATGCGCTCGAAATGGCCTCTGAGGGCCGCCGCGTCGCGGTGGTGAGCTCGGGCGATCCCGGCGTTTTCGCCATGGCCTCGGCGGTGTTTGAGGCGGTGGAAGAGGGCGCGCCCGACTGGCGCAATCTCGACATTCGCGTGCTGCCCGGCATCACCGCCATGCTCGCCGCCGCCGCCCGCGCCGGCGCGCCCATGGGCCATGATTTCTGCGCCATCAACCTGAGCGACAATCTCAAGCCCTGGGCGCTGATCGAAAAGCGTCTGCGCCTCGCCGCCCAGGCCGATTTCGCCATGGGCTTCTACAACCCGCGCTCGAAATCCCGGCCCGAAGGCTTTGGCCGCGCGCTCGACATCCTGCGCGAGGAATGCGAAGCCGAACGGCTCATCCTCTTTGCCCGCGCGGTCAGCACCCCGGAGGAAGAGATCCGCTGCGTCACCCTCGCCGAAGCGACGCCCGAGATGGCCGATATGCGCACCGTGGTGCTGGTCGGCTCGTCGCTCACCCGGCGCATCCTGCGCGAGGGTCAGCCGCCGATCGTCTACACCCCGCGATCCGTTCCGGCCCCATCGGACCCTGAATGAGCGATCCAGTCCAGAACCTCGGCCACATCGCTGGCCTCGCGGCGCGCAGGGATGGCCGGCCGGTCGATCATGATCACCGGCAGGCCGAGGCCCCGCGCGGCGGCGATCTTGGCCTCGGCCCCGCGGCCCCCGGCGTTCTTGGACACGACGATCTCCACCCCATGTTCTTGCATGAGCGCGCGGTCCTCCGCCTCGCTGAACGGGCCGCGGGCGACGATCACATGACAGTCCGGCAAGGGCAGGGGCACCTCTGGCGGATCGACCAGCCGCAGCAGGTAGCGATGCTGCGGATTGGGCGCGAACTCGGCCAGATGCATCCGCCCCACAGCGAGCATCACCACCCGGCGCGGACCGGCCAGCGCCGCCACCGCCCCCGCCATATCCGGCACCCGCTGCCATTGATCGCCATCGACGGCGCGCCACGGGGCGCGGCTCAGCGCGATGAGCGGCACGCCGACATTCGCACAGGCGGCCACCGCATTGCGGCTCATCTGCGCGGCAAAGGGATGGGTCGCGTCGACCACATGGGTGATGGCCTCGCGGCGCAGGAAGTCACACAGCCCCTCGACCCCGCCAAACCCGCCGCTGCGCATTGGCACCGGCTGATCGAGCGGCCGCGCCACGCGCCCGGCAAGCGAGAAGATGGCCGGGATTTCCGCCTCGGCCACCGCTTGGGCCAGCGCCTTGGCCTCGGTGGTGCCGCCCAGGATCAGAAGGTTGATGCGCATGTCTGAAACCCCTTGGCTCACGGTTATCGGCTTGGGCGAGAACGGCCCCGACGGGCTCTGCCCCGCAGCTCTGGCGGCGCTCGCCTCGGCGGAGGTGGTCATCGGACCGCCGCGTCACCTCGCGCTTTTGCCCGACCTGCAGGCCGAGCCTATCGCATGGCCGGTGCCCTTCGCGCAAGGGATCGAACGGCTGAAATCCCTGCGCGGCCGTCAGGTCGTGGCGCTGGCCTCGGGTGATCCGTTCTGGTTCGGCGCGGGCGCTGTCATCGCGCGGCATTTCACCCCGGGCGAATGGCGCGCCATCCCCGGGGCTTCGGTGTTCTCACTGGTCGCGGCCCATCTCGGTTGGCCGCTGGAACAGACGCTCTGCCTCGGCCTGCATGCCCAGCCGATGACCCGGCTGCGCCCCTATCTCGCCCCGGGAGACCGCGCCATCGTGCTCCTGCGCGACGGCAGCGCGGTGGCAAGCCTCGCGGATTACCTCGCCGACATGGGCTTTGGCGCATCGCGGCTCTGGGTCTGCGAAGCCATGGGCGGCCCGCGCCAACAGATCACCGAAGGCTTGGCCGAAGACATCGGCGGCAGCTTCTCGCACCCGGTCTGCGTCGCCATCGCCATGGAGGGCCCGGCGCAGGCAGCCCTGCCCAAAACCTCCGGCCTCGCCGACGATCTTTTTGAAAGCGACGGGGTGATGACCAAACGCCCGGCGCGGGCGCTCACCCTCTCGGCGCTGGCCCCGCGCGCGGGCGAGCATCTTCTGGATATCGGCGGCGGCTCGGGCAGTATTTCGGTCGAATGGGCGCTCGCCCATCCCCGCTGCCGCGCCACCACCATCGAGGGCCGCGCCGACCGGATCGGCCTCATCGCCGCCAACGCCCGCGCCTTCGGGGTCGAGAACCGGATCGAGATCATCGAGGGCCAGCTCCCCGAGGCGCTCTGCGATCTCGACCCGCCCGATGTGATCTTTGTCGGCGGCGGGCTGAGCGCCGAGCTGCTGCAAACCCTGCTGGCTGAATTTGCCCCCGGCACCCGGTTGGTGATCAACGCGGTGACGCTCGAGGCCGAGATGCTGCTGGCCGCATGGCAGGCCGAACAGGGCGGCGAGTTGCTGCGGGTCGAACTCGCCCAAGCCCTGCCACTCGGCAGCCGTCGTGGCTGGAAATCCGCCTATCCGCTGGTGCAATGGAGCGGCACACTATGATCACCGCCGGTTTCGGATTTCGCGCAGGCACCTCGGCCCAGAGCCTGCAAGACGCGCTCGACGCGGCGCTGGCCTCGGCAGGTCAGGACCGCACGGCGCTTGGCGCCATCGCCACCGCCGCCGACAAGGCCGAAACCCCGGGCTTTCAGACCTTCGCCCAAACGCTCGGCCTCGCCCCCATGGGCATTGACCCGGACGTGCTTGGCGCGCAGACAACCGACACCCATTCCCCGGCCTCGCAGGCCGCGCGCGGCACCGGCTCGGTGGCCGAGGCGGCGGCGCTGGCCTTGGCCGGACCACAGGCGCGGCTCCTTCAGCCCCGCGTCATCAGCACAGACAAAAGGGCCACATGCGCCCTCGCGACAGGAGATTGACATGACCGTTCACTTCATCGGCGCAGGCCCCGGCGCGCCCGATCTGCTCACCCTGCGCGGCCGCGACATCATCGCCGCCTCGCCGGTCTGCCTCTACGCAGGCTCGCTCGTCCCCGAGGCGGTACTGGGTCACTGCCCGGAGGGGGCCAAGATCATCAACACCGCGCCGATGGATCTCGACGCGATCATCGCCGAATGCGAAGCCGCCCATCGCGCCGGTCAGGACGTGGCAAGGCTCCATTCCGGTGATCTCTCGGTCTGGTCCGCCATGGGCGAACAGATCCGCCGCCTCGAGGCCGCAGGCATCCCCTATACCGTGACCCCCGGCGTGCCCTCTTTCGCTGCTGCCGCCGCGACGCTCGGCACGGAACTCACCCTGCCGGGCGTGGCGCAATCCGTGGTGCTGACCCGCACGCCGGGCCGGGCGAGTTCGATGCCCGATGGCGAAACGCTGGCCAATTTCGGCCGCACCGGGGCGACGCTTGCGCTGCACCTGTCGATCGGCAATCTCGAACGCTCGGTGGACGAGCTGATCCCGCATTACGGCGCCGATTGCCCGGTCGCGGTGGTCTACCGCGCGAGCTGGCCGGACGAGAAGATCATCCGCGCCACCCTCGGCACCGTGGCCGAAAATGTCGACGCCTCGATCTCGCGCACCGCGTTGATCCTCGTCGGCCGCGCGCTGGCCCAAGAAGGCTTTGCCGAGAGCCGGCTCTACGCCGCCGATTACGACCGCCGCTACCGCCCGCAAACCGCCGACAGCCCGTGGAGCGAATGGCAGCATGGCGATGACTGAGATGCCCCCCGGCCTGCTGATCTCGGCCCCGTCCTCCGGCACTGGCAAGACCACGGTCATGCTCGGTCTGCTGCGCGCGCTGCGCGATGCGGGCCAAGTGGTGCAGCCCTATAAATCCGGCCCCGATTACATCGATCCGGCCTTTCACCTCGCCGCCAGCGGCCGCGCCAGTTTCAACCTCGACAGTTGGGCCATGGACGAGAGCCTCTTGGCGGCCATCGCCCAAGAGGCGCAAGGCGCCGATATCTGCGTCGCCGAAGGCTCGATGGGGCTCTACGACGGGGTGGCGACACGCGGTCAGTCGGGCTTTGGCTCGAGCGCCGAAACCGCGCGGCGCATGGGCTGGCCCGTGGTGCTCGTCCTCGATGTGAGCGGTCAGGCGCAATCCGCCGCCGCCACCGCCCTCGGCTTTCGCAATTTCATGCCCGATCTGCCCTTTGCCGGTGTCATCCTCAACCGCGTCGCAAGCCCCCGTCACGAACGGCTCGCCCGTCTCGGGATGGAGCGCGCCGGCCTGCCGGTGCTCGGCGTCTTGCCCCGGCGTGGCGATCTGACCCTGCCGGAACGGCATCTGGGCCTCATTCAGGCGGTGGAACACCCCGATCTCGAGGCGGCCATCGCGGGCTATGCCGACTTCCTGCGCGCCCATGTCGATCTCGATCTCATCCGCGTTGCGGCCCAAGGCTCTGGCCTGCCCACGGGCGCGGCGCATCTGCCGAAACCCCCGGCGCAGCGCATCGCGCTCGCCCGTGACGCGGCCTTTTCCTTCACCTATCCCCATATCCTCGAAGGCTGGCGGCGGGCCGGGGCGGAAATCCTGCCTTTCTCGCCCCTCGCGGACGAGGCCCCCGATGCCAGCGCCGATCTGGTCTGGCTGCCCGGCGGCTATCCCGAATTGCACGCAGGCCGGATCGCCGCCGCCGGGACCTTTCTGACCGGGCTGCGCCAGCACGCCAAAACCCGCCCCGTCCATGGCGAATGCGGGGGCTATATGGCGCTCGGCGCCGGGCTCGTCGACAAGGAGGGCACCCGCCATCAGATGGCCGGGCTTCTCGGGCTCGAGACCTCCTATGAAAAGCGCAAATTCCACCTCGGCTATCGCCGCGCCGTGCTCGACACGCCGATGCCGGGCTTTGACGCGGGACAGGCGCTGCGCGGGCATGAGTTCCACTATTCCATGATCCTCGATCAGCCCGACGCGCCCTTGGCGCAGGTCTTTGACGCCGATGGCAACCCGGTGCCCGAAACCGGCTCGCGGCGCGGCCATGTCACCGGCACCTTCTTCCACCTCATCACCGCGGAGGCCTCATGAGCGGTTTTGTCAGTTTCGTGGGCAGCGGCCCCGGCGACCCCGAGCTTTTGACCCTCAAGGCGGTGGACCGTCTGAAACGCGCCGATGCGGTGCTGTTCGACGATCTTTCCGCCGGGCCGATCCTCGATCATGCCAATCCCGATGCCGATCTCATCGGTGTCGGCAAGCGGGCAGGGCGGCTCTCGCCGCGCCAAGACCATGTGAGCCGCCTGCTGGTGGAGTATGCGAGCGAGGGGGGCCGTATCGTGCGGCTCAAATCCGGCGACAGCGGCCTCTTTGGCCGGCTCGAGGAAGAGCTGGTCGCGCTGCGCGCCGCCGGGATCGAGTATGAGATCATCCCCGGCGTGCCCTCGGCCATCGCGGCGGCGGCGGCGGCGGGCATCCCGCTCACCCGGCGGCTGACGGCGCGGCGGGTGCAGTTCGTCACCGGCCATGACGCGGGCGGCAAACTGCCCGACGATCTCAACATCACCGCGCTGGCCGATCCTTCGGCCTGTACCGTGGTTTTCATGGGCAAGCGGACCTTTCCCTTGCTGGCCGAGACGCTCACCGCCGCCGGTCTGCCCGGCACGACGCCCGCCATCCTCGCTGAGGCGGTGGGCACGCCCGAGCAACAGGTCACCCGCAGCACCGTGGCCGATCTCGCCGCACAGCTTGGCGCAGAGATCGGCGACCGTCCGGCGCTCATCCTTTATGGGCCTTTGGCCGAGATGTAGCGAAAACATCCGCAAAGCGACCTCGATCTGCCGCATTTATCCTTGTGCGGTCGCGGGGCGCTGCTAATCTCCTTCCATTCGATGGCGTCACGCAAGTGGCTGAAAAAGGGAACCGGGTGAAACCCCCGGACTGCCCCCGCAACTGTAAGCGGCGAGCGTTTAGGAAAACCACTGGCCCGAGCTGGGCTGGGAAGGCCGACAACGCGACGACCCGTAAGTCAGGAAACCTGCCATTGATCATCTGCCGCGAGAGCGGTTCACAACGCTGCCGGTGGGGCAGCTAGACAGGAAGGAAGATCCTATGCATATCGAACCCGGTGTCGTTGACGGTGCCAAGATGGCCTTTGCCTACACCACTGCGGCCGGTGCCGCGGGCTATACCGCGAAACTGGCGTGGCAGGACCTCAAGCAGAGCGAGCCCGCCTCCTTCGCCATCCGCAGCCTGCTCGCCGCGCTCGGCACCTTCGTCTTCTTCGAAGTGCTGCCGCATTTCCCGGTCGGCGTCTCCGAAGTCCACTTCATCCTCGGCACGACCCTGTTCCTGCTGCTCGGCGCGGCCCCCGCGGCGATCGGTCTGGCGCTCGGCCTGCTCATCCAGGGCATGTTCTTCGCCCCGACCGACATGCCGATGTATTTCGTCAACGTGACCACGCTTCTGGTGCCGCTGCTGGCGATCTCGGCACTGGCCAAACGGCTCCTGCCGCAGGACCGGGCCTATGTCGATCTCGACTATGCCCATGTGCTCAAGCTCTCGGGGATCTATCAAGGCGGTGTCGTCGCCTGGGTCGCCTTCTGGGCCTTCTATGGCCAGGGCGTCAGCGCCGAGACCTTCGCCGCCGTCGGCACATTCGGTGCGGCCTATATGCTCGTCGTTCTGGTCGAGCCGCTGGCCGATCTCGCGGTGCTCGCCGTGGCGAAAACCCTGCGCAACGGCGCGACGGCGGGGCTTTTCGCGCGCCGTCTCTATGCAGCCGCATAACCGACGCGATACCGACACGCGATAATTTGGCATCGCGGCCCGGCCTCTGCTAAGAGGGCCGGGCCGTTTCGCATCAGGAGACCTCAATATGATCCGTGACTTGTGGCTGGTCGGTATCGGCACCGGCTCTCCCGCCCATATCTCGCTCGAAGGGCAGGCGGCGCTGCGCGACGCGGCCACCATCCTGATCCCGCGCAAAGGCCCGGCCAAGGACGATCTGGCCGAATTGCGCCACCGAATTCTCGACGCCGCCGGGGCCACCGCCCGCGTCCTGCATTTCGACATGCCCACCCGCGACGACAGCCTGCCCTATCAGGACCGCGTCATCGCCTGGCATGACGAGATCGCCCGCCGCTGGCAATCGGCCCTCGCGGAGGGCACGTCCGATGGCCCCGTGGCGCTTCTGGTCTGGGGCGACCCGGGGCTCTACGATAGCACCCTGCGCATCGCCCAGCGGCTCGACCCGAAACCCGCCATTCGCGTCGTGCCTGGCATAACCGCGCTGCAGGCGCTGACCGCGGCCCATGCCATCCCTTTCAACACCGTGAACGGGGCGGTGACCGTGACCACCGGCCGACGGCTCCGCGATCACGGCCTGCCGATTGAGAGCGACACCGCCATCGTCATGCTCGACGGCGAATGCAGCTTTCAGCAGATCGAGCCCGACGGGCTCAACATCTGGTGGGGCGCCTATCTCGGCATGCCGGAACAGATCCTGCTGAGCGGCCCGCTGCAAGAGATCGGCCCGCGCATCATCGAGACAAGGGCCGAGGCCCGCGCCCGCCATGGCTGGCTCATGGATGTCTATATGCTGCGCCGGGGTCCGGCGCTCTGACCGGGCGAGACTCACGGAAAATCTAATAGGGCAGGCAGCTTAGGCCGCGTTCTTGACTCACGCGTGCGCCATAGAACCGCGCCAATCCCCGCCCAGGGTCCGGCGCGGGGTGTGACGCTTTTCGTTGACTTCTGCACAATTGTAAAATTATATATGATAAATTTTACAAACCCAGAAGGCACCGCATGCCCAATCACCACGAAGGTCAGCTGCTCACCGCGCCGTTCAACATGGACACGCTCGAGATGTCGCGCGTCGATCCCGGCCTCGGCGAAGAGATCCGCAACCTGCGCAAGGCGCGCCGCCTGACCCTCGGCGCTCTGGCCGAGGCGACGGGGCTCTCCACCGGCTTCATCAGCCAGATCGAACGCGCCCAAAACCGCCCATCGGTCACCGCGCTCTTTCGGATCAGCCGGGCGCTCGGCGTCTCGGTGAGCTGGTTCTTCCCCGGTCCCGAGGCCCCAGATTCGGGGACCCCAGATCCCGATTCCCCCGATCAAAACACCGCCGAGCGTAGCATCATCGTGCGCCGGGCTGAGCGCCGCGCCATCGCCTATGATGACGGCATCCGGGACGAGCTTTTGACCCCCGGTCTGGGCGGCAAGCTCGAACTGCTCTCCTGCCGCTTCGCCCCCGGCAGCGGCGTCGACACGGTCTATGCCCATGAGGGCGAAGAGGCGGGACTGGTGCTCTCCGGCGTGCTCGAGCTCTGGGTCGGCGACGCCCATCACCGGCTCGAGGCGGGCGACAGCTTTGCCTTCGACAGCGCCACGCCGCATCGCTACCGCAACCCGTCCGAGACCGAAACCATCGTCATCTGGGCGCTCACCCCGCCCAGCTTCTGATCGCCCGATCGAGACCAGCCACAGGACCGCCTCATGAGCCAGGACCATTTCCCCCAGCTTTTCGCCCCCATCACCCTCGGCAAGCTCACCCTGCGCAACCGCATCGTGTCCACCGGGCATGAAACCCACCTCAACCAAGAGGGCCAGATCGGCGAGAAACTCATCGCCTATCACGAAGCCCGCGCCCGCGGCGGTGCCGGTCTCATCGTGACCGAAGTGGCGCTCGTCCATCCGAGTGCGGTCTTCGTGGCCGATCCGATCCGCGTCGACAGCGATGCCTGCATTCCCGGCTATCGCCGCCTGGCCGAACGTATCCATGCCCATGGCACCGGGCTGATCGCCCAGCTCTTTCATCCGGGGCGCGAGATGATCGCCTCCGAGGATGGCACCGCGCCCGTGTCCTACAGCGCCTCGGCCACGCCCAATGAACGGTTTCACGTCATGCCGCGCCCGATGCCGCCCGAGATGATCGCCGAGGTCATCAGCGCCTATGGCGACGCGGCCCGCCGGATGGAAGAGGCCGGGCTCGACGGGGTCGAAGTGGTGGCCTCGCATGGCTATCTGCCCGCGCAATTCCTCAACCCCGAGGTCAATCAGCGCGACGATGACTATGGCGGCTCGTTGGAAAACCGCACGCGATTCTTGCGCGAAATTGCCGCCGATATTCGGGCCAAGACCGGCGCGGGCTTTGTCGTCGGCATGCGCCTTTCAGGCGACGAGCGCAGCCATGAGGGGCTCGAACAATCCGACACGCTCGACGCCTGGGCGCATATCGCCGACCATGCCACGCTCGATTATCTGAGCGTTGTGGCGGGCTCTTCCGCCACCTTGGCAGGCTCGGTCCATATCGCGCCGCCGATGTATGAAGAGGCGGGCTATACCGCGCCCTTGGGGCAGGCGATCAAATCCCGCACCGGCCTCACCACCATCGTCACTGGCCGCATCAATCAGCCGCAAGAGGCCGAGCGTATCATCGCCTCGGGGCAGGCCGATATGTGCGGCATGACCCGCGCCATGATCTGCGACCCGGAAATTGGCAACAAGGCCGGGGAGGGGCGGCTCGACGATATCCGCGCCTGTATCGGCTGCAATCAGGCCTGTATCGGGCATTTCCACGCGGGCTATCCGATCTCCTGCATCCAGAACCCGGTGAGCGGCCGTGAAACAACCCTTGGCGCGCCGCAGCCCGCCACCAGCCCGCGCCGCGTGATGGTCATCGGCGGCGGCCCCGGCGGGCTCAAGGGCGCCGCTGCGGCGGCAGAACGCGGCCATGACGTGACGCTCTTTGAACGCGAGACCCAGCTTGGCGGTCAGGCGCGGCTCGCGCAGCTTCTGCCGCATCGCGCCGAATTTGGCGGCATCATCACCAACCTGACCCGCGAATGCGAACTGGCCGGGGTCGAGTTCCGCAAAGGTGTCACCGTGGATGAGGCGGTCATTTCCGAATTTGCCCCCGAGGCGGTGATCGTGGCGACCGGGGCCATCCCGCGCTGGCCGCGATTCGAGGGCGATGATCTTGATCACGTGGTCGATGCCTGGCAGGTGCTGCAGGGCAAGGCTCAGGTCGGGGCCTCGGTCGTCGTGGCCGACTGGCGCGCCGATTGGGTCGGCATGGGCCTCGCCGAACATCTGGCCCAGGCAGGCCATCGCGTGCGCCTTGCGGTCAACGGCTATATGCCCGGGCAGACGATCCAGATGTATGTGCGCGACGCAGGCATTGGCCGTCTCCATAGCCTCGGCGTCGAGGTGCTGCCCTATATGCGGCTCTTCGGGGCGGATGAGGACAGCGTCTATCTCCAGCATATCATGAGCCAGGAGGCGGTGATTTGCGAAGAAGTGGACACGCTGGTGCTCTGTCAGGGGCACCGACCGGATACCGACGTAGAACAGACGCTTCGCCGCATGGGCATTTCGCATGAATTGGCCGGCGATTGCATCGCCCCACGCACCGCCGAAGAGGCCGTGCTCGAAGGTCTCCGCGCCGGTCGGGCTGTCTGACGCGCTTTGAAAACCTTGCGATCCGTGGCGCTTTTGGGCCGCCACGGGTCACCCCGTGAGGGGTAAATCAACGCGATAAACGCAGCCGCGCGCAACCTGAGCTTTGTCAGGTAAGGCTCTGATTTCTTAGTCTGATTTTCTGTGGAAACACCGCGGTGAAGTGGCAGCCCGTAGGGGAATCGAACCCCTCTTTCCAGGTTGAAAACCTGGCGTCCTAACCGATAGACGAACGGGCCAGCGCCGTGGCGTGTCGCGTAACTAGGCAAAACCGGGGACGGGTGCAAGAGGATTTTTGCAGCAAAATGCACTTCTTTCCGATTTTTTTTCGAGCCACCTATTTTAAGCGCGCGCCGCATCCTCCAAACGCAGCTGAACACTCTGCCGCCCACCCCAATGATTGATCTCAAGCCGCCCCGCGAGATGAAACCGCGCCCCGCCATGTTCGCTCAGCGCGGGGCCCAGCGGGCCATCGAACGCGCCAAAGGAGATCGCCTCCAAGGACGCGCCCATGCCATCGCCAAACCGCAGTTTGAGATGGCTCTCGCCGATCCGCTTGGCAAAGCTGATCTGCATGTCCGAGAACACATAGCGCGGCGCCGAGGCCCCGGCGCCAAAGGGGCCGGCGCCGTCGATCTGATCAATCAGCTCGGGCGTCGCGGCCCCGGGCATCAAGAGACCGTCGAGCCGCAGATCGGCGGCCCCGGCAGCCCCTGCGCCCTGTTTGTCGAGCAGTTCCGACAGGCGCGCCATCGCGGCATCAAGCTGATCGCGGGCCACGGTCAGCCCGGCGGCCATCTTGTGTCCGCCGCCTTTGATCAACAGCCCTTCGGCGGCAAGCTTCTGGATCGAGGCCCCCAGATCGACGCCCGAGATCGAGCGGCCAGAGCCCTTGCCCTCATCACCATCGAAGCCAATGACGATGGCGGGACGGTTGGCGGCCTCCTTGAGGCGGCTGGCAACGATTCCCACCACACCGGGGTGCCAGCCATCGCCCGCCGCCCAAACCAGCGGCGCATCGAGCCCGCGCGCCTCGGCCTGATCGAGGGCGGCGGCGCGCACCTGGGCCTCGACATCGCGGCGTTCGCGGTTGAGCTCTTCGAGCCGGTCGGCCAGCGCGCGCGCCTCCGCAGGGTTGTCGGTGCTCAAAAGCCGCGCGCCAAGATCGGCCTGGCCGATCCGCCCGCCCGCGTTGACCCGGGGGCCAAGCACGAAGCCGAGATGATAGGCCGCAGGCGGCCGGTCGAGCCGCGCCGCATCCGCCAGCGCCACAAGCCCCGGCCGTTCGCGCCGCGCCATGACGCGCAGCCCTTGCCGCACAAAGGCACGGTTGACACCGATGAGAGGCGCGACATCGGCCACGGTGGCCAGCGCCACGAGATCGAGCATCGCCATGAGATCAGGGCCTTTTTGCCCGGCCTCGCGCAGCTGCCGCCCGGCCTCGACCAGCATCAGAAAGACCACCGCCGCCGCGCAGAGATGCGCCAGCGCCCCGTCTTCATCCTGTCGGTTGGGGTTCACCACCGCGACCGCCTCGGGCAGGGTCTCGCCGCCAAGGTGATGGTCGAGAATGACCACATCCGCGCCTTTGGCCGCGGCCACCGGCCCGTGGCTCAGCGTGCCGCAATCGACGCAGATGATCAGATCGTGACTGCTGGCGAGCTCGGCCATGGCGGCATCATTGGGGCCATAGCCCTCGTCGATGCGGTCAGGCACATAGAGCGTGGCGGCCCGGCCCATCTGCCGCAGCCAGTCGATGAGAAGCGCCGCAGAACTGCCGCCGTCCACATCGTAATCGGCGAAGATCGCGATTCTCTCGCCGCGTTGTACCGCCAAAAGAAACCGCTGTGCGGCCGCTTCCATATCCTTGAGGCCGCGGGGGTCGGGCAACAGGTCACGGATCTGCGGGGTGAGAAAGCTCTCGGCCTCTTGCGGCGCGACCCCGCGCCGGGCCAGAATCTGGCACAGGGCGCGGGGCAAATCGGTGGTCTGGGCCATCGCCTCGGCGAGCCGGTCTATTTCGGTCGTGGGACCGATCCAGCGCCGTCCGGTCAGCGATTGCGCGATGCCCAGAAAGCTCATGTGAGGGGCTCGCGCTGGCTCACACCGGCTTGCGATAGACCATGCGGCGCAGCGAGCCGGATTTCGACCGCATCAGCACGGTTTCGGTTTCCACATAGCCGGGGCGCGATTTGATGCCCGAGGCGAGCGAACCGTCGGTGACGCCTGTCGCGGCAAAGATCACGTCGCCGGTGACCATTTCGTCGCGCGAATAGACACGGTCGAAATCGGTGATCCCGGCCTTGGTCGCGCGGCCTTTTTCGTCGTCGTTGCGGAACAGCAGACGGCCCCAGATCTGACCGCCCATGCATTTGAGCGCCGAGGCTGCGAGCACGCCTTCGGGGGCGCCGCCGGTGCCCATATACATGTCGATGCCGGTCAGGCGGGCTTCGGCGCAGTGGATGACACCGGCCACATCCCCATCGGGGATGAGGAACACGGCCGCGCCGGTTTCGCGCACTTCGGCGATCATGTCTTCGTGGCGGGGGCGTTCGAGAATGCAAACGGTGATCTCGGAGGGCTTGACGCCTTTGGCCTTGGCCAGCGCTTCGACACGCTCGCGGGGGCTCATCTCGAGGCCCACCACATCCTTGTCATAGCCCGGCCCGATGGCCAGCTTTTCCATATAGACGTCAGGCGCGTGCAGCAGGCTGCCGCGCGGCGCCATGGCGATCACGGTCAGCGCGTTGGGCATGGCCTTGGCGGTCAGTGTGGTGCCTTCGAGCGGGTCGAGTGCGATATCGACGCCCGGGCCTTCGCCGGTGCCGACCTCTTCGCCGATATAGAGCATCGGCGCCTCGTCGCGTTCACCTTCGCCGATGACCACGACACCGGCGATGGCCAGCTTGCCAAGCTCTTCGCGCATGGCGTTGACAGCGGCCTGATCGGCGGCCTTTTCATCGCCGCGCCCGATAAGATGCGCGCAGGCAAGCGCCGCCTGTTCGGAAACGCGGGCAAGACCCAGCGACAGCATACGGTCGTCAAAATCGGTGGTGGCGGCGGACATGGGCAATCTTCCTTGAAACTTTGGGTCGCAGACAGGTTTATCTTTGTGCCGCCCCGCGCACAAGTCGCGGGACATGCGCGCGGGCAGGCCGCGAGGTCAGACCTTTTCGATGCGCAGCGCCACCGGCGTCTCGGCGATGACATCGAGACCGGCCATATGGGCCAGTGCCTCGTCGAGCGCGGCGCGGGTGGTTTTATGGGTGACAATGAGAACCGGCGCGGTGGCCTCGTCATGGCGGACCTGACGCATGCGGTCGATGGAGACGCCTGCCTCGCCCAGCGCCTTGGCGACCTTGGCCAGCGCCCCGGGTTTGTCATCGAGCGAAATGCGCAGGTAATAGGGGGCGGGGGTCACGGCCTGGGCCGGTTTGGCGGCGCTCAGCTCGGCGGCCGGCATGCCAAAGGTCGAGACCCGGAAGCCACGCGCGATATCCATCACATCGCCCATCACGGCGCTGGCGGTCGGGCCTTCGCCCGCGCCGGGACCACGGAGCACGATCTGTTCGACCATATCGCCTTCGAGCACGCACATATTCGTGCCGCCCTCGAGCTGGCCCAGCGGGCTCTCGGCCGGGACGAGGCAAGGCGACATGCGCTGTTCGAGTCCGCGACCGGTCATCTGGCACACGCCCAAAAGCTTGATCCGGAAGCCGAGATCAGCAGCGTGGTGAATGTCCTGAATGGTGATCCGCTCGATCCCTTCCAGTTCGACCGCGCCGAAATCGACCTGGGTGCCAAAGGCGATGGAGGCCAGCAGCGACAGTTTGTGACCGGCGTCGATGCCGCCCACGTCGAGCGTCGGATCGGCCTCGAGATAGCCGAGCTGATTGGCCTCTTCAAAGACCACATCATAGGGCAGGCCCGCCGATTGCATCCGGGTCAGGATATAGTTGCAGGTGCCGTTCATCACGCCCATGACGCGGGTGATTTCATTCCCGGCGAGACCTTCGGTCAGTGCCTTGATCACCGGGATGCCGCCTGCAACGGCAGCCTCGAACCGGATCACGCGGCCGGCCTCTTCGGCGCTGAGCGCGAGGGCCTGACCGTGATGGGCTAAAAGCGCCTTGTTGGCGGTGACCACATCCTTGCCCGCGGCGATGGCGGCCTCGGTCGCGGCCTTGGCGGGGCCGTCGCTGCCGCCCATGAGCTCGACGAAGACATCGACATCGTCACGCTGGGCGAGCACCACGGGATCGTCTTCCCAGGCGTAATGGTTGATGTTGATGCCCCGGTCCTTGCTGCGCGAGCGGGCGGACACGGCGGTGATCTCGATGGGCCGACCGGCGCGCATCGACAGGAGATTGGCCTTTTGGCGGACAATCTTGACCACTCCGGTGCCGACGGTCCCCAGACCGGCAATCCCAAGGCGCAGAGGCTGGCTCATCTCACTCTCCCGTTTCGCTAGGTTCAAGGCGATGTAACGGGTAAAGGTCAGGGGCGCAACGCGGCTTTTACCCCTTTTCTACCTAACTCCGCGCTCCATCCGGGCGCGGGTCTGGGCATCGACCGCTTCGCGCCGCTTGAGCGCGGCGGCACGGGATCGAAGGGCGTCGGCGCGGGCGGCGACGGCGTCGGCGTTTTGCGGGGTGAGGCTAGGGCTGTCGATGCGCGCCCGGAGCGTGTGGATCGGCACGAGATCGGGATAGGGCTTGTTGGCCATCTCGTCGCTCACCGAGGCGTTCACCTCGGGGAACTGCGTGCAGCCGGAGACTGCAAACACCAGCCCACCCAGGATCAGGGCAGGGGCCAGAGCCATCGAGAGGCGAGAGGCGCGGTGGGGCATGATCAGGTCCGGTTCGCAACGATACGGAGACCCTAATGCCACTCTTTCGCCCGAGGTGGCAAGCAAGGGATTGATCTGAACGCGTGTTCAGATAAACCTCGGCCAATGGCAAGAACCCAAGGCTCACACTCCGATATCACCGGCCCGCGCGTGCGAGAGGCAGCGCGGCGCCTGATTGCGCGGCATGGCTTCGCCGCCGTGTCGATGCGCAAGATCGCCGCCGAAGTCGGTGTGCAGGCCGGCGCGCTCTACAATTACATCCCGGACAAACAAACGCTTCTGTTCGAGATTATGCAGGCGCATATGGAGGAATTGTTAACGGCGCGCGCCGAACTGGACGCGCCCGCCGATCCGGTGCAGGCGCTCGAGCAATTCACCCGGTTTCACATCCGCTTTCACTCGAACCGGCCTGACGAGGTGTTCATCGCCTATATGGAGCTGCGCAATCTCACGCCCGAGAATTTCGCAGCCATCGAAGCGATGCGCCGCACCTATGAGGATCAGCTCACCGAGATTCTCGTCGCGGGCGTGGCGGCGGGGCATTTTCGGCTGGCCGAGCCTCGGGTGACGACCATGGCGCTCATCGCGATGCTGACCGGGGTCAACACATGGTTCCGCGAAGAGGGGCGGCTCAGCCTCGATGAGGTGGAGGGGATTTATCTCGACATGGTGCGCCGGACGGTCGCCGCCTGAGGCGGGTGGGGCGGCCTGTGCCGCCCTTTAGGCTCGGGGGGGGGCGGCTTGTGCCGCCCCGGGGTTTACTTGATGAATGTGCCGTTGTTCAGCTCACGAATGGCCTGCCGTAGCTCGGCCTCGGTGTTCATCACGATCGGGCCGTGCCAAGCCACAGGCTCGTCAATCGGCGCGCCGGAGATCAGCAGAAACCGCACGCCTTGCTCGCCTGCCTGAACGGTGATCTCGTCGCCCGTGCCAAAGCGGATCAAGGTCCGATCGCCGGACATGTCGAGCAGGTGCAACTCGCGGCCTTCGTATTCTTTCTCGAGCAGTACGCCCTGCGGGGCGCTCGCGTCCGAGAAGGCGCCGCTGCCCTCGAACACATAGGCAAAGCTCTTGCGGTAAGTGTCGACAGGCAAGGTCTTTTTCACCCCGGCGGGCACATGCACATCGAGATATTGCGGATCAGCGGCGATGCCGTCGACCGGGCCACGCTTGCCCCAGAAATCGCCGGTGATCACCCGCACGCTGGTGCCGTCGTCATCGATCACCACGGGGATATCAGCCGCGCCGATGTCCTGATAGCGGGGGGCGGTCATCTTTTGATCCGACGGCAGGTTCGCCCAGAGCTGAAACCCGTGCATCTGGCCGCGTGCGTCACCTTTGGGCATTTCCTGATGCAGGATGCCCGACCCGGCGGTCATCCATTGCACATCGCCCGCGCCGAGCGCGCCCTGATTGCCGAGACTGTCGGCGTGATCGACGCTGCCTGCGAGCACATAGGTGATGGTTTCGATGCCGCGATGGGGGTGCCAGGGAAAGCCCTTGGCATAGGCGCGGGGATCGTCATTGCGAAAGTCATCGAAGAGCAGGAACGGGTCGAGCTCGCTCGGGTCGCCAAAGCCGAAGGCGCGGTGAAGTTGGACGCCCGCGCCCTCGATATGAGGCTGGGCCTGACGGGTTTCGATCACGGGTCTGAGGGACATATCCGGTTCTCCTCTGGCGGGCCTCGCTGTGAAGCCCTTCTGCGGCAGAAGATAGAGTGGCGCAGGGGCTGCGCCCATATGCAGGGTCGCACGCATCCTGTGCGCAAAATGAGCGGAGATGAACATTCGCGCAGTTTTTTCACCGCGAGGTCGCGTTTTCAGTAGCGAGGTCGCAAACGGGCTGCCATCAAGGGCGAAACACAAGCAGGGAGAGTGCTTTGAAAATTGGATTTATCGGCCTGGGCAATGTCGGGGGCAAACTGTCCGGCAGCCTGTTGCGCAATGGTGTCGAGCTCAGCGTTCATGATCTGAACCCTGATTTCGTTGCGAAATTCGAAGCCAAGGGTGCGCGTCCCGGGGGCAGCCCGGCGCAGATGATGCGGGATTGCGATGCGGTCATCACCTGTCTGCCGAGCCCGGCTGCGAGTGATGCGGTGATGCAGGAGATGCTGCCCGAGGTGGGGCCCGGCAAGATCTGGATGGAGATGTCGACCACCGATGAGGCCGAGGTCAAACGGCTCGGCGCGCTGGTGATCGAACGCGGCGGTGCGGCGGTGGATTGTCCGGTTTCGGGCGGCTGTCACCGGGCGGATACGGGCAATATCGCCATTTTCGCGGGCTGCGACCGGCCCACGTTTGAACGCATTCTGCCGCTTCTGACCATCATGGGGCGGCGGGTGCTGCACACGGGTGATCTGGGCTCGGCCAGTGTGCTCAAAGTGATCACCAACTACCTTGCCACCGCCAACCTGGTGAGCTGTGCCGAGGCGCTGACCGTGGCCAAGGGGGCGGGGATGGATCTCAACACCGCGTTTGAGGCGATCCGCATCTCGTCGGGCAACAGTTTCGTGCATGAGACCGAAAGCCAGGTGATCCTCAACGGCAGCCGCGACATCAGCTTTACCATGGATCTGGTGGCCAAGGATATCGGGCTTTTTCAAGAGGTTGCGGACCGGGCGCAGGTGCCGCTCGAGCTCAACCCGCTGCTCATTTCGATCTTTCAGGATGGCATTTCGCGCTTTGGCCCGAGAGAGCTTTCTCCCAATATCATCAAGCGCTTAGAAGAGGCGACCGGGCTTGATGTCACGGCACCGGGCTTTCCGCCCGAGATGGTCGATGACGAGCCCGAAGAGCCGGGGGCCGAAGTCTTTCCGCCGCGTTGAGCGGCGCTCGCTTCACCCCTTGCGGCGTTCGCGATATGAGCGCGTAGCACAAGGGGTAAAGCCATGACAGAACCGATGCAGATCACCATGCGCGCCTCGGCGCCACGGCGCTATTTCGGGCTGGCCATGCTGGCCGGTCTGGGCGGGCTGTTGCTCTATCTCGCGCTGAATGGCGAGGGGCAAACCCTTGGTATCAAGGTGTTTTTGATCGCGCTCGGCGCGCTGGCGCTCTATGTCACCCAGCGGATGTTCCGGGCGACGGAGCAGGCGATCATCCTCGATGAGACCGGGCTGCATGATGGCGCGGGCGAGATGATCGCCGAGCTCGATCAGATTGACCGGGTGGACCGGGGGGCCTTTGCTTTCAAGCCGTCCAACGGGTTTATCGTGATCCTGAAAGAGGCCCAGAAACCGCGCTGGGAGCCGGGCATGTGGTGGCGTCTGGGACGGCGTGTGGGCATCGGCGGTGTCACCGGCGCGGCCGAGGCCAAGGCCATGGCCGAGGTGATTTCCGGGCAGATCCTGGCGCGGCAAAACAGCGAATAATGGCGGGTCGGTAACACGTCGGTATTGCGTCGGCAAAGCGACAGTGCGGGTTTTGACCCTCTGCGCTGCGCTCGGGCGGGCGATCAGCCCTATGTGCACCCTTTGAAAAACCAAAAGGGACACACCGAGCAGAGCGTGTCCCCAAGGCCTGGATCATATGCGCCGGATCAGCTGGCCCAGTCGATCTTCGGCACGAAACGGGGGCTGGTGATGACCCGCGTCTTGATCTCCATATCCTCGGAAAAGCCCGCCGCGAACATCCGCTGATAGTCAGAGACGGATTCGATCAGCAGAATATGTTCACCATCCGACATCAACGGCAGGGTGGCGTGGCTCGTCGCGATATCCGAGGTTGTCAGAACCGACATTGGGCCGGTGCCGCGCACCTCAGACCAGTAGACCGCATAGCGGTCGGTGTCGACGTCATAGCTGATGGCGGTGACGCGGAGCTGGCTGCCCGCGTTGTCGTCCACGATGCTGTCAAAGAGGCTCTTGGTGTTGTCGATATAGGTCGTGTTCACCGTGCCCATTTCACGCGACAGCATGTCGGCCACCGTATAGCTCGCCTTGTCGCGGGCGCTGTTGAAGCGGTGGACCTCGAAAAATTCGTAGATCACCATCGCCGCGAGAAACAGCAAGGGCAGGGCGATCACCGATTCCACCACGAACGACCCGTCGTCGCGCCGCCAGAAGCGGCGCAGACCGCGGCCGAGATATGTCCCTAAGCCAAACATCAGAGCGGCTCCTGTACAAAGGCGGTTTTGGAAACGATTGCCACCTGTCCGGCGCCATCCTTGTCCAGCGCCTGGGCCAGATCCATGCCGGGCAGAAGGGGGCTGTATTTCACGCAAGCGCGGAGTAGCATCAGCTCGTTTTGCTGGCCGTTTTGGAAGGTCCGCACCGGGGCGGCCTCTTCCGATTGATCGACGCAGTTCACATCGTCAGGCAGCGATCCCAAGGTACGGATATTGGTGCGCACCATTTCGAGCCGCAGCGTGCTGTTGCAGCTGGCGATGATCATCGCGTTGTCGCAGATGATCTGCTTGATCTCATCATGCTGCGGCGCGCTGCCGGTGCCGAGCCGCAACTCGCGCACCGCGATGTCGAGGCCACGCTCGAGCATCGTGTGCCGCAGAGTGATGATCGCCAGTTCGAGCGAGAACAGGAACAGGGTCAGGAAGACCGGGAAGACGATGACGAATTCCACGGTCGCATTGCCCGCCTGTCCGCGCCAGAACCGCGCCAGTTTGGAAGGAACGAGGCGCATCATTGGGTCAGCCGCAGGTTCACAACGTTGGACGCGATGGCACTGAAGGCGTCATTGATGTTGATGCCTTCGGCCCGGAAGTAGTGGTTTTCACTCGACGCGCAGTTCTTGAGCACCTGTTCAGCCGTCCCGCCCTGATCGATTTCGAAGCCGATCGAGAAGACCACGACACCTTCATTCTTGGTGGCGGTGCAGGAGGCCTTCATCCTTGTGTCCTTTTCCGATCCGTCGAGGCGGTCATAGTAGTAATAATCGTAATATGCGTTGGGGTCGCCGGTGACCTGGTAGTAGTAATAGGGCGACATGTAACCCCAGGCCTCTTCCCAATCGAGGCGCCGCATGCTGACGAATTCATCGCTATCTTGAAGGTCATTCCATTCGCTAGAACTCAGGTATTCGCCTTCTTCGGTGTTGTAGTAGCGATTGTCGTCATAATTGTCGTGCAGGTAGAAGGCGCTTTCGATCTCTCCCGAGGATTCGTAAACGCATTCCCAAGAGTTGTTGCTACACTTGCTTTGATCGTAGCTGATCTTGTCCTTCTTGTTCTTGCGATAGGCGTATTTGAACACGCGTTTCTGAGACTTGACCTCGTAAAGGTCCGAGTTCTGGCCGCGCCATTGGCCGCCAGTTGAGAAGAAATAAGAGGTGGTGTTCTGTCCATCGCCCATGACCACGGCGACCTTGAGCGTTTCCGCCGTGCCGTAATTGGACGGGATGGCGGCCTGCGACGAGGCAACCTCGCCCGCGGCGATCAGGTCGTCGGTGATCTGGCGGAAGCTCGGGTCGAGCAGCGCCGCGCCCCAGATCATGCCCTGGTTGCCCGAGGTATTGCCCGAGGCTTGAAGGCTGTCGATCTTGGCGTGCAACTCGGTTTCGCTAACCGAGAAGGGCAGGATTTCCATGTAATCATTGGCGTAGCAGGACCGATAGTCAGACGAGCTTTCGCTGCCGCTGAATTCGTCGAAATTCCCGTAAAGCGCGGTGTAGATCATCTGGTCGAGCGGTTGACCGCTGGAAAAGCCCGAATTGCCGGTGGCCAGCGAGGCATGGCTGTGATCGTTGGCCTTGAACCGGATACAGGTCGAAAATTCATGCTTGCGGTCAACGGCAAGGGCCTCGAACGTGGCGACCGACGGGCTCACCGACCAGCTAAAGGGCACGATAGAGATCACGGTATTGCCCGGCTCGGAGCCGTTCAGCAGCGAGGTCACAAATTCCTTGGCGGCTTTCTTGAGGTTCACCAGCTTGCTGTTGCTGCCCATCGAGCCCGACACGTCGAGGACCAGAACCACTTCGAGCTTCGGCACTTTGCGCACAGCGGTCGAGCCGCCGGTGGTGCGCAGCTCTTTGATGCCGCTGAGCTTCATCAGATAGGTGTCCATCGTCATATCGGCATTGGCGGTCACCGAGGCCGAGTTGACCGTAACCACGATCTCGCCTTCCTTTTCAGCGGCGAGATAGTCGGTCATATTCGCGACGCGAAAGTAATCCTCGATGATGGCACGGTGATCCGACCCGTAGGGTGCACCGGCCGAGGCCAGCACGGCGGAATCGAGCGTCGATTGGATCTGTGCGCGTTTCATTTCATAGCGCATCATATCGACTGCGATGCCGCCAGCGGCGATCATGATGAGAAAGAAAACCAGGGCCATGATCGTCGCGCCACCGTTTTCGTCACGGCGGAACGCGCGGGTCGCGGCGGGCAGTGCGTGCCAGCCTTTTGCGACCGCGTGGCGGAGAGTCTGGAAAGAAATTCGCGCTGTCATTTCATCACCTCATCAGGCCGGGGTGGCCAAAGCCGAGTCGGATTACGGCAACAGTTGTTTTGGCGGGGCAAAGTGGCGAAAATAGGGCCGAATTCGCTCAAAATTACCTTAAATTCAGGGGTTTAGTGGACGTTTTTGCGGGATTTGGAATATTGTCGCGCTGCTGGCGACAATCCGAGGGTTGGCGTCCCTCGACCAAGGCAGAGCGAAATCATGGCTTCGGGCCATATGGCTGGACAAATACCTGTGGTGCTTTAACGATATTGACATGCTTTGCGCGATAGCAAGGCAGCAAGGCCCGCCACTAGTCTGGGAGGATGATATGAGTGCAGCCAAGGAACCGACGTTCCGCGAGAGTGTAGATTTGATGTTCAACCGCGCGGTCGCGCTGATGGATCTTCCCCCCGGTCTCGAAGAGAAAATCCGCGTCTGTAATGCCACCTATACGGTGCGGTTCGGCGTGCGGCTGCGCGGGCAGATCCACACGTTCACCGGCTATCGCAGCGTGCATTCGGAACATATGGAGCCTGTGAAGGGCGGCATCCGCTATGCGATGGGCGTCAATCAGGACGAGGTCGAGGCGCTGGCGGCGCTGATGACCTATAAATGTGCGCTGGTGGAGGCGCCGTTCGGCGGCTCCAAGGGCGGGCTGCGCATCGATCCGCGCGAATGGGACGAGGATGAGCTGGAACGGATCACCCGGCGCTTTGCCTATGAGCTGATCAAGCGCGACCTGATCAACCCGAGCCAGAACGTGCCGGCCCCCGACATGGGCACCGGCGAGCGCGAGATGGCCTGGATCGCGGATCAGTACAAGCGGATGAACACCACCGACATCAACGGCCGCGCCTGTGTCACCGGCAAGCCGATCAATGGCGGCGGCATCCAGGGCCGGACCGAAGCGACCGGGCGCGGCGTGCAATATGCGCTGCAGGAATTCTTCCGCCATCCCGAGGACATGAAGGCCGCCGGTCTGAGCGGCACGCTCGACGGCAAGAAGGTCATCGTGCAGGGTCTCGGCAACGTGGGCTATCACGCGGCCAAGTTCCTGTCGGAGGAGGACGGCTGTATCATCACCGGCATCATCGAGCGCGATGGGGCGCTGGTCTCTGAAGACGGGCTGCATGTGGAAGAGGTGCGCCACTGGATCGCCAAACATGGCGGGGTCAAGGGCTATCCGGATGCCGAATATGTCGAAGATGGCAGCAAGGTTCTGGAAAACGCCTGTGACATCCTCGTGCCTGCAGCGCTCGAAGGGGTGATCCACATGGGTAACGCCGCCAATATTCAGGCGCCGCTCATCATCGAGGCGGCGAACGGGCCGGTGACGGCCGGGGCCGATGAGATTCTGCGCAAGAAGGGCGCAGTGATCATCCCCGACATGTATGCCAACGCGGGCGGTGTGACGGTGAGTTACTTCGAATGGGTCAAGAACCTCAGCCATATCCGCTTTGGCCGGATGGGCCGTCGTCAGGAAGAGGCGCGGCATCAGCTCATCGTGGATGAGCTCGAACAGCTGAGCGCGGACCGCAACCTCGGCTGGACCCTGACGCCGGGGTTCAAGCAGCAGTATCTGCGCGGCGCGGGTGAGCTCGAGCTGGTGCGCTCGGGGCTCGATGACACGATGCGCGCGGCCTATCAGTCGATGCGCGAAGTCTGGCACGGCCGGCAGGATGTGACCGACCTGCGCACTGCTGCATATCTCGTGTCGATCGACAAGGTCGCGGCGAGCTATCGCGCGGCGGGTCTCTGACCGCCAAAACTTAGGATGAGGGGCGGGGCCGCGCGCGGCCCTGCCCAGCCCTTCGTTAGGGCCGGGTCGCGTGCAGGTGTTTGGCAGACCAAGAGACAGCATGCGGGTCTCATGCGCTCTCGGGTGGCGCGGCCTTGGATGCGAGGCGAAGCCTTGCTTGCGATGAGAGATGTCTCAGCAGGGACACCTTGGTACAGGCGGTCATGCTTGCGATCAGCGACGGGGCAGAATGTGCCGAACGGGGCCTTGGTTGCGAAACGAAGGTGAGAGACCAGGGCGGCATACACTAGGTGACGCTTGGCCTTCGCGGGACGACGCTTGGCTTGCGAAGGATGCGGTGTCTCGTCCTGTGTGCAACCGGTTCACTCGGCAAAGCCCGTTTAGAGAGACCGAACCAAATCTGCGGATATAGGTCTTGTTTGCAGGACGAAGCTAAGGTTGCGGAACGAGACACCGGTCGCGTGACAGGGCATCGGATGCGAGTAGAAATCTGAACTGCGAGGTCCAGCCCTTCTCAGCCCTTCTGGCGAAGCGATTAAGTGCAGGCAAGGGCGGCTTGCCGCGCGAGAGGATAGATCGTTTTGCAAAAAGAGCGCTGGGAACGCGCTTGGTCGGACAGGCCATTGTTCGCAGCGCGGTAGTTTGTCTGCGAGGCAGCTTTTGCTTTCAGGGAGAGTTTGCGCCGGAGCGCTGCGCCTTTTTACCTATGCGTGCCATTGCCGGCGAAACTGACCAGCCGGGTCGGACTTTTTTGGCGCCTGAGGTTCGCCGGGCGGCTGACACCGCATGGCTGTGATCCACGGCGGTCACATTCTCGAAGGGAGGATCTTTTCATCGGAGACGTTGAACAGATCGGCCGAGGGGCGCAGGCGCAATTGTTCACGCGTTGGAGGGCGGGACCCGTGTGAGATGTGAGGGCAGGGGCGCGCGCTCTGTAAGTTTTGCGAGCTTATCTGGTCTTGGGACAGAAGCGCCGGGTGCAGAGACCCAAATCCTCGGCCCGTCGCACCCATGTCGGCGCGGGTCGGAATTTGTGCCGGTGGGGGTGGCCCCCATTGCTATATCCGGCGCATGTTGATTGATTGACGCAACATCGGGAATCGGGGGTAAGAGCATGGGCTTTTCGGGGTGGCGTGTCCTGAAAGAGGGGCTGACCGGCAACAAGGGCTGGCAGCCGCATTGGCGTGATGCGACGCCGAAATCCGAATATGATGTGGTGATCATCGGCGGCGGCGGGCATGGTCTTTCGACCGCCTATTACCTCGCCAAGAATCACGGAATCACCAATGTGGCGGTGCTCGAGAAGGGCTATCTCGGCGGTGGCAATGTGGGCCGCAACACCACCATCGTGCGGGCCAATTATTTCCTGCCGGGCAATTCCGAGTTCTATTCCCATTCGCTCAAGCTTTGGGAAAATCTCGAGCAGGATCTGAATTACAACGTGATGCTGTCGCAGCGCGGCCAGATCATGCTCTTTCATTCCGACGGGCAGCGCGACGCCATGGCGCGGCGCGGCAATGCGATCCGCAATCAAGGCGATGATGCCGAGATCTTGTCGGTCGGGGCGCTCAAGCGGATGCTGCCCTATCTCGATTACGAGCAGACGCGGTTCCCGATCTATGGCGGGCTGATGCAGCGCCGGGCGGGCACGGCGCGGCATGACGCGGTGGCCTGGGGCTATGCACGGGGCGCGAGCGAGCGCGGCGTCGATCTCATCCAGAATTGCGAAGTGACCGGCATCGACCGCGAGGGCGGCCGCGTCACCGGGGTGCAGACCAGCCGTGGCGCGATCCGGGCCAAGAAGGTCGCGATCATCGTCGCCGGCCGGTCGAGCCAGGTGGCGGCGATGGCAGGGATGCGCCTGCCCATCGAGAGCCATGTGCTTCAGGCCTTTGTGACCGAAGGCCTCAAGCCGGTGATCGACCATGTGGTGAGTTTCGGCATGGGGCATTTCTATATCAGCCAGTCGGACAAGGGCGGGCTCGTCTTTGGCGGCGATCTCGATATGTATGCCTCTTATGCGCAGCGCGGCAACCTGCCCATCGTCGAGCATGTGATGGAGGCGGGGATGACCCTGATGCCGATGATCGGCAAGGCCAAGCTGTTGCGCAGCTGGGGCGGCATCATGGATATGAGCCCCGATGGCAGCCCGATCATCGACAAGACCGACACCGAGGGGCTCTTTCTCAATTGCGGCTGGTGTTATGGCGGGTTCAAGGCGGTGCCGGGCTCGGGCTATTCCACCGCGCATCTGATCGCGACCGAGACCCATCACGCCCCCGCCGCGCGCTATCGGCTCGACCGGTTCCGCACCGGGCGCGGGCTGATGGATGAAGAGGGCACCGGGGCGCAGCACAACCTGCATTGATCTGCGGGGCAGAGGTTTGGACATGAGCATGAAGAGCATGATGACAGCGAGGGGCGCAGCATGAGGATCACCTGTCCGCTATGTGGCGCGCGCGACCGGCGCGAGTTTTACTATTCCGGGGCGGCGGTGGCGCTCGACCGGCCGGCGCCAGAGGCCGGGGCCGAGGTCTGGGATGACTACCTGCACAACCGCGACAACCCGGCCGGGGTGACGCGGGACATGTGGTATCACGAGATGGGCTGTGGCTCTTGGGTGGTGGTGACGCGCAACACGGTGAGCCATGAGGTGATCGGCACCGCGCTCGCCCGCGATGAAAAGGGACGGGGCGCATGAGGATTGACGGCAAGGGATTGATCGACCGCAAGAAGCCCATCAGCTTTCGCTTTGACGGGCAGCGCTATGACGGGTTTGCGGGCGATACGCTGGCCTCGGCGCTTTTGGCCAATGACATCCGGCTCATGGGGCGGTCGTTCAAATATCACCGTCCGCGTGGGGTGCTCACGGCGGGGAGCGAAGAGCCGAATGCGCTGGTGACCACGGGGCTTGGTCCGGCGCAGGAGCCCAATGTGCGGGCCACCACGCTCGAGCTCTACGAAGGGTTGATGGCGCGGAGCCAGAACCGCTGGCCGTCGCTGGGCTTTGACCTGATGGCGGTCAATGATCTCGCCGCGCCCTTTCTCGGGGCGGGGTTCTATTACAAGACCTTCATGTGGCCCAAGGCGTTTTGGGAAAAGATCTATGAGCCGGTCATCCGCAATGCCGCCGGTCTCGGCGCGCTGTCGGGCGAGGCCAATAGCGACAAATACGAGAAGGCGTTTGTCCATTGTGACCTGCTGGTGATCGGCGCGGGGCCTGCGGGGCTCTGGGCCGCCATGGAGGGCGCGCGGGCGGGGCTCGATGTGATCCTCTGCGACGAGGACACGCAGCCCGGCGGGCGGCTCAATGCCGAGACCGAGACTGTCGGCGGCATGGCGGGGGCCGAGTGGGTCGCGTCGCAGGTGGCAGAGCTGCGCGCCATGGGCAATGTGCGGATCATGACGCGCACGGCAGTGATCGGGGCCTATGACGGCGGCACCTATGGCGCGATCGAGCGTCTGGCGCCGGAGGTGGCACAGCGTCCGGGCGCGGCGCGCGAATGTTTCTGGCGCATCACGGCGGGGCAGGCGGTGCTGGCCGCGGGCGCAATCGAGCGTCCGGTGGCGTTTCGCAACAATGACCGGCCCGGCATCATGACGGCGGGGGCGGTGCGCGCCTATCTCAACCGCTGGAACGTGGCGGCGGGGCGCAATATCGCGGTCTATGGCAACACCGATGAGGCGCATCGCACGGTGCGTGACCTGCAGGCGGCGGGGCTGCATGTGAGTGCGCTCATCGATGCGCGGCCGCATGCGACCTGTGATCTCGACGTGCCGTTCTTCGCAGGCGCCGAGGTCAGCAATGCCGAGGGGCGTCAGGCGCTCGAGGCGGTGGAGATCCGCACCGCCAAGGGGGTCGAGAAGATCCGCGCCGAATGTCTGGCCATGTCGGGCGGCTGGAACCCGAATGTGCATCTCACCTGCCATATGGGCGGGCGGCCCGTTTGGGACCGCGACATTGCCGCCTTTGTGCCGCAGTCGGGCGCGGTGCCGGGGCTGCATGTGGCGGGCGCGGCGCGCGGTGTCTTTGACACGGCTGGCTGCCTCGCCGATGGCCGTCGCGCGGCGCGCGCGGCCCTTGAGGCGCTGGGGCGCAAAGCGGTGGAGGTCGATCTGCCCGAGGCGGAGACCGCGCGCTATGACATCTGGCCGGTCTGGGCGGTGCCCGGCAAGGGCCGCGCCTGGCTCGATTTTCAGAACGATGTGACGGTCAAGGATGTGCGGCAGGCGGCGGTGGAGAACTTCCGCTCGGTCGAGCATATGAAGCGCTACACCACGCAAGGCATGGCGACCGATCAGGGCAAGAACTCGAACGTGGCGGCGCTGGCGGTGCTGGCGGATGCGACGGGGCGGGGCATTCCCGAGACCGGCACCACCACCTTCCGCCCGCCGTTCGTGCCGGTGAGCATCGCGGCGCTGGGGGCGGGCGCGCAGGGCAAGGGCTTTGCGCCGCAGCGTTTCACCACCTCGCATGAAGCGAGCGTGGCGCGGGGCGCGCCGATGATCGAGGCGGGGCTCTGGTATCGGCCGAGCTATTTTCCGCAAGCGGGCGAGACCCATTGGCGGCAGAGCTGTGACCGCGAGGTGCAGATGGTGCGCCGCGCGGTGGGTGTCTCGGATGTGAGCACGCTCGGCAAGATCGACATTCAGGGGCCGGATGCGGGCGCGTTTCTCGACATGGTTTATACCGGGATGTTCTCGACCCTCAAAGAGGGCCGGGTGCGCTATGGGCTGATGCTGCGCGAAGATGGCTATGTCATGGATGACGGCACCACGGCGCGGATGGGCGCGGATCACTATGTGATGACCACCACCACCGCCGCCGCGGGGCAGGTGATGCGGCATCTCGATTTCGTGCATCAATGCCTCTGCCCGCAGATGGATGTGCGATTCATCTCGGTGACCGAGCAATGGGCGCAGTTTGCCGTGGCAGGGCCCAAGGCGCGCGATCTTCTGACCGAGCTTTTGGGCGCGGATCAGGTCGATCTGCCCTTCATGGGCTGTGGCGCGGTGCGGATCGGCGAGATCGACGCGCGGCTCTTCCGGATCTCGTTCTCGGGCGAGGCGGGCTATGAGATCGCGGTGCCGGCGCGCTATGGCGCGGCGCTGTTTGAGCGGCTCTGCGAGATGGCCGAGGCGCGCGACGGTGGCCCCTATGGGATGGAGGCGCTCAATGTGCTGCGCATCGAGAAAGGCTTCATCACCCATGCGGAAATCCATGGCCGGGTGACCGCCAAGGATATCGGCATGGGCGGCATGGTCAGCGCCAAGAAGGATTGTGTCGGCAAGACCATGGCGGCGCGTCCGGGACTATCGGAAGATCTCCGCGAAGAGCTCGTGGGTCTGCGGCCTCTGGGCGAGATCAAGGAGCTTCCCGCAGGGGCGCATCTCTTTGACGAGGGGGCCGAGGCGGTGGCCGAGAACGATCAGGGCTATGTCACCAGCAGCTGCTATTCGCCGAGCTGCGAGAGCGTGCTGGCGCTGGGCTTTTTGAAAAATGGCCGGGCGCGCCATGGCGAGCGGGTCAGGCTGGTCGATCATCTGCGCGGGGTCGACACGATCTGCGAGGTGCAGGACCCGGTGCAGTTCGATGCGGATGGAGGGCGGATGCGTGACTGAGTTGACAGCCAAGACGCCGGGGGCGGGGATTTTCCCGTTCGAGATCGGCGGGATCACCGCCCGCGAAGAGACGCCGGAGGCGATGACCGCCATCGCGCCCTACAAGGGCCGCGAGGCCGAGGTCAGCGCGGCGCTTGAGGCGGCGCATGGCATGGCGCCGCCCGCGCCGGGGCGCAGCACTGGCAAGGCCGGTGCGCGCGCCCTGTGGTTTGGCCGGGATACGGCGCTCTTGATCGGGCCACGGGCCGATGCGGCGCTCGGGCGTCATGCCGCGCTCACCGATCAGTCGGATGCCTGGATCGTGGTGCGGCTCGAGGGCGTGGGGGCGCGCGATGTGCTGGCCCGGCTGACGCCGCTCGATCTGCGCGAGGGCGTGTTCAAGCGCGGCCATACGGCGCGCAGCGAGCTGGCCCATATGGCGGGTTCGATCACGCGGGTTGGGTCGGAGGCCTGGCAGATCATGGTCTTTCGCAGCTTTGCGCGGACCCTTGCCCATGATCTCGACAGCGCCATGCGCGGGGTTGCGGCGCGGGCGGGCGCGTGATGAATGGGCTGACCTTTCCAAAGGAGTGTTTGCAGATGATGATCCGATCCGCCCGAGTGGCCGTCCCTGTGGTTGCCTTAGTTGCGGCGACGAGCCTGAGCGCCGTGCCGGCCTGGGCCGTGAGCGAGGCCGACAAGGCCGCCAATTGCGCCGCCACCGCCGAGATCGTGCGCGAGGCCGTGGCCCAGCGCGTAGCGGGCCAATCCTCGGAACAGGCGCAGGGCTATCTCACGTCTGACGAGGCGGGGGTCGATGACAAGTTCGACAGCGCCATCCCGATGCTGGTCGACTGGGTCTATACGCTCGACGAGGCGCATCTCACCGAGGATGCGGCCAAGGCGATGGAAACCCAGTGCCTGGAATTCAAATCCTGAGCGCGACACGCTGAACCTTCGGCCCCGGGCTGGCGTCGGTCCGGGGGTATTTGACACCAGAAAGAGGCACAGGCTGGGCCCCAGAGTGATGGTGGCTCTTGGCGTTGGGGCCTCGATGCTCATATAGAAGAGTATGAGTCTGCCACCCGGTTTCCTTGACGAACTGCGCAACCGCACCTCGATCGCCCAGGTCGTGGGGCGCAAGGTCATGTGGGACAAGCGGAAATCGAACCCTGGCAAGGGCGATCTCTGGGCGCCATGCCCGTTCCACCACGAAAAGACCGCCAGTTTTCACGTCGATGACCGCAAGGGCTATTACTATTGCTTTGGCTGTCATGCGAAGGGCGATGCCATCGGCTTTGTCCGTGAGACCGAGAATGTCGAATTCATGGAGGCGGTGCGCATTCTCGCGCAGGAGGCGGGGATGACCTTGCCGGAGCGCGACCCGCAGGCGCAGGCCAAGGCGGATCGGATCACGCTTCTGGCCGAGGTGATGGAGCAGGCGGTGCGCTATTTCCGCATGCAGCTTCATGGCGGGGCGGGGGCGGCGGCGCGGGAATATCTGGCGCGGCGCGGGCTCAGCGCCGAGACGCAGGAGCGGTTCGAGATCGGCTTTGTCCCCGAGGGCTGGCAGGGGCTGTGGGATACGCTGAGCGGGCAGGGGGTCGAGGCGCAGATGATCCTCGACTGTGGGCTCGCGCGCGAAAGCAGCAAGGGCAAGCAGCCCTATGACGTGTTCCGCAACCGCATCATGTTCCCGATCCGCGACGCGCGCGGGCGGTGCATCGCCTTTGGCGGGAGGGCGATGGACCCGAATGACAACGCCAAATACCTCAACTCGCCGGAGACGGTGTTGTTTGACAAGTCGCGCAATCTTTTCAACCTAGGGCCGGCGCGGGAGGCGGCGGGCAAGGGCCAGCCTCTGGTGGTGGCCGAGGGCTATATGGATGTGATCGCGCTGGCGCAGGCGGGCCATGAGGCGGCGGTGGCGCCGCTCGGGACGGCGGTGACCGAGACCCAGCTGGCGATGCTCTGGCGGGTGGCGGATGAGCCGGTGATCGCGCTTGATGGCGACCGGGCGGGCGTGCAGGCGGCTTACCGCGTGATCGACCTGGCGCTGCCGCTTCTGGAGGCGGGCAAGAGCCTGCGGTTCGCGCTCATGCCCGAGGGCAAGGACCCGGATGATCTGATCCGCGAGGGCGGCATCGAGGCGCTGCGCGAGAAGGTCGAGGGCGCGCTGCCGATGGTGGAGCTGTTGTGGCGGCGCGAGACCGAGGGGCGCAGTTTCGACAGTCCCGAGCGCAAGGCGGCGCTCGACAAGGTGCTGCGCGAGGTGATCAAGCGCATCGCCGATCCGTCGATCCGGGGCCATTATGGGCAGGCGATCAAGGATCTGCGCTGGCAGCTTTTCTCGCCGCAGCGCAAGCCACGGCCGGAGCGCGGCAAATGGACCCCGCGCGGCCAGATGGAGATGGCGCCGAAGCCGAGCACCAAGGCCTCGGCGCTCTTGGCGGCGGATGTGGCGGCGCAGGAGCGGCTGCGCGAGGCGGCGATCCTTGCGGTGCTTCTGGCGACGCCGGAAGTGGCCATCGAATTCGAGGCGCAGCTTGAGCGGCTGGAGTGTCGCGATCCCGATCTGGGCCTCCTGCGCGATGTGATCTTGCGCCATTGCGACAAGGGCCGCGAGGCGGTGGTCGAGGCGGCGGAAAATGCGCTCGGCGGGGTGGGGCTTGAAAACCTCACGAGCCTGCCCCATGTGGCATTGGTGCCCGCCGTGCGGCGCCCCGGCGACGTCGATCTGGCGCGGGTGACGGTGGCAGAGGAGTTGGCCAAGATCGCCGCGACGCGGGGCATCGCGGTCGAGATTTCCGAAGCGATGGAAGACCTTGCCGGGGTTGCCGATGAGGCGGTGACCTGGCGATTGGGGCAGGCGGCGGAGGCCCGCAACCGGGCGCTGCGCAGCCAGCAGGAAGACAAGACCGAATATGATACGGCGGCCAACGGCGCCCGTGTCAGCCGGGATGAGCGTGACGCATTCGATGCGCTGTTGGACAGAATCGGCTTTTCCAAGAAGCAATGAACGTGGGCCTCTGGTCGCTTTGCTGAGGAAAAGGTAAAGGAATCAGGGTAAACGGGTTGCGAATCACCGCTCATCGCGGATGATTCGTAGGAAGCGAATCACCCGTCGCGCCCCAGCTGAGGAGCATTTCATGGCCGCCAAGGACAACGATGATCAAAAACCCGATGATCAGGATGCCGAGATTTCGCTGGATCTGAGCCAGACGGCGATCAAGAAGATGATCGCCGAGGCGCGCGAGAAGGGCTACATCACCTATGACCAGCTGAACCAGGCGCTGCCGCCCGATCAGGTGTCGTCGGAACAGATCGAAGATGTCATGTCGATGCTCAGCGAGATGGGCATCAACATCATCGAGGCCGAGGATGTCGAGGAAGAAGAGCAGCGGGTGACGGCGCTCGCCGAGGTGGGCAAGCGCGGCGAGGTCACGCTCGGGTCCGGCAAGGAAGAAAAGCTCGACCGGACGGATGACCCGGTGCGCATGTATCTGCGCGAGATGGGCTCGGTCGAGCTGCTCAGCCGAGAGGGCGAGATCGCCATTGCCAAGCGCATCGAGGCGGGCCGCAACACGATGATCCTCGGGCTCTGCGAAAGCCCGCTGACCTTTCAGGCGATCACCATCTGGCGCGACGAACTTCTGACCGAAGACATTCTGCTGCGCGATGTGATCGATCTCGAGGCGACCTTTGGCAATCAGCTCGGCGATGACGAGGATGAGGAGGCCCCCGTGGTCGCCGCCAATGTGGGCGAAGCGCCGGGCAAGAAATCCGAGACCACCCAAGAGCTCGATGCCGATGGCAACCCGATCTCGTCGGATGATGACGAGGACGAGGATGATCAGGCCAATATGAGCCTCGCGGCGATGGAGGCCGCGCTCAAGCCGCGGGTTCTCGAGACGCTGGACCGGATCGCCAATGATTATGAAAAGCTGTCGGAGATGCAGGACAGCCGGATTTCGGCGACGCTCAATGAGGATGGCTCGTTCTCGGCCAAGCAGGAAGCGACCTATCAGAAGCTGCGTTCGGAGATTGTCGAGCTGGTGAATGAGCTGCACCTGCACAACAACCGGATCGAGGCGCTGATCGACCAGCTCTATGGGATCAACCAGCGCATCATGTCCATCGACAGCGCGATGGTGAAGCTCGCCGATCAGGCGCGCATCAACCGTCGCGAATTCATCGATGCCTATCGCGGTCGCGAGCTCGACCCCAATTGGCTCGACGATATGGCGTCGAAATCGGGCCGGGGCTGGCAGATGTTCATGGAGCGCTCGCCCGAGAAAGTGGCCGAGCTGCGCGCCGATATGGCCCAGGTCGGGCAATATGTCGGTCTCGACATCAGCGAATTCCGCCGCATCGTGGGTCAGGTCCAGAAGGGTGAGCAAGAGGCGCGTCAGGCCAAGAAGGAAATGGTCGAAGCGAACCTGCGTCTGGTGATCTCGATCGCCAAGAAATACACCAACCGCGGGCTGCAATTCCTCGATCTCATTCAGGAAGGCAACATCGGCCTGATGAAGGCGGTGGACAAGTTCGAATACCGTCGCGGCTATAAGTTCTCGACCTATGCGACCTGGTGGATCCGCCAAGCGATCACCCGTTCGATCGCCGATCAGGCGCGCACCATCCGTATCCCGGTGCATATGATCGAGACGATCAACAAGCTGGTGCGCACCGGTCGTCAGATGCTGCATGAGATCGGCCGCGAGCCGACGCCGGAAGAGCTCGCTGAGAAGCTGCAGATGCCGCTCGAGAAGGTCCGCAAGGTGATGAAAATCGCCAAGGAGCCGATTTCGCTCGAGACGCCGATTGGCGACGAGGAAGACAGCCAGCTTGGCGATTTCATCGAGGACAAGAACGCGGTTCTGCCCCTCGACAGCGCCATTCAGGACAATCTCAAGGAAACCACGACGCGGGTTCTGTCGTCGCTCACCCCGCGTGAGGAGCGGGTTCTGCGGATGCGGTTCGGCATTGGCATGAACACCGATCACACGCTGGAGGAAGTCGGTCAGCAGTTCAGCGTGACCCGGGAACGGATCCGTCAGATCGAAGCCAAGGCGCTGCGCAAGCTCAAACATCCGAGCCGGTCGCGCAAGCTGCGCAGTTTCCTCGACCAGTAAGCACTCGGGCGCAAGCAAAACGAGAGGGCGTGCCAGTTTGGCGCGCCCTTTGGCTTTTGGGGGCTTTGGTGGGCTTTGGTGAGGCCGACGATAGGCCAGCCTCTGGTGGCGCGGGGGGATTTGGGTATTTCTCACCAGAAAGAGGCCCGTGCTTGCCAAATCACCGGGGCTGCGTCACGGATAGGGCATGCAGCAGGTTTTCACGATCACGACGCGCGGTCCGGGGCTCTATGAGATCACCCGCGAGCTGTCTGCCTGGGTGCGCGGGCAGGGGATCGACAGCGGTCTTTTGACCCTGTTCATTCGCCACACCTCGGCGAGCCTCACCATTCAGGAAAATGCCGATCCCGAGGTGCGGACCGATCTGCGCAATTTCTTCGCCCGTCTGGTGCCGCCGAGCAGCGACCCGTCGATGCGCTATCTCACCCATACCTATGAGGGGCCGGACGATATGCCGGCGCATATCAAGGCGGCGCTACTGCCGGTGAGCCTCGGCATTCCGGTGATGGATGGGGCGATGTGTCTTGGCACATGGCAGGGCGTTTATGTGTTTGAGCATCGGGAGGCTGCGCATCGCCGCGAGGTGGTGGCGCATCTGACGGGAGGGTGACATGGGATCAGCGGTGGAGACGGCAGAGGGCTGGATCGCGGAACATCGGGCGATTTGTCGACGGGCTGTCGCGAGATTTTCGAGTTTGGCGAACCGGCGTGGCGCGAATACCGCTCGGCCGAATGGTATGTGGCGCGGCTGCGGGCGGAGGGGTTTTCCGTCGAGGCGGGCTCGGCCGGGATGCCCACGGCGTTTTGTGCCAATTGGTCGAACGGGGCGGGGCCGGTCATTGGCATGTATGCCGAATATGACGCGGTGCCCGGCAATTGTCAGGCGGCAGGGGCTCAGGAGGCGCCGCGCGAGGGCTTGGGGTTTCTGGCGGCGGGGCATACCGATCCGCATTCCGGGCTGGGTATGGCGGGGCTTGGCGGGCTCTTGGCGACCAAGGCGGCGATGGAGCGTCACGGCATTCCCGGCGGTTTGCGCTTTACCGGCGAGCCGGCGGAGAAGGTGCGGGGCTCGAAGCCCATTCACGCGGCGGCGGGCTATTACGATGGGCTGGCGGCGATGCTGTCCTTTCACCCGTTCTACATGCTGCCGCTGTGCAACACGGTGCGCTGGGACACGCAATGCGGTGCAGCCTATTCCATGGTCTATCGTTTCCGCTGTCTGCGGCCCGAGACATGGGGTGCGCGCGATGGCACACCGATCCCGCAATCGCATTCGGACATTCGCGCGCCGGGGGCCAATGATGCGCTGGTGACCATGTATCAGATGGCGCGGCAGCAGCGCGAGGCGATGCTGCCCCATCGCGGCGGCTGGTCGATTTCCGAGGCGATCCTTGGGGCGGGGCAGGCGACGGCGGACAATCTGCCGGCGCGTCAGGCCGATCTGCAATATATGATCCGGGTGGCCGACCTGCAGATGGCCGAGCAGGTGAGCGGCCATCTCGACCGGATTGCCGAGGCGGCGGCGGCGCTCAATGGCTGTGAGGTCGAGAAGATCTGGGTCAGCAAATCGCGCCCGGGGCTGACCAATCATGCGATGGCGACGTTGGTCTGGAACGAGATGGCGCAGGTCGGGGCGCCAAGCTGGGATGCGGGCGCGCGGGAGATCCTGCGCGAGGTGCAGAGGAATTGTGGCGTGACCTCGGAGGACGATCCGCTGCTCGAGGCCTGTGAGCAGCTCATCGCGCCGCAGGAGGCCGAAGCGATCTTGCGCCGGGCCTTGCCGCCCGAACAGATGAACGCGACATCGGATGATTATACCGACATGAGCTGGCACGCGCCGCTGGCGCGGTTCTATGTGGCGCGGCCGGCGCTGCGTGGCGGGCCCTATCCGGCCTGGGCGATGAATGCGCTGGGCGGCATCCCCGAGACGGTCGATCCGATGGTGACCACGGCGGCGCGCATTCTTGCGCGGTCGGCGCTGCGGCTCTTGCAGGATGCGGGGGCGCGCGCGGCGGCCTGGGCCGAGTTCGAGGCGCGCACCGGCGGCGGCGTGGGCGGCGAGCGCTGGATCGCGCCGCTTTGCGATTATGCGCCGCCTGTCGATCTGGCCTGGCCCGAATATGTCGAGACGCGGCGCGGGCGGCATTGGCATTTGTCCGGATAGAGTCCCAGAAGCCACGGTTTCGCGCGGCATCATCTAGCGGCGTGAAATCCCCTCTACCCAAAACCTTGCGGCCCACCTATAGTGGCTGTGGATAACTGGGCATCAGACCCATGGCGGTTGAGGCAGAGAAGAAGAGGGGGCAAGCCCATGCGCTGTCCGTTTTGTGGAAATATCGAAACTCAGGTCAAGGACTCGCGTCCGGCGGAAGAGCATGTCTCGATCCGCAGGCGGCGGTTCTGCCCGGCCTGTGGTGGCCGTTTCACCACCTATGAACGCGTGCAGCTGCGCGATCTGGTGGTGGTGAAATCGAACGGCCGGCGCGAGGATTTCGACCGTGACAAGCTCGAACGGTCGATCCGGATTGCCCTTCAGAAACGGCCCGTAGAGCCCGAGCGCGTCGAGCAGATGATCTCTGGCATCGTGCGGCGGCTCGAGAGCATGGGCGAGACGGATATCGCGTCGAAAACCGTGGGCGAGATCGTCATGGAGAGCCTCGCGCGGATCGACACCGTGGCCTATGTGCGCTTTGCCAGCGTCTACAAGAATTTCCAGGCGGCGGATGATTTCGACAAATTCGTGAGCGAACTGCGCCCCGGCGATGCGGTGACGGACGACAAGACCGAGGCGTGAGCGAGCAAGACATCCACCACATGCGCGAGGCGCTGCGCCTCGGGCGCAGCGCGATGGGATCGGCCTGGCCGAACCCGGCGGTGGGTTGTGTCATCGTGGCGGGCGATCAGATCGTCGGGCGCGGCGCCACGGCCCCGGGCGGGCGCCCCCATGCCGAGCCGCAGGCGCTGGCCGAGGCGGGCGCGGCGGCGCGGGGCGCGACCGCCTATGTCACGTTGGAGCCCTGCGCCCATCACGGCAAGACGCCGCCCTGCGCCGAGGCGCTGATCAAGGCGGGCGTGGCGCGGCTCGTGGTGGCCTTGGGCGACAGTGATCCGCGGGTTTCGGGGCGCGGCCTCGAGATGCTGCGCAAGGCCGGGATCGAGGTCGTGCAAGGCGTTCTCGAGGATGAGGCGCGCACGGATTTGGCCGGGTTTTTCCTCCGGATCGAGGAGGGGCGGCCTTGGGTCACGCTCAAGCTTGCCAGCAGTTTCGATGGCCGGATTGCCACCGCCAGCGGTCATAGCCAATGGATCACCGGGCCTGAGGCGCGGCAGCGCGTGCATGAGTTCCGCGCCCGTCACGATGCGGTCATGGTCGGCGCGGGGACGGCGCGGGCCGACAATCCCATGCTCACCGTGCGGGGCCTCGATGTCCCGCGTCAGCCGGTGCGGGTCGTGGTATCCCGGCGTCTCGATGTGCCGCTGATGTCGGAACTGGCGCGCACCGCGGGCGAAGTGCCGGTCTGGATGTGTCACGGGCCGGATGCCGATCGCTCGCTGCGCGAGGCGTGGCAGGGGCTTGGGGCCGAGCTGGTCGAATGTCGGCTGCATGGCCGACAGCTCGAGATCGGATCGGTGCTGCAGGCGCTGGGCGAACGGGGGCTGACGCGGGTTTTCTGCGAAGGCGGTGGGGCGCTGGCCGCGTCGCTTCTGTCGGCGGGGCTGGTGGATGAGCTGATTGGCTTTACCGCTGGCGTCGTGATTGGGGCCGAAGGGCTTCCCGGCGTGGGCGCGATGGGTCTGGCGCGGCTCGAAGAGGCGCCGCGCTTTCGTCTGATCGAAGCGGCGGCGGTGGGCGGCGACATCATGCACCGCTGGCACCGCGCCTGAGGCCGTAGCCCCGGTTTAGCGCCGCCAGAGACCGGCGTAAGAGGCAAACACCCCCTGTAGCTTGCTCAGCACCCGCAAGGCCGGGCGACGGCCGAGCCCCTCGCCTGTGGCAAGCCGTTCGACCACCACTTCGACCGGGCAGGGCAGGCCGGTCACCGGATCGCAATAGCGCGGGTAATCAATCAGCGCCGCATGCACCAGCCCGTCGAGCGTCGGGCGCGCGACGCGGCGGTCGGGCACCGGCCCAAGATCGGTGGTGAGCCCCCAGCCCGCATAGAAGGGCGCGCCAAGGCAGGTGACAGGCAGCCCGCGCAGCAGCGCCTCGAACCCCATGAGCGAGGTCATCGTCCAGACCGCATCGACCTGACCGAGCAGGGCGGCGGGATCGGCATTGACCAGCACCGCATCGGCCAGCCCGGTGAGCGCCTCGGCCTCGATCTTGCCGGGGCGCAGCCCGGCCTCCACATCGGGATGCGGCTTGTAGAGGATCACCGCTTCGGGATGGGCGGCGCGGGCGGCCTCCAAGAGACCGAGATTGGTATGCACCTCGCCCGCGCCAAGGCGGATCGAGGCATCGTCTTCGACCTGACCGGGGACGAGAATGCGCGGCCCGGGGGGCAGATCCTCGGGCAGCGCCGGGGCCTCGCCCTGATTGTATTTCGACAGGCCCAGATCAATCAGGCGGCGGCGCAGATCCTCGGCGCGGCGGGCCTGATCCCGGCGCAGGTCCGAGCGCCGCGCGATCCAGCGTTCGAGCCGCGAGGGGCGTGACGGGTCGTAATAGATGCCGAGATCGTCGAGCGCCAAGGACAAGGGTGGGGTCAGCGCCGCGCCAAGCCCGCGTGAGCGCAGGAACCCATCTTCGAGCCGCAGCGCGGTGTCGGGGGCGCGGTCGCTCTTGCCCGCCCAGACCATATCGCGGCGGTCCGGCGCGCTCCGGTCAAAGATCACCCGGCGTTCGCGGCCAAAGAACCCCTGCAGCGCGGGCCGTTTCCACAGCCGCATGCCATGGGCGCACCAGCCCCGGCGATCCTCGCGCCAGGCGCGGGTCCGCGCCTCGAGCGTGGCGAGCGTCTCCTCGAAACTGCACAGCCGGTCGTGACAGGGGTCGTACCAATGCGGATAGAGCAGCATGGCCCCGGCAAAGAGCTGTGCCCGTGTGAGGTTGCGGCCCCGGCGCGGCAAAGACAGCGGATGGCGGTCCTCGGTGAGCCCCCAGCCGGCATAGAAGGGCTGGCCAAAGACGCGGGGGCGGTGACCGGCGAGAATGGCCTCAAAGCCGAGCTGCGAGGTGACCACATAGACGCCGATGGCGCCTTCGAGCAGATGCCAGGGGCTCACCTCCTCGGAGAACAGCGAAATCCGGTCGCTTTCATCCTCGGGGCCGAAATAACCGGGCCGGTGGCCGGCGGCGGTCTCGGGATGGGTCTTGATCAGGATGCGCGCGCCGGGGTGGTCCTCTTGGGCATAGTAGAGCGCCTCGTGAAAGCTGTTGGCATCGGCCTTGCCATGGGTGACGGAGGCGTCGCCGCGGGTCTGGTCGATGACCAGCACATAGCCCGGATCGGGGCAGGGGGCGTCGGGATCGAAGCCCGAGTATTTGCTCAGATGCGCTTCGGTCATCCGGGCGATCCCGGCGCGCGCGCGGTCGAGCAGCGCCGTGTCGTCGAGCGGATGCTCGCGCAGCAGGGTTTCGAGATCGGACGCGCTGTCACTGTCAAAATAAATGCCGCTTTCGTCGATCACCAGACCGAGCGGCGGCTCGCCCGCGCGGCCGGGAAAGAGCGAGCGCAGGAACGCATCCTCGACCCGCAACAGCCCGGCGCCGGTTTTGGCCGACACCGCCTCGCCCCGCGCGGCATAGGGCGAGCGGCCCCAGACCGCGATGCGATCCTCAGGCCCAGCGCGCCCCAGCGAGAGCGGATAGCCCGCCAGCGCCATGATCCGGCGCAGGCGTTTTTGCCGCAAAAAGCCGCCGTTGAAATAGCGAACCCGCCGCCCCCCGGAGGGAACGGCGGGTTCAGCCGTTGGGTCTGTGATCATATACCGCTAAGCGTGTCGCCGGCCGTCGAGACCGACCCGACCGCGCCCAGCGTGCCGGTCATCGCGGCAATCACCTTGGTCCATTGGGCAAACGGCGCCTCGGTCACATAGAGCGTGTCATCGTCGCGGATCGAGAAATCGCGCGCCATGAACATGCCGTTGGGCCGCGTCAGGTCAAGCACATAAACCATGCGCTGTGCCCCCACGAGATCGTCGCGGCCGAGCACCTGATTGGCAATCTCGGCAGGTTCGTTGCGCATCACGAAAACACCGGTGGGATCGGCGCTGACGGTGCTGAGGCCACCGACCTGCGCAATCGCCTCGACGGCGCTGAGCGTCTGGGTTTCAAAGGCGACGCGCGCTTGCCCGTTGGTCGCGCCGAGCGCGGTGAAGGAGCGGGTGTCTTGTTCCACGAGGATCCGGTCGCCACCGCGCAGGGCGATGTCATATTCGGGATGCTCATAGAGGTCCTGGAACCAGATCTTGGAACGCTGATTGCCGCGCAGAATGGTGATCTGGGCCACTTCGGGCGAAATGGCGATGCCGCCTGCCGCCGCCAGCATGGCCGAGAGCGTGCGGGTGGGCCGTTCGATCGGATAGACGCCCTGGCCGCCGACAGCCCCCGAGAGCGTCACGGTCGAGCCATCGCCCGCCACGCGCGCCACCTGCACCTGCGGGTCAGGGGTCTGCTCTTCGAGCTTGCGGGTGATGATGCGGCGAATGGATTCGGGCGTGTTGCCTGCGGCCTTGATGCGACCGGCATAGGGCACGAAAATGTGGCCAGAACCGTCGACCTGCACCTCTTCGAGCCGCGTCTGGCTGGTGCCTTCGCTAGCGAGAAGCCCGTCATCGACGTTTTCCCAGATCGACAGGCTGAGCGTGTCGCCCGGCTGGATCGTGTCCGACCCGAGCTTGCCCGCGCTGCGGAAGGCTTCGGTAAAGCCGAGGCTGGGCTGCACGGCGGTGGCGCGGGTCACACGGTCGTTGACCGCCACGACAAAGGCATCGCCGGACCGTTGCACCGACCCTGCATAAATCTCACGTTTGTTGGGGCCAACGCGCGGAAGGCCACAGGACGAAACGACCGCCACCATGGCCAAAAGGGCGACGGATCGCGCCCATCGGGTTGTCTTGATTTTCACTGCCCGGTCTCCTCGACCTGATTAATTCTGCCTCAGTAGTTTTATCCAACCCATAGGAATAGGTTTGGTTTTTTGTCCAACCTACCGAAATAGGATCGGAAAATCCAGCGCTAGGTTAGGGGGCGGTCAGGTGATCGCGCGCAACTGTTGCCTCGGGGCCGCGCTTCCACTGTGCAACCCGTCATAGGGATCGTCGGGGCTGAGCATCATGTCGACGGTCTGACGCAGCACCTGACGGCGGCCGCGCGACGAGTAGAACCCGCCCGCCACCTGGCTCGTTTCGAGAAGATAGCGGCGATAATCGGCATAGGCCTTGCGGTCGGGGCGTTCGGCCCCGGCAAAGAAATCGACGAGCGGTTTGGTCGAGACGAATTCCGGCTTGGCATAGACCGCCGCGCCGAAGGTCTTGAGCGGGATGCCGCGCCAGAGTACCTGTTGCGCCGCGGTGGAATTCACCGTGACGGCGCTGCGGGCCTCGTCGAGAAGGGCCGCGAGCTTGCCGCCGCGGACATAGTGGACGCGGTCCTTGATGCCGTATTTGCGGGCCAGCGCGCGGAGGTCGCGGCGGACGGGGGTGCGGCCGTCTTCGAGGGGGTGGGCCTTGACGACGAGGTGGTGGTGCAGGGGGGCGCCTTGGGCAAAGCCGGAGACCACGGTGTCGAGAAATTCGGTCATGGTGGAGAAGGGCGAATGCATCTGGAAACTGCTGTCATGTTCGAGCTGCAACAGCGCCAGATGATAGGGAAAGCCGCCATGCCGGATGCGCCATGTGGCGATGCGCCGGTCGATGGCCTGAAAGGGCATCAGGGCCAAGCGTTTGAGATACAAACCGAATTCGGCGCTGACGCTGAGCGTGCGATGAGGCCGGAAGCCGCGATAGCCGCGATTCCAGAACAGCACGAACCAATGATATAGGGCGCCGTAGAAGATGTGGTGGCGCATGTCGCCCCAGCTGGCGGGGGGCAGGGCGCTGTCCATATCGGACAATTCGAGGTCGCGGCGCATCTGGGCGACGCTCATCTCCATCAGCCGCGAATTGCCATTGCTGCCGCCGCGCTCATAGGTGACCCAATAGGGGCGCAGATAGCCCTCTTCAAAGACATGGATGGTGATCCCGGCGGCGCGGGCCTGGGCCACGGCTTCGGCATGGATCGGGCGGGTGTCGCCATAGAGAACGATGTCGGTGACGCCCTTCTCGGCGATGATCTCGCGCAGCCGGTCGGACCAGGCTTCGGGCGTGTCGGCATAGGGGATATAGCTCGCCGATTGCGGCCAGAACACCCGGTCGCCCATGTTGAAGCCCACGCGCCAGACCTCGGCGCCGGCGCGTGTCAGCATTTTGCCCAGCCGTGCGAAAAACGGGCCATGCGGCCCTTGCAGGAACAGGAAAACGTGTTTTTTGCCAGCGGAATAGGCCATTGTCTGAAAGTGCGTCCGATCAGGTTGGGTCAAATCTCTGGGGGCAAAGCTAGATCGAAATTTAGGCAAAATTAAGGTGAAAACGCCTCGCTTCTTGTCATGGCGCGGCGGGGCGGATAGGTCAGGGAAAAGCCTGAGGGAGCGAGAGATGTTCACTGGTATTATCACGGATCAGGGCGAGATCAGAGATCTGGAGCAGCGCGGCGATCTGCGGGCGCGGATCGGCTGTCACTATGACATGGACGGGGTCGATATGGGCGCGTCGATTGCCTGTGACGGGGTCTGTCTGACGGTGGTCGCCATGGGGGCGGATTGGTTCGATGTGGATGTCTCGGCAGAGACCGTGTCGAAGACCAATCTCGACACCTGGGCCAAGGGCCGCACGGTCAATCTCGAACGGGCGCTCAAGGTCGGGGACGAGCTTGGCGGGCATATCGTATCGGGCCATGTCGATGGCGTGGCCGAGGTGATTTCCGTGAAAGATGAAGGGGATAGCACCCGTGTGACCCTGCGCGCGCCAAAGGCTCTGGCGCGGTTCATCGCGCCCAAGGGATCGGTCGCGCTCAATGGTACGTCGCTCACGGTGAACGAGGTTGAGGGCTGCGATTTCGGGATCAATTTTATCCCGCACACCAAGGAAGTGACCACCTGGGGCCGGGTCGCGGTGGGGGACCGGGTCAACCTCGAGATCGACACGCTGGCGCGCTATGTGGCGCGGCTGCACGAGGCGGATTAACCTTTTACAAAACTCAACTTAAGCCGGAAAAATGCCCTGTCGGTGAGACGTCGGTATAACGACGGTAAAGCGACGGTACGGGATCTGACCCCGCGCCGCGCGGGGCGCGGGGGTTAACCTATTTGCGAGATTTCTCCCGGGGCCAAACCCGCCGAAAACGGCGGGTCTGTGACACGTCAGTATCGCGTCGGTAAAGCGACAGTGCGGGTTTTGGCGGAATGCCTGCCGAAATCCCGCCGAAACCCTGCCGAAACCCCGCCCAAAATCAGTCGTTATCGGTGAGCCCCGCGCCCGCCCCGGCGAGGCGGCTCGCCTCGGTGTCGGGGGCGTAGGTGCGATGCGCCATCGCGCCGAGCCGCGCCGCATCGCCCGGCTCGATATGGCCACGCCAGGCGCGGCGGACGGGCAGGCCGCGCGGCGCGCTGTCCGCGCGCGCGACCTCGGCCAGCGCCGCCAAGGGCCGGCGCGGATCGGCGGCGGAGAGGTAAGAGCACCGCTCGAACCGGGTGATGGTCACGCCCTCATAGCTCAGCCGCAGCCCGGTGCCGGTCATCTCGGCGGCGGCGGCCACGAAAGGGTAGAGCAGGAGCGGCTCGATCACATCCTCAAGCGTGATGACCTCGCCCGCTGCCAGCGTCTCGGCCAGATCGCAGAGCGTCGCGCCGGCGCTGATCGGGCAGAGCCGCCCGCCGGGGGCGGCCCAGGGCGCGGCGAGCCGGGCGGGGCGGATCATCGACGGCTCGGCCCGGTCGCAGGCGGCGAGCACCTGCGCCAGCGCCGCCGCCCCGTCGAGCCCCATGGCGCAGAGCCAGCGGGTGGCGCGGCCTGCCTCTTCGGCGAGGCCCCAGCTATAGCCCGCGCCGCGCGTGGCCTTCTTGGCCAGCCCTTCGATTTCGCCCAGCGACCAGCTCATGCCATATCCTCTGCGTCGGTGGCCCCGTCGACGGTGCTGCCGTCGAGCATCGGATAGGTCCAATCGTCGGCATTGCCCTCGGAGAGCTCTTCGGGGAAGGGGGCGTGTTGGAACATGGTGATGCGCAGCCAGCGGTCGGAGCGCGGATCGAAATGGCAGGCGCCGAAAAAGCTCAGCTTGGCGCGCAGCATGTCGATGGGCATCATTCCGGCGTCGATCGTGTTGTCGCGGATTTCGGCATAGGGGTGATCGCCGGTGATCTGCACCCGGCGGATGATATGGCGGTGCTGCGGATGGGTGAGCAGGAATTCGGCCACGGTGGCGGCATCGCTGCGCAAGAGATCGGCATGGAGCCGCGCCGCGTCGCGCCCCGGGCAGAGCGGCTGTTCGTACTCGTCGAGATCCTCTTCGAAACGCTGGCCGAGCCGGGGCTCGAGCTTGGCTTCGGAGACATACCAGACGCGGGCGCGGGGGTCTTGCGCCCGCCAGTCGATGGCGAGCGCCCAGTCGTAGATGTCCTCGGTCAGCGCGCGCAGCTGGGCGAGCGGCATCGCGCCCTGAATACGCATGCAGTCCTGTTCCTCGCAGGACATGGTGGAGGTCAGTTCGTCCACCAAGAGCCCGTAGGGTTCGAGCAGCAGCGAGGCGATCTGTTCCTGACCTTCGAGCGAACAGCTCTCTTCGGCCCAGCGAAACACCCGGTCCCAGGGGCGGTCGTGGATCAGGTCGGCCTCGGGCAGCCAGTCGCAGAGCCGGTCGAGATCGGCGCGCAGCTCGGCCAGTTTCGCCAGTTGCACGGGATGCTCTGACGTCCAGTCCTGCGCATGGCGGCGGGCGCGATAGGCATAGTCGCGAAAGGCCGCGGCCTCGGCCGGGGCGGCGGCGGGCAGCGAGCGGATGCGCGCCAGCGCGGTTTCGCGGGCGTTGATCCATTGATGGATGAGCACCGGGTGATGGATGAGAAAGGGCGCCATGCCAAGCCCGGTGGAATTGCCGATGCCAAAGCTGCGGCGCAGGGCCGGGGCCAGCGGCACGGCGGTGTCGGGCGCCCGGGTCCGCGCCATATGTTCGACCAGATCCATGATGAAGGCGCGGGTCAGATAGACCGAGAGCATCTCGACCTGAAACGGGCCGCGGCATTCGTCACGTGCGGCGCTCTGTTCGCGGTCGGCGGCGCCGAATTTGCCCGAGCCATAGACCGCGGTGGTGCGCATCAGATAGCCCACCTCATGGATGCGGGCGGGATCGGGCTGCGTGCCCTGGGCGAGGCAATCGACCACATAGTCCCACAGCCGCACGGAACGGTTGGCCCGGCTCAGCGACAATTCGCGATCCGAGATGCGGCCCGCCTCTTGTTTCGGGACATTGCGGGCGAGGCGGATGATGTCGGCCTCGGTGGGGATGCCGTCGAAGAGGGTAAAGGTCGCGTCCCAGGCGGTGGCGATCACCCGGTCCGAGCGCAGATGCGCGGGCAGGTCATGGGCGAAGGCCACAAGGGAATAGGAATGGGTCGGGCCATGGGCGGTATAGATGGCATGGCCGGTGCCACGGGCGTCGATCTCGAAGGCCCGGGTCTCGAACCGCCAGTTTTCCGCCCGGAGCCGGCGCAGCAGCGTGCGCATGAAGGACAGGCGCGATTGATGGAAGGACCCGAGCCGGGCGAGACGCATGACATCGCGCGGGGCGCGCTTGGGCACCTGGGTGGCCTCGGCTGTCGCTGTCATGGTCTGGCCCGTCATCTGGCGATCCTGTCCCTATGTCCCGTTACGCTGCCTTGGCGGGGGTGAAGTTGGTGTCAAAGAAACGATACCAATTGCCGCCCATCAGCCCGGCCACCTCGTCGGGGGCAAAGCCGATCTGGCGCAGCCCGTCCTCGATCTTGCCAAAGTCGCGGTTGTCGCGGAACCAATGCGGCTGATCCGGGAAGCCGGGGGCGGCGGCGGAGCCTTCGCCATAGTCGATCTCCTTGGACCAGCGGCCGACACGCATCCATTCGACGACGCTGTCGGGGTGATCTTGGCACAGATCCGAGCCGATGCCGAAATGTTCGACGCCGAAGCGGTCGGCGGCGGTGGCGATCATGGCGCAGAACTCCTCGAGCGTGCAGTCGGTTTTGCCCTTGAGGTGATGGGGGTACATGGAAAAGCCCATCATGCCGCCGTTTTGCGTCACCGCGCGCACCACATCGTCGCGCTTGTTGCGCAGGGCCGGTTGCCAGCTGTGCAGGTTGGCATGGGTGATGGTGATCGGACGTTCCGAGTGATCCGCCGCCTCGATGGTCGAGCGGTCGGCCGAGTGGCTCATGTCGACGACGAGGCCCACGCGGTTCATTTCGCGGATGACCTGTTTGCCCATGCGGGTGAGGCCGGGGTCCTCGGCCTCGTAGCAGCCGGTGGCGAGCAGCGACTGGTTGTTGTAGCTCAGCTGCATGAAACGACCGCCGAGCTCGTGCAGGATCTCGACGAGGCCGATGTCATCCTCGATGGGCGAGGCGTTCTGGAAGCTCAGGAAGATGGCGGTGCGGCCGGTGTCGCGCGCCAGTTTCACATCGCTGGCCCAGCGGCCCTTGAAGATCAGATCGGGATAGGTTTCGAACCAGCGGTTCCACTGCGCCATGTTCTGCACGGTTTCGCGGAAATTCTCGTGATAGCAGATCGTGGCGTTGACCGCATCGACGCCGCCTTCGCGCATCTGGCGAAAGATTTTCTCGGACCAATTGGCATATTGCACGCAGTCGATGCGATAGGTCATGCGGGCTCTCCAGCGGCGATATAGGCGGTTTTGACCACGGTGTAGAAGTCGCGGGCATGCACGCCCTGTTCGCGCGGGCCAAAGGAGCTGTCGCCGCGCCCGCCGAAGGGGACGTGGTAATCGGTGCCAGCGGTGGGCAGGTTGACGGTCACCACGCCGGTGCGGACGTTGCGGCGGAAATGGGTGGCGCGGGCGAGGCTTTGGGTGACGATCCCGGCGGTGAGGCCGAAATTGGTGTCGTTGACGGTGGCCAGCGCCTCGTCATAGCTGTCGACGCGGATCACGCTGGTCAGCGGCGCGAACATTTCCTCGCGGTTGATGCGCATGTCGTTGCGGGTGTTGAGGAAGACGCCGGGCGACATGTAATAGCCCTCGGTCTCGCGCTCGAGCCGCAGACCGCCGCAGGCCAGCTCGGCCCCTTCAGAGCGGCCAAGCTCGACATAGGCGAGGTTTTCGTCGAGCTGCTGCTGGCTCACCACCGGGCCCATCTGCGTGCCCTCGGCGAGCGCATGGCCCACCTTCATCGCCTCGGCCCCGGCGATGAGTTTCTCGACAAAGGCGTCATGGATGCCCGCATGGACAACGAGCCGCGACGAGGCGGTGCATTTCTGGCCGGTGCCGCCAAAAGCGCCGCCGAGCGCCAGGCTCACCGCCAGATCGAGATTGGCGTCATCCATCACGGCAAGCGCGTTTTTCGAACCCATTTCCATCTGTACGCGGGTGAAATTGCCCACCGCCGCCGAGGCGATGCCCCGGCCCACCGGCACCGAGCCGGTGAAGGAGATGGCGTCGACGCGGGGGCTTTCCACCAGGCGCTGGCCGACATCGCGGCCCGCGCCCATCACCAGGTTGAAGAGACCGGCGGGGATGTCCTGACGGGCGATGATTTCGGTGAGCGCCACGGCGGAGGCCGGGGTGATATTGGCGGGTTTCCAGATCACCGCATTGCCATAGGCGAGCGCCGGGGCGATTTTCCAGCTGGCGGTGGCGGTGGGGAAGTTCCACGGGCTGATCACCGCGACGGTGCCGACCGGTTCGCGGCGCACATCGACCTCGACCCCGGGGCGGACGCTGTCGGCGTTCTCGCCGATCTGGCGCAGGATTTCATGGGCGTAATAGGTAAAGAACTGCCCGGCGCGATAGACCTCGCCACGGCCTTCGGCGAGCGGCTTGCCCTCTTCGCGGCTCAAGAGCGTGCCGAGCTCTTCGGCGCGTTGCATCATCTCGGTGCCGATGGCCATGAGCACCGCCTGTTTGCGCTCGAGCCCGTAGCCGGCCCATTCCGCCTGCGCCTTGGCGGCGGCGTCGAGAGCTGCGTCGAGCTGATCGGCGCTGGCCTGCGCATAGGTGCCGACGAGGTCCGACAGGTCAGAGGGGTTGCGATTCTCGACCGCGTCCTGGCCCGCGACCCATTGGCCCGCAATATAGTTTTTCTGAAGCTCGGTCATGACATCACCCGCGATATGAAAGGAAAGACGCCCCAAGAGGGCGGTTGCCCACATCAAGACCGGAAAGACCCGTTAAGGCAAATGCAAAAAACTTGAAAAATATTCAGTTAATTTGAATTTTAGCCTCAGGCCATAGTTGGGCCACCGCCGGGGCGCGGTGACATGCTGCGCGGGCGCACGGGTTTGAGCGTCGCGCGGTCGAGATCGGCGGCGCGCAGGGCGGCGACCAGCGCCCGTGTGGCCGGGGTCTGCATCATCTGCGGCGGGGTGAGCATCCAGACCTCGCGCCGGGTCTCGCATTGTTGCAGCGGCAGAAATTCGAGATCGAGAAATTCCGGCAGGATCGACAGTTCCGGCAGGATCGAGATGCCCGCCCCGGCGCGCACCATGCTCAGGATCGAAGCGGTGTTGCGCACAAAGAGGGTCGAGCCGTCGAGGATCGGCTGAAACCCCGGGTCGGGGATATGCTGGCAGAGCCCATTGGCGATAAAGCGGTGATCGGCGAGATCGGCCCAGTCGAGCCGCGACCAGTTCTGCGCCAGCGGGTGATCGACGGGGCAGACCACTCCAAAGGCATCGGTCAGCACCAATTCGCGGTCAAACCCCTGCATCGGGCCGATGGAGGCGAGCGCAATGTCGGCGCGCCCGGCGGCAAGGTCGCGCTGAATCGTGGCGCTATCGGTATCGCTGATCTCGACCCGGACGCCGGGAAACTCCTGCATGAAGGATTTGAGCAGCGGCGGCAGGATCACCTGCGCCACCGAAGGCGTGGCCGAGAGACGCACATTGCCATGTTCGGCGCGAGACAGGCTCTCGATGCTGCGCACGGTGCGTTCAAAATGATCAAGCTCGCGCTCGGCCTCGGCGCGGATCAGCTCGCCCAGAGGGGTGAGCCGCGATTTGCGGGCGGATTCGAACAGCGGCGCGCCGATGTGATCCTCGAACTGACGCAGCATCATCGAGACCGCCGAGGGCGTGCGCCCCAGCATATCGGCCGCGTCCGCAAGGCTGCCGTGATCGGCAACCGCCCGGAAACAGCGCAGCATCTCGATCTTGATCGCCATCGCGTTCTCCTTGGATGGGGCGGCATGTGCCAGGGCAGGCTAGGGGCAGGCCTCTGGGCAGGTTTCAGGGCAGGCTAAGGGCATTTCCTTTACTTTGCCATAAGCCGTGTTGGAAAAGAACTGCGCCGGGGGTCAGAGCCGGGGCGGCGCGGGATTTCGCATCTTGCCCGTGGCCGGGGAATTTGAAATAACCGGACTGGATCAAGGAGTATGCCATGTCTGCACGTATTTTCCGCCCGGCCCGCACTGCGATGTCGTCGGGCACGGCCAAGACCAAACATTGGGTTCTGGAATATGTGGCGGATCAGGCGCGGGCGGTGGACCCGCTCATGGGCTGGACCTCTTCGGCGGACACGCAGGCCCAGGTGCGGATCAATTTCCCCACCAAGGAGGCCGCGCTCGACTATGCCCAGGAGCATGGGATCGACGCCGTGGTGCAAGAGCCCAAGACGCGCAAGCCCAACATCCGCCCCGGCGGCTATGGGGAAAATTTCGCCACCAACCGGCGTGGTGTCTGGACCCATTAAGCCCCGGTAACCGGCCCACCGCAGTCTTGAAAAGACTGCGAATGGAAATCTTTTCAAGATTTCCCTCTCAGAGCCGCAGGCATTGGCGGGACCGATGCCACACCCTGCGGTCCCCTGTCTCGAAAGGCCTGCGCCATGCAGATCACCCATCTCGTCACCCATTCCGGCGGGTTTCATGCCGATGAGCTCTTGTCCTCGGTGGTGCTCAGCCGGCTCTATCCCGAGGCCACGATCGTTCGGTCGCGCGAGGCCGAGTGGATCACGCCGGGGGCGGGGCGGATCATCTATGACGTGGGTCGGGGCTATGACGCCGCGGCGCGGCTCTTCGATCATCATCAGCGGCCCAACCCGCTGCGCGAGGATGGCCAACCCTATAGCTCTTTCGGGCTGATCTGGCATCATTACGGGCGCGATTATCTGCGGGCGCTGGCGGTGCCGGAGGCGGATATCGAAGAGGTCCATGCCGCCTTTGATCGCGGCTTTGTGCTGCCGGTCGATCTTTTGGACAATGGCGCGATTGATCCCTCGGAGGCCGGGGCGCTGGCGGGGATGACCCTGCCTGAGCTCTTGGAGACGCTGAAGCCGGTGTTTGACGACCGGGGCGAGGCGGCGGATGACCGGGCCTTTGCCGAAGCGCTGCCGGTGGCGCGGGCCTTTGTCGAGGCGGGCGTGCGGGCGCGCGCGGCCAAGCGCCGGGCCGAGGCGATGGTCAGCGAGGCGATTGTCGCGGCGGGGGCGTCGCGGGTGCTCGAGCTGCCGATGGGGATGCCGTTTCGCTCGGCGGTCGAGAAGGCGGGGGCGGATCATCTCATGTTCGTGGTGCATCCGCGCGGCGAGGATTGGGCGCTCACCACCATTCGCAAATCGGGCGGCAGTTTCGAGAACCGGGCCGATCTGCCCGAGGCCTGGGCCGGGCTCACCGATGCGGCGCTGGAAGAGGCGAGCGGGGTCGCGGGCGCGAAATTCTGTCACAACGGGCGATTCATTGCCGTGGCGGCGACGCGCGAGGCGGTGATGGCGCTGGCCGATCTGGCGGTGGCCGAGGCGGGCTAGCCCTCCGCGCGGCGGATGAGCGTCGCGCTGTAACCTGTTACATAGCGGGATTTTTTGCCTATTGGGCCTGCGCCGCGGGATAGCGGTGCGGACGCGGTGGGGTTTGCTGTTTGGCAAGTGATCGGATATTGCGATCATAATTGATCGAAAAATACAGTTTTATCTTATACCAGAAATTCGGCATGCTTCGGGACCTATCAGGAGGCCCGAATGGAATCGCCGATCACTCTGCCCAAGCTGCGCCATGCCGATCTCGCGCCACTGTCTCTGACAGAGGTGCGCCGCGCGATGCGCGAGAACCGCTATGCGGGGCCGACGGCGGGGCTGTGTGACGGGCGGCTGCAGTGCAATATGGTGATCCTCCCCGCCTCTTATGGCGCGGAGTTTCAGACGTTTTGCGAAGAAAACCCGGTGTTCTGCCCGCTCCTGGGCGTGTCGGAGCCGGGGCAGCCGCATCTGCCTACCTTGGGCGCCGAGATCGACCTGCGCCATGATCTGCCGCTGTTCTTCGTCTATCGCCCCGGTCAGACGGTCGAGCGGCGCCAAGATATTTCGGCGCTCTGGCGCGACGATTTTCAGGCCTTTGCCATCGGCTGTTCCTTCACCTTTGAACATGCGCTGATGCGCGAGGGGATCGGCATGCGCCATATCGAGGAAGATGTGACCGTGCCGATGTATCGCACCGATATCGCGACCGTGCCGTCGGGGGTGTTTTCCGGCCCGGCCGTGGTCAGCATGCGGCCGGTGCGCGAGGATCAGGTCGACCGGGTGGCCGAGATCTGCCGTCAGTTCCCCCATGCCCATGGCGCGCCCATTCATGCGGGCGATCCGGCCACCATCGGCATCCAGGACGTGATGCGGCCCGATTGGGGCGATGCGGTCAGTCTCAAGCCCGGCGAAGTGCCGGTGTTCTGGGGCTGTGGCGTCACCTCGCAAATGGCGGTGACCCAGGCCGCGCCGGAGATCGCCATCACCCATGCGCCCGGTGCGATGCTGATCACCGATGCCGATGAGATAGCGCCGCCGGGCTGGGGCCGGGCGGCACAGTGACCATGCGTGCGAGTGCGAAGACGGTTCAACACGACGCTTTACCACGGGTTCAACAAGGAGAAACGAGATGAAAAAGACACTGGGCCTGATGGCCGCAACCCTCGCCGTCACCGGCGGCACCGCCATGGCCGAAGAATTTTCGGTGGTCGGCAGCTGGAGCGGCCTGCCGCTGCACAAGCAATATGAACAGCCCTTCTGGACCGAGAAACTGCCCGCGATGAGCGATGGCCGGATGAGCGCCAACCTGACCACCCATGACCAGATGGGCATCAAGGGCGGCGACGTCTACCGGATGCTCGGCGAAGGCGTGTTCGACGTTGGCATGACCGTGGCCGATTACGCGGTGGCCGACACCCCGGCGCTCGAAGGGCTCGATGTGCCGCTGATCGCCGCCGATGCCAAAGCGGCGCAGGCGATGGTCGAGGCGGCGCGCCCGATGATCGACGACATCTATGCCGATGTGTTCAACGCCAAGGTTCTGGGCGTCGCGCCCTATCCGCCGCAGGTGGTGTTCTGCAACGCCGAGATCGGCTCGCTCGAGGACCTGAAGGGCAAGAAAATCCGCGCCTCGGGCCGGATGACCGGCAAGCTTCTCGAGGCGCTGGGCGCCGAAGCGGTGAGCGTGGGCTTTGGCGAAGTGCCGGGCGCGCTGCAAAAAGGCGTGGTCGATTGTGCCGTGACCGGCGCGGGTTCGGGCTATAGCGCCGGCTGGTGGGAAGTGTCGACCCATCTGATGCCCATCCCGCTTGGCGGCTGGGACCCGGTGGTCACCGCGATGAACATGGACCGCTGGAATTCGCTCAGCGATGAGGACAAGGCGCTGGTGCAAAAGGCCGTGAGTGAAGAGCTCGAAGCCCCCGCATGGGCCAGCGCGCAAGATGCGCTTGCCACCGATGTGGCCTGCCTCACCGGGCAGGGCGACTGCCCGACCGAGGCGCGCGACATGATCCTCGTCGAGGCCTCCGCGGCCGATGCCGAGACCGCGCGCAACATCCTCGTGACTGAAGTGCTGCCCGACTGGGCCGAGCGCGCCGGTGGCGATTGGGGTCAACGCTGGAACGACACCGTGGGCAAGACCGCCGGCGTCGAAATCCCGCTCAACTAAGCGGCGGGTCTGGCGATGACACAGCTTCTCATCCTGCTCGGGCGGGTGAATGAACGGCTGGCGCTGGCGGCGGGTCTGCTGCTGTTGCTGAGCGTTTCGGTCACCCTGTTTGATGTCGTCGCCAGGCCTCTTGGCCTGTCGCTTGGCGGGACCGACGAATTGTCGGGCTATGCCATGGCCATCGCGACCAGTTGGGGCATGAGCTATGCCCTGACCAACCTCACGCATGTGCGGATCGACCTGGTTCGCGCCCGGGGCTCGGCCCCGGTGCGGGCCTGGTTCGACGCGGTGTCGATCCTGTCGCTGGCGGCGGTGGCGGTGACCATCGGCTATCGCGGTTGGCCAGTGCTGGCCAAGTCGATCAAGAACGGCTCGACCGCCAACACCACGCTGGAGACGCCGCTGTGGATTCCACAGTCGCTCTGGATGGCGGGCTGGCTCTGGTTCGCGCTCTCGGGCGTGGTGCTGGCCGTGGTGGTCTGTGTGTTTCTGGCAGGCGGCAAACATGCGGAAATTGATGAATTCGCCGGAACGCGAGGTGAGATATGATCCTGTTTACATCCGGGGGGCTGTTTGCCCTGCTGGCCATGTCGATCCCGGTCGGCATCGTTCTCTTTCTGCTCGCCTTTGGCATTGATGCGTTTTTCAGCCCCTTTCCCCTGATGCGGGGGCTCGGGCAGGTGGTCTGGTCGTCGTCCAACAGCGCGACGCTCATCGCCATTCCCTTCTTTGTGCTTCTGGGCGAGATCCTTGTCCGCAGCGGCGTGGCGCGGCGCACCTATGCGGCGCTCGAGGCCTGGGTGTCCTGGCTTCCCGGTGGGCTGATCCATGCCAATATCGCCACCGCGACGCTGTTTTCGGCGACCTCGGGATCGTCGGTGGCGACCGCCGCGACGGTGGCCTCGGTGGCGACGCCGCAGGCCGACAAGCTCGGCTATGATCCCAAGCTTTTCTCGGGCGCGATTGCGGCGGGCGGCACGCTTGGCATCATGATCCCGCCTTCGATCAACCTCATCGTCTATGGGTTTCTGACCGAGACCTCGATCCCCAAGCTGTTTCTGGCGGGGCTGGTGCCGGGGCTGATGCTGGCGCTTTTGTTCATGGTGGTGACGGTGATTTTCTGCGTCATCAAACCGTCGCTCGGCGGGCCGGGCATCTCGGCCACCTGGGGCAAGCGGATGGCGGTGCTCGTCGATCTCGTGCCGCTCCTGGGTCTGTTTGGCACCATCGTCGGCGTGATCTATGCCGGCTGGGCCACGCCCACCGAAGCCGCCGCCATCGGCGTCGCCATGGCCTTTGCCATTGCCGCGACCCAGACGCGGATCACCTGGGAGATGGTGCGCGAGAGCCTCTTGGGCACAGTGCGCACCACCGCGATGATCATGCTGGTGGTGATCGGCGCCTATGTGCTCAACTTTGTGCTGACCGCCGCCGGGGTGAGCCGGGCCTTGCAGGATTTCCTCGGCAATCTCGGGATGGGCGCGCTCGCCACGCTCTTGGTGATCGTGGTGATCTATATCGTGCTCGGCTTCTTCATCGAGACGCTGTCGCTCATGGTGGCGACGATCCCGATCGTGGTGCCGATCGTCGAGCAGCTTGGCTATGACAAGCTCTGGTTCGGCATTCTGATGATCATCCTCGTCGAAATGGCGCTGATCACGCCGCCGGTGGGGCTCAACCTCTATGTGGTGCAAGGCTCGCGCGAGAAGGGACCGCTCACCGATGTGATGCTGGGCGTCATCCCCTATGCGCTGGCGATGCTGGTGATGGTGGGGCTGCTGATCCTCTTTCCGGCGATTGCGCTGTTTCTTCCCAACACTCTTTGAGACCAGATTAGGACCGAACGAATGAAAGTTACCCATGCAGGCCAGCCCGTCACGCTGACGGTCGATCACCTTTATGTCGCGGGCTGGACCGGGCGCGATGCGGCGGCGGTGCAGCATCACATTGACGAGCTGGCCGCGCTCGGCGTGGCGCCGCCGTCGCAGGTGCCGCTCTATTACCGGGTGTCGAACGGGCTCTTGACGCAGTCGGATCTGATCGAAGTGCAGGGCGCGGGCAGTTCCGGCGAGGTCGAGCCGCTGCTCATCCAGCAAGACGGCACGCTCTGGCTCGGGCTGGCGTCGGACCATACCGACCGCGATCTCGAGGTTTATTCCGTGGCCGCCTCGAAACAGGCCTGTGCCAAGCCGATGGCGCGCGAGGTCTGGGCGTTTGACGCGGTGAAGGACCGGCTCGATGAGTTGCAGCTGCTCTGCGAGATCGAAGAGGGTGGCGAATGGGTCACCTATCAGGAGGGCACGCTGGCCGCGATCCGGCCATTGGCGGAGCTCTTGAGCGGCTCGGGGCTTGGCGGCAATGCGGCGATGCTCTGTGGCACGCTCGGGGCGCGCGGCGGGGTGCGTCCGGCGGCGCGCTATCGCATGTCGCTCAGCGATCCGAAGACCGGCGAGGCGATCCGCCTTGACTATGCGGTGCGGGTGCTGCCAATCGTCGCCTGACCCCAAAAGAGGAGCACCGCGCCATGACGCTCGACCAGTTGATCACCTTTCTATGGGTGTCGCGGCTTGGCGGGGTGCGCCGGGCGGCGCAGGAGATGAACATTTCGCAACCGGCGGTGTCGGGGCGGATTGCGGCGCTCGAACAATCGCTGGGGCTGCAGCTCTTTGAACGGGCGCAGCGCGGCGTGACCCTGACCAAGAAGGGCGTGTTGCTGCGCGATTACGTGGAAAAGATCGTCGACCTCGTCGAAGGGATCAAGGCCGATGTGGTGCCGCCCGAGGCCGAGGACAGCCTGCTGCGCATCGGGGTGGCAGAGACCATCGTGCAGCTCTGGCTGCCCAAGTTCCTGTCGGCGCTCTATGAGGCCTATCCGCGCATCCGGGTCGAGATCGTCGTCGATGTCTCGGTCAACCTGCGCCAGCAACTGATGGAGCGGTCTCTCGATCTGGCGTTGATGATGGGGCCGATTTCCGATCACACGGTGGACAATGTCGATCTGCCGCCCGTGGCGCTCACCTGGTTCCGGCCCGCCAACCGGCCCGAGCCGGACCTGCGCAGCACGCCGGTGGTGAGCTATAACCGCAATTCGCGCCCCTATCGCGACCTGCGCCGTCAGCTCATCGACCGCTATGGCCATTCCACCCAGATGTTCCCCACCAGTTCGATCCATGCCGGGCTTGAGATGGTGGCCTCGGGCATCGGGGTCGGGCTCTTCCCGCATCAATTTGCCGAACAGCTTGTGCGGCAGGGGCGGATCGTTCCCTTTGATCCCGGCTGGAAGCTTGACGATCTGCATTTTACCGCCTCGTTTCTGGGGGACCCCCGGAGCGAGCTTTGCGCCCGTGCCGCCGATATCGCGGTGGCCAGCGCCTCCAATTATCTCAGCGAGAAGACACTATGAGCCAAGAAAACCCCTGGTCGCCCGCCACGGCGCTGTCCCGTCTTGATGCCGCGCTGGCGCGGGTGGAGACGGGCGGGCCGGACACCCGCCATGTCTTTACCCAGACCTTTGCCGAAGATGCCCGCGACGCGGCGCACGCGGCGGCGCAGGCCTCCGGGCCGCAGGCCGGTACGCTGGCCGGTCCGCTGGCCGGCGCGCTGGTGTCGATCAAGGATCTCTTTGATGTGGCGGGCCATGTGACCCGCGCCGGCACCCGGTTCATGGCCGAAAACGCGCCTGCCGAAGAGGATGCCGAGGCGGTGGCGCGGCTGCGCCGGGCGGGGGCGGTGATCATGGGCCATACCAATATGACCGAGCTCGCCTATTCCGGGCTCGGCCTCAACCCGCATTACGGCACGCCGGAAAACGCGCGCTATCCCGGGGCAATTCCAGGCGGGTCGAGCTCGGGCGGCGCGGTGAGCGTGGCGCAGGGGCTGTGCGACATTGCCATTGGCACCGATACCGGCGGCTCGCTGCGCATTCCGGCGGCGTTCAACGGCATCGTCGGGTTCAAACCGACGCAAGCGAGCGTGTCGCGGCGCGGCTGTCTCGCCCTGTCGCGCAGTCTCGACAGTGTCGGGCCGATGGCGCGGAGCGTGGCCCATGTGCGGCTGGGCTATGAGGCGCTGAAACAGCCGACGAAATGCACGCCCAATGCGCTCGTCCGTGAATTTGTCATCCCCGAGAATTTCGGCATGGAGGATCTGGAACCTGCGGTGGCGACAGGATTTGCTGCCGCCGTGGCACGGATCGAGGCGGCGGGGCATAAGGTCAGCCGCGCCAGCCTCACATCGCTTGAGGCGATGAAATCGCTGGCGGTCTGGCAGTTTTCGGCGGTGGAATGCCGGGGCGAATATGACGACGCCTATCAGAGCCAGCGCGATCTGTTCGATCCGCGCGTGGCGAGCCGAATGGCGCGCGCCGAAGAGACGAGCGCGGTGGGCTATCGGCAGACGCTCAACCAGCGGGCGGCGCTGATCGAGGCCTTTGAGGCCGAGCTCGCCGGTCGGGTTCTTTTGATGCCGACGGTGCCGATCCTGCCGCCGAGCTTCGCCGCGATGGAAGATGACGAAACCTATGGCCGCGTCAATCTGCAGGCGCTGCGCAACCCGACCATCGCCAATGTGATGGACGGCTGTGCGATCTCGCTGCCCTATGCCCATGCGGGCGATTGGATCGGCGTGATGATGATCGCAGGCCATGGCCGCGATACCGCGCTGCTCGATCTGGCCGAAGCTTGCGAGGCGGTGCTGGCGGGCTGAGGCCCGAGCTGAGACCGGTCTTGAGACCCGGCTGTGACCGCGAGACCCGTGCCGCCCAAAATTTGTGCGGCCGGGTCTTTACTTTGAAATATGTCTGGCCTTAACTGCGCCTCGTATCCGGGCCGCCTGGCAGATCACCTGCGCCGCCCCAAGGAGATCCTTGGGAACGCGCAGCTCTCATCTGCAGACTATCAGCGCCAGCCAGATCATTTCCCCCCGTCCGATGGCCCGCCATTGGCGGGTCTTTCATTTTGTAACACCCCGCGCCCGAGATTGAGGGCCGGGCACAGACGCGCGGGCGCGCGCCCCATTTGGGCCGGACGGAGCAGGACATGAGCCAGATCGAGACGCTGAGCGACCGCGACCACGCGGCACAGGTGCTGCGGCTGGGGCTGCCTCTGGTGGGCAGCCATCTGGCGCAGATCGCCATTCACCTCACCGATTCCGTGATGCTTGGCCGCTATAGCGTCGAGGCGCTGGCGGGGCAGGCGCTCGGCAGCACGATGTTCTTTGTGATCTTTATCGTGGGCTCGGGCTTTGCGCTGGCGGTGATGCCGATGGTGGCCCGCGCCCATGCCAGCCACGAGCCCCTGCAAGTGCGCCGGGTGACGCGGATGGGCCTTTGGATTTCAATGGCTTATGCGGCGGTGTTGATTCCCGTGCTCTACATGTCAGAGAGCATCCTGCGCGCCATCGGGCAGACCGATGCGGTCGCCAGCGTCGCCGGGGCCTATCTGCGCCTCGCGGGCTGGGGGCTGATCCCGGCGCTTTTGGTGATGGTGATCAAGAGCTATCTCTCGGCGCTGGAACGGACGCAGATCGTGCTCTGGGTGACGCTGGCGGCGGTGGCGCTCAATATCGCGATCAACTGGCTGCTGATCTTTGGCAATCTCGGCTTTCCCGAGCTGGGGGTGCGCGGCGCGGCGGTGGCCTCGGTGATGGTGGCGGCGGCCTCGGCGCTGGCGCTCATGCTCTATGCGGCGGGGATGCAGGCGGGGCATGATCTCTTTGGCCGGTTCTGGCGGCCCGATTGGGGGGCGCTGCGCGATGTGGCGCGGATCGGCGCGCCGATCGGCCTCACCAATCTGATGGAATCGGGGCTCTTTGCCGCCGCCACGGTGATGATGGGCTGGCTCGGGACCGTGCAGCTCGCGGCGCATGGCATCGTGCTGCAGATATCGGCGGTGACCTTCATGGTGCATGTGGGCCTCAGCAATGCGGCGACGATCCGGGCGGGGCAGGCGCTTGGCCGGCGGGACGGGCCGGGGCTGCGGCGCGGCGGGCTTGTGGCGCTCGTGCTCTCCGGGGTGGCGGCGCTGGGCGCGGTGGCGCTGTTTCTGAGCCTGCCGCAACAGCTCGTCGGGCTCTTTCTCGGCTCGGATGTGCCGGACCGCGGCGCGGTGCTGGCGGCGGGGGTGGTGCTCATGTTCGGGGCGGCGCTGTTTCAGGTGGTGGACGGCGCGCAGATCATGGCGCTCGGCCTCTTGCGCGGGGTGCAGGACACGGTGGTGCCGCTGGTGCTGGCGGTCATCTGCTACTGGGGTGTGGGGATCAGCGCGAGCTATGTGCTGGGCTTTGTCTTTGACTTTGGCGGCTTGGGTGTCTGGCTCGGGCTGGCGCTGGGCCTCTTGCTGGCGGCCTGTTTCCTGCTCTTGCGCTTTTTCCTCTATTCCGGGCGCGGCGTCAGCGCCTGAGGGGCGGGGCCAGGGCCAGGGCCGGGGTCGGCGAGAGGGTTAATCCTCGTCGTCATCCTCTGCGGTGCCGGTTTCCGCCAAGAGCCGATCGGCCTTCTTGCGCACCAGAACCGCGCGCAGATCATGCATCGCCAGCAAAAGCGCGTCAGTCACCGCCTCGAGCTGTTCGTCATTGGCCTTGGACTGCGCCCAATGGGTCGTCAGGTTGAGGTAATCCACCGCGCGGTGAATGTCGTCGATCTCGCGCCAGGCGAGCACCTCTGTGCGCTCTTCGATCCAGTCGGAGATCGCCGCCATATCCGCATCCGACAGCTCGCGGTCGCCATGCGGCTTGACCTGGCCGTTGCGGATATTGACCACGGCGATCTGATCCATGTCGATGCGGCGCTGCCGGTTTGCGGTGTCGATGCGATAGACAAAGGCACCGTTTTCGCGCACGCGAAAGTAATACTCGGGGAGATCACCGCTCATGTGATGTTGCCTCTTGACGGGTCATCGTTTGTCCAGCCGCGCCGGGGCCGGTGCGGTAACTGTAGCAGTTTGCATCTGAAAAACAAATTAACCCCGCGTCAAAAACGCGTGACCCTGTCTCCCCGATCGGGGCTCAGCTGAGCCCCTTGCAGAAGGCTTCGATCCGGTCGCAGGCCTCGGCGAGCGCCGCGTCAGAGGTCGCATAGCTCACCCGGAAATTCGGCGAGAGACCGAAGGCCGCGCCAAAGACCACCGCGACGCCCTTGTCCTCCAACAGCGCCTTGGCGAAGGTTTCGTCATCGGCGATCTTGGTGCCGCCCTGCGTCACCTTGCCGATCAGCCCGGCGATGGACGGGTAGACATAGAACGCGCCCTCGGGCGTCGGGCAGGTGATGCCCTCGATGGCGTTGAGCCGCTCGACCACCATGTTGCGGCGGCGTTTGAACACCTCGTTATTGGCGGCGATGAACTCATGCGAGCCGTTGAGCGCCTCGACCGCCGCCCATTGCGAGATGGTGCAGGGGTTGGAGGTGCTCTGCGACTGGATCTTGCGCATGGCGGAGATGAGCGGCTCGGGCCCGGCGGCATAACCGATGCGCCAGCCGGTCATGCAATAAGCCTTGGACACGCCATTGCAGGTCAGCGTCCGGTCATAGAGCGCCGGTTCCACCTCGGCGGGGGTGCAGAATTCGAACCCGTCATAGGCGAGATGCTCATACATGTCGTCGGTCATCACCCAGACATGCGGGTGCCGCAAGAGCACATCGGTCAGCGCCTTGAGCTCGTCACGGCTATAGCCCGCGCCGGTCGGGTTCGACGGCGAGTTGAAGATGAACCATTTGGTCTTGGGGGTGATCGCCGCCTCGAGCTGGTCCGGGGTCAGCTTGAACCGGCTCTCGAGCGAGGCCTCGGCCACCACCGGCGTGCCACCGGCGAGCAGCACCATATCGGGATAGCTCACCCAATAGGGGGCGGGGATCACCACCTCGTCGCCGGGGTTCAGCGTCGCCATCAGCGCATTGTAGAGGATCTGTTTGCCGCCAGTGCCGACCGACACCTGTTTCGGCATATAGTCGAGCCCGTTATCGCGTTTGAACTTGTCGCAGATCGCCTGTTTCAACTCGGCAATGCCGTCGGGGGCGGTGTAGCGCGTCTTGCCCTCGTCGATGGCGCGTTTGCCGGCCGCGCGGATATGCTCGGGCGTGTCGAAATCCGGCTCGCCCGCGCCGAGGCCGATGACATCCTTGCCGGCGGCCTTGAGCTCGTTCGCGAGGGTGGTGACCGCCACGGTGGGCGAGGGTTTTACGCGGGCGAGTGTGTCCGACAGGATGCTCATGATCGACTCCGGTTTGAAAGATCGCTCCCGCTGTCATAGGTTTGCGCCTATGATTGATCAAGCCAGAACGAAAGATGAGGATTTCATGACCGAGACGGATAGCGAACAGACCTGGTATGACCCCGATGCCACCACATTCGGGGATCGCCTGGCAGGGGCGCGCGAGGCCTCGGGGATGACCCAGACGCAATTGGCGCGGCGTCTTGGCGTCAAGGAAAAGACCATCGAGAAATGGGAAAACGACCTCTCCGAGCCGCGCGCCAACCGGCTGTCGATGCTGGCGGGGCTGCTCAATGTCTCGATCCTGTGGCTGATTTCTGGCGATGGCGATGCGCCCGAAGCGCCGGGCGAAAGCGCGGCCTCCGAGGCGACGCTCGATGATCTGTTGCGCGAGCTGCGGCAGGTGCAGGCGGTGCTCACCCGCAGCGCGGCGCGGATCGAGCGGCTCGAGACCCAGATTTCGGCGGTGCTCGACGCATGAGCGAGCCGCGCGATATCCGGCTCAAGCGGCTGACCATGCGGTCGATGCGGCGCGGGATCAAGGAGATGGACATTCTCCTGACCCGCTTTGCCGAGGCGGAACTGGCGTCGATGCCGCAAGAGGGGCTCGATCTCTATGATCGGCTGCTCGAGGAAAACGATCAGGATCTCTATGCTTGGGTGACGGGGCAGACCCCCGCGCCAGAGCCCTTTGCCGGGCTGATCGCGCAGATCGCCGCCCCGTCAGAGGCGGCGAAATCCTGACAGGATTTCGGAGGGCTTTCTTTGCAAGAAAGCCTTCCGCACCCGCTGCGGTGATAAAATAGCTCGCATTTTACAAGCTATTGGGTGGGTTTAACCGATTATTCGGCAATCTCGCGCAGTCTTGCCCCCCGAGCAGGATCGCATGGAGATTGATATGAGTTTGCACACCCCCCTGAGCCCGCCCGCCTCGGACCAGGGCTTCATGTCCGCCTATCTGGACGCGTTGTCATTGGTCGAACGGCTTCACCGGCTGCTGCTGGATGTCATCAAGGATGAGTTCGAACGCGTCGGCGTGATCGAGATCAACGCCGTTCAGGCGCTGCTCTTGTTCAACATCGGCGACAATGAAGTCACCGCCGGAGAGCTTAAGACGCGCGGCTATTACCAAGGCAGCAACGTGAGCTACAACCTCAAGAAGCTCGTCGATATGGGCTATATGCACCATCAGCGCTGCGAGATTGACCGCCGTTCGGTGCGGGTGCGCCTGACGCCCAAGGGCAAGGAAATCCGCGATGTGGTGGCGGGGCTTTTCGCGCGCCATGCCGAGGGGCTGCGCGGCAAGGGCGTGCTCGGCGCCGATGGCATCGATCAGATCGCCGCCGCGCTGCGCCGGGTCGAACGCTACTGGTCGGATCAGATCCGCTATATCTACTGAAGATGCGGGTTGGCGCGGTGGTCCCGCGCCATGGCCAGCGCCAGTTGGCGCGGTTCGGGTCTGCTGAGCCCGCCCACCATCGTGTCGTTGATCTCGCGATAGAGCTTGCGGGTCATGGCCGCCTCGAACCCGGCGAAATCGCTGGTCTGGATCAAGAAGGCGGCCGGCCCAAAGAGAACATTGCGCCGGTAATAGGCCTCCAGCTCGGGATCGGGGCCGATCACCAGCCCGTTCACCGTCACCTCGCGCAGCGGGAAATTGCGATAGGCCGCCCCCGGCCCATAGCCGTGATTATGCACCCCGTCGCCCGACAGATCGAGCACCCGGCGCGCACAATCGGGGCTGCGCGCCAAGAGCGCCCCGCCATAGCCGAGCGCCTGACCGATGGCGGTGGGGAAATCATCATGACCGCGTTCCATGCCCGCCAGCGCGGCGCGCGCCCGGTCGATATCGGCATGGCTGCGCAACCAGGTCCAGTCGAGATGCAGGGTCTGCTGGAAAAACCCGCTCCATTCGAACACCGCCAGCGCCACATCGCCCGGCGCGCCCGACAGGATCGCGTGGCGCACATCCGGCGCATCGAGCGCGGCGGCGAGGCCGAGACGCTGCAGCTCATATTCATCGGCATCGACCGAGGCCGAGACATCGAGCCCGAGCGCCAGCGCCAGCCGGCAGTCAGCCTGGGCTGCCCGCGGCAAGGCCGCGAGCGCCAGCGCGAGGGCAGAGGGCAGAACCCGCCCGGCCAGCCCGCGCCACAAGGCGCGCCCTATGACGCGCCACGCCCTCACCAATGTCCGGTGTTCTCCATCGCCGACCACGGCGCCTCGGCGGGCAGCGGATCGCCCGCCTGCAACAGCTCGATCGAGATATTGTCGGGGCTGCGCACAAAGGCCATCCGCCCATCGCGCGGCGGCCGGTTGATCACCACCCCATTGTCGAGCAGCTGCTGGCAGGTGGCATAGATGTTTTCGACCTCATAGGCGAGATGGCCGAAATGGCGGCTGTCCGAGGGCAGCGCGTCATCGCCATCCCAGTTATAAGTGAGCTCGACCGGGCAGTCCTCCTGTCCCGGCGGCGCCATGAAGATCAGCGAAAACCGGCCCTCTTCGCTGTCATAGCGGCGGGTCTCGCGCAGCCCGAGCAATTCGTAAAAGCGCATCGACGCCTCGAGATCCTTCACGCGGACCATCGTGTGCAGATATTTCACCGGCAAAGCCTCTTTTCTATTCCTGATGTTCTCTTAAAGGATAGCGGGCGCATCGCGCCTGTCGAGGGGCGATTTTGCCGTCATATGGCGAAAACTATCCCATCCGACCGCAAGATGTAGTAGATAGCGATTCATGCCCCAGAGAAAGGATGCCCCATGCCCCTGAGCCCCGAACAGCAATCCGAAATCGACGCGCAACGTGCGGAGACACGGCCCACCCGCCGGGTCGTCTCGGATGGGATGGAGGGGCATCTCTACACCGCCTATCCGGTGCTCGACCACGGGTTCGTGCGGGTGGTGGACTATATGGGCGACGATGCCGCCATCACCCAGGCGGCGCGGGTCAGCTATGGCAAGGGCACCAAAAGCGTCCAGAATGACGAGGGGCTGATCCGCTATCTGATGCGCCATTGGCATTCGACCCCGTTCGAGATGTGCGAAGTGAAGCTGCATGTGAAACTGCCGGTCTTCGTGGCGCGGCAATGGATCCGCCACCGCACCGCCAATGTGAACGAATATTCCGCCCGCTATTCGATCCTCGATCGGGAATTCTACATCCCCGCGCCGGAACATCTCGCGGCGCAATCGGTGGTCAACAATCAAGGCCGGGGCGAGGCGCTCGAGGGCGAGGAGGCCGAGCGCGTGCTGCGCTATCTGCGCGACGACGCGATGCGCGCCTATGACCATTACGAGGAAATGATCGGCCAGGACGGCCAGCAGGGGCTTGCCCGCGAATTGGCGCGGATGAACCTGCCCGCCAATATCTATACGCAATGGTATTGGAAGGTCGATCTGCACAATCTGCTGCATTTCCTGCGGCTGCGGGCCGATGCCCATGCGCAATATGAAATCCGCGTCTATGCCGAAGAGCTGTGCAAGATCGTCGCCGACTGGGTGCCCTTTGCCTATAAGGCCTTCGAGGATTACCGCATGGGCGGTGCGACCCTGTCGTCCGGCGCGCTCGACTGTGTGCGCCGGATGATCAAGGGCGAAGAGGTCACGCAGGAAAACTCGGGCATGTCCAAGGGCGAATGGCGCGAGTTCGAGGCGGCGTTGAAGGGCTAAGCGGGCAGACGGCAGACTGCCAAAGAGCAAACGGGCAGGGGGCGTTCAGCCCCCCAGCACCACCGCTTTCGACCACCAGCCGGGCTGGCTCTGGCGCAGGCGGCCTTGGGCAGCCTGGGCGGTTTCCGCATCCATATAGAGGCCGAAACATGTGCCGCCCGAGCCCGACATGCGGGTGAGCTGACAGCCGGGCGTCACCTCAAGTGTCTGAAAAACTTGTGCAATCACCGGCTCGGCGGCGATGGCCGCGGCTTCGAGATCATTGCGCTGACGCGCGAGCCAAGCGACCATCCCGGCCCGGTCGAGCCCTTGCGGGATCTCTTCGGGCATCGGCGGATTGTCGGTCTTGGTGAGCCGCTTGAACACTTCGGCGGTGAGCACCGGCAGGTTCGGATTGACCAAAAGCGCATGCAGCCGCGGCAGGCCGGGCAGGGGGCTGAGCTCTTCGCCGACGCCGCGCATCCGGGCCGACACGCCCGACAGGCATACCGGCACATCGGCGCCGAGCGTCTCGGGCGCCTCCGGCAGGGGCCGCCCGGTGAGCATCGACAAGGCCCGCAGAGTTGCCGCCGCGTCGGACGAGCCGCCGCCAAGCCCCGCCGCATGGGGCAGGTGTTTGTCGAGGGTGAACGCCCCGGTCGCGCCCATGAGGGCGGCGGCCTGCAGCACAAGATTGCGTTCGTCCACCGGCACGCCGCGCGCCATCGGCCCGGTCACGGTGAGCGTGCTCTCTTCGGCCTCGCGGACGCGGATACGGTCGCCCATATCGGCAAACATCACCAGACTGTCGAGCAGATGATAGCCATCGGCGCGGCGGCCGGTGACATGCAGGGTCAGGTTCACCTTGGCCGGGGCAAGAACCTCAACCATCTTCCTTGGCCACCTTGAGCGGTGGTGCGCCTTCTTCATCGAGAACCACGTCGAGCCCGACCTCGAGCTTGCGCCGGATGCGGTCGCCGCTGATGTCCTGCTCGGGCGTGTCCTCGGTGATAAAGCTCAGCGCGCGTTTCCATTGAAACCGCGCCTCGGTCTTGCGCCCAACCGCCCAGAGCACATCGCCCAGATGGTCATTGACCACCGGATCGACCGCCATGAGCGAGGCCGCGCGTTCCATATGCTCGACCGCCTCTTCATAGCGACCAAGCCGGTAGAGCACCCAGCCGAGACTGTCGACGATAAAGCCGCTCTCGGGGCGTGCCGCCACCGCGCGTTCGATCATCTCGAGCGCCTCGTCGAGATTTTGTTGTTTTTCCACAAGGGAATAGCCCAGATAGTTCAACACTTCCGGCTGATCCGGGTTGAGCTCGAGCGCGCGGCGGAAATCGGCCTCGGCCTTGGGCCAGTTGCCGAGCCGCTCATGGGCGATGGCGCGGGTGTAATAGCTGTACCAGCGCGGGCTGTCCTGCTCTTCATAGAGCGCGATGGAGCGGTCGTAAAAGCTCACCGCCTCGTCGAACCGTTCGAGCTGTCGCAGCAGATCGGCGGTCGCGGCGAGCACCACGGGCTGATCGCCATGGCTCTTGCTCAGCTGCTTGAGCACCTCAACAGCGGCATCTTCCTTGCCCGAGCGGCGCAGCGCTTCGGCCCGGCCCATTTCCGCCACGTGGAAGGACGGATGATCCGCCGGCACCCGGCGATAGGCCTCGGTCGCGAGCTCATGGCGGTCGAGCTCTTCCAGAAGCTCGGCGCTCATGATCTGGGCGTCGATATGATCGGGGCTGATGAACTCGGCAAAGCGGGTGTAGATCAGCACATATTCCGGGCTCGTTTCCTGCAAGAGCGCCCGGCCCAGCGAATAGAGCACCTCGGCCACGCCATCCTGCGGGCTGCGCACGATGCTGAAGGGCAGGCGTTCCCCGGCCTCGAGCCGGGCCCGAAGATCGGCCAGCTCGGGGTCGAGCCCGGCGCCGAACGTGTCGTCGATCACCTTGACCGCGTCGTCATTGCGCTCCAGCTGGCTCAGCGCCTCGGCCCAGGCGATGGTGCCGCGCCGCGTCGTCTGCACCGGGCCATTGGCCTCGCCGGAATAGATCGCGGCGGCGCTTTCGAAATCCCCGACCGAGGCCAGCGCCAGCGCCTTGTGATAGGCGGCGAAATCGGTGAGCCCCGGCTCCTGCATCACCGCGTCGAAGAGTTCGAGCGCGCGGGTCATGTCACCTTTGCCGAGATTGGCCCAGGCAGCGAGCAGACCATCGGCCAGCGGGCTGATCGCGCTGCTGTCGGCCACCCGTTGCAGCACGCCGTCGAAATCGCCCTCACGCACCATTTCGGCCACCAGCGTCATATTGGCGATCTGGCTGCCTGCGGTGATGCTCTCGACCCGGTGGGCCACGGGAATCGCCTTGTCGATCCGGCCCAGCGACACAAAGGCCGCGGCGGTGAAATCGAGAAGCTCGGGGTTTGACGGGTCCTTGATCAGCGCCTGCGTCAGATATTCGGCGGCGGCGGCATAATCGCTTTCATACCGGGCCTGACGCGCCGCGAGATAGGCGCCGGCGGCCTCGTCCGACAGGGCAGGCAGCCCCAGCGACCCAGAGAGCAGGGCGGCGGCGGCGAGGGTGGAAAGCAATCTCTTCATGCGGTGCTGATGCCTCGGGTCTTTGGTCTTTGGGCAGAACGTAATGCGGCGGGACGCACAACGCAATGCGGGGCGGCCAAATGACCGCCCCGCCCGGCAATTCTTCACCATTCCGTCATGGGCCGCGTGCGGCCGACGGGCGGTTACATATTGGGGTAGTTCGGCCCGTCGCCGCCCTGCGGCGTGGTCCAGTTGATGTTCTGCTCGGGGTCCTTGATGTCACAGGTCTTGCAGTGCACGCAGTTCTGGAAGTTGATGACAAATTCCGGCTGCCCGTCCTTTTCGACCACCTCATAGACCCCCGCCGGGCAGTAGCGCTGCGCCGGTTCGGCATATTTCGGCAGGTTGACCTGGATCGGAATGCTCGGATCCTTGAGCTTGAGGTGACAGGGCTGGCTTTCCTCGTGGTTGGTCATCGAGAAGCTGACATTGGTCAGCCGGTCAAAGCTCAGCTTGCCATCGGGCTTGGGATAGTCGATCACCTTGTGCTTGCTGGCCTCTTCGGTGGCCTTGGCATCGGTCTTGCCATGCTTGAGCGTGCCAAAGAGCGAAAAGCCGAGCGTGTTGGTCCACATGTCGAGACCGCCCAGGGCAAGGCTCGGCACGAGGCCCCATTTCGACCACATCGGCTTGACGTTGCGCACCTTCTTGAGGTCCTGCCCGATGTCGCCCTGACGCACTTCGGTCTCATAGGCGCTGAGCTCGTCGCTGGCGCGGCCCTCGGCGATGGCGGCATGGGCGGCCTCGGCGGCGGCCATGCCCGACAGCATCGCGTTGTGGTTGCCCTTGATGCGCGGCACGTTGACCATGCCCACCGAACAGCCCAGCAGCGCCACGCCCGGCGCGACCATCTTGGGCATCGACTGATAGCCCCCCTCAGAGATCGCCCGCGCGCCATAAGCGACCCGCTTGCCGCCTTCGAGAAGCTCGGCCACCATCGGGTGATGCTTGAAGCGCTGGAACTCCATATAGGGGAAGAGATGCGGGTTCTTGTAGTTCAGGTGGACCACGAAGCCCACGTAAACCTGATTGTTCTCGAGGTGATAGATGAACGACCCGCCGCCGGCATTGCTGCCCAGGGGCCAGCCCATCGTATGGGTGACAGAGCCTTCCTTGTGCTTGGCCGGGTCGATCTCCCAGATCTCTTTCATGCCGAGACCGAATTTCTGCGGCTCATGGCCCGCGGCGAGATCGTATTTCTCGATCACTTCCTTGGCGAGCGAGCCGCGCACGCCTTCCGACAGGAAGACATATTTGCCATGCAGCTCCATCCCCGGCTCGGTGCCGTCCCCGATCGAGCCATCGGCCTCGAGGCCAAACACCCCGGCGACGACGCCTTTGACTTCGCCATTGTCGCCATAGACCAGCTCGGAACAGGCCATGCCCGGGAAGATCTCGACGCCCAGCGCCTCGGCCTGTTCGGCCATCCAGCGGCAGACATTGCCCATCGACACGATGTAATTGCCGTGGTTGTTCATCAGCGGCGGCATCGGGAAATTGGGGATGCGAACCTTGCCCGCTTCGCCCAGCATGTAGAAATTGTCTTCCTTCACCGGCACGTTGAGCGGCGCGCCCTTGGCTTTCCAGTCGGGGATGAGCTTGTCGAGACCACAGGGATCAAGCACCGCGCCAGAGAGGATATGCGCCCCCACTTCCGACCCTTTTTCGAGCACGACAACATTGAGATCGGCATCGAGTTGCTTGAGACGGATCGCAGCGGAGAGCCCGGCAGGGCCCGCACCAACGATCACGACATCATATTCCATGGCTTCGCGTTCTATCCCGGACATGTAGTCGATCCTTTCCCGAGGCGTGGCATTCTGGTCATAAAGTTTCGCACGTGGTTATCGCGCCCCGCGCGTCAACGTCAATTGAAACACGACGTGAAACCATATCTTTTGCGGCAAATTTCCACCAAAGCCCCCGCCAAAGCCCGGCGCGCCGCAGTTCGGCATTGCAAATGCCCCGGGCTTCGGGGCAATTTGCGCTGAACTCGACGGCGGCCCTCGCGGCTTGGGCCCGCCACGGATCATGCAAACGACGGAATTCGACCCGATGGAAAAAATCCCGATGACCCGCAGGGGCCACGAGGCGCTTGAGTTAGAACTGAAACATCTGAAATCCGAGGAACGTCCGGCGATCATCCGGGCGATTGCCGAGGCGCGCGAACATGGCGATCTGTCGGAAAATGCCGAATATCATTCCGCCCGCGAAAAACAGAGCTTTATCGAGGGCCGCATCAAGGAACTCGAGGGCGTGCTGAGCCTCGCCGAAGTCTTCGACCCGGCCAAGCTCTCGGGCCCGATCAAATTCGGCGCCACGGTGACGCTGGTCGATGAGGACACCGACGAGGAAAAGACCTGGCAGATCGTCGGCGAACATGAGGCCAGCATCGAAAAGGGCCTGCTCAACATCAAATCGCCCATCGCCCGCGCCCTCATCGGCAAGGACGAAGGCGACAGTGTCGAGGTCCGCACGCCGGGCGGCGAACGCTCTTACGAAGTGCTGAAAATCGAATATATCTAACGGGTTGGACATGGCCGACAGCAAACAGATCCGGTCGGTGAACAAGACCCCGGCGCATCACGAGACGCTGAGCACGATCGAGATCGTGGCGATTGCGCTGTCGGTGCTGTGGCTCTTGGCCTCGGCGCTGTTCTTTCTGGTGATGGGCACCGGTCCCATCGGCGGCGGCGCCTTTGGCTTCGTGATGACGGTGCTGGCGATCTTCCTGCCGGTGGCGATGATCTGGGTCGCCGCCATGTCGGCCCGCACCACCCGCGTCATGCGCGAAGAAAGCCGCCGTCTGCAGGCCGCCATCGACGCCATCCGCAAGACCTATGTGAGCCAGTCCAAGCTGCAGGACGCCTTGGGCGGCGAACAAAGCGTGAGCCGCAAGCTCGACGAGATCGCCGCCGCCCAGCGCAAGACCGAAACCGCGCTCGCCACCTTCTCGACCATCCGTCAGGCAAGCCCGGCGCTGCCGCGCCTCGCGCCGCCGCCCGCCCCCGCCGCGGCGGGGCAGGATGATCAGGTCTCGCTGCCGCTCGGCACCACCGCCGAAGAGATCGCGCCGCCCTTGCCGGTGGCCGATATGATCCGGGCGCTGAACTTTCCCGAAAACGCCCAGGACAAGGCCGGGTTCGACGCGCTGCGCCGGGCGCTCAAGGACCGCTCCACCGCCCAGCTCATTCAGGCGGCCCAGGACGTGCTCACCCTGCTGAGCCAGGACGGCATCTATATGGACGATCTGCGCCCCGACATGGCGCGCCCGGAAATCTGGCGCCGCTTTGCCGAGGGCGAACGCGGCCGCAGCATCGCGGCGCTCGGCGGCATTCGCGACCGCTCGTCGCTGGCGCTGACCGCGGCGCGGATGAAGAATGACACGATCTTCCGGGACGCCGCGCATCACTTCCTGCGGCTCTTCGACCGGATGATGACGCGCTTTGCCGGGATCGCCGAAGATGCCGACATCACCGAATTTGCCGACACCCGCACGGCGCGCGCCTTCATGCTTCTGGGGCGGGTCGCGGGCACCTTCGACTAGGGCCGGCCCGCGCCTCTTTCTGGTGTCAAATACCCAGATCCACGGGCTCAGAGAAAGCTGCCATAAGGGTAAAAACGCACCGGATCGCCGGGGGCGATCTCGATCTCGCCATCGGGCAGCTCGACAAGCCCCTCGGCCCAGCTCAGCCCGCTGATCCGGCCCGAGCCTTCCGAGGCAAAGACCTCGGCCCGGCCATCGCGCATCCGCGCCCGCAGATATTCGCGCCGCCCCGGTTTCTTGCGTTTCGAAAACCCGGCAGGCAGGTCGAACCCCTGCGGCGCCTGCCAGCTCTGCCCGGCCAAGAGCCGCAGCGCCGGCCGCGCAAAGATGAGCGTGCAGACCAGCGCCGCCACCGGGTTGCCCGGCAGGCCAAAGACCGGCACGCCGCCCCAAAGCGCCAGCGCCAGAGGCCGCCCCGGCTTGACCGCGATCCGCCAGCGGGTCATCGCGCCCGCCTCCTGCAACAGGGCCGAGACATGATCCTCATCCCCCGCCGAAGCCCCGCCCGAGGTCAGGATCGCATCCGCTTGCTCCGCCGCCCGGTCGAGCGTGGCGCGCAGCGTCTCGCGATCATCCGGCACCCGGCCCAAATCCACCGGCTCATAGCCGAAGCTGCGCAACAGCCCCAAGAGCATCGGCCGGTTCGCATCATAAATCTGCCCCGGCCCAGCCGGCATGCCGGGCTCGATAAGCTCATCTCCGGTGGAAATCACCGCCACCCGCAGCCGGTCGCGCAGCATAGGCCGCGACACCCCCGCCGAGGCCATCAGCGCCAGATCGGCGGGCGTCACCACCCGGCCTTGGGAGAGGATTTCCTGCCCCGGCTGCACATCCTCGCCCGCGCGCCGCGTATTTGCCCCGGGCTTGATCCCGGCGCGAAAGGCAATCGCCATCTCGCCCTTTGTCACATCCTCTTCGAGGATCACGGTATCGACCCCCTCGGGCAGCGCCGCGCCGGTGAGCACCCGGATCGCCTGACCGGGCGGCACATGGCCCGCAAAGGGCACACCCGCCGCCGCACGCCCCTCTGTCAGGGGCAGGGTGATCTCCGTTCCCGCCTCGGGCGCGCCAAGGCTCGCATGGGCAAAGCCATAGCCATCCACCGCCGAATTGGGGCTCGGCGGGTTGGCCCGCTCGGCCACCACAGGCGCGGCCAGAACCCGGCCCAGCGCCGCGCTCAGAGGCGCAGGAGAGGCCGCACAGACCGGCCCCAACCGGTCCCGCAACAGCCCCAGCGCCTCGTCCACCGGGGTCCAATCGACCCCGGCAGGCAGGGCAAAACAATCGTCGCGCAGGGGTGGCGGGCGCAGCTTCTCGGTCATGACGCCTCCCGTAGGCCAAGATCGGCGAGGATGAAATCGGCAATCGCCCCGGTGTCGTCGAGCGGCAGCACCGGGCAGGGCGCTTTGACCTCGCAATCGGCAGCCACGGCGCGGATGCTCGCACTCTCCGGCGCAATAAGAGGGTGGCCCGCCGCCGCGCGATAGGCCTCGATCTTGGGGTGCGGGGCCCGTTTATACCCCTCGACCAGCACCAGATCGACCGGCGCCAGCCGCGCGATCAACGCCTCGAGCGTCGGCTCTTCCGCGTCGCGCAGCTCATGCATCACCGCAAAGCGCTTGGCCGAGGCCAGCACCACCTCGCGCGCCCCTGCCTCCCGGTGGCGATAGCTGTCGGTGCCCTTCTGATCCACATCCACCGCGTGATGGGCATGTTTGATCGTCGACACGCTCATCCCCCGCGCGGTGAACTCGGCCACCAGCCGCTCCATCAGCCCGGTCTTGCCGGCGTTTTTCCAACCGGTGACACCATAGACCCTCATTCATCGCCCTCCAGCATGGCATGGGCGCGGGCCAGATCCTCGGGCGTGTTGACGTTGAAAAACGGCGTGCCGGGATCGTCGAACAGCGCCTCGCGCCCGCCATGGTCATCGGTCCACATCACCACCTTGCGCAGCCCGCCCTCGAGCGCCGCCCGCAGATCATGGCGCAGCGCCACCGGCCAGAGGCCAAAGGTCGGCTGCCGCCCATCCGGCGTCCGGGCGAGCACCAGCGGATGCGCCATGCCTTCTGACGCCAGCAATAGCCGCGGCACCAGATCACAGGGGAAAAACGGCGTGTCGCCCGCCACGCTGACCACCGTTTCCGCGCCATGTTCCGCCGCCCAGTCGAGCCCCGCCAGAACCCCCGCCAGCGGCCCGGCATAGCCCTCGATACTGTCGGCCAGCACCGGCAGGCCCAGGCCCGCGAACCGCGCCGCATCGCCATTGGCATTGAGCGCCAGCGCCGCCACCTGCGGCGCGATCCGGTCGATGATGCGGCTCAGGATCGGCACGCCGCCAAGCGCCAGCATGGTCTTGTCGCCGCCGCCCATCCGTGTCGCGAGACCACCGGCGAGAATGATGCCAAAGGGCTGTTTCATGCGTCCTCCGCCCCCTTGCGGCGATGCTTGCGGTCCTCATCGGGCAGGCTGTCGGGGTCGATGTCGCGGCTGATCCGCTCGTTGCCCGACAGGCAAATGAACCGCTTGCCGCGCATCCGCCCGATGAGCGTGAGCCCCACCTCCTGCGCGATCTCGACCCCCCAGGCGGTAAAGCCCGAGCGCGACGCCAGCACCGGAATGCCCATCAGCGCGGTCTTGATCACCATCTCCGAGGTGAGCCGCCCGGTGGTGTAGAGGATCTTGTCCTCGGCGCTCACCCTCTCCGAGAGCATCCAACCCGCGATCTTGTCCACCGCGTTGTGCCGGCCCACATCCTCCATATAGACCAGCGGCCGCGCCCCCTGGCAGAGCACCGTGCCATGGATCGCCCCCGCCTCGAGATAGAGCGAGGGCGTCGTGTTGATCACCCGCGCGAGATGATAGAGATCGGATGTCTTGACCTGCAACGCGGGCAGGGTGACCTCTTCGAGCCCTTCCATCATGTCGCCAAAGACCGTGCCCACGGCACAGCCGCTCGTCCGGGTCTTTTTCCTGAGCTTTTCCTCATAGCTCGTCTGCCCATCGGTGCGCACGACCACGGTCTCGAGATCCTCGTCATAATCGACGCCGGTCACCGTCTCGCCATCGCGGAGCATCCCCTGATTGCGCAGAAACCCGAGCGCCAGATACTCGGGGTAATCGCCGATGGTCATGGCGGTGACGATTTCTTGGCCGTTGAGGAAAATGGTCAGCGGGCGTTCCTCGACCACCGAAATCTCGGCGCTCTGGCCCATATGATCGACGCCGCGCACCGCACGGGTCAGCCCCGCACGCCCCGGATCGGGCGCGATGAGGTATTCGGGGCGCTGCGGCGTGTCGGACAATTGCGTTACCTCCGGGATCGGGTTAGGCCTTGGGCCAGCTCGATTTTCAAGTTTCGATTAGTACGGCGGGAACCCCATGCAAACCACCAAATCACCCTACTGGCAAGGTTTTGGCGCAGGCGCGCCCTTCGTGCTGATTCTGGTGCCGTTTTCGACCCTCTTCGGCGTCGTGGCCACCGAGGCCGGGCTGAGCGTGCTCGAGGCGCTGACCATGTCGCTGGTGGTGGTGGCGGGGGCCGCGCAATTCACCGCCGTGCAATTGATGAGCGAACAGGTCCCGGTCTTTATCGTCATCCTCGCCGCGCTCACCGTGAACCTGCGCATGGCGATGTATTCCGCCTCGCTGACGCCGCATCTGGGCGCGGCGCCGGTCGGGCTGCGGGCGCTGGTGGCCTATTTCACCGTGGATCAGACCTATGCCTGTTCGGTCGCGGCCTATGAGGCCAATCCCGACTGGCAGCTGCGCCAGAAACTCGCCTATTTCTTTGGCGTGGCCACCCCGATCCTGCCCGCATGGCTCGGCTTTACGCTCGTTGGCTCGCTGGTCGGCGCGACGATCCCCGAAAGCTGGGCTTTGGATTTCGCCATCCCGATCACCTTTATCGCGCTCGTCGCGCCGATCCTGCGCACCCGCGCGCACCGGGTGGCGGCGCTGGTCGCCATCGCCATGTCGCTGGCGCTGGCCTGGATGCCCTATAGTCTCGGGGTGATTGTCGCGGGCTTCATCGGCATGGCCGCCGGGGCCGAGGTCGAACGCCGCATGGTCGCGAAAGGAACCTGGACATGATCGACCAATCGACCCTCTGGACCGTGATCATTTCGCTGGGGCTGGGCAGTTTCGCCCTGCGCTTTGTCTTTCTCGGCGTGGTCGGCAACCGGCCTTTGCCCGACTGGCTCTTGCGGCATCTGCGCTATACGGCGGTGGCGGTGCTGCCGGCGCTCATCGCGCCCTTGGTGCTCTGGCCCCCGGCGACGGGCGGCGAGACGGACCCGGCGCGGCTCTTGGCGGCTTTTGCAGCCATTGCCGTGGGGCTCTGGACCCGCAATGTCATCGGCGCCATCGTCGCGGGCGCGGCAATGCTCTATCTCGGGCTATACCTGCTCGGCTGATCCGGGTCTCTGGCCTGATGTCCCGGCCCGTCTCCTAGCGGTGGATCAACTCGCGATAGGCCGCGTTCTGCGCCGCATAGAGCGCGTTCACCGCCTCCTGCTTGGCCCGCAGCTCTTCGGGCCAGGTCGATTTGATGTAAGAGAGCACATCGACAATCTCGCCATCGCTCAGCGCCGCGCCAAAGCGGGGCATCGCGTCACCATCTGCGTTCCCACCTGCGTTCAATGTCCGGCAGAGCTCGGCCACTTCGCCGGTCTTGGTCAGTTGAAATAGCGCGTAATCGGGATGCTCCCAGGTATGCCCCCGCGCATCATGGGGCGGGGCGCTGGCCTCCTGAGGGCCGTCCGAGCCATCCAGCGCACCGTGACAGCCCGCGCAATCCCTTTGGTAGAGATCATGCCCGCGCGCCACCACCGCCGCATCAGTATAGGGCAACAGGGCAGGGGCCGCCGTGCCGGGGGGGACCAGGGCGCGCAGCACCAGCGCACCGCCGATGGCGGCAAGGCCGACAATCCCAAACGTGACAAGACGTGCCCTCTGCATCATGCCCCCTCTGCAACCAGCCCCTTTGCAACTGGCCCCTCTGCAACCAGCCCGAGCTTACCGCCCCCTCATTTCTCGCGCAACGGTGCCGCCCGCCGATGGGCCGACCCCCGCGCAACGCGCCCTAACCCCTGACCCCCGTGCCGTGACGCAACGGCCCTTTCCCCAAGCTCGCTTGATCGTGTAAGGAAAACGCTTCTACTCTGCGATACAGGGTGCGGCCCGATCTCAAGGCCGCGCTCCAAGGACAAAGCTCGAAGGAGAGACGGATGGGGGACCAATCCATGGACCAGCGCATTTTCGCGCGCGGGGATCTGAGCGCATTCTGGGCGCTCTTCACCGACAATTTGATCAACCTGATGGTGCTGGCCGGTGTCTGCCAGTTCGTCTTCCAGATGCCCGCCGAGATCGTCTACGGCCGCATCCTGCCCGGCGCGGCCATCGCCATCGTCTCGGGCGTCGCGGCCTATGTCTGGCTCGCCAAACGCGCGGCCAAGACCCATGGCCGGCCGGTCACCGCCATGCCCTATGGCATCTCGACCCCGGTGATGTTCGTCTATCTCTTTGGCGTGATCGGGCCGATCTTCTGGTCCACCGGCGACGCGCTTCTGGCCTGGCAGGTGGGGATCGCCGCGGGCTTTATCGGCGGCATCGTCGCGGCCTTCGGCGCGATCATCGGCCCCTGGCTCAAGCGGGTGACACCGCGCGCCGGCATGCTCGGCACGCTCTGCGGCATCGCGCTCGTCTTCATCGGCACCGTGCCCATGGCCGAAGTCTTCGAGAGCCCCTATGTCGGCTTTGCCTCGCTGATCATCATCCTCTGGGGGCTGGTCGGCCGCTTCCGCCTGCCGGGCAACATGCCCGCCGGTCTGCTGGCGCTCATCGTCGGCACGCTGGTGGCGCTGGCCATCGGCGAGGCCCGGATCAGCACCGAGGGCGTCGGCTTCTACCTGCCGCTGCCGTGGATCGGCGACCTGATGACCGGCATCGCCTATTTGTGGCAAACGCCCGAGCTTTTCCTCGTGCTGGTGCCGGTGCAGATCTACAATTTCATCGAGACCATGAACAATGTGGAAAGCGCCGAAGCCGCGGGCGACAGCTATCCGGTGGCCACCGCTCAGGTGATCGACGGCGCCGGGACCATGCTCGGCGCGCTCTTCGGCTCGCCCTTTCCCACCACCGCCTATATCGGCCACCCAGCCTATAAGGGCATGGGCGCGCGCTCCGGCTATATCATCGGGGTGGGGGCGGTGATCCCGCTGGCGGCGATCCTTGGGCTTCTGGCCTTCCTCAACAACCTGATCCCGCTGGCCGCCGCCGCACCGATCCTGATCTTTGTGGCGCTGAGCCTCGTGACCAGCACCGCAGGCGCGGTCCGCCCGGCCCATATCGCCGCCGTGACCATCGCGATGATCCCGCATGTGTCATCCTTCCTGATGATCAAATGGGGCTCGCTGCTCAACGCGCTGCGCGAAACCGGGGTCGAGGGCCTGCCCAATCTCGGCGACGAGGCGCTGACCGCCGCGCTTCTGCAGCAAGGCGCGCATTACACCGGCCATCTGGCGCTGAGCCAGGGCGCGATCATCACCGGTCTGATCTGGGGTGCCATCGTGGCGAGCCTGATCGATGGCGAGTTCCGCCGCGCCGCAGGCTTTGCGCTCGCCGCCTCGGCCATGTCGCTGGTCGGCATCATCCATGGCGCGAGCCTGCATTGGCCATCGCTCGATCGGGTGGCGATGGGCTATCTGATCATCGCCGCCTTCCTCTATCTCTACCCGCTGGTCGATGCCAAGGCGGGCGAGCGGGGGACCAGCGAGGACAGCCCCGCCTGACATTCGCTCAGAAAACACTGCCTGCGGCCCCGGGACACCCCCGGGGCCGCACCCGTTTTATCCCGAGCCTAGCCGAGATCCTTGCGGAACCGGCGCATCGGCACATCGAGGGTCACCATGCCCTTGGTCGGCTCGACCGCCGGCAGGGCCATGGTCACCGTCTCGCTCTTGAAGCCGAAGGAGGGATTCAGCTCGATCGAGACATGCACCGCATTGGCCTTGGCCGTGGCCGAGCGCACAATGCCCAGCGCCTTGTTGTCGCGGGTCATCACCACCACCCCGACGAGGGCCTGCGCCACCGCCGCGGTCGACGACCGGGTGCTCACCGTCGCCGTGTCGCGCACCGGTGTGGTGGGGGCGGCGGTATCGCGCCCCTTGGTCGTGCCATGGTCATGGCTGACCCCGAGGCCCGCGCCAACACCGCCGCCAACGCCGCCGGACCCGGCAGATCCGCCGCTGCTGCCGCCGCTGCTGCCACCGCTGCCCGCGCTTTCACCCGAGCTGCCACCGCCGACACCGCCGACACCACCGCCGCCGACACCGCCCAGGGCGTTCGCTGGCAGGGCCAGCATTGTAAATACTGCAATCGTACTGGCGAAAATCGTACCCTGTCTTGATGTTGTCCTATAGGTCATAGGTCACCTCCTGGGTTGTATGTTTCGTCCCTTACTCACCTATAGGGTAACGCCCGGCTGTGTCGATTTCGCGGCAGGGCCCGGCATTTTCTCGAAAGCCCTACTTTATTGAAAGTTTAGGGAAATTTTTGATGGCTCTCCGAAATGTGCCGAAATCAGATCGGAAACAGCCCGCAGCGAAACGCCGGTTGCAGCGCCCGGGCGATTGCGCAAAACTCCGCCCCGGGGAAGAGGAGAGAGCCAATCATGACCGCCAACACAGAGATCACCATCACCGGGGCCCAGGTCGAGGTGTATCGCCACCCGGTCTCGCACCCGGTTGCCACCTCCTTTGGGGTGATGCGCGACCGGCCTGCGGTGTTTTTGCGGCTCGAGGCGGCGGATGGCGCCTTTGGCTGGGGCGAGATTTTCGCCAATTGGCCCGCCGCCGGGGCCGAACACCGCGCCCGCCTGCTGATCGAGGATATGGGCGATCTGCTCAAGGGGCAGAGCTTTGCCAGCCCCGAGGCCGCGTTCGAAAGCCTCACCCGCGCCACCCATATCCGCGCCCTGCAATCGGGCGAATGGGGCCCGTTCCGACAGGTCATCGCCGGGATCGACACCGCGCTCCATGATCTCGTGGCGCGCCGCGCCGGGCGGCCCCTGCGGCAGATGCTCTCCGACAGCGCCGCCGACGCCGTGCCGGCCTATGCCAGCGGCATCGCCATCCGCGACGCCGAACGGATGATCCCCGAGGCCCGCGCCCTCGGCTTTAATCGGTTCAAGGTCAAGGTGGGCTTTGATGACGAGGCCGACCGCGCCCGCCTCGCCGAGTGCCTCGACATGCTCGAGGGGGACGAGATCTTGATGATGGATGCCAATCAGGCCTGGGATCGCACCCGTGCCCTGCGCTTCATCAACGCGGTGGCCGACCCGCGCATCGGCTGGATCGAGGAACCGATCCCCGCCGACGCGCCCGAGGCCGATTGGCAGGCGCTGCGCGAGGCGTCAGAGATCCCGCTCGCCGGGGGCGAAAACCTCGCCGGGTTCGACGGTTTTGCCGAGGCGCTGGCACGGCGGCAATTCACCTTCTATCAGCCCGACGTGGCGAAATGGGGCGGGGTGACCGGCTGTCTGCGCGTCGCCCGCGATGTGCTCGGGGCCGGGGCCACCTATTGCCCGCATTTCCTCGGCGGTCTCATCGGGCTGCAGGCTTCGGCAGGACTTCTGGCGGCGGCGGGCGGCCCCGGCTGGCTCGAGATCGACGTCAATCCGAACCCTCTGCGCGGCGAGGACGACTGGCTCGCCGCCCGGATGCAGGCGGGCGATTTCCGCCTGAGCGACGGGACAGGCAGCAGCGCGGGCCTCGGGCTCGACAGCCCCTGCGACGGGTTTGGCCGGATGCGGACGCTCACCCTGACGCTCTGAGGTCAGGCCCGCGCGGTGGATTTACGCCTCGGCCAGCATCCACCGTGCCGCCTTCTCGGCGATCATCACCGTCGGCGAATTGGTGTTGCCGCTGGTGATCTCGGGCATGACGCTCGCATCCACCACCCGCAGCCCCGCCACCCCCTTGAGCCGCAGCTTCGGGTCAAGCACTGCGCTCGGGTCATCCTCCCGGCCCATCTTGACCGTGCCCACCGGGTGAAAGATCGTCGTGGCAATATCGCCCGCCAGCCGCGCCAGCTCGTCATCGCTTTGATATTGCGGCCCCGGTTTGAACTCTTCGGGGCTGTAGCCCTGCATCGCGGGCTGCGCCATGATATGGCGCGCCTGCCGCAGACTGTCGGCGGCGACCTTGCGATCCTCCTCGGTCGAGAGGTAATTCGGCGTGATCTTGGGCGCGTCGCGGAAATTGCCAGAGCCAATCCGCACATGGCCCCGGCTCGTCGGGTTGAGATTGCACACGCTCACCGTCATCGCCGGGAACGCATGCAGATCCTCGCCAAAGGCCTCAAGGCTCAGCGGCTGCACATGATATTCGAGATTGGCATGGGGCCGCGACGGGTCCGAGCGGGTAAAGGCACCGAGCTGGCTCGGCGCCATGCTCATCGGACCGGAGCGCTTGAACAGATACTCTGCGCCGATCTTCGCCTTGCCGAGCCATGAATTGGCCAGCGTGTTCATCGTCGCCGTGCCCTTGACCTTGAACACCGCGCGGATTTGCAGATGGTCCTGCAGGTTCTCGCCCACCGGCGCGTCGCGCTGCACCTCGATGCCGTGCTGGCGCAACAGATCGCCAGGCCCGATCCCCGAGAGCTGCAGGATTTGTGGCGAATTGACCGCCCCGGCCGAGAGCACAACCTCCCGCGCCGCCCGGATCTCCTTCATCTCGCCGCCGTGATGCACCCGCACCCCGGCACAGCGCAGCCCGCCATCAGCGCCCCGCTCAAGCATCAGCTTTTCGACCTGCGCCTCGGTCCAGACCGTCAGGTTGGCCCGGTCCTTCACCGGGCGCAGAAACGCCTTGGAGGTGTTCCACCGCCAGCCCGACCGTTGATTGACATCGAAATAGGCGACGCCCGCATTGTCGCCGGTGTTGAAATCCTCAACCCTCGGAACCCCGGCCTGCTCGGCGGCCTCGGCAAAACTGTCGAGCACATCCCAGCGCAGCCGCTGCTTTTCGATCCGCCACTCGCCGCCATGGCCATGGTGATCGGAAAACCGGCTGTTGTCGCCGGTCACCGGGTCCGCGCCCTGATCGAGCTTGTAGTGATCCTCATGTGCCATGAAATCCGCGAGCGAGTTCTCCCAGGTCCAGCCGTCCTCACCGCTGAGCCGCGCCCAATTGTCATAATCCCGCGCCTGACCGCGCATGTAGATCATGCCGTTGATCGACGAACAGCCGCCGAGCGTCTTGCCGCGCGGATAGCGCAGCACCCGGCCATTCAGCCCCTTGTCGGCCTCGGTGTGATACATCCAATCGGCCCGCGGATTGCCGATGCAATAGAGATAGCCCACCGGGATATGGATCCACGCATAGCTATCCGCCTTGCCCGCCTCCAGAAGCAACACCCGCCGGCCCGGATCGGCGCTGAGCCGGTTCGCCATGAGACAGCCCGCCGAGCCGCCGCCGATCACGATGTAATCGAACCCCTGTTCCGCCATGCTCACCTCCCTGCGCGACACGATCTCCCGCCACGCGGGCAGGTGCCGCCATCATAAAGACGCGCCCCGCCATTTGCCTAATGACAAAAGCCAAAGTCAGATATTACCGCCGGTTATATCGCGCCCGCGCCGACCGCTACCCGAGCCGCGCGCTCAGCTCCGCCAGCGTCTTGCGATCCGCTTCCGTAAGCTCGGCCCCCCGCGCCCGGAACAATGTCGCCTGCGAGCGCAGCATCAACCCATCCTCAAGGATCTTGAGGTGATTGGCCCGCAGCGTGTCACCGGTCGAGGTGATATCGGCAATCGCCTCGGCGGTCTCATTCTTGACGGTGCCCTCGGTCGCGCCTTGACTGTCGACGAGCTGATAATCCGCAACCCCCGCGCCGCGCAGGAACTCGCGGGTCAGCCGATGGTATTTCGTCGCAATCCGAAGCCGAAACCCGTGCTGCGCCCGAAACGCCGCCGCCGCCGCATCGAGATCGTCGAGCGTCGAGACATCGACCCAGGCCGCCGGCACCGCCAGCACCAGATCGGCGTGGCCAAATCCCAGCTCGGCGAGCTCGCTCACATGGCTCTCCCATTGGCCAAGCTTCTCGCGGATGAGATCGGTCCCGGTGACGCCGAGCTGAATGCGCCCGGCGGCCAGCTCGCGCGGGATTTCCCCCGCCGAGAGCAGCACCAGCTCGACATTCTCGACACCCTCGACAAAGCCCGCATATTCGCGCTCGGACCCCGACCGACCCAGGGTGATGCCCCGGCCCGCGAACCATTCGAACGTCTTTTCCATAAGCCGCCCTTTCGACGGCACGCCCAGCTTGATGCTCATGTCGCGGCTCCCAGCTCGAGGGTCAGGCCGGGCCGGATCACCCCGCCCACCGCCGGGATTTCCCGCCCCGCGCCAAGCTGCCGGGTGAGCGCATCATAGCGCCCGCCGGTGGCGACAGGCGGCAAATCGGGCCGCCCCGGCGCGGTAAAGCCAAAGACGAACCCGTCGTAATATTCCATCTGCGTGCGCCCGTAAGAGGCCTCAAAGGGCAGGGCGGCGGCATCGATCCCCTGCGCGCCAATGGCCTCGAGCCGCGCGGCAAACCGCGTCACCGCCGGGGCAATGGCCGGCAGGTCCACCGCAATATCGCGCAGCTGTTCGAGCGCATCCTCGGACGCGCCGCGCACCGCCAACAGCGCCTCGATCAGCGCCACATCATTTTCCGACAGGGGCGGCATCGCCGCATCCTCGCGCAGCGCCGCAATCCGCGCCGCGACCTCTTCCGGCCCGCGCAGCCCGATCATCGGCCCCGCCGCCGCCATCGGATCCTTCGCCGCCAAAAGCTCGGCCCGCGAGGCCGGCACCGGCGCACGGCCCGAAAACCGCTCGATCAGCGCCCGGAACCGGCGCGGCCGCCAGATATGACGGCGCAGCGCCGCCTTGCGCCGCTCGCTCGTCTCAAGCCCATCGACCGCCGCCATCAGGATACCGATATCGCCCGTCGCGGGCTGTAGCCCCAAGGGGGCCAAGAGCGCGTGAAAGGTCGAAAACACCTCGGCGTCAGAGCGCGCCGCATCGTCGCGGGCAAAGATCTCGAACCCCACCTGAATATATTCATTGGCGCGGTCGGCATCGTCTTCCTGCCGCCGGAACACCTCGCCCGCATAGGTATAGCGCGCCGGCTCCGCCCCATGCGCCATATGCATCTGCACCACTGGCACGGTGAAATCGGGGCGCAGCATCTGCTCGCCGCGCAGCGCGTCCGAGGTGATATAGGCCCGCGCCCGGATATCCTCGCCATAGAGGTCGAGAAGCGTGCCCGCCGGTTGCAGCACGGCGGTTTCGACGGGCAGGGCGCCCGCGGCTTCGAACTGACCGCGCAGACGGGCGGCCTCGGCCAATATGGCGGCGCGATCGGGCATCAGCTGTGGCTTTCGATGATCTCACGGGTGCGCGCGACAAGATCGCCCCGCGCCACTTCGAATTGCGACGGGCGCTCTTTCCACTCTTCGAGCGTGGCGTTCTCGGCAATCTGCGCCCCAAGGATCAGATCCTTGAGCATGATCACGCCTTTATCGAGCTCGTCACCGCCCTGAATGACCGCCACCGGCGATCCGCGCTTGTCCGCGTATTTGAGCTGGTTGCCGAAATTCTTCGGATTGCCGAGATAGACCTCGGCGCGGATCCCGGCGCTGCGCAGCTCCGACACCATCGCCTGATAATCGGCCATCCGCTCGCGGTCCATCACGGTCACGATCACCGGCCCCTGGCCCTCAAGGCTGACCCGGCCCTTGGCCCGCAGCGCCGCCAGCAGCCGGTCGACCCCGATGGAAATCCCCACCGCCGGCACCTTCTGCCCGGTGAACCGCGCCACCAGATCATCATAGCGCCCGCCCCCCGCGACCGAGCCGAACTGCCGTTTGCGGCCCTTCTCGTCGAGAATTTCAAAGGTCAGCTCGGCTTCAAACACCGGCCCGGTGTAATAGCCAAGGCCGCGCACCACCGAGGGATCGATCACGATCCGGTCCGCGCCATAGCCCTGCGCGGTCAGCAGATCCGCAATCTGTTGCAGCTCATCGACACCTTCGGCCCCCATGGCCGAACTGCCAACCGCCGCCCGCAGATTGCTCAGCGTCTCATCGGTGCTCGCGCCCTTCGAGGTCAGAAATGCCAGAACCGGCCCGGCCTGTTCCTCGCTGAGACCGACGCCGTCGATATAGGCCCCCGAGGCGTCAAGCCGCCCCTTGCCCAAGAGCTCGCGCACCCCGGCCTCGCCAACCTTGTCGAACTTGTCGATGGTGCGCAGCACATCATCCTTGCGCGCCTGATCCTCGCCAAGCCCCATGACCTCAAGCACCCCGTTGAGCACTTTGCGGTTGTTGATCCGCACCAGGTAATCACCGCGCGGAATGCCCACCTCTTCGAGCGTGTCCGACAGCATCGCGCAGATCTCGGCATCGGCCGCCATCGAGGCGGTGCCGACCGTGTCCGCGTCACATTGATAGAACTGGCGGAAGCGGCCCGGTCCGGGCTTTTCATTGCGCCACACCGGCCCCATCGCATAACGGCGATAGGGGGTGGGCAGGTCATTGCGGTGCTGGGCATAGACCCGCGCCAGCGGCGCCGTCAGATCATAACGCAGCGCCAGCCAGTCGCCCTTGTCATTGTCATCGGCTTCCTGCCAGGCAAAGACGCCCTCATTCGGCCGGTCCACATCGGGCAGGAACTTGCCCAGCGCCTCGACCGTCTCCACCGCCGAGCTTTCCAGCGCGTCGAACCCGTAGCGATGATAGACCGCCGCGATCCCGTCGAGCATCTCCTTGCGCTGCGTCACATCGCTGCCGAAATAATCGGTGAAACCCTTGGGCGTTTCTGCCTTGGGGCGCGGGGTTTTCTTGGGTTTGGCCATCGGGCGTCTGTCCTTGCCGAAACGTCGTTGCGCGCGGTCTAGCGGATGGCTGGCGCGGGGGCAAGGCGAGGGTGGCTATCGGGGCCGTCTCCGCAGCTCCGCTGGGACTTGCCAGAGCCGCCGGATCGGCCTAGGGGAGGGGCATGGAGCAACTCGAAGAAACCATCGCGCATCTCACCCGGCAGGTCGATGACCTCTCGGATGTGGTGGCGCGTCAGCAAGATCAGATCGACCGGCTGAGCCTCTTCGTCGACAAGCTGATGGAGCGCGAACGCGCCCGCGCCGCCGAAGGCACCGGCGGCATTGTCCTCGGCGACGAGCGACCGCCGCATTACTGACGCGATACCGACGGGTTACCGACGAAGCGCTTTTTCGCACATTCGGTGGGAAAAGCGGGCGATATGTGCGCCTGCCGCCACAGTCGTAATGCCGTCGTTTTACCGACAGCTTACCGACCCACCAAAAGCCCATAAAGAAACCGGCCCACCAAGGGTGGACCGGCTCCTGTCTTCCCAATGATCAGAGACTGATCAGAAGCGGAAGTTGACCTTGGCTTGGTAGGTCATCGCTTCGACGTCGGTGGTGGTGCCACCCACGTTTTCGAACTCGTGGTAGAGCGCTTCACCGCCCACCGAGATGTTCTGCGAGACCATGTGCTCATAGCCTGCGCCAACGAAATAACCGTCTTCGCTGCCGGTGGTGTTGGTGTCAGCTTGCGCATAACCGCCGGTGCCGTAGATCAGGCCATTGCCGACCTTGTAACCGGCGCGGAGCTTGGCACGGAACACGTTCTCGAGGTTGGTGCCGCCACCGAGGTTGATGTCGGCGAAGTCATAGTCGAGACCGCCACCGAGAACCCAGCTGCCCAGGTCGTAATCGTAGCCAGCGCTGATACCGCCGATGACGTCATCGCCATTCAGCGCGCCATTCGAGGACACATCGCCATAGCCGAGCTGGGCACCGCCGTAGAAACCGGTCCAGTCAGGCGACGCGGGCGCCACAGGCGCGGGGGCCACGGTCACCGGCTGTTCGACCACGGGGGCCGAGATGTTGCCAGCATAGGCAGGTGCGGTGATGGCGATGCCTGCTGCGATAGTTGTAAGTGCCTTATACATGGAGTGATCCTCCTGATCTTTCTCTGTGTTCAAGCGCCGGGTGTAGACGGCGCAGATTGTTCGATCGGGCTGATGGTTCATCCCTCATCCGATGGTGGGGAAATCGGTCTCGGCGGGGCAAAGTTCCAGAGGGGATGTTTTGATCGGCGCAACGTTGCTCAAAAGCCACGCACGCTTCGGCGGAAATTGGCCTTCGACTGTGCGAACAAGTAGATGTGATCGCCCGTGCCCTTGTAACGGCAAAATGACAGGGCCGACGAAGGGCTTAAATCACCCCGATATCCGCCAGCGCCGCCGAGAGATCGGCAGGCAGCGCATCATCGCCCTCACGCGCCTCGGTGAGATCGCCCGGGGCATCCCCCGGCGCCAGATAGCGCCAGCCCTGAAAGGGCCGTTTGCGGGCGGTATGGGTGCGGATGATCTCGGGCGCGAGGATGATGGCACAGCGGCGAATCCCGTCCTCGCCAATCACCTCATCGAGCCGCAGAATAGTCTGGCGGCATTGGATATGTCCTTGGATCACCCAATAAATCGACCCGCCGCGCAGCAGCTGATCTTCGCGCTTGGGCCACATCCGGGTGACATGGCGTGCCACATCATCGCCGCGCTCGGCCCGCCGCGCCGCCTGCCATGCGGCGAGGTCCTCGACACTGGTGGTGCCAACGCTCAGCTTGATCAGATTGGTAAAGTCCTGCGCCACAGCCCGCCCCGCGAATTCGGTGATGGGGGCAAGTATGGGCTTTGCGCGGGGAAGTTCAAGCCGCGCTAGCCCGCCAGCCGATGCGCCAGATCATAGTTCATCTGGTGTTCGAACTGGGTAAAGGGCCAGTCGCTGCCCCAGATCAGCCGGTCATCCCCGAGATGCTCGGCCAGAAGATCGCGCAGCGGCGCCATGCGGGCCACATCCTTGGAGCGGTCGGCGCGCGGGTGCACCCGGTAGACCGCCGAGGTCTTGACCCAGAGCCGGTCGCGCGGCTGATCGAGGATCGCCCGCAGCCCGTCATTATTCTCGGTCGAGGTCACCAGCCCGTAGTGGTCGAGCACCACTTTTGAATAGCGGCGCATGAACTCGGGCAGCAGCCGGGGCAGGTGCTGTTCCTCTACATGCAGCTCGATATGCCAGCCGAGACTGTCGACGGCGCTCAGGAGCGGCTGCCAAAGCCCGTGATCGAATCCCTCCGCCCGGCGCAGAAGGTTGAGCCGCAGCCCGGTGATTCCCCGCGCCGCCAGCGCCCGCAGCGCGCCGAGATCCGGCGCAAAGCCGGGATCGAGCACCACAACGCCGCGAAAACAGAGATCGTCGCGCCCCTGCAGCGCGTCCAGCGTCTCGAGCATGTAGCTGTTGTCGGAGCCATAGAAACTTGGCTGAACGAGCAGCGCGCCACGCAGGTTGAAGGCGTTGAGATGGCTGCACAATTCCTCGGGCGTCGCATCATAGCCGGGGGTGTAACGGCGCCCCTCGGCCATGGGGCGGCCCGCGTCGAAGACGTGGCAATGACCGTCAAACCGCCCCTCGGGCAGCTCCATCAAGCTATGTAGTCCAGTGGCGATCATAACGTCCTCCTTGACATATATAGTTCTATATAGAAGTATAGCTGTCAAGGAGGAGACTGGCATGACCCAAGCTGTACTCGCGGGCGACGACCGCATTCCGATTTATCAACGCCTGGCCGATGTGCTGCGCCAAAGCGTGATCGACGGGCAGGTAAAGCCGGGCGACCGGGTGCCGTCGGAAAACGTGCTGGCCGAGGACTATGGCCTGGCCGCGGGCACCGTGCGCAAGGCGCTCGATGTTCTGGTCTCCGAAGGCGTGTTCGAACGGTTTCAGGGCCGCGGCACCTTTGTCCGCCGCCCAAGTTTCGACGCCTCGCTGTTCCGGTTCTTCCGCTTCCGCAGCCCCGAGGGCGAATATTCCGTCCCCGAGAGCCGCATCCTGCGCCGTGAGGTCGAGCCGATGCCGGGCCATGTGGCGCAGGCGCTTGAGCGGCCCGAAGGGGTGCCGGGGATTTCCATGTCGCGCCTGCGTTTGCAGGACGATGTGCCGACGGTGGCCGAAGAAATCTGGCTCGCACATGAGCCATTCCGCGCCTTTGCCGAGATGCCCACGGGCGAGATCGGCGATCTGCTCTATCCGGTCTATGACCGGGTCTGTGGGCAACTCGTGGCGCGGGCCGATGAAACTTTGACTGTCGAGGCCGCCAGCCCCGAGACCGCGCGCCTCTTGCGCGTGGCCGAGGGGACGCCGATCATCGTGATCGAACGGGTGGCCAAAGGCTATGACAACCGGCCCATCGAATGGCGCCGCTCGAGGGGACGGGCGGAGCAGTTCAGCTATCACACGGAGATCCGCTAAGGCGGAGTAAGGGAGGAGACCCAAATGACTTTTTACACCCGTATCGCGGGGGCCGCGCTCATGGCGTTTGGCGCCACTGGCACGCTCTGGGCCGAGGCCCGCGAGGTGCGCATCGCCAGCCATGTCTCGCATTTCTCGCCGCTGCATGCGCAGTCCGAACTGTTTGCCGCCGAGGTCGAAAAGCGGCTGCCGGGTCAGTTCGAGTTCAAGCTCTATCCGGGCGGTCAGCTTGGCAAGGAAAAGGACCTGATGACCAATGTGCAGGCCGGGTCGATCGAGATGATCAACGTGGCCTCGGGCGTGATGAAGCTCGACAAGAAACTTGGCGTGTTCGATCTGCCTTGGCTCTTTGACGACCGCGCCCATGTGCGTCGCGCCATGGCGGCCGGGCTCGAGGATGCGATCCGCTCCCGGGTCGAAGAGGTCGGTAATGTGCAGGTGATCGGCGTCTATGAGAACGGCTTTCGCCATGTGATCAACACGCAGCGCGTCGTGGCCGAGCCCTTTGATCTTGAAGGTCTCAAAATCCGCATCTCGGGCGGCAAGTTCCGCCAGAGCGTGTTCCAGGACATGGGCGCCACCCCGCAAAAAGTGAGCTGGGGCGAGACCTTTACCGCGCTGCAATCGGGTGTCGTCGATGGCGCCGAGGCCGCGACCTATGGCTTCTACGAGCAGAAACATTTCGAGGTGGCGAGCCACCTGTCGCTCACCAGCCATGTCTATACGCCGTCGTTCCTGCTCGCCTCCAATGCGTTCATGGAGAGCCTGACCGACGAGCAGCGCGCCGTCTTCCACGAGGTTGGCCGCGCGATCACTGATCAAGCTTATGAGGCCTCTGCGGCGCTGGAGACCAAGTATTTCGACGAGATGAAAGACAAGCTCGAGATCAACGAGGTCGACCTCAAGGCCTTCAAAGAGGCCACATCGGCAAGCTATGACAGCTATGTCGAGGGGCAGGGCGACGACTATCTCGTCTTTGTGCGCGACACCGCAGAGCAGTGATGCTGCGCCTCGTCGACAAGCTGGCCGAGGGCATCGCGATCCTGTGTTTCGTGGTGTCCTCAGGCTTTATCTTTCTCAATGTGCTGAACCGTTATCTGGTGCTCGGCCTGATGCGCGATTGGGCCAAGGACTATGAAGACCTGCGCCCCGCCTATTTCGCGCTGCGCGATGTGCTGGGCGGGGTGGTGGTCACCGCCGATGAGGTGCCCGGGCTGCTTTTGGTCTGGGTCGCCTTTCTCGGCGCCTATCTCGCCATGCGGCGCGAGGGGCATATCGCCTTTGATCTCGTGCTCGACAATCTCAGCGGTCGCTGGAAACGCGCAGCAGAGGGGCTCAACGCGGCGCTGATCCTCGGCTTTCTCGTCATGCTGTTCTGGCAATCCATCCGGATGATCCGGGTCTCTGGCGCGACCGAGATCGAAACCGCAGAGATCGCGCAGGGCTGGTTCATGCTGATCCTGCCGCTGGCGGCACTCCTGCTCGCCCTGGCCGCGATGACCCGGTTTCTCGCGCCGAAAGAGGATGAAATGTAATGGTTTGGCTGGTTCTTCTCATCCTCATGCTGATGATCTTTTTCGGCATGCCCATCGGCTTTGCCCTGATGATCACGGCGGCGATTGCCATGCTTCTGTCGGGCATCGATCTGATCATGGCGCCGATCCAGATGTTTTCGGGCGTCAACAAGGTGGTGCTGCTCGCCATCCCGCTCTTTATCTTCATGGGCGAGCTGATGGGCGCGACCTCGATCTCGGACCGGATCATCAATCTGGCGCGCGCCCTTGTGGGCTGGATGCGCGGCGGGCTGGCGCATGTAAATGTCGTGACCTCGATGTTCATGGCCGAGATGTCCGGCTCGGCCGTGGCCGATGCCGCCGTCATGTCCAAGATCTTTGTGCCCTCGATGGAAAAGCAGGGCTATCCGCGCAGCTTTGCCGCCGCCGTCACCGCGACGAGCGCGACGCTCGGCATCATCATCCCGCCGTCGATCCCGATGGTGCTCTATGGGGTGACGACGAACACCTCGATCAAGGATCTCTTTGTCGCGGGGATCATTCCCGGCCTGATCTTGGGCGGGGCGTTCATGATCACCAGCTATATCTTTGCCCGCAAAGAAGGCCATCCGGTCGACGCACAGTTCGAACTGCCGCGACTGGGCCGGGCGTTCAAGGCGGCACTGGTGCCGCTGCTCATCCCGGTGCTGGTGGTGGGTGGTCTCATTGGCGGCTTTGTCACGCCGACCGAGGCGGCGACGCTCGGCGTGGTGGCCGCGCTCATCTATGGCTGGCCCATTCGTCGCGATCTCGATTTCCGGCGGGTCTACGGGCTGGCCTCGGCCACGGTGCGGCAGACTTCGGTGGTGATGATGATCATCGCCGGCTCGGCGGTGCTCGGTCAGTATCTCGCGAATGAGCAGATCCCGCAGAAAATCGCCAGCGGGCTTGGCGGGCTGACCGACAGTTTCTTCCTGCGGATGCTGCTGATCAATATCTTCCTGCTGCTTCTGGGCATGTTCCTGCACGCCTCGGCCGCGATCATCGTGGTGGTGCCGATGCTGCTACCGCTCAGCCGCGAGATGGGGATCGATCCGGTGCATTTCGGGGTGATCGTCTGTCTCAACCTCGGCATCGGTCAGCAGACCCCGCCAGTGGCCTCGGTGCTGCTCACGGTCTGTTCGGCCACCGGGCTCAAGATCGAACAGGTGATGGGCTATTGCAAATGGTTCATCCTTGCGATGTTCGTCACGCTGATGATCGTGAGTTTCACGCCGCTGACGGCGTTGGCGCTGCTCTAGACCAGAGGCACGGCCAAGGATCAGGAGGGGGCGGGATCCGCCCCCTTTTCCTTTTGCAGCTCGGGCAGGGAACATTGGCCGATCTGGGCAAGCGTGATGCTCGTCTCGGATTTGAGCGTCTCCCAAAGACGGTTGAGCCCCTCTTCGCCCCCCGCCGCGATGGCGAATTGCAGGATGCGGCCGAGAAAGGTGAAATTCGCGCCGGAGGCATAGCATTTCACCACATCTTCGCCCGAGCGTAGCCCGGTGTCGTAAAAGATCGGCATGCTCTCCCCGAGGGCCGCGCGCATCGGCGCGAGCTGTGAGAAGGGGCAGGGGCTGCTCTCCAACTGCCGCGCGCCATGGCTCGACACCTGGATCGCATCGACGCCCGAACGGGCCAGCCTCTGGGCGTCCTCGATATCGAGCACGCCTTTGACCACGAGCTTGCCGGGCCACATGTCGCGCAGCCGGTCGAGCGTGTCCCACGTGGCGCGGGCGCGGCTCTCGGTGCGGTCGAAAGTGTAGCCATCGCGCAGGAAATTCGCCATATCGGGGCGGCCCTTCAGAAGCGTCGTGAGCGACCAGCGCGGGTGCAGGGCAAAATCGATGAATTGTTTCGGCCCGATGCGGAAGGGCATGGTAAACCCATGGCGCAATTCGCGCGGACGGCGGCCGACTTCTGGCACATCGACGGTGAGCACGATCGTCTCATAGCCCGCGTCGCGCGCCCGTTCGACCAGCTTGAACGTGCCGCTGCCATCGCCGGAGAAATAGAGCTGAAACCAGGCGTTGCCTTCCGCCGTCTCGATCATCTCTTCCATCGGGGTCGAGGCCACGGTCGACACGCCCAGCGGCACGTTTTCCCGCGCCGCCAGCCGTGCCAGCATCAGATCCGCGCCGGGGCCGGAGAGGTTGCACATGCCCATCGGTGCGATGCCAAAGGGCGCGCCGGCCTCTTTGCCAAAGAGCGGCACGGCGAGGCTGCGGGCGCTGACATTGCGCAGGATACGCGGGCAGAGCTCCATCCGGTCGAGCGCGTCCCGAGTGCGTCCGGCCCCTGTTTCGCGCCCCGCTGCCCCGTCGATATAGTCAAAGACCAGCCGGGGCAGATGACGCCGGGCCAGACGACGGGCGTCGTCGCTGCCATGGATATGCTTATGTGCCGTGCCGAACATGATCAGGGCAGGGGGACAATCAGCACGAATTTGAAGAGCGCATAAAACGCCCCCATCACCACCGCGCCGCTTAGCCCAAAGATGAGGGCCGTGCGTGCGTCCCAGCGGTCATGCATCGCGGCGATCAGCCCCCCGGCAAAGGCGATGGCGCCAGAGGCCAGAAACCCGATGCTCGGCATGGTGAGCGCACAGGCAAAGAGCGCCGCGACCAGCAACAGCCTGCGCCACCAGATGTCCGCCCCGAACCCGCCATTGTCCGACGGGTGCAAGAGCCGCCAGACGAGCGAGCCGAGCGCCGTGATGATAAGCAGGATCGCAACGGTCTGCGGAAAGACTTGGCTGTCGCGGTCGGCATAGCCTTGGGTGTCCCAGAGCGTCACGACCCCGGCCAGCACCATCACCGCCGAGACGGCGAGCGAACCGATCTGTCCTTCGGATGTTTGCGGACGGCTCATGTGTGACGCTCCTCTTTGCGGGCGCGGCGGCGCGCCATAAGCGGCGGCAGGATCAACGTGACGAGGGTAAATGCGAGGATTGCCTGGCTGATCGGACGGCCAAAGAACATGCCGGTGAGATTGCCGGTGGCGGCGCCGATGGTCCAGCCTTGGACAAAACCCTGTTCGGCAATCGGGCCGAGGATCAGGCCGAGCACGATGGGCGAGGCGGCAAAGCCAAAGCGTCCGATGATCCAGCCAAAGACGCCGAGGCCCAGCATGATGAGCACGTCCGAGACGCTGTTGCGGATGGCAAAGGTGCCGATGATCGTCATGAAGGCCACCGAGGGCACCAGAACCGCCTTGGGGATGGTGACGATGGATTTATAGGCATAGCGCCCGATCAAGAGGCCGGCGGGCAGCATCAGCACCGTGGCGATGAGCAGCCCGTAGATGAAGGTAAAGACGATCGAGCCACTTTGCTGAAACATCGTGGGCCCGGTGCGCACGCCCTGCACCAAAAGCGCGCCAAGCACGATGGCATCGGGCGGCGTGCCGGGAATGCCGAGCACGAGGGTCGGGATAAACCCGCCGCCGACGGTGGCGTTGTTGGCGCTCTCCACGGCCATGATGCCATCAGGCTCGCCCTCACCGAATTTCTGATGCGGTTTGGCGGTGCGTTTCGCCTCGGAATAGGCGACGAGCCCCGCGACCGAGCCGCCCGCACCGGGCAGAATGCCAACGAGCGTGCCAATGACCGAGGACCGGATGAGATTGACCTTGGAGCGCATGGCCAGGCGGAACGCCTCGCCGATACGGACCGAGCGCACGTCGTCTTCGACCTTGAGGTGACGGTCAGGGACCGCCACGAGATCGATCAAGACCGGGATACAGTAGAGGCCGATGAGCGCACTCACCACGCCAAAGCCCCCGATGAGCATCTGACTGCCAAAGGTGAGGCGGATATCGGCGGAAATCTCGGCCACGCCGACGCAGGACAGCAGCATGCCAAAGGCACCGCCCGCGAGCCCTTTCATCAGGTTGCCGGTCGACAGCGACGCGATGAGCGAGAGCCCAAAGATCGACAGCCAGAAATATTCGATAGGTCCAAAAGCCAGCGCCACCTTGGACAGGGGCGGGGCGAGGAAGAGAAGCGCCAGCGCGCCCACCAGCCCGCCCACCACAGAGGCGAAACAGGCCAGCGCCACCGCCAGATCGCCATCGCCGCGCTTGGCCATGGGATAGCCGTCAAAGGTGGTGGCAATGGCCGAGGGCGTGCCCGGTGTGTTGAGCAGGATTGCCGCATAGGCACCGCCGTAGATGGCGCCGGTATAGATCGCCCCCAGCAGGATCAGCGCCGAGGCGGGTTCCATGCTGAAGGTGATCGGCACCAGCACCGCCAGTGCCATGGTTGCGGTCAGCCCGGGGATCGAGCCTACGACCGTTCCGGCGACCACACCGAACAGCGCAAGCGCGAGGTTCAGCGGGGTGAGCGCCGATAGAAAATGGCCAAATTCCATAGTGTCTTGTCCCGGGCTGAACGCGTCGTCTTACTTGATGAGACCGGCTTCACGAGCATCCTTGAGATACTCTTCGGCGCGCGCCTTCATAAAGTCGTCCATCTCTGCCACGCCCACATCGAGCATCGCGAAACCACCGTCGAGCATCTGCTGACGGAAGGCCGGATCGGCATTGATATCGGCGATCATGTCGGACCAGAGCTTGGTCGTCTCTTCGCTGGCCGTATTGGGCAGGGCAATGCCGCGATAGGCGCCGCCCACCATGTCAAAGCCAAGCTCCTTGAAGGTCGGCACATCGGGGAAGAGCGGGTGACGCTCATCCATGGCCACAGCCAGAAGCCGCACCTGATCGCCCTGTTTGGCGCCCACGGTGGTATAGCCCCATTCGGCCTTGACCTGATTGCCCAAGAGCGCGGTCACCGCCGCCCCGGTGCCTTTGAACGGCACATAGGTGGTCTGAATGCCCGCCATCTTGTCGAACTTGATCTGCGCCAGATGGTTGGCGCTGGCCTTGCCCGAACCGGACATGGTGACCTGGGCCGGGTTGGCCTTGGCGTCGTCGATCAGATCCTGAAGCGTCTGATAGGGGCTGTCGGCCCGCACCACGATCGCATCGGGGGTAAAGTGGAACATATAGGCGAGGTTCAGATCCTCGGTGGTAAAGCCCACGTCCTTTTGCGCCGGTTTGATGATGATATGGGGCAGGTTCACGCCCATGATCGTCTGGCCATCCCCGGTCAGCCCGTTGAGCGAGGCCCAACCCACGGCACCACCGCCGCCCGGCTGATAGGAAATCACCAGGTCTTCGCCGAATTTATCTTTGAAATAAGGCTGTTGAAAGCGGGCCGAAATATCGGATTCACCGCCCGGGCCGAAGGGAATGATATAGTTTACCGGGCCGTTGATCTCGGCCGAAGCCGCACCGCTCAGCCCGGCGGTCACGGCAAGCGCCGCACCCAGTTTCAAAATGGATCGTCTCAGCATGTTAGTCCTCCCTTTATTGTTATGCTGATGCAGGATCAGACCGCTTGCGCGGGGCTCATTGGGCGTTCTTCTCCCGCAACGCCGTCATGAACCTGTCGCGGATGGTCACAGGATCCTTGGTGATGACCGGAACCGGAATGTTCCCGCTTTCACATTTGCAGACGATGATGGTCATCTTGTCGCCCGTCAATGCCTGTTCCATGACATCGGCACAGTCTTCGGCCGCGCATTCGATCACATTCTCACAGCCGCAGGCCTGGGCCACAGCGGTGAGAGAGGTTTTCTTGCCCGCATAGGTCGGCTGATCGCCGGTCGAGCCATAGCTGCCATTGTCGATGATCAGCAGGATGAAATTGTCGGCCACGTTGTTGGCAATGGTGGGCAGGGTGCCGAAATTGGTCAGGACCGAGCCATCACCGTCGATCGAGATCACCTTCTGTTTCTGCGCCAGCGCGAGGCCGAGACCGATCGAGGAAGACAGGCCCATGGTGCCCAGCATGTAGAAATTCGTCGGCTGATCGTCGAGCATATGCAGTTCCTGGCTCGGCAGGCCAATGTTGCAGACCACGAAATGGTCCGAGATCATCGGAATCAGCGTTTTGAGAACGTCGGAGCGGATCATATCAGTAACCTCCCCAGAAGGACGCATCGGTGAGGATCGCCACCGGCTTGTTGCACATGAACGTGTATTTCAGGATCTTGTCGAATTCCTCGGCATCGGATTGCCGGTGGAAATGGAAGGTCGGGATGTGCATCTGGTCGAGCAGCGCCTTGGTGTGCACCGCCATTTCGACCTGACAGGCCACCGGCTCGCCAAGCTCGCCACGATAGGAAATCAGCATCGGCAGCGGCATCCGGTAGTATTGGATGAGCGTCGCCAGCGTGTTGATCGTCACGCCAAGGGCGGTGTTCTGCATGATGATGGCGGGGCGTTTGCCGCCCATGAATGCCCCGGCGCAGAGACCCATGCCCTCGTCTTCTTTGTTCGACGGAATGTGCAGGATGTCCGGATGCGCGTCGATTTTGTCGATCACCCCGGCCAGCTGTTTGCACGGCACGGTGGTGACGAACGAGACATCATTGGCGACGAGATCAGCCACCAGCTTGTCGTTAATGTCCAACGAGTAATCCCCCCTAAAGGTGTGTATTGGACGAGCGTGGGTGAAAACCGTAATTTTCACAAACCATATATTTTTGCATTTATGTAAAGGTGGTGTTTACATTGCGGCAGAATCGCCAGCCCGAGGTAAAGCCACGCATGTCCATCTCGCTCTTTCGCACCCTGATCGCCATCTCCGAGACCGGGAGTTTCAGTGCCGCGGCCAACCAAGTGTTCGTCACCCATGCCGCGGTCGGCCAGCAGATGAAGCGGCTCGAGGATCAGCTCGGCGTGGCGCTCTTTGACCGGTCGGAAAAATCGCCGCGTCTCAACCAGTTGGGCAAGGCGCTGGTCCCCAAGGCGCGCGAGGTGGTGGCCGCCTATGACACCATCCTCGACGATCTTACCGGCGATCCGGCGCTGATTGGCGAGCTGATCCTCGGCGCGGTGCCCTCGACCATTCGCGGCCTCATCCCGCAGGTGATCAAGCGGCTCATCACCGCCTATCCCGATCTGCGGGTGCGGGTGACGCCGGGGCTGACGCCTGATTTGCAGGACGAGGTGGAAAGGGGCTCGGTCGATGCGGCAGTGCTCAGCAAACCGGCGCGAGTCGGCCGGCATCTCAACTGGGTGCCCTTTGTCGAGGAACGGCTCGTCCTGCTCGCCGCCCCAGAGGTCGAGGAAAGCGATCCGGCGCGGATCTTTGCCACCATGCCGTATATCCGGCACACGAATAAATCCTCGGTGGGCATTCTCGCCGATGATTGGCTCGCGGCGCAGAAGATCGAAGTGAATGACATGATGGAAATGGGGTCGCTGGAAAACCTCGCGACCATGGTGGCGCATAATCTCGGCGTCTCCGTGGTGCCCGATATCTGCGTGCCCGATCCGGTCTTTGAGGCGCTGCGCAAGATCCCCCTTGGCCCGACCGCCGCGTCGCGGGAGCTCGGTGTTTTGACCCGGGCGGATTGCTCCAAGATGCGGCTGGTCGAACGGCTGCTCGACGAAATCCGAACGGTGGTCGCGGCCCATGCCCCGCCCGAGAATGTTTAGGCGCGTTTTACATTTCTTTAAAAATCTTTGATTTGCGAAAGATGTCGTTTCAAAGCACCATCGTGGCCTGACGGACCCTGCCGGTCCTTACCTGACATTAGACTGAAGGATCACAGCACCGATGAGCAAGGGCGTGAGCGCAGAGGCCGCAGGCCGGATCGAAGCGATTGTGGGGGCCAAGGGCATTCGCCCCGCCGCAGAGGCGCAACGCTATATGGAGGACCCGCGCGACAGATTCACCGGCAAGGCGGGGCTCGTCGTGATGCCCGACACCACGGAAGATCTGGCCGAGGTGGTGCGGCTCTGCGGGGCGGAGGGCATCGCGCTCATCCCCTATGGCGGTGGCACCGGCGTGGTGGCCGGGCAGCTGTCGCTGGATCGCGATGACGTGGTGATCCTGTCGCTTGAACGGATGAACCGCATCCGCGAGATCCGCGCCGATGATGGGGTGATGGTGGTCGAAGCGGGCTGTGTCCTCGAAAACGTCCATGCCGCCGCCGCCGAACACGGGCTGCAATTCCCGCTCGGCATGGCGAGCAAGGGCAGCTGTACCATCGGCGGCAATCTGGCCACGAATGCCGGCGGCATTCAGGTGCTGCGCCATGGCAATGCCCGTGATCTCTGCCTCGGGATCGAGGCGGTGCTGCCCTCGGGGGAGATCCTGCGTGAGCTGAGCCCTTTGCGCAAAAACAACACCGGGTTCGACCTGCGGCATCTGCTGATCGGCAGCGAGGGCACGCTGGGCATCATCACCGCTGCCACGCTCATCGTGAAACCGATCGAACCTGAGGTGGTCACGGTCTTTGCCGCCGTGCCGGGCCCGGCCGAGGCGCTGGCGCTCTATCAGGGGATGCGGCGGCAGCTCGGCGAGGCGGTGAGCGGCATCGAGCTCATGAGCGGTTTCGGCGTTGGGCTGGTGACCGGGCATTTTGCCAATCTGCGCAACCCTCTGGCCGAGCCGAGCGAATGGTATGTGCTGACCGAGCTGGCCGGTCATGCGGGGCTTCAGGACAATGTCGAGGGCTTCTTCGGCGAAGAGATCGAGGCAGGCCGGATCGCCGATGCGGTTCTGGCAAGTTCCGAGGCACAGCGCCAGGCGCTCTGGGATCTGCGCGAACACACGCCCGAGGCCAACCGATTGACCGGCGCGATCTGCAGCAGCGACACCTCGGTGCCCATCGCCTCGGTCGAACGGTTTGTGTCCGAGACCCATGCGGCGCTGGCGAAACTGCACCCCGGGCTGCGCGTCAACAGCTATGGCCATATCGGCGACGGCAACATTCACCACAATGTCTTTCCACCCGAGGGCGTGACCAAACCCGATTTCGTGGGTGCCACGCCGGGTATCATCGAGGCGGTGCGCATGGCGATCAACGAGGTGACCGTCGCCTGCGATGGCGCGATCAGCGCCGAGCACGGGATCGGGCGGCTCAAGGTCAATGACCTCGCGCGCTATGCCCAGCCTGCCAAGCTCAACACGATCCGGGCGATCAAGGCGGCGATGGACCCCAAGAATATTCTCAACCCCGGTGCCCTCATCGGTTGAGCCAGCAAAGCGGCGGAAACGAAAAACGCGGCCCCCGAGAGGGCCGCGTTGTCATGTCTAAAGGGTAAATCGTGCTCAGAGCAGCGATTTGACCTTCTCGGCCACAGCCTCGGCGGTGATGCCGAATTTCTCAAAGAGCGTCTCGGCCGGGGCGGAGGCGCCAAAGCCTTCCATGCCGACAAAGCCCGAACGCGCCTCGCGGCCACGCTCGCCGCAGAGCCAGCGATCCCAGCCCTGACGCGCTGCCGCTTCGACCGCGACACGCACCGCGGCACCGCCGGGCAGGACGCGCTTGCGATAGCTTTCTTCCTGCTGCTCGAAGAGTTCCCAGCAAGGCATCGAGACGACGCGCGTGCCGATGCCTTCGGCCTGCAGCAGGTCGCGCGCCTTCATGGCGATCTCGACCTCGGACCCGGTGGCGAGCAGGATCGCCTGACGCTTGCCTTCGGCATCGGCCAGAACATAGGCGCCCTGAGCGGTCAGGTTCTTGTTCTTATGCTCGGTGCGCAGCGTCGGCAGGCCCTGACGGGTCAGCGAGAGAACCGAGGGCGTTTCCTTGGAGCTCAGCGCCAGTTCCCAGGCTTCGGCGGTCTCGACCGTATCACAGGGGCGGAACACCATCGTATTGGGCGTCGCGCGGCTGATCGCCAGATGTTCGACCGGCTGGTGGGTCGGGCCATCTTCGCCGAGGCCGATGCTGTCATGGGTCATGACGAAAACGCTCGGCACTTTCATCAGCGCGGCGAGACGCATCGCGGGACGGGCATAGTCGGTGAAGCACATGAACGTGCCGCCATAGGGGCGGATACCGCCATGCAGCGCCATGCCGTTCATCGCGGCCGCCATGCCATGTTCACGAATGCCCCAGTAGATGTAGCGGCCCTTGCGGTTCTCGACATCAAAGACGCCAAGATCACCGGTCTTGGTGTTGTTCGACCCGGTGAGGTCGGCCGAGCCGCCCATGGTTTCGGGCATGATCGGGTTGACCACTTCGAGCACCATTTCCGAGCTTTTGCGGGTGGCGACCTTGGGGGCCTCGGCGCTGATCTGTTTTTTCAGCGCCTTGATGCGGGCCGAGAGCTGTTTCGGCGTGTCGAGGGCGAAAATGCGCTCGAACTCGGCCTGACGACGCTCGGACGCTTCGGCAAGACGGGCTTCCCATGCTTCACGCTCGGACGCGCCGCGCGCGCCGATGGCTTCCCAGGCTTGCTTGATGTCGGCAGGCACGTCGAAGGGCGCCGAGGTCCAGCCATAGGCCTCTTTGGCGGCGGCCATCTGGGCCTCGTCGGTGAGCGCGCCGTGGCCCTTGGACGTGTCCTGTGCCGCGTGGCCCAGCGCGATATGCGTCTTGCAGGCAATCATCGAGGGTTTCGAGGTCTTCTTGGCCTCGGTGATCGCCGCATCGATGGCCTTGGGGTCGTGGCCGTCGATCTCGATCACATGCCAGCCCGACGCCTTGAACCGTTTGACCTGATCGGTGCGATCCGACAGCTCGACCGTGCCGTCGATGGTGATGTTGTTATTGTCCCAGAACACGATGAGACGGCCCAGCTCGTGACGACCGGCAAGACCGATGGCCTCTTGGCTGATGCCTTCCATCAGGCAGCCGTCGCCCGCGATGACATAGGTGTAATGGTTCATCAGCTTGGCGCCATAGCGGGCGCGCAGCGATTCCTCGGCCATGGCGAAGCCGACCGAATTGGCGATGCCCTGACCCAGCGGGCCGGTGGTCGTCTCGATCGCGTCATGCAGGAAGTTTTCCGGATGGCCCGCGGTCAACGCACCCCATTGGCGGAAATTGCGGATCTGGTCAATCTCCATGCCCTTGTAGCCGGTCAGATGCAGCAGCGAATAGAGCAGCATCGAGCCGTGGCCTGCCGACAGGATGAACCGGTCGCGGTCGGGCCAGTTGGGGGCGGAGGCGTCAAATTTCAGGTGCTTCTCAAAGAGCACGGTGGCCACATCGGCCATGCCCATCGGCATGCCGGAATGTCCGGAGTTGGCTGCGTGCACCGCGTCGAGCGTGAGCGCGCGGATGGCAGTGGCTTTTTTCCAGTGATCGGGATTGGCAGTGCGCAGGGCGGCGATATCCACGGGGCAGCATCCTTTGGCAGGTCAGGGTCAGATAGGCGGTGCATAGCAGCAAGGGGCAAAAGATCAAGCGGATCAGCCCTTAGAAGAGGCGGTAGGACGCCACGGCTTTGCATCCTACGCGCATTTTTGGCAGGGTTTCTGTAGAGTTGGGGAACAAACAGGCCTTGTCGGCGATTCGCGGTAAGGTGAGGCTAGAACCGGCGTCGACAACAGCCGGGCAGACAACAGAGCGAGGGCACGAGGAGATCATGAGTGATATCGACGCGCTGCAAGGGCGGATCATGGCCGCGCTTGACCGGATCGGTCAGGGGCTGGATGGGCTGGAGCAACAGGGTGGCACGGCCGGGGGCGATGACGAGCTTGCCCAGCTGAAACAGGCTCTGGAAGACGAAAAGCTGGTGACGGCCCAGCTGGAGGAGCGCAACAAGACCCTGAGCCAGCGGCTCAAGGAACTTGAAGCCGCCGACAGCGCGGCCAGTTCCGAGCGCAAGGCGGGCGAGGCGGCCCGCAAGGACGCGCTGCGCAAGCTCGACGCCGAGTTGCAGTCGCTGCGCCTCGCCAATCAGCAGCTGCGCGACAACAACGCGGCCCTGCGCGAGGCCAACCAGACCGGTGTGATAGAGCCGCATCTGATCAACAAATCCATGATGGCAGAGCTCAACGGGCTGCGCGCCGCGCGGGCGGCGGATGAGGCCGAGATGAAGACCATCCTGACCGAGCTCGAAGGGGCGCTGGGGGCCGGGGCGGTCGCCGCGGTGACAGACGACGCGTCCAATGGGGACGCCCGGACGGAGGAAGCCTGATGCCCGAAGTGCAGATCGAAATCGGTGGCCGCAACTTCGAAGTCTCCTGTCAGGAGGGCGAAGAGCATTACCTGCAAGCTGCCGCCAAGATGCTCGACGAAGAGGCCTCGGTTCTCGCGGCCCAGATCGGACGTATCCCAGAGGCACGCATGCTGCTCATGGCGGGGTTGATGCTGGCCGACAAGACCGCCGGCATGCAGGACAAGCTGCGCGAGATGGAAGACAAGCTCGCCGAGGCGCAATCCGAGGCGGCGCGGCTGCGCGATGCCCCGGCGCCCGAGGCCCAGCGCATCGAGGTGCCGGTCCTGCCCGAAGGCGTCACCGATGCGATGGCCGAGATGGCCGCGCGCGCCGAGGCGATGGCAGACAAGCTCGAGGCAAAGACGCAAAAGGCCGGTTGAGACCCCGCCGTGGGCCCTGCTGTGCGGGGCGCTGCGCAGGGTGAACAATCGCGGAACATCTCTTTAACTCGGGGCCGGGCTCGGCTATCTTTGCTGCCATGAGTGATTTCAGCGAATCCGACGCCTTTGACGGCGCATCCCTCTCGGCGCGCGCCATGGCGGCGCGTCCGCGTCCCTATCTCGATGGGTTGAACCCCGAACAGCGCGAAGCGGTGGAGCGGCTCGATGGGCCGGTCCTGATGCTCGCCGGGGCGGGCACCGGCAAGACCAAGGCGCTCACCAGCCGGATCGCCCATCTGCTGAGCACCGGCAGCGCCCGGCCCGATGAAATCCTCGCCGTGACCTTTACCAACAAGGCGGCGCGCGAGATGAAACATCGCGTGGCCGCCCATCTCGGCGAGGCGGTTGAGGGGATGCGCTGGCTCGGCACGTTCCATTCGATCTGCGTCAAGCTGCTGCGCCGTCATGCCGAACTGGTCGGCCTGAAATCGAATTTCACCATTCTCGACACCGACGATCAGCTGCGCTTGCTCAAGCAGTTGGTGCAGGCGGCGGGGATCGACGACAAACGCTGGCCCGCGCGTCAATTGGCCGGGGTCATCGACCAATGGAAAAACCGCGCCTGGACGCCCGACCGGGTGCCGGCCAGCGAGGCCAGCGCCTATGACGGCAAGGGTGTGGCGCTCTATACGCTCTACCAGACCCGTCTGCGCGAATTGAACGCCGTCGATTTCGGCGATCTGCTGTTGCATATGGTGGTGATCTTCCAGAGCCATCAGGACATTCTCGACCGCTATCAACGCTGGTTCCGATACATCCTCGTGGACGAGTATCAAGACACCAACGTGGCGCAATATTTGTGGCTGCGGCTCTTGGCGTCGGGGCATCGCAACATCTGCTGCGTGGGCGATGACGATCAGTCGATCTATGGCTGGCGCGGGGCAGAGGTGGGCAATATCCTGCGGTTTGAAAAGGATTTTCCCGGCGCGCATGTGGTGCGGCTCGAACAGAATTACCGCTCGACCGCGCATATTCTTGCGGCGGCGAGCGGCGTCATTGCGGGCAACAAGGGGCGGCTTGGCAAGGAGCTCTGGACCGAGGCCGAGGGTGGCGAGAAGGTGCGGCTCATCGGCCATTGGGATGGCGAGGAAGAGGCGCGCTGGATCGGCGAAGAGATCGAATCCATGCAGCGCGGCACGCGCGGGATGCGGCCCATCGGCCTCGACGATATGGCGATCCTCGTGCGGGCCAGCCACCAGATGCGGGCCTTTGAGGATCGGTTCCTGACCATCGGCATGCCCTATCGGGTGATCGGCGGGCCGCGCTTTTACGAACGTCTCGAGATCCGCGATGCGATGGCCTATTTCCGGCTGGTGGTGTCGCCGAGCGATGATCTGGCCTTTGAGCGGGTGGTCAATACGCCCAAGCGCGGGCTGGGTGACAAGGCGCAGCAGAAAATCCAGATGACGGCGCGGGAAAACGGCGTGCCGCTTCTTGAGGGCGCGCGCCTTCTGCTTGAGCAAAAGGGCCTTGGCGGCAAGGGCGGGGCAGAGCTTGGCCGGTTTGTCGAGAACATCACGCGCTGGGGGCGCATGGTGGGGGATGAGGCGATCAGCCATATCGAGCTGGCCGAGATGATCCTCGACGAGAGCGGCTATACCGAGATGTGGCAAAACGACAAGACGCCCGAAGCGCCGGGGCGGCTCGAGAACCTCAAGGAATTGGTCAAGGCCTTGGAACAGTTCGAAAATCTGCAAGGGTTTCTCGAGCATGTCAGCCTGATCATGGACAATGAACAAGAAGAGGCAGGCGAGAAGGTCAGCATCATGACGCTGCACGCGGCCAAGGGGCTCGAGTTTCCGGCGGTGTTCCTGCCGGGCTGGGAGGATGGGCTGTTTCCGTCGCAAAGATCGATGGATGAAAGCGGCCTCAAGGGCGTCGAGGAAGAGCGGCGGCTGGCCTATGTGGGGATCACCCGGGCCGAGGAAATCTGTACGATCTCCTTTGCCGGGAACCGCCGCGTCTTTGGCCAATGGCAAAGCCAATTGCCGTCGCGGTTCATCGACGAACTGCCCGAAGAGCATGTCGAGGTTCTGACGCCTCCGGGCCTTTATGGCGGCGGTTATGGCGCGGCTGGGATGGGGGTCACGGGCGATATCGAGAGCCGCGTGGCGGCGGCCGATGGCTATAATTCACCGGGCTGGAGACGGCTGCAGGCGCGGGCGAGCGAACGCCCGATCAGCCAGCCGCGCGAGAGCAAATCGAGCGTCATCGACATGCAGGCGAACAGCTCGCACACCGTGGGCGAGCGCGTGTTTCACCAGAAATTCGGCTATGGCACGATTTCCGGGATCGAAGGCGACAAGCTCGAGATTGCCTTTGAAAAGGCCGGGGTGAAAAAGGTCGTGGCGCGGTTTGTCACCGGGGCCGAGGATATTCCCTTCTAAGCGTTCAATTTTGCCGCAAATGTCGCAGGCTTGGGTCGCATCGGTGCTTTTCCGATGGGCGGATCCGCGCTAGGCTAAAGCTCTCAGGGTGCCGTCCTCGCAAGGGGCCGGAGAATTGGGAAGCCGGTGCAAGTCCGGCGCTGCCCCCGCAACGGTAAGGAGGGGTGGTTGGGCGATATGCCACTGGGCCGCGAGGCCTGGGAAGGTAGCCCGATCACAGGCCAGATGGCCGTCCACCAAGCCCGGAAACCAGCCATGAGACAACGTCAGAACCGCGGGGGGCGGCATCGGCGCAAGGCCTTGGCGCTAAGCCCTTGTCTTTGCTCGGTTTCCCTCTGCCCCATCCGGCCCGGGGTGTGGCCGGGGAGTATCGAAGACATGAGCATGACACGCATTTTGAGCGGGTTGGAGATGTGCAACGCACGCGGCGATGAGGCGCAGGCGGTGGCACGGCTTGGATTTCTGGAATGGGCCTTTACCGAACCGGGGCAGGTTACTGCAGAGACGGTTAAGGATGCGTTACGTCACCCGGCGACCAAAGCGCCGGGGAGTGCGGCGGCGCGGGCCTTTGTCGATTATCTGCGGCAGGCGGTGACCCCGCTGAGCGCCGGGCGGGCGCGGCGCGGACGGGCGCGGGCACTGCACTGAACAGGTGCGACATGCCGGGGGCGTTCAGCCCTCGGCGAGATGTTCGGCGGTGTAGTCGAAGAGCGATTTGACCTCTTCGGGCAGGGCTTTTTTCCCAGTGAACCCATAGAGATATCCCGCGATCCTATGCTGGCGCACGGCGAGCGGTTCGTTGAGGTCGAGCGCGTAATATCCGATCTGTTGATAGTAGAGAATTCGGGCGCGGATGTCGGCCTCTTCGTCCTCGTAGCCGTGGCGGAGGAACATGGCGCAGATGGCCTCTTGGCGGGTGCGGTCGTTGCGGGCCACCATGTCATGCACGCGGGCGTCGCGGCGCGACCATTCGCGGATGGCAAAATCGACGCGGTGGTTGAAAAACCGGTCGTCGAGAAAGCAGCGGAAATAGAGCGCCACCGCCTCGGTGATGGTCTGGGCGGGCAGGGTCGTGTGCCGGATAAGATGCGCGGTATTCGTTTCTTCCCAATGGGTTAGAAGCGCCTCGAGCAGATCTGTCCGATCCTTGAAATACCAGTAGAAGGACGAGCGCGACACGCCGAGCCGGTTGGACAGGGTGAGGATCTTGACCTCGCTGACCCCGTCTTCGATCAGGATGGCGCGGGCCGCTTCGAGCCAGTCGTCGCGGGTGGCTTTGACATGCGTTGGCTGGCTCGTCTCGGCGCTGTCGTCGGGCATGATTGTCCTGTCAAATGGAGGGTCGGTAACCTGTCGGTATTGCGTCGGTAACACGACAGTGGCGATTTCGGAAGCTGATGCGGGGCGCAGGGTCAGCTTTCGGGCGGTGCGCCCCCGGCCTCCGAAAGCCGCGCGACGCGCTCGCGGAAGGCGGCGAGCCGGTCGGCCGGTCCGACATCTTCGGGGGCGTCATGGACGATCTCCTGCCATTTCGCGGTGGCGCGGGTCGAGGCGTCGAGGCTGCCGCGTTCGGACCATGTGCCGAAATTCGACCAATCGCCGATCATCGGCGCGTAGAACTCGGTCTGATAGCGTTCCATCGTGTGGCTGGCGCCAAAGAAATGCCCGCCCGGCCCGACCTCTTCGAGCGCCGCGAGACCGATGTCGTCGGTGCTCGCCTCGGCCCCGGCGCAGAGCTCGGCCACCATCTGAAGCACTTCGATATCGGTGATGAGCTTTTCATAGCTCACCGTCAGCCCGCCTTCGAGCCAGCCGGCGGAATGGATGATGACCGTGGCCCCGGCGAGGAAACAGCCCCAATTGCCGAACTGCGTCTCATTGGCGGCCTGGGCATCGTTGATATTGGCGGCCGAGCCCGAGGCGCAGCGCCACGGCAGGCCGAGACGGCGGGCGAGCTGTCCGGCGGCGAGCGAGGCCTGAAAATGTTCGGGCGTGCCAAAGGCGGGGGCGCCGGATTTCATATCGACGTTGGAGGTGAAGGTGCCATAGCAGACCGGCGCACCGGGGCGGGTGAGCTGGGTCAGGGTGATGGCGGCGAGCGCCTCGGCATGGCTCAGCGTGATGGCCCCGGCGACGGTGATCGGCGCCATCGCCCCCATCAGCGTGAAGGGCGTCACGATCGAGACCTGACCGGCGCGGGCGAAATCGATGAGCCCCTGCGCCATGGGAATGTCGAGCACACGCGGCGAATTGGTGTTGATGATCGTGTAGCAATGGGGATTGGCGGCAAACTCTTCGTCGCTCAGCCCGCGAAACTCTTGCAAGAGCTCAAAGCTTTGCCGGACCTGCGGCGTGCCGCGCGAGAACACGAAGGGCAGCTTGTCCGAGAGCGAAAACTGCGCGTCGAGCGTGGCGTAATGGCGCAGATGCATCGGCACATCCTGCGGCTCGATCAGCGGCGGCACCATGTGCAGCACGTCGAAATGCTGGGTCAGTTTCACCAGCTCGCGAAAGTCGCGTTCGGAGCCGGGGCGGCGGCCCCGGTCGCGGTCGGTGGCATGGGGGGCGCCGGCGCCGGGCTGAAACACCATGCGGCCCAGTTCCAGCGTCACGTCGCGGTCGCGCGATCCGGCGCGGCAGGTGATCGAGCGCGGCGCGGTGGCAAGGGCCGCCTCGATGATGTCGCGGCCCAGATAGACCATCTCGGTCCCGTCATCGACGCGGGCCCCGGCGCGCGCATAGATGGCGCGGGCCTCGGGCAGGAGCACCTTCATCCCGAGCCGTTCGAGCGCGTCGAGTGCGGCCAGATGCATGGCCTCGATCCGGTCCTCGCTAAAGACATTCATGGTGGGGAAGGGATTGCGCAGGTTGCGGTAATCCACCTTGCGGGCCGGGGCGGATTTGGCCGCCTCCTGCTTGGCGCGGCGTCCCTGACGGCGGGGTTTGGTGTCGAGTGTCATGGCGTCTCCTCCCAGATGGCCGGTCCGCACCAAATCTGTTTCAGGTCTCTGGCGGGTCTCGGCCCGGGTCTCTGCTGGTGTCTGGACATGTGTGTACAGTGACCCGAAACCGCGCGGCAAATCAAGTGATTTGTGCAGGCCCCTTGTCTAGGCCCCTTGAGCAGGTCCCTTGTGCGGGCCCCCGCCGATCCGGCAGAGGGGGCTAGGCGGGCGGGCGGTTGCGAGCTAAGGACGGGCGGAGGATGGAGGGGCGCGGGCGGCTGCAGGGCTTTGGCGCAAGGCGTATCGGGGCGGTACCCTCTAAGATCTGAATTATAAAATTATAACAAAGAGATATGAGGCAGACATGACTCGATTGATGAAGACTGTAATCGGCGCGGCAGCAGTCCTCGCCCCGCTTGCGGCAGTGGCTGTGAACAGGCGTGCAAAATTGACCCCGTAGCGGGGTGATCGGCGTCCAAAAATGACCCCCTTACACTGATGTGGAT
>NZ_JAYMDV010000006.1:0-136180 GCF_037027165.1 Roseovarius sp. CH_XMU1461
ACGCCATGTCCTACGCCCGCGCAGTTTCCAAAAGAAACCGAGGGATATCAGCAGGTTATGACCTAAGGTGGTGCCCGGGGGCGGAATCGAACCACCGACACGAGGATTTTCAATCCACTGCTCTACCCCTGAGCTACCCGGGCATGGGGAACGGTGATCCGTTCGGGTGCAGGCGTTCTAGGGCAGTGTTTCGGGGGTGTCCAGAGGGTTTGAGAAAAAAATCAATGCGGTTTCACATCGCCGTCGTCGCGGGCCTTGAGCGCGGCATCGAGCGCCTCTTCCATATCCTCCGGATCGTCCGAGGGAATGGCGTAGCTGCCCGACAGCCACTTGGCCAGATCGACATCGGCGCAGCGCTTGGAACAGAAGGGGCGAAACCGCTTGTCGGTCTCTTTGTCGCAGATCGGGCAGCTCATCCCGCAGCGCCCTCGAGCAGCGCGGCGAGCGCGATCCGGTCGCGTTTGCGCTGCAATTCGTAATGGCCAAGCGGCGTCCAGCCGACGAGCGCGGTTTCCACCTGATCGGCCCGGAACGCGGCGCGCAGCGTGCTCTCAAAGCCGCGCCGGTCCTTCTTGGGCATCGGCGCCAGATCGAGCACCACCTGCCCGCCAAGCCCCCGCAGCCGCAGCTGTCGTGGCAATTCCCGTGCGGCGGCGAGATTGGCCTTGTGCCCCGCCGCAGGCGAGGTGTCGCCGCCGGTGTTCACATCCACCGCCACCAGCGCGCGGGTCGGCTCGATCCACATCGACGCCCCCCCCGAGAGCGGCACCGCATCCTGGCGCAGCGCCTCGAGCTGGTCGAGCACCTCTTCGCGGGCAAAGCCGCCCGGCTCGGTGATCACATCCGCCGGCATCGCCCAGTCGCGCCAGGCCAGCCCATGCGGCCCGTCGCCTTCGAGCAGGACCTCCGCCGCGCCCTCGGCATCCGCGGTGATCTCTTCGGCCAGGCTCCGCATCGCCGCGATATCCTCGGCGATCTCTTCGGCCTCCGCCTCTTCCGCCGCCGAGCGCAGGATAAGCCCCATGGCGCTGCCCTCCATCCCGGCATGGGCCAGCTCCAAGAGCGCATCGCGGCGATCGTCATCGCGGATCGACCGGCTGATGTTGAGCCCCGGCGCCTCGGGGGTGACAATCGCATAGCGGCTCTTGAAGAGGATCTTGGCGGTGACCGGGATGGCCTTGCCCGGCTCGGCATGGCCCGTCACCTGCACCAAAAGCGTCTGACCGGGGGCGAGCCCCTTGATCTGCCGCAAAAACGCCGTGCCATCGGGGGTGGTGAGGAACATCCCGCCCTGCCCCTTGACCGGCCGCTGCGCCACGGCGCGATAGATCGTGCCGAGACGCGGCGCATCGCCGCCATCGATCAGCAGATCGGCAAGCCGCCCGCGATCCATCAGGGCCGCCGCTTCGCGCCCTTCATAATGATCGAGGATAATCGTGTGGTCCGTCATGTGCCGCTCTTCCAGATGGGATAGCCCGCCGCCTGCAGCAGGGCCGATGTTTCCGCCAGGGGCAGCCCGACCACGGCGGTAAACGACCCGCCAATCCAGGGGATCAGCGCCCCGGCCGGCCCCTGAATGCCATAGCCGCCCGCCTTGCCCTGCCAGTCGCCCGTGGCGATATAGCCGTCGATCTCGTCTTGCGAGAGGGATTTCATCCGCACCGAGGTCACCACATCGCGATGCCAGAGCCGCGCGCCCTTGCGCAGCGCCACCGCGGTGATCACCCGATGCCGGCGCCCCGACATGGCCGCCAGAAAGCCGCGCGCCTGCGCCTCATCCTCGGGCTTGCCAAGAATGCGCCGCCCGAGCGCCACGGTGGTATCGGCGGCGAGCACGATATCGCCCTCGCCCGCCGCCACCGCACGGGCCTTTTCACAGGCCATGCGCAGACAATAGGGGCGCGGCAATTCACGCGATTGTGGGGTTTCGTCGATATCGGCGGGGCGGATGTCATCCGGCACCACGCCGATCTGTGCCAGAAGGTCCCGTCGGCGCGGGCTGGCGGATCCAAGGATCAGCTGCATGACTGCCCCCGCGCCGGACGTGGATTATTTGAAACGATAGTTGATCCGACCCTTGGTCAAATCATAGGGGGTCATCTCGACCTGTACCTTGTCGCCAGCCAGAACACGGATGCGGTTCTTGCGCATCTTGCCTGCCGTATGTGCGATGATCTCATGGCCATTCTCTAGCTCGACCCGAAACGTCGCATTGGGCAGGAGTTCCTTCACGACACCGGGAAATTCGAGCGTATCTTCCTTGGCCATGTTGTCTCCTCATAGACAGTTCTCCGCTGAATTCCGCGGATCGCGCTCTACATGGTCCTGTTTCCGCAGTTTTTCAAGCGGATTGTCACCCAAGGGTCACTTCTGTGACCTCGCGGACGCGCTCGGGCTGCTCGTCCCAATGGCTCCGGTTGAGAACCCCGCCATCGGCGCGCACCTCCGCCACCCGGCCAAGATCGACCTCGCCCACCGTCCAGCCCGGCGTGTTGAGCGTGCCTTCGGCGATTACCCCGGTCGAGGGAAACCCCCGGTCCGGCGGGCCGAAAATGCCCCCCATGCCGACGTTTTCATCCACCGCGGGGCACCAGGGCGCCGGTCCGACGATCGACGACATGGCGGTGACGCATTGCTGTTCGAGCGCCCGCGCCATCGATCCGATCCGCACCCGCCAATAGCCCGCCAGCGCCTCGGTGGCCGAGGGCACGAGGATCAGCTCCGCTTCGCTGAGCGCCCGCGCCAAGAGCGGATATTCGCTGTCATAGCAGATCAGCACCCCGATCTTGCCAAGCCGCGTGTCAAAAAGCTGCAAGGGCCCGCCCGGCACCACGTCCCAAGGGTCGCGTTCGAATCGGGTCATGATCTGCTTGTCCTGCACGCCGACGCCGCCCGTGGGCGAAAAGAGCCGCGCCCGGTTCACCGGACGCGCACCATAGGCCTCGTCAAAGACCGGGGCGGAGGCCGCGAGAATATGCACCTTGTAGCGGCTCGCCAGCTCGGAATGGAGCGCGTCCGCCTCGCCGATCCGGTCCGACACAGCGTAGAGCGACCGCTCCAGATCGCCCGCCGCCTCCGGCCCCTCGAGCATCGCCAGCTCCATCGCGCCATATTCGGGAAAGACGAGGATCTCCGCCCCCGTCTCCGCCCCGCGCGACACCCAATCCTCGAGCTTGGCGGCATAGGCGGCCCAGTCCTTCAGCGGGTCGAGCGAATAGGCGGCGGTGGCGACTTTCATATCGGGCTCCTCGGCATGGCGCGTCCCCCCTGAGGTAGCCCGCCACCGCGCCCCATGCAATGCCCGCCGCGCCGAAAACCCGCACGAGGATCGGCGCCCTAAATCCCGCTCAGGGCCACAACTGCGCCGCGTGCAACACACGCAGCACCACCACCGAGGTCGCGTCTTCGGCATAGACCACGATATAGTTGGGCCGAACGACCAGCTCCCGCGTCCCCTCAACCCGTCCCAGACGGCCGCGTTTGGGATGCGCCGGAAGCTGCCCGACCTTGTCTTGAATTTCCGTCATCACGGCGAGGGCTGCGTCCGGGTTGTCATCCGAGATGTAATCGACAATCGCCATCAGATCATCGACCGCCGGAGCCAGCCAGCTGAGGTCAGCCACCGCGCTTCCCGTCGATCAGCGCCCGCGCCTCTTGCATCACCTGATCCTGCGGCTTTGCCGGGCGCGGATCGGCCAGCGCCTCCTGCACCTTGGCCCGGAACCACGCGTCATAGCTGTCCGGATCGGCCGTCAGACCGGCAGGCAACCCGCCCTCCGCCGCCACCCGCGTCAGCAGGATGCGCACCGCATCCGAGAGCGTCAAACCGACACCCGACAGCGCCTCGGCGGCCTGCGCCTTGAGCTGGTCATCTACGCGAACATGAAGCATCGAGGTTTGGGTGGCCATGGCACGATCTCCTGTATCTCCACCCAATATAGGTCTCAATTGAGATACACTCAAGCCAGCTTGGAAACATGCCCATGCCCATAGAAAAACCCCGGACGCGCAGCGCGTCCGGGGCCTGAACACAAGAACACTCTTAAGGTCTTCACACAGAATTTCGGTTACACCGCCGATGACAATCTGCCGTTAAGACAGGATGCACTGGCTCCGAAACACCAAGTACAGGCGCGCCATACTTGGCGCCCTCCCCGCAGCGCTTCCACATCTCCGGGTTGGTTCATATCTAGGGCCCCCACCGGAGAGATTGCAGGGGGAAACGCCTAGACGACTTCCCCATCGGTGAATTGCAGCCGCGCCAAACGGGCATAGAGCCCGCCTTCCGCCACAAGGCTGTCATGGGTGCCGCTGGCGACGATCCGGCCCTCTTCCATGACGATGATCCGGTCGGCCTTTTTCACCGTGGCCAGCCGATGCGCGATGACGATGGTGGTGCGGTCGCGCGACATGGTCTCGACCGCCTGCTGCACCGCCCGCTCACTCTCGGCATCGAGCGCGCTGGTCGCCTCATCCAACAACAGCACCGGCGCATCGCGCAGGATCGCCCGGGCAATCGCCACCCGCTGCTTCTGCCCCCCCGAGAGCATCACCCCCCGCTCGCCGAGATAGCTGTCATAGCCCTCGGGCAGCGCGCTGATGAACTCATGCGCCGCCGCCAGCCGCGCCGCCTCTTCGACCTCCGCATCGCTCGCGTCCAACCGGCCAAACCGGATATTGTCGCGCGCCGAGGCGGCAAAGATCACCGGGTCCTGCGGCACCAGCGCGATATGTTTGCGAAACGCCTGCCGCGCCATCTGGTCGAGCGGCACGCCATCGAGGCTCACCGTGCCGCTGGCCGGATCATAGAATCGCTGGATGAGCTGAATGATCGTCGTCTTGCCCGCCCCCGAGGGACCGACCAGCGCCACGGTTTCTCCCGGCGCAATCGTCAGCGTCAGATCGTCGAGCGCCGCCCGGTCGGGCCGCGACGGATAGGAGAAATTGACGTGATCGAAGGTGATCCCGCCGCGCACCGGGGTCGGCACCGGCTGGGGCACCTCCGGGTCGCGCACCGCATCCTCGGCATGCAGCAGATCGACCAGCCGCTCGGTCGCCCCCGCCGCGCGCTGCAACTCACCCCAGATTTCCGACAGCGCCGCGACGGACCCGGCCACCAGCACCGCATAGATCACGAATTGCACCAGCATCCCGGCGCTCATCGTCCCCAGGCGCACATCCCGCGCCCCGATCCACAGCACCGACACCACCCCGGCAAAGACCAGAAAGATCACGATCACCGTCATCAGCGCCCGGGTGAAAATCCGCCGCCGCGCCGCGTCATAGCTCTGCTCGGTCACCGCGCCAAACCGCGCCCGGCTCTGATCCTCATGGGTAAAGGCCTGCACCGTCTGCACGCTCAAAAGCGCCTCGGACGCATTGCCCGAACTTTCCGCGATCCAGTCCTGATTCTCCCGGCTCAGCCCCCGCAGCCGCCGCCCCAACGTCAGGATCGGCACCAGGATGAGCGGCACGATCAAGAGCACCAGCCCCGCCAGCTTGGCCGAGGTAAAGAGCATCAAGGTCAGCCCGCCGATGAAGATAAGCGCATTGCGCAGCGCGATCGACACGGACGAGCCGATGACGCTCAGGATGAGCGTCGTATCGGTGGTGATCCGGCTCAGAACCTCGCCGGTCATGATCCGCTCGTAAAACGCCGGGCTCATCCCGATCACCCGGTCGAACACCGCCTTGCGAATATCCGCCACCACCCGCTCGCCCAAGCGCGTCACCAGCGCATAGCGCAGCCCCGTGCCCAGCGCCAGAAGCGCCGCGATGAGCAGCGCCGCGGTGAAATAGCGATCCAGAAGCGCGCCATCCTGCGCGTTGAAATTATCCACCACCCGGCGCACCGCCATCGGCAGGATGAGCGAAATGCTCGCCGTCAGGATCAGCGCCCCGAGCGCCGCCACCAGCAACAGCCGATAGGGCCGCAAAAAGGGCCAGAGCGCCGACAGGCCGCCGATCCTTTTCGAGCTTTCCCGCTTTGCCAGCTCCGCATCCAAACCGCCACGCCGCGCCATATGTCGTCTCCCATCAATTGCCGGTCTTGATGGCGGGTGCCGCCGCAAGGGTCAAGCGCGTTCCCCGAGACATAAACGCCGAGGGGCCCGCGACATCTGCGCGGGCCCCAGGGCGAAAATTCGGACTGTCGTGTTACCGTCGCAATACCGACGTGGTACCGACCCGCTATTGATTGGCCCGCTCGGCCTCGATCTGACGCCAGCGGGCGACATTGGCGTTATGCTCTTCCAAGGTCTCGGCAAAGGCATGCCCGCCCGTTCCATCGGCCACGAAGAAGACGAAATTCGTCTCCCCCGGATTGGCCGCCGCCTTGAGGCTGGCGCGTCCCGGGTTGGCAATCGGCGTCTTGGGCAGACCGTCAATCACATAGGTATTCCAAGCGGTTTCCTTGCGCAGCTCAGACTGCCGCAGCCCCCGGCCCAGCACACCCTTGCCCTCGGTGATGCCATAGATCACCGTCGGGTCGGTCTGCAGCCGCATGCCGCGGTTGAGCCGGTTCACAAAGACGCTCGCCACCTGTTCGCGCTCTTCCGCGACCCCGGTTTCCTTCTCGATGATCGACGCCAGCTTGAGCAGGTCCTCCGGCGTCTCGATCGGCAGGTCCTCATCCCGGTTTTGCCAGGCCTCGGCCAGAAGAACCTCTTGGGCTTGCTGCATTTTCTTCAAGAGCTCAACCCGGCTCGCGCCCTCGTTGACCTCATAGCTGTCGGGCGCCAGCATGCCCTCGGCAGGGATCTCTTCGACCTCTCCGGCCATCACATCCACCGACTTCAGACCTTCCACGATCTGCCAGCTGGTCGTGCCTTCGGCAATCGCGATCCGATAGCGTGTATCCCCCGCCTGCCGCACCCGCGTGAACTCTGCCGGCACCTCGCCCTCACCGGGCGTGAACTCGGCAATCTCGACAAAGCGGTTGGTGGTGGGATCCAGCTCGCGCACCTCGACCTCGGACCGGGTCACCCCGATGCGATAGACCACTTCCGTGCCACAGGTGCTGGCCCCGCCGCGGGTCACGAGATCGACGATCTCACCCATGCTCGCCCCTTCCGGGATGAGCCAGCTGCCGGCCTTGAGCTGCCCGGTCTTCTCGGCGTAATCCGCCCCGATCCGCAGCAGCGCCGGATGCGTCACCGCCCCGTCTTTTTCCAACTGGAGCGAGACCTTACGCATGTTCGACCCGCTCGGAACCCGCAGGCAGATCGGCTCAGCGAGAGGCCCTTCGGCATGGTAGGTCGACTGCCCCCAGAGGATCACGCCCCCCAGCAGGAAGGTGATCACAACGAAAAAGGTCAGCGCGTTCGAGGCGATATGCCGCCACATTATCGAAGCTTCCCGATACAGAGGCTGGCGTTGGTGCCGCCAAAGCCAAAGCTGTTGGACATGGCCACGTCGACCTTGCGCTCCTGCTTGACGTTGGGAACCAGATCGATCGGGCTTTCCACCGCCGGATTGTCGAGGTTGATCGTCGGCGGCACCACCTGATCGCGCACCGCGAGGATCGAAAAGATCGCCTCAATCGCCCCCGCCGCGCCGAGCAGATGCCCGGTCGCCGATTTGGTCGAGCTCATCGCCGCTTTCGACGCCGCATCGCCCAGGAGACGTTCCACCGCCTTGAGCTCGATCGTGTCGGCCATGGTCGATGTGCCATGGGCGTTGATATAATCCACCTCGGACGGGTCGATCCCGGCATGGCCGAGCGCCATTTTCATCGCGCGATAGCCGCCATCGCCATCCTCGGACGGCGCGGTGATGTGATAGGCATCGCCCGACAGGCCATAGCCGAGGATTTCGGCATAGATCTTGGCGCCCCGCGCCTTGGCATGTTCGAGCTCTTCGAGCACGACAACCCCCGCGCCCTCGCCCATGACAAACCCGTCGCGGTCTTCGTCATAGGGGCGGCTTGCGGCCTTGGGATCATCCGCGCGTTTGGTCGACAGGGCCTTGCAGGCGTTGAACCCGGCGATGCCGATCTCGCAGATCGCCGCCTCGGCACCCCCGGCCACCATCACATCGGCATCGCCGAACATGATCAGCCGCGCCGCGTCGCCAATCGCATGGGCGCCCGTCGAACAGGCGGTCACCACCGAATGGTTCGGGCCTTTAAAGCCATAGCGGATGCCCACCTGACCGCTGATCAGGTTGATCAGCGCGCCGGGAATAAAGAAGGGCGACACCCGCCGCACACCCTTGTCCCGGATGAGAAGCGTGGTCTGTTCAATGGATTGCAGCCCGCCAATGCCAGAGCCGAGCATCACGCCCGTGCGCAGACGGCTTTCCTCGTCCTCGGGCATCCAGTTTGCATCCCGCACCGCCTGATCGGCCGCCGCGACACCGTAAAGGATGAAATCATCCACTTTACGGCGCTCTTTCGGCTCCATGTAATCATCGGCGTTGAACGTCCCGTCGGAGCCATCGCCCATCGGCACTTCGCAGGCATATTTGGTGACCACGTTCTGCGGGTCGAAACGGGTGATCGTTCCAGCACCGGACTGACCGTCCAGAAGGCGGCTCCAGGTTTCTTCCACGCCATCCGCAAGAGGCGTGACCAATCCAAGACCCGTAACAACGACACGACGCATAATGCTGCCCTTTATCTTGCCAAGTTCCGCGCCTCATACCCCGGCTTGGCCCCGATGGGCAAGTCCGGGACTGTGCAGATGCGCGACAGCCCCGAAGTTTACCCCTTTTTTCGCTTATTGGAAGGCCGCGACCGGCCCTTTCGTGGCGCTCGCCAGCGCCAGCGCCTCGCCGAGTTCGACATCGCGCGACAACAGCGCCCGCCCGATCAGCGTGCCGGCGATATTCGGCACATATTTGAGCCGCGCCACATCATCGGCACTGCGCACCGTGCCGCGCGCGATGACCGGATGCCGGGTCTGTGCCGCGAGCGACGTGATGAGCCCGAGACTGCCGTCGCTGTCCTCGATATCGGCGTCCACATCGGTGAGGATGATCCCCGCCAGCGGCGCATCGTCGAAGGCCTTGATATAGTCGGCCGGATCAAAGGCGCTCTGGCTCTGCCAGCCTTCGGTCATCACCGCGCCCTGATAGATATCCACCGCCAGAACGATCTGATCGGGGTGGTATTTCGCCAATTCGCGCAGCAGATCCGGATCATGCGCCGCCATTGTGCCGATGACGATCCGCCCGGCCCCCTGCCCGATCCAATGTTCAACCCGCTCACGCGACCGGAACCCGCCGCCAAGCTGCACGGGAATGCCCACCGCGCGGATGATCTCGGAGATCAGCGCCTCATTGCCCTCGCCACCAGCGAGCGCATCCATATCGGTCACATGCATCCATTCGGCCCCGGCCTCGACAAAGCTCCGCGCCGTCTCGACCGGATCGACATGCCACAGCACCGGCTCGTCAAGACGACCCCGGGTCAGCGACACGCATTTGCCGTTCTTCAATTCAAGTGTGGGATAGATAATCATGGAAGCCTGTCCTCCTTCAGAACCAGTAAGCCCCCGACATTGGGCAGCACGCTAAGCTTGTGGGAAAACACCTGGGGACCATGATCCCAAATCGGCACTCTCGCGTCAAATTCCGGCGGCCCCCGCAGAAATCCGGCGAAAGCGCGCACAAAAGAAAACCCCCGCCACTGGGACGGGGGTTTACCAAACTCGCAAGATGCGTTCGCAGCGGGGCTTAGGAGGCCTCGTTGATGAATTTCACCGCGTCGCCGAAGGTCTGGATGTTCTCTGCGGCGTCATCGGGGATCTCGATGCCGAACTCTTCTTCGAAGGCCATGACCAGTTCGACCGTGTCGAGGCTGTCTGCGCCCAGATCGTCGATGAAGGAGGCGCTTTCAGTGACCTTGTCTTCTTCGACGCCAAGATGTTCCACAACGATCTTTTTCACGCGGTCTGCGATATCGCTCATGCCAAATTCCTCTTCGTTTCACTCGGACCTTGCGGCCCATTCGCACCGGCCCGCTAAGGCTGCGGCACCGGGTTTTCTGTTCTGCCCTGCGGGCGGCGGTCACGGCCCAGTTCCCACCGGAACGTCAGAAGCCTTGAACGCCTCCTAGCCAATCTGCGCCGCCTATAGCACATGCCGCGCCATTGGCAAACGATTTGTCCAGAATGGGGACTGGCGGCAAAATTGCAAGGGGGGACCTTGCGGATCGCCGCCTTAGATCATCGCCATTCCGCCGTTCACATGCAGCGTGCTGCCGGTGACATAGCCCGCCTCGGGGCTCGCCAGATAGAGCACCGCCGCGGCGATTTCCTCGGGCGTGCCCATGCGGGCGGCGGGAATCTTGCCATTGATGGCGGCTTTTTGATCATCGTTGAGCTTTTCGGTCATCGCCGTGGCAATGAACCCCGGTGCCACGGCATTGGCCGTGATGCCCCGGCTCGCCACCTCGTAGGCAATGGATTTGGTCATGCCGACCATGCCCGCCTTGGAGGCGGCATAGTTGACCTGACCGGGGTTGCCGGTGGTGCCCACGATGGAGCTGATGTTGATGATCCGGCCCCAACGCGCCTTCATCATCGGGCGCATCACGCCCCGGCACAGGCGCATCGTGCTGGTCAGGTTGACATCGAGCACCTGCTGCCATTCCTCATCCGACATGCGCATGAAAATCTGGTCACGGGTGATCCCGGCATTGTTGACGAGAATATCGAGCCCGCCCATCGCCTCGATCGCCTGTTTCGGCAGCGCATCGACCGCGTCGCCATCCGACAGGTTGCAGGGCAGCACATGCGCCCGCTCGCCGAGCTCGGCGGCCAGCGCCTCGAGCGGCTCAACCCGCGTCCCGCTCAGCCCGACGGTCGCCCCCGCGCCATGTAGCGCCTTGGCAATCGCCCCGCCAATGCCGCCCGACGCGCCGGTGACCAATGCGTTTTTCCCAGTGAGATCAAACATATCCTAAACCTTCTTTTTGTGCCCTCGGGCACGGCATCCTGTTGTGGCGCGCTCTTTTGGCGATCAGCCCTGAAGCGCCTCGGCCGCGGCTTTCACCTCATCCGGCGTGCCCACGGTCCGCGTGGCCGCCTCGCGGTTGATCCGACGGATCATCCCGCTGAGCGCCTTGCCCGCGCCGATTTCCCAGAACTCGGTGACCCCATCGGCCACCATTTGCTCCACCGACTCACGCCAGCGCACCGAGCCGGTGACCTGGCTCACCAGAAGCGAGCGGATCGTCGCCGGGTCTTCCGCCGACCGCGCGATGACATTGGCCACCAGCGGCACTTTCGGCGCGTGGATCTCCACATCGTCGAGCGCCTCGGCCATGACCTTGGCGGCAGGCGCCATCAATTCGCAATGGAAAGGCGCCGACACCGGCAGCAGCATCGCCCGCTTGGCGCCCCGCCCCTTGGCAAGCTCGACCGCCCGCTCGACCGCCGCCTTATGGCCCGACACGACCACCTGACCGGGGTCATTGTCATTGGCGGCCTGACAGACCTCTTGCTCGGCGGCCTCGGCGGCCACCTCGCGCACCGTGTCGAAATCGAGCCCCAGCAGCGCCGCCATCGCGCCCTGACCCACCGGCACCGCCTCTTGCATGGCCACGCCACGGGTGCGCAGCAGACGCGCGGTATCGGCGATGGACATCGCCCCCGCCGCCGCCAGCGCCGAATATTCGCCCAGCGAATGCCCCGCCACAAAGGCCGCCGCATCAATGCTCACGCCTTCCGCCTCAAGCGCCCGCATCGCCGCGAGCGAGGTGGCCATCAGCGCCGGCTGCGCGTTCTGGGTCAGGGTCAGCGTGTCCTGCTCGCCCTCCCAGATCAGCTGCGACAGCTTTTCGCCCAGCGCCTCATCGACCTCGTCAAACACGGCCTTGGCCGCCGGATAGGCCTCGGCGAGGGCCTTGCCCATCCCGATCGTCTGGGCACCCTGCCCCGGAAATACGAATGCTCGGCTCATGAAACCCTCTCCCAACTAGCCTTTGTCGTCGGATACCGTGCATTGGCCGGCAAGGCAACGCTCACATCCGTGCACATGTCCCGTGCAATGGCGGTGATTGTGCTGTTACGCGAATAGATTACCATTGCGGCAACCTGAGTTTCGGAGACGAGATATGTCCACGTCCAACACCGCCGCCAGCTACGGCTCGGTCGCAAAAACCTTTCACTGGCTCACCGCCCTGCTGATCCTGTCCAACATCGGCTTTGGCCTCGTGGCCTCTTGGCAGGCCGAGGCGGTGCAGGCCGCCGGGGCCCAGCCGAGCGCCGCCGATCTGGCCCGCGCCGCCTGGCTCTTTTCCACCCACAAGACCCTTGGGGTGACGATCTTTTTCGTGGCACTGGCCCGCATCCTCTGGGCCGTGACCCAGCCCAAGCCCGGTTTGCTCAACGGCGATCACCGGGCCGAGGCGATCCTGGCCGAGCTCGTGCATTGGCTACTCTATGGCTCTCTGGTGCTCGTCCCGCTCACCGGCTGGATCGACCACGCGGCGACCACCGGCTTTGCACCGATCTGGTGGCCCTTCGGCCAAGGCCTGCCCTTCGTGCCCAAAGACCCGCATGTGGCCGAGCTCTTCGCCACGCTGCATTATATCCTGCAATGGGTGCTGATCGGTGCGATTGCGCTGCATGTCCTGGGCGCGCTCAAACATCATGTGATCGACAAGGACGCCACGCTGCGCCGGATGCTGCCCGGCAACACCCGTGGCGAACCCACGGCCAAGCAACCGGGCCATGCCCTGCCGATCCTCGGCGCGCTCGCGGTCTGGGCCGTGGCGCTGCTCGGTGCGAACCAGCTCGGCTGGTTCCCCAGCACCCATGACGCCCCCGCCGCCCAGGTCACCCAGACCGAGGCCGAACCCGGTCAATGGCAGGTCACCTCGGGCGAGCTCTCCATCGCGATCCAGCAGATGGGTCAGGAGGTCTCGGGCCAGTTCGCCAATTGGAGCGCCAATATCACCTATGACGAGACCCCGGATGCCGAGGGCAAACATGGCGCGGTCGAGGTCAGCATCGACACCGGCTCGCTCAGCCTTGGCAGCGTCACGGATCAGGCCACCGGCCCCGATTTCCTCGCCAGTGGCAGCTTTCCCACCGCCACCTATGCCGCCGTTTTGCGTCAAAATGAGGACCGACTGGTTACCGACGGAATACTGACCATTCGCAGCATCGAGGTTCCGCTGTCTTTTCCGGTCACTCTCACCATCGAGGACGACACCGCCACAGCCAGTGGCAAGACCAGTGTCGACCGCCGCGCCTTCGGCATCGGCGACAGCGTCTCGGACGAAGGATCGCTCGCCTTCGACGTGGTCATCTCCTTCGACCTGACCGCCACCCGGGCTGAGTGACGAGTGGGCAAAAGAAACCCCTGCGCAGATCGCTCCGCGCAGGGGTAAACACTTGTAAAGTAAAGGGCTTAGCCCTCTTTCTGCGCCTCGATCGAGATCATCACGTTGAGCTCGTCACCCACATTCGGGGCGAATTTTCCAAGACCGTAATCCGACCGTTTGATCGTCGTCGTAGCATCAAACCCGACCCAATCCTTGCCCGCCATCGGATGCTGCGCCGCCTTGTTCAGCTTGGTGTCGAGAACCACCGACTGCGTCACATCATTGATCGTCAGATCGCCCGTGATATTCGCCGTATTCTCACCCGTCACCTCAATCCCGGTTGAGGTAAAGGTGATCATATCGCCCTCTTCCGCCCCGAAGAAATCATCGCTCATGAAATGCGCCACACGCTTTTCCCAGCCGGTCAGCATCGACATCACGGGGATTTCCACCGACACGGACGAGGCCTCGGGCGCGTCCTGATCGAACATGATCTCGCCCTCAAAGCCGCCGAACATGTTGTAAGTGGTCGAAAATCCCAGGTGGTCATAGCTGAACACAACTTGGGAATGGCTGGCGTCGAGCGTGTATTTCACCGGCTCTGCCATTGCAGTGGTTGCCATCATGGCCATTGCGGCCGCTGCCATCGCACGGGGTAGATACGTCATTTTGTTTACTCCTGGTAAGACCAACGTCGCCGATGATCTTACGGTGCTGCGGGGATGCAGCAACCCTGTAGAAGTCAACATTCTGTGTGGAACGGCGAACAGAGCGGGGCACGGCGGAAATCCGCCATTTTCCCGCCGCTTTTCAAGAGGGTTACGCCGCTTATCTCAGGCGCTTAGCGAAAGGCCGCACGCAACGCCTTGACCGCGCGCGGATCGCGCACCGGCAGGGATACCAGCAGCCGCCCATGGCCATCCCGCGCTGTCAGCCAGTCATCCCGCAGCACCACATCGCTCAGATCGTCAAAGCGATGCGACAGCTCCGACCGCACCCGGCCCTTGGCGTCAAATTCGGTCATGCGGATCTCGCGACGCTCGGGATCGATGGTGATATCGGGCAGCCCGGCATCGACCTGCCAGGTCAGCCCGAGCAGGCCAAGCCCCACGAAGGCCAGCGAAAACAGCAGCTTGGTCATCTGCATCAGGCCATCGCCCGGCGCAACCGGCACCAGCCACACACCGGCGGCCGCAATGATGAGCGCCACCCCGAGCCCCCGACAGGCCAGCCGGATGAGCACATGTTTCGTGCCCTCCTCATCGGCCATGGAAATCTCGGGCAGAACAGGCAGAGCGCGGTCAGGCATGATCGTATCGGGCAAGGCGGTCATCGGGCGATCCTTTTCATATGTCGCCTCTCAGTCTCCGTGGCAAATGGGCCGTGATTTGGGCAATGCTGGGGTCAATTCTCGTTCTTTCCCTCGCGTTTGATCTATCGCCGCCGGAGGCCTACCACCCGGCAAAAGACCGCGAGCCCTTGTGCCCTGCCCTGATCCGGGGTAAACGCCCGCGTCCGGTCGCATCTTTATGGAACCGCGCAGTCTCTCGTGGATGGGCCGCAACCGGACATCATAAGCCCGTCCTATGAAATGCGCCTTGATAGAAATGGAGCACACATGCCGCTTTATGAGCATGTCTTTATCTCGCGTCAGGACCTGTCGAACACGCAGGCCGAAGGACTGGTCGAACATTTCGGGACGGTCCTTTCGGACAACGGCGGCAAAGTCGTCGAGAGCGAGTACTGGGGCGTCAAAACGATGGCCTACAAGATCAACAAAAATCGCAAGGGCCATTACGCCTTTCTGAAATCCGACGCGCCTGCCGCAGCGGTTCAGGAAATGGAACGCCTCATGCGCCTGCATGACGACGTGATGCGCGTCCTGACCATCAAGGTCGACGAGCACGCAGAAGGCCCCTCGGTGCAAATGCAAAAACGTGACGAACGTGGCGAACGCCGCGAGCGCCGCGCGTAAGAGAAGGAGACTAACCCATGGCTGCAAAACCATTTTTCCGCCGTCGTAAAGTTTGCCCCTTCTCGGGTGAGAACGCGCCGAAGATCGACTACAAAGACACGAAACTGCTGCAACGCTACATCTCTGAGCGTGGCAAGATCGTGCCCTCGCGCATCACTGCCGTTTCGGCAAAGAAGCAGCGTGAACTGGCCCGTGCCATCAAACGCGCCCGCTTCCTCGCCCTGCTGCCCTACGCTGTGAAGTAAGGAGAGAACCATGCAAGTTATCCTTCTCGAACGCGTGGCCAAGCTCGGCCAGATGGGCGAAGTGGTCGACGTCAAAGCCGGCTACGCGCGCAACTACCTGCTCCGTCAGGGCAAGGCGCTGACCGCCTCGAAAGAGAACATCGCCAATTTCGAGGACCAGAAAGCGCAGCTCGAAGCGCGCAACCTGGAAACCAAGAAAGAAGCCGAAAGCCTGGCGGCAAACCTCGACGGTCAACAGTTCGTCGTGATTCGCCAAGCCGCGGATTCGGGCGCGCTCTACGGTTCGGTCACAACCCGTGACGCCGCTGACGCAGCGACCGAGAACGGCTTCTCGGTCGACCGCAAGCAAGTGTCGCTGACCTCGCCGATCAAGGAACTGGGTCTGCACGAAGTCATCGTCAGCCTGCACCCCGAAGTCGAAGCCACCGTTGTCCTCAACGTCGCACGTTCGCCCGAAGAGGCCGAGCTGCAAGCGTCGGGCAAATCGATCCAGGAACTGGCCGCGGAAGAAGAAGCCGCAGCTGATTACGAGATCGCGGAACTCTTCGACGATATCGGCGCTGCCGCATCGGACGACGAAGATCTGGCCGAAACCGTGGAAGAAGTTCTTCCCGAAGACGCCGACGAAGACGACAAGGCCTAAGCCTCTGTCCTCAGCAAAAAAGAAAGCCGCGCAACATCTTGCGCGGCTTTTTTCATGTCTGGTGAGGCGCGAGGCCGCCCCTGCGCGGGGCCTTACCCCATGCCGAGCGCTTCTTTGTACATCTCGAGCACGGCCTCTTCTTCGGCAATGTCGTCCTTGTCGCGCTTGCGCAGCGCGATGACCTTGCGCATGACCTTGGTGTCATAGCCCCGGGCCTTGGCCTCGGCCATGACTTCCTTTTGCTGCTCGGCCACATCCTTTTTCTCGGCTTCCAGCCGCTCGAACCGCTCTATGAACTGGCGCAACTCGTCGGCGGTGACCCGGTAACTGCTCTCGGCATCCTGCATGTGATGTCTCCATTCTGGCTTTTTTATCTGCCTAACGCGGGCTCAGAACGCTCGCAAGCCCGTTTCGCACCCTTGCCAGCCGGGCCGAAGTCATTTACCCGGCGCAGCATCTGAACCGATTGCACCGCACAAGGGACCGTGGACATGGACTTCCTCATCTGGATTGGCGCCGCCATCTCTGCCACCGGCCTCGGCGGTCTGCTCTGGTGCATTGCTCGGGTCTGGCGCGCCCGCAAGGCGGGTCTCTCCGAAGAGGCGCTGCGCGCGGAATTGCAACGGGTGGTCCCGGTCAACACCGGCGCCCTGCTGCTCTCAGTTCTGGGCCTGATGGTCGTGGTGCTCGGTATCGTGTTCTCGGGCTAAGCCCCGGCGAGGCTGGCGTTCCTCGGCGTGACCTCATCAAAGAGGCGCCGCCCCTCATTCACCATGCGCGAGAACTCCGGCACCGGTGCCAGAACCGATGCGGCCTCGGCCCGCAGCCCCTGCAACGCGCGCAAGAGCGGCAGGAGCCCCTGTTCTTCCGCCTGAAAGAGCAGGCCGCCTTTTGCGGCCTCAAACCCAAGGTCCCGCGCCGCAATCACATCCGCCTCCATCGTGTGCCGCAGCACCCCGGCTGCCTGCGCCGCCACGCAGAGATTCACCATCCCGGCATGGACAATGCCACCGAGCAGCGCCTCGTCGAGCGACGCTTGCGCAAAGCCGCTCGCGGGCACACGCCAGCCGCTCGCCCGTGCGAAGGCATCGAATTCGCGCACGATCTCCTCGCCGGAATGTGTCTCCATCATCGCGAAAGGCCCGTTGGCAAATCCGATCTGCCGCGCCGCTGCATCAATGGCATCGGGCCGTGCCCCTCGGACCAAGAGACTGCGCCCGATCGCCCAATAGCCCTGCCTGACCCACGTCGCTGCCGCATCATTTGGCGGCTCATCCCTCGCCGATGCGCGTGCAAAATGCGCCAACCGGGCCCGGTATCGCGCGGCACGCGCCTCCGCGTCCCGGGCCAAATCCTGCGCCAGCACCTCCTCGAGCGCGACACCCCGTTCAAACGGCAAGAGTGCCGCCGCCTCCACCGCGCGAATGACCGCCTGAGCGGCCGCCGTCACAGGCGCATGGGACTGGGCGCGATGTGCGGCTATTGCTGCGAAATAAGCCCCGGGCTGGCGCAGCCCGTCCTCTCGCAAAGAAGTTCGCCGCGATGGGGCGAGCGTTTTTGCCAGCTTGATCGCCTGTGCCAGCGGGGCCTCATCCTCGATCCCGTCGATCACTGCCGCAAGCGCTGGATCACCGGCCCGATGCAGCCGCCCGTCGATCATCATCTGAAGCGCGGTATCCGCCCCAACAAGTCGCGGCAGCCGTTGCGTGCTGCCCCCGCCCGGGATCAGGCCAAAGCCCACTTCGGGACAGATCAGCCGTGCCTCTCGGGTCGCCACTCGGCCATGGGCGGCCAGAGCCAATGCCACCCCGGCCCCGCTCACGAGCCCGTCGAGACACGCGACGGTCGGAACGGGGAAAGCCTCCAATCCAGTGCAGAGCGCCGCCAGCGCTTCTCGCGCGGCGTCACCCTCTTCTGCCACGGGATCGAAGCCTCGGCAAAACTCCTGCCCCGCCCCACGCAGAACAAGACCCGCGGCATCGGTTTCGCCGCGCTCCAAACGGCCAGCCAAATCATCAAGCGCCCGCAACACATCCCGGCACATTTCGCCGGTCAAATAGCCCTCCGGCCCTGCGGGCAGCTCCAGAATGGCAACGCCATCCGCCTGTCGGATCAGTCCTGACATATCACCTCCACACACCAAACCACCGGCCGCCGTGACGCATGCGGCCTGAACAGTTTAGAACAGAGATGTCTGTCAAAAGGCAATCTGTGACTTGAAGGATGTCAGACAGGCATGTTGTCGAACATGTCTTCCGCCGCTTCCTCCTCGAGCCGCCGCAACATGGCCCGCGCCTGACAGGGTGCCGGCTGCCCCGAGCTGGATTGCGCAGCAATCATGCGCCGCAGCGTCGGGATATGCGCGTAGCGCGCGGGCGCGGATGCCCTTTCAATCCTCTGCAACAATGCGCCAAAGGTCTCGTCATGTGATCCGGTCATCAGTCTCCCCCCCTGGTGTCGCGGGGAGCAGCCCCCGCTGATGCAATCTTTATCTCTCATATCAGATTTCCTCCGAATCGTCGCCTATGCTTACCGCTGGTTGAAAAACTCGGCGGAATTGCTCGCATGTCATTTGCCGCATGCGCTTGGTCCAAATTGATCTCGCCCCTCAATCCGCTGACCCCACTGTCTTTTGTGCCTCTCGGGGCGTCGGCACCGGATCACTTTGTGGCGCGACGGGCCGTGCTCTGGCCCGCGTGGCCGGCGCCGGTTTCGCCGCAGCTGGGTTTTTCTGATCCGGCTCGGCGGGCTGATGCGACGGCTGTTTGCGCAGCCTTATCGCCCGCATCCCGTTCACTTGGCCCAACCGCCCGTCTGAGACCAAATGCCCGCCCGGCGCCTCGAGCCGCAGCGCCATCGCACCACTTCCCGGCACGATGAGCTGATCGCCGGCCTTGAGCGACAAGGCCTTCTCGAGCGGGATGGAATGCCGCGCGAGAATGGCCTGCAGTGTCACCGGCGCGCCCATGACCACCGGGCTGAGCGCGCGCGGCTCGTCCCGCGGCCGCCCCGGCTTTTCCTTGGAGACCTGTGGCGCGTCCATCACCGGCAGCAAGAGCTCATAGACCCCGGCGCGCTTGGCCTCGCCCAGCATCACGCCAACCCGAAAAAGGTGATACTGATCCGCCTCCAGCGCGAGGCTCAGGGAATGCGCATCCTCGGCCATCGCGCCAAAGCGATAGCCCTGCCAGCTCTGGCCATCGGGCAGGTCCTCGGCCCCCGTCTCGAACGCCTCGAACACCGCATCGAGCAGCGGCGCGCAGAGCGCCGCATCGGTGCGGGTGAGCGGGCGTTCAACCACCTCGCGTTCGGCCACGCGACCGATGGTCTGAATTTCGATCACCGCGCTCAGCGCCGGAAAATCGAGCCGCACGGCCCCGCGCCGCCCCCGATCATCCTCGACGAGACAGGTGAGCCCGGTCCCGGCCAAAACTTCGGGCAGGTCCTTTTGCGACAGCCGCGATTGTTCCACCGTCGAGACAGAGAGCGCGAGGCCAAGCGTGCCATCCGCGGCCTTGCCCAGCCCGACACGCAACGCCTTGGCCGGCGACATGGCCCGCGCATCAAACCCCTCTCGGGCCGCACGCGCCTTTCTGTGTTTGACTGTGTCGGTCGCGACCGAATCCATAGAAGCACCGATGTCCTGAAACGGGAGGCAGGCTCAGCCTACGTCAGGCGAGGTTATCAACCTCTTAATCGGCGACGTTTTCCCCGGCAGCCTGCAGCCCGCCCGCCACCGGAAAACTCACGAGAAATCCGCCGCCCTGCTGCTTGGGCAGGCAGACAATCTCGCCCCGCAGCCGCGTCATGATCTCGCGACAGATCGCCAGTCCCAGCCCCGCGCCGCCGGCCTTGGTTTCGCCGACCCGCACGAATTTCTCGAAGATAATGCTCTGCAGCTCCTCCGGCACGCCCGTCCCATTGTCGGCAAAGATCACCTGCACGATGTCGTCCCGCTGCGCGACGTCGATCCGCAGCTCGGGTTGCGGCGCATCGCAATATTTCCGGCAATTGGCGATCAGGTTGATGAACACTTGCACCAGCCGGTCGAGATCGGTGTCCACCACGATATCTTCGCGCGCCGCCTCCCGCAGGATGCGCAGCCGCGCGTCGAGCCCGCCGGTCGCGTCAATAGCCCGGTCGAGCAGATCGCCCAGACGCGCACGCCCGGGGTTCAAAACGACCGTCCCGCTTTCCAGCACGCTCAGATCCAGCAGATCATCGAGCAGCCGGGTCAGCCGCAGCGTCTCATCATGAATGATCCCCGCATATTTCGCCTGCGCCCCGGCATCGAGGCCCTGAGTGTCGCGCAGGATTTCCGAAAACGAGCGGATCGAGGTCATCGGCGTGCGAAGCTCATGGCTGATCTGGCTGAGGAACGCGTCTTTTTGCACCGACAGCTTGGTGAGCTTGTCATTCACCTCGCGCAGCTGGCGGGCGGTGTCGGCCAGCTCATTGGACTTCGCTTCGAGCTGCGAGGAATATTCCATGATCTGCGCCGTCTCGTCGGCCACGGCGAGAAGATCCTCGACCGACACATTCGCGCCGCCGATGATCTGCGAAATCATCGCATGGGCCGTCGCCGCGCCGACCGAGCCCGACAGCTCACGCTCCAGAAGTTCGATGAATTCGGGCGACGGCTCTGGCAAAAACCCCGGCAGCCCCTGAAGCTGTGCCGACCGCGCAAAGAGCTTGCGCGCCTCGTCCGGTCCCATGATCCGCTGCGCCATGATCAACAGGTCTTCGCTCTGCGCCATGCCCGCGTTCCAGCCCCCAGAGGTGCCGGAATGGTCAAAGATATTCACAAACTGCGCGCCCTGCAGACGCTCCACCGGAGTCGGAAAGCTCAGCAGCGACACCCCGACAAAGGCCGCCACGTTGAGAGATAGGCTCCACAGCACCGCATGCACCACATTGTCGATCCCCTCCGTCCCAAAGAGCGCATAGGGCCGCAGCCAGCCGATGCCCCAAGGCCCCGCCTGCATCACTTCCGCCGGGATCAGCACATCTGGCCCAAAGCTCGGCAGGAACAGGCAATAGGCCCAGGTGACAAAGCCGATCGAGACCCCCGCCAGCGCCCCGCTGCGGGTCGCACCGCGCCAGATGAGACCACCGAGCAGCGCGGGCAAGAACTGCGCCACCCCGACAAAAGCGATGAGCCCGATGGCCGCAAGCGCCGTGCCGCCGCCTGAGAGACGGAAATAGAGATAGCCAAGGAAGACCACCGCTGCGATGGACAGACGCCGCGCCAAGAGCGCCACGCTGCGCACATCCCCCGACATCATCGCCGTGCCACCCGTCATCCGAAGCCAGACCGGCATCACGATATGGTTCGACACCATGGTCGACAGGGCAATCGCCGCCACGATCACCATCGAGGTGGCCGAGGAAAACCCGCCCAGAAAGCTAAAGATCGCCAGCCCGTCCTGCCCATGCATCAAGGGCAGCGTCAGAACAAAGAGATCCGGATTGCTGTCCTCGGGCAGCAGGTCGAGCCCCATCACCGCAATCGGGATCACGAACAGGCTCATCAGCATGAGATAGGTGGGAAAGGCCCAGGCGGCGGTGCGCAGATGGCTCTCATCCTGGTTCTCGACCACCATGACCTGAAACATCCGCGGCAGGCACAGAAACGCCGCCGCTGACAGCATGGTCAGCCCGATCCAACGGCTGTTGCTCACCTCCCACCGCGCGATATCCGACGCATCCACCCGCGCCAGAATATCCGCCGGTCCGCCGCCGAGGCCCCAGACCACAAACACCCCGACCGCCAAGAGCGCACAGAGCTTGATCACCGCCTCCACCGCAATCGCCATGACGACCCCGTGATGCCGTTCGTTCACATCAAGGTTCCGCGTCCCAAAGAGCACAGTAAAAAGTGCCAGCCCCGCCGCGATCAAAAACCCTGTGGTCCCGGTCTCGCTCACCTGATCCCCCGGCAGATCGACCTGCGCAAAGGCGTTGATCGACAGGGTCACCGATTGCAGCTGCAAGGCGATATAAGGCGTCGTGCCGATGACCGCGATCAAGGTGACAATCACCGCCAGCAGGTTCGACTTGCCATAACGCGAAGAGATCATGTCGGCGATAGAAGTGATGCGCTGACTGCGCCCGATCCGCACCATCTTGCGCAGCAATCCCCACCAGCCGATCATCACCAATGTCGGCCCGAGATAGATGGTCACGAACTCGAGCCCCGAGCGCGCCGCAAACCCGACCGCCCCGTAAAAGGTCCAGGCCGTGCAATAGATCGACAGCGACAGCGTATAGACGATGGGCGAGCGGAGCCACGCGCCCCGTCCCCGCCGCGCTGCACGGTCGGCGGCAAAGGCCACGCTGAAGAGAAACACCACATAGCCAAGGCACACTGCGATCAGCAGGTTGAGAATGCTCATGTCACCTGCTCGGGTTTTGCCTCTTCAGAGCCATCAGCGCCGTCGTCGCCCTCACCCTCCGCATCTGCGCGCAACCGCCACGCCACCAGCCCCGACAGGATGCAAAGCAGCGCCCAGGTCAGAAACACATAGATCAAGGCCCGCGTCGTCGGCGTTTCCTGCCAGAAGATCGGCAGACCAAAGAGCCCGGCCCCGAGCACCGGCAACAGCCGCGCCGCATCGCCAAGCCGCCGCCGCCGATAGGTTTGCCGCTCGGCATAGATCGGGTCTTTGGCCTGCGTCATGGCATCAGCAGATCCCGCACCGCCTGCAACACATCCGCATTGGAAAAAGGTTTGCTCATGTAACGGCTTGCGCCAAGCTTCTCAGCCATTTCCCGGTCGCGCGTCTGACCTCTCGCCGTCAGCATGAGCACCGGCAGGCCTTGGGTCTGATCGTCATTGCGCAGGTCTTGCAGGATGTCATAGCCGCTGCGCCCGGGCAGCATCACATCGAGAACCAGCACATCGGGCGCTTCGCGCCGCACGACATCGACCGCGTCCACCCCGTTGGAATGGCTCTTCACCGTCAGCCCGTCGCGCGACAGAATAAAGCCGATCGCCTCGGTGATGTTCGGCTCATCTTCTATCAGAAGTACCTTCGCCCCCATTCAACCGGCCTCCCCTCCGATCAAAACCATTGCCTCGCACTATCACCATTGCCCTGCCCGCTGTCAAAACTCCTTTGCCGGCCCCCGGTCTGCCGGGTTTTGCAGCAGCGACGGCTCGCGCCGCGCGGCGCATCCCGACACGGGGCAGACACGGCAGGTCATCCCCACCTGTCGTGCCGGCTCAGAGGGCGTGGCGTCGCCCCGCTCGGCGGGGACGAGGATCATCTGCGCCCGGTGCAGCGCCGGCTGGCCATATTGCGCCGCCGGGATCATTTCGCCATGCGCATAGGCCAGCAAGTGGCGCGCCTCTTGCCCGGCCTGCTGGATTTCGACCCGGATCACCGCCCCCGGCTGTCCCAAGGCCAGATAGAGCGGCCAGCGCGGGCAGCCGCCCGAGCCGCGCGGCATGGCAAAGCCCGCAATGGCCCGCCGCGACAGGATCGCCCCCGCGCCATCACAGCTCAGATATCCGAGCTCTCCAATCACCTCCTGCGGCAGATGCGACAGGCGGCGCATCACCCGCGCGACCGGCTGATCGAGATGCTGCGCCAAGCGCAAAACATCCGTGCCCTGATCCGCCACCGCCGCTGCAATCTCTGCCAAAGGCAGCGCCTCGGCCTCCTGTGCATAGTGGCCGAGCCGCTCGCGGGCCATGGCGCGCGCCTGCTCGGACACCAGAACATCGCTCGCCGCGATCAGCTCCGCCACGGCCCCGGGCCCCTGCGCCTCGATCTGGGGGAAATGGTGCCCATGTGCCGCCCAAAACCCATCGACCTCGTCGAGCGGCGTTTGCATCTGCCCTGCCTGCCCCACCGGCGCATCGAGATATGCGACCAGCGCCTCCGCCCCTTGGGCAAGCCGGTCGCTGTCCTCGTTGATATTGCGGTGAAACCTGTGCTGCCACTCGGGTTCGAGCTCGGGCGTCTCCATCAGGATCGAGGCCGAGGAGCGGATCGCGGTCACCATGCTCAGCACCTCATGCAGCCTGCCGGCCAGATCGGGATCATGGGCAAGCCGGTCGGTCAGCCGCTGCACCTGCTCTTCGAGCTCCGCCAGCCGCGCCTGATCCTTGGTGATCAGCTCGGCCCAACCCGGGAACCGCTCGGCCAGCTCGGCCGCCTCCTCCACATCGAGCGCCAGCTCTGGATACCCCTGCGCCGCCGCCTGCACCCCGGAGACAAGCCCCGCCGCCGCCCCTTGCGTCAAGAGCGCCGGTTCGACCCCCAGCGCCCGCGCCAGCCGCAACACGAGCGAGCCGCCGATTCTGCGCCGGTTGTGTTCGATCAGATTGAGATAGGAGGGCGAAATCTCTGCCGCGCGCGCCAGATCGGTCTGTTTCAACGCCAGCGCCAGCCGTCTTTCCCGCACTCTCGTCCCGATCAGCCCGGTTTCCGCTAGGGCAATTTCTGCCATGTTTCCAACCTCTCCAGCCCGGGTTTGCGAATTTTTTTACAAAAACCACACCCCGCCTGTCGAAAACTTTACAAAAAAATCCTTACTGGGAAAGCTTTTATTGAGAAATTTTCTTACGCGATGAAATAATGCTTTTGCACAATCGTGCCCATTCACTGCGACATGGAGGAGATGTCGCCGCGGATGGAGATAAAAATTTGGGAGGACTTCATGTCAAAATCGAACTTCACGCGTCGTGGCCTGTTGAAGACCAGCGGCATTGCCGGCGCAGGTCTGGCACTGCCGACGATCTTTACGGCCTCATCGGCTGCAGCCTTTACCAACGAACCCACCGGGAGCACCGTCACCCTCGGCTTCAACGTGCCGCAATCCGGCCCCTATGCTGACGAGGGCGCTGACGAGCTGCGCGCCTACAAGCTCGCGGTCGAACACCTCAACGGTGGCGGCGATGGCGGCATGATGAACACGTTTTCGTCCAAGGTGCTGCAGGGCAATGGCGTCCTCGGCAAGAAGGTCGAGTTTGTCACCGGCGACACCCAGACCAAATCCGACGCGGCCCGTGCCAGCGCCAAATCCATGATCGAAAAAGATGGCGCGGTGATGATCACCGGCGGCTCGTCCTCGGGCGTGGCCATTGCCGTGCAGGGCCTCTGCCAAGAGGCAGGCGTCATCTTCATGGCCGGTCTCACCCACTCGAACGACACCACCGGCAAGGACAAGAAAGCCAACGGCTTCCGCCACTTCTTCAACGGCTACATGTCCGCCGCCGCCCTCGCCCCCGTGCTCGAGAGCATGTATGGCAATGACCGCAAGGCCTATCACCTGACAGCCGACTACACCTGGGGCTGGACCCAGGAGGAATCGATCGCGGCCGCGACCGAGGCCATGGGCTGGGAAACCGTGGAAAAGGTGCGCACACCGCTCGCCGCCACCGACTTCTCGTCCTATATCGGCCCGGTCATGAACTCGGGCGCCGATGTGCTCGTGCTCAACCACTACGGCGGCAACATGGTGAACTCGCTCACCAACGCTGTGCAATTCGGCCTGCGCGACAAGCAGGTGAACGGCAAGAACTTCGAAATCGTCGTGCCGCTCTACTCGCGCCTGATGGCCAAGGGTGCCGGCGAAAACGTCAAGGGCATCCTCGGCTCGACCAACTGGCATTGGTCACTCACCGATGAAGGCTCGAAAACCTTCGTCAAATCCTTCGGCGAAAAATACGGCTTCCCGCCGAGCCAGGCGGCGCACACCTGCTATGTGCAGACCCTGCTCTATGCGGATGCCGTGGAACGCGCCGGATCCTTCAACCCCTGCGCCGTCGCCGAAGCCCTTGAGGGCTATGAGTTCGACGGTCTGGGCAACGGTCCGACGCTCTACCGTGCCGAAGATCACCAGTGCTTCAAGGATGTTCTGGTGGTGCGCGGGAAGGAAAACCCGACCAGCGAATTCGACCTTCTCGAAGTGGTCGAGGTCACCCCGCGGGCCCAGGTGGAATACGCACCTGATCACCCGATGTTTGCAGGCGGCAGCCTCGGCTCCTGCAACCCCGGCGCCTGAGCCTAGACCCGGGTGGGCAGCGATGCCCACCCGACCCCAGGACACCGAAAACCCAATTCCTTCCAGCCGTCGGTCTGCGTTGCTTCGCGGGCACGGCACTGGACACTCTTATGCAAGGCGGGGACCATGGACGCCATCCTCCTTCAGATACTCAACGGGCTCGACAAGGGCTCGGCCTATGCGCTCATCGCGCTCGGCCTGACACTCATCTTCGGCACGCTCGGCGTGGTGAACTTTGCGCATGGCGCGCTGTTCATGATCGGGGCGTTTTGCGCGGTGACGCTGCAACGCATCCTGACGCTCAGCACGATCACCATCGACGAGACGCAAAAAGACTTCCTTGGCAATCCGCTCAAGGTCAAAACCCCCTATGTCGAAAGCTGGTTCGGCCCCGAGACCGGGGCGGCAATCATCGACTGGTCCGTGCCGCTGGCCATCCTCTTCGCGATCCCGGTGATGCTGCTCATCGGCTATGTGATGGAGCGCGGGCTGATCAAGCATTTCTACAAGCGCCCCCATGCCGACCAGATCCTCGTGACCTTTGGTCTCGCCATCGTCCTGCAAGAGATCATCAAGGCCTTCTACGGCGCCAACCCAATCCCCACCGGCGCCCCCGCCGCCTTTCGAGGGTCGTTCGATTTCGGCTCGATGTTCGGCTTTGATCCCAACACGATCATCTACCCCTATTGGCGCATGGTCTATTTCGCCTTTGCTGCGGTGATCATCGGCGGCGTCTTTGCCTTCCTGCGCTACACGACCTTCGGGATGGTGGTGCGCGCCGGCATGGCCGACCGCGAAACCGTGGAACTTCTCGGCATCAACATCGACCGCCGCTTTACCATCATGTTCGGCGTCGCCGCCGCGGTGGCAGGGCTCGCAGGCGTGATGTACGCCCCGATCAATTCACCCAACTACCACATGGGCATGGATTTTCTGGTGCTGAGCTTCGTGGTGGTCGTCGTCGGCGGCATGGGCAGCCTGCCCGGCGCCGTTCTCGCCGGGTTCCTGCTCGGCATTCTCGAGGCCTTTGCCTCGATGAACGAGATCAAGGCGATCTTCCCCGGCATCGACCAGATCATCATCTATCTCGTCGCCATCATCATCATTCTCACCCGTCCCCGTGGCCTCATGGGCCGCCCCGGCGTGATGGAGGAATAATCCATGTTCGGACTGAACCAAAAAGACACCCGCCTGTTCCTCATCGTCGCGGCGATGACATTGCTGGCGCCTTTCATCCTCAACCCCTTCCCCGAAGGCACCGCGATGGCGCAGATGTTCAACGCGGGCTACCCCGACCTGATGCAGCGTTTCGTAATCTTCGGCATCCTGGTCATCGGCTTCAACATCCTCTTCGGCCTCACCGGTTATCTGTCCTTCGGCCACGCGGCCTTTCTCGGCGTGGGCTCTTATGCGGCGGTCTGGGTGTTCAAGCTGGTGGGCATGAATGTCGTGCCTGCGATCCTGCTGTCGATGGTGGTGGCCGGGCTCTTCGCGCTGCTCATCGGCTATGTGAGCCTGCGCCGCTCGGGCATCTATTTCTCGATCCTGACGCTGGCCTTCGCCCAGATGTCCTACAACCTCGCCTATTCGGTGCTCGGCAATCCGGCGTCGAACTTTAACCTGACCAATGGCGAAACCGGCCTGCAGCTGCTGCTCGACGACCCGCGTGTGCTGGGCGAAAGCGTGACGGCGGATGGCTCGATCCCGGTGACCAATTTCTTTGGCATCGCCATGCGCGACAGCTTCAACCTCGAAATCGGCGGCTGGCTCTTTACCTTCAACGCGGGCTACTACCTCGCCGGGATCATCATGCTGATCTCCTTCTACATCTCGATCCGCATCTTCCGCTCGCCCTTTGGCATGATGCTGCGCGCGGTGAAATCGAACCAGCAGCGGATGAACTATACCGGCCTGTCGAGCCGTCCCTACACGCTCGCGGCCTTTGTCATCTCGGGCATCTATGCCGGGCTTGCTGGCGGCTTGCTGAGCTCGATGGACCCGCTTGCGGGCGCCGAGCGGATGCACTGGACCGCCAGTGGCGAGATCGTGATCATGGCGATCCTCGGCGGTGTCGGCACGCTCATCGGGCCAATCCTCGGCGCGGGCTTCAACGAATACTTCAAGAACATCCTGAGCAAGATCAACGACGAGGTGCTGCACCAATGGCTGTCCTTCATGCCCGACGGGCTGGAAAACGCCTTTGTCGGCGTGCTGCATTTCTTCGTGGGCAAAGGCTGGCACCTGTCGCTTGGTCTGTTGTTCATGATGGTGATCATCTTCCTGCCCGGTGGGCTGGTCGAAGGCGGTCAACGTCTGGCGCGACTCTTCCGCCGCCGTCGTCCGAGCGACGACGACAGCCAGAAATCCGCGCAATCCACCCCGGCGGAATGAGGAGAGTGTGATGGGAATCCTAGAGGTCAAAAACGTCAACAAACGCTTCGGCGGGCTGCAGGCCCTCGGCGACGTGAACCTGAGCGTGGCGGAAAACACCGTCCATGCCATCATCGGCCCCAACGGGGCGGGCAAATCCACCTTGCTCAACTGTCTGATCGGCAAGCTCATCCCCGACACCGGCAGTGTGCTCTTTGACGGGGAATCCGTGCTCGGGCGCAAACCCTTTGAGATCTGTCAGATGGGGATCAGCCGAGTCTTTCAAACGCCTGAAATCTTTGGCGAACTCTCGGTGCTCGAAAACATGATGATCCCGATTTTCGCCAAGCGCGACGGCGCCTTCCGGATGCAGGCCCTGTCCAGCACGGCGGGCGAGCGGGACGTTCTCGAGCAGGCGGAACATATGCTCGAAAGCCTCAACATGGCCGACAAGCGACACATGCATTCCGCCGCCATGAGCCGGGGCGACAAGCGCCGCCTCGAAATCGGCATGTGCCTGAGCCAGAACCCCCGCCTCCTGCTGCTGGACGAACCCACCGCCGGCATGGCGCGGGCCGACACCAACAACACCATCGACCTGCTCAAGCAGATCAAGGACGAGCGCGACATCACCATCGCCATCATCGAACATGATATGCATGTGGTCTTTAGCCTCGCCGAACGCATCACCGTGCTGGCCCAGGGCTCGCCGCTGGTCGAGGACACGCCGGAAAAGATCAAGGGCCACCCCAAGGTGCGCGAAGCCTATCTCGGCGAAACCGCCTGAGCCGGGTCAAAGGAGAGATCAAAGATGAACGTCAAACCCGACATCGCCCACAATGGCAACCATGCCGAAACCGCGCCTGCCTATCTCTCGGTCTGGGATCTTCAGGCCTATTACGGCGAGAGCTATATCGTCCAAGGCATCAGCTTTAACGTCCATGAAGGCGAGATTCTCGCCCTTCTGGGCCGCAATGGCGCGGGCAAGACCACGACGCTGCGCTCGATCGCGCGGATGGCCAACCCACAGCTGCATCGCGGCGAAATCTGGCTCGACCATCAGCCACTGCACAATATGACCGCCCATCAGGCGGCGCAGGCGGGCATCGGTCTTGTCCCTGAGGACCGGCGCATCATCCCCGGCCTCACCGTCGAGGAAAATCTCGAACTGGCCCAGATCGCGCCGCCGGTGGGCTGGTCGCTCGACCGGCTCTACGATCTCTTCCCGCGCCTCGCCGAACGGCGCAAACAAGAGGGCGTGACCCTGTCGGGCGGCGAACAGCAGATGCTCGCCGTGGCACGGGCGCTGGCGCGGGACATCAAGGTTCTGCTTCTGGACGAACCCTATGAGGGCCTCGCGCCGGTGATCGTCGACGAGATCGAAAAGACGCTCGACGTGATCAAACAACAGGGCATCACCACGGTGATCGTTGAACAGAACGCGGTGCGCGCGCTCGAACTGTCAGATCGTGCCGTGATCCTCGACACCGGCGGCATCGTCTTTGACGGCACCGCGCGCGAGGTTCTCGACAATGCCGAACTGCGGGCGGAGTATCTCGCGATCTAGAGTGTATTTTCCACGCGATGCAAAATCTTCTCGGGGTGCTTGTGGATTAGGCAAAGCCCCGTCAAGATCGCCCAAAAATATAACCAATGTCTTAAGAGGGGGTCCGACATGTCCGACACCATTCACCCGCCATCCGCCGAATTCGCGGAAAATGCCCATATCGACGCCGCGAAATACCGGGCGCTCTATGACGCCTCGCTGCGCGATCCAGAGGCATTCTGGCAGGAACACGGACAGCGTATCGACTGGATCAAGCCCTTCACCAAGGTGAAGGACGTCAATTTCGATCTCGGCAATGTCTCGATCAAATGGTTCGAGGATGGCACGCTCAACGTTGCGGCCAATTGTATCGACCGCCATCTCGCCAGCCGCGGCGATCAGACTGCGATCATCTGGGAACCCGACAGCCCGGATGAAGAAGCGCTGCATATCTCCTACCGCGAACTGCACGCGCGCACCTGTAAAATGGCCAATGCGCTCAAGGAGTTGGGCGTCACCCGTGGCGACCGTGTGGTGCTCTATATGCCGATGATCCCCGAGGCCGCCTATGCGATGCTCGCCTGTGCGCGGATCGGGGCCATTCATTCGGTGGTCTTCGGCGGGTTTTCCTCTGACGCGCTCGCGGCGCGGGTCAACGGATCGGAGGCCAAGGTTGTGGTCACCGCCGACGAAGCCCCGCGCGGCGGCCGCAACACGCCGCTCAAGACCAATGCCGACAAGGCGCTCGACGGGGTTTCGCATGACTGCAAACTGCTCGTGGTGCAGCGCACCGGCGGCGAGATCCCCATGCAAGAGGGCCGCGACCACTGGCTGCATGATCTCGAGGCCAAGGTGGCCGACGACTGCCCGCCCGAGGAAATGAACGCCGAGGACCCGCTTTTCATCCTCTACACCTCCGGCTCGACCGGCGCGCCCAAAGGTGTGGTGCATACCTCCGGCGGCTATCTCACCTGGGCATCGATGACCCATGAGCTGGTGTTCGATTACCACGATGGCGACATCTACTGGTGCACGGCGGATGTGGGCTGGGTCACCGGTCACAGCTATATCGTCTATGGCCCGTTGGCCAATGGCGCGACGACGCTGATGTTCGAAGGCGTGCCGACCTACCCGGATGCCTCGCGCTTCTGGCAGGTCTGCGAAAAGCACAAGGTCAACCAGTTCTACACCGCCCCCACCGCGATCCGCGCCCTGATGGGCAAGGGGCGCGAGTTCGTCGACAGATGCGATCTCTCGTCGCTCAAGCTCTTGGGCACGGTGGGCGAGCCGATCAACCCCGAGGCCTGGAACTGGTACAATGATGTGGTGGGCCAAGGCCGCTGCCCCATCGTCGACACCTGGTGGCAGACCGAAACCGGCGGTCACCTGATGACCCCCCTACCCGGCGCCACCGCCACCAAACCGGGGTCTTGCACCACGCCCTTCTTCGGGGTCGAACCGGTCGTGCTCGACGCGCAATCGGGCGAGGAAATCACCAGCACCGAGGCCGAGGGCGTGCTCTGCATCAAGTCGAGCTGGCCGGGTCAGATGCGCAGCGTCTGGGGCGATCACGAGCGGTTTGAGAAGACCTATTTCTCTGATTACAAAGGCTATTACTTCACCGGCGATGGCTGTCGCCGCGACAAGGATGGCTATTACTGGATCACTGGCCGGGTCGATGACGTGATCAACGTCTCGGGCCACCGCATGGGCACCGCCGAGGTCGAGAGCGCGCTCGTGGCCCATCCCAAGGTCTCGGAGGCGGCGGTCGTCGGCTATCCGCATGACGTCAAGGGACAGGGCATCTATTGCTATGTCACGCTGATGGCGGGCGAGGAATATACCGACGATCTGCGCAAGGAGCTGCGCGACTGGGTGCGCAAGGAAATCGGGCCCATCGCCTCGCCGGATCTCATCCAATGGGCCCCGGGCCTGCCCAAGACCCGCTCGGGCAAGATCATGCGCCGCATCCTGCGCAAGATCGCCGAGGATGATTTCGGCAGTCTTGGCGACACCTCGACCCTGGCCGAGCCCGCCGTGGTCGACGATCTCATCGAAAACCGGATGAATCGCAGCTAAAAACTCTGTTGCCATTCCAACGGCTTGCCCCGCGTCACCCTGTGATGCGGGGCGTTTTGCGACACGCTGTCGCAAAGTCACAAGACGCCGCCCCCCGCGCGCGGCGAGGTTGGGCCTGTCGCCAATTACAGGAGACAGCCATGGCCGTCATGTCAGACACCGCGTTTCAGCCCTCGTCGCGTCCGCTCGAGGGGATGACCTGTCTCATGATCGGCATGGTGTTCTTTGTGGTCCAGGACGCGCTGATGAAGACGCTGCTGGCGACCTATCCGGTCTGGATGCTGATCGGGGCGCGGGCGACGATCAGCGTGATGATCCTGGTGCCGCTCATCCTCTATCTGGGCAGGCCGCATCGGCTTTTGACGCCGCTCTGGCCCTTGCACCTGATCCGGGCCACGCTGTTTGCGGTGGGCTTTTGTCTCTTTTACACGGCCTTTCCCTTTATGGGGCTGGCGGAGGTGACCACGATCTTCTTCTCCGCGCCGCTGATGACGGCGCTGCTGGCTGCCGTTTTCCTGCGTGAAACCATAGGCTTGCAGCGTGGTCTTGCGCTGGTCATCGGGTTTGTCGGCGTGCTTATCGCGATGCGGCCCGGGGGCGCGACCTTTCAATGGGTGGCGGTGCTGCCGCTCATCTGTGCCTTTACCTATGCGCTGTCACAGATCGTGGCGCGCAAGATCGGCGACCGCGAGAGCACGCTGACCGTCGGGCTCTATACGCTCGCGCCCTCTGGGCCCATCGTGGCGCTGCTCGGCTGGTCGGTGAACCAAGTCTTTGATTTCGGGCCGGAATTCGCGCATCTGCGGTTCGAATTCCCGATCCCGGATGGCAGCGGCATCTTGTGGCTCGCGGCGATCGCGGGGGCCGGGATGATGGGCTATATCCTCAATTCCCGGGCCTATCAGGTCGCCCCGGCAAGCCTGATGGCGCCCTTTGACTATTCCTACCTGCCGATGGCGGCGGTGCTCGGCTATCTCCTCTGGGGCGAGGTGCCGCCGGTCAATACGGTGGTGGGCATGGCGCTGATCGTGGCGAGCGGGGTGTTCATCGGCTACCGCGAAATCCAGACGGCGCGGCGGGCCAAGGCGGTGCATATCGCGCCGACCGCGCCCTTTGTGGTGGATAGCCCGGACGTCTGAAATCGGCCGAAATGCCATGTCGGTATCCTGTCGGTATTCCGACTGTATCACGACAGTGCGTATTTTACGCGCCCGATGAGGCCCCTGAGGCCCCGGTTTCCGGCCGCGCCCCCGCCCCGCGCAGCAAGAGCGCCAGAATATCCGACCGGGTGAGAATGCCGCTCAGCCGCCCCGCCGCATCGGTGAGCAGCACGGATTGCACATCGCCCTCGGCCATCCGGTTGAGCACCCGCCCCACCGGCCAGTCCTGCGGCACCGAGACCGGCACCGGGCGCATGATCCGGCCCGCGGTGACACGGCTCTGAAGCGCCGCCGGGCGCATCGGCCCCATGCCGCGCTGCCGGGTGAGCCCGTCGATGAGATCGGCCTGCTGCACCAGCCCTTGCGCCACGCCATCCGCCCCCACCACCGGCAGGCTCTTGATGCCGTGGTCGCGCATCATCCGCGCCACATCGCGCAGCCGCGCCTCGGGCGTCACCCGCAATGGAGTGCGCGTCATGATCTCGGCACAACGCGTGCCGTCGAACCGGTGCTCGGCCGCCTCGCGTTCCGCCGCCGCGAGGATACGCCCGAGATCGGCCACGCCGAGGTTGGCGCTTTGGTGAAACTCATCAAGCAGCGCCTCGAGATCTTCGGTGCCAAGACCCAGCCGGGGCTGCGCCTCCGCCGGGGCGCTCGCCGGTGGCGGCGGCAGGCGAAACGGGTAGACCCGGCCCGAGAAGCGATGAAACACCACCCCGGCCAGCACCAAGATCGCGGTAGTAAGCCCGATCGGCATCAGCACATAGAGCGGCCCTGCGCCAAGCGCCGCCTCGGGCGCCAGCACGGTCAAGAGCGCCACCGCGCCGCCCGGCGGGTGCAGCGAGCGTGTGAGCATCATCGCGGCAATCGCGCCACCCACGGCGAGCGCCGGTTGCCAGGGACCGGCGGGCGTGAGCCAGAGCACCACAAGCGCCAGCGCCGCCGAGATCATATTGCCGATGAGCGCTGACCAGGGCTGGGCCAGCGGCGCGTTGGGCACGCAAAAGACGAGAACCGCCGTCGCGCCCAGCGGCGCCACCAAATAGAGCCCCGCCCCCGCAGGCCAGATCAGCACCATGAGCGCACAGGCCAAGAGCCCGAGCGCCGCGCCAAGGCTCGCGCGCCACAGATCGCCGCGATGCGGCCAAGGCAGCGCCGGGCCAAAACCCGCCATCCGCTGCCGCAGCCGTTCCGTTCCTCGTTGCATCCGTCCTGTCCCTTTGCCCAACCCCGTGCCCCATCCCCGGGGCTGCCGCCAGATATGGGAACCATAGGCCGGAGGCAAAAGCCGAAACCTATCGCCTGCGACAGCATGGCACGCGGTCGCGGCCTCTTCCCCCGCGCGGCGGTGCAAGGCATAAGGAGGCATGGACAGCCTCAACGATATCGCCTTTACCCATGCGCCAACCGGGCTTGTCGTGTTGGAAAACCGGATCATCCGGCTGTGCAATCTGCAATTTGCCCGCACCTTCATCGGCACGCCCGCCGATTTCATCAACATCCCGCTGGCGCATTACTACCCCTCGATCGAGGATTACCGCCGGATCGGCGAACGCAGCCTCGAGGCGATGCAGCGCACCGGGCGCTATAATGACGAACGGATCATGAAGCGCAGCGATGGCAGCCTGTTCTGGTGCCGGGTGCGCGGCCAGTCGGTGACCCCGGATGATCCCTTCCGGCGCGGCGTGTGGTCCTTTGCCGATCTGTCCGAGGAGCGGCCCATCGTGGCGCTCACCCAACGCGAGCGCGAGATCGCCATTCTCACCGCGCGCGGCATGACCTCCAAGGAGGTGGGGCTCGAACTGGGGCTGAGTTATCGCACGATTGAAGTGTACCGCGCCCGGCTCTTGAAGAAATTCAGCGCCCGCAATCTCGCCGAACTGGTCGCCAAGCTGAGCGGAATGCCGCATTAGGCACAGGGCGCGGGCCACCGCGCCTCGGCCCGCAATCGGCAGCAAACTGCCCTTGCGTCAGCAAAATTCCCCGTCCCCCTCGCAATTGCCTGCCATTATTCCCAGTTTTACGCATAGAACGGCGCTTTCATCGCTGTACAGCTTGCCGTATAAGCGGCGAAAACAAAGCAAGAGCACCGGGCCGGGCCTCCCCCCGGCACCGAAACGGTCGAGGAACCCGATGGCAAAAAAAACACATGAAGACGATGTCGCGTTCATCAAGGCGCTGGCGGAACTGCTGAATGACAATGAGCTCACCGAGCTTCAGGTCAAACGCGAATATGGCGAAGCTGACAGCCTCAACGTGCGCGTGAGCCGCCGCCAAGACGTGGTCCATATGGCCGCCGCCCCGGCACCTGCCGCAGCCGCCGCCCCGGCCCCTGCCGCGCCCGCGCCGCATGCCCCCGGCGCGCCGGCCGCCTCCGAGGCCCCCGGCGAAGATCCCGCAAGCCATCCCGGCGCGGTCACCTCGCCGATGGTCGGCACCGTCTATATGCAGGCCGAGCCCGGCTCGCCCTCTTTCGTCAAGGTTGGCGATCAGGTTGGCGAAGGCGACACGCTTCTCATCGTTGAGGCGATGAAGACCATGAACCACATCCCCGCGCCGCGCGCCGGCACGGTGAAACGCATCCTCGTCGAGGATGGCGCCGCGGTCGAATATGGCGCGCCGCTGATGATCATCGAATAAGGGGCGCCCCATGTTCGATAAAATCCTGATCGCAAACCGGGGCGAAATTGCCCTCCGCGTGATCCGCGCCGCCCGTGAAATGGGCATCCGCACCGTGGCGGTGCATTCCACCGCCGACACCGATGCGATGCATGTGCGGATGGCGGACGAATCCGTCTGTATCGGCCCGCCGCCGGGCACCGACAGCTATCTGTCGATCCCGTCGATCATCGCCGCCTGTGAAGTCACCGGCGCGCAGGCGATCCACCCGGGCTATGGCTTTCTCTCCGAGAATGCCAATTTCGTGCAGATCGTCGAGGATCACGACCTTACCTTTATCGGCCCCACCGCCGAACATATCCGCATCATGGGCGACAAGATCACCGCCAAGGACACGATGAAGGATCTGGGCGTGCCCTGCGTGCCCGGCTCTGACGGCGGTGTCCCCGATGTCGAGAGTGCCAAGGCGCTCTGTGCCGAGATCGGCTATCCGGTGATCGTCAAGGCCACCGCCGGTGGTGGCGGGCGCGGCATGAAGGTCGCGATGAGCGCGGCCGAGATCGAAAGCGCCTTCCGCACCGCGCGGACCGAGGCCAAGGCGGCCTTTGGCAATGACGAGGTCTATATCGAGAAATACCTGACCACGCCGCGCCATATCGAGATCCAGGTCTTTGGCGATGGCAAGGGCGGTGCGGTGCATCTCGGCGAGCGCGACTGTTCGCTGCAGCGCCGTCACCAGAAGGTGTTCGAGGAGGCCCCCGGCCCCTGCATCAGCCAGGAAGAGCGCGACCGCATCGGCAAGATCTGCGCCGATGCCGTGGCCCGGATCAACTATACCGGGGCTGGCACGATCGAGTTCCTCTACGAGAAGGGCGAGTTCTATTTCATCGAGATGAACACCCGTCTGCAGGTGGAACACCCGGTGACCGAGGCCATCTTTGGCGTCGATCTCGTGCGCGAACAGATCCGCGTGGCCTCGGGCCTGCCGATGTCCTTCACGCAAGACGATCTCACCATCAACGGCCATTCCATCGAGGTCCGCATCAACGCCGAGAAACTGCCGGAATTCTCGCCCCGTCCGGGCCGGATCACGCAGTTTCACGCCCCCGGCGGGCTTGGCGTGCGGATGGATAGCGCGCTCTATGACGGCTATAACATCCCGCCCTATTACGACAGCCTGATCGCCAAGCTGATCGTGCATGGGCGCGACCGCCCCGAGGCGCTGGCGCGTCTGCACCGGGCGCTGGGCGAGCTCATCGTGGATGGGGTCGAAACCACCGTGCCGCTGTTTCATGCGCTGCTTGAAGAAGAGGCCGTGCTCACCGGCGAATATAACATTCACTGGCTGGAAAAATGGCTGGAGACCGATCCCCTGACCTGATCCTGTCCCTCGCGCCCCATAAGGGCGCGGGGGCCAACCGGGGCAGCGCATGAGCACCGAGCCTGCGCTGTCACCGGCGCTTATTCTGCGGGCCTATGCCAATGGCATCTTTCCCATGGCCGAGACCCGCGACGACCCGGAAATATTCTGGGTCGATCCCCGCGAACGCGGGATTTTCCCCATCGACGGCTTTCACGTCTCGCGCAGCATGGCCCGCCGCGTGCGCCGCGCCGAATATCGCGCCACGCTCAATCAGGATTTCGCGGCGGTGGTCGATGGCTGTGCGGCGCGGGAAAACACCTGGATCAACGACACGATCCGGGGCCTCTATATCGAGCTGCACAATATGGGCCATGCTCATAGTCTCGAGATTTACGAGGGCGATGTGCTGGCCGGTGGGGTCTATGGGGTGAGCCTTGGCGCGGCCTTCTTTGGCGAATCGATGTTCTCGACCCGCACGGATGGGTCAAAGCGGGCGCTGCTGCATCTCATCGACCATCTGCGGCGCTGTGGCTTTCAGCTCTTCGACACGCAGTTCCTCACCGACCATCTGGCGAGCCTCGGAGCCAAGGAAATCAGCCGATCCGACTATCGCAGCCGTCTCGCCTCTGCCCTGCAAATGCCCGGAAATATTTGGAAAGTCCCGCTAGACCGCGATCACGACGCGGTTTTGCAGCGCATGACCCAGACGTCGTAACGCGGGTGATCCAGCGCGCTCAGCGCCGGCGACGAGGCGATCATCCAACCGGAAAACTGCGGCTGGGTCTGGCCATCTTCCTGGATCGTCAGAAAGGCATAGGCATCGCCCGCCGGGTCGCCCTCGGGAAAGCGGCATTCGCCGAGATTGATCGTCAGACGGCCAAAGCGCGCGCTGCTGGCATTGCCGAGCTCGAGATCGGTGACGCTGCCATTGACCTTGTCGAGGGCGCGCAGAATGGCGCCCTGCCCCAGCGAGGCCGCTTCCTGCGCGGCGCTCACACCGGGCGTCGCCCCGGTCCAGAGCCCGGTGGTCACCCCGGCCAGCAGAAGTGCGGCCAGCGGGCGCATCACTTGTCACCCTCATTGTCGCCCGCGACGAATTTCATCAAAAGCGAGATCAGGCTCACCGAGCCTTGGGTAAACTCGACCGTATCGCCGGGCTCGAACGCGAAGGGCGAGCCGCCGGGCAGGATTTCGACGAAATTGCCGCCCAAGAGCCCCTCGGAGGCGATGGAGACGGCGCTGTCATCGGGCAGCTCGATCCCCTCTTGCACGGTGAAAGTGGCGCGCGCGCGGAAGGTTTCGGGATCGAGATCGAGCGCGGTCACCCGGCCCACCTTGACGCCCGCCATGCGCACATCGGTGCCGAGATCGACCCCATCCGCCGAGCGGAAGGAGGCGTGCAGCGGATAGCCCTGCGAGGTGCTGGCAAAGCCGGTGAGCTGGCCCGCATAGACCAGAAAGCCCACCGCCGCCGCGAGCACGATGCCGCCAACGGCCACTTCTGTCTTGTTCTCGGACATCTGTTTACTCCGGGCTCCAGGCCTCGTAATCGCTCCGCTCGACCGGCTGCGGGCGGCGGATCGACCCGGCGGGCGCATAGGCCAGCGCGGTGCCGGTCAGGTTTTCCTGATGCGGCTTTTCCCAGGTCTTATGGGGCAGCGGCCGGTCGGTCGGCGGCGTGTCGAACGTGTGATGCAGCCAGCCATGCCAATCGGGGCTGACGCGGCTCGCCTCGGCCTCGCCGTTGAACATGACCCAGCGGCGGGTGTTGTCGCGGTTGCGATAGAACACGTTGCCCTGTTCGTCCTCGCCCACCTTGACGCCCCGGCGCCAGGTAAAGAATTGCGTGTTGAGCGTGCTGCCATGCCACCATGTGGCGGCGCGAAGTAGCGTCTTGAGAATGCCCATAGGGTCCTCCGGAATCCGTTGCCCCAGATATGGCCCATCGGCGGCCAAAGGTCCAGTACCCCAAGGCCGATAGGCGGCGTCTCGGGCGGTCTCTTGCACGGGGACAGGCGGCGGATGAGCGGCGAAACGGAAAACGGGCGCCGGGGAGGTCCCGACGCCCGCGTCTGTCATGGGTCAAAGGCGGCTGGATCAGCCCGCGCTCGCCTCTTCCTTCTTGGCGTCGGCATAGATCATCAGCGGCGCCGCCTCGGAGGACACGGCCTCTTCGTTGACGACCACCTCTTCGACGCCCTCGAGACCCGGCAGCTCGAACATGGTGTTGAGCAGGATGTCCTCGAGGATCGAGCGCAGCCCGCGCGCGCCGGTCTTGCGCTGAATGGCGCGTTTCGCAATGGCCTTGAGCGCATCATCGGTAAAGCTGAGCTGTGCGCCTTCGAGTTCAAACAGACGCTGATACTGTTTCACCAGCGCGTTCTTGGGCTCGGTCAGGATGGTGATGAGCGCATCTTCGTCGAGATCCTCGAGCGTCGCGATGACCGGCAGACGGCCGACGAATTCCGGGATCAGGCCGAATTTGAGCAGATCCTCGGGCTCGAGCTCTTTGAAGACTTCGCCAACGCCGCGATCGTCATTGTCGCGCACATCCGCGCCAAAGCCCATGGCAGAGCCCTTGCCGCGCTGCGCGATGATCTTGTCGAGACCGGCAAAGGCGCCGCCGCAGATGAACAGGATGTTGGTGGTGTCCACCTGCAGGAATTCCTGCTGCGGATGTTTGCGCCCGCCCTGCGGCGGAACGGCGGCAACCGTGCCTTCCATCAGCTTGAGAAGCGCCTGTTGCACGCCCTCGCCCGACACGTCGCGGGTGATCGAGGGGTTTTCCGACTTGCGGGTGATCTTGTCGACCTCGTCGATATAGACGATGCCGCGCTGGGCGCGTTCGACGTTATACTCGCTCGATTGCAGCAGCTTGAGAATGATGTTTTCGACATCCTCACCGACATAGCCGGCCTCGGTCAGCGTCGTTGCATCGGCCATGGTGAAGGGCACATCGAGGATGCGCGCCAGCGTCTGCGCCAAGAGCGTCTTGCCGCAGCCGGTCGGGCCGATCAGCAGGATGTTCGATTTCTGCAGCTCGATATCGCCGGATTTGCCGGAATGGTTGAGCCGCTTGTAATGGTTGTGCACCGCGACCGAGAGCACGCGCTTGGCCATGGCCTGACCGATCACGTAATCATCGAGCACATCACAGATCTCGCGCGGGGTCGGCACGCCTTCGCCCGATTTGAGCCCGGCACTGCGGGTTTCCTCGCGGATGATGTCCATGCACAGTTCGACACATTCGTCGCAGATGAACACCGTCGGGCCCGCGATGAGCTTGCGCACCTCATGCTGGCTCTTGCCGCAAAAACTGCAGTAGAGGGTGTTCTTGCTGTCGCTGCCGGAATTGTTGGACATATTTTACCTTTCGGGCATTCATCGGGTTGAATGCGGGGCCATGACGAAATGTGGTTCACAGCTTACGGCAGGTGCCGAGGTGCCACAATCCGAAAATCGCCCCGCAGGCAGTCTTACGCCTTGTCGTCCTCATCCGCCTTGCCACGGCTCTCGACGATCTCGTCGATGAGGCCCCAGGACTTGGCTTCTTCGGGCGACATGAAATTATCACGCTCCAGCGCCTCTTCGACCTTTTTGAGGGTCTGGCCGGTGTGTTTCACATAGATCTCGTTGAGCCGCCGCTTGAGCTTGAGCGTCTCTTCGGCGTGAATCATGATGTCGGTCGCCTGACCCTGATACCCGCCCGAGGGCTGGTGCACCATGATCCGGCTGTTGGGCAGCGAGTAGCGCATGCCCTTGGCACCGGCGGTGAGAAGCAAGGAGCCCATCGAGGCCGCCTGCCCGATCACCAGCGTCGAGACCGCCGGGCGGATGTATTGCATCGTGTCATAGATCGACAGGCCCGAGGTCACGACACCGCCGGGGCTGTTGATATACATCGAGATTTCCTTCGACGGGTTCTCCGCCTCGAGGTGCAGAAGCTGCGCCACGACGAGGCTCGACATGCCGTCATGCACCGGCCCGTTGAGGAAAATGATCCGCTCCTTGAGCAGGCGGGAAAAGATGTCATAGGCGCGTTCGCCACGGCTTGTCTGCTCGACCACCATGGGCACGAGCGTGTTCATATACGTCTCAAGAGGGTCTTTCATAATCGCCTGCCTGCTGAAGTTTCTTCGAACGATAGGTCCGATGTCCTAAGGGAGTCTTATTATCGCGCCCCCGGCGCTGCAAGGGAGGCGGGTAAAATTAGCGCGGGCTCACCCCGGTTTCACCGCCGTGGCCAGCCGTGCGGCACGCCGCCCGCGCTCTTCGCGCCCGATCGACCGGCACAGGATCAGCACCGGGATGAGCCCAAAGGCCATCAGCGCCAGCGACGGCACCGCCGCCTCGTTGAGCCGCTCGTCCGAGGCCAGCCGATGCGCCTGCACCGCCAGCGTCTGAAAGTTGAACGGATGCAGGATGAGCGTCGCGGGCAGCTCCTTCATCACATCGACAAAGACGATGAGCAGCGCGGTCAGCACCGAAGAGCGCGCCACCGGCAGATGCACCCGCCACAAAAGACGCGGCCCCGACTGGCCGAGTGACCGGCCAATGGCGTCGAAATGCGCCGGCACCGTGGCCATGCCGCTGTCATAGGCATTGAGCGCCGCCGCCATGAACCGCGCCATATAGGCCAGCACCATGAGCCAGACCGACCCGGTGATCAAAAGCCCGGTGGACACGCCGAACCAGCCCTCCATCGCCGCATCGATCGCGTTGTCGAGCGCCGCAAAGGGCACCATGAGCCCGACGGCGATCACGCCCCCCGGCACCGCATAGCCAAGCCCCGCGCCAAGCACCATCGCCCGCGCCCCGCGCCCCGGCCGCATCCGCGCGTGAAAGCCGATGACCACCGCGCCGAGCACCGTGAGCACCGAGGCCAGCGCCGCCAGCGTCACCGAATTGCTCATCAGCGCGGCATAGCGCGCGCTGAGGATGTTCTGCCCCGAATCCACCGCCATGGAGCCGAGCATCACCAGCGGGATCACAAAGCCAAAGACCACGGGCACCGCGCAGAGCGCCGTCACCAGCCAGCCCGCCCCACCGCGCAGCCGGGGCTTTTCCACCGTCTCGAACCGCGCGCCGCGCCCGGCGGTGCGAATGCGGCCCCGCTGCACCCGCTCGAGCCCCGCCACCAAGAGCGCAAAGCCCAGAAGGCAGAGCGCCAGCTGCGCCGCCGCGCCCCGGTCGCCAAGGCTGAACCACGACTGGTAGATCCCGGTGGCAAAGGTATCGACATTGAAAAACGCCACCGTGCCGTAATCGGCGATGGTCTCCATCACCGCCAGAAGCGCGCCGCCGACAATCGCCGGGCGCGCCATCGGCAGCGCCACCCGCCAAAAGGCGGTGAGCGGCGTATGCCCGAGCGTCCGCGCCACCAGATAGGCGTTCGAGCTTTGCTGGCGGAACGACGCCCGCGCCAGCAGATAGACATAGGGATAGAGCACAAAGATGAGCATCGCCGCCGCGCCGCCCATGCTGCGGATCTCGGGAAACCAATAGTCGCGCGGGCCCCAGCCGGTCACATCGCGCAGAAGGCTCTGCACCGGGCCGGAATGATCGAGGAACGAGGTATAGGCATAGGCCAGCACATAGGCCGGAAAGGCCAGCGGCAGCGCCAGCGCCACTTCGAGCGTGCGCGAAAACGGAAAGCGATAGACCGTCACCAGCCAGGCCGCCCCCGTGCCAATCGCCGCCGTCGCCGTGCCGACAATGGCGACCAGCAACAGCGTGGTGCCCGCAAAGCGCGGCAAGACCGGGGCCAGAACATTGCGCCAGGTGTCGAGATCGCCGGTCAACGCCGCCAGCCCCGCCGCCACGATGGGCGCGACACAAAGCAGGGCCACGAGCCAGGCCAGGCGGTGCAACAGGCGGTCTATCATCTGATCCTTGATCCGCTGTGGGGTCCGCCCGCGCGTCCGGGCGGCGATATCCGAGGTTTTCGATCAGTATTGCCCAAGCGCGGCGCCGTCAATCAATGCGCCGGGAAGATGCGGGACCTCTGCCCGCTGCACCGGCCCTTCCCCAGCGCTCCCCCGGCCCTGCCTTGACCCAATCCGGGCCTGATTCTCCGCCCCGCTCCCTCAACCCTGACCCGCCGGAAGCCCCATGTATTTCGCGTCACACGAAATATTCGCCAAACCGCGCAAGCCCTTGGCAACGCAAGATTTCAACCAAATGGTTAAAAATGACGTGAAGTTACCCACCCGTCGCAAGCCTTTACAGCAGACATAATTCGCGCCAGTTTTGCCCGCATGACAGGTGTGCGCGTCAAAAATTTCGCGCGGGAGGCACCGTCAATTCAGGGAGACTCTCATGAAAACCATTCGTAATCTTGCCACTGCCACGGCCATTATGCTGGGCACCGCAGGGCTCGCGTCGGCACAGACGCTCAACTTTGCCTATGACGCCGACCCGGTGTCGCTCGATCCGCATGAGCAGCTGTCCGGCGGCACGCTGCAACTGTCGCATATGGTCTTTGACCCGCTGGTGCGCTGGAACAAGGATCTGGGCTTTGACGGTCGTCTGGCCGAAAGCTGGGACCGTGTCGATGACACCACCGTGCGCTTTAACCTGCGCAAGGGCGTGAAATTCCACTCGGGCGACGAGATGAAGGCCGAAGATGTGGTCTATACCATCGAACGCCTCAAGAATTCGCCGGATTTCAAAGGCATCTTCTCGGGCTGGGCCTCGGCCACCGCCGTCGATGACTATACCGTCGAAGTGAAGACCGACGGGCCGAGCCCGCTGGTGCTGCACACCGCCACCTATGTCTTTCCGATGGACAAGGATTTCTACACCGAAGGCGGTGATGAGGTCGTGAAACACGGCAACAGCTTTGCCTCGTCCAACGTGTCGGGCACCGGCCCCTTCACCATCGCCGAGCGCGAACAGGGCGTGAAAGTCGTGTTCGAGCGCAACCCCGACTATTGGGACACCAACAGCCCCGGCAACGTGCAGACCGCCGTGCTGACCCCGATCAAAGAGGCGCCGACCCGCGTTGCGGCGCTGCTCGCCGGTGACGTCGATTTCATCGCCCCCGTGCCGCCGACCGATCTCGAACGGATCGAGGCCGATGAAAACGTCAACCTGGTGACCATGACCGGCACCCGGATCATCACCCTGCAGCTCAACCAGAAACGCCACGAAGCGCTGGCCGATCCCAAGGTCCGTCAGGCCATCGTCCATGCCATCAACAACGAAGGCATCGTCGAAAAGATCATGAAGGGCTTTGGCACCGCCGCGGCCCAGCAATCGCCCGAGGGCTATGTCGGCTATAACCCCGATCTGACCCCGCGTTTCGACGTGGCCAAGGCCAAGGCGCTGATGGAAGAGGCAGGCTATGCCGACGGGTTCGAGGCCACGATGATGTGCCCCAACAACCGCTACGTGAACGATTTCAAAATCTGCGAAGCGGCGGCGGCAATGCTGGCCAAGATCAACATCAAGATCGACCTGACCACCATGCCCAAGGCGCAATACTGGCCGAAATTCGATGAACGCGCTGCGGACATCATGATGATCGGCTGGCACGCAGACACCGAGGACAGCGCCAACTTCAACGAGTTCCTGACCATGACGCCGAATGCCGACACCGGCAAAGGCCAGTACAACTCGGGCAACTACTCGAACGCCAAGGTCGACGAGCTGACCATGGCCTCGCTGACCGAGACCGATCCCGCGAAACGCGCCGAGATGCTGCAAGAGGTCGAAAAGATCCTCTATGACGACGCAGCCTATGTGCCGCTGCATTGGCAGGATCTGGCCTGGGCCGCGCGCAAAGGCGTCGACATCGAGCCCGTGCTCAACGTGATGAACTTCCCCTATCTGGGCGATCTCGTCATCTCCGAATAACCGCCTGCGGCGGGCCGGTATGCTCCGGCCCGCCGTCTTTCGTCCGCTGTTGCCGGTGCGCCTGCTTGCGCCTCGGGCCGGATGCTCAAGCCCCCGCCAGAGACCCTGCACCCCATGCATATTCTAGCTTTCCTCATCCGCCGTGCCGTTCAGGCCGTGATCGTGATGTTCGTGATTTCGCTGATCGGCTTTTCGATCCAGGACAATCTGGGCGATCCGCTGCGCGAATTGGTCGGACAATCCGTCTCCGAGGCCGAACGCCAAGAGCTGCGCGATCAGCTGGGTCTCAACGACCCGTTCCTCACCCAATATATCCGCTTTCTCGGCAATGCCGTGCAGGGCGATCTGGGCACCTCTTATTTCTTCAAACGCCCCGCCCTCGACGTGATCATGGACAAGTTCCCGGCCACGTTCGAACTGGTGATCGGGGCGGTCGTAATCTTCCTGTCGCTGTCGATCCCGGCCGGCATCTACTGTGCCATCCACCGCAATTCCTGGATCACCCGGATCATCATGACCGGCTCGATCATCGGCATCTCGGTGCCGGTCTTCCTGACCGCGATCTTCATGGTCTGGCTGTTCGGGGTCGAACTCGGCTGGCTGCCCGCCTTCGGGCGCGGCGACACGGTCACCCTGCCCTGGGGCTGGGACACCGGGTTTCTCACGATTGACGGGCTCAAACACCTGATCCTGCCCTCGGTCACGCTGAGCTCGATCATGCTGCCGCTCTTCATCCGGCTGATCCGGGCCGAGATGATGGAGACCATGGGCACCGATTACGTGCGCTTTGCCCGCGCCAAGGGCCTGCGCACGGCGCGGGTGCGCTATGTCCATGCCTTCCGCAACACGCTTTTGCCGGTGGTGACGGTGGGCGGGCTGATGATCGGCACGCTCATCGCCTATACGATCCTGACCGAGACGGTGTTCCAATGGCCCGGCATGGGCTTTCTCTTTCTTGAGGCGGTGAACCGCACCGATACGCCGCTGATCATCGCCTATATCATCGTGGTCGGGCTGATCTTTGTGGTGGTCAACACGATCGTCGATTTCGTCTACACGCTCATCAATCCGATGGTGAAACTGCCGGGAGCCAAATCATGATCACCTGGCGCAGCCTCTTCAAACGCTTTCTCAGCGATCCCGTGGCCATCGGCGCGGGCATCGTCCTTCTCCTGCTGGTGCTGATGGCGGTCTTTGCGCCGCTCCTCGCGCCGCAGAACCCCTATGACCTGATGCAGATCGACATCATGGACAGCGAATTGCCCCCCTCGTGGAAAGACGATGGCGATGCGCGCTTTCTGCTCGGCACCGATGCGCAGGGGCGCGGGGTGCTCTCGACCATCATGTATGGCACCGGCATTTCGCTCCTGATCGGGATCGGCGCGGTGGTGGTGCAGGCCATCCTCGGCGTCACCCTCGGGCTCATTGCCGGCTACAAGGGCGGCTGGATCGACGCCTTTCTGATGCGGCTTGCCGATATTCAGATGTCGCTCTCGACGCTGATGATCGCGATCATCGTGCTGGCGATCTTTCAGGCGGCCTTTGATGCCAATGTCTATGCCGATTACGCGATTGTCATGCTCATCGTGATCATCGGCGTGGCGGAATGGCCGAAATTCGCCCGCACCGTGCGCAGCTCGGTCCTTGGCGAAAAGAACAAGGAATATGTCGATGCCGCCCGCGTCATCGGCCTGCCCGCGCGCAAGGTGATGTGGGGGCATATCCTGCCCAACACGCTGACCCCGGTGCTGGTGATCTCGACCATCCAGGTGGCCGAGGCGATCATGACCGAAGCAGCGCTGAGCTTTCTCGGCCTCGGCATGCCGGTGGACCGGCCGTCGCTCGGCTCGCTGATCCGGTCGGGGTTCGAGTTCGTCTTCTCGGGCCAATATTGGATCACCCTCTACCCGGCGCTGGTGCTCATCGCGCTGGTGCTGGCGCTCAACCTTCTGGGCGACTGGATGCGCGACGTGCTCAATCCCAAACTGCGGCGGGGAGACGACTGATGGCCATGCTCGAAATCGACGATCTGCGCGTGGCCTTTCCGCGCGGCAAGACAGAGGAAATCGAGGCGCTGCGCGGGGTCTCCCTGCGGCTCGAAAAGGGCGAACGCCTTGGCGTCGTGGGCGAAAGCGGCGCGGGCAAATCCATGCTCGCCTTCTCGATCCTCAACCTCATCGCCGAACCGGGCCGGGTGAGCGAAGGCGCCGTGCGCTTCATGGGCGAGAACCTTCTCGACATGTCGGAACGCCAGATCCGCGGCATCCGCGGCAATCGCATCTCGATGATCTTCCAGGACCCGATGGTGACGCTCAACCCGGTGCTGACCATCGGCACCCAGATGATCGAAACCCTGCAAGCCCATCGCCGCATCTCGCGGCGCGAGGCGCATAGGCTCTCGGTGGAAAAGCTCAAGATGGTCGCCATCCCCTCGGCGGAAACCCGGATGGACGCCTATCCGCACGAGCTCTCGGGCGGGTTGCGGCAGCGTGTCGTCATCGCCATCGCGCTGCTGACCGACCCGGAGCTTATCATCGCGGACGAGCCGACCACCGCGCTCGACGTGACGATCCAGGCCGAGATCATGGCGCTGATCCTCAAGCTCTGCCGCGAAAACGACGTGGCGCTGATCCTCATCACCCATGATCTTGGCGTCGTGGCCGAGGTGACGCAAAAGCTGATGATCATGTATGCGGGCAAATGCGTCGAGGCGGGCGAGACCCGCGCCATCATCGACGCGCCCAACCACCCCTATACCGCCGGCCTGCTCAAGGCGCTGCCGCAGAATGCCGAACCGGGGCAGAAGCTCTATCAGATCCCCGGCTCGATGCCGCCGATCACCAACCTGCCGCGCGGCTGCCCCTATCACCCGCGCTGCCCCCGCGCGAGCGATGAGTGCCGCGCCGCCATGCCCGAGATCATCGACGGCGTGGCCTGTTATCACCCGCTGCAAAGCGTGGAGGAGATCGCATGAGCGCCCAGATCAAAGCCGCCCCCAGCCCGCAAACCGACCATATCGTCGAAACCCGCGGGCTCGAGGTGCGCTTTCCCCTGCCCACCCATTTTCTGAGCCGCGAAAAACCGGTGCTGCATGCGCTCAACACCGTCGATGTGTCGATCCGCGCCGGTGAAACCTTCTGCGTGGTGGGCGAATCGGGCTGTGGCAAGACCACGCTCGGCCGCACCATCATCGGGCTGCAAAACCCGACGGCGGGCGAGGTCTATTTCAACGGCCAGCGCATCGACCAGATGGACGAGGCGACGCGCAAACCGATCCGCCGCGACATGCAGATGGTGTTTCAGAACCCCTATGCCTCGCTCAACCCGCGCCGCAATGTCTATGACACGCTGGTCGAACCGATCCGCCACCTGATGCCGGAGAAATCCGCCGCCGAACAGCGCGAGACGGTCGAGGCGGTGCTCGCCGCCACCGGCTGTGACCTGAGCTGGCAGCGCCGCCTGCCGCATGAGTTCTCGGGCGGTCAGCGTCAGCGTATCGCCATCGCCCGCGCGCTGGTCACCAATCCCGCCTTCATCGTCGCGGACGAGCCGATCTCGGCGCTCGACGTGTCGATCCAGGCGCAGATTCTCAACCTGCTCACCGATCTGCAGGCCGAGCGCGGGCTCACCTATCTCTTCATCACCCATGATCTGAGCGTGGTGCAGCATTTCGGCACCCGCGTCGCGGTCATGTATCTCGGTCAGGTGATGGAGCTGGCGGAGACGGCGACGCTCTTTGCGACGCCCAAACACCCCTATACGCGGCTGCTTTTGGACGCGATCCCCAAGCTCGAAGGCGGCTCGTTCGACAAGCCGCGCACGCCGGGCGAATTGCCCGATCCGGTCAACCTGCCCAAGGGCTGCCCCTTCGCGCCGCGCTGCCCGCTGGCCACCGATCTGTGCCGGGCGGAACGTCCGAAACTGCGGGTTCTGCCCTCGACCGGCACCGAGGTGGCCTGCCACCACACCGAATAGGGATAATCGCGCGAAATGTTGGGTTAAGACAAATATGGCCGGGGTTACAGGGGGTAATCCCGGCCATTAACCATTAATCAGACAAGGGCTCGCCCTGCCCGCCCCCCTGCCCGATGCTCTGACCGATGCTTTGTCGGGGCACTGCCGTGGCCTTGAGAATGGCGAACACCTCCGCCCCCGGCGCAAGCTCCAGCTCCGCCGCCGCCCGCGCCGTGATCCGCGCCAAGATCCGGTCTTGGCCAAGCGCCAGCTGCACCGCCACCCCCGGCCCCTCGCCCCGGAAAAGCCCGCTCACCACCGCCGGCAGGATGTTGCGCGACGACAGCCCCTCGGGCCGCCCCCGCGAGATCAGCACATCGCTCGCCAGCACCCGGATGCGCAGCCCGCTCCCCGGCACCGCCGTCACCCCCGGCAGCAGCAACTCGCCCGCATCGAGCCCCAGCCGCGTCAGCCCATCCGCCTCATGGCCAAGCACCCGCGCCGAGAGAACCGCCCCCGCCTCGCGCACCCCCACAAAAGGCAGCGCCGCCGGATCGCTGAGCACCTCCTGCACCGGCCCGCTCAGCACCACGCGCCCGCCCGCCATCACCACGATCCGATCCGCCAGCCGCGCCACCTCGCCGAGGCTGTGACTGACATAAAGCATCGAGAGCCCCAGCCCGTCGCGCAGCTCTTCGAGATAGGGCAGGATATCCGCCTTGCGCCGATCATCGAGCGCCGCCAAAGGCTCATCCAGCAAGAGCATCTCGGGCTGCGACAGGATCGCCCGCCCCAGCGCCACGCGCTGCGTCTCGCCACCCGAGAGCGCCCGCGGCCGCCGGTCGAGCAGCCCGCCCAGACCCAGCAGATCGACAATCCGCGCCTCCTGCGCCGGATCAGGCGGCTCTGGCGCAAACCGCGCCCCATAACGCAGATTGCCCGCGACGCTCATATGCGGAAAAAGACGGCTGTCTTGAAACACATAGCCGACGCGCCGCCGATGCGGCGGCACCATCTGGCCCGCTGCCCCGTCAAACAGCACCCTGTCGCCCAGCGCGATCCGTCCCGCATCTGGCCGCAACAGCCCCGCCACGGCATTGACCACGCTCGTCTTGCCCGACCCCGACGGGCCGAATAGCGCCGTCACCCCGGCCCCGGCCTGCAACGCGGCCTCGAGGGTAAAGCCCGGAAAAGACTTGGTAATATCGAGAGAAAGGCTCATCTGCCGATCCTCTTCGCCATCCGCCGCGCCAGCAGCTCAGAGGCCAGAACCGCGCCCACCGCCACCACCAGCGACAGCGACAAGAGCCGCAGCGCCGCCGCCTCGCCCCCCGGCACCTGCAGATAGGTGTAGATCGCCGAAGGCAGCGTCCGCGTCTCGCCGGGGATATTGGCGACAAAGGTGATCGTCGCGCCAAATTCGCCCATCGCCTTGGCAAAGCCGAGCACCGCCCCCGCCAACAGCGCCGGCGCGATGAGCGGCAGGGTCACGGTGACGAACACCTGCGCCCGTGGCGCGCCCAAGGTCGCCGCCGCCTCTTCGAGCCGCGGATCGACCGCCTCGAACCCGAGCCGGATCGCCCGCACCATGAGCGGAAACCCCATGATCGCCGCCGCCAGCGCCGCCCCGGTCCAGCGAAAGGCGAGCACGATCCCCACCGAGTCGAGCGCCCCGCCAAGCCAGCCCTGCCGACCAAAACCCAAGAGCAGCAGATAGCCGGTCACCACCGGCGGCAGCACCAGAGGCAGATGCACCAGCGCCGACAGCACCGCCTTGCCCGCAAACTCGCGCCGCGCCAAGAGCCAGGCCATCGCCACCGCCAAGGGCAGGCTGAGCAGCGTCGCCCAAAGCGACACCTTGAGCGACAGACCGAGCGCCGCCAGCTCTTCGGGCGTGAAACTCATGGCAGGGCCCCAAGCGCGGCCCGGGGCACAAAGCCCAGCGCCGCAAACCCGTCCTGCGCCGGACCCATCAGATGCGCGATGAACGCCTCCGCCTGCGGGTGCTCACTGGCCTCAGAGACCGCCGCCCAATAGGCGATCGGGCTATGGGTCTCGGCCCCGATCTCCCGCACCACGGCGACCCGCGCCGCCCGCGCATCGGTGGCATAGACCACGCCGAGCGCCACCTCGCCGCGCTCCACGAGCGCCAGCGCCGCGCGCACATTCTCGGTCTCGGCCAGCTGCGGCGCCAGCGCCTCCCAAAGCCCGGCGGACTGCATCCATTCCTTCGCGTAAATCCCTGCGGGCACGGACAAAACCTGCCCCAGCGCCATGCGCCCGCCTGCCAGCCGCGCGCGCAGCGCCTCGGCGCTCAGATCCTCCAAAGGCGCGGCCCCCTCGGGCCCCACCAGCACCAGCCGATTGCCCATCACCCGCGCCACGCTGCCCGCCCGCAACGCGCCCTCGTCGTCGAGCCAGCGCAGCCAGGCCTCATTGGCCAGGATCACCACATCCGCCGGCGCGCCAAGCGCCACCTGCCGCGCCATCGCCCCCGACCCGCCATAGGACAGGACCACCTCGCCGGAAAACCCCGCCGCCGCCCCGTCCAGCGCCTCGCGCAGCGACGCCGCCGCAAACACGGTGAGCGGCTCGGCCCGGGCCGAGCCTGCCAGCGCCGTCAGCGGCACGGCAATCAGGGCGCAAACCCCGGTGATCATGGCGAAAATTCCTGTCATGGCGCGAGTATTTCGCAATCCCCCCAGCGGCGCAAGCGGCGCGCGCCCCGCCACCGTGGCCATTTTGCCCCGCGCCGGGCTTCGCGATAATTTCCTCTGGTCAGAACGGGTGAAACGCCACAATATGTTGTGTGTAACGAGTGAGTGAAACAATAACCGCGCGAAAGTGGCGGGACGAATGCGGCACATGATCAGACAAGCCCCCATATCGGTTGACGATTACGACAAGCGCGACATGCGTTCGCAATTTGCAGCGCTTTGTTTTCGCATGAAAAAAGGCAAGCCGCAGGTGCTGATGATCACCACGCGCGGCTCTGGCCGCTGGATCATCCCCAAGGGCTGGCCGATGCCGGGACGCACCCCCGCCGAGGCGGCGCTGATCGAGGCCTGGGAAGAGGCGGGCGTGCAGGGCAAGGGCTATGATCAATGCCTCGGCGTCTTCTCCTATCACAAGCTTTTTACCCGCACCGATGGCGCGCCCTGTCTGGCGCTGGTCTACCCGATCAAGGTCAAGGCGCTGGCGCAGAATTTCCCCGAAAAAGGCCAGCGCAAACGCAAATGGATGGGTCTCGACAAGGCCGCGACCAAGGTCGACGAGCCCGAGCTCGCGCAGATTCTGCGCCAGTTCAACCCCAAGCATTTGCCCAAGCCCATTCGCGCCAAGCGTTGATCTTTCGCGGCAAAAGGTTATGTAACACTTAGGTGTAATATTTGGGCGTGCGATGATAAAATTCACGTTGAAATGTGAGCAAGATCACCGGTTTGACAGCTGGTTTCAATCTGCCGAGGCCTTTGACAAGCTGCAAAAGGCGGGCCATGTCGCCTGTGCCGTTTGCGGCAGCGACAAGGTTGAAAAGGCCTTGATGTCGCCGCGCGTGCAAGAGGCCCGGCGCAAGGCGGATACGCTGCGCCCCGCCGCCGACCAATCCCCCGATGTCACCGCCCAGGCGCTCGCCGCGCTGCGCAAACATGTCGAGAGCAATTCCGACTATGTCGGTGGCAAATTCGCGCAAGAAGCCCGCGACATGCACGAGGGTCTCATCCCCTCCCGCGCCATCTATGGCGAGGCCCGCCCCGACGAGGCGCGCAAGCTCATTGAGGATGGCGTGCCGGTCACGCCCCTGCCCTTCACCCCGGGCCGCAAAGCGAACTGACCCCGGCTCACTAATTCTGGCACTGAACTTCGGTGCACAGACCCCACCGAGAGGACATCCCATGCATGTAGTGATCACCGGCGCCAATCGTGGCATTGGCGCGGCCCTCGCGGCTGCCTATGCGGATCTGGATCACGAGGTCACCGGCACCGCGCGCGGCGCGGACGCCGCCCATCCGCTCGATGTGACCAACCCCGAGGCGCAGGCCCGCTTTGCCCAAACGCTCGAGGGCCGCGCCGTCGATCTCCTGATCTGCAACGCCGGCGTCTATCCCGACAAGGGCCACGATCTGACCTCTGGCTTTGACGCCGACACCTGGGCCGCGGCGCTCTCCACCAATGTCACCGGCGTCTTTCTCACCATTCAGTCCCTCCTGCCCCATCTCGCCCGCGCCGCGACGCCCAAGATCGCCATCCTGTCGAGCATCATGGCCAGCGACGCCCGCGCCCCGGGCGGCAGCTACGCCTACCGCGCCTCCAAGGCGGCGGCGCTCAACCTCGGGCGCAACCTCGCGGTCGATCTCGCCCCCGAGGGCATCGCGCTGGGCATCTATCACCCCGGCTGGGTCCGCACCGACATGGGCGGTAATGAGGCCGATATCGACGTCGCAGAGGCGCGCGACGGGCTCATCGCCCGGTTTGACGCGCTCACCCTCGACACCACCGGCTGTTTCGAGGGCTGGGACGGCAACCCGATCCCCTTCTGATCCCCTGCTGAGCACGCCAAAACCGCCACTGTCGTAGCACCGCCGCAATACCGACGCGATACCGACAGGCGGTTTTGCCCCGATCCCTTTGGTCCGAAAACTGCGCCCTCGGGGCGGATTTCCCGCCGCAAGCCGCGACAAACCGGCCCAGAGCGCAATTTTCCTGATGCCACGCCACTTGCCCTTCGCCGCGACCGGGCGTAAACCCCCGCGCGACCAATACCCGAAGGGACCGACCCCATGCCCGTTCTCGTGATGAAATTCGGCGGCACCTCCGTCGCCAATCTCGACCGCATCCGCCGCGCCGCCAAACGTGTGGGCGTCGAGGTGGCCAAGGGCTATGACGTGATCGTCATCGTCTCGGCCATGTCGGGCAAGACCAACGAGCTGGTGGGCTGGGTGGGCGAGACCTCGCCGCTCTATGACGCCCGCGAATATGACGCGGTGGTGAGCTCGGGCGAGAATGTGACCGCCGGTCTCATGGCGCTCACCTTGCAGGAAATGGACGTGCCGGCGCGCAGCTGGCAGGGCTGGCAAGTGCCGGTCAAGACGACCTCGGCCCATTCCGCCGCCCGCATCGAAGAGATCCCCACCGACAACATCACCGCCAAGTTTGGCGAAGGCATGCGCGTCGCCGTGGTCGCGGGCTTTCAGGGCGTGAGCCCCGAGGGCCGCATCACCACGCTGGGCCGGGGCGGGTCGGACACCACTGCCGTGGCCTTTGCCGCCGCTTTCGACGCCGAGCGCTGTGACATCTACACCGATGTCGACGGGGTCTATACCACCGACCCGCGCATCGCGTCGAAGGCGCGCAAGCTCGACAAGATCGCCTTTGAGGAAATGCTGGAACTGGCCTCGCTCGGGGCCAAGGTATTGCAGACCCGCTCGGTCGAGCTGGCGATGCGCTATAATGTCAAACTGCGCGTGCTGAGCAGTTTCGAGGAACAATCTGACGCGGCCGGGACGCTGGTCTGCGATGAGGAGGAAATCATGGAATCTAATGTCGTAAGCGGCATCGCCTATTCGCGGGACGAGGCCAAGATGACCCTCATCTCGGTCGCCGACCGGCCCGGCATCGCCGCCGCCATCTTCGGCCCGCTCTCCGAGGCCGGGGTGAATGTCGATATGATCATTCAGAACATCGCCGAAGAAGGTCGCACCGACATGACCTTCTCCTGCCCCACCGATCAGGTGAAACGCGCCGAAAAGGCCATGGCGGATGCGAAGGCCCGGGGCGACATCAACTATCACGATCTGGTGGCCGACACCGATGTCGCCAAAGTCTCGGCCGTCGGCATCGGCATGCGCAGCCAGTCGGGCGTCGCCGCCAAGATGTTCAAGACGCTCTCCGACGAAGGCGTCAACATCAAGGTCATCGCCACCTCCGAGATCAAGATTTCGGTGCTGATCGACCGCAAATACATGGAGCTCGCCGTGCAGGCGCTGCATGACGCGTTCGAGCTCGACAAGGCCTAAAGGCTGGGGCCTGAGAGCTAAGACCTTAGGCCTAGCCCTCGCCCATCAAGATCAGTTGCCGGACCTCGTAAAACTCTGGTCCGGCGACATTTTCCCACTCTCCCGCCATGGCGGGCGGCACCGGATAGCCGGTCGCCTCGCGGCTCTGCCCATCGGTGGCACAGCGCTGACCCGCGCGAAACACCGTATCGCTCGCCGAAATCTTGCCCAGCTTCTCATCGCTCAGCATCTTGATCCGCCCGCCCTCCCCAAAGGCATAGCGCGCCCGAAAGAGCTGCCCGGCATAAAGCACCACTGCCTCGGCCTGCATCGTCTCACCGCGCCCCTCGATCCGCACCGGCCCGGGCCGCGCCAGCGCCGCCCCCTCGCCGCCCGGCAGCTCCGCCGCCCGCTCGATCACTTCGAACGCGCCCGCCTTGGCCCAGATATGACCGTTGTAATAGCGCAGATACTGCGCCGCCTGCGCCTCGGTGCCGAGATCCGGCGCGCTCTGCGCCGCGATCTCATGCACCGTCGCCGCCCGCCCGTCGAGAAACACCGGCACGCCACCGCGCGGCACCAGATAAGAGCGCAGACAGGGATGATCCCACGCGCCCATCTCCCAGAGCTCCGCGCCCTCGTTGAACTGCAGCCCAAGCCGCCGCGCATAGTGCATCTCCGCCGCCGCCAAGACCCCGGGCTCACCGGTCTCAGATGTCTCATCAGAGGACGCTGAGCCCCCCCGCGCCCCAGACCTTTGCAACCTCACGGCGATCTCTTCCGGCCCCTCCTTCCCGAGCCGCGTGAAAAACACCTCTGCGCCGGGCTTGATCTTGCGCAGCGCTGCCTCAAATTCCCCTTGGCTCGCCACCGCCACCCCGTCCACAGACAGGAGTATGTCACCAAGTTTCAGACCCGCCTCCTGCGCCGCATACCCGTCGAGCACCGAGATCACGAAAACGCCCGCTGGCGCCTCCATCCCGGCCTGCTCCGCGATCCGCGCGCTCACCGCATATACGCTGGCGCCGAGCACCCCGCGCCGTGTCTCCGACGGCTCGTACCGCCCCCACAGGACCAGCCCCAGCGCCAAGAGCCCAAGCCCGGCCAGACCCCAGATCCGCCGCCCGCGCAGCCGCGCCAACAGCCCCGCCGACACCCGCCCGACTGATGAAAACCTGTCCTTTACCATCACAACTGCCTGTTTTTACGGCGCACCGATCAGAGCCTTCCCGTCTGACGCGAAACACATGGAATTTCTTATGATTACACGTCATGATAGAAGAAAGAATAGCAAAGACGCCGCCGCCGAATCTGAATATCTTCGGCGCGGCACCGAGGGGAGACGGTGCATGGCGAGAGTTTCACCATGATGGACGGCTTTATCACCGACAGCCGCCAGATGCTTGGCCGTCTGCGCGAGATCATGTCAGAGGAAACCGGCGGCCAGACGCGGCTCGACCGGATCACCTCGCTGATCTCCGAAGAAATGCGCACCGAGGTCTGCTCGATCTATCTCTTCCGCGACGAGGAAACGCTCGAACTCTGCGCCACCGAAGGTCTCAACGCCGAGGCCGTGCACCAGACGCGGATGCGGCTCGGCGAGGGCCTCGTGGGCCGGGTCGCCCGCACCAGCAAGGTGATCAACACCGATGACGCCCCCGCCACGCGCGGCTTTCGCTACATGCCCGAGACCGGCGAAGAGGCCTATTCCTCCTTCCTTGGCGTGCCGATCCAGCGGCTGGGCGAAACGCTCGGCGTGCTGGTGGTCCAGTCGAAACAGGCGCGCAGCTATTCCGACGAGGAAATCTATGCCGTCGAAGTGGTCGCCATGGTCATCGCCGAAATGGCCGAGCTCGGCGCTTTCGTCGGCGAAGGCGCGGCCATGTCGGCCCGCCACCAACACCCGGTCATGTTCCGCGGCCATGTCGCCCAAGAGGGCGTCGCGCGCGGCCATGTCTGGCTGCACGAACCGCGCGTCGTGGTCACCAACCCGATCGCCGACGACCCGGCGGCCGAGTTGGAACGGCTCACCGAGGCGGTGGAGACCCTGCGCGTCGGCGTCGACCGGATGCTCTCGGATGTGCGCAGCGGCGACAAGGAACAGCTGCAAGTTCTTGAAACCTACCGGATGTTCGCCAATTCCAAGGGCTGGATGCGGCGCATGGAAGAGGACATCGGCCGCGGTCTCTCGGCCGAGGCCGCGGTCGAAAAGGAACAATCCACCGCCCGGTCGCGGATGGAAAAGGCCACCGACGCCTATCTCCGCGACCGGCTCCACGATCTCGACGATCTGAGCAACCGGCTCCTGCGCATCCTGACCGGTCAGGGCCGCGAAACCGGCGCGGAAATGCCGCCCGATCCGATCCTCATCGCCCGCAATATCGGCCCGGCGGAACTCTTGGATTATGGCCGCTCGCTCAAGGGGATCGTGCTCGAAGAGGGCGCGGTCGGCAGCCATGCCACCATCGTCGCCCGGGCGCTGGCGATCCCGCTGGTGATCCATGCCGAACGCATCACCACCGAGGCGCTCAACGGCGATCCGGTGCTCATCGACGGCGATCAGGGCATCGTGCATCTGCGCCCCGACGACACGATCAGCGCCGCCTTTGTCGACAAGATGGCGATGCAGGCCGAGGCCCAGGAGCGCTATGCCTCGATCCGCGACAAACCCGCCGAAACGCTCTGCGGGGCGCGCATCGGGCTGATGATGAACGCCGGTCTCATGGCCGATCTGCCGAGCCTCGTGGGCTCTGGCGCCGAGGGCGTCGGCCTCTTTCGCACCGAGCTGCAATTCCTGATCCGCAACCACATGCCGAAACGCGCCGAGCTGAGCGATCTCTACGCCCGCGTCATGGATGCGGCGCAGGGCAAACAGGTGACCTTCCGCACGCTCGACATCGGCTCGGACAAGGTGCTGCCCTATATGAAGGCCACGGACGAGCCCAACCCGGCGCTCGGCTGGCGCGCCATCCGGATCGGTCTCGACCGGCCCGGGGTGATGCGGATGCAGCTGCAGGCGCTGGTGCGCGCCGCCGCCGGGCGGCCGCTGTCGGTGATGTTCCCCTTTGTCGCCCAGCTCGAGGAATTCGCCGCCGCCCGTGCCGAAATGGACAAGGCGCTCGAACGCGAACGCATCCTCGGCCACCCGCTGCCCTCCGATCTCAAGGTCGGCGCGATGCTGGAAACCCCGTCGCTCGCCTATGCGCCCGACAGTTTCTACCGCGATGTCGATTTCCTCTCCATCGGCGGCAATGATCTCAAGCAATTCTTCTTTGCCGCCGACCGCGAGAACGAGCTGGTGCGCCGCCGCTATGACACGCTCAACGTCTCTTTCCTGACCTTTCTCGAAAACATCGTGAAACGCTGCGAAAAGACCGGCACACCGCTGAGCTTCTGTGGCGAGGATGCGGGCCGCCCGGTCGAGGCCGCCTGCCTCGCCGCCATCGGCCTGCGCAGCCTCTCGATGCGCCCCGCCTCCATCGGTCCAGTGAAATCCATCCTGCGCCGCATCGACCTGACAGAGCTGCACGCGCTCATCCACGAGGCCGCCGAGCGCGGCGATCAATCGGTACGCCCCGCCGCCATGGACTATCTGCGCGGCAAGCTCTGATTAGGTCTGCACGGGGCCCTGAACGGGACGCTGAAACGCGGCCCTAGCCGCGTTTGACCGCCGGCGCGGTGATCAGCTTGCGAAACTCCGCGACCAATTCATCATGATCGCGGTTGGCCTCGATGGCCAGCCGCCGCAGCCCGAAATGCACATGCGCCATCTGCTGATAATAGCCGGTAAAGGCGTAGTTGACCGCCGCCCCTGCCGCCGCCCCCAGCACCGGCACCGCCTGCGCCGCAAGCTTTTGCCCCAGCACCGCCGCCAGACGCGGCGCCACCCGCGCGATCAGCGCGTTGAGCGCCGGCCCCGTCACCGCGAGCCGCGTGCCGAGAAAGGCCAGATCCGCCTCGTCATCCCGCTCCAGCGGGCCAGAGGCCGCAAAGACCTGAATGCAATCATAGCGCACGCTTTCCTCCGAGGGGTCAAACCCCTCTTCCTCGGCCACGTCCTGAATGGTGCGCAGAAGGATCGCCGTGGTCACCGGCAGCTCGGCCATCGCCCCCGGCATGCCGCCGAGACCGCCCGCCGCCCCCATCGCCGTCGTCACCGCCCGGTTGAGCCAGCCGGGCTGGCCGCCCACCACGCCGCGCGACCGATGCGCCGCCTCCATCGCAAGGCGCAGCGCCTCGGCGGTGGCACCCTCCATCCGGTCGCGGATCGGCGCCGGCAACCGGCCCATGATATCGGCGGCCGACCCGCCCAGCGCGTTGAGAACCTGCATCCCGAGCCCATCGGCCCGGGCATGGCGCAACGCCAAGGCCTGCAGCGCCTTTTGCGTGTCATCCTCGGAAATCGGCGGGCCCAACAGGGTCAGATCAGGTGTGCTCATCCTCTAAAGATCGGCACGCGCCAGAGATTTTCAAGATAATTTGCGGATCAGGTGACTTTGGTCACATGGCCGGTGACGCCCGCCCAGGCATCGGGCCGCAGCGCGATGCCCAGCACCCGGTCCGGGTTGGTCGGCGGCGGCATCTCGACCCCGTCGAGCCGCTCGAACCCGAAGCGCGCATAATAGGGCGCGTCGCCCACCAGCATCACCCGGGGCCAGCCCTGCTCGCGCGCCTTGTCGAGACTGCCATGAATGAGCAAGCCGCCAAGCCCCTCGCCCTGCCGCGTCGGGTGCACCGCCACCGGCCCGAGCAACAGCGCCCGCGCCGCGCCCACCATCACCGGCCAATAGCGGATCGCACCGGCCACGATACCGCTCGGATCGCGCGCCACGAGGCACAGACCGGATACCGGCGTAATACCGTCGCGTAACCGATAGGACGACAGCGCCTCACGACCGGGTGCAAAGCACAGATCATAGAGCGCTTCGACCTCCCACCAGTCCTCCGCGGTTTCCGGGCGTAATTCGAACACTGTGCAGGCGGCCTTTCTGGGCGTTTTCGGGTGGCAAAGCGGTTATCACGGGCGTAAGCCTTGCACAAACCTAGAAAATCACCCGAGGAGCCCCGCGCGATGTTTTACCGCCCCGAAGACGGTCATGGCCTGCCGCACAACCCGTTCAACGCCATCGTCTCGCCGCGTCCCATTGGCTGGATATCCTCCAAGAGCGCCGATGGCGTGGCCAATCTCGCGCCCTATTCCTTTTTCAACGCAGTGGCTTACGTCCCGCCCCAGGTGATGTTTTCCTCGACCAATGAAAAAGACAGCCTGCGCAACATCCGCGACAGCGGCACGTTTTGCGTCAATGTGGTGAGCGAGGCGATGCTGCATCAGATGAACGAAAGCTCCGCCGCCCTGCCGCCCGAGAGCGATGAGTTCGTCCGCGCAGGCCTCGCCTCGGCGCCCTGCGAGACGATCGACTGCCCCCGCGTGGCCGACGCCCCCGCCGCGCTCGAATGCAAGGTGACCGAGATCCTGCAACTCAAGGGCGCCGCCAATTTCGCCATTTTCGGCGAGGTCACCGGCGTTCATATCCGCGAGGACTGCCTCCGCGATGGCCGCTTTGATGTCACGAGCTTTGTGCCCATCGCGCGGCTCGGCTACATGGATTACGCCGCCGTCCGCGAGGTGTTCGAACTGGCCCGCCCCGAGGTCTAACCCCGCCGCGACTCACCTCTCGCAAATGCAGCATTCCATGCCGCAGCACAGCATCAAAATAGCGTCCGGCCTTAAAAACCGGGCGCTATTTGCGTTTTCACCCTGCTCGAAAACTGTGCAGGTGCAGAAAAATCAGCCAAAAGGTCAGCATTTATGACGATTATCACGGGATGGTTACCCAACTGTCATTCCCTTCCGCCAGAAGATGGCTACATCTGGAAACAGAGATGACAAGGAGACCTCCCGTGACCAAGTCCGACACCTCCCAAACCGATCTGACACCCGATGCCTTTGGCTTTGACGAAGACACCAAGCTGCGTTCCGATGGCACGCTCGACGTGGATCACTATGTGGCACTCGGCCGCCAGATGCGCGCCGAACACACCCGCGATCTGGTGCTGGGCCTGACCCGCAGCATCGCGGCGATCCGCCTCGGCGGCCTGCGCCTCTCGCGCCGCCTGCATATCTTCGGCCACTAAGGCCAGCCGCGCTTCAGGTCTCAGCCAAGACCAAGACCGCAAGACCAAGACCCAAGAGCAGTTGGGGCGGGCCCTCTCGGACCCGCCCCTTTTCTGTGCCGCTATGGCCCCGGCTCAATGCCCCCCGAGCACCCCGGTCCGCACACCGTAATCCACCGCCAGCGCGTAATCGGGATCGTCGTCGCTATCGACCACCAGATGCCCCGCCCGCGTCAGAAGCTGATGACAGTCGCGGCTCAGATGGCGCAGCATGATCCGCTTGCCCTCGGCCTCATAGCGCCCGGCCACCGTCTCGATCGCCTGCAGCGCCGATTGGTCCACCACCCGGCTCGCATCGAAATCGACGATCACCACCTCCGGATCGCCCTCGTAATCGAAGAGCTCGACAAAGCCATCGGTCGAGCCAAAGAACAGCGGCCCCTGGATCTCATAGACCTTGGCGCCCTTCTCGGTCACCGACTCGCGTTCGACCGCGTGGATGCGCTTGGCATTGTTCCACGCATAGGCCAGCGCCGAGACAATCACCCCCACGACCACCGCCACCGCGAGGTCTTCCATCACCGTCACCACGGTCACGAGGATGATGACAAAGGCATCCGTCATCGGCACTTTGCGCAGGATCTTGAACGAGTTCCACGCAAACGTCCCGATCACCACCATGAACATCACACCGACCAGCGCCGCGAGCGGGATCTGCTCGATCAGCGGCGCGGCAAAGAGGATAAAGATCAGCAGGAACAACGCCGCCGCCACCCCGGCAATCCGCGTCCGCCCGCCCGATTTCACATTGATCATCGACTGGCCGATCATCGCACAGCCCCCCATGCCGCCGAAAAACCCGGTGAGCGTATTGGCCAGACCTTGCGCGATACATTCCTGGCTCGCACCGCCCCGCCGCCCGGTGATCTCACCCACGAGGTTGAGGGTCAGCAGGCTCTCGATAAGGCCAATTGCCGCGAGGATCACCGCATAGGGCAGGATGATCTGCAAGGTTTCGAGGTTGAGAGGCGCCAGAGGCGTCCCATAGAGCCCCTCCCCCTGACCAAAGGGCCAATGGAAGGCCGGGAAACTGCCCTCGATCGAGGCCAGATCGCCGACCCGCGGCACCTCGAGCCCAAGCCCGATCACCAGCCCCGCGACCACCACGATCCCCGCCAGCGGTGCCGGCACGATGCGGGTGATGCGCGGCATGACCCAGATCACCGCCATGGTCAGCGCCACAAGCCCCAGCATGGTCATCATCTCGACCCCGGCGAGCCAGGTACCCCCCGACATGCCATGGCCGGTGTTGACCATGCTGCCCGGCTCCTTGAACTGACCGAGCTGCGCGAGAAAGATCACGATGGCGAGCCCGTTCACAAAGCCAAGCATCACGGGATGCGGCACCAGACGGATGAATTTGCCCCATTTGAGCGCCCCGGCAATCACCTGAAGAATGCCCATCAACACCACGGTCGCAAAGAGATATTCGACGCCATGCTCCGCCACCAGCGCCACCATGACCACTGCCAAGGCTCCGGTCGCGCCCGAGATCATCCCCGGCCGCCCGCCGATCACCGCGGTCACCAGACCGACGAGGAACGCGGCATAGAGCCCGACCAGCGGATGCACCCCGGCGACAAAGGCAAAGGCCACCGCCTCGGGCACCAGCGCAAGCGCCACGGTGAGCCCCGACAAAAGCTCGGTGCGCACCCGGCCCATGGTCAGATGTTCATCCTGCATGATGCTCAGATCAGGCATCGAGATATTGTTGGCTAGCGCCGCGAGAAGGGTCTTTTTCACGGGGTATCGTCCTTTTGGGATTGCGGGCATTTGCGCGCCCCCTACCCGTTTGACCGGGTTTTGACAACTCCGCCCCGTCTTGCGCCCCGGCCTCGCCCGTCAACCGTGACAAATGCGCGGCGGGCGCACCCCGGCTTGCCTAGCCCGCAGGCGCTTTGCGCATTGCGACCCCCGGCCGCACCGGCCAGGTGAGCCACAGCAGGCACAGCACCACCAGCGCCACCCCGGTCCAGCCGAGCGGATCGAGTCGTTCACCCACCACCAGCACCGCCAAGAGCGCCGCCACCACCGGCTCGAACAGCGTCAGCGTGGTGGCGAGGCTCGCCGCCACCCGCGCCAGCCCATAGCCAAAGGCGAGATAGCCCAGAAACATCGGCACCACCGCCATGTAGATCCCCACGCCCGCATTCTGCCAGCTGTCGAGAAACCCGGCGCCGGTGAGCGCCAGAACCGGCATGAGCAGCAGCCCGCCCAGCCCAAAGGTCGCCCCCATCGTGGCCCGCGCGCTGATCCCGCGCTGCATCATCCGCCGCGCCGTCCAGGAATAGAGCGCATAGGTGAACCCGGCCCCAAGCCCCAACAGCGCCCCGGCCAGAGGATGCGTGCCGCCCACCCCATGCCCGCCGGTCTCGGCAAGGCTCAAGAGCGCCATCCCCACAAGGCCGATCGCCGCCCCGATCATCCAGCGCCGGCTGAGCCGCAGCCCGTCGAGCCGGTATTCGATCAAGGCCGACAACAGCGGTGCGGACCCCAGCGACACCAGCGTGCCAATGGTCACCCCCGCCAGCCGCATCGAGGCGTAGAACGCCAGCGGATAGAGCGCCACCGCCACCGCCCCGAGCCACAGACAGCGCCATTCCCGCATGATCCCTGCCCGGTGCCGCCGCAGCCCGCCCAGCGCCACCAGCGCCTGCAACAGCCCGCCAAACCCCATCGCCGCCGCGCCGATGGCGACCGGGCTCATCTCCGGCGCGAATGTCGCCGCCGTCCCCGTGGTCCCCCAGAGGATCGACGCCACCAAAACTGCCGCCACCCCGGCAAAACTCATTCCCTGCGCCATCACTTTACTCCTCACCCGCCGGATCCTGCCCCGGCATCATCACACTCAACATGTCGCGCATCTCGCGCAGACAGGCATCGCTGCCCTCAAGCCCCGCGCGCACCATCGCCCCTTCGATGAGAAAGGCGAACTGCCGCGCATAGCGCGCCGCCGCCCCCTCGCCGCAGATCTCGGCAAGCTCGGACCGCAGGATCGCCTCGACCTCTTCCTTATGCCGCCGCACCGCCGCACGGCCCGGATCCCCGGGCAGCAATTCCGCCGCCGCATTGAGTAGCCCACAGCCGCGAAACCCGCGCTCATAGGCGAAATTCGCGTGATCCGCATAGGCATCGACCACCGCCAGGATCCGCGCCTGCGGATCATCGAGCCCCTCAACCCGCGCCGCATGAAACGCCAGCCACTCGGCATGGCGCGCCTCGATATAGGCCTCGACCAGCGCCGATTTGGAGGCGAAATTGTTGTAAAGGCTCTGCTTGGCGACCCCGGCACGCGCGATGATCCGGTCGATGCCGGTCGCCACGATCCCATCTTGGTAAAACAGCTCTTCCGCCGCCCGCAGCAGCCGGTCCCGCGCCGTCTCGCCTTTGGTATGTGCCACGCCAAGCCCTCCGCACCAAGTAACTAGGTAGACCAGTCTACCTAGTTGCGCCCCCTGTCAATCCCCCACCCCTCACTTTCGCGACAGATGCGGCAGATCGCGACCCGTGACGGGTTGACTTCGCCGCCGCCCACGCCACGATCCGGGCCAAGCGAAAGGACCAAAGATGACCAAGACAATGCTGGGCGTGATCGGTGGATCGGGCCTCTATCAGATCGACGGGCTGCAATCGCCTGAATGGCAAACGGTAGAGACCCCCTGGGGCGCGCCCTCGGATCAGATCCTCACCGGCACGCTCGACGGCATGGCGCTGGCCTTCCTGCCCCGTCACGGGCGCGGCCATAGCCACACGCCGACCTCCGTGCCCTATCGCGCCAATATCGACGCGCTGAAACGGCTGGGCGTCACCGATGTTATCTCGGTCTCTGCTTGCGGGTCGTTCCGCGAGGCGATGGCCCCCGGCGATTTCGTCGTGGTGGATCAATTCATCGACCGCACCTTCGCCCGCGAGAAATCCTTCTTTGGCCCCGGCTGCGTCGCCCATGTAAGCGTCGCCCACCCGACCTGCCCCCGGCTCTCGGCGGCCTGCCTCACCGCCGCCATCGACGCGGGCATCACCGTGCATGACGGCGGCACCTATCTCGCCATGGAAGGCCCGCAATTCTCGACGCTGGCGGAATCGCGCATGTACCGCGAACACTGGGGCGCGGACGTCATCGGCATGACCAACATGCCCGAGGCCAAGCTCGCCCGCGAGGCCGAGCTTTGCTATGCGAGCATCGCCATGGTCACCGATTACGACAGCTGGCATCCCGATCATGGCGAGGTCGACGTGACCCAGATCATCGCCACGCTCACCGGCAATGCCGACAAGGGCCGCGCCATGATCGAACGGCTCCCCGGCCTGCTCGAGGCCGAGCGCGCGCCCTGCCCGCATGGCTGTGACCGCGCTCTCGATCATGCTATCCTCACCGCGCCCGACGCCCGCGACCCCGCCCTCGTGGCGCGGCTCGACGCGGTGGCGGGCCGTCTTCTCTAGCCAGTCTCCTTTAACCGAAAGCTCCGCCCATGCCTCTCGATCTCTGGCTCGCCTTCGTCGCCGCCTCCACCGCGCTCTTGCTCATTCCCGGCCCCACGGTCCTCTTGGTGCTGAGCTACGCGCTCTCCAAAGGCCGCAGCGTGGCGCTTGCCAGCGCCGCCGGCGTGGCGCTGGGCGATCTCGTCGCCATGTCCGCCTCGCTCGCCGGTCTCGGCGCGCTGGTGCTGGCCTCGGCCACGCTCTTCACCGCGCTAAAATGGATCGGCGCGGCCTATCTGGTCTGGATGGGGATCAAACTGCTGCGCTCCGCCCCCTCCGAGGGGCTCGACGCCACCCCCACCCGCGAGATCACCACCCGCGGCGTCTTCTGGCACGCGGCGGGGGTGACCGCGCTCAACCCGAAATCCATCGCCTTCTTCATCGCCTTTGTCCCGCAATTCGTCACGCTCAACGCGCCGCTCTTGCCGCAATTCGTCATCCTCGTCGCGACGTTCGTGACCCTCGCCGCCCTCAACGCGCTGGCCTATGCGCTCTTGGCCGACCGGCTGCGCAGCACCATCCGCCGCCCCGCCGTGATCACCTGGCTGACCCGCTCGGGCGGCATGGCTCTGGTGGCGATGGGGGTGATGACCGCGACGCTGCGGCGCAGCAATTGAATATGGCGCTCCGACACACGCACTGCTAGAACAGCCTTATGAAAACCGTCAAAGACTATATCCGCACCATCCCGAATTTCCCCCATGAGGGGATCATGTTCCGCGATGTGACCACGCTGTTCGGCGATGGCGCAGGCTTTTCCCTCGCCGTCGATCAGATGGTCGAGGCCGCCCAGGGCCGCGACATCGACAAGGTCGCAGGGCTCGAAGCCCGCGGCTTCATCCTCGGCGGTGCCATAGCGCATCGGCTGGGCTGTGGCTTCGTGCCGATCCGCAAGGCCGGCAAACTCCCCGGCAGCAAGATCTCCGAGGCCTATCTGCTCGAATATGGCGAGGCCGTGGTCGAGATCCACGAAGACGCGATCGAACCCGGCGAACGGGTGCTGCTGGTCGATGACCTGCTGGCCACCGGCGGCACCGCCGAGGCCGGCATCCGCCTCATCGAGCGGCTCGGCGGTCAGGTGGTCGGCTGCAGCTTTGCCGTCGACCTGCCGGAGCTTGGCGGCGCGGCCCGGCTGCGCGCCATGGGGATGGATGTCGACATGCTCTGCGCCTTCGACGGCGCCTGACCAGCGCGCACAGGCCAAAGCCCCGGACCAAACGCCGCAACCGGCACATTTCCGGTTCGGTTTCAGGCGAGTGCCGCCTAGATATCTAGGCAATAACAGATCACGAAAGGAGCCCTCAAATGGCCCAAGATCCCCTCTTCTGGGTGGTGGCAGCCGCCTGTGTCATCGTGCTGGGCATCCTTGTCTTCGGCGTGACAACCTTTGGCCGGGGCGGCGAGTTCAACCGCAAACACGCCAACAAGATCATGCGCTGGCGCATCGCCGCGCAATTCATCGCAGTCCTGCTGATTCTCGGCTTTGTCTGGCTGCGCAGCAGCGGAGGCCAATGACATGGTGGTCCTGAACAAGCTCTACACCCGCACCGGCGACAAGGGCGACACCGCCCTCGGCAATGGCACCCGCGTCGCCAAACATTCGGCCCGCGTCACCGCCTATGGCACGGTCGATGAAACCAACGCCACCGTCGGTCTCGCCCGGATCGAGGCCGAGGCCGACAGCGACATGGATCAGGCCCTCGCCCGCATCCAGAACGATCTCTTCGATCTCGGCGCCGATCTTTGCACCCCCGACATGGACAAGGATGCCGAGGCCGACTACCCGCCGCTGCGGATGAGCGACCAACAGGTGACCCGGCTCGAGGCCGAAATCGACGCGATGACCGCCACGCTCACACCGCTGCGCAGCTTTATCCTGCCCGGCGGCAGCCGCCTCGCGGCCCAGCTCCACCTCTGCCGCACCGTGTCGCGCCGCGCCGAACGGCTCGCCGTGGAACTGGCGGGCGACGAACCGGTGAACCCGGCCGCCGTGAAATACCTCAACCGGCTGAGCGACTGGTTCTTCGCCGCCGCCCGCATGGCCAATGACGAAGGCCGCGCCGACGTGCTCTGGGTGCCCGGCGCCAACCGCTGATCCGCGCCCGCCTGCGGAACAGGCTGGCGGCAATTCGCAACAAAGTTTCCTCAGCGAGGCACGCCGGGCAGCATCGCGACGTCACAGAGCCCAATAATGACGATTTTGGCCTGTTGTCCCCGGTCGCGACTCGGTAAAACCCTGCGAGATAGCTTGCGCCTGACTCGACTGGTCAGGTGTTTTTTCAAGGGAGACCATGCCAATGAAGGTGCTTGTGCCTGTCAAACGCGTGATCGACTATAACGTGAAAGTGCGCGTCAAAGCGGACGGGAGCGGTGTCGATCTTGCCAATGTGAAAATGTCGATGAACCCCTTCGACGAGATTGCCGTCGAAGAGGCGATCCGCCTGAAAGAGGCCGGCAAGGCCGATGAGGTCGTCGCGGTCTCGATCGGTGTCAAGCAGGCGCAGGAAACCCTGCGGACCGCGCTCGCCATGGGGGCCGACCGCGCCATTCTCGTGGTTGCCGCCGACGACGTTCACACCGACATCGAACCGCTGGCCGTGGCCAAGATCCTCGCCAAGGTCGTCGAAGAAGAACAGCCCGGTCTCGTCCTCGCGGGCAAGCAGGCGATCGACAACGACATGAACGCCACCGGTCAGATGCTCTCGGCGCTGCTCGGCTGGAGCCAAGGCACCTTTGCCAGCGGCCTCGACATCGATGGTGACAGCGCGCTCGTCACCCGCGAAGTGGACGGCGGCCTGCAAACGATCAAGGTCAAGATGCCCGCCATCATCACCGTCGATCTGCGCCTCAATGAGCCGCGCTACGCCTCGCTTCCCAACATCATGAAAGCGAAGAAAAAGCCGCTCGACGAGAAAACCGCCGCCGATTACGGCGTCGATGTCAGCCCGCGTCTCGAAATCGTCAAGACCGACGAACCCGAGGCCCGCAAGGCAGGCGAGATTGTGGGCTCGGTCGACGAGCTCGTGGCGAAACTCAAAGAAGTGGGGGCTGTGTAATGGCTGTTCTTCTTCTCGCAGAAGTCACCGATGGTGAACTGGCGCTCGACGCAACCGCAAAGGCCGTCACCGCCGCGAAACAACTGGGCGATGTGACCGCGCTGTGCTGTGGGGCAAATGCCGCCGCCGCCGGTGAAGCCGCCGCCAAGATCGACGGCGTGTCCAAAGTGCTCGTCGCCGAAGATGCCTCGCTCGGTCACCGCCTCGCGGAACCCACCGCGGCGCTGCTGGTCAGCCTCGCAGGCGATTACGAACATATCGTCGCGCCCGCCACCACCGACGCCAAGAACGTGCTGCCCCGCGTGGCCGCTCTGCTCGACGTCATGGTGATCTCGGACGTGTCGGGTGTTGTCGATGGCAACACGTTCGAACGCCCGATCTACGCCGGCAACGCGATCCAGACGGTGAAATCCTCGGACGCGAAAAAAGTCATCTCCTTCCGCACCTCGACCTTCGATGCGGCGGGCGACGGCGGCTCGGCCTCGGTCGAAACCATCTCGGCCGCTGAAAACCCCGGCCTGTCGGAATGGGTCGAAGACAAGGTTGCCGCAAGCGACCGCCCCGAGCTCACCTCGGCAGGCGTCGTCGTCTCGGGCGGCCGTGGCGTCGGCTCCGAAGAAGACTTCAAGATCATCGAAGCCCTCGCCGACAAGCTCGGCGCCGCCGTTGGCGCCTCGCGCGCGGCCGTCGATTCGGGCTATGCCCCGAACGACTGGCAGGTCGGTCAGACCGGCAAGGTCGTGGCACCGGATCTCTACATCGCCGTAGGCATCTCGGGCGCCATCCAGCACCTCGCCGGCATGAAGGACTCGAAGATCATCGTCGCGATCAACAAGGACGAAGAAGCCCCGATCTTCCAGGTCGCCGATTACGGCCTCGTGGCGGACCTCTTCGAAGCCGTCCCCGAGCTGACCTCCAAGCTCTGATCGCTCAGATCTCTGCAAAATCGACAAGGCCCGCCCCCTCGGCGGGCCTTTTTCTTATGGGCTGCCGGTCCCGCACCGGCTCGGCCACTTCTTTCTAATCCCCGCTCACGTCGGGCCCGTCAGAGCGGTTTCTTTACTTTTGCACCACGTCCGGTACGGTCTTACCTTTAGATTTGCCGGTAACGTTTCGCCTTTAGACTTATTTCCGCATGAAGGATTGTAAGAATGGCCAAACCGCAACTGAGAATTCTTGCAACAAGCTCTCTCCTCCTGGCCTTCGGATCCGCCAGCTTCGCTGAGGGTTTGCCGCCAGAGCTTGCACAAAACATGTCGATCTTTCCTGGCTTCAGGGCCATCTATGAAAACGATCCCTCCTTGGCCTCCAAGTCCGAAATCGCGACCGATGCCTTCCACATTCTACAGGCGATCGCGAAACACCCAGCAAGCTGCATTTTTGCGAATGCCGAGGAGGTCCCGTTTTCTGTCACCGTCAAAAAATCAGAGGTGAACAGTTACGGCGTGGAAATGAACAGCGAGACACAGACGCTGACCGGGTCCATCGCCGTCAGACCCGAATTCGTCCCTTGGGTGAAAGCGAACATCAAATTTCTGAACAGCAACCCCCTCTCCGGAGTGCGCAACGGTGTCGACACATTGCTGACGACGCAGGGCTGTGACAGCGAACACATGACCCGTATCGAACAGGGTCTCGCAACGGCCTTCGGCGTCTCGTTATCCGCCAAGCCGACCCCGAAACTGGGCGACGGCAGCTGGGAGACATTCGTGGATAGCTGCTACCCCGCATCGGTTCAGAGCTACATGGAGGCCACGGGCGGCGAAGAGCCGTCCCTGTCGATGATCGTCTACGCCTGTGTTTGTACCGAAGCCGCGTTGCAAGAAATCGGCGATCCCGAGATCTACGCTGACTTCGCAACCGGCGATTACTCAGCCTACGAACAGATCAAGGACGTCTACGACCCCGCCTTCGACCAATGCTTCCGGCAGGGCACGACCCCGGAGATCGAAAAGCGCATAGAGGACTACACGCGCAAACATGGCCTCCTTTAACGCCCTGAACACTCCAGGCCCGCCCCCTCGGCGGGCCTTTTTCATGGCCCACTTGACCCTCTCACGCATTCACCAGTTCTTCGATCACCGGGCCGAACCGCGCCGCCGTCTCCTGATGCACCTGCGGGCCGAGCAGCTCTGACGCCACTGTCGCCTCGAAATCGGAATGCACCATGCCCTGCGCCCCCGCCTGCATGGCCTCGGCGCTCGCCGTCGCGTCCACCACGCTGCGCACCATCGGCATCAGCGCCTTGATCATCCCCCGCGTGACAAAGGCCGGGTCCTCGATCAGATCGGGCATCCCCGCATCGCGCCGCATCTCATGCGCCGAGAGCCACAGCAGAACCACCGGCGCGTTGATCCGCTCGATCAGCAGCCGCATCCGCGCCAGCCACGCCGCCTGCAGCTCATCCCGGACCAACGCAAACCGGTCGAGCGACTGCTCCCGCAACCGGCTCAGCATATGCCGGGTGAAATGAAACTCGGTAAAATCCACCTCATTGAAAATCGCCCGCAGCATCGGCGAGGCCTCGACAAACCGGTCATTGCGCCGCGGATGCACCCGGTAGAACCGGTTGGACATATTCTGCGCCGGCGGCACCTGCAGCACCACCGCCCGTGCCCCCGCCGCCGCGCTGAGCACATCGGGATCATGCAAAAACGCATCGATCCCCGCATTCGGCCAGCCAAAATTGATGCATTTCACCCCGGTCCGCGTCTCGATCAGCGACGGAAACGGCCGCGCGATGAATTTTCCATAGGTCTCCGTCCCACCCAGAAACGCGGCATAGCGGCCGCTCAAACTGCGCCTCGGTCCCCGGAACAGGAGTTTCGACATGCCATAGCGACATGGCATATAGTCAAGCGGGGTTTCCCCCTGGCGTTCATAGGCCATAAGTCCCACCTCTCTTTCACCCATGGGCAGGATTCGCGCAAAGCTGTTGAGAAATGTCTAAAGACGCAATTTGCCGAGAATCTTTCGCACCCTGCGCCCCTTGCGGCCCCCCGCCTCGGGGGCCTATCCTGCGCCCAACTCAAAGATGCGGAGCAAAGTGAATGGACATCCGGAAAATCGGCGTCATCGGAGCAGGACAAATGGGCAATGGCATCGCCCATGTGATGGCGCTGGCGGGCTATGAGGTGCTCTTGACCGACATCAGCCAGGACGCGCTCGACCGCGGGATCGAAACGATCACCGGCAACATGGACCGCCAGGTCAGCCGCGGCAAAGTCAGCGCCGAGGATCGCGACGCCGCCATGGCGCGGATATCGACGACGCTCACCCTCGCCGATCTCGGCGCCACCGATCTGGTGATCGAGGCCGCCACCGAAAAAGAGGCGCTCAAGGCCGCGATTTTCGAGGATCTCGTGCCGCATCTCGCCCCGCATACGATCCTGACGTCGAACACCTCGTCGATCTCCATCACCCGGCTCGCGAGCCGCACCGACCGGCCCGAGAAATTCATGGGGTTCCACTTCATGAACCCGGTCCCCGTGATGCAGCTGGTCGAGCTCATCCGCGGCATCGCCACCGACAAGGAAACCTTTCAGGCTTGTCACGAAGTGGTTGAGAAGCTTGGCAAAACCGCCGCCTCAGCCGAGGATTTCCCGGCCTTCATCGTCAACCGCATCCTGATGCCGATGATCAACGAGGCGGTCTATACGCTCTATGAGGGCGTCGGCAATGTGACCTCGATCGACACCTCGATGAAGCTCGGCACAAACCACCCGATGGGGCCGCTGGAACTGGCCGATTTCATCGGGCTCGACACCTGCCTTGCGATCATGAACGTGCTGCACGATGGGCTGGCGGACACCAAATACCGCCCCTGCCCGCTGCTCACCAAATATGTCGAGGCGGGTTGGCTCGGGCGCAAATCGGGCCGTGGCTTTTATGATTACCGCAGCGGCGAGCCGGTGCCGACCCGCTAGGGCAAAGCTCAGGCGAAGCCGAACTCCGCCACCCCGGCCACCAGACAATCGAGACTGTCGGTCCAGCCCGGCCCGCCCTCCAGCGCGCCGGTCATCAGCGACAGCTCGGTACAGGCCACGAGCCAGTGATCGGCCCCCGCCATCGCATCCGCCAAGCCCCGCAACCGCGGGCCGAGCGGCGCCATCGGTTCGCCCGCCTTCACCGCGCGAATGATCGCCAGCATCTCATCCTCATCCCCGGTCCACACCGGGCTGAGGCCATGGGCCGCGAACACACGGTCAAAGACACCGACCCGCCGCGTCGCGGGCGAGGCCAGCATGCCGATGCGCTTGGCCCCAAGCGCCGCCAGATGCGCGGCGGTCAATTCCAGCATATCGAGAAACGGCAGCCCGCTCGCCTCGCGCACCGCATCGGCATAGTGATGCGCCGTGTTGCAGGGCATGGCCAGCGCCTGCGCGCCCGCCCGCTCGAGATCCTGCGCCATCGCGGCGAGCACCGGACCGGGGTCTTCGCCGCCGCCTTCCAGGAGCGCCTTGATACGGCTCGGCACCTGCGGGTTCTGATGCACGATGAGCGGCAGGTGATCCGCGTCATCCTGGGCCGTCACCGCGCCCAGCACCTTCTGCATGAGAAGGATCGTGGCCTCTGGCCCCATGCCGCCCAAAATACCTACAGATCGCATCGCCTGATCCCCCGAATTATCGCCCATCTTTCGCGGGTTATCGCCCGGAGTTGAGAGCGGCACAAGCCCCGCAGCTCAGGCCTTGGCCGCCTTCGGCGCGCTGGCCTGCACGAGCTTTTCAAGACGGATATCGGCGGCGCGGGCATGGCCCTCCATCCGCTCGGCACGGCTGATCACCGCGCTGACACGCGCCAGATCGGGCAGCGCCTCGGCATCCACCGTCTGCCAGGTCACGGTCTTGAGGAATTTATGCACCGACAGCCCGCCGGTATAGCGCGCCGCCCCCGAGGTCGGCAGCACATGGTTCGGCCCCGAGGCCTTGTCGCCAAAGGTCACCGTGGTCTCTTCACCGAGGAAGAGCGAGCCATAGCTGTGCAGCCGCTTGCGCCACCAATCGAGGTTGCGCGCCTGCACATGCAGATGCTCCGGGCCCTTTTCGTCGGAATATTGCGCCATCTCCTCGCGGTTGTCGCAGACCACCACCTCGGCCAGATCATGCCACGCCTGCCGCGCGGCGCTCTGGTTCGGCTCGGGCAGGCTGTCGATCACGCCGGGCACCGCCTTGATCACCGCCTCGGCCAGCGCCGTATCGGTGGTGGCGAGCCAGACGGGGCTATTCACCCCATGCTCGGCCTGACCGATGAGGTCGATCGCCACGATCTCCGGATCGGCGCTGTCATCGGCAAGCACCAGACTGTCGGTCGGCCCGGCAAACATGTCGATCCCCACCGGACCAAAGAGCTGCCGCTTGGCTTCGGCCACATAGGCATTGCCCGGCCCCACCAGAATATCCGCCTCGGGCGCACCAAAGAGACCAAAGGCCATCGCTGCCACACCCTGCACACCACCGATGCACAGGATGCGCGTCGCCCCTGCCAGATCCATCGTATAGAGCATCTCGTCAGGGATCGGCCCGCCCATGCAGGGCGGCGACACGGCGGTGACATCCTCGACCCCGGCAACCCGTGCAGTGGTGATGCTCATCAGCGCGCTGGCGATATGGGTATAGCGCCCGCCCGGCACATAGCAGCCCGCCGCCGCGACCGGGATTTGCTTCTGCCCGGCGATGAGACCGGGGCGCAGCTCGATTTCCATGTCCTGCGCCGTGGCGCGCTGGGCCTCGGCAAAGCGGCGGATGTTCTCATGCGCCCAGGCAATGTCATCCTTGAGAGATTGCGGCACCCGCGCGATGGCCGCGTCGATCTCGGCCCGGCTCACGGTGATCTCGCCGCTCCAGCCATCGAGCTGGCGGGCATATTCAAGCGCCACCTGCGCGCCCCCGGCCTTGATCCGACCCAGCATGAGCTGCACCGTATCGGCGATGTCGTTGAGCGCCTCCTGAGGCTGCGGCGTGGCGGTCTTGAGATATGTAAGCGGCATGGCAAAACTCCTATCCGCTTTGAAATGCGCCCCTCATCGGCCTTTCGGCAAGGATTTTCCCCCGACCCCCCGTCTCATTTTTCAGCCGCCAAATCCCGCCTTCGAAGAATCCGAAACTGGCCGGGGCCTGTTCGGGTTATCGCGGGTTCTGATCCCGACCCCGATCCGCGCCCTGATCCGGGGCTTCATCGAGGCTCTGACAGAGCCCCCGCACCGCCCGCACGATGAGGTCGAGCGTGCCGTCGAAATCGCCGCTGTAATAGGGGTCCGGCACATGGTCGCGCCCCGCCTCCGGGGCGTAATCCGTCAACCGTCGCAATACCGACGTGTTACCGACGGGTTGCAGACGTTTGATTTCGGCGAGATTTTGGTCATCCATCGCGAGGATCAGATCGAACCGGTCAAAATCCGCCACCACGAATTGCCGCGCCCGGAGCGGCGACAGATCATAGCCCCGCGCCTCTGCGGCGACCTGCATCGGCCCATGCGGCGGCTCGCCCACATGCCAGCCCCCGGTGCCCGCGCTATCGACCGGATGCCCCGGCCTCATCTGGCGAAACACCCCCTCCGCCGCAGGTGACCGGCAGATATTGCCAAGACAGACAAAGAGGATAGGCTGGGACATGAAACATCTCCTTTGCCAATGACTTACAGGAAATCACGCCCATGGAAAAGATCGTCATCCTGACCGGCGCAGGGATCTCCGCCGAGAGCGGCCTCGGCACGTTCCGCGACGAAGGCGGTCTCTGGGCCCAGCACGCCATCGAAGATGTGGCCACCCCCGAAGGCTTTGCCCGCGACCCCGATTTGGTGCACCGATTCTACAACGCCCGCCGCGCCCAAGCCGCCGAGGCCACGCCCAACCCGGCCCATCTCGCCCTCGCCCGCCTCGCCCGCGAGCACCCCGGCGAGGTCACGCTGATCACCCAGAATGTCGACGACCTCCACCACCGCGCCGGCTCCCCCCAGGTCCTCCAGATGCACGGCACGCTCATGGGCGCCCTCTGCGCCGCCTGCGACCATCGCTGGCCCGCGCCGCTGGTGATGCAGCCCGCCGATCGCTGCCCCGCCTGCGCGGCCCCCGCCACCCGGCCCGATGTGGTCTGGTTCGGCGAAATCCCCTATGGGGCCGAGGTGATCGACCCCGCATTGAACGGGGCCGATCTCTTTGTCTCCATCGGCACATCCGGTCAGGTCTACCCCGCCGCCGCCTATGCCCAGCATTGCCGCCGCCTCGGCGCGCGCACGGTCGAGCTCAACCTAGAACCCTTTGAAAACGCCCGCGATTTCGACGAGGCCCACTATGGCCCGGCCAGCAAGATCGTGCCTGAGTTTGTCGAGACCCTGCTGGCCGGCTGAGGCATGATCACTCCTTCGTGCCGTGCCCGGAATGATCGGAATGACCGGCACGGCCCGAATGATCATGGCCGCCCATCTCGCTGCGCTGCAGGTCCACCGGCACCTCGATCACGACATCGCCGGCCTGCTCAAAGGTCAGCGTCAGAGGCACGCTCTCGCCCTCGCGAAAGGGCTGGGTCAGCCCCATGAACATCACATGTTTGCCGCCCCGCTCGAGCGTCAGAACACCCTCCTCGGGCAGCTCAAACCCGTCTTCGCTATGGCGCATCTGCAGGACGCCATCGCCCGCATCCACATGATCATGCAGCTGCACCAGCTTGGCCGCAGGCGACGCGACGGACAGAAGCCGATCCGCCGCCCCGTGATTCTCGATGACCAGAAACGCCGCTCCGGTCTTGGCCACCGGCGAGGCGCTGCGCGCATAGGCATCGGTGATTTCGATCTCCCCCGCCAACGCGGGCGACGCCACCAGCAGGGCTGCGGCAAAAAACGCTTTGAAAGACATGAGGTCTCTCCTTCAACTCTATGGGAATTTTGAATTTATCTTGGGGTCAGGCGCGCGCCACAGGCGGCCCCCGCGCCACCGGCGCAAACCCCAGATCGACATAGCCCTGCGCCACCGGCAGCGCATAGGCCCGGTCCCGCGACGCCCCCGGCGCGACCATCGCCAGCGCCCCGGGCAGCACCGCCAGCCCCGCCACCATGACGCAATCGTCACAGGGCAGATGCGCGCGGTCGTCGCCCGGCATCGGCACGCTCCCCTCGCCACCGCAGAGCACCATGACCACATCCGTCATGCCACCGCCCCGCGCGAGGCTGGTGATCTGCCCCGCCAAAAGCAGGCTCAGCACCAGAAGGTAAGAGATCGCAAACCGTATCATCGCGGTCAATCTAGCGCCGCGCACGCCGTCTCGCCAGTGATAGCCACGGCCCTGCGGCAAATGGCCTGCGCAAGGGCGCGACAGGATGAACACCGGCCCCTAACGCCCCGCCACAACAGGAAAAACAGCCCCGCCGCATCCGGCAGGGCTGTTCAATCTTGCGAAACGCTCAGGCGTCTCAGGCGTTCGCAGCCTGGGCCTTGGCAATCTCTTTCTTGACCTTCAGCGCGGTGGTCGAGAGCTCGCTATCCTTGGCTTTCGCCAGGAAGGCGTCCAGACCGCCACGGTGATCGACCGAGCGCAGGGCGTGGGCCGAGATCCGCAGCTTGATGCCACGGCTCAGGGTTTCCGACTGCAGCGTCACGTCGTTCAGGTTCGGCAGATACCGACGTCTGGTTTTGTTATTGGCATGGCTGGAATTGTTGCCAACCATCGGGCCTTTTCCGGTCAGTTCGCAGCGGCGCGACATGGGATCATCCTCGTAGCTTGTCCAGCAGGCCACCGCCCGCCGAAATATGAAGCGGGCACCGCCACAGGCAGCGCCCCGAATTCCGTTCGCGGGTGATTAGGCGGAATCGCCCCCCCCGTCAAGTCCCGCACCCCCGGTTTCCCGGCAGGTAACAGGATTTTAACACGCAAATCGCCGGATGGGCGGGGATTTGCGTGCAAAACCCCGCCCGACCCGCGCGGCGGATACTCAGGGGGCTCACGTCGCCCGCCTCACTCCGCGCCCAGAAACCCGCCCGATTGCCGCGCCCAGAGATCGGCATAGATGCCGCCCCGCGCCAACAGACCATCATGGCTCCCCTCCTCGACGATGCGGCCCGCGTCCATCACCACGATCCGGTCGAGCTGGGCAATGGTTGACAGCCGGTGCGCGATGGCAATCACCGTCTTGCCCTCCATCATCCCAAAGAGCGTGTCCTGTATCGCCGCCTCGACCTCGGAATCGAGGGCCGAGGTCGCCTCGTCCAGCACCAATATCGGCGCATCCTTGAGGATCACCCGCGCAATCGCCACCCGCTGCCGCTGCCCGCCAGAGAGCTTGACCCCCCGCTCGCCCACATGCGCGCCATAGCCGCTGCGCCCCGCCGAATCGCGCAGCCCTTTGATAAAGCCATGCGCCTCGGCCTTCTCGGCGGCGGTGACCATCTCGGCCTCATTCGCCTCGGGCCGCCCGATGAGGATATTGGCCCGGATCGAACGATGCAGAAGGGAATTGTCCTGGCTCACCATGCCGATCGCCCCGCGCAGCGAGGATTGGCTGATCTGACGCAAATCCTGCCCGTCGATGAGGATCTGCCCCGCCTCCGGGTCGCGGAACCGCAACAAGAGGTTCACAAGGCTCGACTTGCCCGCCCCCGAACGCCCGACCAGACCGACCTTCTCGCCCGGCCGCACCACGAGGTTGACCCCGTCGAGCCCGCCGCGCCCTTTGCCATAGTGATGGCTCACGCCGCGAAACTCGATCCCCGCCTCACGCAGCGCCAGCGCCGGGGCCTTGGGCGCATCGCGCACCTCATGCTCCACCGCCAGCGACCGCAGCGCCTCGCGGATGACACCCGCATGTTCGAACATGCGGATCACCACCCACATGATCCAGCCGCTCATCCCGTTGAGCCGCAACGTGAGCGCCGCCGCCGCCGACACTTCGCCCACCGACACGATACCGACGGACCACAGCCACAATGCAGGCCCCACCACCCCGATGAGCAACAGCCCGTTCAGCACCGCGAGCCCAAGACCCAATTCGGTCATCAACCGCAGGAATCGCTGGAACCGCAGCCGAAGCCGCCGCATCGCGCTCTGGACATAGCGTTCCTCGGCCCCGTCCCGGGCAAAGAGCTTGATCGTCTCGATATTGGCATAGGCATCGACCACCCGCGCCGTCACCATCGACCGCGCATCCGACCATTTCTCCGAGGCCACCGCCACCCGCCGCGCGATATGGCGCACATAGAGCCCATAAAGCAGCACCCAGAGCACCAAGGGCACCGCCAGCCAGGGGTTCACCCCGCCAAGGATCACCGCCGCGCTGAGCACATAGCTCAGCGCGTACCAGATGCCTTCGAAGAACATGTAGGTGCCGTCTTCTACGGCCTCGCCCGCCTGCATCACCCGATTGGTGAGCCGCCCGGCGAATTCGTTCTGGAAATAGCCGCTCGACTGCCCCAAGAGATGCTGATGCGCGCGCCAGCGCACCTGTTCCTGCATATTCGAGGCCAGCATCTGCTCAAGCAGAAGATGTTGCAGCGTGATCATCAAGGGCCGCGCCAGAAGGATCACCAGCACCGCCAGCCCGAGCTCGGCCCCGTGCCGCGACCAAAAGCCCTCGGGCCCGCCTGCGGAAATCAGGTCGATGACCCGGCCAGAGTAAAAGATGAGCCCGGTCTCGATGAGCGCCACAACGATGCCGGTCAAGGCAAGACAGGCCATCCAGCGATAGAACGGCCCATAATGAGAGGTGAGATAAGCCCAGAGCGAGGCCGGCGGCGTCGCCTTGGACGCGGGCGCAAAGGGATCAACGAGGGTTTCGAAAAGTCGGTAAAAACGGGACATGACGGATAATATCCAAGAGGGTAGTCAGGAAGGGCGATGTATCGGCATGCGCGGCCCTCAGGCCCATCGCGCAAGACGGACTCCGGGCGGCATCAGCCGTGGGTAAACCAGAGTCCTCTATACATCGCGTATCCCCCATCCTCGTTTGGGCGTCATGTGGATGAGGCTAAGACTAGCCCGCCGCGCGCCCCCTGTCACCGGTTTTGATCACCTGCGCGCCGCGCGTGGCCTTGGCGCTACACCAATGCACGACATCAGTGCGCTAAACCAACCGCGCCTTGATCAGCCCGCGTAGGTCATTGCCGACAAAGAACCCGTCGCTCAGATCGTCCGGCATGATCCGCGCCTCGCGCGCCCGCCCCTCCTCGATCAATCTCTCGCGCAGGATACCGGGCAACAGCCCCTCTGCCTGCGGCGGGGTGAGCAGCACGCCGCCGCGCGGCACGAAAAGATTGGTGATCGTCCCTTCACAAACCGCGCCCGCCTCATTGCAAAAGAGCATCTCGTCGATCCAGCCCGGCAGATCCGCCCGTGCCTGATCATAGAGCGCCCGCCGCGTCGTCTTGTGCTGCAACCACGGATCGTCCGACGCAAGCCGCGTCTCCGCCAGCCCCACCCGCCAGACCGTGCCCTCGGGCAGCGGTACATAAGGCGCGCAGGTCAGCTCGGCCCGCCCCGCCGCATCCACCGTCAGCCGCAGCCGCAAGGGCGCCTCGCCCACAACCCCGGCCAGTGCCTCGCGGGCGCCCTCGACCTCGATGCCGAACGCCCGCGCCGACCGGGCCAGCCGCGCCAGATGACGCGCGGCCTCCCGCGCGCCCTGCCCCGGCTCCCAGCGCAGCGTTTCGATCAGTCGGAACCCGGGATCATCCGGCGGGCAAAGCGGGCTTTCCACAGCGCCTCCTCATATTCTCCATCGGCGGTGCTGTCATAGACGAGCCCGCCGCCCACGTTGAACCGCACCTGCCCGTCGTCGAGCATCAAGGTGCGGATCGCCACGTTGAACTCTGACCGCCCATCCGGCGCGGCCCAGCCGATCGTGCCGCAATAGATGTCGCGCGGCCAAGGCTCGAGCTCGCGCAGCACTTCCATCGCCCGCAGCTTGGGCGCGCCGGTGATCGACCCACAGGGGAAAAGCGCCGCGAAGATCTCGGCAAGCCCCGTCCCCGGCACCATCTGCCCCGTCACCAGCGAGGTCATTTGATGCACCGTCTCATAGCTCTCAATGGTAAAGAGCTCCGGCACCCGCACCGACCCGGGCAGGCTCACCCGGCTCAGGTCATTGCGCAAGAGATCGACGATCATCAGGTTCTCGGCCCGGTTCTTCTCATCCGACTGTAGAAAGAACCGCGCGCGCGCATCCTCGGCCGGGTCGTCGCTGCGCGGCTGGGTGCCCTTCATCGGCCGCGTCTCGATATGGCCCGCCGCATCGGTGCGAAAGAAGAGCTCGGGCGACCGCGACAGGATCGCCGGCTGCCCCGCCGCCTCGATGAGCGCGCCGAACCGCACCGGCTGCACCTCGGCCAGCGCCGCATAGAGCGCCTCCGCCTTGCCCTGCGCCCGCATATCAATCGGAAAGGTCAGGTTCGCCTGATAGAAATCGCCCGCACAGATATAATTATGCACCACTTGAAACGCCGCCGCATAGTCTGTCTCGGACCAGCGCGGCGCAAACTTGGCAAGCGCGGCGGGCCCGGACACCAGCGGTGCCGCCTCTTCAGGCGCGTCATAGACCCCGAACCGCAGCAGCGGCAGCGCGCGGCCCTCGGGCATCAACGGCGCCAGCCGCGGCTCGAGCGCATAGCCCAGCTCATAGCTCGCATAGCCCGCGATCCACGCGCCCGCCGCCCGCGCCGCATCGAGCGCGGCCAGCGCCTCGGGCACCTCGTCCGGCTGATGGGCCACAATCTCGTGCCGCGCGGCGTCAAACCGGCACGCCGCACCCTCCGGCCCGTGATCAAAGCGAATCTGCACCATCCATCCCCTGTTCCGGTGATCGGGGCTATGTAAACGCTCGCTCCCTGCTTGGCACCCTCAAAACCACACCACGCCCCCTTGCGCCGAGACGCGCGACAGCTATAACGCCACCAATTTGCGCTGCTCCGGGGAATGACATGCCAAAAAGAACCGATATCTCGTCCATCATGATCATCGGGGCCGGCCCCATCGTCATCGGGCAGGCCTGCGAGTTCGATTATTCCGGCGCTCAGGCCTGCAAGGCCCTGCGCGAAGAGGGCTACCGGGTCATCCTGGTGAACTCCAACCCGGCCACGATCATGACCGATCCCGAACTGGCCGACGCCACCTATATCGAACCGATCACCCCCGAGATCGTCGCCAAGATCATCGAGAAGGAACGCCCCGACGCCCTCCTGCCGACGATGGGCGGTCAGACCGGGCTCAACACCGCGCTGGCGGTGGCCGATATGGGCGTGCTCGAGAAATTCGGCGTCGAGCTGATCGGCGCCAACCGCGAAGCCATTGAAATGGCCGAAGATCGCAAGCTCTTCCGCGAAGCGATGGACCGTCTCGGCATCGAAAACCCCCGCGCCACCATCGTCACCGCCCCCAAGAAAGAGAACGGCAATGCCGATCTCGACGCCGGTGTGCAGATCGCGCTCGAGGCGCTCGAAGACATCGGCCTGCCCGCCATCATCCGCCCCGCCTTTACCCTCGGCGGCACCGGCGGCGGCGTCGCTTACAACCGCGACGACTATATCCATTACTGCCGCACCGGCATGGATGCCTCGCCGGTCAACCAGATTCTCGTCGACGAGAGCCTGCTGGGCTGGAAAGAGTTCGAGATGGAGGTCGTCCGCGACAAGGCCGACAACGCTATCATCGTCTGCTCGATCGAGAACGTCGATCCGATGGGCGTGCACACCGGTGATTCTATCACCGTGGCCCCGGCGCTCACCCTGACCGACAAAGAATATCAGATCATGCGCACCCACTCGATCAACGTGCTGCGCGAGATCGGCGTAGAAACCGGCGGCTCGAACGTGCAATGGGCGGTGAACCCCGTCGATGGCCGCATGGTCGTGATCGAAATGAACCCGCGCGTGTCGCGCTCTTCGGCGCTGGCATCCAAGGCCACCGGTTTCCCGATTGCCAAGATCGCCGCGAAACTCGCCGTGGGCTACACGCTCGACGAGCTCGACAATGACATCACCAAGGTCACCCCGGCGAGCTTTGAGCCGACCATCGACTATGTGGTCACCAAGATCCCGCGCTTTGCGTTTGAGAAATTCCCCGGCTCCGAGCCGCTCTTGACCACCGCGATGAAATCGGTGGGCGAAGCCATGGCCATCGGCCGCACCATCCACGAGAGCCTGCAAAAGGCGCTGGCCTCGATGGAAACCGGGCTCACCGGGTTCGACGAGGTCGAGATCGAAGGCGCAGGCCCCACCGAGGCCGGCAAGGCAGCCGTCATCAAGGCGATCAGCCGTCAGACGCCGGACCGGATGCGCACCATCGCCCAGGCGATGCGCGAAGGGCTGAGCAATGACGAAATTCAGGCCGTCACCTCCTTTGATCCGTGGTTCCTCGAGCGTATCCGCGAAATCGTCGAGGCCGAGGCCGAGATCCGCGCCAATGGCCTGCCGAGCGACGAACACGGGCTGCGCGCGGTCAAGATGCTGGGCTTTACCGATGCCCGGCTCGCCATCCTGACCGGCAAGACCGAAACCGAAGTCCGCGCCGCCCGCCGCGCCGCAGGCGTCACCGCCGTCTTCAAACGCATCGACACCTGCGCCGCCGAATTCGAGGCCCAGACCCCCTATATGTACTCCACCTATGAAAGCCCGGTGATGGGCGAGGTGGAATGCGAGGCCCGCCCCTCCGACCGCAAGAAGGTGGTCATTCTCGGCGGCGGCCCGAACCGGATCGGTCAGGGGATCGAATTCGACTATTGCTGCTGTCACGCCTGTTTCGCCCTGTCGGACACCGGCTATGAAACCATCATGGTCAACTGCAACCCGGAAACCGTCTCGACGGATTATGACACGTCGGACCGGCTCTATTTCGAACCGCTGACCTTTGAACATGTGATGGAAATCCTGAGCACCGAACAGCAAAACGGCACGCTGCATGGCGTCATCGTTCAGTTCGGCGGCCAGACGCCGCTCAAGCTCGCCAATGCGCTCGAAGCCGAAGGCATCCCGATCCTCGGCACCACGCCCGACGCGATCGACCTCGCCGAAGACCGCGAACGGTTCCAGGATCTGGTCAACCGTCTCGGCCTCAAACAGCCGCATAACGGCATCGCCCATTCCGACGCCGAAGCGCTTGCCATTGCAGATGAAATCGGCTTCCCGCTGGTGATCCGCCCGTCCTATGTTCTGGGTGGCCGCGCCATGGAAATCGTCCGCGACATGGCCCAGCTCGAACGCTACATCGCCGAGGCGGTGGTGGTCTCGGGCGACAGCCCGGTGCTGCTCGATGGCTATCTCTCGGGCGCCATCGAATGCGATGTCGACGCGATCTGTGACGGCAAGGACGTGCATGTCGCGGGCATCATGCAGCATATCGAAGAGGCGGGCGTCCACTCGGGCGACAGCGCCTGTTCGCTGCCCCCCTACTCGCTGTCGCAAGACATCATCACCCGGATCGAGGAACAGACCCGCGCGCTGGCGCTGGCGCTGAACGTGGTCGGGCTGATGAACGTGCAATTCGCGGTCAAGGGCGATGACATCTATCTGATCGAGGTCAACCCGCGCGCCTCGCGCACCGTGCCCTTCGTGGCCAAGGCCACCGACAGCGCCATCGCCTCCATCGCCGCGCGCGTCATGGCGGGCGAGCCGCTGTCGAACTTTGCCCATCGTGGCAGCTATGCCAAGGACGCCAAGCCCGGCACCGTGCCGATGGCCGATCCGCTCACCCTCGCCGATCCGGCGATGCCGTGGTTCTCGGTCAAGGAGGCGGTCATGCCCTTCGCCCGCTTCCCCGGCGTCGATACGATCCTCGGCCCGGAAATGCGCTCGACCGGCGAAGTCATGGGCTGGGATCGCTCCTTTGCCCGTGCCTTCCTCAAGGCACAGCTCGGCGCGGGCACCATCCTGCCCACCGAAGGCCGCGTCTTCCTGTCGATCAAGGATGCCGACAAGACCCCGGCCATGGCCGACACCGCCCGCACCCTGATCGATCTCGGCTTCGAAATCGTGGCAACCCGTGGCTCGGCCGCTTTCCTCACGGAAAACGGCATCGCCTGCGAGGTGGTCAACAAGGTCTATGAGGGCCGGCCCAATATCGTCGACATGCTCAAGGACGGTGGCATCCATCTGGTGATCAACACGACCGAAGGCACCCAGTCGGTCGAGGACAGCCGCGAGATCCGCTCGGTCGCGCTCTATGACAAGCTGCCCTATTTCACCACCGCCGCCGGTGCCCATGCCGCGGCCCAGGCGATGCAGGCCCGCCTCGAAGGCGATTTGGACGTTCTGCCGCTTCAGGGTTAAGATCACCTGACAACACGCTGACCGGCGCGGGGAACTTTTCCTCCCCGCCCCGGTTGAGAGGTTGCGCAAACGCCCGTTTGCGTGTCCTCTTGGTGTAGAAAGGTAAGATCATGACGGAACTCAGCGGAATTGGCGGCTTTATTCTTCTGGTGCTCGACATCTGGGCCATTGTGTCGATCATCGGCTCTGGCGCGTCCACCGGCAAGAAAGTGCTCTGGGTGGTTCTCGTGGTCCTGCTGCCGCTGCTGGGCTTCCTGATCTGGCTGCTCGCCGGCCCGAAATCCGCAGCCGCCGCCTGACATGGCGATACTGCGACCCCGTACCCCCACCGGTTTCCCACTGCGCGCCTGGGGGCGCAGCATGGGGCGGGTATTTGGCGGCATCGATCGGCTCAACATCGGGCTGATCTCCGCCGGGGTCGCCTTCTATGCGCTGCTGTCGCTCTTCCCGGCGGTCACCGCCATGGTGGCGATCTGGGGCTTTGCCGGTGACCCGAGCAAGCTCTTGTCGCAGTTTGACGTGGCCCGGCAGTTCATGCCCGAAGAAGCCTATCTCTTGGTGCAGGAACAGATCACCGCGCTCATCGTGGCCGACAACACGACGCTGCAATGGACCACGGTGATCTCGCTCACCCTGTCGATCTGGTCGGCCAAGAACGCCACGGCGGCGCTCATTCGCGGGCTGAACTCGATCTACCGCGAAGACCACCGCAAGAACCCGTTGAAACGTTATGGCGTGGCCGTGGCCCTCACCATCGTGATGATCGCCGCCGCGCTGGTGGCCTTTGCGCTGGTCATCGCCCTGCCCGTGGCGCTGGCCTTCCTCAACCTCGGGATCAAGGTCGAGATGTTCGTCTCCGCCGCGAAATGGGCGATCCTGATGGGGGTGGTGCTCTTGTGTTTCGGGCTGCTCTACCGCTATGGCCCGAACCGGCGCGGCGCGACGGTGTCATGGCTCTCACCGGGCGCACTCTTTGCGCTGGCGACCTGGGCCGCGGGCTCTATCGCCTTTTCCACCTACCTGCGCAATTTCGGCTCGTTCAACGAGGTCTACGGCTCGCTCGGGGCGCTGGTGGCGCTTCTCTTCTGGTTCTACATCAGCGCCTATGTCGTGCTCATCGGCGCGCTGATCAACGCCGAGCTCGAGCTTGAAACCGCCGCCGACACCACTGTCGGCCCGCCCCGCCCGCCGGGCGATCGCGACGCCTATGTCTCGGACCATCAGGTGAGCGAAGACGGCCATCTGCGCCGCGCCCCGGACGAGGGTGCCGAGGCTGAAAGCGCGCCAGACCCGGCCGCCAAAGCCTGATCCTGCCGCGCCGCAGTCTCCGCGAAAAAAATTCACCACCACGCGGAACCCGACCGCCGCCGCCGGGTTATCCCAACAAGACCGAGAGAAACCTCCCTCGTCCCAGGCACATGCAACGTCCTGTCCCTTACCCTGCATGTGCCAAACCATCCGATTGTCCCTCGGATGTCAGCCCCCGTCACCTCGCTGGCGGGGGCTGAGTTTTCGATAGCCCGCACGGAAGGGCTTGATAAATATCCGCCGATGCAGACACTCAACCGCAGTGAAAGGTTACGCGCGTGGCACAGGCAGACATCTCGCGGCACGACGACGCCCCACGGGCCGAAGAGGGTCACGCGGGGACCGGCCACGCCATCGACACGCTCAAGGTCTGCATCACCGCCGAAGAGGCCTACCCGGCGCTCGAACGCGCCTTCCTCGACGCCAGCGACACCGTCACCTGCAGCTTCCGCATCTTTGACCTGCGCACCAAGCTGCACTCCCCCGAGGCCCGTAAGATCGGCGAGAGCTGGTTCGATCTCTTTGTCCATTGCCTCGACCGGGGCGTGAGGATCCGGCTGATCATCACCGATTTCGATCCCGTCGCCGCCCCCGACCTGCACCGCAAGACCTGCCGCACCCGGCGTCAGGTCTGCGCCGTGCGCGAACTGGCCCAGCCCGGCTGCGATCTGACCTTCACCGCCTCACTACATGACGCCAAGGTCGGACCGCTGCCCTGCCTCTTCTTTCGCCCGCTGATCAACCGCAAACTGCGCGAGATCCGCGACAGCTGGGCCAAGCTGCCGAGCGACAGCCGCGCGCCCTTCCTCGCCGAAATGCCGCGCCTTGTCGGCATCGCCGAACCCTGCGCCGAGACCGACACGCTCAAGACCTACCCGTCGCGCGTCACGCTCTTTCCAGCCACTCACCATCAGAAGATGGCGGTCTTTGACGATCGCCTCCTGTCGGTGGGCGGGCTCGATGTGAACGACCGGCGCTATGACACGAAACGCCACGACCGCCCCGCCGCGCGCACCTGGCATGATGTGCAGGTGTTTTGCACCGGCCCGGTGGTCGCCGCCGCCCGCGCCCATCTCGACAGCTTTCTCGACGTGACCGCAGGCCGCGCCGCCCCGCCCGAGATCAACCCCGCCTTCCTGCGCACCCTGTCGCGCCCGCGCAGCCGCAACTTCGCGCGGGTCTCGCCGATGAACGTCTGCGACGAGCTGCGTCAGACCCACCTGAGCGAAATCGACCGCTCTGAGCGGCTGATCTATCTCGAGACGCAATTCCTGCGCCATGTGCCGCTGGCCCGGGCCCTCGCCCGCCGCGCCCGCGACTGCCCGGGGCTGAAACTCATCCTGATCCTGCCCGCCGCCCCCGAAGACGTGGCCTTTGACCCGCATTACGGGCTCGACGCGCGCTATGGCGAACATCTGCAACTGCGCTGCCTGACGATGATCACCCGCGCCTTTGGGCCGGATCGGCTCATCGTGTCCTCGCCCGTGCAACCGCGCCGCCGCGAAAGCGACGGGCGCGACACGCTGCATGACGCGCCGCTGATCTATGTCCATTCCAAGGTCTCGATCTTTGATGATCGCGCCGCGGTCCTGTCCTCGGCCAATCTCAACGGGCGCAGCCTGTGCTGGGACACCGAGGCGGGCGTCCATATCACCCGCCCCGAGCAGATCGACCAGCTGCGCCGCCGCTGCATGGGCCATTGGCTTCCCGACGCGCTCGAGGGGCGCAAATCCTACCTCGCCCCCGACACCGCCTTTGATCTCTGGCAACGGCTCATCAACGACAATTCGACCCTGCCGCCCCATGCGCGCAGCGGCTTTCTGGTGCGCTACGATTCCGATGCCGCCCGCGAGGCGGCCCAGCCCTTGCCCGGGTTTTCAGAAGAAATCGTCTGACGCACGAGGCCTGCGCCTCAGGCCTCGTCGCCAAACCCTTCCGCCTCTTCGGCGGGGTGGAAAATATCCAGCATCACCAGCACGAACACCGTGACCGGAATGGCGATGATCGCGCCAATCGGCCCCCAGAGCCAAAGCCAGAACACCAGTGACACAAAGATCAACAGCGGGTTCACCGACATATAGCGGCCAAGCAGCGCGGGCGTCACGAACTGCGCCTCGATCATGTTGATCATCAGATAGGCCGCCGCCGGCGCAAGGCTCATCACCCCGTCAAAGACCACCACTCCGGTGACCAGAAGCGCCAGCAAAAAGGTGATCGGCCCGACATAGAGCACGAAATTGACCATGAAGGCGACAAGCCCCCAGAGCCAGCCGCCGGGCAGCCCGAGCAGCGTCATCACCGTGCCCACGGCCAGGCCAAGCCCCGCGTTGATCGCCGAAATCGTAATGAAATACTGCGACACCAGCCGCTCTACCGTGGTGAACCGCTCCTGGATCACTTCGGTATCCTCATCATCGCCAATATGACGAGAGAGCCAGCTGTAGATGCCCTTGCGGGTCATCAGGAAAAACAACAGCGTGCCGATGAAGATCAAGGCCTGCGCGATGATCTGCGGCGCCAGAAACAGCGCGGCGGTGAGATCGGGTACCGCATCCACCCCCTCTTTTTCCTTGCTCTGGCCATCGCCGCCGAGCGCCTGCTCGACCTCCTTGTTCATATCCTCCAACCCGCTGAGCAGATTGCGCAGCTCGGCGATCCAGCTCCGGATTTCCTGCCGGATGCGCGGCAATTGATCGGCCACCTGCCAGATCATCGGCTCGATCAGCACCGCCAGCACCACGACAAAGGCACAGCCCAGAAACAAGATGAGAAAGGCCGAGATCCGGCTCGGCACATTGTGCCGGTCGAGGTATTCGGTCAGCGGCGCTAGGATCACCCCGGTGACCAGCGCAAAGACCAAGGGCGCGAACACATCCGCCCCGAGCTTGAGCGCCCCAAAGCCCAGCGTCGTGGCAATCAACACCAGCGACACCCGCACAACCGGGTCAGCCATCATATAGCGGCGCATCTGTCTGTCCTTATGATTGGGCCACATCTCACGGGCCGCGCGGATCACACCGCGGGGATACTCGTCACACTCTCACGCACGTCCTTGGCTCGCGCCCTTGGCTGGCGCCGGTCTCACCGTCTATCTCTGCGGATCTCGCGCCCGGCCTGCAGCCCCCGCGCAAACCCCTCGGCCAGATCGAGCCAGGGGTCCGAGGGTCGCGGCGGCGCGGCGGGCGGCTCTTGTGGCATCACCGGCCGCGCCTCGGGTCTGACCCGCGATTGCGGCTCGCGCCCAAACGCCAGCACCGCACCGCCGAGGATCAGATAGAGCCCCCCAAGCAGCAGCGCCGCGATGAGCGCGCCATATTCCGTCGCCAGAACGATCCAAAGGGCTGCGGTCAAAAACCCCAGCCCCACGAGGCACAAAACCCCACCGGCCACCGTCAACGCAGCAGAGCGCGCCGTCTGGCGCGCCTGCTCCTTGGTTGCGGACATCACCGCCTGCAGCATCATTTGCGTCCGGAAATGAAACCGAGCAGAAACCCGACCCCAACGGCCAGCCCCATCGCGGTGGCGGGCTGGTTGCGCACCGCCTGCGCGGCCTGTGCGCCCATCTCTTCCGCCGAATTCTGAGCATAGCTGAGCCCCTCGCGGCCCGTTTTCTGCACCTGCGCGGCCAGCTCGCGCGCGCGCGCCGCCGCCTCTTCGCCACTGTGCACGCCCAGCGATTTGAGGGTCTCGGTAATCGCCCCCAGATCGGTCTTGAGCGCCGCAATCTGGGCCGACAATTCCTCAACATCCTGTTGCGTCGATGCAGCTTTACCTTGAGCCATGATACTCATCCCTTTTGTAACTCCGGTTCACCGCTCAACGCGCGCCGCTGCTGCAAAGTTCCCCGCCAGACCCCTGAACATGAAAAGAGATGCGGCGCCCCCGCAATCGTCCGGGTTTGAGGGAACCCGCGTGCCAAGCCCGGCGTTACCCCCTCAGTCGCAACCTAAAACCGACACCGCAACCATAGGAGTTCATTATGCTGTATTGGGCAATTCTCTTCTTCATCGTCGCCATCGTGGCCGGGATCTTTGGCTTTGGCGGAGTCGCATCGGCCTCTGCCGGGATCGCGCAGATCCTCTTCTTCGTGTTCCTTGTGCTCTTCATCGTGGCGCTCGTGTCGCGCGCCTTCAAAGGCCGCGCGCCCTAAGTCAGGGACATCAGACCACGGCCGAGGAGGCCACGCAAAAGCCCGGTTGCATCGCAACCGGGCTTTCTTTTGGTCCGACTGTAACCTTTGGCCGATCAGGCCTTGAGCGTCTCGGTGCTGGCAAAGAACATCGCCTGGCTCACCGCCGATTGCACCTGCTCTTCCGTATAGGGCTTGGTGATCAGGAACGCAGGCTCCGGCCGCTCCCCGGTCAGCAGACGCTCGGGGAAGGCGGTGATGAACACCACCGGGATCTCGCCCATTTCGCTGAGGATATGCGACACCGCATCGATGCCCGAGGATTTATCCGCCAGCTGAATATCGGCGAGGATCATATCCGGCATATCCTTGCGCGCCAGTTCCACCGCCTGATCGCGGGTGCGCGCGATGCCGGTGACATCATGGCCCATCTCTTCGACGATGGCGGAAATATCCATGGCGATGATCGCCTCATCCTCGATGACCATGATCCGGCCCTTCATGGCATTGATCATCTCGCCGCGCGCGATGGAGATGAGCTCATTGGCCTCGTCCTTGCCGACATTGACGATCTCCGCCACTTCCTGCCCCGAAAAACCTTCGATGCTATGCAACAAAAGCGCCTCTCGCGTGTTGGGGGTCAGAGCCGAGAGACGGCGCTGCGCGGTGGCTTCCGGCGTGTTGTCGGCATCGAGCTCTTCCACCGGCGTGCCCGAGGTCACCCAGATCTGGTGGAACGCGCCAAACAGGCCCGCCCGAACCGAACTGGCGCGGCGCAACGAGTCGAGATCTTCGAGGATCGCTTCCAATGTGGCCGCGGCATAATGGTCGCCGCTTTGCTGATTGCCGGTCAGGGCCCGCGCATATCGGCGCAGAAACGGCAATTCCTGCGCGACGGACGCGGTGATATCGCTGTGTACGGAAGCTTCCATGTTTTAGGTGCCCTCAATTTTTTTCCAGTTTCATGGAACCAAACGCTGATACTCGTGTTAAGTTCCCGCCGGATGCGAAAATAACAGCTAAATTCGGCGTGGACGAAAAATACTCATGATGCAAAAGCGCAGGCAGACCGTGTTGAACAAACAAATAGATGAAAACATCCGCCGTGTGTACTCGGAAATGGCGGACGAACCGGTGCCGGATAGGTTCACCGACCTGTTGCGCCAATTGCGGGACAAGGAACAGGAGCAGTCCACCAGCTCCGAGTCATCCGAGGACACAAAGTGACACCCCCCAAAACCGATCCCAAAGAAGAGCTGGTCGAGCACCTGCAAGCCATGCGCGCCTTCGCCATGAGCCTCGCCCGCAATACGGCCGCCGCCGACGACCTGGTGCAAGACACCGTGGTCAAGGCCTGGGGCAATATCGAAAAATTCGAGGCCGGCACCAATATGCGGGCCTGGTTGTTCACCATTCTGCGCAACACCTATTATTCCCAATACCGCAAACGCCGCCGCGAGGTCGAAGATCCCGATGGCGTGATGGCCGGCGCCCTGTCGGAGAAACCCGCCCACGACGGACGCCTCGCCATGTCGGAGTTTCGCCGCGCCTTTGTCGAGCTCTCGGATGAACAGCGCGAAGTGCTCATCCTTGTCGGCGCCGAAGGCTTTTCCTATGAAGATGCCGCCGAAATGTGCGGCTGTGCGGTCGGCACGATCAAGAGCCGGACCAACCGCGCCCGCAAACGGCTGGCCGAATTGATGCAACTGGACGATGACGACGAGCTGGAAATGACCGACCCTGCAACCCTTGCTGTAATTTCCCAGTTTTCGGCGGCATGAAGGGGGATAAGACGCCTGCTGCCCGCATCCCCCGTCTAGGTCTTGCCCCGAAACTGGCGCTGGTCCTGACGGTGGCGATCCTGCCATTGGGCTTGATTTCGCTCTATCAGACGTCCTCGGTGATTGCCGAGCGTCGCGCCGTGTCCGAGGCCGCGCTGCTGGAACAGACCCAGCTCGCCAGCGCCCGCGCTCAGGAACTCGTGCGCTCCGCCATCAGCGCCGCCGAAGCCCTCGCCTCGGCGGCCATTGTCCTCGATGAAGATGTGGCCACCTGCGACACGGTCTTTACCGAGACCGTGCGCCGCACGCCCGATTTCGTCTTTGCCGGTTTCGTCAATTCCGGCCGCGAGGTGATCTGCGCCTCGAATGGCGACCACCGCGATCTGAGCGACATCGGCGGGCTTTCCACCGAATTTGAAAGCCCCTCGCCGGAACTCTCGGTCCTGCCGCAGAGCTTCTTTGGCAATTCCGCCACCCTGTCGATCACCACCCCGGTGATTTCCGAGGGCGAATATCTCGGCAAGATCTGGATCGCCATCCCGGTCGACATCGCCAATGCCGCGCTCAAAACCGGCATCGGTCAGGTCGAACTGGCGCTTTTCGATTCCGGCGGCGAAGTCCTGGCCACCGAACATTTCGGCGATGACCGGCGCAATCTCCTGCCCCGCGATCTGAGCCTCGCCGATCTCGCCAGAGGCGGCAGGCAAAGCTTTCCAGGCACCAACCGCAGCGACCAACCCCGCGATTACGCCGTGGTCCCGATTGTTCAGGGCCGCGTTTTCGCGCTGGGCAGCTGGAAACCCCAGGCCAATTCCGGCCTCTTCATGGGCGCCGAGGAAACCATCGCCATTTTCTTCCCGGTGGTGATGTGGATCGTGGCGCTCCTGGTGGCCTATATCGGCATCCACCGTCTGGTGATCCGCCATGTGCGGCGGCTGCGCCACTGGATGTATCTCTATTCCGCAGGCCATGGCGGGCTCAACAACGCGCGGCTCGACAACGCCCCGCCGGAAATCGAGGTGGTGGCCCAGGCCTTTCTCTCGATGACCCACCGCATCGCCCGGCACGAGGACCGCCGCCGCGAGGATGTGGATCAGATCTCGACCCTCTTCCGCGAGGTCCACCACCGGGTGAAAAACAACCTGCAACTGATCTCGAGCATGATGAACATGCAGATCCGCAATGCCAGCGGCAACGAGACCAAGCGCGTGCTGCGCCGGGTGCAGGACCGGGTCATGGCCCTCGCCTCCATCCACCGACATCTCTACATGTCGCGCAAGCTCGCCCAGATCGAGGCCGACAGCCTGCTCGAAGACATCATCCGCCAGATGATCGTCGTCGGCCCCGGCAAGGACGGCAAGGAACGGATCGAATTTGCCACCGCCTTCGACCGCATCACCATCGACCCCGAACAATCGGTGCCGCTGACCCTTCTGGCGACCGAGGCGGCAATGAACGCGGTCAAATACTGCGGTCCCGACGAGGACGGGCGCACCTGGATCGACGTGGCGCTGAAACGCACCGGCGAGACCGAAATCACGCTCAGCGTGGTGAACTCGCTGGCGCTCGACGCCGAGGGCAAGCCGATCCCGCCCAGCGATGCGGATTACGACAGCACCGGGCTCGGCTCGAAACTGATCGAATCCTTCGCCTCGCAGCTCGGCGGCACGCTCGAGGTCGAACAGCGCGCCGACCGGTTCGAACTGCATGTCACCTTCACCCCGATGGAGGTTGATGCCGAGGAAAAATCGCGCTTCGACGAAGATGTCTATTTCAGCCGTGAAAACACCGGGGCCGGCCTCTAGGGCCGTCCCCCCGTCCCGCCCGGTCAGATGGCATAGATCGCCGCGCTCACCGCCGCGATCACCAGTCCCATGCCCAAGAGCGTGATCAGCCCATCGCGCGCAAAGAGCCCCGCCCCGATGATCGCCACCACCCCGCCAAGGATCGACGAGGTAAAGGGCAGCATTTCCAGAAACGGAATGATCAGCCCCGCCAAGAGGCAAAAGCTCAGCGGCAGCACCACCAAGGGCCGCCGCGTCAAGAGCGCCATCCGGTTGCGCGACACCCGGTCGAGCCAGCGCGCCGGCCGCCGGAACCAGCCGATCACCTTCGGTCCCCGCTCCTTGTCGAGATGCCGGTGCCGCAGCCATTTGGGCAGCCAGAGCACCCGGCGATGCGCCATCATCTGCAACGACACGAGGGCAATGGTGATCCCGCAGATCGACGAAAACCCCGGAATGCCGCTCAGCGGCGACACCAGCGCCAGCCCCGGCACCATCAAGAGCGGCGCATAGCTCTTGCGCCCCAGCACCGTGATCACATCGCCCACCTCAGGCTCGCGCCGCGCGCGCACCCGGTCTCTGACGCTCTCGATGATCTGCGCGGCACTCTCGCGCTCGGTGCCGCCGCGCTCCTGCTGGGCCATAAAAATCTCCTGTCTGCTATGACAGGAAAACGCGCGCCTCCGCGCCCCGGTTCCGCTGCGCCCCGCGGCTCAGCAAAGCCCCGCCGCCTCCGTCACCGCCTCCACCGCCGCCGCCACATGATCGAGCGCCGTCCAGAGATCCTCTTCGGCGATCACCAAAGGCGGCGACAGGGTGAGCACATTGCCCGCGCTGATCTTGAAACTTACCCCAGCCGCGAGACTGCGGTAATAGATCTGCTCGGCCAAACCCGGCGCCGGCACCCGCCCCTCCCGGTCGCGGACAATCTCCACCCCGAACATGAGACCCCGCCCGCGAATATCACCGACACTCGCCAGCCCCGAGAGCCGCCCGCGCAACCGCGCCTGCGCCGCCTCCCCAAGCCGCGCCGCCCGCGCCACGAGATCCTCTTCCTCGATCACCTCCAACGTCGCCAGCGCCGCCCGCGCCGTCACCGGGTTCTTCTCATGGGTGTAATGCCCGATGGCAAACTCCCCGCACACATCGAGATCCCGCCGCGCCAGCACCGCCGCGATCGGCAACACCCCGCCCCCCAGCGCCTTGCCCAGCGTCACGATATCCGGCGTGATCCCGTCATGCTCAAAGGCAAACATCTCCCCCGTCTTGCCAAGCCCGGTGGGGATCTCATCCATGATCAACAGCGCCCCATGCCGGTGACAGGCCGCCTGCACCGCCTGCCAATAGCCCGGCGGCGGCACCACCGGCACCGCCCGCATCGGCTCGGCAATCACCGCCGCCACATCGCCCTCGCGCGCGAGCACATAGTCGACCATCTTGGCACAGGCGAGGCCACAGGCCTCCGGCCCCGGATGGCCATAGGCACAGTGATAGCAATGAAACGGCGCCACATGCTCGGCCCCGGGCAAAAGCGGCCCGGCGATATGGCTGCGAAAGGTCGCCTCGCCGCCAACACTGGCCGCGCCAAACCCCGCGCCATGAAACGCATCCCAGAAGCTCAGCGTCTTGAACCGCCCCGTCGCCGCCCGCGCGATCTTGAGAGCCACCTCATTGGCGTCCGACCCGCCGGTGGTGAAAAGCACCTTGCTGAGATCCCCCGGTGCCACCGCCCCGAGCTTTTCGGCCAGCGCCACCGCAGGCTCATTGGTGAACCGCCGCGGCGCAAAGGGCAGCGTATCGAGCTGATCCTTGATGGCCGCAATGACCTTGGGATGCCCATAGCCCAGATGGTGCACGGAATTGCCATGGAAATCCATGTAGCGCCGCCCCTCGAGATCCTCGATCCAGATCCCCTCGGCCCGCGCAATGGTGCTGACACAAGGGCTCGACAGGCTCTGATGCAAGAACGCCTCGGCATCGCGCGCGATGAGCGCGGCCCCCGGCCCCGCCCCTTGCGCCTGCGCCCAGGCGGCCCGCGCCTCGGACCGGTTGTCTTCGCCCTCGACATGCTGCATCCCGCGCTCCCCCTAGAAATCGGCGCTTCTTCTGGCCCGAAATATCCCCGCCGGAGGCACGGGGGCCGCCCGGCCCCCGTCTCCCTGATCCAACCTCGCTCAGCGCGGCCAGGGCAGCGAATAGGTCTTCACATTGGTGAAGAATTTCATCGCCTCGAGAACGCCTTCCTTGACGCCATTGCCGCTGTCCTTGATGCCCCCAAAAGGTGACATCTCGATGCGATAGCCCGGCTGCTCCCAGATGTTGCAGGTGCCCACGTTCAACCCGTTGATATAGGCAATCGCCCGGTTGAGATCATTGGTGCAGACGCCAGAGCTGAGCCCAAAGGGCGTGCCATTGGAAATCTTCATCACCTCAACATCGTCATCAGGCACCCGCACGATGGGCACGATCGGGCCAAAGGTCTCTTCCATGACCAATTCGCTCTCATGCGGCACCCGGTCGACCACGATCGGCGGCAAGAGCGCGCCCTCGCGCCCCGGATGATAGAGGATCTCGGCGCCCTGCTCTTGGGCCATATAGACCCGCTTTTCAAACAGCTCCGCCGCCTCGGCATGGATCACACAGCCGAGCTGCGTCTCGGGATCCTGCGGATCGCCAAAGCGAATGGCCTTGGCCTTCTCCACCACCATCGGCACGAAGCGGTCGGCGACGCTCTCCTGCACGAGAATGCGCTTCACCGCCGTGCAGCGCTGCCCCGAATTGCCACAGGACCCGGCCACCGCCAGCGTCGCCGCCTTCTCGAGATCGGCATCGCTCAGATCATTGCAGACGATCAACGGATCATTGCCGCCAAGCTCGAGCGCCGTGCGCTTATAGCCCGCCTTCTCGGCGATCATCTTGCCCACCGGCACGCCGCCGGTAAAGGTGATGATGTCGATGTTCTCATTGGTCACCATCTCGTCGCCAATATCCTTGGGCCAGCCGGTGACGATCTGGAACATCTCATGCGGAAGCCCCGCCTCATAGAGAATATCCGCCAGCGCAATCGCCGTGAGCGGGGTCAGCTCGGTGGGCTTGCACACCACGCAATTGTTGGTGGCAATGGCGGGCGCGATCTTGTGGCTCACCATGTTGAGCGGATGGTTGAACGGCGTGATCGCACTGATCGCCCGCACCGGCTCGCGCATGGTGTAGATCTTGCGGTCCTTGCCCTGCGGGGTCAGGTCACAGGAAAACACCTCGCCATCGTCGAGAATGGCCATCTGCCCGGCCAGCGTGAACACGTCATAGGCCCGCCCCGTCTCATAGAGCGCATGCTGATGACAGATGCCCAGCTCCAGCGTGAGCCATTTCGCCAGCCAGTCGCGCCGCTCGCGGATCAGCTCGGCGGCGCGAAACAGGATCTGCTGCCGCTCATAGCGGGTAAAGCTCGGCTTGTAATTCGCCGCGATCTCAAAGGCGCGGGCGGCATGTTCGGCCCGCCCCGCAGGCACCGTGCCCACCACCTCATTGGTATAGGGGTAGCGCACCTCGATCACCTCGTCGGTGAACACCACCTCGCCACCGATCCGCATGCCTTCGTGACGCAGCTCATCCTTGCTCATCTGTCCATCCATCTTGGGTCCCCCTTACTGCGCCGCCGCCATGGTGGCATAGAAAAACGCATCGAAATTGCGCAACTGCTCCGGCTGGTCCGGCAGGTCCAGCACCCGGTTCACGATAAAGGGAACCTCCTGTTCGGTCAGCCCCCCATGGCTGCGCAGCGGCTCCTTGAGCGCGGCAAGGTCATGCCGCTCCTCGCTGGTGCCGATGCAGATATTCTCGCCCGAGATCATCACGATATCGCCGATCCGGTCACCCGGCAGATCAAACCGCCACATCGCCTCGGCCTTGTCCACCACAAGGATCAGCTCGTCGCGCGCCGCCAGCCGCTCGATGATCGCGCTCTGGTCACAGCCCTCGGGCAGATAGGCCGTGGCAAAAGACCCCAGCGCCCCGTGATGCACCACATAAGGGTCGGTGATCGGCAGGATCACCCGCGCCTGTCCCGCGCCAAGCCACTCATCGAGAAGGCTCTGCACATAGATCACATTGGGGCTGCCATCGGAATGATGCTTGGGCTTCATGCCATGATCCGCCGTGACCACGATCGCCGCGCCCAGCGCGTCGAGCTCGGTGAGATAGCGGTCGAACATCTCATAGAACGCCTTGGCCTCGGGCTGCTCGGGGGCGAACTTGTGCTGAATGTAATCGGTGGTGGTGAGATACATCACATCCGGCTGCCACTCTTTCAAAAGCTTGACGCCCGCGGCAAAGACGAATTCCGACAGATCGGCGGAATAGACCTCGGGCTGCGCCATGCCGAGCCAGCTGCTCGCCGTCTCCTGCCCATGCTCGGCCTCGGTGGTGCTGTCGGCCCGCTCGGCCGAGAAACATTTCGCGCGGCCCTCGTCGAATTTCAGCCCCGCGCCCAACAGCGCCCGCAGCTTGTCCTTGGCGGTGACCACAGCCACCCGCGCGCCCGCGTCGTAAAAGGACTGAAACACCGTCGGCGCCCGCAGGAAACGCACATCATTCATCATCACCTCTTCGCCGGTCTCCGGATCAATGAGGTAATTGCCGCAAATCCCATGCACCTTGGGCGGCTGCCCCGTCGCAATGCTGAGATTGTTGGGATTGGTAAAGCTCGGGATCACCGAATGCGCCAGCCGATCGGTGCCGGTCTCGCGCATCCGCTTGAGCGTCGGCATCAGCCCGTCCTCGATGGCCCGGTCCAGATACTCCGGCTCGCACCCGTCGAGACAGATGGCAATGGCAGGCACTTTCGGCGTCGCATAGACGCGGGCATTGGCCTCGACAGGGGTTTGAATGGTCATCGCTTTGTCCTTTTCCTCACGCGGCCAGCTTGGCGCGTTCTTCCAACGCGGCGGCAGGCGGGGCAGCGCTCGCCACGCCCATCTCCGCCAATGTCTCTTGCGCGGCACGCACCACCTGCCGCATCACATGCTCGTCCATCTGCCCGATACAGCCGATGCGAAAGCTCTCCACCACGGTGAGCTTGCCGGGATAGATGATAAACCCCTTGGCCTTCATCAGCTCGTAAAACCGGTCAAAGACGAATTTCTCATCCGCCGGACAGAAAAACGTGACGATGATCGGGCTGAGCCAGCGCTCGGCCAGAAGCGTCTCAAACCCGAGCTCCCGCATCCCCTCGACCATCACATCGCGGTTGCGGGCATAGCGCGCGCCGCGCCCGGCGACACCGCCCTCCGCCTCATGCTGGCGCAGCGCCTCGAGAAAGGCCGCCACCACATGGGTCGGCGGCGTGAACCGCCACTGCCCGGTCTTTTCCATATGCGCCCATTGCGCCTCCACATCGAGGCTGAGCGAATGCGAATTGCCCGCCGCCCGCTGCAACGCCTCCTTGCGCGCGATGACAAAGCCGAACCCCGGCACGCCTTCGATACATTTATTGGCCGAGCTGACCATCGCCTCATAGCGGATCTCCCAGGGCCGCAGCCCCAGCGCCCCAAAGGCCGACATGCTGTCGATGAGCAATTCCCGCCCCGCCGCATAGGTCGCGGCCGAAATCTCTTCCACCGGGTTGAGAATGCCGGAACTTGTCTCGCAATGAATGGCGAGCACATGGGTGATCGCCGGGTCCGCCTCGAGGATCGCACTCACCTCGGCGCCGCGCGGCGGCAGGTAATCCCCCTTGTCGAGCAGGTGAAAATCGCGCCCCAGATATTCCATCGTCTTCGCCGCCCGAAGCCCATAGGCCCCGTTGGCCAGCACCAGAACCTTGCCATCGCGCGGCACGAAGGAGCCGAGCATCGCCTCGACGCAATAGCTGCCCGAGCCTTGGATCGGCACACAGTCGAACGCTTCCGCCCCCGGCCCCAACAGCGCCAAGAGCCGCTTGCGCATCTCCGCCGTCATCGCCCGGAAATCGCCATCCCAACTGCCCCAGTCGCGCAGCATCGCCTCTTTCGTGGCATAGGAGGTGGTCAGCGGCCCGGGTGTGAGCAGATAGGGCTCGTTCAGGCGGGGCGGGTCAATCCGTGGTCCTTGCGTCATCTGCGGCTCTCCCAAAGGCGGCATCTGCCCCCTCTCATGCCCCAGCGCGAAATATATGTGAAATTCCTAATTCAGATGGTTATATAGGCTGAACCTATGGAACGCCTGCCATGCGCTACTCACAGCTCCGCGCCTTTCACCATGTCGCCCGCCTGGGCGGCTTTTCCCGCGCCGCCGAGGCGCTCTTGATCACCCAGCCCGCCATCTCCGAACAGGTGCGCAAGCTCGAGACCGATCACGACGTGCTGCTCTTTCACCGCGACCGCCGCAAGGTCCGGCTCACCCGCGCCGGCGAAGAGCTCTTTCGCATGACCAAGCAGTTTTTCGAGACCGAACATCAGATCGGCGAATATCTCTCGGAATCCCGCGCCGCCATCGAGGGCGAGCTGCGCATCATCGCCGACGCCGCCCACCATATCACCGACGCGCTGAGCCGCTTTCGCAAACGCTACCCCGCCGTCCGCGTCACCCTGAGCGCCGGCAACACCGAGGACATCCTCGCCGCCCTGCGCAGCTATGATGCGGAAATCGGCGTCGTCGGCAGCCCGCCGCAAGGCAGCGACATGGACACGCTCGATCTCTCCACCACCGATATCGTGGCCTTCTGCGCCCGCGACTTCCTGCCCGAGGCCACCACCACGCTGCGCTTCGACGCGCTCCGCGAGTTGCCGCTCATTTTCCGCGAACAGGGCTCGAAAACCCGCGCCAAACTGGTGGATGAGGCAACGCGGCGCAAACTGCGCCTGACCCCCGCCATCACCGCCGAGGGCCGCGAGGCGGTGCGCGAACTGGTGGCCTCAGGCGCCGGCATCGGCTTTGTCAGCCACGCGGAATACCGGCCCGACGACCGGCTCCGCCTGCTGCGCCTCACCGATGCCGACCTGACCATGACCGAGGTGATGGTGCACCTGACCCAGCGCCGCGACGTCAAGGTCATCCGCGCCTTCATGGAGATCATGCGCAGCGCCCCCGAGGCCGACACCCCTTAACGGTTGTCCTCACGGATGAGCTCGGCCGCCCGCTCGCCGACCATGATCGACGGCGCATTGGTGTTGGCGGTGGGGATGATCGGAAAGATCGACGCATCCGCCACCCGCAGCCCTTTGACCCCATGCACCCGCAGCCGCGTGTCGACCACCGCCTGATCCGGGTCGCGCCCCATCCGGCAGGTGCCGCTGGGGTGGAACACCGTCCAGCCGGTCGAACGCGCATAATCGAGAAGCGCCTCGTCATCCGCCAGCGCCTCACCGGGGAAAAGCTCGGCCGAGATCACCTCGCGCATCGCCTTGCTGGCCGCGATCCGCCGCACCAGCTTGAGCCCCGCCACCATCAGTTCGCAATCATGATCGGTGCTGAGATAGTTGGGATGAATTTCCGGCGCCGCCATCGGATCAGGGCTGGTGATGCCCAAATGCCCCTCGCTCGTCGGCCGGCACGGGTTGAACCCCATGAGAAACCCGGGGAACGGATCGGGCGCCATCAAGGGCCGCTTGCCCACCGGCGCGCGCGTATAGGAGACCGGCGAGAAATAGAGCTGCACATCGGGCCGCCCGGTCCCCTCGCGCAGCCGCACAAAGCCGCCGCCCTGATTGACGCTGAGGCTGAGCGGCCCGCCGCGCGTCATCACATATTGCAGCCCGACCCGCGCCCGCCCGAGCCAGGGCCGCAGCACCTGGTTGAGCGTCGGCACCGTCGCACGATAGAGATTGTCGGCCCCGAGATGGTCCTGCAAATGCCGTCCAACCCGCGGTGCATGATGGTTGAGCTCGATCCCGAGGCTCGCCAGATGCCCGCCGTCGCCAATGCCCGAATGCTGCAAGATCGCCGGGCTCATCACCGCCCCGGCGGCCAGGATCACCTCGCGCCGCGCCCGCGCCACCCGCTCGACGCCCTTCTGGCGATAGACGACCCCGGTGGCCCGCCCCTCTTCGATCACCACCCGCAGCACATGCGCATGTTTCTCGAGCGCCACGTTGCGCCGCTTGGCCGCGCCGCGCAGGTAGCATTGGTTGGTCGAGGCCCGGAACCCTTTGCGCGTGTTGATCTGATAGATCGACACGCCTTCCATATCCTCGCCATTGTAATCGCTGTTGAACGGGATGCCCGCCTGCTGCGCGCCCTGCAGATACTGCTCACAGATCGGGTGCATCCGGTCTTCGATCCGCTCGACCGAGACCTTGCCGCCGCGTCCGCGCACCGGGCTGTCCTCGCCCTGCCAATCCTCGATCTTGCGGAACACCCGCGCCACCTCGTCCCAGCGCCATTCCGGCGCATCGGCCTGGGTCGCCCAATCGTCGTAATCCTCGCGATGCCCGCGCGCCCAGACCATCGCATTGATGGCGCTCGAGCCGCCGACAACCTTGCCGCGCGGCCAATAGCTCTGCCGCCCCTTGAGCCCCTCGATGGGCTGGGTGGTGAATTTCCAGTTGATGCGCTTGTCGTAGAACGCCTTGCCATAGCCGATGGGCATCCGGATCCACGGGCTGAGGTCATGCCCCCCCGCCTCGAGCACCAGAACCCGCGCCGTGCCATCCTCGCTCAGCCGATCCGCCAGCGGCGCGCCCGCCGATCCAGCCCCCACCACGATATAGTCGAATTCCATCTCTGCGCTGCCCATCCCTGTCGTGGCCCCCTTGTCATGGCCCCTGTCATGGCGATCCCCGTCGCCTGTCGTACCGCGCATCGTTAGGCAGGAGACGGGGGGCATTCAATCAAAGAAACGACGGTTAACGCGACGATTCTTGGCGCCAAGGCCCGAGAATCCATACTGTCGCTTTGCCGACGCAATACCGACGTCCTGCCGACAGGGCATTTTTGCGGCCCTTTCGCCCCTTTGACAGGCGGGTAAACAGGGCGCACGCCGCCCCAAAGGGCTCACGGTTTGTTACATCTTGCAAAATCGCGAGGGGTTGAACCTCTGACACAGGGATGTTACACGCAGCTGAGCGCGAAAATTATTGAACAAATTCAATAACTCGCAATCCCCTCCTCAGACATGCACATGCGTTCTGCCAGCCATGCATTCATTGCATGAATTTTTTTCCGATTTTTAATTGCGCGTTAAGAAAAAGTAGCTATGTGGGGCTCAGAACGTAACAGTGTCCGATTGGTCAACCCATCAGCTCAGGAGGCAAACATGACACGCGATGAACTGAACCGCGAACTTCGTATGCATAGTGCCACCTGGCAATCCGTGCTGGTGGTCTATGCCGGGATGGTCGGCGCACTGGTGCTCTCGGCGATGGCCATCGTCTAAGCCAACCGTCTAGGCACAGGACCGGGGCCCTCGCGCCCCTCCCCCGACATCAACACGCAGAACGGCGCAGGGTATCCCCCACGCCGTTTTCTCTTCTCTACATCCCCGAGGGGCTCTTCCCAAAGGAGGTCGCCATGACCCGTGACCAACTCATCCGCGAAATGCGCATCCACAGCGCCAGCTGGCAGGCCGTGGCCATCGTCTATGGTGCCATTGTCGCGACGCTTTTGCTGACCGCGTCGGCCATCGTCTGATCACAGCCAACTGACTGACAGCAAACAGAAAAACGGGCACCCAGCCGGGCGCCCGTCCTCTCGTCTTGCTGGCTGATCAGGTGATCTTGGCGTCGTTCGGATCGATCTTCGCCGCCGCCGCATCGCCCACATTATCGACCCCGCGCTCTTCCAGAAGCGTGGTGAGCCAGTTCGGGTCCATCTCCGGCACCGAGCTCAGCAGAAGGTCGGTATAGGGATGGTGCGGCGGGGTGAACATCTCGTCCTTCGGCCCCTGTTCGATCACCTTGCCCTGCTGCATGACGATCACCTCATCGGCAATCGAGCGCACTGTCGCAAGGTCATGGGTGATGAACATATAAGCAAGGTTGAGCTCGTTCTGCAGCCGGTCCAACAGCCGCAAGATCCCCTCCGCCACAAGCTGATCCAGCGCGCTGGTCACCTCGTCACAGACGATGAACGTCGGCTCCGCCGCCAGCGCCCGCGCAATGCCGATCCGCTGCTTCTGCCCCCCCGAGAGCTCGGGCGGGTAACGGTTGTAGAACTTCGACGGATCAAGCTCGATCAGGTCGAGCAGCTCATCCACCCGGTTCTTGAGCTTCACCCCGGTCAGCCCCGAATAGAACTGCGCCGGACGGCCAATGATCTCGCTGATTTTCACCTTGGGATTCAAGGCGGTATCAGCCATCTGATAGATCATCTGACATTGCCGGAGCTGGTCTCGGTTGCGCTGCCGATAGTCGGGCGGGAACGGCTCGCCTCGGAACAGAACCTGCCCCTTTTGCGGCGGCAACAGCCCGGTGATCACCCGCGCCGTGGTCGATTTGCCGGACCCGGATTCCCCCACCACAGCGACCGTCATCCCCTCGTAAATGTCAAAGCTGACATCATCGAGAATCTTCGGTCCGTTGGTATAGGCCGCATCGACATTCTGCACCGAAATCAACGGCGTAGCATCCTTGGGCCGATGCCGCTGCGGGCTCTCGAAACTGCGCACCGCCCAGAGGGATTTGGTGTAATCCTCCTTCGGGTTCTTGAGCATCTCTTCGGTCGGCGCTTCCTCGACCTCATTGCCCTTGAGCAGCACCTTGATCGTGTCCGCCATCTGCGCCACGACCGCGAGGTCATGGGTGATATAGATCGCGGCGGTGTTGAATTGATCCACGATATCGCGGATCGCGGCCAACACCTCGATCTGGGTCGTCACGTCAAGCGCGGTGGTCGGCTCGTCAAAGATGATCAGATCCGGCCGGCACGACATGGCCATCGCCGTCATCGCCCGCTGCAGCTGCCCGCCCGACACTTGGTGCGGATAGCGAAACCCGATCTCCTCGGGGTTCGGCAGACGCAGCCTGCGATAGAGATCGACCGCATCTTCCTGCGCTTCCATCCGCTTCTTGATGCGGTATTGCAGCGGCGCTTCGGTGTGCTGATCGATGAGCTTATGCGCCGGGTTGAAAGACGCCGCCGCCGATTGCGCCACATAGGCGATGCGCGACCCGCGCAGCGCCCGCCGCTCGGATTCGGACGCGGTGGTAAGCTCCATCCCGTCGAACTCGATCTTCGAGCCCTCGACGATCCGCGTCCCGTCCCGTGCATAGCCCATGGCCGCCGCGCCGATGGTCGATTTGCCTGCGCCGGACTCGCCGATCAGGCCCATCACCTCGCCGCGGTGGAGGGTCAGGTCGACACCTTTGATGATGTCGACCCAGGTTTCATCCGAGTAGCCTTGGATCCGCAGATCCTTGATCTCGAGGAGGACTGATTTGTCTTGGCTCATGATTATTGCTCCTTCAGGCCCGAGGACCGGAACAGCATCCAGTCAACCACAAAGTTCACAGCCACGGTCAGCAACGCGATTGCCGCAGCAGGGATCAGCGGGGTGATCTCGCCAAACGAAATCAGCGTCGCATTCTCCTTCACCATCGAGCCCCAATCCGCCGTCGGCGGCTGGATACCGAGACCAAGGAAGCTCAGCCCCGAGATCAGCAGGAAGACGAAACAGAACTCGAGCCCGAACTCCGCCACCAGCGGCGCGGTCGAGTTGGGCAGGATCTCGCGACGGATGAGATACCAGCGCCGTTCGCCACGAAGCCGCGCCGCCTCGATGTAATCCATCACCACCACGTTGCCAGCCACCGCCCGAGTAAGACGATAGACACGCGGCGAATAGATCACCGACACGACGAGGATCAGGATGATCTCGGACGAGTTGAAAATCGTCGACATCGCCATCGAGATCAGCACCACAATGCCCAGAACGATGGCGCCCTTGACGATCCAGCCCGCGATATTCTCGGCAATCGTGGCAAGAACCAAAAGCCCCACCAACATGCCAAAGAACACCATCATCGCGGTGCCGAGAACGAAATCCGCCTGCCCGGCATTGCCGCCAAAGAGGTTGAGCCAGGCCGGGTTGGTCGGCAGCGAGCCAAAGATCGACACCATCAGCAGACCAAAGATCAGCGACGGGATCGACATGATCACATCCGCCGACCGGCCCATCGCCTGATCGAACCAACCGCCGCGCACCGCCGCCAACAGACCGGCAAGCGCCCCGAGCGTAAAGGCCAGAACCGTCCCCACCAGCGCCAGCGAGATCGTGTTCCGCGCGCCATAGATCAGACGGCTGAACATGTCCCGGCCAAGCTGATCGGCGCCCAGAAGCATATTCTCATCCGCCGGGGCAAAGGCGCTCGAAATCACTTCGGCCTCGCCATGGGGCGCGATCATCGGCGCAAAGATCGCCGCAATCGCATAGGTGAAGATGACGAACATCCCGAACGCCGCCGTGAGCGGCGCAGTCCGCAATTCCTTGGCCATGTTGTCGCTGACAATCAGGATCAGGAACTCGCGGAACGCGTAGGAGATCATCGCCGACAGCGCCAGAAGCCCGGCACAGATCGCCACCCATTGCAGCGCCCCCGCGCCGCCGATGATGCCCAGAACAAAGGACACCAGCGTCAGCGAAAACAGCAGCATGAAAGCTTGGCGATAGTTGAAATAGGCCGCCGCGGTCGAGCCCGCCAAAAGAAGGGTATAGAACCCGATGACAAAGATACTCATAATCAGGTCCTCCTTACTTCGGATGCCGCAGGCGCGGGTTGGTGAGAATGGAACCAACGTCAGCCGCGAGGTTGAGCAGGATGAAGGTCGCCGCAAAGATCAGGCAGCAGGCCTGAACGATCGGGAAGTCCCGCTTGCTCACCGCATCCACCAGCGCCTGACCGATGCCCGGATAGACGAACACCACCTCGACCAGCACCACCCCGGTGATGAGATAGGCAAGGTTGAGCGCGATCACGTTGATGATCGGGGCCCAGGCGTTGGGCAGCGCGTGTTTCACGATGACTTTCCACGGCGGCGTGCCCTTGAGCCGCGCCATCTCGATATAGGGCGAGGCCAGCAGGTTGATGATCGCCGCACGCGTCATCCGCATCATATGCGCCACCACCACCAGAACCAGCGTCAGCGCCGGCAGGAAGGTCCGCTCGAGCAGCTCCAAGAATGTCATCCCGTCATTGATCGACGAGATGGCCGGGAACATGCCCCATTTCACCGCGAAATAGAGGATCAGGATATAGCCGAGAAAGAACTCGGGCGACGAGATGAAGGTCAGCGTCACGACGTTGGCCACCCGGTCAAAGATCGAGTTGCGCAGCAGCGCCACCACCACCCCGAGCGTGATCGCCACGGGCACCGCGATAACGGCCGCATAGGCCGCGAGGAACAAGGTCTTGGTAAAGCGGTCGCCGATGATCGCAGCGACGGAATTGCCGGTAACAATGGATTGGCCAAAGTCGAAGGTCAGCGCCCCCAGAAGCCAATCGAAATAGCGCACGATGGCAGGCTGATCGAGCCCCATCTCCTTGCGCAGCGCGGCCAGGTTTTCTTCGGTTGCGCCCTGTCCGAGCACGGCCTGTGCAATATCGCCCGGTAGCAGTTCGACCATGAAGAAAATGATGACCGAGATTACCAGCAAAATTACCAGACCGAGACCGAGCCGTTTGCCCACCAGTCTCAGAATGTCTCCCATGTGTCCCTCCTGTTGATTTTTATTTTTGCCTCCAGCTTTGGGAAAAGACCGGAGGTGGTCAATTGCGCATTTTGTGTCTGGACCGGGTGGTCGCTCTGCCGCGATCCGTGGGGCCCAGAGATGCGTCAGCCGCCCTGCCCCAACGGGCACAGCGGCTGAAAAGGCCCGGCACCTTCTGATGCCGGGCCCGATTGTTTAGCCGTCGAACCACCAACGGCTGGCATAGCGATAGCCGTCCATCTGCCAGGACGGTGCCAGCGCACCGGTATGTTTGACGTTCGACCGGCGGCCATAGATGAAGTTCGGGAAATACGGGATCACCGTACCGCCATCATCACGCGCCAGCATCGCCATCTCGTGATAGATCTCGCCACGCCGCGTATCGTCGAGCTCGGCCTTGCCTTCGAGCAGCAGTTCGTTGAACCGCTCATTCTGCCAATGGCTCTCGTTCCAGGCCGCGTCGGATTTATAGGCGAGGCTATACATCACATCCGGCGTCGGGCGCGCCCCCCAGGTGACCATGCACCAGGGCTTGTTGAGCCAGACATCCGACCAATAGCCATCATTGGGCTCGCGCACGACGTTGATCGTGATCCCCGCCGCCTTGGCCTGTTCCGAGTAGAGAACCGCCGCATCCACGGCCCCCGTGGTGATCGAATCCGCGGTCGACAGGTTGACGGTGAGCCCCTCTGCCCCGGCCTTCTTGAGAAGCGCCTTGGCCTGCTCGGGATCATATTCCCGCTGCGGGATATCCTCGGGCCAATAGGGCATTGCCGGCGAATGGTGGAAGTCATTGCCCACGGTCGCCGCGCCAAAGGTGATCTTCTCGACCAGCTCTTCGCGGTTGATCGCCAGCTTGAGCGCGTTGCGCACGTCGACATTGTCGAACGGTGCCTGGTCACAGAACATCGGCATGGTGATCGCCTGCGCCGAGGCCACGTTGTCGACCTCGATATTGGGATCACGCGACAAAAGCGCCAGCGTCTTGTTGTCGAGAAGGCTCGCCGTATCCACGTCGCCGGTGACAAGCGCGGTCTGACGGGCGTTCGGATCGTTGATCACGAGGATCTGGATCTCGTCGAACCACGCGCCCTCACCGTGCCAGTCGTCATGCCGCACGAAACGGCCACCAACGCCGAACTCGAGCTCGGCCACCTTATAGGGGCCACAGCCGATGCCGGATTGCCATTCGATCGACCCGTCTTCCTTGGCGGGCAGAATCGCGAGGTGATAATCGGTCATCAGCCACGGCAGGTCGGCATTGCCGCCCGACAGTTTGAAAGTCACCGAATTGTCGCCATTGTCGGTCAGATCGACAACATCCGCCAAGAGCGCCTTGGCCGCCGAGGTCGTGTCATCGCCCCGGTGATGGTTCATCGAGGCCACCACATCCGCGCCGGTCACCTTGTTGCCATTGTGGAAGGTGGCTTTTTCGTTGATCACAAAGGTCCATTCGGTCGCATCGGGCGAGGCCGACCATTCCTTGGCCACATCCGGGCCAAGCGTCCCATCGGGATTGATCATCGTCAGATAGGCGCGCACCGTATGGCCAAAGCCGATCTCAAAGTTCGACTGGTACTGGCCGGGATCGTGCTGATCCGACGTGTTGCCATCATGCTGGGCCACGCGCAGCGTGCCGCCCCGCTTGGGGGCCGCCTGCGCCGATCCGGTCCAGAGCCCTGTCGCAGCCGAGGCGGTCATCCCGGCCGCCATCGAATAATGCATGAACGAGCGGCGCGAAATCCGGCCCTGGCGAGCCTCCTCCGCTAGACGCTTCATCAGCATGTCAGTCTCGGAATTTTTCATGGTCTCTCCCTGAGCTTATATTTTTTTATGATGCTGTCGCAGTGACCAACCGGGTTCGGATTGGTCCCCAAGCATAGAGTTTCGTGCAACATGGCCTATGTGGCGGCTTGAAAGCGACATATTGATAACAAAACACGAAACCTGCCGTACCGCCAGAGGATTTATGGAAGGTTTCGATCACATTATGGGGCGATTTTGCGCCAGAACACGTCTCTGAGCGTCAGCACGCGCCTGCGCGCGACGCCGAACCCCGGACCGAGGCCCCACGCCCCCGCCCGGTGCTGTTAGCGCCACCTCACTGCGATTCTCTCTGGCGGCTTCCGGCCCTAGCCGCGTTTCGCCCGCAATTTCGCGAAGAAATCCAACCGCTTGCGCAGCTCCCGCTCAAATCCCCGCTCGACGGGGAAATAGGCGGCCATCCGGGGCATGTCCTCGGGGAAATAGTTCTGCCCCGAAAACCCGTCCTCCGCATCATGGTCATAGGCATAGCCCGCGCCATAGCCCTGCTCTTTCATGAGCTTGGTCGGCGCATTGCGGATATGTTTCGGCGGCGGCAGGCTCCCGGTGCGCCCCGCCTCGCGCATGGCTGTCTTATAAGCGACATAGGCGGCGTTGGATTTCGGCGCGAGCGCCAGATAGACCAAGGCCTGCGCCAGCGCCAATTCCCCCTCGGGACTGCCGAGCCGCTCATAGGTCTCCCAAGCCTGCAAACACTGCGCCTGCGCCTGCGGATCGGCAAGCCCGATGTCCTCGACCGCCATCCGGGTGATCCGCCGCGCCAGATACCGCGGGTCCTCGCCCCCCTTGAGCATCCGCGCAAACCAGTAAAGCGCCGCATCCGGGTCCGAGCCCCGCACCGATTTATGCAGCGCCGAGATGAGGTTGTAATGCTCCTCACCGTTCTTGTCATAGACGCTGGCGCGTTTCATCAACCGTTTCGACAGCGCCTCCGGGTCGAGCTTTTGCGCGCTCTTCCACGCCATGACCTGCTCCACCAGGTTCAACAGCGCCCGGCCATCGCCATCGGCCATGTCCAGCAGCACCTCGCGCGCCTCCCCGGTGAGCGGCAGCGCCCGGTCCATCATCTTCTCGGCCCGCTGCACCAGCCGTTCGAGATCGCGGTTCGCCAACCGCTCGAGCACCAGCACCTGCGCCCGGCTGAGCAAAGCGGCGTTCAACTCAAAGCTCGGGTTCTCGGTCGTCGCCCCCACCAGAAGGATCGTGCCATCCTCCATATGCGGCAGAAACCCATCCTGCTGGGCCTTGTTGAACCTGTGGATCTCATCGACGAACAACAGCGTCCCGCGCCCGTTGCCATGGCGCATCCGCGCCTCTTCGAACACTTTGCGCAGCTCCGGCACGCCGGTGAAAATCGCGCTGATCTGCACGAAATGAAGATCGGTCTCCGCCGCCAGGAGCCGCGCGATGGTGGTCTTGCCCACCCCCGGCGGCCCCCAGAGGATGAGCGAGCCGAGACTGCCGTTCTCCAGCATCACCCCAAGCGGTGCCTCGGGGCCGAGCACCTGCTCCTGCCCGATCACCTCGCCCAGAGACTGTGGCCGCATCAGATCGGCCAGCGGCCTCGGCCCCGGCTTGCCTGCAGGGGCCTGCCCCGCTGTGCTGTCAAAGAGATCCGCCATCCGCTCAGAGCCTGAAGCGCAGGACGACACGCCGCCCGCCACGCAGAATATCGAGGTTGAGCCGACGGCTCGCCCGGGCCAGCGCCTCTTCGGCCTCGGCCCCGGTGCTGACCCGCATGTCATTCACCGCCCGCAGAATATCGCCCGGCCGCACCCCGAGCCGCGCGCCCAGCGGGCCGGGGTCCTCGATGATCACCCCCTCGATCCCCATCGGCAGGCCAAACTCGGCCTGCACCGCCGGGTTGATCGTCGACAGCGCCATGCCGGGCAGAACTGTCGCCTCCGAGGTCGTCAGCGGCGCGCGCGGCGGCACATCCGGCGCCTTGACCAAAGTGACCTCGGTTTGCGACATCTCGCCCTCAACCATCCCCTCGATGACCACCCTGGCCCCGGCCCCCGCCACCGCCAGGTGATAGAGGATTTCCTCGGGCGTAAAGACCGGCGTGCCATCCACGGTGAGAATCACATCCCCCACCCCATAGCCCGCTTCGGCCAAGGGGCTCGCCGGGTGCAGCTCGGTCAGCGCCACGCCATAGGGCCCGTCAAGCCCGAGCGCCTCGGCCATATCCTGCGACACCGGCTGCCCGGTCGCCCCCATCCAGGGCCGCTCGAACCGCTCTTCGCCCGACCGGGCCTGCGCCACGAACTGCGCCACCATATCCGCCGGGATCGCAAAGCCAATGCCGTTCGACCCACCCGACCGCGACAGGATCGACGTGTTGATCCCGATGAGCCGCCCCGCCACATCGACCAGCGCCCCGCCGGAATTGCCCGGGTTGATCGGCGCATCGGTCTGGATAAACAGCCCCCGGCCATTGCCAGTGGCCAGCCCCGACCGCGCCAGCCCCGACACGATGCCGCTGCTCACCGTCTGACCCACGCCAAACGGGTTGCCGATGGCCAGCACCAATTCGCCGACCTCGACCGTGCCGCTCTCGCGCAGCTCCAACGCCGGCAGGTCCTCTGCGCCGTCAAGCTGCAGCACCGCCAGATCGCTATCCTCATCCGCCAGCAGAACATGCGCGCTATATTCCCGCCGGTCATTGAGAACCACGCGAATATCCGTCGACCCGCCGACCACATGATGGTTGGACACCACGATCCCATCCGCCGACAGGATCACCCCGGAGCCGAGCGAGTTCTGCACCCGTGGCCGGCTCTGCCCGAAATCGCGAAACATCCGGCCAAAGAACGGATCATCCATGAACGGATTGCTGCGCGTCTCGACCACCCGGCGGGCATAGATATTGACCACGGCGGGGGCCGCCGATTTGACCACCGGCACAAAGCCGAGGCTGATCTCGGCCGGGCTCTGCGGCACCTGCATCTGATCCTGGGCCAGCGCCGCGCCAGCGGGGGGCAACATGGCAAAACACAATCCGGCAAGAAGATATCGCATCTGGGGCATCGTCCCTCACTGATGAACTGGTCTCAGTCATATGTCGCCGAGCCGCGCGAATGCAAGCCGCCGCGCCGGAACCGCCCCCTCTCCTGCCGCGTTGAGAGAGCAGAAGAAAGGAAGGTACCCCATGGCAGAACGTGCAAGATCCAAAGATGGCCGCCGCGAAACGGAGGCCTATACCGACGACGCCAAGACCCCCGGCCAACAGGGCCGCGCCGATGGCAATCTCGAACGCAAGGTCGGCACCCGCGACCTTCTCAAACAGGCGACCGACGACCGCCCCGGCGCCACCCGCGTCACCAAATCCGACGAAAAGGGCCAAGGCGGGCTCGGCGGTCACCACGGCACCGGCAACGACAAGAAAGAGGGCTAAGCACATGGCGAGACTGAAAAACAACACGATGGTCGTGGTCACCGACAGCGAAAAGGCGCTCTTTATCCGCAACCTGACCGATCACGAGAACCCGCATTTCGAAGTGACCGACGAAGAGCATCAAGAGAACCCGTCGGACATCGAACAATCCGCCAACCGCCCGGGCCGGATGCGGGACACCGGCGTCGGCCAGCGCTCGGCGCTGGATGACACCGACTGGCACGAACTGGCCAAGGAACGCTTTGCCAAGGACCTGTCGGATATTCTCTACAAAGAGGCCCATAAAGGCGCCTTCGATCATCTGGTGATCGCCGCCGCGCCGCAGGTTTTGGGCGTGTTGCGTCAGGAAATGCACCAGGAAGTGCTCAACAAACTAGTCGCCGACATCCCCAAGAACCTGACCAACCACCCGATCGAAAAGATCGAAGAGATCATCAAAGCCGAACTCGACGCTGATTGATCCCTGCCCCCGAGACACGAAAAAGCCGCCGGATCTCTCCGGCGGCTTTCCCTGACCTCAAGGAGGTCGAATGTCTTAGTCGTCGGCCAGAGCCACGTCTTCGGCGGCAACGCGGGCTTTGTCGCCTGCGCCTTTGGCATCGACGTCACGCTCGACGAATTCGATGATCGCCATCGGCGCCATGTCGCCATAGCGGAAGCCAGCTTTCAGAACGCGCACATAGCCGCCCTGACGCTCTTTGTAGCGGGGGCCGAGCACGTCGAAAAGCTTCGCGACATACTGGTCTTGCTTGAGCTGAGCGGCGGCCTGACGACGGGCGTGCAGATCGCCACGCTTGCCGAGCGTGATCAGCTTTTCCACGATGCGGCGCAGTTCTTTGGCCTTGGGCAGCGTGGTCTTGATTTGCTCATGTTCGATGAGCGAGCCTGCCATGTTCGCGAACAGCGCCTTGCGGTGTTCATGGGTGCGGTTCAGGCGGCGGTAACCTCTTGCGTGACGCATGGTTTAAGTCCTTCTGTTTTTGCTTTGTCCGGCGGTCTGATGCGTGTCAGCCGCTCTCCTGGGGGCGGGATTGCCCGGGGTATGCGACTGCGCCCGAAGGCGCAGCCGAATTCTTAAAAGGCGTCTTCGAACTTCTTCGCCAGATCTTCGATGTTGTCGGGCGGCCAGTCCTCGACATCCATGCCGAGATGCAGACCCATGCCCGAGAGCACTTCCTTGATCTCGTTGAGCGACTTGCGGCCAAAGTTCGGCGTGCGCAGCATCTCTGCTTCGGTTTTCTGGATCAGATCCCCGATATAGACGATGTTGTCGTTCTTCAGGCAGTTGGCCGAGCGCACCGACAGTTCCAGCTCGTCCACTTTCTTGAGAAGCAGCGGGTTGAACTCGAGACCATCATCCTCGTCCTGACGGCCAGCGGCCTCGGGCTCGTCGAAGTTCACGAAGATCGACAGCTGATCCTGCAGGATACGCGCAGCAAAGGCCACGGCATCATCCGGCGTGATCGAGCCATCGGTTTCGATCTTCATGGTGAGCTTGTCATAGTCGAGAACCTGACCTTCACGGGTCGGTTGCACGTCATAGCTGACACGGCGCACGGGGCTGTAGATCGCATCGACCGGGATCATGCCGATCGGCGCGTCCTCGGGCTTGTTCTTGTCAGCCGCGACATAGCCTTTGCCGGTGTTGACCGTCAGTTCGACATAGAGATCGGCACCCTCGTCGAGGTGGCAGATCACATGGTCGCGGTTCAGCACTTCGATGCCAGCGGTTTCCGAGATGTCGGCGGCGGTGACGACGCCCGGCCCTTTGGCCGAGATCGACAGGCGCTTGGGGCCTTCGACATCCATGCGCAGGGCAACGCCCTTGAGGTTCAGCACGATGTCGGTGACGTCTTCGCGGACACCGGCAACGCTGGAAAACTCATGCAGAACATTGTCGATCTGAACGCTGGTGATGGCGGCACCTTGCAGCGACGACAGGAGAACGCGGCGCAGCGCGTTGCCCAGCGTCAGGCCAAAGCCCCGCTCCAGCGGTTCCGCCACAACAGTCGCCTGACGCAGCGGGTCATTGCCCGGCTTGACGTCGAGCTGTGTCGGCTTGATCAGTTCTGCCCAATTCTTATGGATCATGCGTCCCTCCATTCCTGTTCCCGGCCCCATGTCCAAAGGCCGGAAACGCCCGAGGTTTCAAAATGACGGACTGGGGCCGTGCGAAAACACGCGGCCCCAGCCCAGAATAAATAGTTAGACCCGGCGGCGCTTCGGCGGGCGGCAGCCATTGTGGGCGATCGGCGTCACGTCACGGATCGACGTGATGTTGAAACCGACAGCGGCCAGGGCGCGCAGCGCGCTCTCACGGCCCGAACCCGGACCCTGCACTTCGACCTCGAGGGTCTTCATGCCATGTTCCTGTGCCTTCTTGCCCGCGTCTTCTGCGGCCATCTGTGCGGCATAGGGGGTCGACTTCCGCGAACCTTTGAAACCCATGGTGCCGGCCGACGACCAAGCGATCGCATTGCCTTGCACGTCCGAGATCAGGATCTTGGTGTTGTTGAACGAGCTGTTCACATGCGCCACACCAGTGGCGATATTCTTGGAAACCTTGCGCTTCCCGCGACGAGTATCACGTGCCATTGATCAAGCCCTCCCTTATTTCTTCTTACCGGCAATGGCCTTTGCGGGGCCTTTGCGGGTACGAGCGTTGGTGTGGGTACGCTGACCGCGAACCGGCAGGTTCCGGCGGTGGCGCAGGCCGCGATAGCAGCCGAGGTCCATCAGGCGCTTGACGTTCATCTGCGTTTCACGGCGCAGGTCGCCTTCCACCATGTAGTTGGCGTCGATATGTTCGCGAACGGCCAGAACTTCGGCATCCGAGAGTTCGTTGACGCGACGGGTCAGGTCGATGCCGACCGCTTCGCAGATGGCTTTGGCCGAAGTGTTGCCAATACCGGTGATATAAGTCAGGGCGATCGGGACCCGTTTATGGGTCGGGATGTTTACGCCGGCGATACGTGCCACGTGTCACTTTCCTTTTCGTTGCGGGTCCGTAGTACCAGACCCTTTTTTCACAACACAGGCCCGAAGCAGGACGCATCGGGCCGCAGCTGATCTAAGGTGGTCGATCCGTCTCGGGGGCGACCCGGTCAGAATCAGCATCTCATGAGAGATAGGGCTGGTTAGGGGGATTTGTCAGGGGCGTCAAGAGCTATAGCCGCCCAAGGCCGATCTGCGCGGTCCTCTGCCCCGCCGGACGATTATGCGACAGCAGCTCTTACCGGTCTCTACCAGTGTTTGACTGCGCGTCCCAGCCCTTCCAGCCCCAGCTGTCACAGTCGAAATAATACTCCGGCAGGCCGGTGCTCTCGCGGCTCACCACATTGACCCGCGACCGTTCATTGACCGTGACATTGAACCCGACCCGCCATTGCCGCGCCCCGTCATCGCACTCGGCCTCAAGATGGCGCACCACCCGCCCCGGCCGATAGCTCTGCGGCGCCCCGACCCAGACACAGCGCAGCCCATGGCTGAAGATCCCCTCCGGTTCGAGCGTCACCATATCCGCCAGCTCCTGCTCGCCATCACTGGCATCGCAAAACCCGGGGTTGTCGACCATCATCCCCGCCGCTGTGGGCGAGGCAAAACCAAGGGCGACAACCCCGCAAACAGAAAGAAGGCTCTTTAGGTGCATGTGTTGATGCCCGACTTCACCAGTTCCTGCCAATCCGCGCCCAGATATTGCCGCGCATCTACAGCCTGTTTGAACAGCTGCTCGTTCCGCTTGACCATCCGCACCACAAGACGTTGATCATAGCTTCCCAAAATCATCGGCCCGCCGCCAGTGTAGGTCGTGGTGGAGTGACCCGTCATCGTGTTCCCATACCCAGTGTAGGTACTGCTGGTATAGGCGCCGGTCGGGGCGGTCTGAATGACCTGCGTATTGTTTTGCATGCCTGCACCTTGGATCAGAAACCCGTCATAGCCGGCACGCAGAGTTTCTATCGCCGCCATCTTTCCGGCGACTTTAGACGCGCCGGTGCTGCCACAAACCGGCTCGGCGCTGACGTCTAGTAAAAAGCTATTCTTCGAAATCGGAGTAACTGAAGTTTCCGCGCACCCTGCGAGCAACACACACATCACGAGCAAAGAACGTTTCATTTGTCCTATCCCTTTTGCTGAACATCATGTGTATCGAAACGAATTTCGAAAGACGCTATACCGCCGTTCCCATAAAATCCATAGGCACTATCCCACCGGATAAGGTGACCCCTGCGAGCAGAACACCACGCCCCTGCCCCACCGGTCCAGCCCCACCAGAAAATAGCCGCCCCCCAAAAACGCAAAACACCCGAAGCGCGCGCTTCGGGTGCCTGCCATGTCTCGATCTCTTGATCTCGCCGCGCGCCGGTTAGCCCAGCAGCGAGCCGATCGCGCCGCGCACCTCGTCGATGGCGCCCAGGCCGTCCACCGATTTGAGCTGCCCCTTGGCGTGGTAATAGCCAATGAGCGGCGCAGTCTTCTTGTAATATTCCATGAGCCGGATGCGCACGCTGTCGGCGTTGTCATCGGCGCGCACCGGCTTGCCTGCGGCCCGGGCCTCTTCGGCGCGGTTGACGATCCGCTTGACCAGCGTCTCGTCATCCACCTGCATCTCGATCACCGCATCAAGGCTCTCACCCTTCTCGGCCAGCAGACCCGCCAGCGCATCGGCCTGGGCCAGCGTGCGCGGGAACCCGTCGAAGATGAACCCGCCCTTGCGGTCCCCGTCGAGCTTTTCGCGGATCAGGCCGATGACGATCTCGTCGGTGACGAGCTCGCCCCGCGCCATCACATCGGCGACGATCTTACCCATCTCGGTGCCGCTGTCCTTGGCCTCGCGCAGCATGTCGCCGGTCGACAGCTGGATCATGTCGCGCTCTTGCACGAGGAGTTGCGCTTGAGTGCCTTTGCCGGCACCCGGCGGTCCGAGAAGGATAATATTCATCGACGTTGTGTCCCTTTTCTACGCGAGCGACGCTTTCCCTTACCGCTCAACTGCGATTTTTCAATCAGCCCCTCATACTGGTGGGCCAGAAGATGCGACTGCACCTGCTGGATCGTATCCATAGTGACGGACACCACGATCAGAACCGACGTGCCGCCAAAATAGAACGGAATGGCGAGCTGTGAACGCAGAATCTCCGGAAGGAGACAAACTGCCGCAAGGTAGGCGGACCCAAGCACCAGGATACGCGTCACAACATACTCGAGATACTCCGCGGTCTTCTTGCCGGGACGGATACCGGGCACGAACCCGTTCTGATTCTTCAGATTGTCCGCCACGTCATCGGTCTTGAAGGCCACGTTATAGGTATAGAAATACGCAAAGAAGACGATCATCAGCGCGAAGAAGATGAGGTAGAGCGGCTGCCCCGGCCCGAAATAGGCGAGGATCGTCGACATCACCGGGCTCGTCTGATTGCCCGAAAACGTGCTGATGGTCACCGGCAGCAGCAGCAGCGAGCTGGCAAAGATCGCCGGGATCACGCCCGCCGGGTTGACCTTGACCGGCAGGTGCGAGCTGCCGCCGTCATAGACTTTCATCCCCACCTGACGGCGCGGATATTGAATGTGGATCTTGCGCAGCGCGCGCTCCATGAACACCACAAAGGCGATGGTCACCACCACCATGAGCATGACACCCACGATCACCGCGGGGCTCATCGCGCCCGACCGGCCACTGGCAAAGAACTGCGCCAGCGCGGCGGGAAGCTCGGCGATGATGCCGACAAAGATGATGAGCGAGATGCCGTTGCCGATGCCGCGTGCGGTGATCTGCTCGCCGATCCACATCAGGAACATCGTGCCGCCCACCAGCGTGATCATGCAAGACGCGATAAAGAACATGCCCGGATCGCTTGCCAGACCGCCCGACTGCAGGCTGACCGCGAGGCCATAGCTCTGCAAGGTCGCCAGCGCCACCGTGCCATAGCGGGTGTACTGGTTGATCTTCTTGCGGCCCTGCTCGCCCTCTTTCTTGAGCTGCTCAAGCGCCGGCACCATGGCCGTCATGAGCTGCACGATGATCGAGGCGCTGATATAGGGCATGATGCCGAGGGCAAAAATCCCCATCCGGCCGAGCGCGCCGCCGGTGAACATGCTCAGCATGCCGCCGATGCTGGCCGCTGCACCTTCCATGAATTCCCGAAGCTCTGCCCCATCGATTCCCGGCACCGGCACCCAGGTGCCAAGCCGATAGATGATCAACAGCCCAAGCGTGAAGAAGATACGTTTGCGAAGATCGGTTGCCTTGCCGAATGCGGACCAGCTGGTGTTGGCCGCCATTTGTTCTGCTGCGGATACCATTCAGGCGTCTCTTTCATATGCAGACGCCGCCAGAGCCGTTTTCCGGCTCAGGCGGCGTCAGTTGGAAAACTTGAAAAGGTATGTAAGCGCCACGAGCGGCGCCCACAACCTCTTATTCGGCCGCCTGCACAGCTGCTGCGGAGACCTTGAGCGAGCCACCCGCTTTTTCCACCGCGTCCACGGCCGCCTTGGAGGCGCCGGTCACTTCGATGTTGAGCTTGGCAGTCACGTCGCCCTTCGCCAGAACGCGGATGCCGTCGAGCTTGCGACGCACGAGGCCGCTCTCGATCAGCGCATCTTCGGTGATGGCTTTTTTCGCGTCGAGTTTCTTGGCATCGACGAATTTCTGGATGAGACCCAGGTTCACAACGGCATAGGCCTTGCGGTTCGGCTTGTTAAAGCCGCGCTTCGGCAGACGTTGGTAGAGCGGCATTTGGCCACCCTCGTAGCCGGCAATCGCCACACCCGAACGGGACTTCTGACCTTTGATACCGCGACCGGCGGTTTTACCCATGCCAGAGCCGGGACCACGGCCAACGCGTTTTTTGCGTTTGGTTGCGCCAGGATTGTCGCGCAGTTCATTGAGTTTCATGTCGCTTCTCCTTTGCCGGATGTGGCCCCCGAAGCGTGATGGGGCCAACCACGGCGTTTCTTGGTTTGATCGAGTCGCGGCCCAAAGGCCACCCGCGGGCGTATAGACCCAAGGCAGAGCCATTGCAAGGGCATCTGAGGCGCCTCACCGCCGCCCCCTGCCCTCGCCCCCCGACACACCGGCCCTGGACACTCCCACGCCCCGCATATGAAAACACCCCGGCCATTGCGAGCCGGGGTGTCTGACTAATCTGCAAGGCGCAGAGCTTAGCCTTTTTCTTCGACGATCTCGACGAGATGCGGGATCTTCCGGACCATGCCGCGGATCGACGGGGTGTCTTCCAGCTCGCGGGTCTTGTGCATCTTGTTGAGGCCCAGGCCGATCAGCGTCTGACGCTGTTTGGCGGGGCGGCGGATCGGGCTGCCGATCTGCTTGACGACGATGGTTTTAGCCATGGTTTAGGCCTCCTCTACCACGGGGGCCTGCTCACCGCTGACCTTGGGGGCATCTTCCTTGCGCAGGATGTCGGCGACTTTCTTGCCACGACGCTGGGCCACCATACGGGGGCTCGATTCTTGCGTCAGACCGTTCAGCGTTGCGCGGATCATGTTATAGGGGTTTTGCGACCCGATCGACTTGGCGACCACGTCCTGCACACCCAGCATCTCGAACACGGCACGCATCGGACCACCGGCGATGATACCGGTACCTTGCGGTGCGGTGCGCATGACCACCTTGCCAGCGCCGTGACGGCCCTTGACATCGTGGTGCAGCGTCCGGCCCTCGCGCAGCGGCACGCGGATCATTTGACGCTTGGCTTGCTCGGTGGCTTTACGGATGGCCTCGGGGACCTCCTTGGCCTTACCCTTGCCAAAGCCGACGCGGCCTTTTTGATCGCCAACAACGACCAGAGCGGCAAAGCCGAAGCGCTTACCACCTTTAACGGTTTTGCTGACGCGGTTGATCGCGACCAGGCGATCTGCGAATTCCGGGGTCTCGTCGCGATCGCGGCGGTCCCGACGGTTATCTTCTCTTGCCATCTGGCGTCCTTTCCAAGCGGCACGGCCAATCGTGCCAATCACTCAATCCAGGTAGGCGGAACACAAGGTCCCGCCTCCGGATCATCGAGGCGGCCCCGAAAGGCCGCCTGCACCTTTAGATCTTCAGACCACCTTCACGCGCAGCGTCGGCCAGAGCCTTCACCTTGCCGTGAAAGAGGAAACCGCCACGGTCGAAATAGGCTTCGACCACACCGGCTTTCTTCGCGCGCTCGGCAATCGCGGCACCCACCTTGGTGGCGGCCTCGATGTTGTTCTTGCCGACAACGCCCAGATCTTTTTCCATCGACGAGGCCGAAGCCAGCGTCACGCCGTTCACATCGTCGATCAGCTGCACGCTGATGTTCTTGTTCGAACGGTGCACGCTCAGGCGCGGACGCCCGGCGTTGACCTTGCGAAGTTTGTTCCGAACGCGCAGGCGGCGTTTCAGAAACAGAGTTCTCTTGCTGTTTGCCATCTTTTTCGCGTCCCTTACTTCTTCTTGCCTTCCTTCTGGAAGATGTACTCGTCTTTGTAGCGAATGCCTTTGCCCTTGTAGGGCTCGGGACGACGCCAGTCGCGGATATTGGCCGCGACCTGACCGACGAGCTGCTTGTCCGTGCCTTCGACGACCAGTTCGGTCGGCTTGGGCGCGGTAACAGTCACACCTTCCGGAATGGGGAAATCGACATCATGGCTGAGGCCGAGGTTCAGTTTCAGAACATTGCCCTGAAGCTGAGCCCGGTAACCCACACCGCGGATTTCCAGCTCTTTCTTGAACGTGTCCTTGGCGCCGAACACGAGGTTCGAAACCACAGTGCGGGTCATGCCCCACTGCTGACGGGCGCGCTTGGACTTGCCACGGGGCGTCACGGTCACCTGACCATCGGTCACCTCAAGGGTAACATCGTCGGTCGCGGTGAAGGTCTTGACGCCTTTCGGGCCTTTCACTTCGAGGGTCTGACCCGACACGGTGGCAGTGACGCCATCGGGAAGGGCTACGGGCTGTTTTCCGATACGAGACATGGTTCAGGCCTCCTCAGAATACGGTGCAGAGCACTTCGCCACCGACATTGGCCGCGCGTGCATTTGCATCCGACATCACACCTTTGGGGGTGGAGACAATCGACACACCCAGGCCCTGACGGACCGTCGGGATGTCCTTGACGCCCATGTAGACGCGACGACCGGGCTTGGAGACCCGCTTCATTTCGCGAATGGCAGGGGTGCCTTCGAAGTATTTCAGGCTGATTTCGATCGCCGGGTGGCCATTGGCACCGGTCATCTCTTCATAGCCACGGATGTAGCCTTCGCCTGCCAGCACATCGAGAACGCGCACGCGCATTTTCGAGGCCGGGACCATGACGGTGGACTTGCCACGCATACCCGCGTTGCGGATACGGGTGAGCATATCGCCGATAGGATCATTCATATCGTGCCCTCCTTACCAGCTCGACTTGACCATGCCGGGCAGCTGACCCGACGAGCCAAGCTCGCGCAGCGCAATCCGGCTGATCTTCAGTTTGCGATAGTAGGCGTGCGGACGCCCGGTGAGCTGGCAGCGGTTGTGCAGCCGGGTTGCCGAGCTGTTGCGCGGCAGTTTGGCCAGCTTCAGGGAGGCGCGGAAACGCTCTTCCATCGGCTTGCTCTCGTCGTTGACGATCTCTTTCAACGCGGCGCGCTTGGTGGCGTATTTCTCCACCAGCTTTTGGCGCTTCTTTTCGCGTTCGATCATTGCTTTTTTAGCCATTATTCAAATCCTCCCGCGGCGTCAGCTGTTGAAGGGCATGTTGAAGTGCTTCAACAGTGCCTTTGCTTCGGCGTCGGTCTGAGCCGTGGTTGCGATGACGATGTCCATACCCCAGGATTCATCGATCTTGTCGAAGTTGATCTCGGGGAAGATGATGTGCTCTTTGATGCCCATGGCATAGTTGCCACGGCCGTCAAAGCTCTTGCCCGATACGCCGCGGAAGTCGCGGATACGGGGCATGGCCACAGTGATCAGACGATCGAGGAAGTCATACATGCGGTCGCCACGCAGGGTGACCTTGGCGCCCATCGGCATGCCGTCACGAACACGGAAGCCCGCGATCGAGTTCTTGGCGATGGTCATCACAGCGCGCTGGCCGGCAATGGTGGTCAGATCTTCGACCGCCGATTTGGCCTTCTTGCTGTCTTTGACCGCTTCGCGGCCACAGCCGATGTTCAGAACGATCTTTTCCAGACGCGGGATCTGCATGTCGTTCTTATAGCCGAATTCCTCTTTCAAGGCGGGGCGGATCGCCTCCTTGAACTGGGTCTTCAGACGCGGGGTGTAGGTTGCGGTATCAAGCATCGATCACGTCCCCCGTGGTCTTGGCAAAGCGCACTTTCTTGTCGCCTTCGGTTTTGAAACCCACGCGGGTCGGTTTGCCGTTGGCGTCGAGGAACGCGAGGTTGCTCAGATCGATCGGCATCGCCTTGGGCAGACGGCCGCCCTGGCTGGTCTGGCTCTGGCGGGTGTGGCGGATCGCCATGTTCACGCCTTCGACCACGGCTTTGCCCGACTTGGGGTCAACCGAAGTGATCGTGCCTTCCTTGCCCTTGTCCTTGCCGGACAGGACGACGACCTTGTCGCCTTTTTTCAGTTTAGCAGCCATATCACAGCACCTCCGGGGCGAGCGAGATGATCTTCATGAAGTTCTTCGCGCGAAGTTCACGAACCACCGGGCCAAAGATACGCGTACCGACCGGCTCACCTGCGTTGTTCAGGATCACGGCGGCGTTGCGGTCAAAACGGATGGCGGTGCCGTCTTCACGACGAACCTCTTTGGCGGTGCGCACGACGACGGCCTTACGGACGTCGCCCTTTTTCACGCGACCGCGCGGGATGGCTTCCTTGACCGAGACGACGATGATGTCGCCAACGGATGCGTATTTACGCTTGGAACCACCCAGAACCTTGATGCACTGCACCCGGCGAGCGCCGGAGTTGTCAGCGACATCCAGATTGGTCTGCATCTGGATCATTTGGTGTCTCCCGACCTTTGGGACCGCTAAGCGTCATTGGCCCCAGGGTTTCGTTAAGCCGAAAGGCTCCGGGGGCTTACGCCTCCAGAACCTCCCAACGTTTCGTTTTCGATTTCGGCGCGCATTCGATGATGCGGACGGTATCGCCGACTTTGAAAGCGTTGTTTTCATCGTGAGCCCGGTATTTCTTGGACTTACGGATGGTTTTCTGCAGCACGGGGTGCTTGAAACGACGTTCGACCGAAACCGTGACGGTTTGGGCGTTTGCATCGCTGGTCACGCGACCTTGAAGGATACGTTTGGGCATGTCTCTCGCTCCTTACTCGGCGGCCGCTTGGGCTTTTTCGTTCAGAATGGTCTTGACGCGCGCGGCGGCACGACGGGCCTGACGCAGACGGGCCGGGTTCTCCAGCTGACCGGTCGCGGCCTGAAAGCGCAGGTTGAATTGCTCTTTCTTGAGGTTGACCAGCTCTTCCTTGAGCTGATCAGGCGTTTTATCACGCAGTTCGGTGGCGTTCATAGCCATGTTCCTTTCAACATCACCGGGGGGCCGCGATTATCGCGTCACCCTGATTCCGGTGGAGTAGGTGAATGAAGGGGCCGTTTAGACCCAGTTCGGGGATAAAGCAACCCCCAAGCGCGCAGCACGGAAAATAAAGGCCAAACCGCGCCTGCCTCTTCTGCCAGACCGCCTGCCCCGCCGCAATCCCCGGGCGACAACTATGGCAACATTATGGCCCGCCGCGGGCTTTGCCTTAATTTTGAACGATTCTGCCGTTAACCTTGATCCCAAGCAGGCCAAAGACCCCCACCGGGGCCCGCCCGCCTGCCTGTGTGTATGAGTAAACATGTGTATTGGAGTGAGGCCGTGGCCCCCAGAGATGTTATGACGAGCGGTGGTTTCGACGATCCCGCGACCGGTTGGACCGGAGCCGATGTCGACGCCCGAATTTCTCAAAACCTTTATCCCGGCAACGGTCGCGCCGACCGCGTCGTCGAAACCGACGATGCCGGCAATCAGATCACCGTGATGCAACAGGTGATCGACCTGCCCGAGGCCACCACCACCGCGCTCACTTTCGATTCCCTTCTGCGCCCCAAACCCAACGCCACGGCCGACAGCCAAGGCTTTCGCGTCGATATTCTCGACCGCGCGGGCCATGGGATCGCCAGCCAGAGTTTCCCCCCCTCCAACACCTATCAGGCCTATGCGATGCCCGTGACCTTCCCCGAGGCCGGCAGCTACACCCTGCGCCTGACCGAGCTCGCGCCGAACGTGGCCGTGCTGGAGGAGGATATCTCGCTGCTGGTCGGTGTCGTCGAAGGCACCGCCATCGACACGCCCGACGGCCCCGCCCCGATCGAGAGCCTGCAGATCGGCGATCTGGTCAGCACTCAACACGGCCCCCGCCCCATCCGCTGGATCGACGCGCACCAGATCACCCCCGACGACCTCGCCGCCAATCCCCAGCTGCGCCCCGTCAAGATCAGCGCCGGCGCCCTCGGCCAAGACCTGCCCCGCGCCGATCTGTGGGTGTCACCCGAGCACCGGATGCTCATCCAAACCCCGCTCTGCCGCAAGCTCTTCGACGCCGACCACGCCCTCGTCTCGGCCCATCACCTGACCGTCCTCGATGGCGTCGAGGTCGATGACAGCCGCGAGAGCATCCGCTACCTGCACCTGCTTCTGGACGATCACGCCATCCTCACCGCGGAAGGCGCCCCGAGCGAGAGCCTGCTGCTCGACGACCCCACCTGGGACGCGCTCACCGACGTGGCCCGCGCCGAACTCCGCGCCCTCTGCCCCGATCTCGACACCGACCGCAGCGCCCCCAAATCCGCCGCCGTCATCCCGATCTCGCGCCAACAAAAACGCCTCGCCCGCCGCCTCGCCGCCGATCTCGCAGCAGCCCCTCCTGCCGAAACCACGGGCCAAGCCCTCACAGACATCGCCGCCGAATAACACCGCTCGCACAAACCCACCGCAAGCTCCGGATTTCTCCCGGGGCTTGCCATAGTTTTGAACCATTCCCGGACTAGCCTACCCCCGACCGCCCCCCCCCGCGGCGCGCATAATTTTAGATCATGAGTATAGATAACGTATTAGGAGAGACCCCGTGCCCCCCAGAGATTTGATCACGAACGGCGGCTTTGACAATGGCGCCGCCGGCTGGAACGGCAATGACATCGAGGCCACCAACAACGAAGGCGCCTATCTCGGCAACGGCGGCACCAGCCGTGTCGCCGAAATGGACGGCTACTCCAATCAGGTTACCGTGATGCAGCAAGTGGTCGAGGTGCCCTACCCGACCACCACCGAACTCACCTTCGATTCCGCCCTGCGCACCGCCTCGAACTCCAACGCCGGCCGCGAAGGCTTCCGCGTCGACATTCTCGACAGCAATGGCAATGTGATCGCCACCCAGAGCTTCTTTCCCACCGCCAACACGATGCAGCAATATTCGCTGCCGGTGACCTTCCCCGACGCCGGCAACTACACGGTTCGCTTCACCGAGCTTGGGCCGAACGACTCGCTCGGCGCGATTGTTGACAATATCTCGCTGATGGTCTGTTTCGTCGACGGCACCGCCATCGACACGCCCGATGGCCCGGTCCCGGTAGAGAGCCTGCAGATCGGCGATCTGGTCAGCACCGAACAAGGCCCCCGCGCCATCCGCTGGATCGGCCAGCGTCAGATCACCCCCGAAGACATCGCCGAGAGCCCCCGGCTCCGCCCCATCAAGATCAGCGCCGGCGCCCTGGGCCAGGGCCTGCCCCGCGCCGATCTCTGGATCTCGCGCCAGCACCGGATGCTCGTCCACTCACCGCTCTGCCGCCGGCTCTTCGACAGCGACCACGCCCTCGTCGCGGCCCTTCACCTCACCGCCCTCGATGGCGTCGACGTGGACGGTACCCGCGAGAGCTTCCGCTATATCCACCTGCTTCTGGACGATCACGCCATCCTCACCGCCGAAGGCGCCCCGAGCGAGAGCCTGCTGCTCGGCGAAACCGCCTGGAACGCGCTGACCGATCAGGCCCGCGCCGAACTCCGCGCCCTCTGCCCCGATCTCGAAGCCGACCGCGGCGCCCCCAAATCCGCCGCCGTGGTCCCCGTCTGGCGCCAACAAAAGCGCCTCGCCCGCCGCCTCGCCGCCGACCTCGCAGAACAATCCGCGCAATCCACCATGCGCATCGCCGCAGAGTAAACCCTCGGCAGGAGGCCTAATCAGCGTTCACCATCTGCTCCTGGGCGGACCGGATCGCCGTAATGGCCTCTTTCGCCCGCTCGCCGGCATAGGTGCTCAACGCCGAGATGAGAGCCTCGAGCTTGTCCTCGACAAAGAGCATCTCATCCCAAGTGGCAATCGTCTTGGTCCAGTAATGAGCGTAAGTCCTCCCCGTAGCAGCTTGCCCCTCATCGAGGACAGCCATGAGCGCCTCACGAAACTCAGGCTGCTCACCCGCAGGACCGACCACAAGGCTGGCCACCACTGCCTCCTGCTGAAGCGTGACCTCAAACACACATTGCGCCCCAGAACTTAGCCAGCGGGACGAGCCGCGAAAAAGATTAGGACAGTCCTCCCTCAAGCCCTCGAAGGAAAACCTGTAAATCCGATGACCCGCATCGTCGGGCACAACAGCGATGTCGGCACATTTCCTCAGTGCTTCTGCGACCATTTCTTGACGGGCACCCAACTCTGACCAAACCTCGGCCAGAGGATCAGGTCGATGCTCCATGAGAAAATCAAGCGTTTCCTTGTGCTTTCTCCAGACCTCCTGCACGGCGCGTGTCAGCTCTGGGTCGCTGTCTTCTTTCACGATATTATGCCTCTTCATCATGTTCAGATAAGATTTGAAGAGCTGGCTTGCTTCTCCCGTCTCTCCGGCCCGCTCGATCCCCGCATCGATCCGTGCGAGGAGATCGCCCATGGAGATATTGATCCATTCAATCTCCCCGTGGGTGCCCCCCGCCCGCCCGTCGGGTGTCAAAAAGCAATGAACCCGCTTCCAGCTCCGGTCGCTGTAATGCCTCGCCAAACGTGTCGTATAATCGGACAATTGGTCCTGTCGCTCGGCGGCATCGACCTTGAGCTCGACCGCCACCACCAATCCTTTGCCGCCACCGCCGGACGGCGGTATCTCGATCAGGATGTCGATGTGAAACCTCTCACGCCAAACCCGTGCCTGCGCGAGCTCACGGAAATGAAAATCGAGCTTCTCCGCGGGCTGATCCTTGGCCAAAGCCATCAAGAGGGCGCGCAGCCCTATCTCTCCCAAGCCATGCGGGCGAGACGGGTCCATGAGGTAGCACAGAAAACTGGAATGCCGGATTTCCTGCCGAACCATCCCAATGGCCTCAAAGGGGCAGAATTGCTGCGCTCTGTTGGCGACGGTTGCGAAATCATCGCAATCAACAATCAGGTCGGAAATGTCTTGAAGCAAATGAATACCCTCTAAACCTATACCCCTATCGTGAAATCAAATCCGCCTGCTGTCAAAGGCTGGATCAGCCCTCCCCCCTCGCCAACCTCCGCCAAATCCGCTAGGACGCAGGCAACCAAGGAGGCCCCCATGGCACAGATTTCCTCGCTCTTCGTCACCCGTCTCTATCACGCCCCGCTGTCGGACCATGGCCCCGCCATCGACGCCGAGGAAATGGAGACCTCCTGCTATGCCATCGCCGAGGATGACGAGGCCGGTCAGGGCTGGTGCGAGGAAAACGGCTATCCGGGCTATACCTCTTACGCCTCGCTCACCGACCTGCCCTGGCGCTTTCCGATCTTTGCCGATCTGGTGAAATCGCTCGACGCCCATGTCGCGGCCTTTGCCGAGGATCTCGAGTTCGATCTCGACGGTCGCGCGCTCGAGCTCGAGGATCTCTGGATCAACATCCTGCCCGAGGGCGGCAGCCATGCCTCGCATATCCACCCGCATTCGGTGATCAGCGGCACCACCTATGTCTCGATGCCCGGCGGCACCTCGGCGCTCAAGCTCGAAGACCCGCGCCACGCGATGATGATGGCCGCCCCCGCCCGCCGCAAAACCGCCCGCGACGAGCTGCGTCAGTTCATCTATGTCACCCCCGCCGTGGGCGACGTGCTCTTGTGGGAAAGCTGGCTGCGTCACGAAGTGCCGATGAACATGTCCGAAGACGACCGCATCTCGGTGAGCTTCAACTACCGCTGGGCCTGATCCCCCCGGCAGATACCCGGGCAGCCCCCCACCAGACACAAAGAGACCGGCGCGCTCTGCCGCCGGTCCCCTTCGATCCAAGTCACTTGGGCTTACTTGTGCCAATCCACAATCACGTCATAGCCCTGCGGCTTCGGCGGCTCGACCAGATATTCGGCAAACTCTCCCCAGAGCGATTTGACCGTCTCCGCATTGGCCTCGGAGAGCGCGCGGCTCTCCACCAGCGCGATGATGTAACCGGCGTGGTCGTCATTCATCACATTGGTAAAGCTGTGCATCCCCTTCATCCCAAGGATGCGCTCCTTCAGCGTCTCGAGCTTCTTGGTGGCCGCCCCCCGCGACCCGGGCTTCATCTGATAAGGCGTGACCCGTGCATACATCTCTCCATCTCCCTCTTGGCTCAGGGGCGGAGTATAGCACAAAACGCCCCGCCCCGCCCGATCCAGCCCCGCACCCGGCGCGATCCGGCCCGTCGCAATGGCGCAACAGAGGCGACAGCCCTGGCTCAGTCGATGCCGCGCGTCTCGAGTATCTCGTCCCGATGCCTGCTCTGCATCCGGTTGACCGCCTTCATCATCTCCATCGCACAGCCGATCGCCGCCGCCTCCCCCAGAAGCGAGATCGCGAAAAAGACCAGCGTGCCGTTGAACGACCCAAAGAGATGCACCCGGCTCTCCACCATCAGCGTCGCCGTCAGCGACAGCACGGCAGAGCCCAGCACCAGCAGCCACCATTGCCAGATCTTGAATGGCGCGCGGTGCCACCTGTCCGAGACCGCCGCGATGGCCAACATCGTCTTCAGCGGCATCCACAGGTTCAGGACCGGCACGAAATACCACCCGACGCAAGCCCATGGCGCGGGCTTGAAGCTGCCCCGCGTCAAGGCCCCGGCATTCTGCGCCGCGCGATAGACAAAGGTGAGAAAGGCGATCATGCCGCCGAAAAACAGCAGCGACGTGACCGCAATCATGCCGTCGCTCATCCAGAGATCATAGAAATGCGCCCGCGTCAGAACCGTCTCGGCCGTGAGGCTGGCAAAGCCCAGCAGCCCCGACAGAAGGATCTGCGGCACGAAAAAGAGATAGGTCACATAGCGCGACGGCTCCAGCCGCATGAAGTGCTGTTTGACATAGGCCACATCGCTTTCGCCGCCCGCCAGCGTCTCCGCCTCCCAGACCTCGCCCATTGCCGCTGTCGCCATGTCGCTCAGCGGTGGCGCTTGATCCTGCGCCGCGCCCGGTGCCCCCTGTGCCGCCCCCGTCCCGGGTTCACGCCTGTGGCTCGGCCCCTGAGTCCGCCCCTCTTCCTGAACCTCTGGCGACGCCCCGCCCTGATCCAGCGGCGGCGCGCCGATGGGCCCGCTCAGAAAACCGCGCAAATCGGTCTTGAACACGGGCGTCCAGCTGTCGAGCAACTCGGACCAAACCCGCGTATGGGCATCTATGATCCCGGCATCCACCAGCGCCTCAACCTGCGCCTCCGACACCGGCCCACGTCTTTCGCCCTTCAGCTCATAGAACCATGCGGTCTCTGTCATCTCGCTGCCCCCCAATGTGCGCCACCAACACAAGATCACCCTACCCGGCCTTGCATTGTCGCATTTTTGCACATTTCGATCAACTGAGACGGGCCAGGCGGCACCCGCCCACCGCCCGGAAATCACCACAGTCGCTTTACCGACGTGATACCGACGACCTACCGACCCGCCATTTTTGGCCCAAGTTGAAACTTATCCCCGGCCCCTTTCCGGCGGGCGACACCTCGCGCGCCCTCATCCGAAGTCGCTCTATCAGCGTCGAACAGGCCCCGCTTGCCAGCTCCGCCTTGCGCTGTAACGGGCCGCTTAACTTGACGGACCACACTCCCCCGGACCGCCTCAATCCCACAGCACCCGCCAAAGAAAAAGCCCCCGCCGCAATCGCGACGGGGGCTTTTTATCTTGGTATCGAAAAGACTTACCAGTCTTCGCGCTGAACCACACGGGTCTTGATCGGCAGTTTCATCGCCGCCAGACGCAGCGCTTCGAGCGCCACATCTTCGGCCACGCCGTCGATCTCGAACATCACGCGACCCGGCTTCACCTTGCAGGCCCAGAAGTCGACCGACCCCTTACCTTTACCCATCCGAACTTCGGTAGGCTTCGAGGTCACCGGAGTATCCGGGAAGATCCGGATCCAGACACGACCCTGACGCTTCATGTGACGGGTCATCGCACGACGCGCCGCCTCAATCTGCCGCGCAGTGACGCGCTCGGGCTGGGTGGCTTTCAGACCGAAAGACCCAAAGTTGAGATCAGAACCGCCTTTGGCTTGGCCCTTGATCCGACCTTTGTGCATCTTGCGGAATTTTGTACGCTTTGGTTGTAGCATCTTTCACCCTCCTCAGCGACGGCCGCCGGCGCCACGCGGCGCAGGACCATCCTGGAGTTCCTGGGCTTTGCGATCGCGGGCCGACGGGTCGTGCTCCATGATCTCACCCTTGAAGATCCACACCTTGATACCGATGATGCCGTAGGGCGTCATGGCTTCAGAGTGGGCGTAATCGATATCGGCACGCAGCGTGTGCAGCGGAACCCGACCCTCACGATACCATTCGGTACGTGCGATCTCGGCACCACCCAGACGGCCAGCGACGTTCACCCGGATACCCAGGGCGCCCATGCGCATCGCGTTCTGCACGGCACGCTTCATGGCGCGACGGAAGGACACACGACGTTCCAGCTGCTGCGCGATGCTGTCACCCACCAGGGCGGCGTCCAGCTCGGGCTTGCGCACTTCAACGATGTTGAGGTGCAGTTCGCTGTCGGTCATTGCGGCCAGCTTCTTGCGCAGGGTTTCGATATCGGCGCCTTTTTTGCCGATGATCACGCCCGGGCGCGCAGTGTGGATCGTGACGCGGCACTTCTTGTGCGGACGCTCGATGATCACACGGCTGATGCCGGCTTGCTTGCACTCTTTCTCGATGAATTCGCGGATCGCGATATCTTCGAGCAGAAGATTGCCATAGTCCTTGGTGTTGGCGTACCAGCGGCTGTCCCAGGTGCGGTTCACCTGAAGGCGCATGCCAATCGGATTGACTTTGTTACCCATTAGGCTTGCTCCTCAACTTCACGCACCTTGATGGTCAGTTCCGAGAACGGCTTGCGCAGGGCGCCAAACCGACCACGGGCACGCGGGCGACCGCGCTTCATGACCAGGTTCTTGCCGACATAGGCCTCGGCCACGATCAGCTCGTCCACATCCAGGTTATGGTTGTTTTCAGCGTTGGCGATGGCGGACTGAAGGCATTTCTTCACGTCCTGCGCGATCCGCTTTTGGCTAAAGGTCAGGTCGTTCAGAGCCTTGTCGACCTTCTTGCCACGGATCATCGCCGCAACCAGGTTCAGTTTCTGCGGGCTGGTGCGAAGCATGCGCAGTTTGGCCATTGCTTCGTTGTCTGCCACGCGGCGGGGGTTTTTTTCCTTGCCCATGACTTACTTCCGCTTCGCTTTCTTGTCGGCCGCATGCCCGTAGTAGGTACGGGTCGGCGAATACTCACCGAACTTCTGACCGATCATGTCCTCGGTCACGTTGACCGGCACATGTTTTTGACCATTGTAAACGCCGAACGTCAGACCCACGAATTGGGGCAGGATCGTCGAACGACGCGACCAGATTTTGATGACTTCATTGCGGCCCGACTCGCGTGCTGCCTCGGCCTTTTTCAGGACGTAGGCATCAACGAAGGGGCCTTTCCATACAGAACGTGCCATGTGTTAACGGCCCTTCTTCTTGGCGTGGCGCGAGCGGATAATGAGCTTCTGCGACGCCTTGTTCTTGTTGCGGGTGCGGGCACCCTTGGTCGGCTTACCCCAGGGCGTCACCGGGTGACGACCACCCGAGGTACGGCCCTCACCACCACCATGGGGGTGGTCGATCGGGTTCATGACGACACCACGGACGCTCGGACGGATGCCCTTGTGGCGCATACGACCGGCTTTACCGTAGTTCTGGTTCGAGTTGTCGGGGTTCGACACGGCACCGACGGTGGCCATGCATTCCTGACGCACCATGCGAAGCTCGCCCGAGCTCAGACGGATCTGAGCGTAGCCACCATCACGACCAACGAACTGGGCATAGGTGCCCGCGGCGCGTGCGATCTGGCCGCCCTTGCCGGGTTTCAGTTCGATGTTGTGAACGATGGTACCGATCGGCATGCCCGAGAACGGCATCGCGTTGCCCGGCTTGATATCGACCTTGGCGCCGGCGTACACTTTGTCGCCCACGGCCAGACGCTGAGGTGCGAGGATATAGGCTTGTTCGCCGTCCTCATATTTCACCAGCGCGATAAAGGCGGTCCGGTTCGGGTCATATTCGATCCGCTCGACGGTTGCCGCCACGTCGAATTTATTCCGTTTGAAGTCTACGATCCGGTAGAGGCGTTTCGCCCCACCACCGCGACGACGCGATGTGATACGTCCGGTGTTGTTCCGGCCACCCGATTTCGTCAGACCCTCGGTGAGGGCTTTGACGGGGCGTCCTTTCCACAGCTCCGAACGGTCGATCAGCACCAGCCCGCGCTGGCCCGGCGTCGTTGGCTTATACGACTTGAGTGCCATGCTTTCTGTCTTCCGTTAGCTAACGGCAGGTCTTGCCTGCCTATGTTTACAGCCCCCCGAAGGTGGCCTGGTCTATAGGCCCCCGTAGGTGCCCGGTTAGATGCTCTTGCGAACAAACGCACAGCCCCGGACGAATCCGGGGCTTTGCCGATGGGCTCGTTTAGGCGACACCGCCCCCAAGGTCAAGGGACTTGCCCAATAAATCGCCCCCTGCCTCCACCCCTGCCCCGCCCAAGGCCCCGCGCCGCCAGATCCGGTCACGCGAGGGGCGAAACAGAAAGGCCCCGGCCGTTTGCACAGCCGGGGCCTAAGATGTCACTCCGGGCCGATCAGAGGCCGGTGGAGACGTCGATCGTGTTGCCCTCTTCGAGCGTCACATAGGCTTTCTTGATGTCCTTGCGCTTGCCGGGTTGCCCCTTGAAACGCTTGGTCTTGCCTTTTGCGATCGTGGTGTTGACGGCCTTGACCTTGACACCAAAGAGCGCCTCGACGGCCTCTTTGATCTGCGGCTTCGAGCTGTCGATGTCCACTTCAAACACAACCGCACCGTTTTCCGAGGCCATGGTGGCCTTCTCGGTGATGATCGGCTTGCGGATCACGTCGTAATGTTCTGCTTTCGCGCTCATTTCAGACGAGCCTCCAGTGCTTCGACACCCGCTTTGGTGAGCACGAGCGTGTCACGCTTGAGGATGTCATAGACATTTGCGCCCATCGACGGCAGCACATCGAGACCTTCGATGTTGCGCGCGGCCTTGGCGAACTCTGCGTTCACTTCGGCACCGTCGATGATCAGGGCGCGTTTCCAACCCAGATCCTTGACTTGCTTGGCCAGAGCCGAGGTTTTGCCAGCGGAATCCGCTGCCTCGATGATGACCAGCTCGCCAGCTTTGACCTTGGCGCTCAGCGCGTGCTTGAGACCCAGCATGCGGACCTTCTTGGGCAGATCATGCGCATGGCTGCGCGGCGTCGGGCCCTTGTAGATACCACCTTTGCGGAAGATCGGCGCGTTCCGGTCACCATGGCGTGCGCCACCGGTGCCCTTCTGGCGGTAGATCTTCTTGGTCGAGTAGCTGGTTTCCGACCGCGTCTTGACCTTGTGGGTGCCTTGCTGCGCTTTGTTACGCTGCCAGCGGACCACACGGTGCAGGATGTCGGCACGCGGTTCCAGGCCGAAGATGTCTTCGCCCAGATCGACCGAGCCGGCTTTGCCGCCGTCCAGTTTGATCACGTCGAGTTTCATTCTTCGCCTTCCTTCTTCTCAGCCTGAATGTCGGCCTCGGCCTCGTTCAGTGCTGCGGCTTCCTGTGCGGCCTGCTCTTCAGCTGCGGCCTTTGCGGCGGCTTCTGCTTCGGCGGCTGCGGCTGCAGCGGCTTCTTCAGCGGCTTTCGCGGCTTCTTCAGCGGCGGATTTCAGAGCAGCAGGCAGGATCGCGTTCTCGGGGAACGGTTTCTTGACTGCGTCCTTGACCGTCACCCAACCACCTTTGGAGCCCGGCACGGCGCCTTTGACCATGATCAGGCCACGGTCGGCGTCGGTTTTGACCACTTGCAGGTTCTGGGTGGTGACACGGGCAGCACCCATGTGACCGGCCATTTTCTTGCCTTTGAAGACGCGGCCCGGGTCTTGACACTGACCGGTCGAACCATGCGACCGGTGGCTGATCGAAACACCGTGCGTGGCGCGCAGACCACCAAAGTTGTGCCGTTTCATGGCACCGGCAAAACCTTTACCGATCGAGGTGCCCGAAACGTCCACGAACTGACCTTCGAAGTAATGGTCGGCCGTGATCTCTTCGCCCACGTTGATCAGGTTCTCAGGCGCGACGCGGAATTCCGCGATCTTGCGCTTGGGCTCCACCTTGGCGATCGAGAAGTGACCGCGCATGGCTTTGCTCACGCGTTTTGCCTTGATCGAGCCAGCACCGAGCTGAACCGCCGAATAGCCATGGGCTTCGGGGGTACGCTGGGCAACCACCTGCAGTTTGTCCAGTTGGAGAACGGTCACAGGGATCTGCTTGCCGTCTTCCATGAAAAGCCGGGTCATGCCGACTTTCTTTGCGATAACACCAGAGCGCAACATAACGAACTGCCCTCCTTAGACCGAAATCTGGACGTCGACGCCAGCGGCCAGGTCGAGCTTCATCAGCGCGTCCACGGTCTGCGGGGTCGGGTCTACGATGTCGAGAAGACGCTTGTGCGTCCGGATCTCGAACTGATCGCGAGATTTCTTGTTCACGTGGGGACCACGCAGAACGGTGAATTTCTCGATCTTGTTCGGCAGCGGGATCGGGCCACGCACGTTCGCGCCAGTGCGCTTCGCGGTGTTAACGATCTCCTGCGTGCTGGCATCCAGTACGCGGTAATCGAATGCCTTCAGCCGAATGCGAATGTTTTGGCTTTGCATTTTTTAGCCTTTCGCGGCGTTGGAGTTGATAGGAGGAAGGCCGGACCACCCGGCCTCCCTCGTCGAACCCAGAGGGTTTTCTTATTCGATGATTTTCGAGACGACGCCAGCGCCGACGGTACGACCGCCTTCACGGATGGCGAAGCGCAGACCGTCTT
>NZ_JAYMDV010000007.1:0-64270 GCF_037027165.1 Roseovarius sp. CH_XMU1461
CGTCACAGAAGCCGCGGGATAAGTCCGTCCGGGGAAAGGGGAGCCTGGGCCATCAGCCGAATTGTGCAACAGAGCCCCCCACATCAGCTATGCCATCTCAAGTCATTACAGAGATTGAGATCAGTGACGCGGATTGGTTGGAAGTTAACAAAATTCCTCTCAATTGCGGTTTAGTTGCTGTGATCGGCGCAAGGGGATCCGGGAAAACGGCACTTGCGGATATGATTGCAGCTGGGTGTGACGCAATTCCAGAGGAAGCATGGAATGCCGATGACAACAAGAGCCCCTCATTTTTGGCGCGTGCCCGGCCTCTCATTGGAAATGCCGCTGCAACCTTGAATTGGGGGGGGCGGGGCCGTCAGTACCTTGCCACTCGACGGTCGCGACTCCAATGGTCACCTATCTGCACCGCGGGCGCGATATTTATCTCAACAATTCGTCGAAGACCTTTGTTCTTCGACAGGTGTTTCAGATAGGCTGATTTCTGAAATTGAGCGCGTTATTTTCTCGGCACATGATGAAGACAGCCGAGATGGAGCAATTGATTTTGCAGAACTGCGTGATCACCGCACGAGAAGGTTCCAACAAGCCCGAGCAAGAGAAGTAGAGGCAATCGCTGCTATATCAGACCGAATTGCCAGCGAACTTGAGAAGGAAAGACAGGTCGAATTGCTCACTGCACAAGTCGAGCGAAAGAGAGGCTTGATCGATAATTACAAGTCCGATCTCTCGAAGCTGTCAGTAAAAGGGACGGAAGCGCAAGTAAAGCGTCATGCAGAGCTTGGTGAATTTGCCCAAGACTTGAGGTCAAGAATTCAAATATTGGGAAGCCAGAGAAGAACCTTCTTGGCGATGCAAGACGAAGTCCAGAGTTTAAGATCTACAAAGGCCCCAGAAATGCTCCGAGAAGCGCAAGGTAGACACGCACAAAGCGGCCTATCTCCTGAGCAATGGGACGACTTCATGCTAATCTACAAGGGAAATGTAGACGAAAGTTTGAGCCGTTATTTGACCTGGGTCGACGGTGAAATATCAGCTTTGTCTGGACCAAAAATTGAAATTTCAGATCCTAATTGCTCTCTAATTGAAGATGGAACTGATCTTGCGACTCTGGAACTCAATACGATAACTGCAGAGATGGAGCGTCTCGAGGCGTTGTTTAGCGCTGACAGAATCGTTCGCGAAAACTACACGGCTTTGGCCAAGCGCATTGCGCAAGAAACCTCAGCTCTTCAAGCGCTCCGAGTGAAGCTCAAAGATGCTGTCGGAGCGGAGTCCCGCAGACGAGACCTCCAAGTTGAAAGAGACACCGCCTATGGCCGTGTGTTTCAAGCAATCATCAACGAACAAACAGCTCTCTGTGATCTATACAGTCCGCTCATGTCACGATTGGCTGAAGCTCGGGGCACGCTTAAAAAGCTCGGCTTCTCTGTCCGCCGAATTGTCGACATTGAGGAATGGGGCGCTTTTGCAGAAGAGAACCTCCTCGACAGAAGAAAAGCGGGTCCCTTCAATGGGCGCGGAACCCTGACTAGCGTATTAGGTCATACATTAGCGCCAATTTGGGCAAATGGTGATGCGACGGAAGTCGAAGCTGCAATGAAAAAATTCATTTCCAGCTACTGGAAAGATCTTCTCGAACACGCACCCTATGAGCCGAGCCAAAAGGATGATTTCCATGCATGGTTGAAACGGTTCGCACGCTGGCTATTCGGCACTGACCACATCTCAGTTCAATATGATCTATTCTACGACGGTGTTGACATTCGAAAGCTTTCCCCTGGAACGCGCGGCATCGTGTTACTGCTATTATATCTGGCTCTGGATGAGTCAGACGACAGACCGCTAATTATTGATCAGCCTGAAGAAAACCTTGATCCAAAGTCCGTATTTGAAGAACTCGTGCCACTTTTCGTTGCGGCTAAGGCAAAGCGACAAGTCATTATGGTGACCCACAACGCCAATCTTGTGATCAATACTGATGCGGATCAGATCATTGTAGCCGAAGCAGGGGAACATCAGTCAAGCGGTTTGCCGTTGATAAAGTATATTTCGGGTGGCCTTGAAAACCTCGCGATCCGCACGGCCGTTTGCGACATTCTCGAGGGAGGAGAAAAGGCCTTTCTCGAACGACAAAGAAGACTCCGCGTTAGGTAAGGTTTCCTTGGCAAAAGGAATTGCGTGACCACAGATGGCATCTGATGAGAATGGCCCTGCGGACCATGGTGCCTTGGTATACGCCAGCTTTTTGGAGAGCGCGCATACCAAGGCACCTTGCTCGACGAAACCACTTAGACAGCTACGTGTTCAAGTTGCACACCCTCTATGAGCAGTTAAAACTTTCTTGGAGCTTACGTGAAAAAGCAGCAACTTTCGGCGTATAACCCTAAATTTTCAACAAGATAAAATGGGGTTTCGATAGGCGTAAAAAGTTATCTTTTATCCGTTAAGATAAGAACCCTCAACCTGCTGATTAGAAGTCAGCTGCTCTATCCAGTTGAGCTACGGGACCGCTTGGGCGCAGCAATAGCCGGGGATGCGGCGGAGATCAAAGTCAAATCGGCGTTTCGCAGGTGGCTTTCAGAGATTGCGGCCTTGGGGCGACGGTCGTACTGTCATGGTCATGAAATATGTTGCGTATGATCGCCTGCTTCATCCCGCGCGCGCGTCGGGAGGGTGGGCGCGGTTCTGTATCGGCCTGTTGGTCTTCGTTGTGCTCGGCCTTGTCCTCAACACCTCGCTTGCGGTGGGGATGGCCGATGGGCTCTCGCGGTTGGGGCTGTTGCCACGCGGCGTGAACGAGCTCGCCGAGGGCCGTTCGCCTTTGACGCTGATCCTGCTTCTCTTCACCTTTCTGGGCTATATCTTCGCGCTGATGGCCGTGCTTTGGCTGTTTCACCGACGCAGCAGCCTCTTGGGCCTGATCGGTTCGCTGCCGGTCGCGCTGCGGCAGGGCGGGCGGGTCTTTTTCTACTCTGCCCTGCTCTTTGCCCTCGTGTCCCTCGTGCCGAGTGACCCGGACTATCCCCTTCAGTCCAACATCCCCCTCGGCAGCTGGCTTGTGCTGCTCACGCCGCTCTTGATCGGGCTTTTCGTGCAGGTCTCCGCAGAAGAGCTTGTGTTTCGGGGCTATTTCCAAAGCCAGCTTGCCGCTCGCGGGGCGCCTGCGGTGGTCTGGCTGATCCTGCCCTCGATCTGTTTCGGCTTTCTCCACCATCAACCGGACCTCATGGGGCCGAACGCCTGGCTGATCACCGCCTGGTCGGCGCTTTTCGGGTTGGCCGCGGCGGATCTGACGGCGCGGGCCGGGACATTGGGCCCGGCTATCGCGATGCATCTGATCAACAATCTCTACGCCATCGGCATCGTCTCGCAGGCTGACTATCTCGATGGGGCGGCGCTCTTTGTCGTGGCGCGGCCTCTGGACGATCCTACACTCATCTGGGACTGGGTTCCGCAAGAAATCCTCGTTACATTCTGTTTGTGGCTGGTCGCGCGGCTGGCTTTGCGCAGATGAACGCTACGTCACAGCAAGAATTGCAATTCGCCTCCACGGGTCTTATGTGCGGGGCAATGAAAACGTCAGGGACCGAGCTTTCATGAACTGGATCACGAACTATGTGCGGCCGCGCATCAATTCGATTTTCTCGCGCCGTGAGATGCCGGAGAACCTCTGGTCCAAATGCGACAGCTGCGGGACCATGCTGTTCCACCGTGAGCTGAAGGACAATCTTCAGGTCTGCACGAGCTGCGGCCACCATATGAACATCACCCCGCGCGAGCGCTTTGAGGGTCTGTTCGACGGTGGCGTCTTTGCCGAGATCGCCGTGCCGAGCCCGACGGTCGACCCGCTGCAGTTCCGCGACCAGAAACGCTATCCCGACCGGATGAAAGCGGCGCAGAAATCCACCGGCGAGAAAGAAGCGATTCTCGTCGCGGCGGGTGAAATCGGGCGCACCCCGATTGTTGCCGCAGCCCAGGATTTCACCTTCATGGCCGGGTCGATGGGCATGTATGTGGGCAATGCGATCATTGCCGCCGCCCAAGAGGCGGTGAAACTCAAACGTCCGCTTATCCTGTTTTCCGCAGCCGGTGGCGCGCGCATGCAAGAGGGCATCCTGAGCCTGATGCAGATGCCACGCACCACGGTCGCGGTTCAGATGCTCAAAGAGGCCGGCCTGCCCTATATCGTCGTGCTGACCCATCCGACGACCGGCGGGGTCACCGCCTCCTATGCGATGCTGGGCGATGTGCAGATTGCCGAGCCCAATGCGCTCATCTGCTTTGCCGGGCCGCGTGTGATTGCACAGACGATCCGCGAAGAGCTGCCCGAAGGCTTCCAGCGGGCCGAATATCTGCTCGATCACGGGATGCTTGACCGGGTGACACCGCGCACCGAGCTGCGCGACGAGTTGATCACCATCACCCGGATGCTGCTTGGCCAGCCGCCGGCGGTGGCGGGGGATCTGCCCGCGCCCTCCCCAGACGAGAGCGCCGCGAAATCGACCGCAGCCAAGGATAAACCCGCCAAGGAAGAGGCGGCCAAGCCCGCCGAGCCCAAGAAGAAATGAGCGCGGCCACATCCGATGTCATCCTCGAACGGATGATGTCCCTGCACCCCAAGATCATCGATCTGACGCTCGACCGTGTCTGGCGGCTTCTTGAGGCGCTGGGCAATCCGCAGGACGATCTGCCTCCGGTGATTCATATCGCCGGCACCAATGGCAAGGGCTCGACCCAGGCGATGATCCGGGCCGGGCTCGAAGCGGCGGGCAAGCGCGTTCATGCCTATACCTCGCCGCACCTGGCGCGGTTTCACGAACGTATCCGGCTCGCGGGACACCTCATTTCCGAGGCGGATCTGACCGCAGTGCTCGATGAATGCTATGCCGCCAATGGCGGCGAGAGCATCACCTATTTCGAGATCACCACCTGTGCCGCGATCCTCGCCATGGCACGGACCCCGGCGGATTTCACCCTGCTCGAGGTGGGGCTTGGCGGGCGGCTCGACGCGACCAATGTGATCGCCAAGCCTGCCCTGACCGTGATCACCCCGGTGTCGATCGACCATGAGCAGTTTCTCGGCAATACGCTGGCCAAGATCGCCGGGGAAAAGGCCGGGATCATCAAGCGGGGCGTGCCCTGTGTCGTCGGCCCACAGCCCGACGAGGCGCTGGCCGTGATCGAAGAGGTGGCCGCCCGCAACGGCGCGCCGCTGCTGGCCCAAGGCCAGCACTGGCATGTGAGCGAAGAGCGTGAGCGCCTTGTGTTCCAAGATGATAACGGGCTGGCCGATTTGCCGCTGCCGAACCTTCCGGGCGCGCATCAGATCGACAATGCCGGAGCGGCGCTGGCGGCGCTGCGCCATCTTGGCTTCGATGCTGCGGCTCAGGAGGCAGCGGTCAGTCAGGCGCAATGGCCCGCGCGGATGCAGCGGCTGAGCGAAGGCCCCCTGCCCGCCTTGGTGCCCGAGGCCGAGCTTTGGCTCGACGGTGGGCACAATGCGGCGGCGGGCGAGGCGCTCGGGCGGCATCTGTCGCGGCTGCCGGAGCGGCCGACCTATCTTATCTGCGGGATGCTCAACACCAAGGATGTGACCGGCTATCTGCGCCCTCTGGGGCAGGTGTCCAAGCATCTCTATGCCGTGTCCATCCCCGGCGAGGCCAACACGCTCTCGGCCGAGGCCACGGCAGAGGCGGCGCAATCGGTGGCGCTTGGCGCGACGGTGGCGGCATCGGTGCAGGACGCGTTGGCGCAGATTGCGGCCCAGGCACCGCAGGCGCGCATCCTCATTTGCGGCTCGCTCTATCTCGCCGGGCACGTCCTCCGCGAGAACGCTTAATCCGAAACTCGCGAATCGGTTTCTATTGACCGATTCGCGGTGATTCGCCTATATGTTGTTCAGCAGTCACAGTGCCTCCCGCAGATTTGGGTCGTGGCACAAGGACATTGGGGGACATCGGGGCCGTGACCAGGGTCTCATCTCGACACAGGCAAAGCCCACTCCTCGCCGCTGACAGCAGCTGGCGGGCGGTGCGATTTTCCCGTGCGTCCGCCCTGCCGGAGGCCTGGACGTGAAGCGCCCCGTGCTTCTTGCGCTTGGGCTTTCGGCTGGTCTTCTCCTTGTTTTCATGCGCCCCCAGACGCCCGATCCGCGGCAACCCGAACCGCTTGGCTCGGCCATATCGGTGACGCGGCTGACCACGGATGAGTTTGCGACGCGCCCGGCCCGGACCCGGGCCGAGGCCCCGGTGCTCGATCAATCGGCGGTCGATCCGGATGCGGTGGGGTTTGGGCTACTGGACCATTTCTCGGCCGAGACCCGGCGCGAGACATCCGACTACGGCACCGGCTATGCCGGGCTCGACGCGGCCAAGACCGCCGCGCGAGATCGGCAAGAAGTCTATATAGATCAGTTGATTAGAGAGGCGTCCCAGCGGGGCGCGCGGGATCCGGCACAGAGCGGCGAGTTTGAAACGCTCTGGGTCGAGGCCGGGATCAACGAGTTCGGACAGGACACTTACATCGTGGCCGCGGGCGACACATTGGCATCGATTGCATATCGGTTCTATGGCGTCACCGAGGCCCAGCACGACATTTTCCACGCCAATAAGGAAAGGCTCGCGGCCCCCGACAGGTTACATGTCGGGCAGCGGCTGATCCTTCCGGCGACACTGCAGGCAAGCGAGTAGAGCAGCTGGAGATAACCCGCCAAGTTCCATGGCAGGTGTGACTGAGGGGCCGGTTCAACGGCCCCCTTTCATTTCAAGGGGTTAGTCTTGACCCGCGAAGGGATCTTCGGGGTATTCCACCCCCGCCAGATAGAGCCCGTGGGGGGGCGAGACGGGGCCGCAGGCGGCGCGGTTGCGGGCGTCGAGGGCGGCTTTGACGTCGTCGGGCGACCAGCGGCCGGCGCCGACGCGTTCGAGCGTCCCGACAAAGCTGCGCACCTGATTGTGCAGGAAGGACCGGGCGCGCAGAAAAAACCTTACTTCCCAGCCGGATACGCCCTCATGCTCGGTGATCGTCAGCTCGTCCAGCGTCTTGACCGGGCTTGCCGCCTGACAGATCGACGAGCGGAAGGTGGTGAAATCATGCCGCCCAACGAGATGTCGGCAGGCCGTCTGCATTGCGTCGGTATCCAGTCGGTGCGGAATTTGCCACACGAGACCCGCGTCATGGGTCGCCGGGGCGCGGCGTGTCAGCAGCCGAAACAGGTAGCGCCGTTCCAGCGCCGAAAAACGCGCGTGCCAATCCTCGGCCACCGGCGCACAGGCGGTGATCGCCACCGGCGCGGGCTTGAGATGGTAGTTCAGCGCCTCGGAGAGCCGGAACGGGTCCCAGTCGCGGCGCAGATCGCAATGGGCGACCTGACCGAGCGCATGGACGCCCGCATCGGTGCGCCCGGCGGCGGCGATGGTATGCGCCCCCGGTTCGAGCGCCGACAGCGCGGCCTCGATCGCCCCCTGAACCGAGGGCTGATCCTTCTGGCGCTGCCAACCGGCAAAGGGCGCGCCGTGATATTCAACTTTCAACGCATATCTGGGCATGGGCGGCGCTTAGCCCAATTTTGCCGGTGCGCCAAGCGTTTCACGGGGGAATTGCCCCTGATCCGCCCCCTAGATCAGCGGGGGTGGGCGCACTATCTTGACGGGACAGGGGGGCACACCCCGCAGAACATGCACAAAGGGGCAGGCGGTTTGGTCATATCCACGCTGGCAGACACAGTGACGCGCGGGGTCGAGAATGTCGGCGACACGCTGTCCGAGACGTTTTTCGAGCCGGTGATCCGGCTCGGCGTCACCGGGCTCAGCCGGGCGGGCAAGACCGTGTTCATCACCTCGCTGGTGGCCAATCTCCTTGATCGGGGGCGGATGCCGGGGCTGTTGGCGGCCTCGGAGGGACGGATTTCGGCGGCCTTCCTGCAGCCGCAGCCCGACGACACCGTGCCGCGCTTTGACTATGAGAGCCATCTTGCCGCGCTCACCGGGCCAGAGCCGGTTTGGCCGAGCGGCACGCGGGCGATCTCCGAGCTGCGGCTGTCGCTGCGGGTGCGGCCCTCGGGTCTCTTGGCGGGGCTGACCGGGCCGCGCACCGTGCATCTCGATATCGTGGATTACCCCGGCGAATGGCTGCTCGATCTGGCGCTGCTCGACAAGAGCTATGGTGAGTGGTCCGAGAGCGTGCTGTCGGCGCTTGCCACGCGCGAGGATGGGGCGGGATACCTGGCCCAGGCCCGCGCGGCAGAGGCCAATGCGTCGTGGGACGAGCCGCAGATCAAGGCGCTGGCCGCGCGCTATACCGAGACGCTGCATGCGGGGCGCGCGCTTGGCCTGTCGGGGCTCAGCCCGGGGCGGTTCTTGCTGCCCGGCGATATGGCCGGGTCGCCCGCGCTCACCTTTGCGCCGCTGCCGCCCGAAGAGCGGCCCGCGCGGCGCGGCCTCTGGCGCGAGATGGAGCGGCGCTACCTCGCCTATAAGCGCGGCATCGTCACGCCGTTTTTCCGGGATCATTTTTCGCGGATCGACCGGCAGATCGTGCTGGTGGATGCGCTCGAGGCGATCCATGCCGGGCCGCGTGCGATGGCCGATCTTCAGACCACGATGACCGAGGTGCTGCAGGCGTTTCGGCCCGGGGCGAATTCCTTTTTGTCGCGGCTCCTGATGGGGCGGCGGGTCGAGAAAATCCTCTTTGCCGCCACCAAGGCGGACCATCTGCATCACAGCCAGCACGGGCGGCTGACCGCGATCATCGAAGAGCTGACCCGCAAGGCGCGGTCGCGGGCGGATTTCGCCGGGGTCGAGACCGCCGGGATGGCGATTGCCGCATTGCGCGCGACGGTGGAGGAACGCCGCGAACATGGCGGTGAGACGCTCGATTGTGTGCGCGGGACGTTGCTTGACACCGGCAAGCAGGCGGCGTTTTACCCCGGAGAATTGCCCGAAAGCCCGCAGCGCCTGTTGAGCGCGGCGCAATCGGGGGCCGAGCATTGGCTCGATGCCGATTACGAGATCATGAAATTCGCGCCGGCGCCGCTGCATCTCAAGCCCGGTGAAGGGCCGCCGCATATCCGGCTGGACCGGGCGGCGCAATTCCTGCTGGGGGATCGACTGTGAGCGAGAGACCGACACCAGAGGGCAAGCCCCGCAAAGGCCCGATCCTCTTTGAGCTGGGCGATGAGGCGGGACCGGGGGCGCGCCCCGATGAGGCCCCCGCCGTGCCCGACCCGGAGGCGCCGCTGCCCGAGGGGCGGGCGATGCAAACCGTGGCGACCCTGGCCGCGCGCAAGCCGTCGCGGCTCGGCCGCTGGTTCTGGGGGCTTTTGGGCACGTTGCTCGGGGTGATCCTGTCGGTGGCGGCGTGGGATTTCGTGACCTCGCTGCTCGACCGGATGCCGCTCTTGGGAATGGCGGTCACGGCGCTATTGGTGGCGTTTGTCGTTGTTTTGCTGGCGATTGCGTTGCGCGAGCTGGCGGGGTTTGCGCGGCTCAAGCGGATGGACCGGTTGCACCATATGGCCGAGACGGCGCTGGTCGATCAGGATCTTGGCGCGGCGCGGCAGGTGGTGGCGCGGCTCGATACGCTCTATGCGGCGCGGGAGGATCTGCGCTGGTCTCGGGCGCGGCTCAGCGAGCGGCAGGGCGATCAGTTCGATGCGGCGGATTTGCTGGGGCTGGCCGAGGCCGAGCTCATGGCGCCGCTCGATGCGGCGGCGCGGGCCGAGATCGAGGCGGCGGCGCGGCAGGTGGCGACGGTGACGGCGATCGTGCCGCTGGCGCTGGCCGATGTGGTGGCGGCGCTCACCGCCAATATCCGGATGATCCGGCGGATTGCCGAGGTCTATGGCGGGCGGGCCGGGACGCTCGGCAGTTGGCGTCTGACCCGGGCGGTGATGACCCATCTGGTGGCCACCGGGGCGGTGGCGATTGGCGATGATCTCATCAGTTCGGTGGCGGGCGGCGGCGTGTTGTCCAAGCTCTCGCGGCGGTTTGGCGAAGGCGTGGTGAACGGCGCGCTGACGGCGCGCGTGGGCGTGGCGGCGATGGAAGTCTGCCGCCCCCTGCCCTTTGCCCGGCTCAAGCGGCCGTCGGTGACGGGGCTGGTGAAACGGGCGCTGACCGGGCTGTTTGGCGGGTCTTAACTGTCTGAATGTTCTTTCAAAACATGCAGCGGCACGATGTCGAGCGCGCGCGCATGGGTGGCCGAAAGACGGACCTGCGGGGCGCAGCCTTCGTCATGGGCCTGCAGGAAGCGGGCGGCGCAGAGGCACCATTGATCGCCCGGTTTGAGACCGGCAAAACCGTATTCCGGGCGCGGCGTGCTCAGGTCATTGCCGACATATTTGGAATAGGCCAGAAACTCGGCCGTCATCAGGGCGCAGACCGTGTGGCTGCCCTGATCCTGGGTGCAGGTGTTGCAATGGCCGTCGCGGAAAAAGCCGGTGACGGGATCGCCCGTGGAACAGGCGGTCAGGGGGGACCCGAGTACGTTGACGGGTGGGTCTTTCTCGATCATGGCGCGCGCCTCCTTGGGGTAGTCTAGGCGATGGCGGCGCTGCCGCAAGGCTTAGCGGAACTTGTCCATGAGTTTTTGCATCGGGGTGCGGCTGTCCTCGGCGGGGGTGTCCTCGGCCTGAGGCGCCGGGGTGCCGGGGGTCGGTTTGGGGGTGGATTTCGACGAGCGGGGTGGCGCCACGCGCAGGGCGACGGCGTTGAGAAACTTGGAATTATCGCCTGCGGCCAGTGACTTAGCCCCGTCGGAGATGCCGCGCATCAGATCGTCGAGCCAGTCCTGGTCGGCGCGGGCGAAATCATGCAGCACATATTGCGCGACAAGCTCCTTGCGGCCCGGATGGCCGATGCCGAGACGGACGCGGGCATAGTCGGGGCCGATGTGCTGATGGATCGAGCGCAGCCCGTTGTGACCGGCGTGGCCGCCGCCCTGCTTGACCCGGATCTTGCCGGGGGCGAGGTCCAATTCATCATGGAAAACAATGACATCCGCCGGAGTGAGCTTGTAGAAGCGCATGGCTTCGCCGACCGACTGACCGGAGAGGTTCATGAAGGTTTCGGGCTTGAGCAGGAGCAGTTTTTCCGAGCAGAGACGGCCCTCGCTCGCCTGACCCTGAAAGCGGGATTTCCACGGGCCGAAACCGTGATCCTCGGCAATGCGGTCGAGGGCCATGAAGCCGATGTTATGGCGGTTGCCGGCGTATTTCGCGCCCGGATTTCCAAGCCCTGCAAAGATCAGCATGCGGGTCATCCCTTTTCCCATGTCGCGTTTGGTCTAGCCCCGGATGGGGGCGAAACGCAATGTCGGTAACACGTCGGTATCGCGGCGGCAAAGCGACGGTGCGGGTTTTGGCCCTCAGAGGCCCAAGGGCAGACCTGTCGCAAACGGGCGAGAGCCGGGGGGCGTTCTGGTCAAATTGGGGGTGAGACCTGCCAAGGACATGCGCATGAAGATCGCCGAGCTTTCCCTCTTTCAACATGACCTGCCGGTCAAAGACGGGCCCTATACCATGTCCTATGGCGAGATCAGCGCGCTCGACACGACGCTGGTCAAGCTGGTGACGGACACCGGCATCGTCGGCTGGGGCGAGACCTGCCCGCTCGGGCCGATCTATGCCGAGGCCCATGCCGAGGGGGCGCGGGCGGCGCTCGGGGCGATGGCGCGGGCCTTGATCGGGACAGAGGTTCTGCCGCTGGCGGTGCATCGGGCGATGGATGGCGCGCTCTTGGGGCATGGCTATGCCAAGGCGGCGGTGGATATGGCCGTCTATGATGCGCTGGGCAAATCGCTCGGGCTGCGGGTGGCGGAGCTGCTCGGCGGGGCGGTGACCGAGCGTGTGCCGTCCTATTACGCGATCGGGATCGAGACGCCGGAGGAGGCCGGGCGGATCGCGGCGGAAAGACGTGCCGAGGGCTATCCAAGGGTGCAGCTCAAGGTGGGCGGGCGTGCGCCAGAGGTCGATGTAGCGGCCATTCGCAAGGTCTGGGAGGCGATCAAGGGCAGCGGCATGCGGCTGGCGATTGACGCCAATCGCGGCTGGACCACGCGGGATGCCATCGGGGTCAGTCAGGCCTGTGCCGATATTCCGCTGGTGATGGAGCAGCCCTGCGCCAGCAATGATGAGATGCGGGCGCTACGGGGCATGCTGCGGCATCCGCTCTATATGGATGAGACCTCTTTTGATGTGAGCACGGTGGTCGGCGCGGCGGGGACCGGGATGGTCGATGGATTCGGGTTCAAGCTCACCCGGCTTGGCGGGTTACAGCGGATGGCCACGGTGCGTGACATCTGTGCGGCGCGGCGCCTGCCGCATAGCTGTGACGATGCCTGGGGCGGCGATATTCTGGCGGCGGCCTGCACCCATCTGGGGGCGACGGTCGAACCTAGCCTTCTCGAAGGGGTGTGGATCGCCGCGCCTTATATCGACGGGCATTATGATGACGCGGCGGGGATCGAGATCAACGGCGGCCATATCGCCCTGCCCGCCGGTCCGGGGCTCGGCATTGTACCGGATGAGGCGCGGTTTGGCGCGCCGGTTCTGGTGGTCTAGCGGCGTTCAGCTCTGCAGCGTTTCGGTGATGAGCCGTGCCACGCGGGTGGCACGGGCGGGCAACACGCGGTGTTTGCGGTGGAGCAACCAAAGCGCGTGCCGGTGCGGTTTTGGCAGGTCCGCGAGGTGCAGCCGGTCGCGGCCGGCAAAGCCCGCGAGCCCGCTGCGGGGCAGGATCGTGTAGCCGAGGCCTTCGGCCACGGCGAGGGGGATCTGACCGATCTGGTTGATCGAACAGGCGCGGCGGAGGCGGTCGGCACCGGGATACTCCTCGGGGAAGTTGCGGCCCAGGAGCGCGTCGGCATAGGCCGGGCCATCGGGATGCGAGACAAAGCCAAGCCTCGCGAGATCGGCAAAGCGGCGCGGCGTCGGGTGATCCTTGGGCAAGAGCAGGCAAAGCGCATCCTCGCCGCATTCCGTGCCGGTGAGCCGGGGGTGATCGGGCGCGGCCTCGGTGATGCCGAGATCGAAATCGCCGGCGACCAGCCCGTCGAGAATGCGCGGCTGGGGCGTGGCCTCGAGATGGAGGGTGAGGCGCGGCGCGGCCTGCATGAGCGCCACGAGACGCGGGTAGAGCAAGAGCGCCAGCGAGCCGGAACAGGCGATGCGCAAGGGGCCTGCGCCGGGATCGTCGGCCTCGAGGCTCTGCAAGAGCGCATGTTCCTCGGCGCGGCGGCGGCGGCCCAGGGCGAGCAGCGCCTCGCCCGCCGGGGTCGGGATAAAGCTCTTGCCGTCGCGGGAGAGGAGCGGTTTGCCGAGCTGGGCCTCGAGTTTCTGGATATGCTGGCTCAGCCCCGGCTGGGTCATGTTGAGCCGGGCGGCGGCGCGGGTGAAATGGCCGGTCTCGCAGAGGGTGACGAAACTGTTGAGCCAGAGCGCGTTGAGCATGTTCCGATCCGTTTTGTTATCATTTCGAGTCTAAATGATAATTAGACGAAATGACAGGGCGGGCGCATATCGGGGGCAAGCAGCCCATAGGAGAGCGTTATGACCGACACATCCCAATCCCCCCAGACCAGCCCGAGAAGTTTTTCCCATATCGGTTTGTCCGTGCCCGATCTCGACCGGGCGGTGGCCTTTTACCGCGATGTGATGGGGTTCTATGTGATCATGGAGCCCACCGAGATTGCCGAGGATGACAGCGATATCGGCGTGATGTGCAATGACGTCTTTGGCCCCGGCTGGGGCAAGTTCCGCATCGCCCATCTCGCTACGGCGGATCGGATCGGGTTTGAATTGTTCGAGTTTCCAAAGGCTTATACGCCCGAGGACAATCTCGCCCACAAACGGGTGGGGCTGTTTCATTTTGCCATTCAGGACCCCGATCTCGAGGGGCTCTTGGCGCGGATCGTGGCGGCGGGGGGCAAGCAGCGCATGCCCGTGCGCGAATATTTCCCCGGCGAGAAACCCTATCGCATGGTCTATGTCGAAGACCCGTTCGGCATCGTCTTTGAGCTCTATTCGCACAGCTATGAGCTCACCTATTCGGCGGGGGCCTATGGCTAAGCGCGGGCGGGGCGAGGGAACCAAGTTCAGCATCACACGTTGCAGCAGCATGGACGGCGCAGAGCCGCGCCAAGGTCAACTTTGAGGAAAGGACCTACGTTATGAAATTCATGCAGACCACTGCACTCGCCCTGTCGATGTCATTCGCGGGCTTCGCCGCGATGGCGGATATGCCCACCGTTTCGGCCGTCGAGGTCGAGGCCGATCTCAGCGCCTATGAGAACAGCAATGCTCTCGATTTCTGGCCGACGCTGGACGATGATCTGGGCAAGGCGATTGCCGACAAGCTCAACTTTGACGACGCCACCGCGCCGCGCCTTGAGGTGCAGCTTACCAAAGTGGCCATTGATGGCGACACGGTGCTGCCCGACAGCGGCGAGTTCAACCATCTCGAAGGCATCATCGCGGTGCATTCGGGGCTCGACTCGGGCAATACCACGGAAGGCAAGGCAGACCCGGAAGTGCTGCAATCCTTCCCGCTGACCGTTGTCGCAAAGACCGGTGAGGGCATGGAACTGCCCGAGGGCTGGTATCTGATCCCGCCGTCGCAGGAAGATTTCTATCAAGCGATGATTGCGGCCTATGCCGAGAAGGTCGTCGAGCGTCTCGATTTCGAATGATGTGAGTTTTGCCCCACGGGGTTTTGTGCCGCCGCGCCAGAGGGTGCGGCGGCATTTTTGCGTGGATTTGGGCGGATTGGTGCCGATTTTTGGGAACCCTCCCACGCTGGAAACTTGTTGGGAGGGCAAGACAACAAGAGGAGATCCGCGATGAGCTATACCCGTTTTCTTGCCATGATCGTCACCTCGACGGTGGTGATGTATGGGCTGATGTATCTCAACAGCTATGCGCTCGATCACGTGTTTTTCAGCGAAACCCGGCTCTATATGGCGCTCTATATGGGGGCGGTGATGGCGGTGATCATGCTGGGGTTCATGCTGTCGATGTATGACAACAAGACGCTCAATTTGGTGATCGTTGCCGGCAGCGTGGTGGTCTTTGCCTTTGCGCTCACGCTCTTGCGCAGTCAGGCGACGGTGGAGGACAAGAGCTGGATGCGGGCGATGATCCCGCACCATTCGATCGCGATCCTGACCAGCGAGCGCGCCAATCTCAGCGATCCGCGGGTGAAGAGCCTGGCCGAGGACATCATCAAGGCGCAGCGTAAAGAGATCGCCGAGATGAAGGCGCTGATCACCGATCTTGAGGGCGGTCCGAAGGCGACGCCAGAGGTGGATGGCAAATAGGTCACCCAGGCGCGGGGTCCGATCCAAACCGGATGGACCCCGGCGCAGGCTTTCGGTTAACTGCGGGCATGTTACGGTCTGTATCTTTGCCCTATTGGATCACCGCGGCCCTCACGTTTGGGACGCTTGTCATATTGCTCATGATGGGGCGCGCGCCATGGTGTGACTGCGGCTGGGTCGATCTTTGGGGCACGGTGGGGACCAGCGAGGGATCGCAGCAGGTCTTTGACTGGTACAGCCCGAGCCACCTGTTGCACGGGTTCATTTTCTACGCGGCGCTCTGGCTTGTGGCGCGGCGGGTACCGCTCGGCTGGCGGCTGGTGATTGCGACGCTGATCGAATGCGCCTGGGAGATTTCCGAGAACACCAACGCGGTGATCGAACGCTATCGCGAGGCGACCATATCGCTCGATTACTATGGCGATAGCGTGCTCAATTCGGCGTCGGATATCGTGGCGATGTTTGTGGGGTTCTGGCTCGCGCGGCGGTTGCCGGTCTGGGCGAGCCTGGCGGTGGTGATCGGGTTTGAGCTGCTGACCATGTGGATCATCCGCGATGGTCTGGCGCTCAACGTGATCATGCTCTTGTCGCCGGTGGAGGCGATCCGCGAATGGCAGGCGGCGGGATAGCAGGCTTTACAAAGCGCATCGTTTTGGCGACGACTTGGACATGAATGATCATGCCAAAGGATTGCTGCTGACCACATTGGGGGTCTTGTTCGTGGTGCCGGATTCGCTCTTTGTCCGGCTGATCGAGGCCGATCCCATGGTCGTGGCCTTTTGGCGCGGGCTGGGGGCCGGGGTGATCGTGCTCTTGGGCGTGCTGGCCTTTCAGGGGGCGGGGGCGGTGCGGGCGTCGCTCAGCACCGGGCGGCCGGGGCTCATCTATATGCTGTTGATGGGGTCGACCGCGCCGGGGTTCGTTCTCGCGGTGACGCAGACCAGCGTGGCCAATGTCGTCTTTATATTTGCCTCGATGCCGATTTTCTCGGCCATTTTCGGGCGGGTGTTTCTCGGCGAGCGGATCAGCAGCCGGATGGTTTACACGATGATCGTGGTGATCGCGGGGCTCGGGATCATCGCCTATGGCTCGGCCGAGAATGAGATTGCGTCGTGGAAGGGCGATCTCTGGGCGCTTTATGTGGCGCTGGCCTATTCCGGGGCGCTGACGGCGGTGCGGCAGCTGCGCCAGGTGTCGATGATCCCGGCGGTGCCGATCAGCTATATCGGGGCGGCGCTGGCGCTGTTGCTGGTGGTAGACCCGTGGCCGGCGCTGGAGGGGCAATGGCTGCTCTTCCTCGGGCATGGGGCGTTTATTGCGATTGCCACCTGTCTGCTGACGCTGGGGCCGCGCTATATCACCTCGGCGGAGGTGGCTTTGCTGATCCTGTTGGAAAGCGTGCTGGCGCCGCTCTTGGTCTGGGCGGTGGTGGGCGAAGATCCGGGCCGCTGGGCCCTTGTTGGCGGGGCGGTGGTGATCGGGGCGCTGGTGGTGTCGAATATGGTCGCCCTGTCGCGGCGGCGCGGCAGGGCGATGCCCCCGGAGATCGGGGCCTAAGCAGCTCTCGGAGCTTTGAGGGTTAGAAATTCACCTCGACGCCGGGCAGGTTCAGCGATTTGATCAGGTCGCGCAATTCCTGACGGGCGGCGACGTTGGAGATGTTGAGCTGTTTCACCCCGATGTCCTTGAGATCAAGGAGGGTGAGGCCACGCGGGAACAGCTCGCGGAAGATCACCCGTTCGTGGAAGCCCGGCGCGACGCGAAAGCCGATGCGCTTGGCGAGCGCGTCGAGGGCGCGGCCCATCTTTTCCTTGTTGACCATCTGCTGGGCGCCCATCCGGTTGCGCAGCACGATCCAGTCGATCGGCTTGAGCCCGGCCTGCGCGCGGAGCTGACGGGCGTTCCAGACCATTTCAGAATAGACCGAGGGGCCGACGATTTTATCGGCCTCGGCATCGACATGGGCGAGCAGGTCGAAATCGACGAAACTGTCGTTCAGCGGCGTGATCAGCGTGTCGGCGAGGCTATGGGCGACCTGGCTCAGCCGGGTATGCGAGCCGGGGCAGTCGATGACGATGAAATCGCTGTCGGGTTCGAGATCGGCCACCGCTTCGGAGAGGCGGCGGTCATAGACGTTTTCGCCGGGCTGAAGGCTCGCCTGATCGACCTCGGGAAGTTCATGGTAGGAAGCGGAGGGCAGGGATTTCTCGGCGCTGGCGAGAAAGCCCGCGCGGTTGGCGGCGTAGCGGCCAAAGGTTTTCTGGCGCAGATCGAGATCCAGCGCGCTTACCTTATGGCCCATCCGTGCCAAGGCGGTGGCGACATGCATCGACACCGTCGATTTGCCTGCCCCGCCCTTTTCGTTCCCGACGACAATAATATGCGCCATGTCCCGTTCCCTCGCCCCACGATTTGGCTCGTGATATTGTTAAAAGACCTTATCGACCCACGGGTCGATAAGAAAGAGTGCCCGCGCGTTGTGGCAGACACTCACCCCAATCTGTTGCATTGGAATATCGGTTAAGCGCGAGCCGGTCCACGGCCCTTTTGCGCGGGCGGCGCAAAAAGAGCGCCTATGGCCGGAAAGAAAAAAGCGCCCCCGGAGGGGCGCCTTGGGCGGGGTCAGCTCTTCATGCTGTCCCAGAAGGTTTTCACCGAGGAAAAGAAGCTCTTGCTTTCGGGGTTGTTGTCCTCGGAGAGGCTGTCGAACTCCTTGAGCAGTTCCTTCTGCCGGGCGGTCAGGTTGACCGGGGTTTCGACCGCCAGTTCGATGAACATGTCGCCGCGGGTGTTGCTGCGCAGGGCCGGCATGCCTTTGCCGCGCAGGCGCATCTGGCGACCGGATTGGCTCCCTGCCGGGATTTTCACCCGCGAGCGGCCGCCGTCGATGGTCGGCACTTCGATATCGCCGCCCAGCGCCGCCACCGACATCGAGACCGGCACATGGCAGAAGAGATGCATGTCGTCGCGCTCGAACAGCTTGTGCTTGGAGACCTCGATGAAGATGTAGAGATCGCCCGAGGGGCCGCCGCGCAGCCCTGCCTCGCCTTCGCCCGAGAGGCGGATGCGGGTGCCGGTTTCGACACCGGCGGGGATGTTCACGTTGAGCGCGCGGTCCTTTTCGACCCGGCCTGCGCCGCCGCAGTTCTTGCAGGGGTTCTTGATCGTCTGGCCCATGCCCGAGCAGGTCGGACAGGTGCGTTCGACGGTGAAGAAGCCCTGTTGCGCGCGGACCTTGCCCATGCCGGAACAGGTCGGGCATGTGGTCGGCTCGCCGCCGCCTTCGGCGCCGGAGCCGTTGCAGGAGCCGCATTGCACCGAGGTCGGCACGGTGATGTTCTTTTGCAGGCCCGAGAAGGCCTCTTCGAGCGTGACCCGCAGGTTATAGCGCAGGTCCGAGCCGCGCGAGGCCCGTTGCCGCCCGCCGCCGGGCGCGCCGCGCCCGCCCATGAAATCGCCAAAGAGGTCGTCGAACACATCGGAGAAGGCGCTGGCGAAATCGCCCTGACCATGGCCGCCGCCACCGGGGCGCGGGCCACCGCCCATGCCACCTTCAAAGGCGGCATGACCGAAGCGGTCATAGGCGGCCTTTTTGTCGGCGTCCTTCAGGACGTCATAGGCTTCGCCGGCTTCCTTGAATTGGGTTTCCGCCTCGGGATTGTCCTTGTTGCGGTCGGGATGCAGCTCTTTCGCCTTGCGACGGTAGGCTTTCTTGATCTCGTCCGCGGAGGCCCCGCGAGCTACGCCCAATACCTCGTAATAATCACGTTTGGCCATGCGCGCATTCCTTTCTTGGGAACGGACGGGGGCCGATCAGCACGACCGGCCCCGCGACAGTTCTCATCGTCACGCCTCAGGAGCGCTTGTCTTCGCCGAGATCTTCGAAATCGGCATCCACGATGTCGTCATCGCCACCGGCGCCGTTTTCATCGGCGGCGGAGGGTTCCGAACCGGCCTCTTCCTGGCTTGCCTTGTAGATGGCTTCGCCAAGTTTCATGGCCGCTTCGGTGACGTTCTGGATGCCGCTCTTGATCTTGTCGGCGGCAGCGTCGTCCTTGTCGAGATCGTCGCGCAGGGCCGCGATGGCCAGTTCGATCGCCTCGACGGTGGTCGGGTCGACCTTGTCGCCATGCTCTTCCACCGATTTCTCGGTCGAGTTGATGAGGCTCTCGGCCTGGTTGCGGGCCTCGACCAGTTCGCGACGGGCCTTGTCGGCCTCGGCATTGTCCTCGGCGTCCTTGACCATCTTTTCGATGTCTTCGTCGGAGAGACCGCCGGAGGCCTGGATCGTGATCTTGTGCTCTTTGCCGGTGCCTTTGTCCTTGGCCTGAACCGAGACGATGCCGTTGGCGTCGATGTCGAAGGTCACCTCGATCTGCGGCATGCCGCGCGGTGCGGGCGGGATGTCCTCGAGGTTGAACTGACCGAGCATCTTGTTGTCGGCCGCCATTTCACGTTCGCCCTGGAAGACCCGGATCGTCACGGCCGACTGGTTGTCCTCGGCGGTGGAGAAGATCTGGCTCTTGTTGGTGGGGATCGTGGTGTTGCGGTCGATCAGACGGGTGAAGACACCGCCCAGCGTTTCGATGCCGAGCGACAGCGGGGTCACGTCGAGCAGCACAACATCCTTGACGTCGCCTTGCAGAACACCGGCCTGGATGGCGGCGCCCATGGCCACCACTTCGTCGGGGTTGACGCCTTTGTGGGGCTCTTTGCCGAAGAATTTGGTGACTTCCTCGATGACCTTGGGCATCCGGGTCTGACCACCGACGAGCACGACCTCGTCAATGTCGCTGGCCGAGAGACCGGCATCCTTGAGCGCGGCCTGGCAGGGCTTGAGCGAGGCTTTGATCAGGTCGCCCACGAGGCTTTCGAGTTTGGCACGGGTCAGTTTCATGACCATGTGCAGCGGCTGACCATCCGAACCCATCGAGATGAAGGGCTGGTTGATTTCGGTCTGGCTCGAGCTCGACAGTTCGATCTTGGCCTTTTCTGCCGCTTCCTTGAGACGCTGCAGGGCCATCTTGTCTTTGGTCAGGTCGACGCCGTGCTCTTTTTTGAACTCGTCGGCGAGGTAGTTGACGATGCGCATGTCAAAGTCTTCACCGCCAAGGAACGTGTCGCCATTGGTGGATTTGACTTCGAAGAGGCCTTCGTCGATCTCGAGAATGGTCACGTCGAACGTACCACCGCCGAGGTCATAGACCGCGATCGTGTGGGTTTCGTCCTTGTCGAGACCATAGGCCAGCGCGGCCGCGGTCGGCTCGTTGATGATGCGCAGCACTTCGAGACCGGCGATCTTGCCGGCGTCTTTGGTGGCCTGACGCTGGGCGTCGTTGAAATAGGCGGGAACGGTGATGACCGCTTGGGTCACTTCCTCGCCGAGATAGCTTTCGGCTGTCTCTTTCATCTTGCCCAGGATGAACGCACTGATCTGGCTCGGCGAGTATTTCTCACCGCGGGCCTCGACCCATGCGTCGCCGTTGCCGCCGTCGATGACGTTGAACGGCATGTTCTTCTTGTCCTTGGCCAGATCCGCGTCGTCGGCACGGCGGCCGATCAGACGCTTGACGCCAAAGACGGTGTTTTCCGGGTTGGTGACAGCCTGGCGTTTGGCCGGTTGACCAACGAGCCGCTCGCTATCTGTAAATGCGACGATCGACGGCGTGGTGCGGGCACCTTCCGAGTTCTCGATCACGCGCGCCTGGCTGCCGTCCATGATGGCAACGCAGGAATTGGTTGTACCGAGGTCAATCCCGATCACTTTCGACATGTTTTCGATCCCTTCTTTCTTCAAGGCGATTGTTCGAGGCCTGGACCCGTTATGGCATCCGGGCACCGATCTTTCGGCATGGCCCCGTCTCGCGTGGCTCACGCGTCTCGGCGTATATAGGGAGGGGATTTGTGCGCTGCAACAGGGCTGATGCCCCCTCTGTCTTTAATTTGCGAGATTTTGCGCCTGTGCCACGGGTCAAGACGGCATCGCATTGACGCCGCCCGCCGGTGATGCAAAGCCTGTCCAAACGCCGCAACCCGGAGAGATGTCATGACCGACGAGGCCAATGCCCGCCACACCGAGAAAATGCGCAAGATCAAGGCCGCGCGCGACAAGATGATGGCGACCAAGACCGAAGAGAAGGGTCTCATCATGGTGCATACCGGGCCGGGCAAGGGCAAATCCTCGTCCGGCTTTGGCATGATCATGCGCTGTATCGCCCATGGGATGCCCTGCGCGGTGGTGCAGTTCATCAAGGGCGGGCGCGACGTCGGGGAACGGGCGTTTCTGCGCGAGAGATTCGCGGATGAGTGCCGGTTTTTCGTCTCGGGCGAGGGATTCACCTGGGAAACGCAGGACCGCGAGCGCGATATTGCCGCCGCGCAGCGGGGCTGGGAGATTGCCAAGGAACAGATCCTCGACCCGGAGATCCAGTTCGTTCTTCTGGACGAGATCAACATCGCGCTGCGCTATGATTACCTCGATATCGACGAGGTGGTCGATTTCCTGCTGAGCCAGAAACCGGCGATGACCCATGTCTGTCTCACCGGGCGCAATGCCAAGCCCGAGCTTATCGAGGCGGCGGATCTGGTGACCGAGATGACGCTGGTCAAGCATCCGTTCCGCGATGGGGTCAAGGCGCAGCAGGGCGTGGAATTCTAAGCTCTCCAATCCCAAGGACAAGGTGATGGCCTCCCCTGCCCCGACCACGCGCCACGGCGGATTTGCCTTCTACACCGGCTATCTCGACCGGGCGGCGCAGGAGGCGCTGCGCGACGATCTGCGCGAGGTGGTGGCACAAGCGCCGCTCTTTGCGCCAGTCACCCGCTTCGGCAAGCCGATGTCGGTCCGGATGACCTCGGCGGGGCGCTATGGCTGGTTCACCGACCGGCGTGGCTATCGCTATATCGAGGCGCACCCGTCGGGCAGCCCCTGGCCCGCGATCCCCGAGAGCGTGCTGGCCATCTGGCGCGATCTGGTGAGTGACACCCGGCTGCCCGATTGCTGTCTCATCAACCATTACACCGACAAGGCGCGGATGGGGCTGCATCAGGATCGCGACGAGGCGGATTTCACCTGGCCGGTGCTGTCGGTGTCGCTCGGCGATGAGGCGCTGTTTCGGTTGGGCGGCCAAGAGCGGAGCGATCCGACGCGCTCGGTCTGGCTGCGGTCCGGGGATGTGGTGGTGATGGGCGGCGCGGCGCGGCTCGCCTATCATGGGGTGGACCGGATCAAGCCCGGCACATCGACCCTGTTGCAAGGCGGCGGGCGGATCAACCTGACACTGCGCGTGGTCGATTGAACCGCCCGGCCCCAATGGCGTCGCCGCGGGCTTAGCTGCCGGCGATCATCTCGGATTGCTTGACGATGACCTCGGCCTGTTTGATCGAAGCGATGTCGACGAGACGGCCCTTGTAAACGGTCGCGCCTTCGCCTTTGGCCTTGGCCTCTTCCATCGCGGCGAGGATTTCGCGGGCCTCGGCCACGGCCTCGTCCGACGGGGTAAAGACCTCGTTGGCGAGCGCGATCTGTTTCGGGTGGATGGCCCATTTGCCGACCATGCCGAGCGTCGCGGCGCGACGGGCCTGGGCGCGGAAGCCTTCGTCATCGGAGAAATCGCCAAACGGCCCGTCCACCGGCAGCACGCCATGGGTGCGGCAGGCGGCGACGATGGCGGCGGTGGCCCAATGCCACGGGTCGGGCCAGTAGCTCTGACCTTCGCGGATCATATAGTAGTTTTCCTGGGTGCCGCCGATGCCGGTGGTGGCCATGCCCATGGAGGCGGCGAAATCGGCGGCGCCGAGGCTCATCGCTTCGAGACGAGGCGAGGCGGCGGCAATCTCTTCGACATGGGCGATGCCTGCGGCGCTTTCGATGATGACCTCGAAGGAGATCCGCTTGTCCTTGCCACGGGCGCGTTCGATGGAGGTGACCAGCGCGTCGACCGCATAGATGTCGGCGGCGCAGCCGACCTTGGGGATCATGATCTGATCGAGCCGGTCGCCGCATTGTTCCAGCAGGTCGACCACGTCACGATACCACCAGCCGGTGTCGAGCCCGTTGATCCGCACGCTCAGCGTCTTGTTGCCCCAGTTGAGACCGTTGATCGCCTCGATGGCGTTGGCGCGGGCGGCGTCCTTGTCGGTGGGCGCCACGGAATCCTCGAGATCGATGTTGATCACGTCGGCGTCGCTCGCGGCCATTTTTTCGAACAGTTTCTTGTTCGACGCGGGGCCGAAGAGCTGACAGCGGTTGGGACGCGCGGGGGCGGGGGGTTGCAGGCGGAAACTCATAGGCGGACCTCCGGTGGATCAGGAAATTTCAATTTTCTCCCGCCAATCGGTATTAAATTGCGCGCACACCCGCAAGGTTATTTTGCACTCGCAGCATTGACCGGTTACGACGCGGATGTCGCAAACAGGTGCGACAGCCCCGCGCGCGACCTGCGAGGCGGGGAGGGTTCCGGCCGGTCAGGCCGAGCCAAGGCTCCGGTGCCGAGACAACGGAAGGGTAAAGAATGAAACGTGCATTGATCGACAATTGGGCGCTGTTCCTCGGGATGCTCGGGCTGATGGTGGCCAATGGGCTCTTGGTGACGCTCTTGTCGATCCGGGGGGCGGAGCTTGGGTTTTCGTCGCTGACCATTTCGATCATGCAGGCCTGCTATCCGCTGGGGGCGCTGATCGGGACGATCACCGTGCCTCTGTTGATCGAGAAGGTCGGGCATATCAGGGTGTTTTCGGCGCTGGCCTCGATGGTGTCGGTGGCGGCAATCGTGCATATCCTGACCTTTGATCCCTATAGCTGGAGCGCGATGCGGTTCATGGCGGGCATCTGTTTTCCGGGGCTTTATGTGGTCACCGAAAGCTGGCTCAACGCGAAATCGGAGAACCGGATCAGGGCGCAGGTTCTGTCGGTCTATTTCATCATTCAGACCATTGGCCCGGCGCTTGGCACGGCGCTGGTGGCGGTGCCCGATCCGTCGGGCGATCTGCTTTTCGGGCTGACCTCGGTGTTGATGTCGGTGGCGGTGGTGCCGCTCTTGCTGTCTGGCAACCGGGCGCCGGACTATTCCGCGCCGGACCGGATGACGGTGCGCAGGCTCTATACCGTGTCGCCGATGGCGGTGCTTGGCATTATCCTGATGAGCGCGGCGGTGGCGTCGTGGTTCATCGCGCTGCCGCTCTATGCGCTCTATCAAGGGTTTTCGGCGGCGGCGGCCTCGGGGGCGCTTGTCGCGGCGATGATCGCGGGCGGGCTGGTGCAATATCCGATTGGCTGGATTTCCGACAATACCGACCGGCGCTATGTGGTGATCGGGCTTTGCGTCGTCGCCACCTGTGCGGCGGTCTGGATGGCGGTGGATACGGCCCCGGCGCGGACGGTCTGGGGCTTTGCCATCATCGGCGGGGCGACCTTGCCGATCTATTCGATCCTCGCGGCCCATGCCAATGATCACCTCACCCCCGGTCAGGTGGTCCCGGCGAGCGGCACGATGGCGTTCTTGCAGCAGTTCGGACAGGTGTTCGGGATGCTGCTCGGGCCGAACCTCATCGCCTTTGGCGGTGGGCGCGGGCTGCAGGGGATGGTGATCGTGGTGAGCCTCGCGGTGATCTTTATCGCGGTGGCGCGGCGGGTGCGCAGCGAAGCGCCCGCAGAGACCGGCGAAGTGGTGCATTTCGGGGCGATGGGCCTTGGGCAGGCGGGGGTTCTGCAGGCCGAGACGGTGGCCGCCGAAGCCGAGGCGGAGGCCGCAGCCGAGGCGGGAGCAGCCGGGCGGAATCGGCAAGAGTGATCGCGGGACAAAATTGCGCCAAGGTGACAGTTTTGCGAAGAACATTCGACGCATACCGTGGGATACCTGAATTTCAACAGGATATATCAGGCGGAATGTAGGAAGCTTCCACGACTTTTGATTCTGACTGGGGATGTACCATGATCGAAACACCGTATCTTCTTTTCCTGGGCGACGCGCCCGACATGCTGGCCGCCAAAGTGGCCATCGGCATCCGTGACTGGCGCCCCGAGCATGCCATTGGCCAGATCCGTCTGCCGGGCTGTGGTGCCGACCTCAAACTCACCGACATGACCCTGGCCGAAGCCAAGGAAGCCGGTGCCAAGACGCTGGTCATCGGCGTTGCCAACCGCGGCGGCGTGATCTCGGCGGCGTGGAAAGAGGTTCTCATCCAGGCGCTCGAGATGGGCTATGACATCGCGTCGGGCCTGCACAACCTGCTGCGCGACGAGGGCGACCTTGTGGCGGCCGCACAGACCCATGGCTGCACCCTGCATGACGTGCGCGTGCCGACGGTGGGCTATCCCATCGCCAACGGCAAGAAACGCACCGGCAAGCGCTGCCTCGCCGTGGGCACCGATTGCTCGGTCGGCAAGATGTACACCGCGATGGCAATGGAAGCGGCGATGCAAGAGCGCGGCATGAAGGCCACGTTCCGCGCCACCGGCCAGACCGGCATCCTGATCACCGGCCATGGTGTGCCGCTCGACGCCGTGATCGCCGATTTCATGGCCGGGTCGATCGAATATCTGACCCCGGACAATGACGAGGATCACTGGGACCTGATCGAAGGTCAGGGCAGCCTGTTCCACGTCTCCTATTCCGGTGTGACGCTGGCGCTCATCCATGGCGGTCAGCCCGATGCGCTCATCCTGTGCCACGAGCCGACCCGCGAGCATATGCGCGGCCTGCCCGAGTACACCCAGCCGAGCCTGCAACAGCTGCGCGACACGGCGCTGCCGCTGGCGCAAGTGTCGAACCCGGCCTGTCAGGTTGTCGGCGTCTCGGTCAACACGCAGCATATGAGCGAAGCCGATGCCAAAGCCTATCTGGTCGAGGTCGAAAAAGAGATGGGTCTGCCCGCCACCGATCCCTATCGCTTTGGGTCGGACAAGCTGGTGGATGCGCTGGCCGCTCTGTGATTTGATGCGCAACGCGTAAACCAAGCCTAAAGAGGCCGCCCCGGTGGGGCGGCCTTGACGCGGCCCACCCTTGGGTGCGGCCGAGAATTGACCGAAAAAAGGAATATCACCGTGGAGTTTTCCGTCAGCCGAGACGATTTCAAACTGGCCCAGGTTTTTACCATTTCGCGCGGGTCGCGGACCGAGGCGAATGTCCTCACGGTGCGGGTGCGCGACGGGGCGCATGAGGGGATCGGCGAATGCGTGCCCTATGCGCGCTATGACGAGACGCTCGACAGTGTCGAGGCCGAGATCCTTGGGCTGAGCGGCACGGTGGATCGTGCCGCGCTCTATGACCTGTTGCCCGCCGGTGCGGCGCGCAACGCGGTGGATTGCGCGCTTTGGGATCTTGAGGCGAAACGGGCGGGCAAGCGGGCCTGGGAGCTCGCGGGACTGCCGCAGCCGGGGCCGGAGATCACCGCCTATACGCTGTCGCTCGACACGCCGGAAAAGATGCGCGAACAGGCGGCGAAACACGCCTATCGGCCGCTTCTCAAGATCAAGCTCGGCACGCCAGACGATATGCCCCGGCTCGAAGCCGTGCGGGCCGGTGCGCCGAAGTCGACGATCATCGTCGATGCCAATGAGGGCTGGTCGGCGGAGGTCTATGCCGATCTCGCGCCGCATCTGGTGCGGCTTGGCGTGGCGCTGGTCGAACAGCCGCTGCCGGCCAAGGATGACGAGGCGCTGCGCGGCATGGAGCGGCCGGTGCCGGTCTGTGCCGATGAGAGCTGTCATGACCGCACGAGCCTGCCGGGGCTCAAGGGCAAATATGATGTGATCAATATCAAGCTCGACAAGACCGGCGGGCTCACCGAGGCGCTCGAGCTGAAAAAGGCGGCGCTGGCAGAGGGTTACAAGGTCATGGTCGGCTGTATGGTCGGATCGAGCCTGGCGATGGCGCCGGCGACGCTGGTGGCGCAGGGGGTTATGGTCACGGACCTTGACGGGCCGCTGCTTCTGGCCGAAGACCGCAAGACACCGCTAATTTTTGACGAGGCCGGGGTGCATCCCCCCGCGCCGGAACTGTGGGGATAAACCTATGACGCGCACCGTATATCTGAACGGCGAGTACCTGCCCGAAACCGAAGCCAAAGTGTCGATCTTTGACCGTGGGTTCCTGATGGCCGATGGGGTCTATGAGGTGACCAGCGTGCTGGGTGGCAAGCTCATCGACTTTGAGGGTCACGCCAAGCGGCTCGAGCGGTCGCTCAACGAGCTCGACATGAAGAAACCGGCGGCGTTTGACGACCTGCTGGAGATCCACCGCGAGTTGGTCCGGGTCAATGAGATCGAAGACGGTCTGATCTATCTGCAGATCACCCGTGGCGCGCCCGGCGACCGCGATTTCGTCTTTCCCGACCCCGAGACGACCGAGCCGACGCTGGTGCTCTTCACCCAGAACAAGCCCGGCCTCGCCGACAATCCGGCGGCGAAAAAAGGTATGAAAATCATCTCGATAGAGGACGTCCGCTGGGGCCGTCGCGACATCAAGACCGTGCAGCTTCTCTATCCGTCGATGGGCAAGATGATGGCCAAGAAGGCCGGTGCGGATGATGCCTGGCTCGTTGAGGATGGCCATGTGACCGAGGGCACGTCGAACAACGCCTATATCGTCAAGAACGGCAAGATCATCACCCGCGCGCTCAGCAATGACATCCTGCACGGGATCACCCGCGCGGCGGTTCTGCGCTGTGCCAAGGAGGCGCAGATGGAGGTGGAAGAGCGCAATTTCACCATCGCCGAAGCGCAGGAGGCCGATGAGGCCTTTGTCACCTCGGCCAGTGCCTTTGTGATGCCGGTGGTGGAGATCGATGGCGCGCAGCTGGGCGATGGGGTGCCGGGTCCGGTGGCCAATCGTCTGCGCGAGATTTACCTCGAAGAGAGCCTGAAAAAGGCGATCTGATCCGCTATCCGAGATGTGAAAAGCCCCCGTACAGGCGACTGTGCGGGGGTTTCTCGTTGCGGCGTTAACCCGGCCTCTAGGGGCTGAAATCCGACGTCGGTCACACGTCGGCAAAGCGTCGGTATGACGACGGTGAGGCTTTGGCCCCCTGCCGAGGGGGCCGAGATTGTGCGCCGGGCGCGCGGTGGCTTAGGCTCGGATAAACTTCAGCGTCGAGAAGCGCTGCCGTTCCGTCGCCACCGTGGCGGCGAGCGCCTCGGGGTCGCCCTTGGTCAGGGCGGCGGCGATATGGCCCGCGAGCATCGGCGCATCCTCGGGGGTCACGCCCCAGCGCACCAGCTCCGGCGTGCCGATGCGCAGCCCGTTCATGTCCCCCGGCACCGGATCGATCGGCAGGCCGATGCCACAGGCGAGAAACCCCGCCCGGCGCAGCGTTTTCGACGCCGCCTGACCGCCGCCAAAGCCCGCCGCCTCGATGGCGAATTGATGCGAGCGGGTCATGCCGCGATCGGCGGCAAAGACCGGCAGGCCTTCGGCATTGAGCGCGCGGGCGAGCGCGGCGGCGAGGTCGATCATCGCGGCGCCATAGGCCCGGCCATAGTCGCGCCAATCGAGCAGCGAGACGGCAAGAGCGGCGGATTTCGCGGCGTCGAAATTGGCGGTCATGCCCGGAAAGGCGATGGCGTCGATGCGCTGCATCAGCGCGTCATCATTGCTCACGATCAGGCCGCCGGCGGGACCGCCGAGGGATTTATAGGTGCTCATCGTCATCAGATGGGCGCCCTCGTTGAGCGGGTTCTTCCACGCGCCGCTGGCGATGATGCCGCATTGATGGGCGGCGTCAAAGAGCAGAGCCGCGCCGACCTCATCGGCGATCTGCCGGGTCTCGCGCACGGGATGTTCAAAGAGGTTGAGGCTGCCGCCCAGGGTGATGAGCCGGGGCCGTTCGCGCCGCGCCAGGTCGCGCAGCCCGTCGAGATCGACCGTATAGCCATCGGCATTGACCGGGGCGTGCAGCACGCGCAGCCCGTAGAGCCCGGCGCAGCCGGCGTCGTGATGGGTCACGTGGCCGCCGATCCCGGCCGGGGGCGCGATGATCGTGTCGCCCGGTTTGCAGGTCGCCATGAAGGCATAGAGATTGGCGATGGCCCCGGAGGGCACGCGGATCTCGGCGTGACGCGCGTCAAAGATTTCTGCGGCGAGCGCGGCGGCGATCACCTCGATTTCCTCTATGGCCTCGAGGCCCATTTCATATTTGTCGCCGGGATAGCCGAGCGAGGGGCGCGAGCCGATGCCGGAGGCGAGCATCGCCTCGGCGCGGGGGTTCATCACATTGGTCGCGGGGTTGAGGTTGAAACAATCGCGTTCATGGATGTGGCGGTTGTCCTCGGCGAGCCGGGTGATGCGGGTTTCCAGCGCGGCGCTGTTGGCGGCATGGGTCTGGGCCGCGAGGCGCTGCACCAGGGTGTCAGAGGCTTCGGGCACCCAGCTGCGGGGGGCGAGGGTCATGGCGGATACTCCTGTCGGTTTGCGACAGGAAACGCGGATTTGCGTGGCGGCGCAAATCAGATTACCTTTTTCTCAGTTTAGAAAAACTGGGCCTAGCTCATGTCCGTCTCGCCTCCTCGCCCCAAGGGGCCTCCTCTCAACGCGCTGCGGGCTTTTGAAGCGGCGGCGCGGCTCGGGGGTTTTGCGCTGGCGGCGGAAGAGCTCAGCGTGACGCCGGGGGCGGTGTCGCAGCATATCCGGGCGCTGGAGGATTGGGCCGGGGTGGCGCTCTTTGAGCGGCGGGCGCAGGGCGTGCGGCTCACGCCTGAGGGGGCGGCGCTGGCGCCTCGGTTTGCCCGGGCCTTTGACGCGATGGGCGAGGCGGTGCGCGAGCTGCAGGGGCTGCGGCCCGAGCCGGTGATCAGCATTGCGGCGCTGCCGAGCGTGGCGCAGCTCTGGCTCTTGCCACGGATGGCGGCGTTGCGGGCCGCGGTGCCGGGGGTGCGTCTTTCGGTGACGGCGCTCGAGACGCCGCCGAACCTGCGCCGCGAGCTCTTTGATCTCAGCCTGTTCATCGGCGCGGTCAGTGATGACCCGCAGGAGGCGGCGCGGCAGGAGGTTCTGGCGCGTGACAGTCTTGTGCCGGTGGCGGCACCTGTGCTGGCCGAGGGGATCGGCGGCGCGGCGGATCTGGCGCGGGCGACGCGGCTGCATGATGCGAGCTGGGAGGGCGATTGGGCGGGCTGGGCCGAGGCCGCCGGGGTGGCGCTGCCGGAGGCCGGGGCCGGGCCGCGCTATTCGCTCTATGCGCTGGCGGCAGAGGAGGCGCGGCATGGGGCCGGGGTGCTTTTGGGGCATCGGGTGCTGATTGCCGGGATGCTGGCGCGCGGTGAGCTGGTGACGCTCGGCCTGCCGGAGGTGGCGAGCGACGCGGCGCTGATCCTCGGTCATGCGGGCGGGCCGAAACGCGCGGATCTGACCCGGCTCATCGCGGCGCTGCGGGCGTCGGTGTGATCCGGGGCCGTCACGAGAGGTGATTGTACCCATCACAAATGCGGAATTGACGCGCCTCGCGGCGGGCCTAGAGTGGCGCGGCATTACCGGAGCCGGCCCGTGACCAAAACCCCGCTGTTTACCCCCGTTCTGATCGCAGGCTGTGTGATCATCGTCATGTCCTTTGCGATCCGGGCGTCGTTCGGCGTGTTCCAGATCCCGATTGCGGAAGAGTTCGGCTGGCTCCGCGCCGAGTTCAGCCTTGCCATTGCCATTCAGAACCTCGCCTGGGGCATCGGGCAGCCCATATTCGGCGCGCTGGCCGAGAAGATCGGCGACCGCAAGGCGATCATCCTCGGCGCGCTCACCTATGCGGCGGGGCTTGTGCTGTCGTCCTTTGCGGTGACGCCCGAGGCGCATCAGCTCTATGAGATCCTCGTGGGTTTTGGCATCGCGGGCACCGGCTTTGGCGTCATCCTCGCGGTGGTGGGCCGGGCGAGCAGCGACGAGAACCGGTCGATGAGCCTCGCCATTGCCACGGCGGCGGGCTCGGCGGGACAGGTGTTCGGCGCGCCGATGGCGGAATATCTGCTCGGGATGATGAGCTGGCAGGCGGTGTTCGTGGTCTTTGCGGTGACGATCCTCGCCACGCTCATGGTGTTGCCGATGATGCGCGCGCCGGAGCCGGTGAACCGGGCCGAGCTCGAAGAGAGCATGGGGGCGATCCTCAAGCGGGCGTTTCGCGATCCGAGCTATACGCTCATTTTCCTCGGGTTTTTCTCTTGCGGTTATCAGCTGGCGTTCATCACGGCGCATTTTCCGGCCTTCGTGACCGAGCTCTGTGGGCCGATCCTGCCGGGTGGGGTGCTGCATGGGCTGGGGATCACCACCACCTCGGCGCTGGGCGCAGTTGCGGTGAGCCTCATCGGGCTCGCCAATATCGCGGGCACGTTGACGGCGGGCTATCTCGGCAAGCGCTATTCGAAGAAATACCTGCTGGCGGCGATCTATACCGGGCGGACGATTGTGGCGGCGGCGTTCATATTGATGCCGATCACGCCGGCGTCGGTTCTGATTTTCTCGGTGGCGATGGGGTCCTTGTGGCTGGCCACGGTGCCGCTGACCAGCGGGCTCATCGCGCATATCTATGGGCTGCGCTATATGGGCACGCTCTATGGGATCATCTTTTTCTCGCACCAGCTTGGCAGTTTCATGGGCGTGTGGCTCGGCGGGCGGATGTATGACATCTATGGCGATTACACGATGGTCTGGTGGATCGGGGTCGGCATCGGGGCGTTCAGCGCCATCGTCCACCTGCCGATCCGCGAAGACCGCGCGCCGGTCGCGGCCTGAGCGCCAAGGCGCGGCGGTGGCTTTGGGTATTTGACACCAGAAAGAGGCGCTAGCCCTGTCGCAGGAGCCGGGCGCAGCCGCGCAGGGCGGCGTCGTCATCGGTGATGAGCCAGAGCGGGATGTCCTCGAGGATCGCGCGGTAGGGGCCTTTTTGGATGAAATTGGCGCGAAGCGCATCGGTGTCGAGACGCGGCAGCAGCGCGCGGGCGAGACCGCCGATGAGGAAGATCCCGCCCATCGGCAGGTGGATCGTGGCGAAATTTCCCAAGACCTGACCGAGGAGCGTGGTGGCGGCGGCGCGCGTGTCGCGCTGGGCGGGGCTGTGGCCGGTGAGGATCTCTGCGGGGCTGGCGTCTTCGTCATGCAGCGCCTTGTGGAGGCGCGAGAGCCCCGGGCCGGAGAGGAAGGCCTCGACCGGCAGATGATCCATCTCGAGCCGGGCCATGGCGGGGGCAAGGTCTGCCAGATGCGGCAGGCGGGAATGGCCGGCCTCGGCGGGGGGGACGAAGAGGTGAGACCCCAGATCATGGGTGACGGCGATGTTGCAGCCGGTGCCGAGGCCCAGCACCATGCGGGTGGCGCGGGGCGGTGGCGGGGCGGCCTGCCAGATCGGCGTGAGCCGGGCCGCGTCGAGATCGTCGAGCGCGTAGCCCTGGGCCTGCAGGTCGTTGATCAGGGTGACGCGGGTGGCGCCGGTGGTCTGGGCCAGGCGGGCCGCGTCGATCTGCCAGTCGCGGTTGGTGAGCTGGGCGCGGCCCGCGCGCACCGGGCCTGCGACCCCGGCGCAGAGCGCGGTGATCTCGGCCCCCTGCCCGGCCAGATACTCGGCGACGAGCCGGTCGAATTCCGGGTAAGCGTCATTGGCAAAGCTGGCGCTGCTGCCCGCGATGAGCCCGTCATGCGTGGCGAGGCCGAGGCGGCTGTTGGTGCCGCCCACATCGGCCACGAGCCATGTCTCAGTCATCGGTGCGCCATTTGGCGAGGGTTTGCCGTGCCGTCTGGGCCAGCATCACCACGTCGATGCCGACGGCGAGGAAATTCGCGCCCCAATCGCGGTAGCGGCGGATGGTTGCGTCGTCGAGGGCGAGGATGCCGGCGGCGCGGCCTGCGGCACGGATGCGGGCGAGCGCGTCCTCGATGGTCTCGGCCACCTCCGCTTGCGAGGCGTCGCCCATATGGCCCATGTCGGCGGCAAGGTCCGAGGGGCCGATGAAGACGCCATCGACGCCGTCGACCGCGAGGATTTCATCCAGCGCGTCGATGCCGGCGCGGGTTTCGACCTGTACCAGCAGGCACATCTGATCATTTGCGGTGGCGATATAATCGGGGATGTCGGCGAAGTGCGAGGCGCGGGCGAGTGCCGCGCCAGAGCCCCGGATGCCGTCGGGCGGGTAGCGCATGGCGCGGACCAGAGCGCGGGCCTCAGCCGCGCTTTCGACCATCGGGATGAGCAGGGTCTGGGCGCCCGCGTCGAGCACCTGTTTGATGAGCCAGGCCTCGCCCATCGGCAGGCGCACCACCGGGTGGCTGTGCTGGCCGCGCAGCACGGCGAGCTGGGCCGAGATGCTGCGCAGGTCGTTGGGGGCGTGTTCGCCGTCGATCACCAGCCAGTCATAGCCCGCGGTGGCGAGCACTTCGGTGGCGTAGGGATCGGCGAACCCTGCCCAGCAGCCGAGCAGCAGATCGCCCGAGGCGAGGGCGGATTTGAAGGTGTTGGTGGGCGCGGGCATCGGGCGGCTCCTTGGAATGCGGTGGGGCGGGCGGCTATGGCGGAGTTAACCGCCATTCGCCGCCCAAGGCCAGCCCTGTCAGCCCCCCTGCCCCGGAACGCCGCGCCGGAGGTCGCCCCGCGATCGCCGCAGGTCAGTCGACCTCGGAGAGCCGGGCCAGCGCCTCTTTGAGCTTGGTCTCTTCCTCTTCACGCAGGGCGAGATTGTCGCGGGCCTCTTCGACCACCTCATCCGGGGCGCTGGCCACGAATTTCGGGTTGTTGAGCCGTCCGCGCAGGCCCCCGAGTTCCTTGGCAAGCTTGCCCAGTGTCTTTTCGAGACGGGCCTTTTCAGCGTCGATGTCGATGATATCGGCGAGCGGCAGGCCAAAGCTGCCGCCTTCGACGGCGACGGTGATCGAGCCTTTGGGGAAGCTTGCGACCTTATCGAGGCTCTCGACCCGGGTCAGGCGTTTGATCATCGTCTCATTGCTGTCCCAGGCGGTCTGACCGGCGGCGTCGAGCGTAGTCACCACCATCGGGATTTTGGCCCCGGCGGGCACATGCATCTGGGCACGGGCCGAGCGGACCGCCTCGATCAGCGAGATCACCCAGTTCATTTCGCGGTCGGCGGCGGGATCGACGAGCTCGGCCCCGTATGTCGGCCAATCGGCATGGGCGAGCATCGTATCGCGGCGGCCCAAAGTGCCCCAGAGCTCTTCGGTGATGAAGGGCATGATCGGGTGCAGCAGGATCAGGCATTGGTCGATGACCCAGGCCATGGTCGCCTGGGTTTCCGCCTTGGTGGCGTCGTCGCCATCGAGCAGCAGCGGTTTCGAGAACTCGACATACCAGTCGCAGACCTTGCCCCAGACAAAGCCATAGAGCGCCTGGGCTGCGTCGTTGAAGCGGAAAGTCTCGAGCGCCTCGTCGACCACCTGCCGGACCTTGGCGGTTTCACCGATGATCCAGCGGTTGACCGTGGCCTCGGGTGTGGGAACCCGGCCATCGCTGCCGGTGGCGCCGTTCATCTCGGCAAAGCGGGCGGCGTTCCAGAGCTTGGTGCCGAAATTGCGATAGCCGGCGATGCGCTGCATATCGAGTTTCAGCACGCCGCCGAGCGAGGCCATGGCGGCATTGGTAAAGCGCAGCGCGTCGGCCCCGTATTCGTCGATGATCTCGAGCGGGTCGATGACATTGCCGGTGGATTTCGACATCTTCTTGCCCTTGGCGTCGCGGACGAGCCCGTGCAGGTAGACGGTGTCAAAGGGCACCTGATCGACGACGGCGAGCTGCATCATCATCATCCGGGCGACCCAGAAGAAGAGAATGTCCTGACCGGTGACCAGGGTCGAGGTCGGGAAATAGCGTTTGTATTCCTCGGTCTCCTCGGGCCAGCCGAGCGTGCCGATGGGCCAGAGACCGGACGAGAACCAGGTGTCGAGCACGTCGGGGTCGCGGGTGAGCGTGACGCCTTCGCCCGCCTGTGCCTGTGCCTCGGCCTCGGTCGGGGCGCAATATTGGTGGCCCTCCTCGTCGAACCACACCGGGATCTGATGGCCCCACCAAAGCTGGCGCGAGATGCACCAGGGTTCGATGTTCTCGAGCCAGTGGTAATAGGTCTTTTCGCCGCTCTCGGGCAGGATTTTCACCGTGCCGTCGCGCACCGCATCGAGGGCGGGGCCGACGATTTTTTCCGCATCAACGAACCATTGGTCGGTGAGCATCGGCTCGATCACCACTTTGGACCGGTCGCCAAAGGGCTGCATGATTGGCTTGTTCTCGACCAGCGGCACGGCCACCTCCTGCGCGTTGTCGTCCTCGTCGGTGCGGGTCTCGGTCGTCATCACGGCGAGACCTTCGGCGGTGATTTCCTCGACCACCTTGGCGCGGGCCTCGAACCGGTCGAGACCGCGCAGGTGATCGGGGACGAGGTTGATCGCATCGGCCTCGGCCTCGGTGAAGGCCGCCCCCTTGGCATGGGCCTGGGCCTTGGCGGCCTCGTCGGCATAGGGGGCGCCATCGGCCCGCATCTGGCCGCGGGTGTCCATCAGACGGTACATCGGGATGCCGCCGCGCTTGGCCACCTGATAGTCGTTGAAATCATGGGCGCCGGTGATCTTGACCGCGCCCGAGCCGAAATTCGGATCGGGGTAATCATCGGTGATGATCGGGATCAGGCGGCGGTGTTCCTTGGGGCCGACGGGGATTTCGCAGAGCTGGCCGACGATCGGCGCGTAACGTTCGTCCGAGGGGTGCACCGCCACCGCGCCATCGCCGAGCATGGTTTCGGGGCGTGTCGTGGCGATGGAGATATAGTCGCGGGTCTCGCGGAGGGTGACGTTGCCGTCCTCGTCCTTTTCGACATAGTCATAGGTCGCGCCGCCGGCGAGCGGGTATTTGAAATGCCACATGTGACCGGCCACTTCGACATTCTCGACCTCGAGATCGGAGATGGCGGTTTCAAAATGAGGGTCCCAGTTGACCAGCCGCTTGCCGCGATAGATCAGCCCCTTGTTGTACATCTCCACAAAGACCTTGATCACCGCATCGTGGAAATTCGGCGAGTTTTCGTGGCCCGTGCGCGTGTCGCCCGCCGCGCCCGCCATGGTAAAGGCGGTGCGGTCGAAATCGCAGGACGCGCCGAGGCGCTTGAGCTGATTGATGATGGTGCCGCCCGATTGCTCTTTCCAGGCCCAGATCCGCGACAGGAATTCATCACGGCTGAAATCGGTGCGTTTCTTGCCCTCTTTGGCAAGCTCGCGTTCGACGACCATCTGGGTGGCGATGCCCGCGTGATCGGTGCCGGGCTGCCAGAGCGTGTCAAAACCCTGCATCCGCTTCCAGCGGATGAGAATATCCTGCAGCGTGTTGTTGAAGGCATGGCCCATGTGCAGCACGCCGGTGACATTGGGCGGCGGGATCATGATGGAATAGCTGTCGCGGCCGGGCTTGGCATTGGCCCCGGCCCGGAAAGCGCCGGCCTGTTCCCAGGCCTCGATAAGCCGTGCCTCAGCTGCGGCCGCGTCAAAGGTTTTTTCCATCGCCATCGTCTGTCGTCCTGTACCGGAAGGGGTTTGCCCCTCCCTTAGCGAATGGCCGCGCAAAGGAAAAGGGTGTGCCCCCCGAGGCGGCGCGCCTGTGGCGCGGGCGGGACAGGGGTATTTGCCACCAGAAAGAGGCGCGAAACCTCTTGTTAACCCAGAGCTGCGAAACTGGCGGCGCGGTACAGGCTGGGGAGCCGATGACCGTACCAGGAAGAGGCCGCCCCGTGCCTTGTGGGGCCGGGGCGGTTATCAAAGGGTTCGTTTAGCAGGACCGGGCGCAGGGCCAAGATGCGGCCTTGCGTCTTTCTGGTGTCAAATACCCAAACCCGACAGAGGCCCGGGGCGCAGCCGTGGCGGATCAGGCGGCGCGGCGGGCGGCGACGGCGTCATCCACCAGTGGCTCACGCGCGCCGGGGCGGATCACCTCGGGGTCATAGGGCGTGCGGGCGAAGAGCTCTTCCACCATCGGCGCGAAAAACTCGAGCGGCAGCGTGTCGTAATCGGGGTCGAAAGACGCCTGATCCCAGCGCTCGCAGAATTGCGCATTGTCGTCGAAATAGGGGTTGCCGCGATGGCGTTCGCGCTTGTGCTGGTCGAAGCCGTCGAGGTGGTGCCCGTAGTAGAGCATCTGAAAATCGCCATGGGTCTGCACCACCCAGGCGCATTGTTCGCGGATGAAGGGGCGCAGGATGGTGGCGGCGTATTCATCGTGGTTATAGGGCGCGTAGATGTCGCCTATGTCATGCAGGAGCGCCGCCACGACCCAATCCAGATCGGCCCCGTCGCGCCAGGCGCGGGTGGCGGATTGGACGGAATGGCCGAGCCGGGTGATCTGATAGCCGGAGAGGCTTTCATCCAGTTCCGAGAGTGCCTTGAGCAGCCGTTTGGCGGTGTGTTTGGTGTGGTCGATCTCATGGGCGGTGAGGAATTCATAATCTTCCTTGGTGCCGTCCTTCATCTGCGTGAAGCTGACCTTGTCCATCTTTGAGGCTCCTTGCTGTGCCGCGTCAGGCGCGGTCATGATCCCTGTTCCGCGTATAAGCCTACTGTCTTGGACGCGCCTTGGGCCAGCGCTTTTGCCTGGGCGCGGCGGATCGTATCGTAAAGGGCGAGGGCCTGCGGGTGGAAGGGCGCGCGCGGCGGCATGTAATGGAGGAAATTGCCGCTGTGATCAGCGCCGCGGGCCATCATGGCGTAGTCGCGGTCGGCGACCTCTTGACGGGCATTGGGGTTGAGGTAGCGGATGGCGAAGCCGATGCGCCGGTCGTCCGAGCCATTGGGGCCGGAGCCGTGGATCGTCAGCCCATGGTGCAGCGACATCTGCCCCGGCTGCAGTTCGATATGGGTCTTGTCGCCCTCGGCCACTTCGACGGCGACCTCCTGACCGCGCGACAGGAGATTGGTTTCGGAGAAGGTGTCGACATGCGGCAGGATCGGGTTTTTATGGCTGCCGCGCACGAAATCCATGCAGCCCGAGGCGCAGGTGGCGGGCGAGAGGGCGATCCAGGCGGTGACCTGATCCGAGGTTTCGCCCATGCCCCAGTAGGTCAGATCCTGATGCATGCCGACCACATGTTTGGTGCGCGGCTCCTTGATGAAGAACTCGGCCGACCAGACCATGAGATCGGGGCCGAGCACGCCTTCGACCACGTCGAGCACGCGCGGGTCGAGCGCCAGACGCGCGGCCAATGGCAAGACGCAATGGGCGTTGACGCGCAGGTAGCTGTTGAGCGGCAGCGGCAGGTCGGCGGCACGCCAGTCCGCTTCGAGCGTTTCAAACTCGGAGCGGATGGCGGCGGCCTCGGCCGCGTCCATCACTGTGATCGGATGCAGAAACCCGTCCTGCCAGTAGCGGTCCTGCAGCCCGGTATCGAGCTGTCCCGCCGCAAGCGCCAGTGCCGTCATCGCCTGTTCCTCCCTCTGCGATATCGCCTGTTTCGCCCCGAGCCTAGCCGGGGCTTGGGCGGCGGCGATAGGCGAAAGACTGGACGCTGAGGGCAAGCTGGGCTTAGCCTCGGGATATGAGTCTCAATTTGCCCTCTCTCAACTGGTTGCGCGTGTTTGAAGCCGCCGCGCGTCACGAGAGCTTTGCCCGGGCGGCGCAGGAGCTCAACATGTCGGCGGCGGCGGTGAGCCAGCAGGTGCGGGCGCTGGAGGACCGGTTGCGGCGGCCACTGTTCGAGCGGCAGGCCCATGCGGTGCGGTTGACCGAGGCCGGGCGGGCCTATCTGCCGTCGATCCAGCAGGCGCTCAGCACGGTGGACAGCGCCACCCATGGGCTGTTTGGCGCGGCCCCCGGTCAGCAGCTCTTCGTGCAATGCGAGCCGATGTTCGCGCAAGGTCTGCTGGCGCGGTTCCTGCCGCGCTATTGCGAGGCGCATCCCGAGGTGGCGGTGACCGTCACCACGATCAGCCAGTGGCGCGGCGGGCTGCGCGAGGTGGCCGATCTCGAGATCGTGTTCGGGCAGACGGCGACGCTTGGCCGCGACAGCGAGGCGCTGTTGGGCGAGCGGCTCTATCCGGTGGCGCGGGCGGGGTTGGCGCAGGAGATCACCGGGGCGGCGGATCTCTTGCAGCATCGGCTGATCAATCTCGGCGAACATCGGGCCGGGTGGCTGCAGCTTTTCGAGCATCTCGGGCTCATGCCCGGGCGGGCGCGATTCCTGCAGACCGAGGACACGGTGACCGCGATGGCGCTGGCGCGCGAGGGGCTTGGCATTGCGCTGGCACGGGCCCCGGCCAGCGATCAGGCGATGCGTGACGCGGGGCTGGTGGCGTGTCTGCCGGGGCTGTCGATTGCCGGGCGCGAGAGCTATCATCTGGTGTGCCGCGATCTGGCGGCGCTGCGTCCGGCGGCGCGGGGGTTTCGCCGCGGGCTTCTCGACTATTGTGCCGAGGTGGCGGCGGGTGTGGCGGCGGGGGGCGCGGACACACGGGGCCAAAAAATCCCGTGATAGCGCCCTGACCCGCCCGTCTTTTCGCCTATGTTAAGAGTAAGGTGCGAGTGTGTGTCCCTGTCAGGTCGACGCAACAACGGGGTGTCCGCGCGATGTCGATGCGCAGATTGATCAAATGGATTTCCGATCTGGGCATACCGGGTCTGCGGCAACGGCGGCGCGGTCAGGCGCATCACCGGGGCCAGATGACCCATGTTCTCATTCTCGATGGCACGATGTCGACGCTGGCCGAAGGGTTCGAGAGCAATGCAGGCCTCACCTACAAGCTCTTGGATGAGATCGGCGGGCCGTCGCTGTCGATCTATTACGAGGCCGGGCTGCAATGGCAGGATTGGCGCAGCACGCGCGATATCATCACCGGCGGCGGGCTCAACCGGCAGATCCGGCGCGCCTATGGCTATCTCGCCAGCCGCTATCGGCCCGGCGACCGGATTTTCCTCTTTGGCTATTCGCGAGGGGCGTTCGCGGTGCGGTCGCTGGCCGGGGCGATCGACAAGGTCGGGCTCTTGCGGGCGGAGCATGCGACCGAGCGCAACGTCAACCTCGCCTATCGGCATTATCGCAGCATCAATCCCAATGGCGCGATGTCGGAGTTTCGCGAGGCCTATTGCCACGAGACGGTAGAGATCGAGATGATCGGCGTCTGGGACACGGTCAAGGCGCTGGGCTGGCGGCTGCCGATCCTGTGGCGGTTCAAGGAGGACAGCCATGCGTTTCACAACCATGCGCTGTCGCCGGTGGTGCGGCACGGCTATCACGCGCTGGCGCTGGATGAGACGCGGGCGGCGTTCGAGCCGGTGATGTGGCACTCACCCGAGGGCGGCAAGGGCCGGGTCGAGCAGGTCTGGTTTCGCGGCACTCATGGCGATGTGGGCGGGCATCTGGGCAGTTTTCACGAGGCGCGGCCGCTGTCGAATATTCCGCTGGTGTGGATGTTGGAAAAGGCCGAAGCCTGTGGGCTGGCGCTGCCGGGGGAGTGGCACAAGCGGTTTGCCTGTGATCCCGAGGCGCCGTCGGTGGGGCGCTGGCGGGGCTGGGGCAAGCTCTTCCTCATCCGCCGCGAGCGGGTGGTGGGGGCCGACCCGTCCGAGCATCTGCACCCATCGGTGCGCCGCGACGACCCGCATCTGACGACGCCGCAGAGGGTGGTGTAGGCCCCCTGCCCTCGTCGCTTTTCAAGCTCTGTCAGTCCTGACGCGCCTGCATGATGAGGCAGGTGGTCGAGCCGGTGGCGTAGAGGCGGTCGTCGTCGATGCCGCGGATTTCGCCGCTGGCGACGCCGGTGGAGCGGCCCGCGTGGCTCACCGTGCCGACCGCGCGGACAGAGGTGCCGAGCGGGATGGCGCGGGTGATGTTCACCTTGTATTCGAGCGTGGTGTAATAGCTGCCCTGGGGCACGCAGGTCATCACCGCGCAGGCCATGCAGCTGTCGAGGAGCGTGCCGTACCAGCCGCCATGGGTGCCGCGCATCGGGTTGGTGGTGTTGAACCCGGGGCTGCCTTCAAAGACGACGCGGCCCTCGGCGACTTCGGTCAGGTGAAAGCCGAGGGTGCGGCCGATGGGCGGGCCGGACAGCTCGCCGCGCAGCACCGCCTGCATGAAATCGAGCCCCGACCGGGACAGAAGATCCGCCATATCGGGCAGATCGTCGAGAGTTTCGGCAAATGTGAGGGTCAAAAGGACAGGCTCCGCGTCGCACCAATGCTCAGGGTGTTATTGGTGCGCCGCGGAGGCCTGTCAACCGCGCGACTTAGGCCACATCGCGCAGTTTCACCTTGGGGGTCACCCCAAGCGCGTGACAGATGTCACGGGTCAGTTCGGGGCGGTTCAGCGTGTAGAAATGCAGGGTTTCGACGCCTTCCTCGATAAGATCGCTGCAAAGCTCGGTCGCCAGGGCGGTGGCGAGCAGGTCTTCGCGCCCGTCGCGGGTGGCCTTGTCAAAGGCATCGTCGAGCCATTGCGGCACGCCGGTGCCACAGGCGGTGGCAAAGCGGCGGGTGTTCGACCAGTTCTCGATCGGCAGGATACCGGGCACGATGGGCGCGTCGATCCCGGCCTTGGCACAGCGGTCGCGGAAGCGCAGGAAGGTTTCGGCCTCGAAGAAGAACTGGGTGATCGCCTCGCTCGCGCCGGCGTCGATCTTGCGCTTGAGCCAGTCGACGTCGGCGGCGTCATCTGCGGCCTCGGGGTGGCGTTCGGGATAGGCCCCGACGCGGATGTTGAACCGGCCGGTGTCCGCCAGCGCCGAGATCAGCGCGCAGCTGTCCTCGAACCCGTCGGGATGCGGGCGAAAGCCGCCAGAGCCCTTGGGCGGATCGCCCCGCAGCGCCACGATGTCGGTGACACCGGCGCGGGCGAAATCATCGGCGATGGCGAGGGTTTCAGAGCGGCTCGCATCGACGCAGGTCAGATGGGCCGCGACCTTGAGACCGGCGGATTTGTGCAGGGTTTCGACCGCTTCGCGGGTGAGCTGACGGGTGGTGCCGCCCGCGCCGTAGGTGACGGAGACGAAACGCGGCTCGAGCGGGGCCAGGGTCTGCACCGTGTCCCACAGGCGGAAGGACGCCTCGAGCGTCTTGGGCGGGAAGAATTCAAAAGAGATGGCAGGCGTGGTCATCTGGGTGATCCTCTGGCTTGGGTCTTGAGTTCTTGTTGCAGGCGCAGCATGATTAGGCAAATTCATATTCCTCACAAAGAACATGAGGCCGACCACAAGATGCATATTGAGTTTCGCCATCTCCGCACGATCCGCGCGATCCATCAGGCCGGGGGGCTGGCCCGGGCGGCGGACCTGTTGCACATCACGCAATCGGCGCTCAGCCATCAGATCAAGGGGCTTGAGGATCAGGCCGGGGTCGAGCTTTTCGTGCGGCGGTCGAAGCCGATGAAGCTCTCGGCGGCGGGGCTGCGGCTGTTGCGGGTGGCGGAACGGGTGCTGCCGGAGATCGAGGCGCTGGAAGATGAGTTCAGCGGGCTGCGGGAGGGCAGTTCCGGGCGGCTGCATATCGCGATTGAATGCCACGCCTGTTTCGAATGGCTCTTTCCGGTGCTGGAACAGTTCCGCAAGCCGTGGTCGGAGGTCGATGTGGATATTCGGCCGGGGCTCGCCTTTGACGCGCTGCCGGCGTTGCAGAAGGAAGAGGTCGATCTGGTGGTGTCGTCAGATCCCGAGACCCTGCCCGGCATCAGTTTCAAGCCGCTGTTCGATTACGAGCCGGTGTTCTTGGCGTCGCGGCATCATCCGCTGGCGGAAAAGCCTTTCGTGGTGGCCGAGGATTTCCGCGATGAGACGCTCATCACCTATCCGGTGGACCGCTCGCGGCTCGATGTGTTCACCGAGCTGTTGACCCCCGCCAAGGTCGAGCCGAAGGCCACCCGGCAGGTCGAGCTCACCGCGGTGATCTTGATGCTGGTGGCGTCGGGGCGCGGGGTGGCGGTGCTGCCCGATTGGGTGGTGCGCGAGTTGCACGGGTCGAGCGATTACGTGGTGCGGCGGGTGACCGAGGCGGGGCTCACCAAGCGGCTCTATGCGGCGATCCGGGACGATGATGCGGACAAGCCCTATATGTCGCATTTCCTCAAGCTGGGGCGGGACATTCCGGTGCGGTTGCAGCGGCGGGCGGCGGCGCCGGCCTGAGGCGGCGGGTTTTGCCCCATCGGGCCTTGGCAAGACGGGCTTTGGCGCGTATACGCGCGGCTTGATAAACAGGAGCCCGTGATGATCGGCAGTGCAAATCTCAACATCATGATCAAGGCGGCCCGCAAGGCGGGTCGGTCGCTGGTCAAGGATTTCCGCGAGGTCGAGAACCTTCAGGTCTCGATGAAGGGTGCGGGCGATTTCGTGAGCCGGGCCGATCTGCGGGCCGAAGAGATCCTCAAGGAAGCGCTGCTCGAGGCGCGGCCGACCTATGGCTGGCTGGCCGAGGAAGGTGGCGAGATCGCCGGTGCGGACCCGACCCGGCGCTGGATCGTTGATCCGCTCGACGGGACCACGAATTTCCTGCATGGCCTGCCCCATTGGGCGGTGAGCATCGGCCTTGAACATAAGGGCCAGATCGTCGCGGGCGTCATTTTCGACGCCGCCAAGGACGAGATGTTCTATGCCGAAAAAGGCGAAGGCGCCTGGATGAACGAGAGCCGTTTGCGGGTGTCGGGGCGGTCGAAAATGATCGAATCGATCTTTGCCACGGGCGTGCCTTTTGGTGGGCGGAGCGACCTGCCCCACACGCTTCAGGATCTTGCGCGGCTGATGCCTGTCTGTGCCGGTGTGCGGCGCTGGGGGGCGGCGGCGCTGGATATGGCTTATGTGGCCGCGGGCCGGTATGAGGGGTTCTGGGAGCGGCGGTTGAACGCCTGGGATCTGGCGGCCGGGGTTGTCATCCTGCGCGAGGCGGGTGGCATGGTGCAACCGCTTGATCCACAAGGAAATATCATCGAAGACGGCAATGTGGTCTGTGCCAATGAGCAGGTCTTCGAGAAATTCGCCAAGGTCATTCGCAACGCCTAAGGCGCGCGAAACGCCCTGTCGGTAGAACGTCGGTAACGCATCGGTATCACGCCGGTGCGTTTTTTCGTGGGACGAGTTACCGATCCGAGGGGTGATTGACCCCATCATGCCAGCCGATCGGTTCATGCTCGGCCGGGTTGACGCCTTCGAGCGCGCCCATGTTGACGCCATATTCGTTCGGGTTCGAGCGGCGGCGGTGATGGGTGTAGATGCCGCAGACCGAGCAGAAATGATGGCGGGCGGTCTTGGTGCCCCATTGGTAGAGCGTGAGCTTGTCCGCGCCGCGCAGGATTTCGAGCCCGTCGAGCGGCACAGTGACGGCGGGGGTGCCCCGGCGGCGGCAGAAGCTGCAATCGCAGCGCCGCGCGGTGTCGAGCCCTTCGGCCAGCTGCACGCGCAGTTCGACCGCGCCGCAATGGCAGGTGAGCGTCATGGGGTGAGAGAGATCGGTGCTCATTTGCGCCTCCGGACGGTGGGAATGCGGGTCACTTTGCGCACGGTCGGGATGCGCGTCGCGTCATAGCGGTATTCGGCCTCGGGATGCGGCGGCTGGCCGTGGTTGCGGGTCCAGAAACCCGCGCCGCCCAGCCGCAAAAACAGCGGCAGGGTCAGCGCCACGCCGATGACAAAGCCCCCGGCATGGGCCCAATAGGCGACGCCGCCCATATCGGGATCGGCGCCGAGACCGCTATAGAGCTGCAGCGCGAACCAGGCACCGAGCACCAGCCAGGCGGGCACGGTGAAGATGCGGAAGAGGATGATCAGGATCAGCAGGATGTCGACCTTGGCGCGCGGGAAGAGCAGCAGGTAGCCGCCCATCACCCCGGCGATGGCCCCCGAGGCCCCCACCGTCGGCACGAGAGAGCCGGGGCCAGAGGCGTAATGCACCAGCCCCGCGCCGAGCCCGGAGACGAGATAGAAGAGCGCAAAGCCGACATGGCCCATCTCGTCTTCCATATTGTCGCCGAAGATCCACAAAAAGAGCATGTTGCCCAGAAGGTGCATCCAGCCGCCATGCATGAACATGGAGGTCAAAAAGCCGTGGTAGTGATAGCCCTCGGTGACGAGCGCCGGCACGAGGGCAAATTCGGCATAGATCTGCATCAGGGCCTGATCGCTGGTGGCCAGCGGGTAATAGGCCAGAAAGATCAGCACATTGGCCGCGATCAGCGTCCAGGTGACATAGGGCTTGCGCCCCGAGGGGTTGTGGTCGCGGATCGGGAACATGGGCAAACCATGTCCCCGAGCCGCGGGCGCGTCAAGAGACGCCGCCGAGCAGCGCCGCGTTGCCGCCTGCGGCGGTGGTGTCGACGCAGACATGGCGTTCGTGACAGACATGGCCGGTGTCGGGCAGGCCGGTGATCAGCGGCAGGATCGGGCCGGGCCGGGCGGCGAGCGCGCGGGCATAGGCGCGGCCCTGCGCCGCATCGCCCCACCAGAGCGCGCCGGAGATGCCGTGAAGCGCGGTGAGCGCCTCGGGCATGAGCCGGCCAGAGGTCACCACGGCGCGACCGCCAAGGGCGCGGACTGCCTCGGCCTGGGCCTCGGCCAGATCGGCCCCCGGCCCCATGCACAGGAGCGGCTCGCGCGCGAAGACGCTCAGCCGGTTCGATTCGCCGGTCGGTCCGGGCAGGATGAGCGCGCGGGTCTCCGGGCCAGCGGGGGCCTTGGCCAGCGCCTGTGCGAGGTCTTTGGCGTCCATCTCCTCCGACCAGTCGCCCTGCCCTGCAGGCGCTTCGGGCGCAGGGCGGGCGGTGAAGCGGGTCAGGTAATGCGGGCCGCCAGCCTTGGGACCGGTGCCGGAGAGGCCTTCGCCGCCGAAGGGCTGGCTTCCGACGATGGCGCCGATCTGGTTGCGGTTCACATAGATATTGCCCGCATGCACCGCCTCGGTCACATGCTGCACCCGGTCGTCGATCCGGGTCATCAGGCCGAAGGTCAGCCCATAGCCGGTGGCGTTGATCGCGTCGATCACCTCGTCGAGCTGATGGCTCTTGAACGTGGCGATGTGGAGCACCGGGCCGAAGATTTCCCGCTCGAGATCGGCAATGCCGCCGATCTTGATCAGCGTGGGCGCGATGAAGGTGCCCGCATTCGGGGTCTTGAGCTCATAAACCAGCCGGCCCTCGGCGCGGGCGGTCTGGATATGGGCGTCGATCCCGGCGCGGGCCTCTTCGTCGATCACCGGGCCGACATCGGTCGAAATCTGCCAGGGCTGGCCGATGTGGAGCGCATCCATCGCGCCGATCAGCATCTCGGTGAAGGGGGTGGCGATGTCCTCTTGCACATAGAGGCAGCGCAGGGCCGAGCAGCGCTGACCCGCCGATTGGAAGGCGCTTTCGACGATGGCCTGCACCGCCTGTTCGGGCAGCGCCGTGCTGTCGACGATCATCGCGTTAAGCCCGCCGGTTTCGGCGATGAGCGGCGCGCCGGGGGCGAGGTTTTCGGCCATGGTGGCGCGGATCTTCTGCGCCGTTTCGGTCGAGCCGGTGAAGGCCACGCCGCCGATGCGGGGATCGGAGGTCAGCGCCGCGCCGACATCGCCCGCACCGGGCAGCAATTGCAGCGCGGTTTTCGGCACGCCCGCCTCATGCAGGAGCAAGATGGCGCGATGGGCGATGAGCGGCGTCTGTTCCGCCGGTTTCGACAGCACCGCATTGCCCGCCGCCAGCGCGGCGGCAATCTGGCCGGTGAAGATGGCGAGCGGGAAGTTCCACGGGCTGATGCAGGTGAAGAGGCCGACGGGCGGGTCCTGCGGCGCGTTGGCACCGTAGTAGCGCAGGAAATCCACCGCTTCGCGGAGCTCGGCCACGGTGTCGAGCGGGATTTTCCCGGCCTCGCGGGCGAGCAGCGCGAAGATCTCGCCAAAATTCTCCTCGTAGAGATCGGCGGCGCGGTTGAGCACGCGGGCGCGGTCCTCGGCCGGGGCGTCCCAGGGCGCGGCATGGGCGAGCGCGGTCTCGATATCGGCAGCGCTTGCCTCGGCCACCGAGCCGGGGCTGTCGGCGGGATCGGCGGGGTTGGTGAGATCGCGCGGCGCGTTGGGCGCGGCATCACCCGCCAAGAGCGGCGCGGCCTGCCAGCGGTGGCGGGCGAACGGTGCGCGGGCCGCGTCGATCAGGTCGAGCGTCGGCTGATGGGTCAGGTCGAAGCCTTTGGAGTTCGGCCGTTCCGGCGCAAAGAGATCGGGGGCGCGGGTGATCGCGGCCTGGCTGTGGCTCAGCGCCTCTTCGAGCAGGTCAAAGGGATCGCGGGCGACCTCTTCGGGGCTTACATCTTCGTCGACGATCTGGTTCACAAAGCTCGAGTTGGCGCCGTTTTCCAGCAGGCGGCGCACCAGATAGGCGAGCAGGTCGCGATGCGCGCCGACGGGGGCGTAGATGCGGCAGCGGGTGCCTTGGTTGGTCAGCACCAGATCATGCAGCGCCTCGCCCATGCCATGCAGGCGCTGAAACTCGAATGTTTCGCGCTCGTCCCCGGCCATGTGGAGGATGGCGGCGACGGTATGGGCGTTATGGGTGGCGAATTGCGGGTAGATGCGGTCGGTCATGCCGAGCAGTTTGCGGGCATTGGCGATATAGCTCACATCGGTGGCGGGTTTCGCGGTGTAGACCGGGAAGCCGTCGATGCCCTCGACCTGGGCGCGCTTGATCTCCGTGTCCCAATAGGCGCCTTTGACGAGCCGCACCATGATGCGCCGGTCGAGCCGGGTCGAGAGCTCGTAAAGATAGTCGAGCACGTGACCGGCCCGCTGGCCATAGGCCTGCACCACGACGCCGAACCCGTCCCAGCCGTCGAGCGCCGGTTCCGAGAGCACGGTTTCGATGACATCGAGCGAGAGCGCCAGGCGGTCGCTTTCCTCGGCGTCGATGTTGAGCCCCATGCGGGCGGATTTGGCCAGCAGGGCGAGGCTGCGCAGACGGGGCATCAAGACCGCCATCACCTCGTCGCGCTGGGCCACCTCGTAGCGGGGATGCAGCGCCGAGAGCTTGACCGAGATGCCGGGGTTCTTGCGAATGTCGCGGTCGGTGCAGGCCTCGGCGATGGCGGTGATGGCGCGGCTATAGGCGAGGTGATAGCGGGTGGCGTCGGCATCGGTGCGCGCCGCCTCGCCCAGCATGTCATAGGAGTAGGTATAGCCCTTCTTCTCCATGTTGCGGGCACGGTCCATGGCGCTGCGGATGGTTTCGCCGAGCACGAACTGACGGCCCATTTCCTTCATGGCGCGGCCGACGGCGGTGCGGATCACCGGCTCGCCCAGACGTTTGATCGCCTGTCGCAGATGGCCGACGGGGCCGGGCTTTTGATCCTCGCGGAGCACCCGCCCGGTGAGCATCAGCGCCCAGGTCGAGGCGTTGACCAGGCTCGAGGTGGAATGGCCCATATGGCTGCCCCAGTCGGAGGGCGCGATCTTGTCCTCGATGAGCGCGTCGATCGTGTCGGCATCGGGCACCCGCAGCAGCGCCTCGGCCAGACACATGAGCGCGATGCCCTCGTCGGTCGAGAGGCCATATTCGGCGAGAAACACCTCCATCATGCCGGGATCGGTGCGGGCGCGGATGTCGCGCACCAGATCGGCGCCGCGGGCGGCGATGGCGGCGCGGTCCTCGGCGCTCAGCCCGGCCTCGGCGATGAGCCGTTTGAGCGTGGTCGCCTCGGGGGCGTAGGTGTCGTGGTCGATACGGGCGCGGGCATCCAGGGCTGTGGTCATGTGAGAGATCCCAAGAGAAGTGATTTGACCTAGATTACACCCGGGCGATGCGGTAGATTTCCCGATTATTGAAGGATCGCAGGCCAAATGACGGAAAAACGCGATGGGTAGCAGCCAAAACGACCAGATTGAGCTCGACCGGTTCGACCATGCGATTCTGCGCGCGCTGTCGGCGGATGGGCGGATGAGCATCACCGAGCTCGCCAGCCGCATCGGGCTGTCGAAATCGCCGACCCAGGCGCGGCTGCGGCGGTTGGAGCAGGCGCGGGTGATCACCGGCTATCGCGCCGAGGTCGATCCGATCCGCCTCGGCCGGGATCATGTGAGCTTCGTGCAGGTGCGGCTGACCGATACGCGCGAGGCGGCGCTGGCGTCGTTCAACGCGGCGGTGCTGCGGGTGCCGGAGATCGAAGAGGCGCATATGATCGCGGCGAATTTCGATTATCTGCTCAAGGTGCGGACCCATGATATGGGCGATTACCGCCGGGTTCTGGCCGAGCAGATCTCGACCCTGCCGCATGTGTCGCACACCTCGACCCATGTGGCGATGCAGGCGGTCAAGGACAGCGGGCTTGTTGAGATGATCTAGCGGCCTCTGCCGCCGCGCACGGTCTTTACACCCCCGGCCAGCCCAGTATTGTCGCGCCACGTGCGGGCGTGATGGAATGGTAGACATACCAGACTTAAAATCTGTTGGGCCTTGTGCCCGTGTGGGTTCGAGTCCCACCGCCCGCACCACACTCGCTCTGCGGACTTCTCCCTCTCTCCTATCGCTGGCAGGCGCGCCGTTCGATGCAGGCGCGTTTGGGGATCGTTCTGCGATGGGGATGAGTTCAGGGGATCAGGCCGAGCCCCGTTTCGAACAGGCGGTCGAGATCGGCGGCGTGACGCCCGACAACGCGGGGGTCGCAACCCCCGCGCATAGGCTGATCGCCATAGCCACTCGTACCATGAGTACACACACAAACCTTGATAATCACACAGTTTTTCTTAACGCACTTTTAACGAAACGTTAAGAGAAATCGTGTAGTCGGCACATCCTTAGGATGATTCGTGAGGCTGAAACGCCCCAAAGGGCTGTGTTATGAGGCCACGGGTTCGGGGCAAAGCTCGGGCAGTTTGATGCGTTGGATCTTGCCCGAGGGGCCCTTGGGCAGATCGTCGAGCAGATGGATGCAATCCGGCGATTTGAACCGGCCCAGACGGTCGTGGCACAGCGCGATCAGATCGGCCTCGGTCAGAGGCGAGCCATCGCAGAGCCGCACCGCCGCTTCGACTCGTTCGCCATAGGTCTTGCAGGGCCGGGCAAAGGCCGCCGCCTCGACCACGTCGGGATGGGCATAGAGCGCCTCATCGATCTCGCGCGGGGCGATGTTTTCGCCGCCCTTGATGATCAGCTCCTTGAGCCGGCCGGTGACATAGACATAGCCATCTGCGTCGATATGGCCGAGATCGCCGGTGCGGAGCCAGCCATCGGGGCCGAAGGTGTCGCGCGTGGCCTCGGGGTTCTTGAAATAGCCGCGCATCACATTGGGGCCGCGCACCGCGATCTCGCCCTGGGTGTCGGGCGGCAGCGGGGTGAGCGCGGGCGACAGGATGCAGGCCTCGTTGCCATAGGCGCGACCGGGCGAGCCGATCTTGCGCACGCCGGGGGGCAGCGGGTTCGACAGGATCTGGGCCGCGGTTTCGGTGAGTCCCATGGTTTCGATGATCGGCACGTCGAAGCGGGTTTCAAAGGCGGTCTGGACATCGGGCGACAGCGCCGAGCTGGCCGAGCGGCCAAGGCGCAGGCGGGCGCGGGTGGCCTCGCCGGGGGTGATGTCCGAATGCAAAAGATGCGAGATGATCGTCGGCACCACCGAGAACCAGGTGGCGCGGGCGGTTTCGCATTGATCCCAGAAGCGGCTCGCCGAGAATTTCTCGGCCACGGCGAGGGTGCCGCCGGAGATCAGCGTGCTCATCACCGTCACGCAGAGCCCGTTGATATGGTAGATCGGCAGCACGCAGAGGCCGCAATCCGAGGCGCTCAGCTCGTGGGCGATGGTCGGGGTCCAGCCGCCGGCCAAGAGGCTCGCATGGCTGTGGATCACGCCCTTGGGGCGGCCGGTGGTGCCGGAGGTGTACATCAGAAGCGCGTCATCCTCGGGGCGCAGCGGGTGCAGCTCGGCCCCGACCCCGTCGCGCGGGGCAAAGGCGGTCTGGCCGTCGGGACGGGTGCGGGAAAAGAGATCCTGCTGGGCCTCGCCGACCAGCGCCACGGGGGCCTCGCAATGGTCGAGCGCATAGGCGATGGCCTCGTCCCCGGCGACAAGGTTGATCACCGTGGCGCGAAAGCCGCCATAGAGCACGCCAAAGAGGGATTCGATGGCGGCGCGGCCGTTGGGCTGCAGGATGGCGACGCTGGTGCCCTTGGCCAGATCCTGCACGGTGAGCGCCTGGGCCAATTGCCGCGCCCGGTTGCGCAGCGCCGCCCAGGTGAGCGGATCGCCCCCGTCGAAGAACAGAAAGGCGGGGCGGTCCGGGGTGGTTGCGGCGCGATGGTCGAGCCAGTCGCGCAGCGTGCCCGCGGGCGGCGTGTGCGCGTCGATCTTCATTGCCCTGCCTCCGCCCAGTAGTCGGCGAAAATCTCGTCGAGCGAGGGCTCGTTCGCGGGGATTTCGCGCACCACTTTGGTGGTTTGCAGGAAGTGTTTCCAATGCAGGTTCTCGTCGATGGCGTTGCCGCCCCAGCCGCCGCAGCCCATCGAGAGCGAGAACGGCATGCCATTGTTGAACGCCCCGCCGGTGGCGAAGGTGTGCGCCTGATTGACGATGACGCGGCAGGTCGGCATGTGACGGCCAAGCTCTACCGCGCGCTCGTCGCGGGCGGTGTGGATGCCGATGGAATGGCCGGCGCCCTGATAGGCGAGGATGCGGGCCGCGATCTCGGCGGCATGGTCGTAATCGCGGGCGCGGTAGAGGGCCGCGACGCGGCTCAGCTTTTCGCCCGAGAGCGGGTGATCGGGGCCGATGCCGTCGGTTTCGACCGCGAGGAATTTGGTGTCATCGGGCACTTGGCCCGCGAGCCCCAGCGCCGCGATCATCTTGTCCGCGTCCTGTGCGATGACCTCGCGGTTGAGATGGCCGTCGGGCCAGAGCCGCGAGACGATCTGCGCCGCGTCGCGGACCAGCGCGCCGCCCTCGGCAGCGAGCGCCGCGATGAAATCGTCATAGATCGCATCGACCACGATCATCGAGTTCTCGGAGGAACAGGAGGTGGCGTTGTCGAAGGTCTTGGAGGCGGTGATCTTGGCCGCCGCCGCCGCGAGATCGGCGGTCTCGTCGACGATCACGGTGACATTGCCCGCCCCCACCGCCACGGCGGGGGTGCCGCAGGTCTGGGCGCGGTGGACGTTGTTCTGGCTTCCGGTGCAGATCACCCGGTCGCAGAGCTCCATCATGGCCTGGGTCTTGGCCTTGGAGCCGGGGGCGGGGATCATCTGGACGAGATCGGGGTCGAGGCCGATTTTGCCCAGCTCGGCATGGATATACTGGAGCAGCAATTCGCAGGCGGCCACGCCCTTTGGCGAGGGGGCCACGACCACGGCATTGCCGCATTTGAGCGCGTTGATGATGTTGTTGGCCGGGGTTGCCGCCGGGTTGGTCGAAGGCACGACCGCGCCGATGACGCCGATGGGCCGGGCGATGGTGGTGATGCCGGTGGCGGCGTCGTCTGACAGAATGCCATGGGTTGCCACGCCCTTGATGTCGCGCATCAGGCCAAGCGTCTTGCGATGGTTCTTTGTGATCTTGTCGGGCACATTGCCGAGACCGGTGGTTTCCACCGCAAGTTCAGCGAGGCGGCGGTTGCGCGAGGGCTCCATGATGGCCCAGGCGGCGGCCTGCGCGGCCCGGTCATAGCGCTCTTGGCTCGCATCCGTTTCATAGGCGCGCTGGGCGGTGCGGGCGCGGGCCATGATGGCCTCGACCTGGGCGGTTTCGTCATGTGCGTTCATCGGGAGCATCCTTATCTGGATGGGCATGGCGGGCGGCCGGGGCCGGGCCGCCATGCCCCAGGGAGAGACAGGTCAGAGACCTGCGAGAAGGTCCTTCAGGGTGGTTTCGCGGGCCTCCCACATCTTCTTGACCTCGTCGCGGGTCATGATGTGCATGGGCGAGCCGCCGGCCTCCATCTTCTTGGCGACGGCGTCGTTGCGGAACATCTCGGGGACTTTGGCGGCGAGCACGTCGATCACCTCTTGTGGGGTGCCCTTGGGGACCATCACACCGCGAAAGTTCACCGAGGCGTCGTCGATGTCATAGCCCTGTTCCTTGAGCGTCGGCACATCGGGCAGGAAGCTGCTGCGTTCGAGATCGAACACGCCGAGGATCTTGATATTGCCCGCCTGTTCGGCGCGATAGGCATCCGAGAGGTTGTTGACCCCGCCCATCACTTCGCCCGCGATCACCGCTTTCATCGCAGCCGCGCCGCCGCCTTTGGTCGGGATATAGGCCATTTTCACGCCCGAGGCCTTTTCCAGCTGCAGCGCCGCGATATGGTGGCCCACGAAGAGGCCCGCGCCCGAGAAGGTGAGCTTGCCGGGGTTTTCCTTGGCATAGTTCACCACGTCGTCCATCGAGTTCATCGGGCTGTCCGCCGCGACCACGAAGACCGCCGGATCGGCGCCCCAGTTGGCGATGGGCTCAAAGCTGTCGGCGCTGTAGGAGACGCCGCCCTTAACCGACTGGGCGATGAAATGCGGAATGTTATAGGCCCCGAGCGTATAGCCGTCGGCCTCGGCCTGGGTGGCGAACCAGTTCCAGCCGACACGGCCGCCCGCGCCGGGTTTGTTGAGGATGGCGATGGGCATGCCGAGCGCGTCCTCGTTGCCCGCGGTCATGGTGACGATGCGGGCCTGGAAATCGGTCGCGCCGCCGGCGCCATAGCTCACCATCATCATGATGGGCCGTTCCGGATATTCGGCCAGCGCCGCGCCCCCGGTCAATGTGGTCAGGGCCAAGGCGACCCCTGCGATCAGTTTTTTCATTCTCTTATCCTCCCTAGGATGGTTGATCGGCCCCGTTTCACTCGGGCGCTCTGTGATATGTCAGAAGAAGATTTCGCGCGGCGTGTAGATCTTGAGCAGCATGGCGAAGAGCGCGTACATCACCGCCACATAGACGGCGGTCATCACGGCGCGTTTGATCCAGGTCTTTGCCTCGTTATGCGGCGCCGGATCGTAGAGGGTCAGCAGCAAGAAGAACGCGATGGCCCCGGCGGTGTAGAACCCGAGCGTTTCGGCCCCCCAGAAGAGATAGACCAGCGCCACCAGCAGCCCCGGCGCGAGCCGGCGCAGCGCCACGGTCGAGAGCCCGTTGCCGACCTTGGTCCAGCCCAAGAGGGCCTTGCCAAAGGTCCAGAGCGCCAGCACCACGAAGACGGTCGAGATCAGCCGCGGAAAGAGAAAGGCGTCGGCGGGCTCCTGGGTGTAGCTCAGCCAGGTGATCCAGATGCCGACGGCGGCGATGGCCCCGGAGGCGCAGATATGCTGGAGACGGGGCAGGCTTGGGGTGCTCATCCGTAGATCTCCTCTTTCGAAATGTAGCGGCGCGAGCGCAGCTCCATCCAGACCGAATAGGCGATGGAGGCGATCACGATGGCGATCAGGGCGATGTTCATGGTGCCACCGAAGAAGTAGCTGCCCATGCCGGTGGTGGCCTCGGCAATCATGCTACCCTGGATAAAGTTGGCCTCGGCAATCGGGCCAAGGATCAGGCCAAGCACCAGCGGCGCGGCCGAAAAGCCGAAGCGTTCGAGGAAATACATCATGATGCCCAGCGCGGCCATGACATAGACATCGCCCATCGAGGATTGGATCGAGTAGCTGCCAAAGACCGCGAGGCCGAGGACAATCGCCGCCATGACATATTGCGGCACCTGCGCCACCCGGGCGGCGAGGCTCGCCACATAGAGGCCGAAGATGCACATCAGCACCTGCCCGATCAGCATCGAGTTGATGAAGGTCCAGGCCACGTCGGGGTGGTTGTCAAAGAGATCGGTGCCCGGGAAAATCCCGTGGATCAGCAGACCGCCCAAGAGCACCGCCGCCGTGGGCGAGCCGGGGATCGAGAGGGTCAGCAATGGCACGAGGCTCGGCCCGACCATGGCGTTGTTGGCGCTCTCGGCGGCGATGACGCCCTCGGAATGACCCTTGCCGAACTTGGCGCGTTCGGGGCTGAATTTCTTGGCCTGATCATAGGCGACGAGCCCGGCGATCTGGCCGCCGACGCCGGGGATCAGCCCGATGATCGCGCCGGTGATGGTGCCGATGCTGAGCGCGCGGGGGCGGCGAATGATTTCGCGCACGGCGGCCATGATCGAGTGTTTCTGCACCGCGATCACCTCTGTTTCGTCGGGGCGGCGGCCCTTGGCGAACATGGTGATGACCTGCGGGATGGCAAAGAGGCCGATCAGCGCGGCGATGATATTGATGCCGCCGCCTAGCGCGGGGTGAAAGATGAACCGCTGCGCCCCCATGATGTCGTCAAAGCCGATGGTGGCGAGCCAGAGACCGATACAGCCGGACAAGAGCCCCTTGACCACCGAGGCGCTGTCGAGCGAACCGATGACGGTGACGCCGAGAATGGCGAGCCAGAACAGGTGGCTCGGCCCGAAGGCGAGCGCCCATTGCGCCAGATAGGGCGTCAGGAAGATCAGCAGCAGCACGCCGATCACACCGCCCACCGCCGAGGCCAGAAAGCTCAGCTGCAGGGCGCGGGCGCCCTCGCCCTTCTGGGCCATGGTGTGACCGTCAAGCGTGGTGGCGATATTCGCCGGCGCGCCGGGGATCTTGAGCAAGATGGCACTCACCGCGCCGCCCGCCACCGTCGAGGTATAGGCCGCGCCCAGCAGGATCAGCCCCTGCACCGGTGCGAGATGAAAGGTAAACGGGATCAAAAGCGCGACCGCCATGGTCGGCGACAGCCCCGGCGTGGCGCCAAGGATCAGCCCCCCGATCGTTCCGATCAGGAGCAGCCCAAAGGCCACAGGTTCGAACACAGCACCGAAGTAATTCAAGAACTCCACGTCATTCCTCCCTCTGACATGTCGTTGTTGACAGCTAAGGCTAGGGCATGAAAATAGTTTTGCAAATGTTTTCATTTTTGCCCCTGTGGAGACCAGATTCATGTCGCGAAAACAAGGCGGTACGCCCGATATTACCGATGTCGCAAAGGCGGCGGGCGTGTCGGCCTCGACAGTGTCGCGGGCGTTCAACCACCCCGAGCTTCTCAAACCGGCGACTCGCAAGAAGATTGATCGGGCGGTGCAGCGTCTGGGCTATATTCGCAACCGCGCGGCGCAGGTCATGCATGGGCGGCGCAGCGGCACCGTTGGCCTGGTGGTGCCGACGATCGACAACGCGATTTTCGCCGAGGTGATCCAGAGCTTTTCGCAGCGGCTCGATGCGCATGGGTTCACCATGTTGATCGTCAGCCACGGGTTCGATCTCGACCGGGAATACGCGATGACCCGCAAGCTCTTGGAGCATCGGGTCGATGGGCTGGTGCTGATCGGGCTCGAACATTCGGAGGCGACCTATCAGCTCATCGCACGGCAGGGTGTCGCGAGCATGGCGCTTTGGAACTATCGGGACGGGGCCGAGCTGCCGTGTATCGGGGTCGACAATGACGAGGCGGGGCGGATGGCGGTGGGGCATTTGCTGGGCCTCGGGCATCGCGATATTGGTCTTATTTTTCCGGACCCTACCGGCAATGACCGGGCGCGGGGGCGGATGGTCGGGGCGGAGGCCGCGCTGCGGGAGCAGGGCATCGAGGTGCCGGAGAACTGGCGGCTCGAGGCGCCTTACAGCATCTCGGAGGCCAAGCGTGGGGCGCTGCGCCTATTGGGTCAGGCGCGGCGGCCGACGGCGGTGCTTTGCGGCAATGACATCATCGCGCAAGGGGTTCTCTATGCGGCGAAACACCTGGGTCTTGGGGTGCCGGAAGATTTGTCGGTGATGGGGATCGGGGATTTCAAAGGGTCGAGCGAGATCGAGCCGTCGCTGTCGACGATCCGCATCCCGGCCAAGCGGATCGGGACGCTGGCGGCGGACCATATCGCGGCGGCGGTGACCGGCGAGAATGACGGCAGCGTGGCGCGAAAATGCCGGCTGCGGGTGATGGCGCGGCAGTCGACCGGCCCGGTGGGCGGTGCGGGTTGAGGGGGGGAAATGCCACGTCGGTATTGCGGCTGCAGGACGACGGTGGGGGAAATGGGGTTGTGGGCGGAGGTGAAAGGCCGCATTCGCCTTGGAACGCGTTTTATTGTCGGGCATGGCTCGGAACGGAGATCGTTTTCCGTGGCGGAGTTGATCCAAGCGGGCGGTGGTGTCGTCGGAGAAGACGAGCTTATCCGCGTCGGTGACGGTCCTGCGATGCCGTTCCTGTGGGAGTTTGGTGACACGCTTCCCAAGCCCGAAGATTTCGTGCTCGCCTGTTCGGGAACGACGCTAGAAGACATCTATCGGGCGGCGGAATGGGAAAGCCAAGGCCCGCGGATGGGCGCGCCCATGGTGTTGGATCGCGGCCCTGTTCAGCCGCTCATTGGCGTTGCGCGACAGGCCATGCCGCGCAACGAACCGCTTGGGGTGGTACATTCGCCTGTGGTTTCCGCCAAGCTGCAAAGTGCGTGACTCGCTACGGGTTCGGCGCGGCGTAGCGCGGGTCAGATAGATTGGGGGCGGCATTTACCGCCCTGACTAGCGGCACGGGAGCTGTGTCAGGATTTGTTGTCGCGGATAGAGTTCATCAGCTTGCAGGTCTTGCACTCGCCGCATTCGTGGAACCCCTGCTCGGTTCTCACCGGTCGGCGGCAGGTCCAGCATAGATTGACCAAGTCCTGCCCCATATAGTCCATCAGTTCGCGTTTGGGTTGGAGGATCGGCCGTAGGTATTTTGGCGGTGCGTTGGGAAAGCATGTCGCCGCAATGGCTGCGAGGATATAGGCCAGCCGATTGGTCGCAGGTCTCTGAGCGGCGGCCTCCCCCGAATCGGAGAGCCCGACTTCGTCGTTTTCCTCTTCGGCGCCATGCGCCTCTTCCAGATTGAACCCAAGCATCCAAAAATCGGCCATACTTCCGGTTTCGAGAAGATGGTTGGTCGCCGCGATTCCTGCCTCTGATGCCACCGTGATGACATCATAGCCCATGGCGTAAAGGCCACTTCGGTCCACCGTGCTCTCTGTATAAACAAAGTCGCGATAATTCGTTCGGCAATATTCAACGATTTTTTTGCAGGCATGTGCCTCGGCCCTATGGCGACCCTCGAGATTGATCAGATGCACATGATGGACGAGCACGAGATCTTCAGTTTCCCGCAAGGCCTGAGCCAGAAGAAAGGTGCTGTCAATCCCGCCGGACAGCATGATGAGGCGGGTAAATTTCGGTTTTTTCGTCATGCTGCCCTCTACACAATCTGCAACCGGCCATGGCAGTAAAATGATCCGGTTTTATAAACACCTTTGCGCGACGGTATTCCGTCTTCGCGACAATTAACAGTCGACGCGTTGCGCGATCAGACCTAAATTGCCCTGAACCTCAAGGGTCCGTTAGCTGGACCTGACTGGGTAGATGTATTGTGGGTGGAGACGAGCATGGCACAGGACGATGAACGCATGGATGCGCAAACCTTTGGATCCACCATCGGAAATGCCGTGTGGTTGATGACGATGGATAAGGCCTATCGAGACCGGCAAATCCGAGAGGTTGAGGCCATCGTGGCCACCCCGATTTTGCTGAGGCAATTCAAGCTTTATTCCAAGGACAATCAGCCGGTGGCCTTTCTCACTTGGGCCGGCCTGTCTGATGATGCCAAGGCGCGGCTGGAAGCAGGCGAAACCTTGGGTTTGGAAGATTGGCGATCCGGCGAAAACCTGACAGTGGTCGATGTGGTGTCGCCCTTCAACCCGGCGGACGTTTTTCGGCAACGTTTTTGGAAATCGGCGCAAGCGGACGCCTAAGGCATAGTCGTGGCGCTTTGGGATACGAAAGCCTTCTGCTTGCTGCTTTCTGGTAGCTATAGAATGTCCGAAAATGTTGCCTAAGTGAAATTCATTTCTTGAATTTTCTCACCACATCGCTCGCCGTAGACGACGCCCCTAATCGGAATGGTGATTCGAAACTACAGAAAATTCCATTCCTGCACTTCAATTTCGCATCCAGTGGCGCGGCAAATTAACCCGAGACAGCCTTTCAATCGGAAAAACCTCCGACAAGATATTTAAAATTCTGGCACTCTCGGAGATATGATGTGATAATGGTTAAGCCAGACCCCAAAAGCTGAAGGCCGGCTGTGTAAACGTGGCCAGAAGATTGAGAATTTAGGGGCGTTGCTTTGACGAGTGTTTGATTGGTTGACGAGGTAGTTGTGTGACGCAATTGGGTAGCGCGAAAGGCAATCTGGAAAAGCAAATCTTGCTCCCCAGAGGTGCAGTAAAATCTCAACTCAAAAATTTACTTTGCAATTCGGTGCCCTATGGGCGCGATGGTGAATTGTACCGTTACATCTTATCGCCCATTAAGCCCCTGGCTACGCTCACAATTTCCGCGAAAAACCTGAAATCTCACGTCCTCCGAGAAACGGCGGCCTCACCGGCATGCGCCTTCCAGGTGCCATCAGGAAAGAAACCGACATGACACCACACGCCACAGAGCGCGCAACCTGCGTAGAGTTTATTATGGAAAATGGCAAAGCTGGTGGAGCCTGTGATGCGTCTTCGCCGAAAACAGTTACCGCTTTCCGCGCTAGTTTAGCGGCACATTCCGCTTTGCTTGGGGAATCACTTGATGACGCCGCACTTTCTGGGTCCGAAACCGGATGGGTAGAGCCAGGCAGCTCGAGCTGGCGGACATATAATTTCGAAGTCGCCAAACACCATAACTATGTTGCTCAAGGTGTTCGGGTTCACAACCAATCTATCCTGTCTTTGCTCAAACCTGAGGAATTGAACGCGATTAAACGGGTCGAGTTCGACGAAAATGGCAAGCTTGATTTCGTCGTTACCCGAACAAAAAAAGGCAATACCGAAGCGGAAACCATTATAAAATCCACTGAGGGCGACACGCTTGTAGGCGTTGTCGAAACCACGACTTCAGATGGTCTCGGCACTGTGCTGTACGAACGTGTCATACGCCATGCTGATGGAAGAGAAGAGGTTGTGCGTGAGTTGCAGCCGCTCTTTGGTCAATTCCAAGGGGAGGCCGTAGGCAAGGCGCTGACCCCGTTCCTAACCCGAGCGATTATCGGGAATGACGGAAGTGTTTTCGAAGAGATCGCAGCGGAGACATTCCTTGGCACGATCATGGAGAACTTTGCGGGTACGGTTGGTGCGCTGATTGATCGCGGCATCCAAGATCATGGCACCTTTGATTTTGGCCAGCAGTTCCAAACCATTTCCAAGGGCGTGTTTGAGGATATTGGTCAAGAATTGGTCGTCAACGGAGTGAATGCCTCGATCGGTGCCGTGAACCAATTGATCATGGCAGAGATTTTTGGCAGTGCCGGCGCAGATAACGTTGGCGATTCCATTGTGCAAGCTTTGGCAAGCGCCTCCATCAACAGTGTGCTGACCTATGGCGCGCAGCAATTGTTCAATTCGCAGTTCCTTAAAGATCTTTTCATCAACATCGGCTTCAGCGATGAGCAAATCGGAAGCATAATCGGTTCCTTTGGATCAGGGAGGGCAATATTCTCAGGAACGGAAGGCATCACCAATGCAATAGGCTTTGATCCCGTTAGTCTTGTCATAAACCTAATTATTCAGAAGACACTACCACCTATTGAAACACTGGAAGGTAATGTCGCATCGGCAATCACCGGGGCACTCCTAAGCGCATGGAGCGTCATTCAGAACACCTTCAACGCAGGGGGACCTATAACAATTGTAGTCTCCTTCCTTGTTGGGAAAATTTTCGACAAGATTTTTGAAAAGCATCCCCAAGCCTGGACCAAGGTTGGCTTCAATGAGGAAACCGGCCTGTTTGAGCTGACAGGCACTTGGACCGATGACGGCGGCAACGCCCAGCTGTCGCAAGATCTGGCGCAGGCCTATGTCGACGCGATCAACGGATTTGTCCAAGAGGTGAAATCCCAATCCAACAACTTCGATGAACTGGGGCAATGGTCGTTTGGCCATTACGAGAGTGCGCTGAAGAATGCTGGTATCCGGGGCAAGACCTTTGGCGAGTTTCAGGATGCCTATCTTCACGCCTATGTCGAAGATCTGACCCGTGCTCAGGTCAACGATGGCCAGATGGTGGCTGTGAAGGCTATCGAAGATCTCAATGTCGCCCAGCTGCGTATCGATCACCGCCTGAAGCTCTTGATCCAAGCGCTGGATGCTGTTGACGTCCTGACCGCAGTGGATGTTCAGACCGTGCGGGTTTGGGGCGGTGAGGGTGGTAACTACAAAACGACAAGGACGCCGATTTTCGCCGAGAACCTGCGAGAGAAAATCGAGTATCTCGCGACGGATGGGGGCAGTGTTACTCTTGTCCCGGCGTCAGGTCAGGGCGAAGGCCGGGTACCGGCAATCGTCGTGAACGTCCTCGATACGGTACACACGGTTTATGTCTCTGGTGGCGAAGGCGAAGGCGGCACAGCATGGCGTGTGATCAGAGCCCGCCCAGATATTGACCTGCAGTTTGCACTTGAGCAGCTCACGCAATCACAATCGCTCCGCGATTTGCTGGCCAATTATGATTTCGAAACCTATGACGAGCTTCTGACTCTTGGTGGCTTTACCGAATCCACATTCGATGATGAGGCAATTCACACTAAGGTCGCCTCTACGCTTCAGATCGCGTCTGACTACCACAAATACATGGAAAACAAGGATGAGATTGACCTTCTCATTGCCTTGTCGCCGAGCAGCGCGTTGGCTGCGGGCTGGCTCCAAACCATTCAGTATGCCGAAATGATGGGCCTGACAGGGCCCTATGATGAAACCGGAGACGCCATCGGGAACAATTTCTTCACCGCAGAAGGTGATGACATTGTACGCGGCGCAGGCGGGGACGACGATATCCGCACCTATTCTGGCGATGATACGATTTATGGTGGCACCGGCAATGACTCGCTCAACGCGGGGTCTGGCGACAATATCGTCTACGGAAATTCCGGCGACGATACCTTCGTCGTAGATTCAAACGGCGCAACCAGCACCACGATTGTTGAACGCGCCAATGAAGGGCACGACGTAATTTTGTTTGATGCCCGATTTGGCAGTGTGGACATCCAGTTTGATGAAGATGCCAACGGGTTCGTCGCCAGCTGGGGGCATAGCACGATTAAAGCGCAAGGCGTCGAGGCCATCGCTTATCGCTTTCTTCCGGACAATGACGGCAACGAGCAGATCATCGAGATTGCACTCGATGACATTAAGCAAGGTGACGGGAGCGAGCATAGCCTCTCCGGAAGCAACCGCTCTGACTACCTAGAACACGGCGCCCTTCCGGAGGGCAATCAGGCGACAAAGTACTACTACGGCAGTGGGGGTGATGACCTGTACATCTACCGCAAAGATATGGGCAATCTCACCTTGCTCGGCGAGACGGCAGCGAGCGGAAATGCGGACAGGCTTATTCTACGTGACCTGAACCAAGACGATGTCACGCTATCGCTTCGCAATATCGATGGGCAGGATAATCTGCAGATTGATTGGGCGGATGAAACCGGAAACGGCACCGTGGTGATCGATGGGTTTGGCGATCATATTGAAGCGATCCAGTTTGCAGATGGGTCAACGCTCAGCAGTATTGAACCGGCCTCTCTCCGACGGCTTCCGGTTTCCGAAGCTTCCAGCAATCCGGAACGAATGGCGCTCTATGCCAATGATACAAGAGATCGCTTGGATGGCACGAGTGGTGATGACGTCATTCGCGCCCCTGATTTGGGAGATATGGTTTATATCTTCGGGGGCTCGGGCAATGACACGCTGATCGGCAGCGAGACGGGTCAGGATGATCTGCGCGGTGATGCCGGCAACGATGTTTTGAAGGTCGGCGGCAACATCCACGGTGGCAGCCAGATGATCTATGGCGGCGCTGGCGATGACACGTTCCACATCCAAGCCAATTCGGGCGCTGTGAGGATGACCTATAGCGGCGAGGTCGCGAATGGCGGCTTTGATCGGATCGTGTTCGATGACATCGCACTAAGCGATCTGACCTCTATCACCAGCCACAATGCCGGCGCAGACAATCCCTATGGGATAATCGTCTATCTGAACTGGGAGGTTGATGGCGTCACCGGTCAGCTGAGCCTGTCGAACAACGCTCAACATATTGAGGCGTTCGAGTTCGCGGATGGCACGGTGCTCAGCCGGATCGACGCGGATTGGCTGAAGTATCATCCGAGCTACGGCGCCTCCAGCGACTCTGTTCAATCTGCGAGATACGCCAATGACACACGGGAACGGATTTACGGCACTGGAGAGAGCGATACCCTCAATGTCGGTTCGCTGAACTATGTCTATGCGATGGGCGGTGACGATGTTATCACCTTCAGCGGTCAAAGCAGCTTCCAGTATATCTACGGTCAAGGCGGGAACGATACCTATCGCTATAGCGCCCCGATGAATGGCAGCCGCGTCTATCTCTCGAGCTCTGCAGAGACCGCCACATCCGGCGAGGCGGATCGGTTCGTCTTTACCGATCTCAATCTCGAGGATTTCACCTTCACAACCTACGATTACACCCAGGGCGGTACGGTCAATTCTGCGGAAGGGGTCTCGCTGCGCATGCTCTGGTCCAAGGACGGGGCCTCGGGTGAGGTGCGCTTGGCCAATATGGGCAAGCAGATCGAGGCGTTCGAATTCGCGGATGGCACGGTGCTCAGCCGGATCGACGCGGATTGGCTGAAGTATCATCCGAGCTACGGCGCCTCCAGCGACTCTGTTCAATCGGCGAGATACGCCAATGACACAAGGGAACGGATTTACGGCACTGGAGAGAGCGATACCCTCAATGTCGGTTCGCTGAACTATGTCTATGCGATGGGCGGCGACGATGTTATCACCTTCAGCGGTCAAAGCAGCTTCCAGTATATCTACGGTCAAGGCGGGAACGATACCTATCGCTATAGCGCCCCGATGAATGGCAGCCGCGTCTATCTCTCGAGCTCTGCAGAGACCGCCACATCCGGCGAGGCGGATCGGTTCGTCTTTACCGATCTCAATCTCGAGGATTTCACCTTCACCACCTACGATTACACCCAGGGCGGTACGGTCAATTCTGCGGAAGGGGTCTCGCTGCGCATGCTCTGGTCCAAGGACGGGG
>NZ_JAYMDV010000007.1:64366-100655 GCF_037027165.1 Roseovarius sp. CH_XMU1461
ACGGGGCCTCGGGTGAGGTGCGCTTGGCCAATATGGGCAAGCAGATCGAGGCGTTCGAGTTCGCGGATGGCACGGTGCTGGATCATGACGACTTTGTGTTTGTCTGAGGTTCTTGATCTACATGGATGATCGTTTCATTGCGCCCGGCCCTGCCGAGCTTCGTGCGGCTCGCCGTGCCTCGCGTGGCCTCTATTGGTTCGTAGGTCTTTTCAGTGTGCTGGTGAACCTGTTGATGCTGACAGGTCCGCTCTACATGCTTCAGATTTATGACCGGGTTTTGGGAAGCCGATCCGTAGAAACGCTGGTGGCACTGACTGGGCTGGTTGCGTTTCTGTATGGGATGATGGGGCTTCTCGACTATGCCCGGGGACGGGTGATGGGCCGGGTTGGTGCGCGATTTCAGGCACGACTTGACCGGCGTGTGTTCGATGCGGTGATCCGCAAATCAGCAATCCAGCCTGATGAACGCTCCGCCACGGGTCTGAGCGACCTAGAGGCGGTGCAACGATTGATTACATCGCCTGTTCTCATGGCGATCTTTGACCTTCCTTGGACTCCAATCTTTCTGGCGGGGATATGGATCTTTCATCCATGGCTTGGCACGCTGGCTTTGGTGGGGGGGAGCATCCTGATTCTAGTGGCAGTTTTCAATCAGCTGGTAACGCGCGGCCCGGTAAACAAGGCCACTGCCGCCTCGGTGCGCTCTGAGTCCATGGCGGCGCAGATCCGATCCGAAGCGGAGCCTATCCAGGCGATGGGAATGCGCGACGCCGCCTTTGATCGCTGGCAAAGGATGCGGGGCGAGACGCTCGCACAGCAGATACGGTCTGCCGATATTGGAGGAACGTTTTCGGTCACCACCAAAACCTTTCGTTTGTTCCTGCAATCGGCAATGCTTGCCGTGGGGGCCTATCTCGTTCTGAGGAATGAACTGTCACCGGGGGCGATGATCGCAGGGTCGATCCTGTTGGGTCGTGCGCTCGCCCCAGTCGAGCTGGCCGTAGGGCAATGGGCTTTGGTCCAGCGGGCCATGAAGGGTTGGACCAATCTGGGAGAGCTTCTCGCGCAGGTGCCTCCTGAACATTCACGTACCGATCTTCCCAAACCGAAGGCCCGACTAGAGCTCGATCGGGTGACCATCGTCCCTCCGGGAGAGAACCAACCTGCCTTACGGAGCATCAATTTTTCTGTCGCGCCAGGCGAAGCGATTGGCGTGATCGGCGTATCAGGATCAGGCAAATCGACGCTCGCGAAGGCGATCACCGGTGTCTGGAGACCCGCTGCCGGTGAAGTGCGGCTGGACGGGGCCGCATTGGATCAATACGCGCCGAGCATCCTAGGACAACATGTCGGCTATCTACCTCAGAGGATACAGCTTTTTGACGGGACCATCGCGGAGAATATCGCCAAGCTCGCCGACACCCCCGATTCAGTACAGGTGGTCGCGGCGGCCCAGCGTGCCGATGCGCATGACATGATTCTCAAACTTCCGAAAGGATATGACACCGCGGTCACGGCTTCAGGAGGGCGGCTGTCTGGTGGGCAGATTCAACGCATTGGGCTTGCTAGAGCGATGTTCGGGGATCCGGTCATACTTGTGCTGGATGAGCCGAACTCCAATCTCGACAATGAAGGCAGTGAGGCCGTCAACCGAGCCATCCGCGGTTTTAAGGAAGCCGGGAAATCCGTGCTCATCATGGCGCATCGTCCTGCTGCGATTCAGGAATGCGACAAGCTATTGATGCTCGAGCAAGGCTTGGTGCGCGCCTTTGGGCCCAAAGACGAAGTCCTTCGTGAGGTGGTCAGGAACAGCACTCAGATCGTTCAGAATACTGGAAAGGCCGGTATACAGTGAGCAATAATCTGGAGACTCATCACAGCTGGCCTGCGCGCCGTCCGTTATTCATTGGAGTGTTTGCCACCACTTTGCTCTTGGGCGGGTTTGGGTCTTGGGCCGTCCTGACCAATATCGCGGGTGCCGTCATTGCCAATGGCCAGATCGAAGTCGACCAAAATCGCCAAGTGGTTCAGCATCCCGATGGCGGCGTCGTCGCCGAGATCCTTGTAGATGAGGGTACGGTTGTCGAAGTTGGGGATGTGCTCATACGGTTAGATGCGACGCAGCTTACGTCCCAACTCACCATCACCGAGAACCAGCTTGCCGAGTTCATGGCCCGTCGCGGGCGGTTGGAGGCAGAACGCGATGGTCGGAGCGAGATCACCTTCGACCCGATGCTTTTGTCGGTTGCGACGAGTGCCAATAGCGCACAAGCGATGATGGATGGGCAGATTAGGCTGCATGCAGCTCGGGCGGAAACCATAGCGCAGGAAAGCGAACAGCTGGAAAAGCGCCGTCAGCAAACGCAGGATCAGATCGGGGGCATCGTGGCCCAGCGAAGGGCCCTCGCGCGACAGATTGAGCTCATTGGCGAAGAGCTTACTGCGCAGCAGTCCCTTTTTGATAAGGGTTTGGCGCAGTCCTCGCGCATCTTGGCGCTGCAACGAGAGGAAGCCCGGCTTAGCGGCACCTTGGGCGAGCTGGATGCCTCCAAGGCACAGGCGGAGGGGCGGATAACCGAGATCAATATCGAGTTGCTCCGATTGACCTCAGCGCGGCGGGAGGAAGCCATCACCACGCTGCGTGATCTACAATTTCGCGAATTGGAAATGCACGAACAACGTTTGGCACTTTCGGAGCAATTGAGCCGTCTGGATATTCTCGCGCCCGTTCCCGGCATCGTGCATGGGCTCACTGTCTTTGCCCCTCGCTCAGTGTTGAGGCCGGCGGATCCTGTGCTCTTTATCGTTCCGCAGGATCGACCCTTGGTCATTGCCGCGCAGGTTGATCCGCTTCACCGCGATCAAGTCTTTGTGGGGCAAGAGGTTTCGTTGCGTTTCTCGGCCCTCGATCAACGAGAGACCCCCGAGTTGGTTGGTCAAGTGGCCCAGATCTCCGCGGACGCTTTTGAGGACGAGGCAACCCGGCTCGCCTATTATCGGGCGGAGATCACTCTCAGTGATGAAGAACGCGCGCGGTTGCCGGAAGATGTGAAGCTGGTTCCGGGGATGCCTGTGGAGGCCTTTATCAGGACCTCGGACCGCACCCCAATCTACTATTTGACGAAGCCGCTGGTTGATTACTTCACGAAGGCCTTTCGGGAGTGAAATGCCACGTCGGTAACACGTCGGTATTGCGGCGGCAGAACGACGGTGGGGGAAATGGCGTTGTGGGAGGGGGGCGCCGGCGAGAGCACGTGTAACACAATGGGCCGCGTCGGATAGCTTTTGAATGTTTATAGTGTGACCCTACATTCGGCATCGGCCCGGGCCTGAAGTGCCTTATGCTACCGAGGTTTTCAGCAGGTTGCATTCTGAGGGCATCAGGAATTTTCGGCCGTTTGATGACATCCCTGCCAAGGATGGTCGGCGCATGTTGGCGGGTTATGCGCTCGGTCTTCAGGGCCGTCCCGTGTTTCTGAAGAGCAAGAATGACAGCACATCAGAATTTGCCTTCTTTATTCTTGCCGCGAAGTGGAGTTGCGCGACGCTCAAGAGCTTTGACGGACGCGGCAGGAAGTGAAGGCTGGCTCATTTCCTGAGGCGGGGATTGGGGCATCTAGCTGGTTAACTCTCTCATTGGGTTCTGCGGTTTCCATTGATTGCAGGGGGCGAAGATCGGCGGCGCGGAGCCGTCTCGGAGGGCGCGCTATTTTTCATGTGGATTTTGTATCCATTATCCGATAATGAGGGATCATCGCCGCTCAGCCCCCCGAGGCTTGAGGGCGGGTTGCCACAGACATATCCGGGGTCGGCTCGCCGCAAGAGACGTCCCCGCGCGCGCCAGATTGAAAGGACGCCCGATGACGAAAACAGTTTTCTCCGGCACGATGCCGGCGCTGATGACCCCCTGCACCGCGGATCGCAAACCCGATTTCGACGCGCTGGTCCGCAAGGGCCAGGAGATGATCGACGCGGGCATGTCGGCGGTGGTCTATTGCGGGTCGATGGGGGATTGGCCGCTGTTGACCGATGCCGAGCGCATGGAAGGGGTCGAGCGGCTGGTGGCGGCGGGGCTGCCGGTGGTCGTTGGCACCGGGGCGATCAATTCGGCCTCGGCCGTGGCCCATGCGGCGCATGCCCAGAAGGTCGGGGCGGTGGGTCTCATGGTGATCCCGCGGGTGCTGTCGCGCGGCGCGTCCATCGCGGCGCAGCGTCACCATTTCAAAGCCATTCTCGAGGCCGCGCCGGACGTGCCCGCGATCATCTACAACAGCCCCTATTACGGGTTTGCCACGCGCGCCGATCTGTTCTTTGCGCTGCGGGCCGAGCATCCGAACCTCATCGGCTTCAAGGAGTTCGGCGGGGCGGCGGATCTGCGCTATGCGGCGGAAAACATCACCTCGCAGGATGACAAGGTGACGCTCATGGTGGGGGTCGATACGCAGGTGTTCCACGGGTTCGTCAATTGCGGCGCGACCGGGTCGATCACCGGCATCGGCACGGCGCTGCCCAAGGAGGCGCTCTTGTTGGCGGCGCTGTCGCAGGAGGCGGCGAAGGGCTCGGCCGAGGCGCGGGCGCGGGCGCTCGAGCTCACCGAGGCGATCGAGGTTCTGTCGAGCTTTGATGAGGGGCCGGATCTGGTGCTCTATTACAAGCATCTTCTGGTGCTGAATGGCGAAGAGGAATACCGGCTGCATTTCAACGAGACAGATGCGCTCAGCCCGTCGCAGCAGAAATATTGCGAGGCGCAATATGCGCTGTTCCGCAGCTGGTTTGCCGATTGGCGCAAACAGGGCGGCGTGATCGAGAGCTGTCTCGCGCAGCTGGGCGCGTAAGGCGGGCCCGGCGGTCGGCCCGCAAGACACAATTCCATGGAAACCAGCCCTTTGCGCCCCCCAAGCTTGTTTTTGGGGGGCGCGACTGCTTTTATGCCCCTCGTGCCCAGTAAATGACCGTAGTCAAACTCTAACGCCATTTCACACTTGGGAAGATTCATGAAAACGTTGATAGGAATTGCGGCCCTTCTGGGGTCCACAGCCGTATTTGGTCACGACGCGCAGGCGCAGACAGTGGAAGACCCGCTGTTTCAAGGGCGTGCCCTCACTTTCAGTGCCGGGATCTATGCCCCGTTCAACACATTGGGCGGCACGCTCACCACGCCGAATGGCGGCGGGGCGCGGGTGCAATCCACCGGTGCGCTCGATTTTGGCGCGGGGGCACGGATCGACGTGACCTATAGCGAGCTCTGGTCGGGCAATTCGCGGATCGTCTTTAACTTTGCCATGTCGCAGGCGGCGGGCGAGGAGAACATCACCATCGCCGGGGCAGGCCAGACCTTTCCGGGCAGCTATGATGATGGCTTTCTGCTGCCGGCGGGCTTTCGCTACAACACGACCTTGAAGACCGAGACCGAGATGCTCTCGATCGGGCGGGAATGGGATGTGGGCGGCGGGTGGCGCGTCAATGCCGGGCTCAAGGCCGGGCAGGCCTCGCAGGATTTCACGATCCTCTCTTATAACCCTGCCGGTGCGCTTTCCCGAACATTGCAGACCACCTCGGAGAACAAGATGTACGGGGTGTTCGGCGGGGTCGGTCATTTCCGCCCGATCAGCAAGACCACCTGGCTTCGCCTCTCTGGCACGGTCGGGGTCATGTATAACAGCTTTGACTATGCCTATACCAACACGAATGTGGGCGTGGGCGTGGATCAATCCGTGACAGGTTCGAGCGATGGCGCTGTGGTCTCGACGCAGGTTTCGGCCAGCGTGGAACGCCAGTTGCCGGGGCTTGGGGTCGTGTCCTTTGAGGTGGGCTATGACGGGCTGCACGGGGTTGGCAATGGGGCCGATACGTTCCTCGATGTGGCGGGAACGGCCACGACGGCGCATATCGACAGGGACAGTATCGGCGCGGGCTATATCAGCCTGGGCTATACCTACCTGTTCTGAGCGCCTCTGGGCCCGAAGGTGCGATTGACGGGTTTTCCTGAGGCCGTCCCTGCCGCATGATCCGGCAGGGACAGAGGGAGAGCCGGAATGCGTAGCAGCAAGATCATCCATGTGATTTCAGCCCATGCCGAGGGCGAGGTTGGCGATGTCATCGTCGGTGGGGTGGCGCCGCCGCCGGGCGCGACGCTCTGGGATCAGCGGCGGCATGTGGCCGAGGATGGGGTGTTGCGGAACTTCATGCTCAACGAGCCGCGTGGTGGGGTGTTTCGCCATGTCAATCTGCTCGTCCCGCCGAAGCATCCGGAGGCGGATGCGGCGTTTATCATCATGGAGCCTGAGGACACGCCGCCGATGTCGGGGTCAAATTCGATCTGCGTCTCGACCGTGTTGCTCGATGCAGGGCTCCTGCCGATGCAGGAACCCGAGACGCATCTGACGCTCGAGGCGCCGGGGGGATTGGTGCGGGTGCGGGCCGAATGTCGGGATGGCAAGGCGGAGCGCATCCATATCCGCAACCTGCCCTGTTTTGCCGATCGGCTCGACGTGGCCCTAGAGGTCGAGGGCTATGGGACGCTGCGGGTCGATACGGCCTATGGCGGCGACAGTTTCGTGATGGTGGATGCGGCGGCGCTTGGGTTCTCGCTCGATCCGTCGGAGGCCAAGGCGCTGGCCCAGCTTGGCGTGGCGATCACCGATGCGGCCAATGCGCAGATCGGGTTTCGTCATCCTGAGCAGCCGGAATGGGATCATATCTCGTTCTGTGCCTTCTGTGGCCCGTTGGAGGCGATGGCGGACGGGCTGCGCAGCCGTCAGGCGGTGGCCATTCAGCCCGGCAAGATCGACCGGTCGCCCACCGGGACGGCGGTGTCGGCGCGGCTCGCCGTGATGGCGGCGCGGGGGCAGATCGGGCCGGGCGCGCGCTTTGAGGCGCTGTCGATCATCGGCTCGCAATTCGAGGGCCGGATTGTGGGCGAGACGCAGGTTGGCGACCGCGCGGCGGTGATCCCGGAGATCAGCGGCCGGGGTTGGATCACCGGGACGCATCAGCACATGCTCGACCCCGGCGACCCCTGGCCCGAGGGCTATCGGCTGCGCGATACGTGGGGGGCGTGAGGGCGCGCGTTTGGCGGCGGGCGGCGGAGGCTTGGTTTTCGGGGCGGGTTATTTTAATGTATCCAAAATGCGCCATGACCGGAGACGCCCCTTGCCCAGCAAACGCCCCATCCCGAGACAGAGTCTGCCCGACGCCATCGCCAATGACATACGCGAGCGTATCCTCAACGGTGAGCTGGTCGAAGGCGAGGTGATCCGGCAGGAGGCGTTGGCCGATGAATATGACGTGTCGCGGATGCCGATACGCGAGGCGCTCAAGCGGCTGGATGCCGAGGGGCTGGTGCAGTTCACCACCAATCGCGGGGCCTCGGTGACCAAGCATTCGCTGCGCGAGATCGGCGAGATTTTCGACCTGCGCATCCTGCTTGAGGTCGATCTGTTCCGGCGGGCGATCCCGCTCATGGGGCCCAAGGATTTTGCCGCTTGCGAGGCGGTGCTCGACCGGATGGAACAGGCCTATGATGCGGAAGACATTGGGAAATGGGGCGCTCTCAACTTCGAGTATCACTCGGCACTTTATGCGGCGGCGGGGCGCGGGCTCACCCATGAGCTGTTGCAGCGGGTGAACCTGCAGTCGGATCGTTACGTGCGGATGCATCTGAGCGCGACGCCCGAGCGGGGGCCGATCAAGCAGGAGCATCGCGACCTTCTCAACCTCGCCCGGGAGGGCAAGATCGACGAGGCCTGTGCGACGCTTGCGCATCATATCGCGCGGCCCAAGGGGCATCTTCTGGAACTGGTGGCGGCGCAGCGGGCGAGCGAGGCGGGCTAGGCCCCTGCCCGTGCGGATGGCCCGCGAAGCGCGGGTGGGGCTTTGGCTTGCGTTCATATTTTGGATACATTATCCACTAAACATGACCCTGACGCAGCCCACAGAATCGAGGCCGAAATGACTTTTCAACCGCATGGCAAACATCTCATCGACGGCGCATGGCAGGCCGATTCCGAACAGGTGCCATCGGACCCTGTGGTCGGCCCGGCGCACCCGGTGTCGGTCGGCACGGCCGCGCATGTGGCGCGCGCCTGTGAGGCGGCAGAGGCGGCGTTCTGGAGCTATGGCTATAGCAGCCGGGCGCAGCGGGCGGCGTTTCTGCGCCGCATCGCCGAAGAGATCGACGCGCGTGGTGCCGAGATCACCGAGATCGGCACCCGCGAGACCGGCCTGCCGGGGGCGCGGCTCGAGGGGGAGCGGGGGCGGACCTGTGGCCAGCTGCGGCTCTTTGCCGATCACATCGAGGCGGGCGGCTATCTCGACCGGCGGCATGATGCGGCGCTGCCCGAGCGGGCGCCGCTGCCGCGCCCCGATCTGCGGATGATCCAGCGCCCCATCGGGCCGGTGGCGGTGTTTGGCGCGTCGAATTTTCCGCTCGCCTTTTCCACGGCAGGCGGTGACACGGCGGCGGCGCTGGCGGCGGGCTGTCCGGTGGTGGTCAAGGGGCATGGCGCCCATCCCGGCACTGGCGAAATCGTGGCCGAGGCGATCCTTGCGGCGATCCGCGCCTGTGACATGCCGACAGGGGTGTTTTCGATGGTTCAGGGCGGCACCCGCGAGGTGGGTCAGGCGCTGGTGCAGCATCCGCTGATCAAGGCCGTGGGGTTCACCGGGTCGTTGGCCGGCGGGCGGGCGCTCTTTGATCTTTGTGCCGCGCGGTCCGAGCCCATTCCGTTCTTTGGCGAGCTTGGCTCGGTCAATCCGATGTTCCTTCTGCCCGAGGCGGTCGCGGCGCGCGGCGCAGAGATCGGCGCGGGCTGGGCCGGGTCGCTCAGCATGGGGGCGGGGCAGTTCTGCACCAACCCCGGTATCGCGGTGGTGGAGAAGGGCGCGGCGGGCGACGCATTTGTCGCGGCGGCGCGGGCGGCGCTGGCCGAAGTCGCGCCGCAGGTCATGCTGACCGAAGGGATTGCCGCCGCGTACCGCGCGGGCAGCGCGCGGATGGCGCAGGTGCCCGGGGTTGAGACGCTGTTGCACGGCGAGGCCGGATCACGCGAGGCGGCGGCGCAGCTTTTCGAGACGGATGCGGCGAGTTACCTCGCCTCGGAGGTGCTGTCGGAAGAGGTGTTCGGGCCTCTGGGGCTTGTCCTGCGGGTGGCGGATGCCGAGGAGATGGCCAAGGTGGCGCAGAGCCTTGCGGGGCAGTTGACCGTGACGCTGCAGATGGATGCGGGCGATGCGGCGGCGGCGCGGGCGTTGTTGCCGATCCTTGAGCGCAAGGCGGGACGGGTTCTGGTCAACGGCTTTCCGACCGGGGTCGAGGTCTGTGACGCGATGGTGCATGGCGGCCCCTACCCCGCCTCGACCAATTTCGGCGCCACCTCAGTTGGCACGCTGGCGATCCGGCGGTTCCTGCGCCCGGTCTGCTATCAGAACCTGCCCGAGGAGATCCTGCCCGAGGATCTCTGATCGCGCGGGGTTCCGCGTCAGCGCCCCGGAAGCGCCCTAAAATCACCGGGATTGGCCTTCAGATTTGCTGGTGAAACAGCGACATGAGGGACCGATGGGCGATTTTCAGGATGTGTTCGGCGCCGGCGCGGATGTCGAGGCGGTGATCGACGGGATCGTCGCCCAAGAGCTGCGCGCGGCGCGGGACGAGGCCGCCGCGCGGGCGGCTGAGCCGGTGCGGCTCTGGTTTGCGACGCTCTATGAGGCGGAGCGCTGGGCCGAGGCGCGACCCGAGGTCAATTACCTGCGGCGGCCGCATCTTAGCGGTTATGAGATGATCGTGCCGGGCGAGCAGTTCAGCCGCGCGCCCGAGGCGTTTTACGACACCGGGGCCGAGGTCGCGCTGGCGCGTTTGCCGGAGGAGCTGCGGGCCGAGGGGGGCCGGATGCGCGGCGATCTGCGGCTTGCCGAGGGGGCCGATAACCATGCGGGGGCGTTGCTGCGCGATCTCTGTGCGCAGCTGCCGCTGGGCCGGGCGCGGCAGTTTCCGCTGCGGCTGACGCTGGGCGAGCTTTGCGTGACGATGGATGGCTGGAATGACCGGGCCGAGGCGGAAGATGCGCCGAGCCCGGCGTTTTACCATCTTGTCGATCCGCGCCAAGGGACGGTGACCATTCTGGCCAAGGATCACACGGCGCTTGTCGCGCTTGTGACGCCGGAGGGGGAGCTGCGGCTCGAGCCTTGGGTGTTTGAGGCGGGGCCTCGGGGCATCGAGGCCGAGGCCTGTCATGGTGATCATGATGAGGCGGTTTATGACGGAAGCTGCGCGATTTGTCGGGTGTTTCATGGGGCGTCGGAGTCCCGCGTGCCCGAGCGGCTGGCGCTGCATCTGGCGGCGGAGAGCCGCTATTGGGCCGAGACGCTGGAGCCTTATACCCGCAAGCTTGGGGCGGAATGCCTGCCTGCGGCGCTGGTTCGGTTGGAGTTTACCCAAGACGCGGCGACGCGGGCGCGGATCAGGGGTGACAGCATCGTGGCGGCCCATGCCATGTGCGCGAAACAGGGGTTTTCCGAGGGCTACCGCGTGACGCCCTGTGTCGTGCCGCGCGGGGCGGGGCAGTTTGCGCCGCCGCAGATGCGGCTACGGGCCGGGAGCTATTGGTGTTTCGAGACCTCCGACGCGGCTGCGCCAAAGCGGAAGGGGGCGTTTTCGATCGCGACACGCAGGCCTGCCGAGGCGGGGCATGGGGCGGAGAGCGAGGCGGATTGGTCCGAGGGCGCGGTGTTCACAGCAGAGCTGTTGCAAGCGGCGGTGTCGGTGCGGGCGGCCCCCTGTCCGGGGCGGCAAAGCCTCATCGAGGCGCGGGACCTGGCAGCGGTGTGTGATCCGGCGCGGCTTGGCCCTCAGGGGCGGGCGCGGGCCGAGGCGGCGAGGGCGCGGTTGCAGACGGTCTATGTGCATCCGAAGCTGGGCAAGGGGCTGCCCAATCTGTTGGACCGGTAAGGCCTGGCCGTTCCGGGCGGGGCTCAGGCTTCTTTCAGCTCGTATTCCAGCGCCTTTTCCACCGCGCCGCGCGGCTTGGTGAAGCGGGCGAGGAGATCGTAGAGCACCGGCGTCACGAAGAGCATCAGGAAGGATGAGAGCGCCAGACCGGCGATGATCACCGTGCCGATGGCGTTGCGGCTCTCGGCGCCGGCGCCGGTGGCGAGAAAGAGCGGCAGCGCGCCGAGGATGGTCGACAGCACCGTCATCAGGATCGGGCGCAGGCGCAGCACGGCGGCGAGGATCACGGCGTCGCGCACGGAGCGGCCTTCGTCGCGGAGCTGATTGGCAAACTCGACAATGAGAATGCCGTTCTTGGCCACCAATCCTATCAAGAGAATGATGCCGATCTGGCTATAGACATTGAGCGACAGCCCGCCCAGCGCCATGGCATAGATCGCGCCGGCGACGCCTGCCGGGACGGTCAGCAGGATGATCAGCGGGTGCATGAAGCTCTCGAACTGGGCAGCGAGCACCAGAAAGACGATCAGGAGCGCGAGGGCAAAGACCGCGTTGGCCCCGGCGGCGGTGTCCTTGAAGGTGCGCGACTGGCCCTCGAAGCCGAGCTTGCCCTCGGCGGGGATGATCTCGGCGGCGAGGGCTTCGATCTCGTCCAGCACGGTGCCGAGATCGGCATCGGGGGCGAGCGCGCCGGAGAGCTGGATCGAGGGCAGCCGGTCGAAGCGGCGCAGCGACGGCGCGGCGGCGTTTTCGCGCACCGAGATCAGCGCGCCGAGCGAGACGAGGGTTTCGCCATCTTCCGAGCGGATGTGGATGTTTTCGAGATCGGTGGCATAGCGGCGGTCGGCGTCGCGGGCCTGAATGATCACCGGGTATTCGCGGCCCCGGCTGATGAAGGTGGTGGCCTGCCGCGAGGCGAGCATCGCCTGTGTGGTGGAGGCGATGGTTTCGATGGAAATGCCAAGGTCGTCGGCGCGGGCGCGGTCGATCTGGACGTCGAGCTGCGGCATGTTCTGTTCGAAATTGATCTCGGGATTAACCAGCCCGTCAATCGCTTCGGCGCGCTCGAGCAGGGCGAGGGACCAGGCCTTGACGCTGTCGAAATCCGGGCCGCTGACCACGACGCGCACGGGGGTCGAGTTGCCGCGCAGCCCGAGGCCCGCCGGGGTGACGGGGAAGCCGCGGGCGCGGGTGACATGGCCCATCTTGGGGGCGATGGCCTGGGCCACTTCGGCGGCGGTCATGTCGCGTTCGTCCCAGGGCACGAGGCGGAAGACCACGAAGGAGCGCCAGGCCCGGTTGCCCCAGCCGGAGAAGGTAAAGACCGTGGCGATCACGCCTTCGTCGCGCAGGGGTTTCAGGAGGGCTTCGACCTCTTGGGCGGCGGCGTCGGAATATTCGACGGTGCTGCCCTGCGGAGCAGTGAGCGGCACAAAGCCCACGCCGCGATCTTCGCGCGGGGCAAGCTCGCGTGGCAGGGCGTCATAGAAGAAGGCCGCGCCGCCGGTCACCGCCACGGCGCAGAGCACCACCACGAGCGGCATAGCCACCGCGCGATGGAGAAGCGCGGCATAGGCGCGCTGCACCCTTCCATTGGGGGTGTCGGGGTCTTGGGGGGCGGTGCCGCGCCCCTTGCGCAGGACTTTGGAGGCGAGCGCCGGGCAGGCGGTGAGGGCGACAAAAGTCGAGATGGCGACGGTGCCCGCCATGACCCAACCAAATTCGATGAAGAGGCGGCCCACCTGCCCCGGCATGAAGGAGAGCGGCACGAAGACCGCGATCAGCGTGACAGAGGTGGCGAGCACGGCGAAGGTCACCTGCCGCGCGCCCTTGATCGAGGCGACGAGCGGGCTCTCGCCATTCTCGATGCGGCGCTGGATGTTCTCGAGCACCACGATGGCGTCATCCACCACGAGGCCGATGGCCAGAAGCAGCGCCAGCAGGGTCAGCGTGTTGAGCGAAAAACCCCAGGCGCCGATCAGCATGAAAGAGCCTACCAGCGACACCGGGATGGTGATCGCGGGGATGAGCGTGGCGCGGAAGCTGCGCAGGAAGAGCAGGATGACCAGCACCACGAGGCCGAGCGAGATGACCAGCGCGTTCACCACTTCGCGGATCGAGGCCCCGACAAAGAGCGCGTCATCCGAGCCCACGAGGATTTCCATTCCTTCGGGCAGGGTCGGGCGGATCTTGTCGATCTCGGCGCGGACGGCCTGGGAAATCTGCAGCGTGTTCGATTGGCTCTGGCGTTGCACGGCGATGCCGACCGCGTCGCGGCCATCGCTGCGGGCGATGGTGGAATCATCGGCGACGCCGGGTTCGATCCGGGCGATATCGCCGAGGCGGACCGGGTAGCCCGCGATCCGGTCGAGCACCACATCGCGGAAGTCGTCGATGCTCTGCAGGCGGCTGTTGAGCCGGACGCTCAGCTGGCGGTCCTGCGAGGTCACTTCGCCAGCGGGCAGTTCGACATTGTTGCGGCGCAGGGCGTTTTGAACGTCGGCCACGGTAAGCTTGCGCGCGGCCATGGCGCGGCGGTCGAGCCAGATGCGCACCGCAAAGGAGCGTTCGCCATAGATCCGCAGGCTCGCCACCCCGTCGAGCGTGGCGAGGCGGTCGGCAATGAACCGGTCGAGATAATCGGTGATCTCGGCGGTGGTCATGCGGTCCGAGACCACGGCGAGGCGCATCACCGGATCGGCGTCGGCATCGCTTTTCTCGACCTCGGGCGCGTCGGCCTCTTCGGGCAGGTCATCGCGGATGCGGCCCACCGCATCGCGCACGTCATTGGCCGCGACATCGACATCGCGCCCGGCCTCGAATTCGATGGTGACGCGGGACTGGCCCTGACGGCTCTCGGAGCTGATCGAGCGGATGCCAGAGATCGAGGCGACCGCGCCTTCGACGGTTTCGGTGATGTCGGTGTCGATCACCTCGGAGGTGGCGCCGAGATAGCTCGTCGTGACGGTGACCACGGCGTTGTCGACATCGGGCAATTCGCGGATCGCGATGCCGCCGAGCGCGCTCAGCCCGAAGACGATCAGCAGAAGGTTGGCGACCGTGGCAAGCACCGGGCGGCGCACGGAGATGTCAGACAATGTCACGATTTGATCTCGTCACTGTCCGAGGCGAGCCCGGAGAGGTTGATGATATCCACGTCAGAGCCGTCGCGGACCCGGTGCAGCCCGCGCGTCACGACCTGATCGCCGGGTTCGAGCCCGTCGCGGATCGAGATCATCCCGTTGCGGCGGGGGCCGGTTTTGACGGTGACGCGCTGCGCCTTGCCGTCGACCACGGCGAAGACATAGGTTTCGGCGGCCTGAAAGACGATGGCCTCTTCCGGCACCACGGTTTCATCGGATTGCGAGAGCACGAGTTCCAGCGACATGAACATGCCGGCGGGCAGCGTGTCGCCCGGGTTTGGGACCACGGCGCGGGTGCGGAAGGCGCGGCTCACCGGGTCGATGCGGCTGTCGACCTCGCTGATCGTGCCGATGAACTCCTGATCGGGGAAGGCGACGCTGGTGGCGGTGATCTTCATGCCGGTCTTGATCCGGGAGAAAAGCGTTTCGGGGATCGAGAACTCGATCTCGACCTCGGAGAGATCATCGAGCCGGGTGATGAAGGTGCCAGCGCTGACGCGGGCGCCCTGGTCCACCTCGGCGAGGCCCAGAGTGCCGGCAAAAGGCGCGAGGATGGTGCGTTCGGCGAGGCGCTGTTCGGCGCGGTCGACCTGGGCGCGGGCCTCGGCGAGGCGGGCGACGGCCTCTTCGCGGGCGGCCTCGGAGACGGCGTTGGATTGGCGCAGCTGGGTGAGGCGGGTCAGCACCCGGTCGCGTTCGAGAAACCGCGCCTGTGCCTCGGCGAGATCGGCGCGGGCGATGACATCGTCGAGCCGGATCAGCACGGTGCCCTCTTCGACGCGGTCGCCGGGGGCGATGGCCATGGCCTCGATCCGGCCGTCGGCCTCGGGGACGATGTCGACCGATTGCCGGGCCCGCGTGGTGCCCACCGCCTCGACCGTTTCGCGCATGGTTTCCACCGTGGCGCTGGCGACCTCGACCTGTGCCGGACCAGACGACCGCCGACCCGCCTGCCCTGCCCCGTCCTCGGGCGCGATATAGCGCCGGTGGGTTTCATAACCTGCAAAGGCCAGCAGACCGAGAAGGGCGAGCAAGAGGATCTGTTTCCAGATGGGCATCGGTTCGGGGTTCCGTCGTTAAATCGTGATCGGGCGCATGCGCTTGAATAGCATAAAATAGCCATGGCAGTGTAGCAGCATCACCCTGCCCGGTATACAAGCCAGAGCCCCGGCCCACGGAATTGTGTGTGCCGATCAGACGGATATCAGGCGTCGGACGGGTCTTTGCCCAATTTGAAGTCAGGCAGCATATCCAGCGCCTCGCGTAGCGCCTGCCCCCAGCCTTGCGAGATCGACAGGAAATACGGATCGTCACCCGCGACGCGCCCGGTCTGGCCGGTGCAGAGGCTGTCGGCCTCATAGCAGTGAAAATCAAACGGCGAGCCGACGGTGAGATTTGCCTTGAGCGTGGAATCAAAGCTCACCAGCAGGAGTTTCATGGCGGCCTGAAAGCTCATCTTTGGGTCGTAGGCGCGCACGAGGATGGGGCGGCCGTATTTCGTCTCGCCGATCTGGAAGAAGGGCGTGTCGCGGCCGGCCTCGATGAAATTGCCTTCGGGGTAGATGAGGAAGAGCCGGTGGGGGCCGCCCTTGATCTGGCCGCCGAGGATGAGCGTGGCGTTGAAGGTGCTGTCGGCGCGCTGACCGGTGTCGGCATGTTGCGCGATCACCTCTTTGAGCGTGTCGGCCACCATGCGCGCGGCCTGAAACATCGACGGCACGCCCAGCAGTGAAGGCGCGCGGTCGCCGGGGGATTTGCTGCGCTCGTCCAGAAGGCTCACCACCGCCTGAGTGGTGGCGAGATTGCCCGCCGCCATCAAGGTGATCGAGCGGTCACCGGGGGTTTCCCAGATCGCCATCTTCCGAAAGGTCGAGATGTCGTCGAGCCCGGCATTGGTCCGCGTGTCCGACATGAACACGAGGCCCCGTTCGAGCATCATCCCCACGCAATATGTCATCCGGGTCTTCCTATTGCTGAACCACGTCAATGGCGACCGAGAGGGATTCGCCCGTGCCGCCGATACGTGTTCCCGATACCGGGGCAACCTCGGCATAGTCCAGCCCCGTTGCCACACGAACGTAGCGTGTGTCGGGGGAAATCCCGTTGGAGACGTCGAAGCCGACCCAGCCGAGCCCCTCGACATGGGCCTCGGACCAGGCGTGCATCGCCTCTTGGGCGGTGCGGTCGTCGAGCATCAGGTAGCCCGAGACATAGCGCGCCGGAAATCCCAGCGCGCGGGCGCAGGTCAGGAAGATATGGGTGTGGTCCTGACAGACGCCCTTGGCCGCGGCGAGGGCCTCTTCGGCGCCCCAGGCGACGTCGGAGGCGCCGACCTCAAAAGCGACCCGTTCGCGGATGAGCCGTGACAGGTGATGCAGCCGGTCGAGCGGATCGGCCTCGGGGATGTCGCGCAGAAGGGCGCGGATCCCCTGCCCCGGCTTGGTGCGCGGGGTCGATTGCTCGTAGAGCCAGAGCGGCGCTGCCCCGCGATGCGGCCCGAGCACGCCATGCGTGTCGGTGACCTCGACCTCGCCCTCGCTCACCAATGTCAGGTCCTTGGCTTCGCGGTCAAAGCTGATCAACTCGACACTGTTGCCATGGTGATCCTCGAACCCCAATTCGCGACGGCCGCCCGTCACCTCGGTGCGCCACGACAGCACCTCTTGCTGGGCCGAGCTGGGCGGCGTCTTGCGCAGCTGTTGCAGCCCGTATTTCACCGGCGTGTCGAATTGGTAGCGGGTTTCGTGACGAATGGTCAGGCGCATTATCTACTCGTAGAACCGGAAGTCGGTTTCAATCTGTCCCGAGAGCTCGACCAGGAGCCCGAGGAAGTTCTGGATGTATTCATGCAGACCATAGTCGAAAACCGCGTCGATGTCGTGGCTCAGATAGGTGCGTTCGATCTGCTGGGCCTTGGTCTGGGCCTCGCCGAGCTTGGGCTGGCCGCTGTTGAGATAGCGCAGGTTGTCGCAAAGCTTGTTCATGCAGAAGGCCAGCGAGCGCGGCATCCGCCGATCGAGGATCAGGAATTGCGCAATCTCGCGGGGGCCGCCGCTCGCGCCATATTCCATGCGAAAGCCGCCGCGGGCCGAGACCGAGCGCAGGATGGTTTCCCATTGCACATTGTCGAGCGAGGTGCCGACCGAGCTCGCCGAAGGGAGCAGCACATAGTATTTCACATCGAGAATGCGCGCGGTGTTGTCGGCGCGTTCGATGAAGGTGCCGAGACGGGCGAAATTGTAGATATTGTTGCGCAGCATCGTGCCATGGGTCATGCCGCGCACCAGCGAGGTGCGCTGGCGGATGGCGCGGAGCACGCCGGGCAGATCGCGTTCGGCCACCTTGCGCGCCAAGAGATCAAGCGCGGCCATATAGGCGGCGTTGGTGGCCTCCCAGACCTCATGGGTGAGCGCGGTGCGCACCAGACGGGCGTTCTGACGGGCGTTGTCGATGGAGGACATGACCGAGGACGGGTTGGCCCGGTCGCGCAGCAGCCAGTCGATGGCCGCCTCTTTGGTCATCTCGTCGCGGTTTTCCTCGAACTGATCGAGACTGCCTGCCGAGCGCAGCACCGATTGCCATTCGCCTTCGCCGGATTCGAGACGGGTGAGCGCGATGCGCTGGCCGGTCTCGATGAGCCTTGCTGTGTTCTCGGCGCGCTCGAGCGAGCGGTACATCCAGAACAGGCCGTTTGCGGTTTTGCCCAGCATGATCTCAGTCCTCCAGCACCCAAGTGTCCTTGGTGCCGCCTCCCTGGCTGGAGTTCACCACGAGCGAGCCTTTCTTGAGGGCGACCCGGGTGAGCCCGCCGGCGGTCACCTTGATCTGATCGGGGCTGACCAGAACGAAGGGGCGCAGATCGACATGGCGCGGGGCGAGCCCGCGCTGGGCGAAGATGGGGACGGTCGAGAGGCTCAGCGTAGGCTGGGCGATGTAATTGCCGGGCCGCGCGGTGAGCTTGCGGCGGAAGGCGGCGAGCTCTTTCTTGCTGGCGGCGGGGCCGATGAGCATGCCGTAGCCGCCCGAGCCATGCACCTCCTTGACCACCAGCTCGTGCAGATTGTCGAGCACATAGGCGAGCTGATCAGGCTCTGAACAGCGCCATGTCGGCACGTTTTGCAGCAGGGGCCGTTCGCCGGTGTAGAATTCGACGATCTCGGGCATGTAGCTGTAGATCGCCTTGTCGTCGGCAATGCCGGTGCCCGGCGCGTTGGCGATGGTGATGCCACCGGCGCGGTAGACATCGAGAATGCCCGGCACGCCGAGCTGGCTCTCGGGGTTGAAGTTGAGCGGATCGAGGAAATCATCATCGACGCGGCGATAGAGCACGTCGATCGGTTTGTAGCCGCAGGTGGTGCGCATGGCGACGCGCCCATCGACGACGCGCAGATCATGGCCCTCGACCAGTTCGACGCCCATCTGATCGGCGAGGAAGGCATGTTCGTAATAGGCCGAGTTGTAGATGCCGGGCGTCAGCACAGCCACCACCGGGGTGTCGGTGGTCGCGGCAGGCGCGCAGGCCGCCAGCGAGCGGCGCAGATCGGTGGGGTAGCTCTGGACGCCCTTGACCCGGTTCTTGGAAAAGAGCTCGGGGAACATCTGCAGCATGGTTTCGCGGTTCTCGAGCATATAGCTCACCCCGCTCGGGGTGCGGGCGTTGTCCTCGAGCACGAAGAATTCGTCCGGGCCGGTGCGCACCAGGTCGGTGCCGACGATATGGGTGTAGACGCCACCCGGTGGCGAGACGCCGATCATCCGAGGCTCGAACGCCGCGTTGTCGCTGATCATTTCGCGGGGGATGCGGCCCGCCTTGATGATTTCCTGGCGGTGGTAGATGTCGTGCAGGAAGGCGTTGATCGCGCGCACCCGCTGTTCGATCCCCTTGGTGACGCGCGACCATTCGCGATCCGAGATGATGCGCGGGATGATGTCGAAGGGGATGAGCCGCTCTTCGGCCTCGGCGCGGCCATAGACGTTGAAGGTGATGCCGGTCAGGCGAAAGACCTCTTCGGCCTCGCGCTGTTTGGCGCGCAATCGTTTGGGATCTTCACCGTCGAGCCAGTCATTGAAGGTTTGATAAGGCTCTCTGAGCCGCTCATCTGACCCCCACATCTCATCGAAACCCGGCGCTGCCACCATACCAAACCCCTCCTTGTTACGGGTTTATGAGGCGCATAACCGTGGGAAATAACCAGAGCCGATTGGCGAAAATGCGCAATAAATCGCCGGAAGCGCCCGACTCGCGGGCGTTTCGCATAAATTTTAGGCGCTACTCGCGTTTGGCGGGCGTCGGGGCGGGCGCTACGCCTCGACTGTCGTGGCATTTCGCCGCCGCAGCTGAATCAGCAGGATCGGCAGCATCAGCGCCAGCCCCAGCCCCATGGTAAGCAGACCGGGTGCGATGAAGAGGAAGGAGACCAGCGCCACCCACCAGCGTTCCCATGTCTTGAGCCCCGCGATCAGATAGCCCGAGAAGGCCACGCCCAGCGAGGCGATGCCCAGCATCGCCCCCAGCAACGTCACGGTGAAGGCCCACCATGTGAACCCGTCGGCCACCAGCAGGAGCGCCGGGGAATAGACGAAGACGAAGGGCACCAGCGCCTTGGCGATGCCGAGGCGGAAGGCGGTGTTGCCGGTCTTGAACGGGTTCGACCCGGCGATCCCGGCGGCGGCATAGGCGGCGAGGGCAACCGGTGGCGTGATGTCGGCCAGCACCCCGTAGTAGAAGACGAAGAAATGCGCGACGAGCGGTTCGACCTGAAGCTGGGCCAAGGCCGGGGCCGCGACCGCCACGAGGATGATATAGGTGGCGGTGGTCGGGATGCCCGCCCCCATGATGATACAGGCGATGGCGATCAGGATGAGCGAGGTGAAGAGCGCCCATTGCGTCACCGTGAAATAGCCAAGGATCGGCAGCGTGCTCAGCATCGTGCCGATGTCGGTGGCGGTCTGCACCACCACATAGCCCAAGCGAAAGCCGACGCCGGTGAGGGTCACCACGCCGACGACGACGCCGACGGTCGCCGCCGCAGCACCGACGGCCAGCGTGTTCTTGGCCCCCGAGGCGAGCCCATCCCAGAGGTCCCGCAGGCTCAGCCGGTGGGTCGGGTTGAGAAAGCCCACGACGACGCAGGCGATGATGCCATAGACCGCCGCGAAATCGGGGGTTTTGCCGGAGAGGATGAGATAGACGAGGATGATCAGCGGGATCAGGCTCAGCCAATGGTCCTTGAGCACCAGACCCATCTTGGGCAGCTCTTCGGCGCGCAGGCCGCGCAGGCCAAGTTTCTTGGCCTCGAGATGCACCATGATGAAGATGCCGAAGTAATGCAGCAGCGCCGGGAAGAGCGCCGCCGCCAGCACATCGCGCAGCGGGATTTCGAGATATTCGACCATGATGAAGGCCGCAGCCCCGAGGATCGGCGGGGTGATCTGGCCGCCGGTCGATGCGGTGGCTTCGACCGCGCCGGAGAAATGCGCGGGATAGCCCACCCGCTTCATCGCCGGGATGGTGAGCGCGCCGGTGGTCACGGTGTTGGCGATGGACGAGCCCGAGATCGTGCCCATGAAGGCCGAAGAAAAGATCGCCACCTTGGCCGGGCCGCCGGAATAGCGCCCGGCGATAACCATGGCGAGATCGATGAACAACTGCCCGAGCCCGATCCGCGTGGCCAGCACGCCGAAGAGGATGAAGAGAAAGACATATTGCGCCATGACACCGATGGCGATGCCGTAGATCCCCTGATTGGTCATGTAGAGATGGTTGATGATGGCGAGCCAGGACGAGCCGCCATGTTTGAGCGCGCCGGGCATCCAAGGGCCGAAATAGGCGAAGGCGATAAAGATCAGGCCGATGATCGGCAGGGTCGGGCCGACGCTGCGGCGGGTCGCCTCGAGCGTCAGGACGAGAAGTGCGGTGCCCATGAAGATGTCGGTGGTGGACGGGTTGCCGACCCGCTGTGCCAGCGCCGCGGGCGACAGAAGCGGCAGGTACATGGCGGCCGCCACGGCGAGGAGGGCGAAGACGATGTCGAGGATCGGCACGCCGTCGAACCGATACCAGGCGCGGGGCGGCAGGGTGGCATCGCCTTTGCGCATGCCGAAGAGCAGGAACACCAGCCCGAGCACGAATGAGATGTGAATGCCCCGGTGCAGAAGCTCGCGCACGAGGCCAAAGCCCGAGGCGTAGAAATGATAGACCGACATGGCGACCAGCGCGGTGGCGATGACGAGGCCGAGCATTTTCCCCGTGGGCCGGAAGGCGGTTTCGGGATCGTATTTGCGCTCGATCTCGGCCAGCTGTTCCGGGGTGAGCTCTGGTGTGGTGTCGGCGGTCATGTCCAAATTCCTGATGGTGCACTCGAAAAAGCCCCGGGCGCCGAGACGCCCGAGGCCAGAAGGACAAAGCCTGTGCTTACTTCAGCACGCCGGCTTCGCGATAGAACCGCTCTGCCCCGGCATGGAGCGGAACGCCGACGCCCGCGAGGGCGGTGTCGAGCGTGATCGCCTGACCTTTGGCATGGCCCACGTCGAGCAGCTTGCGCGACTCGTCGTTCCACAGGGCTTTGGTGATGTTGTAGATCAGCTCTTCATCGGCCTTGGCCGAGGTGAACCACTGGGCCCCCACGGCGACGGTGTCGACGCCTGCGACGCCTTCATAGGTGCCTTCGGGGATCTCCGAAGAGGAGAAGAAGCCGTATTTCTCGGTCAGCGTCGCGGCGGCATCGCCGTCGATCGGCACCAGCTTGATGTCGGCGGCAGAGGCCAGTTCGACAAGCGAGCCGGTCGGATAGCCGGTGACCACGAAGAAGGCGTCGATCTTGCCGTTGCGCAGCGCCTCGGAAGCGGCGTTGCCCTTGAGCGCCTCGGGCGTCAGATCGTCGATGGCAAGCCCGTTGGCCTCCATGATCAGCAGCGCGTCGACATAGGTGCCCGAGCCCGGCTCGTCCAGCGAGACGCGCTTGCCGGCCAGATCGGCGACCGAGTTGATGCCACTGTCGGCCATGGCGACGAGGTGGATATGCTCCTCGAACAGCGCGGCGATGGTGCGCAGATCGGTTGCGGGCTCGCTGCCCTCCATGGTGCCGGTGCCGGTATAGGCCCAATAGGCCACGTCGGATTGGGCAAAGCCCGAATCCCGCAGGCCCGAGATGATGGCGTTGACGTTATCAACCGAGCCGCGCGAGGACACGGCCGAGGCGATCAGCCCTTCGACGCCGCAGGAGCCGCCATCGCCGCATTCGCGCGATCCGGGAGGTTTGGAGATGGCGTTCGCGATGACGCCGCCGATGGGGTAATAGGTATAGGCGGTGCCGCCTGTGCCGATGGTAAAGAAGCGAAGCTCCTGCGCGACAGCCGTGCTGGCCATGCCGAGGGCCAGAACCGCGCTGATCGCAGCCGTTTTGAATGTGTTGATCATAAGATACTCCTTGTTGATCTTTACTGGGGTCGCATTTTGCCGGGCCGGATCGAATTGGCCTTTGGTCTGTGACAGGAGCGGCGGGTTGCTTGCGCTTACCATCGGCGGTCCTGATCGCTCTCACTGCTTGGGCAACCACCTGCACGATAGAGGAGCGGGGGGAGGGAATGCAAACACAGTCCGAGGGGCCGGGCCTGAAAAAGGCCGCGACACCAGCGGATTGAGCGCCGTGACCCGCGAGGGCGTGGCGCGCGCTAGCGGAGGACGGGCGGGATCCTGCGCGGGTTCATCTGACGGTTGCGCCGCAGGCTGAACCGTAGGGCATGGGCGGCGCGGCTCAGGCGCTGCCGTCCACCAGTTTCAGCCCGACGATGCCCGCGACGATCAGCCCGACACAGGCCATCCGCATGAGCGAGACGGGTTCGGCAAAGATCACGATGCCGAAGATCACCGTGCCGACCGCGCCGATCCCGGCCCAGACCGCATAGGCGGTGCCGACCGGGATGCTGCGCGCGGAGAGGCCGACGAGGTAGATGCTGAACACCGCGAGGGCGAGGGTCAGCACCGTGGGCACAAGGCGGGTGAAGCCGTCGGACAGTTTCAGCCCCATGGCCCAGCCGATTTCCAGCAACCCGGCAAAACAGAGAATGATCCAGGCCATCACGCGGCTCCTTTGATTAAATGCGCGCCTCAGGCGGGGGTGCGGGGCGCGTCATCCGCGGTCGGGTAGATCCCGGCAGAGGTGGCCGCGCCATCGTCATGCTGCGACAGGTAGTCGACGATCACCGGCCGGTTGACGGCAAAGCCTTTGTAATCGGCCAGTTCGTCGGGCAGGTCGCGCAGCACGCGGTGCAGCCTGCGCCCCCATTTCGGGACGCTCACCAGATCTTCGAGATTGATCAGGTAGCACCGGATCGGAAAGGCCAGCGCGTTCGATCGGGGCAGCCGCCAGAAGGTCTGCAGCTCGACCCGGAGATATTGTTTTTGCCCGACATTTTCGGAGGTGATGGTGCGCTTTTCCGGGCCCCATTTGTGATAGTTCTCGGGGCTGGTATCGAGCCGGGGGTTGACGGTCATGGTCCAGTTCAGGCGGCGCGCCGGATTGTCCTGATTGATCTGCATCAGGAATTTCAGCGCCCGCTGGAAAATGCCCATCTCATGCGCCTTTGGCACCGGGGCGTGCCATTCGAAGAAGTTCATGCCGATGTCGAAATCGAGGCTCCAATCCGCCTGGCTGGTGACCATGCCGGCATCCATCCAGAGATTGTCTTCGCGCTGATCGAGCACGGCGAAATCGCCCTGCGCCTGGCGGGTGATATATTCCATTGGCCCATAGGGCAGCGTGGTCGGATCGCCGAAGGTAAAACGCTGATCGATCCCGAGCGGCCTGTTGATCCAGTGCCAGCGGTCGCCATCGCAATGCAGCTCGAAAAGCTCGGGGTAGTCCTCGGCCTTGGAGCGCATGATGAGTTCGAGCAAATCCCAGCCCGCCAGTTCCATATGCGGCAGCGATTGGCAGCGCAGCGGGTCCTCGGTCAGGGTGATCTCGCGGTCGCGCATTTCGCTGACGTAATGTTCGTCCACGTCAAAGCGCACGTTGAACGGCGTGCCCTCGGGGCCGGTTTTATGCGGCTCCATGTTGACCGAGTACATGTAATCGTCGCGGTCGAAGGGGAAGGGAAACCGCGCAATCGCCTCGGGCGAGTTGAAGAAGGTGTAATCGTCGCGGAAGGTTTCGTCGTTGAACCGGATGGTCATCGCGGGCTCCTATCGGTCAATAGCGAGATGCTGCCCCTGGAAACGGGACACGCAGGGCATGATCTTTTGCTGGGCGGCGCGGTCGTCGTCGCTCAGCCAATGATCGTTATGGTCGATCCGGCCATGACAGGCGGTCACGGCGGTTTCGCATTGGCCGCAGGCGCCGCCGCGACAGCTCCAGGGGATGTCGATCTCGGCGGCCTCCAGCGCCTCGAGCAGGCTCTGGTTCGGGCCGACGGTGAGCGTTCGGCCAGAGCGGGCCAGCGTCACGTCGAACGGCTTGCCCGGTGGTGGCGAAAGAAAGGCCTCGGAATGCAGCGCCGCCTTGGGCCAGTTCAGCCGGGCGGCGGCCTGTTCGACCGAGGTGATCAGCCCTTCGGGTCCGCAGGTATAGACATGGGTTCCCAGCGGCTGACCGGTGAGAATGGCGCCAAGATCCATCCGATTGCCTTCGTCGCTGATATGCAGATGGATGTTCGGGGCCGAGGGCAGAAAGGCCAGCCCCGCCGCCTCGGCCCGGCTGCGCGCGGCATAATGGAGCTCGAACGGGGCCTGCATGCGTGCCAGCTGACGCAGTTGCGACAGGAAGGGCGTGATGCCGATGCCGCCAGCGATCAGCACATGTTTGCGTGCCCGCAGGTCGAGCGAGAACAGGTTCACCGGGCTGGTCACGGTCATCAGCGTGCCGGGGGTCACCTGACTGTGCATATAGCGCGATCCGCCCCGGCCAGCATCTTCGCGGCGCACCGCGATTTCATAGCCCGACCCGTCATCCGGCGCGGAAATGAGCGAATAGGCATTGCGGCGCAGCACGCCCTCATCCGGCATCTCGACCACCACATGTGCGCCGCCGGAAAACAGCGGCAAGGGGGCGCCATCGGGGTCCTCGAAGCGGAAGCGGGTGACAAGCGGGGTCAGCGGCGCGACCTCGGTCACGCGCAGCAATCGGGCGCTCATGGGCGGATCTCCTGCGTGGCGGGCACGTCGCCCGGGGTTTCGGCATCGACGCAGACGCCCTGAAACGCGCCAAGACGGCGCGAGAAGTGATCGCGCACGAACAGCGTCAGCCCGCAATGCGAGCAGGTGAACGGATCGGTGGTCACCTCTTCGGTCACGCCCTTGCAATGCACGCATTGCATGCGCCGGGCGATGGAGCCGCGGTGTTCGGCCTGGATCGCCTGATGCGGCAGCCCTGCGGCCAGGGCCGCAGCCGTCGCCTTGGCGATCAGCCCTTCGGTGCCAGCAAGATAGAGCCGGGTGCTCATGGTGGCATCGGCGAGCGCCTTGCCATAGCGGGCGGCGAGCGCCTCAAAGCTCGGTGCTTCGTGATACATGCGCGCGCCGAGCGCCCGCAGCTGGGGGCCATGGGCGGTGCCGGCGGGAATGTGGATCAGATGCGCCCGGCCCAGAACCGAGGCATCGCGGGCGGCCAGATCGAGAATGGCCAGCGCCCCGTCGCCCTCGCACAGGAGGATGGCGGGTGTGTCGCCTTGGCTTTGCAAGGGCGCATAGACCGGGCGGGTTTTGATCGATGGGGAAAAGGTTACTTGGGTCATGTGCCTATCCTTCGGGTCGTGCCGGTGGCGACCCCGGCGCATGCGCGATGCGCCGGGGTGCGGGCCTTAGCCTTTCGCGGTGCGCCGAAGCTTGTCCGGGTCGTGAAAGGGCATCGGGCTCGCCACGGCGGCAATCTCGCCATCGGGGTTCTTGACGGTCAGGGCGGTGCCTTCGACTGCGCAATCGACGGGCATGCGGGCGATGCCGACATTGTGCTCGTTGAGCGGGCTGTACATGCCGATGGTGACAACGCCGACCTCGACCCCATCCTTGAGCAGCGGCGCGCCCTCGGCGGCGGGTTCGGTACCGTCCAGCTTGACGCCGTAGATCTTGAACCGCTCCTGCCCTTGAGACGGTAATGTTCCTCGGCACCGCGAAAGCCGGTCTTGCCCTTGGACACGGTGAAGTCGAGCCCCAGTTCCCACAGCGTGTCGCCATGGGGTTCGTCCTCGAACGGGTACATTTCGGAATTGTCATAGGGGAAGAACAGCAGGTAGCTTTCGGCGCGCAAGAGATCGAGCGTGGTAAAGCGGGTGGGGATGATGCCCATCTCCGCGCCCTCTTCGACAATCGTATCCCAGATCAGCGGCGCATCCTGACGGCGGCAGAAGATTTCATAGCCACGTTCGCCGGTATAGCCGGTGCGCGAGATCGTGACTGGCTTGCCAAAGAGCGTCGTGTGGATATGGCTGAAATAGACCACGTCGCGGATGCCCGGCACGTGTTTCTCGAGATAGTCCACCGCCAGCGGGCCTTGCAGCGAGATGTCGTGCATGTCGTCGTCGAACAGCACCGAGACATTGCGTCCGGTCGCCGCCATCGTCAGCTGTTCATGTCCCGCGCCCGAGCCATGCACCACCATGAAGCTGTGCGGTCCCATGCGGTAGATCACGCAATCGTCGACGAATTTGCCCTGATCGTTGAGCATGCAGGCATAGGTCGAGCGGCCGGGCTTCAGCTTTTCGATATCGCGGGTCGTGGCGCGGTCGATCACGTGGCTGGCATGGGGGCCGATCACATGGACCTTTTTCAGGCCCGAGACGTCCATGACGCCGGCCTTGGTGCGGATCGCGAGATATTCCTCGGTCTGATCCTTGTCATAGCTCCAGGCGGTGCCCATGCCGCTCCAGTCTTCCAGATCGGAGCCCAGGGCGCGATGTCGCTCGGCGAGGGCCGAGAATCTCCATGATGCGGTCATTTCTATGTCGTCCTAATCAGTCTATGCGTCATACTGTGATAAATCTTCGGGGGTCCGGGACGGCGATACCGCCCCGGACCGAGGGCCGGGGCCCTACTTTTTCTCGACCGCGGCGTAGGCCGATTTCTCGTGCTTGTTGCCAAGGAAGATGGCGATCGCCAGCAGCGCCATGGTGGCGAGAAGCCAGATCAGCTCCATGCTGCCAAAGCCGGTGTAATAGGCGCCTTCAAATCCATCCCAGGTTCCAGAGGTTACAGGGTTCATCATGTGTCCTTTCTGTTTGCGATTGGGCCCGTCCGCTTATTCAGCGGGCGAGACAGAGGGGTGGATCGATTCCGGGTAGGCCGAGGACGGCACCTTGGTCAGGTCGAGGCCGAGCAGCTCTGCCGATTCCGGGACGCGGAGCATGCCCATCGCCTTCAGCACGAAGGACACGGCATAGCCCGGCACGAAGCCCAGCAGCGCCATGACGGCGGCACCGCCCAGCTGACCCATGAAGGAGATTTCGATCACATCCGCCTCGCCGAAGAGCGCCGGGTAGCCGCTGCCGACGATGCCGACCGCAATCACGCCCCACAGGCCGAGGAAGCCATGCACGGTGAAGGCACCGACCGCATCGTCGATCTTCATCCGTTCGATGAAGCTCGCGACGAAGGGCATCATGCTGGCGCCGATGAAGCCGATCACGAAGGCCAGCGGCGGCCACCACAGATCGATCCCGGCGGCGGCAGAGATGATGCCACCCAGCGCGCCGGACATCATCCAGAACGGATCACGCGTGGTCATCCAGGCCCCGATGATCCCACCTGCGAAGGCCATCAGCACGTTGAAGGTCATGCCAGACATGGTCATCGGCGTGCCATAGATCGAGGTTTCGATCTTGCCGCTCCAGGACCAGGCTTCGCCGGGGACGATGACGCAGCCCATCAGGAAGCCCCAGAAGCCCGCGATGATCAGCATGAGCCCGATCAGGGTCATCGGCATGGAATGCCCGGCGATCTGGTTGGCGCTGCCATCGGCGTTGAACTTGCCGATCCGGGGCCCGAGATTGATCAGGACACCCAGCGCGAAGAAGCCCGCGATCATATGCACCACGCCCGAGGCGCCGAAATCATGGTAGCCGAGCTTCGTGACCAGCCAGCCATCGGCGTGCCAGCCCCAGGCGGCGGCGAGGATCCAGATGAACGCGCCCAGGACCACAGCGAGCGCGATGAAGCCAGTCAGCTGAATACGTTCGATCACCGCGCCAGACAGGATCGAGGCGGTGGTGGCGGCGAACAGCACGAAAGCCCCCCAGAACACGCCGGAGGCCTGATCCCCGAGGTTCGGACCCATATAGGGGCTGGTCGGGCTCGCGATTTCGTTGGCATAGGCAAAGCCGGAGATTTCCATGGCCCCCATGGCGCCGCTCAGCCCGGTGGGGAAGGCCCAGTAGATCCACCAGCCGACATAGTAGAAGAAGGGCACGATCATCGCGAAGGCGAGGATGTTCTTGATCCCCGAGGCCAGCGCGTTCTTGGACCGGGACGCGCCCATTTCATAAGCCAGAAAGCCCACATGGATCAGCACCATGAGGGGGATGGTCAGGTAGTAGAATGTTTCGGAGAAGATGCTGCCGGTGGCGGCCGCCTTCGCCTGTAGCTCGGCGACGGTTGCCGCCAGTGTTGCCAGTTCCTGTTCCACGTCCAATCTCCTTTTAGATGACGGGCGGCATGTCGCCCGCGTGGAATTTCCCTCCCTGCCCTCGGAGTTGGACCGGGGGCGTTCTGTCTTCGGGTCGAAATGCGGGAAGGGCGAAAACCTTGGGTCGACCCGTTTGATTTCTTTGTGCTGCGGGCCCGATGGGGTGGCGCCGCCGTTCTTGGCAAAGGCCCGGTCCCGTGGCGTTCAGCACGCAGCACGTCGCAGCCCGCTCTGGCGGGCGGCGCTCCTTTCAGTTCTGCAGATAGGCTTCCATTGAATCGTCCAGGGCCTCCTTCCACGGGGTGTGGTGGACGGGGGCCATGGTGCCGGTGATCACCGATTTGTAGCTGTTGTCGCGGAAGGCCATGATGTTCTTGGCCTTGTGTTTCTTCCATTCGAAGAAGGCGTCGCAGGCACCGTCGATGTCAAAGCTGGGATAGTCGGTCTCGGCCACCAGTTCCTTGACGTAATCGGCCTGATAACGGATCGCGTATTTCACATCGTCGCTGGCCTCTTCGCGGGTCTCGCGTTCGGCCACATCGGCGAGCATGGCGGCCTTGTCCTTGGGCAGGGTGATCCGGCCGAGGATGGCGTCGCGCACCCACCAGGCCTGCGCGTCGAACATGTTGAAGGTGAACCACTGATCCTGCATGCCGAGGTAGAACATGGCCGGGTTGTGGACATAGGCGACGCCCTTGTAGAGGTCTGCCGCCGCGAGCCGGTTGGCCGTCTTGAGACGCAGGTCATCGGGCAGGAAGCTGAAGAAATGCTTGTAGCCAGTACACAGGATGATGGCGTCCACATCCCGCGTGCTGCCATCGGCGAAATGCGCGGTCTTGCCGGTCAGTTTCTCGAGGGCCGGCTTTTCTTCCCAATTGTCGGGCCAGGCATAGCCCATGGGGGCGGAGCGATAGCAGCTGGTGATCGATTTGGCGCCATATTTCCAGCATTGCGAGCCGATGTCCTCGGCCGAGTAGGAGGCGCCCATGACGAGCACATCCTTGCCCTCGAATTCGCGCGCGTCGCGGAAATCATGGGCGTGAACGATGCGGCCGTTGAACGTGTCGAACCCTTCGTAGAACGGCACGTTCGGGGTCGAGAAATGCCCCGAGGCGCAGATGACGTGGTCGAAGTCTTCGCTATAGGTGCTGTCTGTTTCGTGATTGTGCGCCGTGACGGTGAACTTGGCCGTCTCCGCATCATAGCTGACCCAGCGCACCGGGCTGTTGAAACGAATCCACTTGCGCACATCCGCCTTGTGCACCCGGCCTTCGATATAGTCGAAGAGCACGGCGCGCGGCGGGTAGGAGGCGATCTGCTTGCCGAAATGTTCCTCAAAGGAGTAATCGGCGAATTCCAACCCCTCCTTGGGTCCGTTGGACCAGAGGTAGCGGTACATCGAGCAATGCACCGGCTCGCCGTTTTCATCCAACCCCGTGCGCCAAGTGTAATTCCACAGCCCGCCCCAATTGGCCTGTTTTTCAAAACAGACGATTTCGGGGATCTCGGCGCCCTGGTCGGCGGCGGATTGAAAGGCCCTGAGCTGTGCCAGGCCCGAGGGCCCTGCGCCTATAACGGCCACGCGTTTCGTCATGATCTTTCCCTCGGCTCGGAATTTGGTCCATACCAGGATTGAAAACTGGTCCACTCGTGTGAACCAGTGAGCCGGGGCCGATCTCGTGGGTCAATTTTTTCCCACGTGGAAACTTTATTTCCTGCAAATGTGGTATAATTTGTGCAGGAATCGTGATGAAAGGTGAATCCATGAGCAGTGTTTCATTCGCACAGCGCCTTGCCGTGAGCGGTACGCTCCGGATGTTGGGCACCCAGAATCACTCGCCGGTGCGTATTGGATTCGTCACGCCGCTCTCGGGACCCGAGGCGGAATGGGGCCATCAGGGCATTGACGGCTGCCGGATCTGGGCCGATGGCATCAACGCTTCGGGCGGGTTGATGATCGCCGGGCGGCGCCACCGGGTTGAGATCGTGCTGCATGACAGTGCGCTTGGTGCAGAGCGCACCCTGGCGGCCACGCGCGACATGGTGGAGCGGCAGCGCGTGCGGCTGATCCTGACCCTCGGCGGCGACAGCTTTGCGCCGGTTCTGCCCTATCTGATGCAGAAACGGGTGCTCGTCTCGACCCTGTTGCCCAGCGATCTGTCGCCTGACACCCCCTATATGATCGCCCCGGCGGAGGTGCATCCGCTGTTCAATGTCACCGGTGTCGAATGGCTCGCCCGGGCCGTGCCGCAGGCCCGCCGCGTTGCCCTATGCAGCCAGTCCGATCGGCTCGGCCTGCCGTCGCTCGCGGTCTATCGGGCGGCCTTTGAGGCGACGGGGCATGATATGGTCAAGGAGCTGCGCTATGCCCCCAGCGCCACCAATGCCGAAGAGATCGTGGCGGCGATGCTGGCAGAGCAGCCGGATGTGCTCTGCTTTTGTTCGGCCGCGCCGCCGATGATGCAGGCGCTGACCGAAGCGGCCCATGCTCAGGGGTTTGCCGGTGAAATCCTCGCCTGTACCGCGGATGACTATCCCCGCATGATCGCCCGGACCTCGCCCGAGTTCATGGCGAAATACACGTTTCAGTTTCCCGATTTCGACGACCCGAAGCTTGCCGATACGAGTTTCTTCTTTAGTCGACCCAAGGCGTTTTTTGACAGCTACAACCGGCAGTATCCCGGCAAGTGGAACGCGGTGAGCTGGGAATATGCCTCGGTGCTCGACCTGTGGCACAATGCGGTCGAGCTGGCCGACACCACCGCGCCGGTCTCGGTGCTTGCGGCGATGAAACGGCGGCAAGAGATGCCGCACGCCTTTGGCCCCGCCCGGTGGTATGGCACGCCGCTGTTTGGCATCGACAACGCGCTGGTGGGGGATTGGCCGGTGGTCAAGATCCGAGACGGGCGCGCCCGGATTGTGGAATTCGGGTCGGTTCTAGAGTGGCTCGACGCGCATGAGGCGCGGCTCAAGCTGCATATGACGGAGCTGGGCCAGATGTGGCATCAGCGCCTGTCGCCCCGGTCTTCGGCGCAGAGCGAGATCAGTCTTCCTGCATGAGCAGCTTTTGGTCTTCGAGAAGGGTCAGTTTCATGAATTCGCTGGCCTCTTCGACATCCCGCGCCGCGATGGCGTTGAACAGGGCGTTATAGCCTCTTTGGTAGGCTGTGATGCGGCTTGGCGTCAGATGGCGGCGGTACATGGCCGAGCGAAAGCTCTGCCGCCGGGCATCGATCACCAGGTTATAGCAGGCGGTCAGCAACGGGTTGCCGGTGCCTTCGGCGAGCTGGCGGTGAAACTCTTCTTCGAGGCGCACGAATTGCATGGCATCCGTCTGGACCGCCTCCATCCTCGACAAGGTCTCGCCCAAGGCCTCGATCTGGCGCGGCGACATGGTGATGATGGCAAGGCGCACCATCTCGGGCTCGAATATGCCGCGCACCACTTGCAGATGCAGCGGGCCCGTCTCCGCTGCGACGGGGGCCGAAGAGGTCGTGACAGCCTCGGGATCATAGGTCACGAAAGAGCCCGAACCGGCACGGCGGCGGATCATCCCGCGCTCTTCGAGCTTATCCAGCGCCTCACGTACCGTGTTGCGCGCCACACCGAGATCGAGCGCCATCTGCCGCTCTGACGGCAGGCGCTCGTCGACGCCATATTCCCGCGACACGATGCGGTTGGTCAGTGTGTCGATGACATATTGCACCGTGACGCCGACGACCTGGGCGGTGTCGTCGCTGATGCCAATGCGGCGATGCGATCCGTTCACATTCAGGCCCCTTGCTGTCATCTGGAAAGAACATTGCCAGAATGACTAGGCCGCGCGGGCGGAAAAATCCAGTCTCGGCGCGAGGCAATGTCGGATCCAGTGCATGCGGTGCCCCCTTGATGCCCTTTCGCTCACTATGTGGAGAAATGGGCAGATGGGGGATCTCGCGCGGGGTCTTCTGCTCTCGACTGTTGTCAAAAGCCGACGTTAGGGCGGAGGGCTGGACTGAGAAAGTGGTGCCTCAAGAGGGCATCCAATTGTTGTATCAATGCGTATCAGGCTGTTTCCAAAATCCGGTAGGTGTCTGAAAAACAACAAATCCATTGTCTCACAGTGTTTCATCCTATCCCATAATATACTATATATAGGGGTGGATTGAGAGGGGGATAAGATTTGGGCGCTCTGAATAGGCTGTCTGCCGCGAAGGTGAAAAACGCCCTGCCGGGGAGCTACTGCGATGGCGGCGGTCTCTGGCTGATCAAGCGCAAGGACGGAGGCGCACAATGGGTTCTGCGTGTAACCGTCCATGGCCGCCGTAGAGAGATGGGGTTGGGCAACCTCCAATCTGTCAGCTTGAAGGAAGCGAGGGAGGCGGCTGAGCGTTGGCGGTCTGTTGTTCGGGATGGCAAAGACCCTATCAAAGAGCGTGAGCGAGAGAGGCGGAAGGCTGCGCGCGATGATCACACGCTGGCTGCCGTGGCGAAAGAAGCCTTTGAAGCCCGCAAACCGGAACTCCGGGAAGATGGCAAAGCTGGTCGGTGGTTTTCGCCCCTTGAACTGCACGTCCTGCCCAAGCTCGGGAAAGTGCCCATCGAGGACATCGACCAGAGAGACATCAAAAACACTCTAGCAGAAATCTGGCACACCAAGGGAGTAACTGCCGGGAAAGCTTTGCACCGCTTGAACATCGTTTTTCAGCATGCCGCTGCCATGGGGCTCGATGTGGATATGCAGGCCACTCAAAAGGCCAAAGCGCTCTTAGGCAAGTCTCGGCATAAGCCGAAATCCATCCCGGCTCTTCCTTGGCAAGAAGTACCCGCGTTCTATCAAAGCTTGTCTGAAGCCACGGTCACGCATCTGGCCCTTCGCTTTTTGATCCTGACCGGACTTCGGTCCAAACCCATTCGCTTCTGTCACTTGGATCAGATTTCCGGAGATATCTGGACTGTGCCTGCCGAGCTAATGAAAGCAAAGAAGAGCCAAGAGCAGGAGTTTCGCGTCCCTCTTTCCGAGGAGGCATTGAACGTGATCAAACAAGCGAAGCCGCTATCACGTGATGGCGTTCTCTTCCCAGGAGCGAGGAAGGGTGTGATCTCTGATGCGACCATGAGCACCCTAATGGAACGCCGAGGCCTGGAGGCACGGCCACATGGTTTCCGGTCGAGCTTTAGGACATGGTGTGCAGAAGCAACGACCTTCTCCGAGGATCTGGCGGAAACGGCGCTTGCTCATGCAACTGGCAACAAGGTTTCCCGCGCATACAAACGGACTGACCTCCTCGACCTGCGCCGTCCCCTGATGGCGAAATGGGCTGACTTTGTCACCGGAAACAGCGCCGGGAAAGTGGTGGCCATCGCATGATCTCGCGCCATAAATTTTTCCGAAACCCTCCTTCAGTAAATTCTTGTCATTCATTTGAACAAGGACATTCAATGACTGACAAAATACTACGTTGCCGTGAGGTTCAGGAGATCATTGGTTTGAGCCGCTCAACTATCTATCGGATGATTGGCCGAGGGGATTTCCCGCCCCCACAAAAGCTTGGGCTTCGTGCCATCGGCTGGCGGGAGAGTGCGATCAGCGAATGGGTGGAGGGCCGGTGAGTTGAGTGAAAGGCAGGAAAATTTCGCGCGGGCTGTCGAGTGGGTGCAAAAAGCGTCCCGTTTTATGTTCACGGAGAAGGGCTTTCTGAGCGAAAAGTATCCTCCCGACCGAGTACTGCTTCAGCTTTCGCTAGATATTCACTTTAAGCCTACTCAGGCAGGCGGTTGGACGTTTGAAGTCTCCGACGAGGCAGCGGCCAAGCTTTGGTCCATGAATGAAACCTCTCTTGGGGCGCGACAACTGTGCCGGGAAATATCAGCGTGCTTCCTGTTCGAGGGCCGGGAACTCCCGGAACCATTACGTGTTTTCTCTTACTTATTTATGAGCGGCCTCTTGAAGGATCCGCCAGCACAGCGGCGAAAGGAAACTTGGTTTAGAAATCAGTTTTTGATTTGTATTACTTGGAAGGTTGCCAACGAATTTGATTTGCGCCTTTCAAGTGGCGACGCCACACGCATTAAAAACAGCGCGTGTGACGCTGTGGTCGAGGGCTTAGCGCTCAATGGGTATCACTTGAGCGACGGGGCAATCAGACACCTGCTTCACTCAAAGAAACCGGCTGACGTCCGCCTGCGTGAGGAGACTCAGTATTTGATTGGCGAAGCGACGAGAATAAAGATGTCACGCCCCGACATTGCCGCGACTTGGACCAAACCTCCCAAGGCCGTGTAGAGATAAAAAATTATCCCCCACAAGCGCGACACCCAGTAATCTCTAAATCTTGCTTCACCATGCAACAGAAAGGTGAAGCAATGACCTACCTGAACCTCAATCAGCTCTCTCAGAAGCTCGGCGGGCGCTCTCGGAGTTCCCTGTATCGAGACGTAGAAGCTGGCCGCATTCCTGAACCGATCCGCTTGGGCGGTCGTCCGTACTGGATCGAAAGCCAGGTTGATGACGCGCTCATTGGCCAGTCGCAGGCCGCCTAAAAGAAAACCCCCACCCGCAAGGCACGGGCAGAGGCGGTATTCTGAAAGACGACACTCGAAGAATAGCCCAAATGCCCCGGCCTTTCAATCCAGAAAGGAACGCGGTTCATGAGCAGTAAGCCCACAGACAAACCACCCGCCAACGCGCTTCGCGTCGAACGTTGGAGCGACATGCCCACCGGCACGGCCCCAGCGCGATATGAGATAATTGGCGAGGATGGCAAAGCTAAGACCATTACGCTTACCAAGGGCAATAGGATCATTCTGGACGCCCTAATCAAGCAGCCCCTCTACTGTGCCAGCCCGGTGCGCATTTCCGACCGTGTGTGCATTCTGCGTCACGATTACGGGGTGCCGATCACGAAGGAGATGTACGACAACGACACCGCAACCGACCGCGCCAGGTTCGGCGTTTATTTCCTCGCGGGGAAAGTTCGTCGGATCTTCGGGGGTGTCAAATGATCGGTACCCTCAAACTCCAGATTGCTTATCTGCAGCGCCTCTACGGCCTCACCGCAGCCCAGGCCCGGCTTGTTGCTGGCCTGCACTATGGGGAGGGTTCGTGATGGCTGCTGCGAGCGTCTCTAGCCCTTCCACTCGAGGCACGGCCTTGGCCGCGCACATGCCTCACCGCATCAAGCGCGTATCCCGGTCTCTGGGGTACTGCCTCCTTCTTAACGACACAGATGCATGGCTGGGACTCGCGGCAGTCCTGCGGTCTCGTCTGAGCGCGCCTGAGCGAGCGGCATTGGCCTATGTCACCCTAAAGGCGCTTTCCCCAGAAGATGGACGTGTTGTTGCAAGCGCGGCGCTGGGTTGGAGTGGGGCGGGCCAGCCTATTGCCCCTCTGGTTTCGAGCATGGATGAGGCAGCCTTCTGGGCTGATCTGGCCGAACCTGAGGAGCATGAGGCGTACTGCTTCGCAAGCTTCGCCGCGATGCCGCCGCAGCGCCAAGCGGCCTTCCTGGACTTTGTTCAAGGGAGGCAGGCTGTGAACAGGCGTGCAAAATTGACCCCGTAGCGGGGTGATCGGCGTCCAAAAATGACCCCCTTACACTGATGTG
>NZ_JAYMDV010000008.1:0-99232 GCF_037027165.1 Roseovarius sp. CH_XMU1461
GGCGCCCCCGGCATCGCTGCCATGAAACGTCTCGCGCATGATGCGCGCGAGAGCTGAACTGCGCAGGGGTTGGAGGTCGACCTCCGCGCCGATCTGCGCGAGGGCAGAGGCGAGGTAAGCTGCGGAAATTGAGAGAGCCGTGTTTTCCGGATTTGGCTTGGACATGGAGATTTCCTTTGGATCAGGGTCTGAGTTCCAAAGGACAAAAAGCCCGCTCTACACTTTGAAGGGGTAGAGCGAGCAATTTCTTAGCGGAGGGCCTGCACGCCGATCATGGCCACTGCTGCGCAGCATGAAGTACGCGCAGAATGGTCACCATCTCAGGGCTTTCAGCATAAACCACGATGTAGTTTGGCCGAACAACCATCTCCCGGGTCCCATCGACACGGCCCGCGCGGTACATTTGAGGGCGTTCTGGAAGGAGGGACGTCTTGTGTTCAATCTCGTCTTTGAGAACTTGAGCGGCATCCGGGTTGTCATCGGAAATGTAGTCAATGATTGCCAACAAGTCGGCGATGGCCGTGGCTTTCCATTCAAGATCGGGCCCATCAAGATTTGGCAAGGCGCTTCCCGTCAATCAATGCCTGGGCGTCTTGCATCGCCTTGGCATGGGGCGTTGTGGGGCTTGGATCGTCCAGCGCTTCCTGTACCTTCGCCCGGAACCAGGCGTCATAGGCATCCGGATCAGCGGTCAATCCGGCAGGCAATCCGCCTTCTGCGGCCACGCGGGTCAGAAGAATACGCACCGCATCGGAGAGCGTCAGACCGACGCCCGCAAGTGCGTCCGAAGCCTGTGCTTTCAGCTGATCGTCAACACGGACATGAAGCATGGATGTTTGGGCAGGCATGGATGGTCCTCCAGTTGATGGGAGTGATGTATCTCATTTGAGATACGAATTCAAGTCGGCAGTATGTGCGCGCGTGGTCCCGTGGTGTTGTCTCAGCGGGAAACTCAGCCACCCTGCCCCGCCAGGAACTCCGCCAGCACAGGACTGGCCTCGCCTTTTGCGGAGCTGAGCAGCTCCGAGCCGGCAAGTGAGGCTTTCGACAGACGCACGAGCCCGCCGGTTTCTTCGATGCGGTAGCAGCGGCGCTTTTGCCGACCCCGCCTGTAGTGCGTCGCGGTGACGATCTGGCAGGTGGTGCCATCGGTGAGCGTCACAGGGGTGGCGAGCCTGATCTTGTCGCCTTCCTCGTAGTCCGGGATCGCAGCCCAGTCCCGGCAGCGCTGACGCCAGTGCTGGGCGTAGCTGTCCGGGTCTTTCAGATCGGAGAGGAGCTCGATCAGCCCAAGGGGAGCACGAGACTCGTTCGGGCCGGCACTTTCCTCCATGTCCTTGTAGCCCCAGCAGCCGTCATCGTATCGGGCGAGGAAGACGGCCCCGAAAGTGATCGAGCCGTCAGGATCGGTGACATGGGTCGCGTCTTCGACAGGGGTGCCGTCAATATTGGTTACCCTTGCCGCCACATACCAGGTGGAGGCTACCTTGCAGGCCTTGACCAGTTCAGTTTTGCGCGTGTCGCCATGAGAGGTGCAGAGCCGGGCGATTTCCGCTTTCTCATCCGCGTAGGTCTGTATGCGGCGATCAGTGTAGAAGAGCCAACCCATCACGCCGCCCTCCGATCATCGAGTTCCATCAGCGCATCGAGTGGCACGCGGTAGGGCTGCATAGCATCGAAATCCTCGCAATTGCCGCAGTTCTGCACGATCGCGAAGGTGTCGCAGGCATCCTTGAGGATGACCCGGAAGGTGCCGCCGAGGCCCGAGGGCACTTCGTAGGTTCCGCCGATGAGATAATCCGAGGCCCGGCGCACGAAGACGCGGATGCTGTGGCCATCGGTGGCGAGGCGGATGGCCCCCTGCCCCCGGTCGATAAGCACCTGCACATCGTCGAGGATGTCGGTGTAGAACTGGCCGGTCAGATCGCGAAACGCCATGCGGCGCTGCGCCATCCAATCGGTATCCCGAAACGGGTTCATGCCATCGGCGAAAGCGAAGGACGGATCGGCCTGCTCGGTCGTGACGATGCGGGTGGTCGTGCCATCGATGCCATTCGAGCGCAGATGCACGCCGTTGCCGACGATGAGGATCAGGGCCGGCCTGTCCACGGGCCCGTTCCAGTTGGGCAGGAAGGTTTTGCAGGCGCGCGCATGGGCGATCTGCGCCGCCACGGCGGAGGCGGAGAACTTGAGAATAGCCATGGGGATGTCTTTCCGTTGGGTATGAGAAGATAGACCCGCGCAGGCGAAAGGGCTTGCGCGGGTCGCGTGAGGACTCAGGCCGCTTGCGCGATCTCGCTGTCAGGCTCCGGGGTTTCCGCAGTGGTCTCCGCCTCATCAAAGGCGACACCGTTGGTCTGCATCATCGGCGGGCACCAGGCGGCCACAGCAGCGCGCTGCGCGTCGGTGAGGGTGGCGAAGGGTTCGGCGAAGAGCTTGTCGCAGAAGGCGACGATCTCTTTCTTGCTCGACGAGGCGAGCGTCACCGCCTCCTGGGCGAGACCAAGATCCTCGTCGAGGATCTTCAGGAGCCAGGCCTTCTTGAAGCGGTTGAAGAGCGCCGCATTCGGCGTCCAGTGGGCGCGAATGTCGGGCATGATCTCGATCTCGAAGTCATGCATCAGGCTGTCGCGCCGCGGGTCCCGCGCGAAGCAGGACTGCGTCGTGCTGGCGGTCGCATAGGCCACGAGCTTCGTCTTCTCGCCTGCCGCCAGCGCGCGAAACGCCGCGAACTGATCGGCGGGCGGGCGGCTGTCATCGAGCCAAGACAAATCAAGCGCATCATGTGCCGCCGCCACCTGCTCGAGCGAGGTCTCGTCGATCTCGTCCATCTTGGCATGGCTGCGGTATTCCTTGCGGGCATCGATCTTGATCGCCTGCGTGACACTCATGCCGCTGGCCAGAACGTCACTGACCAGCTTGAAGAGCGTCAGATCGAGCGTGGCCTCCGGATGCAGCGCCATCGCAGCGCCAAGGGCCATGGCCCGCTCGGTCTTGAGGTCCTCAGCCAGCGAGGCCGGGTAGGTGATCTCGCCGGCGTCCGGGGCCTCCTCTCCGGTCGGGCTAGCCGAGGAGCCGCGCGCGCCCTCCTCTTTGACGGTGTCTTCCGGGCGGACGAGGCCCACATGGAGCGTGATCTGCCCACCCTGCCACGACGCGATCACCCCAGACCGCGCGAGGTCCTCAGCGCTGTAGGCTTCCTGCAGATCGCGCGCTTCCTCTTCCAAGGCGTCCACTCGCTCGTAAAGGGCATTGTAGGCACCGTCCTCGAGCCCCTCATCTTCCATCTCGAACTGCAATTTCTCAAGCTCGGCGGTGATCTCATCGATGCGCTTCTGGGCAGCCTCATCCGGCTCGATCGGGCCGGGATAGACGCGGCCGTAGTCGGCCATGGTCGCGTAATCATAGCGGACCATCGCATCGGCCCAGGCAAACCCCAGCCTCATACGGGCCTCTTCGGCAGCGGCACCGAGCTTTTCAAGCAAGATGGTCTCGACCAGCGCCGCATCCTCCAGCACGGAATGCTCTTCCAGGAGATCGGCCGCGATGGCCCCACCCCGCGCTTCGTAGTCCTCGCGTACAAAGGCCCCGATATCATCGCTGACCTGCACCCCCCGGGATTTGAGCGCTTGACGCACGGTATAGGCCTGAAGGTAGCTGTCCTCCTTGGTGAGCGCCTTGTAGACCTCCTTCTGCACCTCCTGGCTCGGGTGCTCGGCAAAGGCCTTCATCGTGTCGAGCGTGATCGTCTTGGCCCGGGCCGCGGCGCGGATGTCGGGGTGGATTAGGCCATAACGCAACCGGCCTTTGACGGCGGCAACCGTCGTGCCGAAGGTCTTTGCGATGGTCTCGGGCGTCTGACCGTCGACTTCCATCATCCGCGCGAAAGCCTCGAACTCGTCAATCGCGTTCATCGGCGCTTGCGTGATGTTCTCAGCGAGCGACAGCGCTGTGGTCACATCGCAATCCTCGGGCACGATACGGCAGTCGATCTTGGTCTTGGCGGTAAAGCCCTTCGCGGACTTGTCCGAGATCAGCTCCTTCAGCGCGGCGTGACGACGACCACCCGCCAGTACGGCGTATTTGCCGTCGAGTTTCTGGACCAAGAGCGGCTGGAGGAGACCCAGCACCACGATGCTGGCTTTCAGATGCGCGATGTTCTCGGGGTCGTAGGTTTCCGGCGAGTTGCTGCGCACATTGGCAGGGTGAGCTGTAAGATCGCAGACTGCGACGGCGACGGGTTTGAAACTTGCGGTCATTGGATATCCTTCTCGATGGCTGGAATGCGGTCCGCGCGATCCTCCGCACGGCCAATCCCCGAAACCGGGGATCACGACGACAAAAGGCCCACTCTCCCTTTGAGGGGTCAGTGGGCCTTCATCGCCTGGGGTGTCGGGAGGGGGTGTCCCCTGCCCTACCAGTCGCGCGCCAGCATGATGGTCAGCACGCGCATGGTGGTAGCGGGATTGTCCGGGGCCTCAGCCCCGTAGCGGAAGTCGGAACCCGCTTCGTACAAATCCAGTTTCCAGAACACGGTTTCGCCGCGGATCTCGACCGCCCCGAAATCATGCCATCCTTCGGGATCGTTCTCGGGCTCGAAGGTCTCGAACATGCCCGTGGCCTTTACCGCCTCGGCCATGAAGCCGTCACCAGCCTCCATAATCGAACGGGTGACATGCATCCGGCCCTGGATGGGTTGCGCGGGCGGCACCCCAAGGCATGCAAGTTTGCGAAACGCGTCGTTCTGCACCGCGATCACGGTCGGGTCCGGACGGTCTGGCAGAGGTTGAACAGTCATGGACATGGGGATCTCCTTTGAGAGGTTTGAAACACCCTTCTCAAAGCCCGCTTTTTCTTTTCCGCTTGGCGGATGAATCGAGGCCGAAGGCGCCCTACCCGAACAGCCCTTTGGGTCTGTAATTCGGGTTGGGGATGGTTTCGATACAGCCGCCCTGGTCCGTGAAGCTCTCGAGCGCTGCCGAGAGCGGATAAGCGCCCTCGGACGGGCTCCACCAATAAGCCCCGCGTTTGAAGGTGATGATCTTGCGGCGGCCACCTTCGAAGCAGGCCACCCGCAGCGTCTTGGGTTCCTGACCTGACATGTGGGTTTCCGTTCTCCGTGTGTTCAGGCGGCCTCGGCACTGCGCCCTGCCCTACCCGCCTCTGATCTGGCGATCAGATAGTCGCAGGCGCGCTGCGCATCGGCGGCATGGCGGAAGATCGCAGTCTTGTCCGAACGCAAAACGCGCAACCAGTTGTGGAGATAGGCTGCGTTCATCTCGAGCGTATGCGCCGTGAAGCCAAGTTCCTGCCCCAAAAACACCGACGTCAACTCCGCCACGATTTCCTCGCGCGCGTAAGAGGTATTGCCGAACTTCGAGAGCCCGAAATCGCGGTTCAGTCGATGCCGGGCTTTTGTGGCATGGGCCAGCTCGTGCGCCCAGACCCCGTAAAAATTCTGCGGGTTCTCAAACTGCGTGATCGACGGCATGAAGACCTTATCCACGGGCGGCAGGTAGTAGGCTTCCGTCCCCGTGAAGACGGTTGTGATGTCGATGGCATCGAAAAACGCCTGCATGTGCGGGATGGGCTCGGAAGGCGGATGTTCAGGCACTGGCTCCGGGTCCGGATAGAAGCTATCAGGCAAGCCCTCGATCTGGCAGGCATTGAACACGCGGTAGGATTTCTGGAAGCGAAAGACGCGGGTTTCCTCAGAGCTATCATCCCCATCGCTGCGGTCATCCTCCCCGCCGGCGTCTTTCCGGCTTTGGCCGTAATACACCACGACGGAGGACTTCTCGCCCTTGCGCACCTTTGCGCCGAGGGCATTCGCCTGCGGAATGGTCATCCAGAAGGGCGAGGTATGGCCTACCATCACCGTCCGCATGGTCAGCAGGAAGTTGTTCACCCCTTGGTAGGGTTCACCGCCCACGCGCAGGGGACGTGAGCTGCCGCCTGCCGTCCATGGCTTGCGCCAGGGCAGGACGCCGCGCTCAATGATGCGGATGATTTCGCTGGTGATGACCTCGGAGGCATCGAATTTGGTCGTGCGGGATCGGGCCATGTCTGGCCTCCTTTCGAGTTTTGGTGAGAGGGAATGGTGATCAGATTGACTGACGGGGCCTCGGATCGTTGATGATCCTGGCAGCGAGGGCTTCGACCGTGTCGATGTAGTTGGTCAGCGAGACGGACCTGCCAAGGCCCCAGATTTCAGAGTCGTCCGATACGTCCCGCGCCACCCGCGGTAGGTTCGCGAAAGCGATGACATTGGTGACGGGTCGGATATCGATGAACGGGGTCCCTCGTGCGACTGCAAGAGCGGCCAAGGGAAAGCGCTCGATCGGCGCGAAGGTTGAAACGGTGGTCCAACCGATATGGAGGAAAGTCCCACCCTCTCCGCAAATCACATGCGCGTATGGCAATGACGCGGCCTGCTTGAGATAGCCGAGATCGCGGAGAACGGCCGTCCGCTCGAGCTGCCGTGCCAGCTCCTTCTCGCCGGTTCGGCGCAGCTCTCTGTGCCGCCACCAAGAGGCAGCGGTCGCGCGCAGCACGCGCAAGACACCTGGTTGCATGTGAATGCCCTTCATCAGGAACGGCAGACCGGAACCCGGCCCGGACCCGTCCGAGGCACCCCAAGGTCCCTCAACTGTCAGTCACAAAACCCGAAGGACACTTTCCCTTTCTGCTACCCCGGAGGCACAGGCCGAGGACTTCCAAGGCCGTCAGAACCGCGTTTCATCTTCATTGCACTCAGCACCTCAAGATCGGCAACATACATCGGCAAATAAGTCCTTAAACCTTCTGACTTACAAGCTTTATCAAAGACTTAGGTTTGCCCCAAACCGGCAAGCCTCACTGGTGCTTGGCTGATACTTCCTTGGAGCCAGCGTTTCGGGCTTCCCCTGAGATGAGCCTTTTTAGGTTGCCGTCAGGGAATAGCTGGTGCTACGTCCACCAGCCTCATCTTTCGCCAGGGCGCCCAAGCCGATGAGATCGAGGATGTCGCGATATGCCGTATCTTGTGAGCACTTTTCGATTTTCGCGTATTTCGACGTTGTGAGTTTTCCGTCGAACCCATCCAAAAGGCGGTTGAGCATGTCCCGCTGCCGGTCGTTAATGTTCGCCGCTCCATATTTCTCCCAGAACCGCGCCTTCCTGAACACGGCCTCAAGGATGATCTCGGCACCATCAAATGCGCGGTCAAGGCAAGCCAGAAACCAAACGAGCCACGCCGTGACATCAAGCCCCCCTTTTTGCGTCGACTCGAGCATGTCGTAATAATCGCTCCGCTCCTGTCGGATTTGCGTCGACATGCTGTAGAACCGCTGCGCGCTGCCTTCGGATCGCGCCAAGGCCATGTCTGCGATCGCCCGCGCGATGCGGCCGTTGCCATCATCGAAGGGGTGGATGGTGACAAACCACAGATGGGCGATGGCGGCATGTATGACGGGATCCGCCTCGGAGGACTGATTAAACCAGGTCAGGAAGCGCGCCATTTCAGGGTCTAACCGTTCGGCGTCTGGCGCCTCAAAATGCACGCGTTCGCGGCCATAAGGTCCTGATACAACCTCCATGAGACCGTCACGCCACCCCCCTACCCTGATCCGAGTCATTCCGCTTCGCCCGGTTGGAAAGAGAGCCGCATGCCAGCCGAACAGACGCTCCGCATCCAGTGGCTGGTCATACGCTTGGGTTGCGTCCAGCATCATCTCGACGACACCATCAACATGGCGATCAGGCGGGATCAGTCCGCCAATTTCCAGACCCAACCGCTTTGCGATAGATGAGCGAACCTGATCCTTGTCGAGCGTCTCCCCCTCGATCTCGCTGCTTTTGACGACATCACTGGTTAGTGTTCTAAGCATCGCCTCGTTGCGAAGATCGAAGCCAAGACCCTCCATGCGCCCCAAGAGTTTGCCTTGGCGGTGACGGACCGCAGCAAGTTGTGACGACAGTTTGGGCTTATCCCAGGTAAACTGGGGCCAATCAGGGTGTTCGTGAATGTAAGTCATATTTTACGCATTCCTTGCGGAGATTATACGGCACAATCTCCGCAAGACAACGACAAACACCGCAGAAGGCGCGGAGAATAAGGGCGACAATCTCCGCATACCCGATCTGGAAGGTCAAACGCAGGACAACTGCTTCACTTCCCATTACGCCGCCTGTCCGCTCAACCGGCCATAGAAACTGCGCTCGAGATGCAGCTCCCCTGCCCCGGCCTTCTCGACCATACCCCGCAGATATCCACCCGGAGACGCCACTTCGCCGGCACAATGCTTGTCAAACGTGAGAACGAGCGCTGCTGTCGCGATCTGGGGACCGAGACGGTCCTGTGCGAGGTTCCAAGCGTGCTCTGAGACACCGATCATCGGCCTGAGCTGCCCGACAACGCGATGAAGATCGCCCCAATCCTTCAAATACCCGCCCATATTGCGTGCCCAGGACGCGAATTCAGGACAAGCCTGCATCACAGTCGGCAAATCAAGCGCTGCACCTCGTTTCTTACGTGTTTCAGCTACCCAGTCTTCTAGCTCCCTATCCACCCTCTCTTCCGGTGGCGCATTTGGCACCACGCCCGCCGCGTTCTCTTTTTCAGAGGACTTACAGATTACAGGATTGAGTTGATTTGTAGTTAGTATATGAGGTTCAGAAATGACCTCCCTGGGGTCCATTTCTAGAGTCTTTTCACTGACTTGTTCGGTGGATTCGGCGGTGTTTTCCACAACGTCATCCGCTCGAGATGCCTTGAGATAGGTCACTTCGACACGCTCCTGAAGTTCCCTGAACCATTCTAGGAGCCGCGCAAGCACCTCAGAGGCCGTGTTCCGGCGTGGCAAGCGGTCCAGAAGATCCTCAAAGAGGCTTGAGAGCTGTGTCCAGGGGCCACTCAGAGCGCCACCTTGGGCCGCTTCGATCCTCGCGCGGATCATTCGGCGCGCAACTGTGATCTGGCGCTTCAGGCGCTGGCAGAGTTCACGTTCAGCCTGCAGTTCAGCATGTAACCGCTCAAACTCTTCGGCGCGAGCCGAAAGCGGCGATAAATCAAAGCCATAGGCCTCGATGATACGGCCGTCAGCGTCCCTGTGGCCCCACCGCTTGCCATTGGGGCTGTCCTTGAAGGCAATCACGCCGATCTCGGTCAGACGCCGGGAATGGCGCTTGAGCGCCGAGAGCGAGAAGCCTGTTCGCTCCATCAGATAAGAGTTGGACGCCCAGACGATCGGACGCTGTCCCTCTTCCCAGTCCTGGGCTTGCGTGAATGCCCCAAGCGTGTCGAGAAGCAGCATGTCGCCAGCCTTGAGGCCTATATGCGCACCAACGCGTTTCACGGCGACAAAGGCCTGTGTTTTGGGCACGGCTGCTCTTTCACCAGCTTGTGCGTGCTGTTCAGCAACCGCCAGTCCGGCCGTCGCTTTGCGCCACCCCGAGGGTTGGCTAATATTGGACATACCTCCGCCGTTCTGAGGCATGACTGTCCCAGTCGCTCCATGCGGAGCATCACTCAATTTTGTCATTTTATGTAAGCGGCAAAGAAATCCCGTTCGCTCAGAAGCGTTTTCTCTTGTGTGGTGATTCGTTGGCTGCTAGATTCTAGGTGTCTAATCTAAGAATTGCGCTCTGCGCAGCAGCCCTCGAAGCTCCGGTTTCGGGGGTTTTCTTTGTTTGCCGTTCCTCCTTTCTGCTCGTCCTCAGTTGTCATCCACTGAATTTACATCCGTAAATTCAGCATAGGATTGCTTGATTATTTCCGCGAGATTACTCTCAAGCCAGGTTGCAAACTCAGCGTTTGCGCCAGACTTCTTCACCGAAAGTGACAGTGTTGCGCGACCAGCTTTGATCGTCACTCCCTCTAAGGGTGTGATCTCCCGAGTTTCGCGCGAGTTCTTCGCGCCGCGCTTAGTCGCTTCCTTAATGAGCAATTCAAGGCGCTCGTCTGAATTCGATGTTGCCCTGATCTTAGCCAAGATATCGAGAGCCGTACGTTCAGTGAGCTTCCTAGAGAGAAAGAGCTCGGCCAACTCCGTCCACCTCGGGCGGCCGGATTTTGGCGCCGCGCCAATGAGGTCACCGATCTTGACTGGGACATTCTGCGTCACCTTCGTAAGGTGTGACTGACCTGACGCCGACAGGTTTAGAACCTGCCGAACAGTTGCTCCATCGTGGCCGGCATTTTGGATGGCCTCGGCGAACCTTGCCTTCTCGTAGAAAGACAGGTTGCGGCGCGCTGCATTCTCCAATCCTTTCGCCAGCAAGGCCGTAGCATCATCAATATCTTGGACGTTTGCACGTACCTTCATGCCGAGTTCGCGACAGGCCTTTAAGCGGCGCCTCCCGTAGATTGCTTCAAAGCGCCCGTCAGCGACTTTTGACCGCCGAACGAGTATAGGCACTTGCTGCCCGCCTTCGCGAATGCTGCTCTTTAATCGTTCGAAGCTCTCGTCGTCGTCTTCGACGTTTACAGCTGTAAACTCCTCAAGCCGGTCTACTGGCCCCCAATCGTCGATCAGATTGGGATCAATCTCACGGATAGATGCCAGAGAGCCTTGAAGAGCCCCCAAAGCCGGAGCGCTGGTCTTTGGCGGTCTCTCTGGCTGTGATCCGCCGGAACGGGCGATTGTGTTGGCAATTCCCGACATATCGCGAAGAGATTTCCTAGCCATTACTTACGCCCCCACGAATGATGGATCATCGTTTCCACTTCGAGCCCGACCGCATCCATCGAGCCCTTGGCCCGATCATATGTGGCGCGTGTCATCTCCGAACGCACCACTTCGTAAATCGACTGCTTAAGCATGGTGGCATCACTGATTGCTGTGCTCTTCAAAGCAGTTGCCGACATGACCCGGTCTTGAAACAGAGCCCGCATGAAAGAGGTCAACTGCTGAGAAGGTACGTCGGTTGGTTCGTCGCGGGTGATGAGAAACTTAAAGAAATCATACTGCAGAGATGCGCCAGCATCTTCGATCACGCCCATGTAAGCCCCAGCCAGCTCGAGAAACTGAGCTGTTGAAGAAACGTCCAACATCGATGGAGTTAGAGGAACGATAAGGGAGCTGGCGGCAGCCATCCCTGCGATGGTCAAGAAACCCAGTTGTGGCGGGCTATCCATGAGTACAATGTCAAAATCATCCTCGACCTGCGCCAAGGCATTCCGGATGCGGGTAAAGAATGGTTGGTCCGGGTTCGAATGAACGGCCGACTCCGTCTCAAATTCCGACAACATCAAGCGTGAAGGCGCAATCGAGAGCCCGGGAAAGTATGTCTGAACAACAACGTCCGCCATGCTGACCGGATCGTCGTAGCGGATCGCATCATAAACGGTCAGTCCATCAAACTCGATCTCGGGGCTAATCCCACACATTGATGTGAGCGACCCCTGTGGATCCAGGTCCAACGCCAAGACCCGGTAGCCCCGAAGAGCAAGGTAGTGAGCGAGGTGGACGCTCGTTGTGCTTTTACTTGAACCGCCTTTGAAATTCATCAACTGCCAAATCTGCAGCTTTTCCTCGCCGGAGCGGCGAGGCATATACCGCCCCTTCTTCCGAGAGGTTTTTTCCAGGATTTCGCGGGCATTCCATATCTCTTGGGCTGTGTAGTAGCGCCTGCCACCCCGGATGTCTTCGGGCTCCGGAAGTGTCCCTTCGGCGTGGACCTTTCGCATGAATTGCCCGGACACACCCAAGAGTTCAGCAGTTTCTGGGGCTGAAAAAGAACGTAGCGTTTTTGAATTGTCTGGGGCAAAAGCAGATAGTAGGTGCTCTCTGATCGCAGCGTTAAGCCGTTCGGATATCTCGGTCGCAAGTGCCGATGGGCGCTCATTTGCCAATGGTGTCACGGGAATCATCTGGTTGCCTCAATTTCCAAAATGTGGCCTTTTTCACGCCACTTGAGGATAAAAGGAGCGATTCACGCGGCTAAGTCAAGATTTTTCCTCTATTTAGTGTCTAAACATACGGCAGGGAACTATATCCACGAACGCAATCTAGGCCGAGTTTACAGCTGTAAACGTGGTGACAACGAGCATTCGTACCTTATCCTATGCTCCCTTCCTCGAGATCAGCATCGAGATGCAGACGCCAAACGTGGTGAAAACGATCTCTCCACCTTCTGTCATCGACCTGGTCGCACATCGGTTCCAGGTCGACGTTGAGCAGCCAGGTAGCTGAGTAAACATGAGCCACACCGGACACGAAGCGCCGCGGGGCAGGGGAGGGGAGTCGACGACAATTGACTAGGAAGTGTCGACTCCTGCCACATGCAAATGATGCGCCCTAGCTACATCGGAAGACACACCGAAGACCAGGCTACCGTCCACGAGCGACTGCCATTCATTCGGCCATCTTGCTGAGTAGCGGAAACTCATTCAAGTGCTGAGCCTGGTACACCATAGACAAGCACCCAATGGGGAGAACCTGCGCTGCCATAAAGTCTTCTCAGCACCTCGATTCCGTGTTCGCGAGACATTGCCCGAATGCCTTCGGTTACAAGGACGTCATGCCCGCCAGCGTAGATCAGTAGCTGCGGTACGCGTTGATATCTTCCGCACCCATATGGAAGTCGCGAGTGACCTTCTGTGTCGTCGTACGTTTGATTTCGATGGCCCAGATGTCGCCATCCGGCGGGCGAAGGACCGAATCAAGTTGAGCCCGGCAGAGGAGCGATAGAAGAATTGTTCTGGATCAGAAGGCACTGTGGCAAGATGAACTTCGATGCAAAAGCCTTCCCGATTGCTGCCAAGGACCGGGTGCCCAAGTACGCCCGCCGAAGTTCCGATATTCAATCGGGCGTGCACGATCCCGCTGTCCCGGACATAGACCTCTGGGAATTTCACAAGGAGCTTCCCGACATTTTCATACCAAGGTTTTAGTTGCCGCACTAGCATAAGGTCGACGAGCAGGCTTTGCGCCGAAATTCACCCCAACAGCCCCAGCCTTTCCGCTCGTTCAAGCAACATTTTAACCGAGGATGGCTGCCAACTGGATCGCCCACGAGGGGTGCGCTCGCGCATTGCCTCCAATCGGTCGCAGATCGCCTGCAACGTGATGTCTGGGTCCGCTCCTTTGATGCCGGCGACGATCGCGGGGAGGCGGTCGTCCGTTTCGCGGCGTCCTGCACGGCCCAGCACATCAGCGGACAGAAAGCCGTCGCGGACGTAGGCCTTAACGGCGCGCAGCAAGCGGCTTTGGGTCCAATGGCGATCTGGGGGCAGGGAGCCATTGATAATCCGCAGGACGTCTTCCCAAGCCATATCGGGACGTAAGCGGCGCACATGGGGCACCCAGTCCTGCGCGGTCTCGTTCAGGCGCTCCATGTAGCCGTCCTGTCGCGCAAGCCGCACCTTGCGCAACGCGGACGGGTCTTTGGCCCGAAGCCCAGGGTTGCCGCCAACGCGCCCTTTGGCGCGTGCCGAGGCAAGCCCGGCCTTGGTACGCTCGCGGATCAGGGCACGTTCGAACTCGGCCGCGGCGCCCAGAACCTGCAATGTGAATTTTCCTTGAGGGGAGGCGGTGTCGATGGGGTCCTGCAGCGAGCGGAAGAAAGCCCCCTTCGCCTCCAGGCGCTCGATCACCTCCAGCAAGTGCGACAGAGATCGCGCAAGCCGATCGATCCGAACGACAACCAGCGTGTCGCCCTTGGCAACTCGCTCTAGTACGCGGGCAAGCACAGGCCGCGCACGATTTCCACCTGAGGCGTGTTCTTCGAAAATCTCGGAACATCCCACAGATTGAAGGGCCTCTGACTGGGGCAGGGGGGTCTGATCCTCTGTGGATACGCGCGCATAGCCTATCAGGGGCATGAAAACGGGGCCGTTTACAATTTGAGGTATCGCTAATAAACGACCGTTTGTAAACGAATGCAAGTAGGTACTCTCTCGTCGCGCTCGTCTAAAAACCTTTGGTTTCCTTGCGCTGAGCGCGATCTGAGAGGTTTCACCGGCAGTCGCGCGCGCATACTATATAAAGAGCGAAGGCAACCGCCACAAAATCACTTGGGTAATGTGCAAAAGAACAGTATTTTGCACATATGAAGACCCACGCATCTGCTTTGACTGATAATTTCGATGACCCCCTCATCACCATCGAGGCGGATGAAGAGGCTCATGAAGACGATCTCTGGTTTCTACCTGGGCCTTTATGTCGCGTTTTGTTCCCGATTTCAATTGAAGCGGTAAGCTGGAACCCAAGCGTCCAGATTTCACCTTAGCGTTTCACTAAGGCAGCAAGGATCGAAAGCTTCAAAGCCCAGCAGCCTTGGTGAGGTTGACCCGGAACCTGTCGCGCCTGCGCTGGTACCGGCGCGTCATCTCGGCCGACGTATGGCCGAGCTGTTTCTGGACATAGCGCTCATCGACTTCCGCGGAAGAGGCGAGCCCGGCGCGTAAGGAATGGCCCGAGAACATCGCCAACCGCTTGGCTTTCGGCAGATCCGAACGGACATTGCTCTTGAGGACGGTTGTCTTGATCAGCCGTGCGACGTGTTTGTCGGAAAGCCTGTTTTCCAATGCCCGTTTGCCATCCCGAGAGGTGCGCACAAAGACCGGCCCGAAATTGATCTTCGCGAAGTGCAGCCATTGCTCCAGCGCGCGCACCGGGCAGGTCAGGTCGGTTGAGCCGCGACCGATCTCGACCTCGCGCCATCCGGTTTTGCCTTGCAGCGTGACGATTGCGCCCTGGTCCTGAACCGTGACCCAACCGCGGCCATCGTCGGTATCGTCGCGGTTCACATCAAGGGCCACGATCTCGGAACGCCGGAACCCGCCAGCATAGCCCATGAGCAGAATGGCGCGATCCCGAAGCCCGCGCAGATCATGGGGCAGGGTGGCGGTCATGGCTTTGACGTCGTCGGCGCCGATGGCGTCTTTTTGAACCGGGGGGCGGGCGTGTTTGCGTTTGATACCTGCAAGCACCGTCGCGATATGCCTGTTCTTGCGGTCCAGCGTGAAACCCCGTTGCGCATAGGTCCAGGCCAAGCCCGACAGGCGCCGTTCGATGGTGCTGACCGAAAGCGCTGGTGCGCCATTGGTCGGGGCTGCCAGTTCGGTCAGGTAGAGGCCGATCAGCGGCGCGTCGGGGCAGGGGGCTGACAAAGGGTCGGTGCCATGGCGGCGGCACCACCGCGAGAAGTGTTTCCAGTCCGCGGCGTAGGCCTTGTTGGTGTTCTCGGCCGTCGAGGCCCTGGCATAGTCGCGGGCGTTCTCGACCAGTCGGTCAAGCGTGCCGGAGCCGGCGACATGAGAGGGCAGGGCGATCGGATTGCCGTCCGAAGACTCTCTCTCGTTGCGCTCGTCATCGTTCATCGCGTCATGGGACGTTGAGGTCGATTTCTCAGGCTTTGGGGGCCGGTTTTCGGGTGTTTCGCTCATGTTTCCAAGCCTATCCCGAATATGTCCGATAAGGCAAACTTATTGGACATCTAAAGACTCGGCAAAGAGGGGCGGTTTCTACACTATGTAGTAGTCAAAAGCGCCGCCGCAAGATAGTGTTGTGGCATGACATATGCCCGCTCAACCTTCGACAGCGACCCTGATAGCCTACCCCGGATGCCGCCCTGGGTCACCTCGGTACGCGCCGAAGCCCTTGAAGATGTGGCGTTTTTGTCGGGCGCAGCACTGAGCCACCTGCATCTTGCGTTAGGATACGATCCTGTCCCCCAGGCCTTGCTGCGGGACCGGCTCGCGCTGCGCGCGACGGAGGCTTGTGTCGCGTTTTCGGGTCGCCCGGAGCGCGCAGGGGAGCTGCGCGACGTGGTGCATCTGCTACGCCCCGGCGACATGCCCGGCCCGGCAGGCGAAACCTGTCTGGCGTGGCGTCGCGCCACGGAAAGGCTGGTGACCGTGCAAGCTCTGGTCCGGGCGCTGCCTGAACTTCAGGGTGATCAGATCGCGAGTTGGCTCGATGCCGGGCAGGGGGCACCGGTCAGTCGCGCGGCAATGGTGCTGGAGGCGGTACTAAACGATGCCCCCCGTGCCGAGGTGCCCGCACTCGTCCTTGCTGACGCGACCCTCGCTCAGGCGCTTGGTTGGGATCATGTCGTGCCGCTTCTGGCCGCAGGCCTGAAGCGCGCCGACATGCGCAAGCGAGGCGAAGACCTACGCTCGGCTTGTCATCGTGCGCTCGTCTCATCGGCGGTCGACGCCGTGCGTCTCTCAACTGACCTCGCGCGGCGGGCAGCGCATCTCAAATCGGTCGCGCCGAAGCTGCGCGCCAAAGGCGCAGAGGCCGCCGTCGCGATGTTCCTGACCCAAGATGCCGTCGCGCCTGCAGCCCTCCCACTACCGGACCGGTCTGCACGGCGGCTCTGTGACCGGTTGGTCGATCTCGGCGCGGTGCGCGAACTGACCGGCCGCGACACGTTCCGGCTCTACGGGATCTGAGCGATGGCCAAGGATCACGCCGAAACTGACCTCGACCGGGAATTGGACGATCTGCCGGCCGAATTGCGCTGGCGCGAATGGATGCGGCGGATTGAAGCCGTTCTCTTCGCCAGCGCATCGCCGGTGCCGCGCGAGGACCTGGCTCGGGTGGTAGGGCAAGGAGCTTCGGTTGAGCTTCTGATCGAGGACCTGGCAGCTGACCTTGACGGCCGATCATTCGAAGTGACAAAAGTCGCCGGCGGTTGGATGCTGAGGACAAGGCCCGCCTACGCCCCGGCGATCCGGACCGCCGCTGATATAGGTGAACAGGATCTCGATCTGCGCGAGTACGATGTCGCTGTCCTGGCCGCCATCGCCTACCACCAGCCGATCACACGGGACGGCCTGAAAGACATCTTCGGCAAAGAGATCAGCCGAGATCTGATCGGAAGATTGCATGCGCGTGGATTGATCGTCACCGGGCCACGGTCGCCGCGGCGCGGGGCACCCTATACCTATGTGACGACGGAGCAGTTCCTGGTCGCGTTCGATCTGGAGTCGCTGGAGGACCTGCCCGATCGGGAGCAGATGGAAGATGCAGGTGTCATCAATTCGCAGGCATAGCCGTTGCCAATGATGTGCGGCGGTTTGAATGAAGGCGAACGATGACCTGTTGTAAGTCCGCCAAATCAGGATGTCTGGAGCGCGTCTTTGTTCCCGGTGTGATCTGTGACGTGATCTCTGCACTCAATGACGCCACCAAGTCGGAATGCTTGGGCGCAGCCCGTGCAATGCAGGTCCAGAGATCAATTGCAGGATGCACGGAACGTTTTTGGAGGTGCGTCATTCCATCGGCCAACTGGCGGAACAATATGTAGCGGACCCGGTGCGGCAAGCGCGAAATTGACGTCGGCTGGCCATTGAACGTGAAACAAGCCGCCCCAAGTATGGCGGGCAGGGATGTCTTTCCATGCCGTCCATGTCCTGCAACATGCATTCGAAGCAAATCGTCGATGAGCCGTTCGAGACGCTGCACATCATACTCGGCGGGCAGGGTGGGTTTTCGGAGATCAGCATCACACCAGACGCAGAAATGTTGCGGCAGAAGCCGGTTTTGTCGTGAAGGCGCAATGCCGCCGCCGCAGGCAGGGCATTGGTCGCGCAAGCGGCATCCATGCCGAAAGCAGGAAACGCGCGTCGCCAGGCTCCAGCCGCGCCGGAAGAACGGTGCGCGATCCTCTTTCAGGCATGCCGGGCAATATTGCAGGCGATTAACCCGGGCGGTCGATGCGCGGGCATCTCCTGATCCTGTGGTCTGCCGCATGCGCAACCTGGTCAGTGGGTCGCGGATCAGAGTCAGGCCATCAATGTCCTCGGTAGGCAACCGCGTTCGCTCGACCAGCAAATTGAGGATTCGCCCGGGAAGTTCTCGGTCAAGCTTCGCAGACCAATCTCCACCTGCGACATCCAAAACCCGCCCAAAATATTGAGGTGGAATTCCATTGGCCATGGCCAGCCGATGCAGCCAGCTCGACAGAAGCTCTCCGGGTGCCGGTGCAACAACGACGGGCCAGCCTTGCCCCACCTCATTGCCGTAGTCGCGCGCAGGTGTGACTGTGATCTCGGAAGCAGACTGGGTCACATCATTTCGCGGCGCAAAGGCGCATTTCGGCGTTTCGACAGGGGCGTGTAACCAAGAGAGGTGATGGTCGCTTCAGAGATGTGTTCCTCGCCGCTCCTTATCGCCGTGATAGCCGCGTTGCTCACGATATCGACGACCTCTCCGATCAAGCCCTCTGACAATTCATGGATGATCTCAGCCAGTGACGGTCGCGACAGGTCCGAGGCTCGGGCGAGAGGCATACTGGTCTCAAGACTATCGAGGAGCGTCGCGAAATCCTCGTCATACGCCCATCTGGGAATAGGGATCGTATCGAACCGCGAACCCATTTCCTCGGTGTCGTGTACCGCGTCATAGACCGCAACCTCGCCGACCAATACGGGCGAGATGTCATGGACACGTGCGATACGGCGCAGGAACGAAAAGATAGCTTTCACGTCCTGTCGGCGCCCTCGAAGGGCGCTGTGAAACTCATCGAAGATGAGCAGGCGGGGTTTCAAGCTGTCCAGCAAATGATCCACCTGCTCGCCCGCGCGCGACAGGCTTCGCCAACCAGATGCCTGAGGCGCGCGCAACCCGGCAAGAATGCTGGCATAGAAGTGAGACATTCCGGCACCTTCTCGGGTCTGGATCACCCAGATACTTTGACGTTCTGACTGACGCAAATGTTCGATCGCGAAGCGTTCGGCGATCATCGTCTTGCCATTGTGATAGGGGCCCGTCAGCAAGAGCCCTCTGGGGCGCAAAGTTACTGGCCGATCGAGTAGCAGACGCATGGCGTTATGGGCGCGACTTGCAACCGGATGGCTGATCCAACGGGCCGTCCGGATATGGGCGATGCGGCACGCGTCACCGGCATCGAGAAGTGATGCGGCGGAGTCCAGGAGGTGATCCGTCATTTCACCAATCCTCAACCGGAAAGACGCGGCGCGGGCGCTCAGGGTCAGGCGTTTCGCGGATTGGTGTCGGGGAAGAAGTGAGGCTCTGGTAGGGTTTCGGCGCATTAGTCGCATGCCTGGCCCGTGCGATTTCCTTCAGCCTTTGCTTCTTCGTTGCTGAGGCATCCACGGTCGCCGCGATTTCGCGGCGGATCGCGGTCTTCTCCTCAATCGGGCGCCGACCGGTTTCGCGCGCTCGGCTTCTCTCGGCCCTGTGCTGCCAGAGGGTGACCCCTTCAAGCAGTCCATCCCGACGCGCCACAGGGCGCCAGGCTCCTGTATCGGGATCCTTGATGTAGATGTGGCTAATGTCCCGAGGATCATAACGAACATCGAGAGCATCCAATCGATCACGGCGGGCGACCAATGGACCCAGCCATGGATCGAAATAGTCGTTGGCAAACAGGCTGACACCTTGAGGAGAAATCCTGCGTGTCTTGTTCGGGAAAAAGCTGAGCAATACGTCGAAAGGGCTGTCTTCCGGGCCATCCGGCTGACGGCATTTTCGTATCCATTCAATGGTCGGGACCGTCAGCTTGCGTTCATTCTGGCTAAGATTGTGATCGATGATCGCCAACGCGATACAGCGTTCGAGGTCTGCAAAGCTGAGCCTCGCACGGTCTTCGGACAGATATTCACCCCGATCCGCGATGGAACGCCCGGTCTTGCCAGGCAGGGAGCGCAGCACCGTATTCACCTTGCCGAGAAGCCGTTCGACAACCCCGCCACGATGGACGGTCCCCTTGTTCCGGCTTTGAATTGCAATCCCGTACTCGGCACAACCCCGGATGAAACTGGTGCTTCTGAATTCCATGGCGGAATCCACGACGACCTTCTTCGGGCGGCCAAACATCGGCCAGGAATGATTGATGTCGCGCGCTGCCAGCCAGTCCTCCTTGCGGCACATCGCCTGCGCCAGACAGAGGGCGACCGACAGGCGTGAAGGCTGTTCAAGGGTCAGGCAGAAGCCGATAATCGCGCTTGTTGCAACATCGGCTGCGATAGTGAGATAGGGGCGTCCGATATAGATGCCCTGACCATCGATGACTTCCACAAACTGGATGTCGGCGGGGGTATGGTCTATCTGGACGACATCGAGTGCGTGGTTGGCCCGGATATAGCCTGGGCGGGGTTTCAGACGCCGCAGGCTTTTCCCTCCTGAATGTCGCCGTCGGGCAATCTCCTCGGGCGAGAACAGGCGCGGGATACGCTTGGATACGGTGACATAGGCAGGCGGATCAAGACCCTCGCTGACACAACGGGCACGGATTTCATCGACAATCGGCGCAAGGTCCGGTTGCTCGGGCTGAAGCCACATCTCCCGAAGGGTTGCCGAAATGATTTCCTCAACAGCCGGGCTGATCCTTGCGCGCCTAGCTCCACCTGTCTTTGGCAACAGCGAAGACACCCGACGTTCGGTACGATATCGGCGCAGGTGGTTGTAGACTTGGCGCGTCGAGAGACGCAATTCGGATGCGGCCCGAGAAACTGCGGTGCGCATAGGCTCTTGCCCGTCCAAAATGCGATCCAGCTCTCGCGCGATACGCGTTGCCTTGGCCCAAGCCTCGTCAGACGCTTCATTTTCGCGCAGCGTCATGAACCCGCCGCTCCACGGTTTCTAAACCCCATCTTCTGCCCCATGTTCTCGCTTGTTGAAACGCGAGCTAAAAATTGAAATCGGAACATAAAATACCACGTCGGATTACGCTTCATCCTACTGAAATCCTGTAAGAACTTTTTGATGAAACGGCAAAGCAATTGCGACACTTTAGAAAGAGAACCGGATGATTTGCCTCCCGGGCCGCGGGCAGAACCGCCTGACACTGCTGTCATCGAAGACTGGGCAAAGGCAGAAGGCGTTCACTCTGCGCGACTGGCAAGAGTGGCTGGACGCCTGGGAGCTCTAGATGACCGGCTGCTGCGCGGCCCGGAAGGCTGGCGGCATCGGCTCGCTTTGATTGAGGCAGCGGACCTCAGCTGGCTCAACGGAGATCGGGTGAGAGCTGATCGTCTGGCGCTCTGGATATCGATGCGGTTGTCAGGCGCACAGGATAACCCAAATGCACTGGCAAGAGTTGGATGGGCTGTTCGGCGCCTGACAGGCGGTCCCGGGCCGGAGGCTGACTTGGCTGCCTTCCTGGATCGCCGCGATCCCGAGAACATTGAAGACAGCGCTGAGCGGCTCAAAGATCGCGCCGGCGGATGGCTGGAAGTCATGACAGCCTCAACCGATCTCCACCCGATCACCAGGGCTTGCATGGGTTTTCATCTCTGGAGTCTGGCGGGCCTCGGACAGCACGGCGACCAGATCGAAGCCGCCGCCACCGCGTCCAGGATTGCGGCGAGCGATGGAAGCGGCGCCATCTTCGCGCCGCTCGCCATGGGCGGGGCAGGGGGGCTGTGCGTTTCGGGTTCGCCAGCCGAACGCTTGGCCCGCTGGCTAGATGGGATGAACAGTGCAATTCTGACGGCGATGCGAACACTTGATGATATTGAAGCGTGGACCGGGCGGGCAGAAAACGTCATGGCGCAATTATCTGGCCGCACGCCGGTTGCCTTGCGAAAGGTTTTCACGGAATGGCCCTTGGCCTCCGCCCCGATGGCTGAGGCCATGACCGGAGCCAGCCGCGCCGCCGTTCAGCGCAATCTCGCATGGATGGAGGCAAGCGGTTTGATCCGCGAGGTGACGGGCAACGGGAGGTATCGCATGTGGAAAGCTGACCTAGTATAGGTCATTTGTCGAGGCTGACACAGGCTTGACCTGGCACGCTTTAGTGCCGCCCCAGATGATCGTTTAAGCCACTTTCCGTTCGAATGCGACAGGGCTTTTCCAGCCCAAAGCGTTCGTTCGCCATTCGTCTCACGTTTTTGTGACAATTGATCGCTTGAAGCTCCAGTGGGTGAAGGTTGCAAACAGACGGAGGCACAACCGAAGGATTGATCATGAAGCTAATTAAGGACTCATCTATCTCACGTCGCGGAGCGCTGCTCGGTGCGGCCGCAAGTGGGGTGTTCCTAGGAGCAGGCGTTGCAACCGCGCAAACCACAGCACCACTTGGTACACCACCAGTGCGCCGCAATATTTCATCCTTCAGCACCTCAAACTGGCGGGATCACTTCGATAATCTAAACCACGGTGCAATCCTGTGCGACATTGATTCCCGAGCGGTGCAATATTGGTCAGAGGATGAAAGTGTCTATAAGCTGTATCCGTCGAGCGTTCCGGAATCCGAAGAACTGACAAAACGCGGATACACTAGCGTTATCAAGAAAGTGGAAGGACCAAGCTGGCGCCCCACGCCTTCGATGAAGATCCGCAATCCGGATTGGCCAGACTATTTTCCACCCGGTCCAGACAACCCCTTGGGCACACACGCCCTCTACCTTTCATGGCAATATTACCGCGTCCACGGAACGGGCGACACGCGGAAAATTGGCCGCCAATCGTCGAACGGATGCATCGGCCTTTACAACGAACATATCAAAGAACTGTTCGCTTTGGCTGAGGTAGGAACACAAGTGAAATTGTTCTGATCGCGCACCCAGCATGACTTGTTGAAGTCTTTTCTCGTGTACCGGCGTTCATTCAACGTTCACCGTTCGAAAGCCACAGCTTCATGAATCGAAGAAAATTCCTCCTTGCCGCCGGGGCTGTTGGCACTTTGGCCAGTCAGCCAGTTTCAGCCCATGTAGTGCTGCCAAAGTATGATTTACCGCCGGAGTATTTACCTCAAGTAGTGAGCATTCCAGAGGGCTCCGCTCCATACGAAATCCATGTTGTTCCAAGCCAGTTTGCCCTGTTCTGGACCCAACCCGATAACACTGCAATTCGCTACGCTGTCGGGATCGGTCGCCCGGGCCTTTACGAGGCAGGCGAATTCTATGTGGGGGCAAAGAAGGAATGGCCCAGCTGGACACCGACCCCGGGCATGTTGCGTCGTGAACCGAAGAAGTATGGACCGTTTCGGAATGGAATGCCTGGCGGTCTGAGCAACCCTCTAGGTGCGCGGGCCCTCTACCTTTTTCAACCGGGACGCGGGGATACCTTTTTACGTGTGCATGGCACAAATGACCCAAGCACTATTGGCAGTGCCGTTTCAAACGGATGCGCCAGATTGGTGAACGATCAGATTGTCCAGTTGTATGATATGGTTCCGCTGGACACGCGTGTGATCCTGTACCCCGCAACTTTCTAGGAAGTATTTAAGATGTTATCAGCGCGACGCGACCTTTCAAAAATTGTTCTTGCAACAGTCTTCACTGCATTTTCTTTCACTACTGTGGCCGCACAAGAACTCAATGAGGCAGATATTAAGCGTCTGGCGCTTGAAGCGATCTTGGAAAAACCCGAAATCTTGATCGAAGCGCTCTCAATCCTACAAGAACGTGAAAATGCAGCACTTGCTGAAGCGCAGTCTACAGCTTTAACTGAATTGCGCGACGACTTCGAACAGAACGCTCCCATCTTCGGAAATCTGGATGGTAGCGTCACGCTAGTCGAATTTTTTGACTATAACTGTGGATATTGCCGCCGCGCAGCACCTGAAGTCAAAGCCGTGCTGGAGACAAGCAAGGATGTCCGCATTATTTATCGTGAATTTCCGATCCTAGGGCCCGGTTCCGAAATTGCGGCGCGCGCGTCACTTGCCGCGAGAAACCAAGGTAAATATCAGCAGTTTCACGAGGCAATGATGGCATTGAACGGGCAAGCCGTTGAAGCAAGCGTTATGAAAGTTGCAGGCGATGTGGGGCTCGATCTCGAAGTTTTGAAAACAGACATGCAATCAGATCCGGTGAACGATCACATTGCTGGCTCTCTGCGTCTGGCAGAAGCTTTGGGTATAACTGGAACGCCGACGTTCGTATTGGGTGATGAAATAATCCCCGGTGTGATCGAGCGCGGCACCTTTCTTGAAAAGATTGCAGCCCTCGTCCCCGAGTGAAACGGACGACGATTGTGAAATCGCACCTTAAAGTCCTTGACCTTCCGCCTGCTGGACCCTCTATCTCTGAAGTTGTCCGGAGCAAGAGGTCTCAATATCGAAAACGAAAAATCATTCACGTACGGCACTCAAAAGATGAGTTGTTCATCTTGTGTTGGCCGTGTGGAAAAGGCTTTGAGCGCGGTATTGGGTGTCTCTGAGACGCACGTAAATCTGGTGTCGCGTAGCCCTTAACTGTGAGATGAGAAATCCAACAAGATCAACGGCTGTCCTTTGCCCCTGAATATGAGATTTTGCTTTTTGCTCCGATATTCTTGCCCTTAATCCTGAGACAGAGTTCACAGACTTGTGCGGCAGATATCGATGGAGAATGATGGCGACGACTCTGTTGCCGATGGTGATGAGGAAGCGCGCGGGGCGGCCGTTTTGCGTCCGCTTGTTCAGGTATATCTCAAAAGAACTGGCACCAATTGGGCGGCCTTGGGTCACGCTGGCGATTGACGTCGCAACGCCGATATGGAAATAGCATGCCTGACCGCGATGCGGCACCTCGACGATATCCAGGCATGGTCAGCGCGGGCGGAAACCATGATGGCCCCGCTTTCTGGCAAGACACCACCAGCATTGCGCGCGGTGCTGACCGAATGGCCCGTCGTCTCCGCTCCAATGGCCGAGACCCTGACCGGTGCCAGCCGGGGCGCCGTCCAGCGCAACCTTGCTTGGATGGAAGCACAAGGTCTAATCTGCGAGGTGACCGGAAAGGAATGTTTCCGCATGTGGCGGGCGATGCCATGAAACACCTCTAAAGAAGCACTCGTTTTGGTGTGTAGCATCTGTTGATAGTTCAACGGAGGCCCAGAATCGTGACAGAACAAAAATATCAGACAGTCGATTTCGACGGCGGCTCAGCAATAGTGGTCAGATGGATTTGCAGTGTTTTCACCTATCTGTGATATCTAGGTGGATCCTCGAGTCGCTCTAGCCTCAAATTCTTCATTTCGAAATCACGAAAGAATAAGTCTCTTGGGCGCACAAACTGGGGCACGAAAATTGCGATTTCCCCGTGGACAAAACGGGGTCAGTTTATGGTGCTGGGCGACCGCCCCATGAGGCCGAAACAGCCGATCACCGCTCAGATCTTGATCAATGCCGCCGTCGCATACATGAAGGCGATGCCGCCCAGAAACCCGACCAGTACGGCTGGTGACATCAGCGCCGCCTGCCTGTCGGCGTTTTGACGTACAAGGTAGGCGCTGACCTCGACCATGACTTGCAGAATGGCACCGGCTCCGACAGCGAGCGCCAGTGCCGACCATTGCGGCGCATAGGCGAGGCTGCCCGCCCACATTCCGAGGATGGCCGGGCCACCGGCGAGCAGGGTAAGGGCGGCAAACGTCCAAAGCGTTGGCCGGGCACGAAGCATCGGGGCGGCGATGCCGATGCCCTCGGTGACATTGTGCAAGGCAAAGCCTAGGACGAGGAAAGTGCCAAGCCCGGCCGACCCGGCAGCGAATGCGCCGCCGATTGCCAGCCCTTCGCCGAAGTTGTGAAGCCCGATCCCGAGGGCAATGTAGAACGCAAGCGCGATGCCTTCCGGATTGCCGCGCCAGCGCCCGATAGCCATCAATAGAAGAAAGCTTGTAAGCGCCGCCAGCCAGACCATGGCAGAACCTTGGAATATCGCGGCCGCTTCTGCCGATAGCTCCAGTGCCTCGGATATGGTGTCGATCAGCAGGAAGGCCAGCAACCCGACCGTCAGCGCCAGCAGAAAGTTCATCCCCCTTCGCCCGACGCCCTTCATGGCCGGATAGAACATCAGGCCAAGCGCTACCGGCAAAAGGCCGACGATCGCCCCGATCACCGCCTGGAGCCGAAGTTGCCCCCAGGTGGGGCTTGGCGTCGAAACAGCAACCGCGATCTCGTGCCCAAAGGTCGCGCCTGTGTTCGTCAGCAGGTTGACATGGTGGGCCTCGCCAATAACCCACGGATAGGGAATACGCAGCCAGACCGCGTCGCCTCGGGCAATCGGCCCCGCCGGTTCCTGCGTGAAGGTCCAGTAGGCATCGTCGACTGCGACCTGCGCGACCACCATCGGCTCCGATCCGCCGGCGCGCGCCCTGAGCGATATCCCCGACCCATCGAGGATCGTCCGTTCGACGGTCAGCGCCTCGACCGGGGGGGCGCCGTTGTTGAAGCCGCGCAAGGGATCGAGCGAGGCGATCCAGACAAAGGCGCCCAGCATGACGGCCAGCGGCACGAGGACGAGAAGCAGACGGGTCATTGGCGGGCGGCTGCGTTGAATATGATCGGTCATGCTCCGGCCTCCCGCAAGTCGAAAAAGCCCATCCAGCCAAGTTCGGTGAACTCGGCCTGGTGCGCATGGAACATATACATCCCGTCCTCGTGATCGGCGAAGCTGAACTCGAGGATGCCGCGCTGCGCCTGACACTGCATGATCACATCGACCGTGCGCAGGGTCGGCGTGAGCTGGGTGCCGGTGTCGTAATAGTCGAAGAAATTCCCATGCAGGTGGAACGAGTTGATCGGATCGAACTCGGTCGCATTCATGAGGTAGATACGTACCGGGCGCGACTTGTCGATCCGGATCGGCGCGTTCATGTAAGCTTGGCCGACCGTGTTTACGGCATAGACCTCGTTCTCACCATCGAAATTGGTGTCAAAGCCGTTCATCACCATCGCCAGTTCCTGCCATTCGGCGTTTTCCGGGCTGCCCAGCACACGCGACGCCGCAACGGCCGCAAATTCGGGGTGGCGCGCCGGATCCGGATCGACCACGAAAAGGCCGTACATGCCCTTGTGCATGTGCCGTTTCAGTGGCAGGGCATGGCAATGGTAGAGGTGGCAGCCGAAGGGCTTGGCATCGAATTCGTAAACGAACTCCTCGCCCGGATCGATCAGCCCGGCGCCTTGAACGCCGTCCATCCGCGCCGAGTGAATGCCGTGAAAATGCATGGAATGCGGGTGTGACCCGAGGTTGCGAAAGACGATCCTCAGTCGTTCGCCCTCCTTCGCTCGCAGGGCGGGGCCTGGCACGCGGCCGTTGAACGTCCAGGCGGGAAAGAAAACGCCGGGAGCGATCTCGATCTCCACGTCGATGGCGTCCACCTCGAACGTTCGCAACGTGCGCCCATCCGGCAGGACTTCGGTGCGACCGGTCTCCCAGTCGGTCAGCATGGCCGTCGGGTCGAACCCGTTCCGGGCGTGGTCGACCTGGCCGACCATCGTCATGTTGCCATGCGCCATGCCACTGTCATGGGCCGAATACGGATCGACCGCCCCGCCGGGCATAGCATGCCCCGCCATCGGGTCGGGCGTTGCCTGGGATTGCGCGCGGCTCGCGGCCACGGCCGCTCCGCCGGCAGCCACCAGACCGCCGACCAACAACGCGCGTCGCGACGCCGATACTGGCTCCGTGACCATCGCAGGTGGCGCTGTGGGCCGAGATGTCTCCACGGCGGACGACACATCGCGCCCTCGCTTGCTGGTATCGACAGGCATGGACGTTGTCCCCTCAGATGACACGCAGGCCAAAGTCCCGGCGCAAAAAGTTAGCTTCGGCTAATAATCATCGCTTAGGCTTTACGAGTCAATCCCGATCGTGCGAGGGTGACGGCATGACGGATGATGAGAACCTTGATTCAACCGAGGCAGAGGCACGTGCGGTCGAATCACGCGCCGAGGCCTTCATCGGTGTGCGCGAAGCGCGGCGCAGCGAAGTGGCGGAAGATTATGTCGAACTGATCGCCGAACTCATCCACGAGAACGGCGAGGCCCGGCCGGTCGATATCGCGACACGGATGGGCGTGACTGCGCCGACGGTCGCAAAAACACTTGGCCGTCTGGCGCGGGACGGCTTGATCACCCGTGCGAAGTATCGCTCGGTCTTCCTGACCGAGGAAGGCCGGGCGCTCGCCAAGGAATGCAGGCACCGCCACGAGATCGTCTTGCGGTTTCTCCTGAGCCTCGGGCTCGACCCCGAGACGGCTGAACGCGATGCCGAAGGCATCGAGCACCATGTCAGCGAACGGACGCTTGCGCTGTTCGCGGCGTTTTCCCAGCGGTCATAGTCGGGTGGTTGCCGTTGAAGTAAGCGGGTTGACCTTAGACTTTAACTTACCAATCGAGGGGTCCTCGATGCAATGTTCTACAAATAGGCTGATAGGCGGTGTTAACCATTCTCCGGACGGACTTATTCCAAAGCTTCTGTGACGGGGATGCCAAGGGCGGTGTAGCTGTTGACGACTGCTAAGCGGAACTGAAGCTTCGCACCATGGCGGCCAAAGTCCGACGCGATGAGCGGCTGACCAAGCAGTTTCACACATTGCATCTTCGTCTCGGCGCGGCTTCGGCGGGGATATCCGCTCCATTGTCGCCAGAGCGCACAGCCCAGATACTGCGATGCCCGTATGGCCTAATTACGAGCCGCCGCTACAGCTATGATCTCCATCCAAGCTTTGCGTTCTTACGGGGTGAAATAACGGAATGAGAGCCGGAGCCAGAGATGGCATCGTAGTATTTGCGAGTGGCGTAAGTTCCGTGTGCCGTGACGCTCCCGATCTCATGGTCGCGATATCGAAGCCGCTGTGCCTAAATTTCCAGACAATCTGCGATTTCACGAAGTGTCGCTGCGCAACTTCGGACCAGGTATCGTGCGAGCAGTTTTCTCCTCCCAAGCAAACTGGAAACTGCCAGGATCGCATGTTTGCTCACGAAAATTTGCCCTTGAACCTCTAGCCACTAGAAGTCCTATCTATTCAATGAGAACACATACCGTTCTTGCCATCAATCGCCGGCGGGAACCGAAAGGGTACAAAATGCTGACAAGACGACACTTCATTCAGACAACAACGGCGCTTTTTTCGGTGACCGGTCCCGGTATGGCTTTTGCCGACACTTGGCCCACCGAGGCTCAGAAGGCTGAATGGGACGCACAGGTGACGCCTCAGGATTATGTTGCCGAGACTTCCAACCCATGGGGATTGCACCCGCGGTTCCTACCGCAACGTGTGGTCGCGAAGGCCGGTCTCGTGCCGGGAGATATCCATGTCGACGCGGTCGCACGATATCTCTACCACATTGAAGAGGGTGGAACCGCGATGCGCTACGGCGTGGCCATCGCGCGGGGGAACCTCTATGAGCCGGGTGTCTATATCATCAAGCGCAAGGTCAGGTGGCCGCACTGGCAACCGACACAGAGCATGATCAATCGCGACCCCGAACTTTATGCTGACATTGCCGATGGCATGGAACCCGGACCGGAAAACGCGCTTGGTTCAAGGGCGCTGTATCTCTACGTCGGGGATCGCGATACCCTTCTGCGCATCCATGGCACTCCGAGCCCACGGAGTATCGGTGGCCGCGCAAGTTCGGGCTGCGTACGGATGGTTATGGCCCATATCAATGACCTTTACCTGAACGTCGAAACCGGCTCTACGGCCTATCTTTACTCGGCAGAGGACAGCGTCACTGCCCGCAGCTAAGCCAAGCAGCGGTCGGCAAACGTAGCTAAGTTTCGCGAGGGGTGCAGATACGATTGCCGTTCGCCGTGCGCAGCGGCAGCAAGGTCGTTTCGACGGGGCCGCTGTGTTCGTACCAATAGCAGCCGTCTTCCGGCACCAAGCGCGCGGTCGCAACATTCTGATCCGGGGCAGCCATCGCAATCACGGCTTCGGGAACGTTGCCCGGCTGGTCTGCCGCGTCGCCCGGTCCAGTCGGCTGGACTGCGCACCCGGCCGTAAGCGACAGCGCCACTGCGACCATCATTTTTTGCTTCAGCATCAAAACCCGCATCAAGCTTCCTTTCATGTCTGTTTTTCTTTGCAGCGGCTGTTCATGCCTCAAGGCGTGATGGAGCCGGTCACCGCATCCTCTAGCAATAAATCAAACTGAATTACCACCGTATTTTGCTCTTGAAGCTCTAGCTACTGTAGGGGCTATGTCATGGTAAAGCACCCGAATCCAGAGGTCCATTCATGCCGTCCGACACCCATCGTCACGACCACGATCACGCCGAAGATGCCCAGACAAGCGGCGGCAGCTGCTGCGGGAGCGCCGGAACGTGCGGCGACACCGTTCCGGCGACCCCCGCGCCAGCGGGCGGGCGCAGTTTTCAGGTGTCCGGCCTCGATTGCGCCGAGGAGGTAGCAATCCTGAACAAGGTGGTCGGCCCGAAGATCGGCGGGGCCGAACATCTTGCGTTCGACGTGATCAATGGACGGATGACTATTCTCGACAGCGCCAAGAGTGTATCGAACGGCGAAATTGCAGAACTGGTCGCAAGCACCGGCATGACCGCCAAGCCTTGGGATGCCGAAAACGCGTCGGTCGACCAGGCGGCCCATCTTGCACGCCAGCGGCTGTTTACGGCGCTCAGCGGCGGCTTCTGGGCCGCGGGATTTCTGTGGCACATCATCGAGACCGGCATGGGGGGGGCACTCGGCCTCTTCGCAGGGCACGGCGAAGCGCCGATGCCACTGGTCGAGGCAGGGTTATTCGCGGTTGCGATCCTGTTCGGTGTTTGGCTCGTGGCGCCCAAGGCATGGTCGTCCGCACGGCGGCTGTCGCCCGACATGAACCTGCTCATGGTCATCGCAGTCGCGGGTGCAATTAGCCTCGGCGAATTTTTCGAGGCGGCGACGGTTGCGTTCTTCTTCTCGCTCTCGCTTTTCCTCGAAAGCTGGAGCGTCGGGCGTGCGAGGAATGCGGTTTCAGCTCTGCTGGACCTGGCGCCGCCGACGGCAAGAATTCTTTATGATGACGGTTCGGAAGCGGACGTACCGGCTTCCGCGGTTGCTATCAACGCACGTTTCGTCGTGCGCGGCGGAGACCGCATCCCATTGGATGGTGAGGTTGTCGATGGGGCAGGGGCCGTCGATCAGGCGCCAATCACCGGAGAGAGTGCGCTGGTCCCAAAGGAACGGGGCGACGAAGTCTATGCCGGTACGATCAACGGCGAAGGCACACTGACGGTGCGCGCCACGAAGGCCGCCTCGGACACCGTATTGGCCAAGATCATCCGCATGGTCGGTGACGCCCATGCCCGCCGCGCGCCGGTGGAGCAGTGGGTGGCGAAATTCGCCCGCATCTATACGCCTATCGTCATGGCTCTCGCCATTGCAATTGCCCTGCTGCCGCCGCTCATTTTCGGGGGGGCCTGGGATTATTGGTTCTACAATGCACTCGTGCTGCTGGTGATCGCTTGCCCATGCGCTCTGGTCATCTCGACACCGGTCTCCATCGTCGCTGCACTCACCGCCTCAGCGCGGGCCGGGGTGCTGATCAAGGGCGGTGCATATGTTGAGGCACCGGGCAAGACCACTGCACTGGCCATGGACAAGACCGGCACGATCACCATGGGCGAGCCCGAGGTGGCGGCGGTGCATCCGCTGGGCAAAGCATCGGCGCAAGATCTGATGACCCTCGCCGCTGGGCTGGAGGCACGTTCCTCGCATCCCTTGGCGCGCGCCATTCTTGCGCGGGCAGAAGCCGACGGCATCAAGGTATCCGCCGCGGAAGATACCCGAACCGTTCCGGGCAGGGGACTTGAAGGACGCACAGACGGCCGGTCGATCTGGCTGGGGTCGGACCGGTTTGCCGAGGAGAAGGGTTTCGGCGACGCCATTCCGAAGGATTTGCGCGACCGCATCGAAGGGGCTGGCAGCACCCTTGTTGCCGTGGGCGACGACACCGGTGTCACCGGCATCTTGGAATTGCGCGACCGTATCCGCCCGGATGCCAAAGGCATCGTGGCGCAGCTTCACGCGCAGGGTGTGAAGACCATCGTCATGCTGACCGGTGATAACGAGCGGACAGCGCGCGCTGTTGCAGCCGAGGTCGGCATCGACGAGGTCCGTGCCGAGCTTCTGCCCGAAGACAAGGTGACTGCCATCGAAGAACTGGTCGAAACGCATGACATGGTGGCCATGATCGGCGACGGGGTCAACGACGCCCCGGCCATGGCGCGCGCGCATTACGCCATCGCAATGGGTGCCGTTGGTTCGGACGCGGCAATCGAGACGGCGGATATAGCCCTGATGACCGACGATCTCGGCAAGGTGCCTTGGCTGATCGGTCATTCGCGCCGGACAATGTCGATTATCCATCAGAACATCGGTATTTCCTTGGCGACCAAGGGCGTTTTCGTCGTCGCTACTGCGTTCGGAGTGGCATCGATGTGGGGCGCTATTGCAGCCGATGTAGGAGTGTCATTGCTGGTGGTGGCCAACGCCCTGCGCCTGCTGAACAGCCAAGAGGCCAAGGCACCGCCGTCCGGCGGTGAGCAGGTTGGCGAAGGCTTGGCCAAAGGGGCGCTGGCACATGGTCATTGAACTGGGAGAACCCGGAAAGGAGCCGAGACGAGACATGAGCGTGAAGGGCAGGATGATGTGTCCGGTTTGCGAGGTGCCCTTGAGCATGACCGACCGCCAGGGGATCGAGATCGACTTCTGTCCCGATTGCCGGGGTGTCTGGCTAGACCGGGGCGAACTGGACAAGATCATCGAGCGTTCGGCACCCGATGTGGCGCCTCAGCGGGTGCCTGAGCCGCGCGGCTACGACGATGATCGCGGCTACCGGCGCGGAAAGCACGGCGGCGGCGACGGCAAGCACGGCTATCGCCGCAAATCCTGGCTTCACGAGTTGTTCGATTAAGGCTTGCCGTGGCCTCCCTGCCGGTCGCCCTCAAGGCGCTGCGGTAGGCCCGCAAGGCATTCAGCGGTGAGCAGGTTGGTCCAGAGATGGCAAAGGCCGCGCTTGCCCACGGACATTGATCACGCAGCATTTGCAAGGTAACGTAATGTCCATATCAGACCTCACGAAAGAGGCATCGAGCAGTGAAAACCATCCGATTTCCCCGCCGCGCCGTCCTGTTGGGCGGGTTGGCAGCGTTTTTGTCTGGCTGTGCCAGCAAGTTCCGCAGCTATGGCGGACCCGAGGTGACCCGTGTTCGGCTTTACAAGGGGCAGCGTTTGCTTGTTCTGGACGGAGCCGATCGCGTATTGCAAACCTATCCGGTCGGGCTGGGTTTCGCTCCTGAGGGTCACAAGCAATTCGAGGGAGACGGCCGGACCCCTGAGGGCGCTTACGTAGTCGATAAGCGCAACCCCGAAAGTACGTATCATCTTTCGGTTGGCATCTCCTATCCGAATGAGGCCGACATCGCCTTTGCTGAAGCGCAGGGCCTTTCCCCCGGCGGCGACATCTTCATCCATGGTGGTCCACGCCCAGGCATCGACCCAACGGACGTCCGCGACTGGACAGCTGGCTGCATCGCGGTCACAGATCGGCAGATCGAGGACATCTATGCAATGGTGAAAGACGGAACACCGATCGACATCTACGCCTGATGGGAGGAGATGATCTTCCGTCAGATCAGGCAAATCGTCGGCACAGGGCCACGTTGATCGCTTCGATGGCGATCACGGCCAAAGTGACGCTCGCCGCCGTGGGCCAGCGCAAGCACCCGGTACGCGTAAGGACACTACAATATGTGTCCAGCCGTGGCAGTGGCGAAACAGGCGGGCCCTAGCGGGGAAGAATACGTCTGGTATCATGTCGAATTCAATCTATCCGAGGGCATAGACGATGGTCACGACGGTAATCATGACAACCATGAACATGGCGAATGCGCCAAGGGCGAGGGTACGGCCCATGTCCCGGTTCGGCTTCTCTACTTTCAGACGCAGTTCCTCCGCGGTTTCCGGAAACTCGAGCGCCGCCGCATTCGATTGGCGCATCAGGTCGTAGCGGGACGTCCAGCGCCGTTCCTCCGCTGCGTTCCAGCCGTTCAGCACCAGGATGATTGCCACGATGAGAACCATCGACGACGGGACCCAGATTACGTAGCCGCCGATTGTCTCGTCAGCCAGGGCGCGAAGTCGACCACCGCTCGCTGCGATGATTTCTGATCCATAGAGGGGCACCTCCTTGAGCGTTGTCAGGGAGCCCAGAAAGATGTTGGAAACGATCACCACGAACCCTGACATCAGTCGAGCACCGCGCCGCGCTCCTTCAGGCGGATCACGCGGATCGAACAGCATAGCAAAGTACCAAAGCCCCGCCAGCACCATAGACAGATGTGCCAGCGCTTCCATCGCCGCAATACGTTGTGTAAGGGCGTAGATCATCGGGATCTGCCAGACGAAAAGCGCGCCAATCAACAGGGAGGTGGCAGATGCAGGAAGCGCCAAGAATCGCGGGATGCGCGCACGCCCAATCGCGGCAAGGCGTCGGCGCCATTCCCTTTTCAATCCGGCTTGAAGGCCAAGCCAGGGCTGAGAAACCGCGATAAGAAGCGGTCCTACCAGTCGCAGAAGAAGATGCTCGACCTGATGTACAGAAAACAGACTGTGCCCCAATGGCGGGAGCGGCCCATTCGTCGCGACGAGGACGACTGCGAGGCCGACAAAGAAGACGGTTCGACGCCAGCCAGAAACCCTTCCGAGACAGCGAACGTGTATTTTGAGCCCACGCAAAAACAGCCATGCTGTAAGGCCGACAACAATGAGCGACACCGGTGACAGCGCATCGCCGAAAGGGTCGTAAAGAAAGAAGAGGTTCGTGATCATTCGCTCTGGCCCTCGCTCATCCGAGGACTGTCCGAGGTAGCCGGTGTGAGTCGCGAGATCCCGGAAGCGCCGCCACGGGCCAGTGACAGATCGGTCGACATGGCCAGGTATTCGCCTCGTATCCAGGAGGGAAAGAGATTGTCGTAGAATCGAGATAGCGGATGTCCCGACTGTCCGGTGGGCGAGATGTAGTATGATCCCGCTGCTTCCGATATCGACATGACCGCCTGAAAATTGCTTCCGGCACTCACAAGGAATGGACGGTCTTCTTCGACACCAAATGATGTCAAGAATAGCGTATACGGATCGCCTGAAATCGGCGCTTGAAGGGACAGCAGGTCGGTCAGCAACCCACGTGAACTGATTGGCGACCACTGCATGTCCAATCTATGCTCCTCCCCCCAGGTCCACGTCGAGGGATCGCGCCCATATCGATCGACCAGCCAGCCAAGGGCATCATCCAGGGCCACGCGAACCTGCTCCTCACATGTCTCGCGAGGTGAGGATAGGCGGATGTCGCACCAGATCGCGCTACCGCGACGATCGCTGAGTACCGCATAAAGAAAGTTTGGGTTCGGACGGGTCCAGAGTTGCTCCGCTGTCGGAAACTCGTCCTTCAAAATGCGCTGCTGCAAAGCCCGGACCCAGGTCCAGAACAGCAGAGGTTCCGGTGAATAGCGATCCATTTCGCCATTCCACGAGGCAAGCCTGTCCAGAAGCTCACGACGAAGGCTGTCCGCATCGGTGCCTTCGATGCTGTCTCTGGACTGCACGAACCAAAGCTCTTTCGCCATCAGGGGCAGGAGGGTTCGCGCCACGGAACTTACGGTGTCCCTTTGAACACCGATGGCGCCTTCCGTCGAGAAGATCGATTGCCGCGCTTCAAGCTCCGCCAGTCGAATGTCGCGAAAAGACGACGCCCGTACGGCCTCCGCTCTTGGCCATCGGGCAACGGTCTCTCGGTCAATGGCCAATGCCTCCATGCCCTTCGGCAACATGTCTGCGGCAACTCCGATGGCATCGATCGCGTCGGCCGAACGCGCGAACAGCTCCAGCATCGTCAGGAAACCTGCCGCCCGCACGGGTGACGGCCCCCTTGGTGCCTCCTCGTCTGGCACGGGAAATGACCGGAAGGCCCAGGCGACGCGCGCATTGCGACCGACAATAACGAAAGGTACGCCCGGTATTGTGGCCCCTATGGCCGGCCCTGTCGAAAATTGAAGATCTGCGAGATACCATTCCGAGGGAAGCGACAGGGAACCGCTGATATCGGCGGCTAGAATTGGCGTTCCGGTCGCTGTTCGGTCGCCGTCGATCGCCCATGCATCAAGGCGCTGCTCCGGATCAGTCGCAAACAGTTCGGGCACTCTCAGGCGATCCGCCGGTATAATGGCACCTGATATACTCGGCATTCCTTCCCGTGCGCTTCCCGGTCGCAGGCCATTCAGGAAAGACCGGGCAATCCTCAGGCTATCGCCGGGTGTCCAGGCCGCGATCGACCGTTCGTCTGCGATCAGCAGCTCCGGAGAGCCTCGGCCACGCCCGCCTTCCGACACTAGCTCCAGCCACGCATTAACGCCGGCGGCATAGGATGCGAGCGCGTCTGAGACCGCTGGCTCAAGGTCCAAGATCTCATCCGATGGCCACGAAGCTTCCGCTTTTCGCCTTGCCCTTAACAGTTGACCGAGCCTGTCTTGGGCGTGAACGAAGCCGGTCGCGAAGTAAACATCCGCAGCGGAAGCTGCGGAGATGTGCGGGACTGCCGAAGAATCTCGCAGAATGTCGACCGGTCCGCCTAAGCCTGCGACCGTGAAGTCCTCGTCGTAATCGGGAACGGATGCGCTCAGCAGAAAATAGACCAACCCGGAACCAACCGATACCGTGATGCAGATTGCCAGAAACCCGTACAGCAATATGTTGAAAAGCCGTCTCATGTCGGTGCTGTTTCGAAACCCTTCTTAAAAAAAGATGCGCAAGAGGACCACCGATATGAAATAGGTGAGAAGACCGAAGGCGATCGCCGAACTCGCCGCATACTGGAGGATATCCAGCCGGTTTCCTTTTCGGCGTCGCGCCAGATATCCACCCCAGATCGCACCCGCGACAATGCCCGCGATTACCAGCATGACTTTTTCTCCGTTCTTGTTCTCTTGTTGCACCGGTGTGTGCCGACCAGACCTGCAGCCAGTCCCACGGCCCAAGTAGTGAAGATGAGAGCCAGCAGCGCCCAGTCGCCGAAGCGCGCATAGAGCGTTGACGGATGAGCAGAGGGCAGAGCCGCATCTATGACACCGGTTTCTCCGTTGCCGAGCCGCGCGACGAGGTCACCGTTTGCGTCGATGATCGCGGAGATCCCTGTGTTTGCGGCCCGGACGATGGGAAGCCCTTCCTCGACAGCGCGCATGCGTGCGGAGGCGAGATGCTGCTCCGGTCCAATGCTGGTTCCGAACCAAGCATCGTTGGTCGCATTGAAAATCCAGTCCGGCCGGAACAGGTCGTCGACCACATGCCCTGGGAAGATGATCTCATAGCAGATCGCCACGGCGACCAGCGGCACACCCGGAAGCGCAAGCGTTCGCGGGCCCGGTCCGGGCGTAAAATCGCCCAGACCCGCCGTGAGCCGCTCGATGGGCAACCAGCCGCGGAATGGCACATATTCGCCGAAGGGTACGAGATGGTGTTTCGCGTATCCGGTCAGGATTTTGCCGGTATCGCCAAAAGCCTGGACCGTGTTGAAATATCGGGTGCCATCCTCGCTCGGTACACGGTCCGGCACTCCGGTGAGCAGCACGCTGCCTTCCGGTAGCGCAGTGGCAATCCGGGCCCGCGCCCTCTTATCCTCATCGAGGAAACCCGGAAAGGCGGTTTCCGGCCAGAGAAGAACGTCGAAATTGCCGGGGCGGGAAGAAAGTTCGAGATAGCGCGCGAAGGTCGCCTCGCGGTTCTCGGGCGCCCATTTCTCTTCTTGTGGAATGTTGCCCTGGACGATGCGCAGGTCGACACCGGGTGGCTGTTGTGCATCCGACTGGAGGCGAAGCGTGCCGACAGCCCACATCGTCGCGATGCCCGCCAGTGCCATGAGCGAAACGGTCAATCGTTGCCGCCCGGACGTCATGACAGCCGCGCCGGGAAGTGCCGCGACGAACACGCTGAGAAAGCTTAACCCATAGCTTCCGACCCAGGCGGCGGTCTGGCGAAGGGCGGCGTAGTCTACAAGTGCGTAACCGGCCAAGTTCCACGGAAACCCTGTCAGAACGTGACCACGCAACCACTCTGCCACGGTCCAGGAGGTCGCGAACGCGAGGCAGGCCAAGAGACTGCCCATGGCTCCGCGCCGCGCGATTTCGGCGAAGAGCGCTGCGGCAATGGCCGGGAAAATCGCGAGACCTGCGGACAATCCCCCGACGGCCGGGATTGCCATCGCCCCAAACCGCTCGGCCTCGACGTAGAAACTCTCTGCAATCCACGAAATCCCGAAACCGAACTGGCCGAGACCAAATGCCCAGCCGACGAGGAAAGCACGCCCGAAGGAGAGATCGCGAAGACCGACAAACAACGCGGAATAGGCAACGGGAACAAGAAGGAGAAGCGAGAAAGGCGGGAAAGTCAGAACCGTCAGCGCACCGGCGGCGAAACCAAGCGTCATCCGCGAAAGCAGAGGTTTGCGCAGAGCGATGCGGTTCAGAATTTCCATCTTCACGACTTGATCGGACGCCGCGCGCTGATCCATGGCGCGGCGAGCAAGAGCCCCACGCCACTGACGACAAATACATCGGCCATGTTGAAGGCAGGCCAATGTGTTGTGCCAATGTAGAAATCGAGAAAGTCTGTCACAGCCCGATACCGCACACGGTCGATGACATTGCCCAGGGCTCCGCCAATGATCGCGCCATAGGCAAGTGTTTCGACCGCATTTTCGGCGCGAATCAGCATAACCCCCAGCCAAACACAGATGGCAAGAGCGAGAGCGATGAGGCTCCACAACGGCGCGCCGCCCAGCATCCCGAAAGTCACGCCATCATTACGATAAAAGACGAGGTTGAATCCCGGAAACACGGAAATCCCGGCGCTTAAAGTGACGGCATTCGCAACGACAATGGCTTTGGTGATCTGATCGATCGCGAACGCAGCAAGCGCTGCAAAGACGCCGATCATCGGAGATACTTTGTATGATGACATTGCCTCATCCCAACCAGACATCAAGGAACAGCATCAGAACGAGCCCGACTGCGAGTCCGAGCGTTGCCCTGTTCTGATGGCCGCTGCGATGCGTTTCGGGGATAATCTCGTGGCTGATGACGTAGAGCATTGCGCCCGCGGCAAAGGCCAGTCCCCATGGAAGCAGCGGTTCCGACAGTGTGATGATGCCGGCCCCGAGCAGACCGCCAATCGGCTCGACCATGCCCGTTAGCGCCGCAATGCCCCAGGCGCGCAGCTTCGGATATCCCTCGCCCAGCAGAGATACAGCGACGGCCAATCCTTCGGGCGCATTCTGAAGCCCGATGCCGACAGCAAGCGGCAGACCGCCCTCCATACCTCCGGATCCGAAGCCGACCCCGACCGCGAGGCCTTCGGGGAAGTTGTGGATCGTGATCGCGATGATGAACAGCCAGACCCGCCGCAAAGACGCCGCTTCGGGCCCTTCGCGTCCCGTCTTGAAATGCTCGTGCGGCAGCTTTTCGTTCATCAGGGCGACAGCGCCCATGCCCAGAAGGATCGAGACGCATACGATGGCCGCAGGCATCGCGCCGTTTTCGAACATCGGCTCTGCCGCATCCAGTGCCGGGATAATCAGCGAAAAGAAGGAAGCGGCCAGCATGACACCGGCAGCGAAGCCGAGCGACAGATCGCGCGTGGCCCGGGACGGGATGCGCCCAAACAGCACGGGAGCTGCTCCGACTGCCGTGAGCGAACCGGCGGCGAGACTTCCGAGAAAGCCGAGCATTATCGGAGACAGATTTTCCATGGGCGGGCCAGATTATCCTTCGGCGTAGCTCGAAAAGACTTCCGTCGACCCGTCCTTGCGGATGAGGAAGACATCATAGGCCTCGCGGTCGTCTTCTGGCCCCATGCCGGGCGAGCCATAGGGCATCCCCGGAACGGCGAGGCCGACGGCGTCCGGGCGCTCCTCGAGAATGCGGCGGATGTCAGCGGCCGGGACATGGCCTTCGATCACGTAGCCATCAATGAGCGCGGTGTGGCAGGAGACCATGCGCTGCGGCACGCCGTTGTCGAGCTTGAAGCGAACCAGCGACCCACCGAACATGTTCTCGCCCGTCGGCGCAAACCCGTTTTCTTCGAGATGGTTCATCCAAGACAGGCAACAGCCGCAACCGTTCGTCTTGCGGACGTCGATCGCCGTTGCCTCTGCGAGGGCCTTTGCCGCTGGTAACAGGGCGAGGGTGATTGCCAGAGCTTGGGTCATGCGTTTCATGGGTCAGAGCCTTTCGGTTGTCGTTTCGGCAATCTCGCTGCCGAGGTTTTGATTCAGAAGCGCGCGCGCCTCGGCCAGACGCGAGAGCGCGGCGGTATCATCCGCTTCGCTCTCAGCTGCTTCGGCGAGCCGGTCGTCAGCGAGGGGGTCAGTCGGGCGCCCATCCACGAGGACTTCGTAGTGTAGGTTCGGACCTGTCGCCGTGCCAGTCGCGCCGACGCGGCCGATCACATCTCCCGCCGCAACGCGTTGGCCTTGTGCCAGGCCATCCGGCACGGCGCTCAGATGCGCATAGCGCGTCATGGTGTCGGAGCCGTGGGCGATTTCGACCACTCGACCATAGCCGCCTCGCCAGCCGATGAAACTGACCCGCCCCGGTGCCGTCGATTGAACCGGTGTCCCACGTGCCGCTGCGAAATCGACGCCGGTGTGCATCCGGACGTTGCCAAAGACCGGATGCGTGCGGCGTCCGAACACCGAGCTGAGGCGCGCACCCTCGACCGGCTGTGCGAAGACGCGCAGCACCTCGCCATCGACGTAGATCGTCGCCTGACCGCTGCCGTCGTCCGGCCATACGATCTCGTAAAGCGAACCGCCGATCTCCAATGCGGCAAAGGCAAGATCGGGTTGTCCGATCCTGTCCTCGCCCACACGCGCCTCGCGCCAAAGAAGCCTTAGTGTCTCGCCACCGGCCAACTCGCGGCGGAAATCCACGGTCCCACCCAGCATCTGCGCAAGGTCCACGGAAAAACGGGCGGGTATGCCGGCTTCGTCGAGTGCCGCGAAGATAGAGCTGTCGATCACGGCTTCGCCGGCAAGGGTTACGATCTCCGGATCCGGAGCCACTACCTGCGTAGACAACTGCTCGCCGAAAACCACCTCGATCCGAACCCCGTCCTCGACGGCGAGTGAGACGGTGCGGGGGCTGCCGTCCACGGTCGAAGCGACAGTGACCGAGTGCCCCGGCCGCAGCCGTCGCAGATCGTATTCCGCGCCAAGCGCGAGGGCAACTTCGGCTCTGTCAGGTGCCGCAAGTCCAGCTTCGGACAGCAAGAAATCGAGCGTCTCGCCAGGTGCAATGTCGCGCGACCACGTCGACAGCGGTGGCTCGATCGCCCTTACCGGCCTGTCGGCAAACGCGACCTGCAGAAGGGGCAGGGGGCCGAGGTCGGGTGCATCCTCTGCCCATGCCGTCGCGGGCAGCGTCACCAGGATGTCAACGTTTCTAGGGGCTTCAGGACCTTGGGGCATCCAGCTACCTGCCTGGGCAAGTTCCGGCGGCACGGGTTCTTTCGACATGAAATCAGAGATGGCGATAGCCGCTCCCGAAACCGTCCCCGCAATTGCGACACCCGCCGCCAAAGTTCTGAGCCTCATGTCGCCCCCTCCATTTCTTCTGCCAGCGCGCGGCGAATTTTCGGCACCGCGTATTCTCTGGCTTCGTGATAGTCGATCATGGTGACGAACCGCCCAGAGGCTGCGAACAGGAAGACGCTCGCGGTGTGGTTCATCGTGTAATCGCCGCTCTCCGTCGGTACTTGCTCGTAGGTGGCGCGGAAGCCGTCCGCGACGCGCGCTATCTGCTCCTCCGGCCCCGTCCAGCCGCGGATCGCCGGATGAAAGTAGCTGACATATTCGGCCATCGCCGCGACGGTATCGCGCTCAGGATCGACCGTGATGAAAACCACGTTCATCTTGTCGGCCTCGTCTCCCAGATCGTCGAGCCATCCCGAAATGTCCGAGAGCGTGGTCGGGCAGACATCGGGACAGTAGGTGAAGCCGAAGAACGCCATCGTCGGTCGCCCGATCAGGGTTTCCCGCCCGACCGCGTTGCCCTCATGATCCGTCAGACGAAAATCCATCTCGGTCAGGGCCACAGGCCGCTGCCCGACAGGTTCGGGTCCACCGGGTCCATCGACCTGCCACCAACCGACGAAGAGCATCAGGGCGACCGCCCCGACACCAGCCGCCCCGTACCCCAGGATCGCCCGTCGCCGCATCAGTCCTCAGGCCCCCGCGCGGCGATTCCGAGGATCGGCACCTCGACCGTCACTTCGCCTCCGTCGTCGAAAAGCAGGGTCAGCGGAAAGGTGTCCCCTTCCGTCATCAGTTCTTGCAGCCGCATCAGCATTGCGTGCAGGCCCCCCGGTTCGAGCGCGACGCTCTCGCCCGGGGCGATCGCGATCTCCCCCGCCGGGCTCATGGAACTCACACCTTCGGCATTTGTCTTCGTCTCGTGAATTTCGGGCATCATCGCGAGCGGTGTTGTAAGACCGATCAGCGTCACCGGCTCGTCGCCAGTGTTGCGGATCGTCATGTAGGCGGCCCCGGGACGGTTCATCCCGATGGAGGCGCGGGACCACGCGTTCACGACGACAACATCCTCGGGTCCGGCCAGCGCGGGCACCGAGAGCCCTCCAAGGGCAAAAAGCGCCGCCAGTGTGCTGGTCAAAATATACTTTCTCATCGTTCTGATCCTGCCCTTTCCATTCAGCTTTGCACTGCAGCGACTTCGGCGGCCACTAGGCGACGCAATTCTGCCTCTCCGAATGGATCGAGCGGCGTGCCGTTCACGAAGAATGTGGGCGTCTGGCGAATTCCCACGGTCTCGACGTCGGCACGATCCTGGTTCAGAATTGCTACGACATCCGGTGCCAGCATTTGCGTGCGCGCGGCGTCTGCATCGAGCCCGGCCGTGGCGGCGATCTGAAGGATTAGGCCGGGCTCCGGGGCACCGTGCGCCGCCCATCTCGGCTGTTCCCGCAGAACGGCCTCGAGCACCGGCACGTAAACGTCCTGCATACGCGCCGTCTCGAGCACGCGGATCGCTTCCTCGGATGCCGCGCCGTGGAAGGGCGTGTAGCGGATCACGACGCGGACAGCATCCCCATGCTCGGCCATGATGTCCTTCACGATGGGATGAAAGGCGCGACAGGCCTCGCAGGCCGGATCGAAGAATTCGACGATCGTGACGGGCGCTTCCGCAGGCCCGAGGATGGGCGAGTAGGGGCGGATCATCGCGTCCGCGAGTTCCGGCGCAACGGGCTCGGCTTCGGCCAACGGGCCGGGGCGGGTTGCAAACCAGGTCGCTCCGCCGAAACCGGCGACGCCGAGGGCGAGAACGGACAGGATCAGGCCGCGTCGGTTCATGTTCGTGTGTCCTTCAATGAAAGGGCCGACAGCGCTCCGATCAGCGCGAAGGCGGCGAGCGCCATCAGCGGGATCGGGATGCCGAAGACCAGTTGGTTGTCATCGGTGCAAGAGGGGCCGGTGGCCGTGCAGGGCTGGATGCGTTCGGGAACAAGACCGACGTACAGCCCCATGTGCCAGAGGGCGACTGCGCCGCCGCCAAGCGCCAATGCGATGCCGTAGCGCCCCACACGGCCGTCCCGCCACCAAAGGCCGAGCCCGAGGACAATGGCCAAGGGGAACATGAAGGCGCGCTGGAACCAGCACAGCACACAGGGCGTCTGCCCCAGCACCTCGCCGATGAAAAGCACGGCAAGTGAGGCGACGAGCGCGATGATCCACGCCAGCCCGAGGGCTGTTTCTCCGGATATGCGGTTCATGTCAGTCAGATCCTCTCTTCCAGATCGGCGAGGATCTCTTCGGCGGAGGTGCCGTAGGGCCAGGAGTCGGCGAAGCCCGCGTCGGGATCGAAGAGGAACAAATGCGACGTGTGGCCCATCGTGTAACCATCCGGCGCTGCGGCCTCTTCGACGCGCTCAAATCGGCTGGACCTTGGCGGCATCGTCGCCCAGACCGTCCATCACTGCCGCGACCTCAGACAGTGTCGTCGGGCAGACGTCGGGGCAGTTGGTAAAGCCGAAAAAAACCAGCATCCAGCGCCCTGCAAAGCCCTCCTCGGTTTGAACCATACCCTGGTGGTCCGTCAGTTCGAACTCAGCGAAAAAAGGCGGCTCGGCGTCAGTTCGGGCGCTATCGGCACGATAATCGGACCAGAGCAAAAGCCATACGAAGGCAAGCGCTGCCACGCCTGCCAAAACCCAAAGAAACTTCTGTGCTGATGTAAGGGACAATCCTGTTCGCCTGCTTTTGATTCTTATTGCATGTGCGGATACATCCTCTAGCAGCTAGAGGTTCAAGCGCGAAATCATGGTATAGCTTGAACTCACGCGTCTGTGAATCCGACACTTGTTTATTCCGACGGCAAAACCTACACAGACTGTATCTTTTTCATGGAGGCTAAAATGCTCACGATCGGTACTCTGTCAAAGAAGACTGGCACAAAAGTGCAGACCATCCGGTACTACGAACAGATCGGACTCATGCCCGAACCTGGCAGAACCGAAGGCGGACAGAGGCGCTACGACAATGCACAGCTCGATCGACTGTCCTTCATCCGCCACTCGCGACAACTCGGTTTCTCGCTCGATGCGATCCGCGAGCTGCTCGACCTCAGCGACCATCCCAACCGGTCCTGCCACGAGGCCGATGCCATCGCGCGTCGCCAGCTCAAACAGGTGGACCAGCGCATGGCGCGCCTGAAGGCGCTGCGCACCGAACTGAAACGCATGGTTCACGAATGCAGCGGCGGGCGGACGGGAGACTGCAAGGTGCTTGAGGTGTTGCGGGACCATTCGGAATGCCTGACCGAGCACGAGGAAATCGGGGCCTGAAGGAATTCAGCCAACATTCCGGCTGGAACGCAGATCAGCCGCAGAAGTTAATGTGTCGTACAACACAGGCTGGAACCACAAAATGGCTGCTAGACAAAATTCAATGGAGAGACGGACGCTTTGGATCGTTCTGGCGCTCAATATCGGTTTGGCCGTGGCCTTTTTCGCAACAGGCGCCTTCGGCGACTCAAGTGCCCTGATCGCCAACGGGCTCGATAACCTCTCCGACAGCTTCGTCTACGCGATCAGCCTTTTCGCTTTGTCCCGATCCGACAAATGGAAACGCGGGGCGGCGAACGTTTCCGGCGGGCTGCTGATCCTGTTCGCCGCTGGTATCCTCTACGATGCATGGCGCCGCTACATCGGCGGGTCAGATCCGCTCGGGACGATCATGATCGCCATGGCCCTGTTTGCGGCGGCGATCAACGCAGTCTGCGTCTGGCTGCTCGCTAAACTCAAAAATCCGGACGTCAACATCCGCGCGGCCAACACCTTCAGTTACAACGATTTCGCCGCGAACCTCGGAATCGTCTTGGCTGGCGGCCTCGTCGCCTGGCTGGGAACCAACTGGCCGGACCTCGTCGTCGGCGTGATTGTCGCCGGGATCGCGGCCTGGGGCGGTATCGATATTCTACGCGACGCCCACGGCGAACACCACAAAGCGGTTCACACGGGCAAATAGTTGCGGGAGATTCTTTCTAAAGTAAGGGTTGAAGCTATAGTGACTATAGCAATTAGGTTTGTTCCAAGACGATTCGAGGAGCGACTCCGTTGCAGATGACCGACCCTTTACTTGCACCCACCAAACTACTGGATTTTGAGGCCGCGCCTCTTGCGCATCTAATTGAGACCCGCGGCTGGCGCGGCTTATCCGAATACGATCGGACCGGAGCTGCCTATGATTTCGTTCGGAATGAAATCGCGTTCGGATACAATCGAGCCGACGACATCCCCGCCTCGGATGTGCTTTCCGACGGCTATGGGCAGTGCAATACCAAAGGGACGCTCTTGATGGCGCTGCTGCGTGGTGTTGGCATTCGTTGCCGGTTGCATGGCTTCACGATCCACAAAGGCTTGCAGCGCGGTGTTGTCCCTGAGCTGGTGTATCCGCTTGCTCCGCAGGAAATTCTCCACTCATGGGTCGAGATCGAATTTCAAGGTGCCTGGATCAACCTTGAAGGCTTCATCCTGGATGACGCTTTCCTCGATGTCCTGCAAACGTCATTCTCGAACACAGAAAGTCTCTGCGGTTATGGCGCGGGCACGGATTGCCTTGGCGCGCCTCCCGTCGCCTGGAACGGAGAAGATACCTACATTCAGAAAACCGGCATTGTGCAAGATTTTGGCGTGTACGATACGCCGGACGCCTTCTATTTGTCCCATGAGCAATCCTTTGGATGGCTGCGTGGCGCCCTTTACCGTCATATAATACGCCACTGGATGAATGCGCGCGTACGTGGTTTCCGCAGCGGCCGCCTGAAGACTGACCGACGCGCGACACACGCGCACGCGGAGCCTGCCAATGCCACATGACCACGGGCACGCGCATATCGATCCGAATTCTGGGGACCGGCGGGTTGCCATCGCCATCTGGGCAAACGGGCTACTTACCGTTGCGCAAGTCGTCGGGGGCATATTCTCGGGCAGTCTGGCACTGATCGCCGATGCGCTGCACAACTTTTCCGATATGGCCTCGCTTGTCATTGCCTTCGCCGCACGCAAGATCGCGCGCCGCCCGGCCGATGAGCGCATGACCTTCGGCTATGGCCGGGTCGAAATCGTCGCAGCCCTGATCAACTACACCACCCTCATCTTGATCGGCTTCTATCTGATCTACGAAGGTGGCATGCGCATGATTGATCCACCCGAAGTCATGGGGTGGACCGTCGTCATTCTCGGTGGAATCGCGCTTGTGGTCGACACGCTGACCGCAATGCTGACCTACTCGATGCAGAAGGGGAGCGTGAACATCCGTGCGCTTTTTCTCCACAACCTTTCGGATGCGTTGGCTTCAGTGGCCGTGATAGTCGGCGGGACGCTCATTATACTCTATGAAATGCGTTGGGTTGATCCGGCCATCACCATCGGCATCGCGCTCTACATCCTGTATCTGTCCTTCACCGAAATAGGCGGCCCAATCCGAACCCTGATGCTCGGGAGCCCGCCGGACATCGACAACGAGGCCGTCGTCGAAGCGATGAGGAAAGTCGAAGGCGTCGCCGACGTCCACCACGTCCATCTCTGGCAAATGCAAGAGCACGAGGCTGCGCTCGACTGCCATGTCGTCGTGGCAACCGAGGGCTGGTCGAAGATCGAAGAGATCAAGAGCGCGATCAAGAAGCGGCTGAAGGAAGAGTTCGGCATCAGCCATTCCAGTCTCGAATTTGAGCATGAGGATCGCGCTCATCAGAACGCCGATCTCTACGGTCACGGCAACGCAAGTGAAAAGGAGAAGACCAATGTTCAAGGAAACGCTGACCGAGCATGATGATGTCATCGGGCTCGTCTGCGAAGGCAAGTTGACAGAGGCAGACTTCAAGAAAATGCACGCGCTGCTTCATGAACGTCTTGGAACAACCGATAATCCGGGTCTGGTTCTCGACCTTACAAGTTTCGAGGGCTACGAAGAGCCTTCGGCGATCCTGGAAGTTCTGAAGATCGACACTACACGTGAACGATTTCTGTCGCATAGCGGTTGTCGGAGAACGCAGATGGATGGAATGGGGCGCACGGGTGGTCAACCTACTGACGGGCTCCGAGATGCAGTGGTTCGAATCCAGCGATACCGAGTCCGCACTTGCGTGGGCGCGTGACGGGTAGCCAACGATTCTGCAAGAAAAGGACTAACTGAATTGGATATGGAATAATGCTTCTGGCGAATCCGGACCTACTACGTAGCGACTTTAACCGGGTACTGTGCGCCGATGTGCGATTCGAGTGAAATGACATCCGCCTCAAGATCGTGAGGCTACAGGGACATCACGTCCAAGTTACAGAATATCGCTTGACCTCCCCTTACTGGAAGGTTGTAAAAACTGTTTATGTTCCGCGTTTTTCGCCTTGTTTTGATTCTCATGCTGACCTTCGGTGCAGTGACTGCGCCGGATGTGTCGTCGGCCAGTATGTCGGTCACGGCTATGGCGCAGATGGACCCCTCCGAGAGCGCGGATGGCCGTTGCGGCGGGTGCTATCCCACCGGATTTGCTGAGGGCACTGCCTGTGAAGGTGGGTGTCCTGTTCCTTGCGGCTCCAGCGGTACTTCTGGCCTCCTTGTCAATATGCCGTCAGCGCGGCTCACGAGGCCTTTTGGTACTGCCGTCCTGGGTGCCGAACCTCTGATCTCACTCGGCACGAATCCGTCGCTTGATCCATTCCCTCCCAAACTGCCTGTCTGAACCTGAAACCGGCCTCGCCTGCTGCGAGGCCTGATTGTTGCCTTGGCCGAAGCTGGCTGAGTGCGACCCTTTCAGATCAAGGCAGTTGCGATGATTCTCCACAGACCGACTTCACGAAGGCGCGTGCTTCGCACAGGTGCCGCATTCACAGCCCTATCCGCTCTGTCACCTGCACGAATGGCGATGGCCGATCCAACTGGGGACCCATTCGTCCTACGCGCGGCATCCGGACAGGCCGCCCTGCGCCCGTCACCATACGGCCCGACTAATGTCTGGAGCTATAACGGGTCCGTCCCCGGTCCTGAAATCAGGGTCCGGCAGGGCGACCGATTGCTGGTTTTGGCTCAGAATGGGTTAGATGAAGGGACCACAATCCACTGGCATGGCATCCGCACGCCCAATGCGATGGACGGAGTGCCGTTCCTCACGCAGGACCCGATCCCGGTTAATGGCAATTTCCTGTACGAATTCGATGCACTGGATGCGGGCACGTTCTGGTATCACCCGCACCAGCGCAGTTCGGAACAGGTCGGACGTGGACTCTACGGGCCGCTGATCGTCGAGGAGGTGGACCCGATCCGCGTGGATCGTGACCTGACCTGGATGCTGGACGACTGGCGCATGACGCGGGCGGGGCAGTTGTCGGATGACTTCGGCAACCGCCATGACGCGATGCACGGCGGTCGTATTGGCAATTCCGTGACCATCGACGGTGAGATCCCCGAACGGATCTCGGTGCAATCCGGTGAGCGCATCCGCTTGCGGCTAATCAACGCGGCGAACGCGCGGATATTCGGGCTGGATTTTGGAGATTTTGAACCAGTCGTGGTCGCGCTGGACGGTCAACCCGTGACGCCCCATGCCCCTGACGGCGGGGTCGTGGTGATCGGCCCGGCGATGCGTGTCGATCTGGTAATCGACATGACCGGCAAACCCGGAGAGGCCGTCACGGTCACCGATGTCTTTTACGAAGGCCTCGAATACCGTCTGGTCGATCTCGTCTACGGGCCTGACAGGCTGCGGGACAGTGTGCCGGATTGGTCGATGGACCTGCCGCCCAACCCGCTGGCCGAACCGGACATGGCGTCGGCCGCGCGGCACCAGATCGTCTTCAATGGCGGAATGATGGGGCAGATGATGATGGGTGGCGACATGGGGTCGATGATGGATCAGATGCGCGAGGGCAACATGTGGTTCATCAACGGCGAAGCCGCGACGGGGCATATGATGGATCCCTTGCTCGTCCTGCCGCAGGGCACGTCGCACGTGTTCGAGATGGATAATCGCACCGCTTGGCACCATCCGATCCATTTTCATGGGCATTCGTTCCGTGTGATCGCGCGCAACGGGCAACCGACACAATATCGGGAGTGGCAGGACACCGTCCTGATGGCACCCGAAGAACGGGTCGAGATCGCCTTCGTGGCGGACAACCCCGGCGACTGGATGTTCCACTGCCACATCCTGGAACACCAGGCGGCGGGCATGATGGGCGTCATCCGCGTCGATCCCGGCACGACCAAAACCTGAAATCTCACAAACCAATGACCACGAAAAGGAACGAACCGATGGAAAAGATACTTGGATTTGCCAGCCTCGGCACAGCTGGAGTCGCCGCCGTCCTTGCGATGAGCCTGCATGCAGCCCCAGCCTCAGCGCAGGAGGCCACGCTCTACAAGAACCCGCAATGCGGATGCTGCGAAAGCTACGCGGATTATCTGCGCGAGAACGGTTTCACGGTGGAGGTGAAGCCGACCCACGATCTGGCGCAGATCAGCCGCGATGCGGGCATCCCGGATGACTTCCAAGGCTGCCATACAGGCTTTTTGGACGATTACGTCATCAGCGGCCACGTGCCGATTGATGTCGTCAACAGGCTGCTGGAAGAGCGCCCGGAAATTGCCGGCGTGACTCTTCCCGGCATGCCATTGGGGTCGCCGGGTATGGGCGGCGCGAAACAGGAGCCCTTCAAGATTTACACCGTCGAGGAAGGTGTGAGCCCGACCGTATATTCGGTCGAATGATCAATCGCGCGGTCTGGTGCGAACCCGTGCCAGACCGGTTTCAAGGGAAAACAAAGGATGGAATGCATGATGATGGACGGTGGAATGATGGGCGGCGGCATGATGATTGCGATGGGCCTCGTCTGGTTGCTGATCGTGGGTGTGCTGGTGCTCGCGGCGATCGCCTTGGTCAAATACATCCGCTCGGACAGCGGAAAATAGAAATGTGCCAGAATGCGGATTGAGGGTGCCAGCAGCGGCGATAGCCTGTTGTCGATGGGGTTGGTCTGGGCGCTTTGCGTCCTGCTCGTCCTGTCGTCGCTCGCGGCACTAATCGTCCTCTGTAGGTGGCTCGTAACAAGAAGGCGGAAACTTAGTGAAAAACACGATTAGGCTCTCGGCTGTCCTGCTCGCCACGACGGTTTTGCCCGTAGCGGCGCAGAGCGACGTGCTCATGGGCGAGCGCCTTTATCAAGAGAATTGTGCCAGTTGCCATGGGGCAAACCTGGAGGGGCAATCAGATTGGCGCACACGATTGCCGAACGGCAGGTTGCCTGCCCCGCCGCACGACGCCTCCGGCCATACCTGGCATCACCCCGACCGCGTATTGCTCGACATCGTGAAACGCGGACCGGCGGCGATTGTCGGGAACGGGTACGAAAGCGACATGCCCGGATATGAGGATGTGCTGACAGACGATGAGATCACGGCGATCATTGACTACATCAAGAGCACATGGCCCAACCGGATCCGCGCGTCGCAGGAAAGCCGATCCCTTGCCGATGAGCAGGCGCAGCCATGACGGAAGAGGTCGAGGGAAATGCCGACCCTGTGTCGCGACGCAGTATCTCCGGGTTCGTGCTGGTTCCGCTGATAGCTTTTGCCCTCATGGTCCTGTTCGGTTGGGGGCTTTTCAGGGGTGGCGACGACTTGCCGTCGGCACTTCTCGGCAAACCCGTGCCCGACTTCGCGCTGCCCCCGGTGCTCGGCCGAGAAGAAGGTCTTTCGACGCAGGACCTGATCGGACACGTGTCACTGGTGAACGTCTTCGCCTCGTGGTGTGTGCCCTGCCGTGCCGAACACCCGTTGTTCATGGAGTTGAGTGCAACCGGTGAGGTGCCGCTCTACGGAATCAACTACAAGGACCCGCCCGATCAGGCGCGCGCCTGGCTCGACGAGTTGGGTGATCCCTACGCGCGCATCGGGGCCGACATCAACGGACGCGCCGGTATCGAATGGGGCGTCTATGGCGTGCCCGAAACCTACGTCATCGCCGATGGCACCATCGCCTACCGCCATGTCGGTCCGATCACGCGAGCGATCCTGCAGGATACGCTGCTGCCGATCGTCCGTGACCTCAAAACCCAATCCGCCAAGGAGACAACGCCATGAAAATTCTGAAACCGGTGCTAATCGCCTGGGCACTGTCCGTCGGCGCGGCGTTTGCCGGGCCGCAGGGGTTTGCACTGCATGACACCCCGCAGCCTGTCGCCAATGTGCGCTACGAGAAAGAAGACGGCAACCGGGGAGACATGGAAGATTTTCGCGGCAAGGTGATCCTCGTGAATGTCTGGGCAACCTGGTGCGTCCCCTGCCGCGAAGAGATGCCGACGCTGGATGCGCTTCAGGCGGAACTTGGCGGCGACGACTTCGAAGTGGTCGCCCTTTCCATCGACCGGGCCGGATCACAAGTGGTTCGGCGCTTCTACGACGAAATCGGTGTTACCAACCTCAATATGTATGTCGATCAGACCATGCTCTCGATGACCGCGCTGCGCACCGTTGGCCTGCCGACGACAATCCTGATCGACGCGCAGGGGCGGGAGCTCGGGCGACTGGTCGGACCAGCCGAGTGGGACGACCCCGAAATGGTGTCCTTTCTGCGCGGATTTATCGAATGAGTTCCCCAGAAGACGTTCCCTCACCCTTGACCTTCCAGTTACTGGAATGACTATCTCACTAACATCGAAAGGATTTTTCGGATGACCGACATATCACCTTCCAGCATTGCGGGTGCCACCGACATTGAAAGCGCAGGCAACTGGCCCCGGTGGCTGACGCGCAGACGATTGCTGTTCGTCGGTGCGGCAACCGTGATGGGGGGCGGCATGGCCCTGAACTGGGGATGGCTCACCGCGATCGGGCTCGCGCCCGTTCTGGTCTCGCTGGCCCCCTGTGCCGCGATGTGCGGCCTGGGTCTGTGCATGAAGGGCGGGTCTGGAAAGGGCTGCTCCAAATCGCCGGACGGGGCGTCTCCCGACTGAGTTCTTTCGATAACCACACGATCAACCCAAGGAGAAAACCATGAGAAAAACACTTACAACTTTCGTCGTTGCGATGGCCCTTACCGCAAGTGCATTTGCCGCCAGCGCCCAGGAACAGACCACCCTGGAAACGGGCGAAATGATGCAGAATGATGATGCCATGCAAAGCGGCATGATGGACGGCGACATGGCGGGCATGATGAAGATGATGGCCGAAATGAAGCCCATGATGGAAGCCTGCACCGAGATGATGGCGTCCATGACCGAGAAAATGGACGGTGGCATGATGCCGTCGGAAAAATCGGACGGCTAGAGTTGCTAATGATGCCTGTTGGTCCACGGATCGGCAGGCATTTATTGTAAGGATATAAGAATTGACAGCACTGACACGGCGCGCCGCCTTGGCGACCATCGCGGCCACGATCTCCTCGCCGGCCTTCGCCAATCATCCGGGGCAAAACCTGGATGCGCGCATGTTCGAGATGGAGCCATACTTCCAGGCTATCGATGCAGCGCAGGCTCCGGGTTTCGAGTTGCAGGATTCCGAGGGGAATCCTGTGCGCCTGTCGGATTTCAGCGACAAGGTCGTCATCCTTCATTTCATCTACGCCGACTGCCCGGATATCTGCCCGCTCCATACGGACAAGATCGCGGCGATTCAGGCCTCGATCAACGACGGTCCGATGAAGGATCTTGTGCAGTTCATCTCGATCACCACCGATCCGGTGAATGACACGCCGGACGTGCTGCGCGATTACGCGGACCGGCATGGGCTCGATCCGAGCAACTGGGTCATTCTGACCAAACGATCCGATCAGGCCAATGACGCGACGCGCCTTCTGGCGCGGGAATATGGGCTGGAGTTCACGATGACCGCCGACAGCGACATGATGATGCACGGAGCGGTCACCCATGTCGTGGACATCGGCGGGCGGTTCGCTGCAAAATTCCATGGCATGGACTTCAAGAACGTGAACCTGATCCTCTATGTCAGCGAGTTGATCAACAACGCCCAGCATCGACGCCGGGAGCCCAGCTGGTGGGACCGGCTGACAGGTGTGTTTCAATGAGTGTCGTCGCGACTGGCGTCAGGCTGTCCTCGACAGACGGAGTTTCCCTGACAGCTCTGCGTCGGTATTTTGCGGTGATCATCCCGGCCAACTTGATCTGGGAGTTCGCGCATATGCCGCTCTACACGATCTGGAACGAGGGCACTTGGGGTGAGATTGTCTTCGCAGCCGTCCATTGCACGGGTGGCGATATCCTGATCGCCATGAGCGCGCTGATGCTTGCCCTCATGCTGTCGGGCCGGGGCTGGCCCCTGGTCGCCTCGACGCGGCGGTCTGTGACCGTCCTGACGGTGGTGTTCGGGCTCGGATACACGCTGTTCAGCGAATGGCTCAACATCGTGATCCGCGCGGCCTGGGCCTATTCGGACCTGATGCCGATCATTCCGATCCTCGATGCGGGCCTGTCACCTGTGTTGCAATGGATCGTGATACCGCTGGTCGCGTTCTGGTGGGTCTGGCGGCCTTTCAACAACGATCGTGATGTATGATGGATATTTCCGGCATCGGCATCTTCGCGGCCTTCCTGGCGGGTGCCATTTCGTTCCTGTCGCCCTGTGTCCTGCCACTGGTGCCTGGCTACGTCTCGTACATCGCAGGGCAACCAGATTTGCGCACGACGCGGTCGGTCGGCTTGCGGGCGCGCGCCGGGGCGCTCGGGTTGAGTGCCTGCTTTGTCCTGGGCTTTTCGACGGTCTTCGTCGCCCTCGGGGCCGGGGCCAGCGCGCTCGGATCCCTGCTGCTGACATGGCGCACCGAGCTGAACTATCTCGGCGGCGCGATCATCATTCTGTTCGGACTGGTCATGCTGGGTGTCTTTCGTCTCAATGCGTTCTCGCGCGATACCCGTTTCAATCTCGACATTCCCGGCGGTCGCCCGTTTGGGGCCTACGTGCTGGGACTGGCCTTCGCCTTTGGCTGGACACCTTGCATCGGTCCGATCCTCGGCGCAATCCTGACGCTCAGTTCGACCTCCGGCGGCATGTCGGACGGCATCTGGCTGCTGTCGATCTATTCCGCTGGACTGGGGGTGCCTTTCCTGCTGGCCGCGCTCTTCACCGACGCCATCGCCGCGCGGGTAAGGCAGATCGGCAAAGCCGGTCGCTGGCTCTACAAGGGCGCGGGTGTTGCCATGATCATCATGGGAGTTGCCATCATGACCGGGCAATTGTCACGGTTTGCCTATTGGCTGCTGGGGACGTTTCCCTTTCTCGCGACGATCGGGTGACGAATCTCGAACCAGCTCTAGGTGTGATGGCTGCAGTGTAGGGATTATCGCCGCCAAAGCCTTGTCCACCCGCCCGACGCAAGAGGCGCAGGACATGTTCTGCAGGGAAAGTCGAAGGGTATGCGAATCCGACATGGGTGACTCCTGATCCTGGTCCTCCGAGAGATAAGGGTTCCATTAGCTGGAAGGTCAACAGATGCATCGAGGAATTTTTTCGGGCATTGACCTTCCCATAGGGGGACGGCCTAGATGGCAGCAGTAAGAAGGAGATCGTGATGATCAGGTTCAGCGTGCCGGACATGAACTGCGGACATTGCACCGCGTCGATAGAGAAGGCCATTGTGACGATAGACCCACACGCGACCGTCACCTGTGACCTGACTGCGCGTTCCGTCGAGGTAGATAGCGCATTGGATGAAAGCGCTCTGAAGGCAGCGATTCACGATGCGGGCTACGGATCGCAAAGACTGAGTTAGTCCCGGCACTTCCAGTCATTACTGAAGTACTCACTACCATTTTCGCGTCTTCTGTCTGACTGGTGAACGTTGCTATGTATCTATTGCGCAACAGTTTTGAGCGCTCGCAGCGAGAATTCGCCTGCCTCGCTAGAATGTGCCAAACCTTCCCGCGCTGTAAGCGTTGACTAATTTGTCAAAACGTCCAAGTTTCCGTTCATGAGAATGCGTGTCGCCACTTCGGTATGGGTGAAATTCCTCACTTGCTTCGCTTTTGCGTTGGCATTGGTTCTGTCTCCACCTTCTGCGGCACACGCGGCCTCGGGAATGCATGATGGTCAGCATTCTGGATCGATCAGCGCCCTTCTCAGCGAACCGACAGTTGGTCAGGGAACTGATATCCACGCCGACCACATGAAACACCCGGCGACAGTTGACGTGGATGACATATCCTCCGACATTGGTGAAACAGAGCATCAATCAACTCAGTGTTGTAACGGAATATGCATTTCTGTCGTCATTCCAGACACAGACTTGGTATTCCCGGATCCTATTGCTGCGAAAGAATATATGATCCTGAGCGGTCAGACGCATTCCGTCGAAACATCAGGGTTTCTGCGGCCCCCTCGATTCCTGATCTGAAACGGCGCCCAATCCGGGTGTGAGCCTTGCGCAGACTCTGCGTGAGACATCGTTCATCAATCAGGTTACCTTCATGAAAATTCATCTACTTATGGGGGCTTCGGCCCTCGGGCTTGGCGCATGCGCCTATGAGCCTACCCCTTTGCCCTCCGTTGCGACACAACAGGCTGTCGTCAACGCGACCGTTTCGTCTCCGATCAGCTATCAAGATCCATTGGCTGGCTACACCTATCGTGGTCCGACGGGTCCCCGTGATTGGCGTTCCGTCAATCAAGAGCAGACGGAGGGCAACTGATGCGGCTATCGAAATTTCCTCTGCTATTCGGCTTTCCGCTAATTTTGGGTGCCTGCGCAACCGCTGTACCGGGCATCTACACGGAACCGAAAGCCGGCTTCGCTAACATTTCCAGCCAAGTCACACCGGCCATCGGCAAACGGACGGTCTTCGCCGAAACCCAGGCCGAAAACGAGGCTTTGAAAAAGCAGGTGCATGCGATGGTGCATCGCAAGACCATTTCGGCGGACACCGCCGTTCAGGTCGCGCTCCTGAACAATAAAGGTCTGCAAGCGTCTTACGCCAATGTTGGCCTGTCGGCCGCTGAGGCCTGGCAGCAATCGACGCCGGAAAACCCGATCGTATCAATTGGTGTTTTGGGAATCGGTGCGCCTGAGCTCGGTGCCTACAGAGCGATCGAAGGGCTGATCCGGTCGAACGTCCTCGATGCCACCACGCGCAAACAGCGCATGGCCATTGCTGATGCAAGCTTCCGGCAGGCTCAGCTCAATGCCGTGAACGACACACTTGCGCTGGCCAATCAGACGCGAAAGGCATGGGTCGATGCAGTCGCCGCCTTCGAGGCAGTGAGCTATCTGCGGCGCGCGAAAGCGACCTCTGACGCCGGCTCTGAACTGGCGATGAGGTTGGGCGAGACCGGCGCACTCAACAAAGCTGGGCAGGCCCGCGAACAGGCATTCAATGCCGAACTGGCGGGGCAACTTGCACAGGCACGATTGAACGCCACTCGGTCCAAGGAGGCTTTGACCAGGTTGATGGGTCTCTGGGGCACCGAAGTCGATTACTATGTGCCAGATGCCCTTCCTGCACTGCCGCGTTCTGTCGGCCGTGTGACCGACATCGAGGCCAAGGCGCTCCGAAACCGGGTGGATCTGCGTGTTGCCAAACTTGGCCTGGAAGCGCAGGCCAAGGCGTTTGGGCTGACCGATCAGACCCGCATTGTCAGCGATCTTGAGTTCATTGCCGGGTTCGAGGCGGAGCGGGAAATTGAGGACGGAGAAACGGAAACCGTGACCACCCCTCAGGTGGAAGTGGAGTTCGCGATCCCGATCTATGACACCGGCAAGGCCCGGATGCGCAAGGCGGAATTGTCTTATCTACAAGCGGCCAACGTGCTCGCAGAGAAGGCCGTGAACGTCCGGTCCGAAGCGCGCGGTGCTGAGACTTCCTATCATGCCGCATATAAAATCGCGCGCCACTACCGCGACGTTCTGGTGCCGCTACGCACGACCGTCGAAGAAGAGGGTTTGCTGTCTTACAACGGCATGATCACCAACACTTTCGAGCTGCTGACTGACGTGCGCGAGAAACTTGGCGCATCCCTGGAAGCGGCAAATGCAAAACGCGAATTCTACATGGCACAGGCCGATCTGACCGCCGCGATCTATGGCGGCGGCGAAGGCGGCGGTGGTGCTGGTGGAGAAGGCGCAACGCTTGCCGCCGGTGGCGGTGCAGGACACTGAAAGGAACTGACATGTTGAACAGACGTCAATTACTCGGAGCCGGCGCGGCAGGCGCAACGCTGGTCTCTTCAAAAGCCTGGGGTCAAACCCTGAACATGGGCCTACCCGAAGCCGCGCAGATGGACAGTGCGGCAACGGCGATTACGGCGCGTCCGTCGTCGGGGCCGGACTACACACCTGTGGTCACGCTGAACGGGTGGACCCTGCCGCACCGGATGAACAACGGGGTCAAGGAATTTCACCTCGTCGCCGAACCGGTAGAGCGCGAACTTGCCGACGGCATGATCGCGCATTTGTGGGGTTACAACGGCCAGTCCACCGGCCCAACGATCGAAGCAGTCGAAGGCGACCGGGTCCGCATCTACGTCACCAACAAGCTGCCGGAAGGCACGACAGTGCACTGGCACGGGCTCATCCTGCCTTCGGGCATGGATGGGGTCTCCGGGTTGAGTCATCCCAGCATCCCGCCAGGCAAAACGTTCATCTACGAGTTCGACTTGGTGAAATCAGGAACCTTCATGTATCACCCCCATGGCGACGAAATGGCGCAGATGGCGATGGGGATGATGGGCATGTTCGTGGTCCACCCCAAGGATCCCACGTTCATGCCGGTGGATCGCGATTTTCTGATCATGCTGAATGCCTTTGACATCGATCCCGGCACATATGTGCCGCGCATCATGACGATGACGGACTTCAACCTGTGGACGTGGAACAGTCGGATCTTCCCCGACATCGATCCGCTGGTCGTGAACAAGGGCGACAAGGTGCGAGTACGCGTCGGCAACCTCACGATGACAAACCACCCGATCCACATGCACGGCTATGACTTCAAGGTCACCTGCACGGATGGTGGCTGGGTGCCGTCAGAAGCGCAATGGCCGGAGGTCAGCATCGACATCCCCGTGGGCGGGATGCGCGCCTATGAGTTCGTCGCAGACCATCTGGGTGACTGGGCGATTCACTGCCACAAGTCGCACCACACGATGAATGCCATGGGTCACGATGTGCCGACGTTCATCGGGGTCAACAAGAAGCCGCTGACCCAGAAGATCCGTCAGTTCCAGCCGGAATACATGCCCATGGGCATGTCCGGCATGGGGGACATGGCGAAAATGGAAATGCCGCTGCCTGACAACACGATCCCGATGATGACGGGTTGGGGGCCCTACGGCCCCATCGAGATGGGCGGCATGTTTTCGGTCGTAAAGGTGCGGGACGGCATCGACGCGGACGATTACTCCGATCCCGGCTGGTACGAAAATCCTCCGGGCGAGATGGCCTACGAATGGACTGGCGAATTGCCCGAGTTTGCCTCGAACAACAGTCCCAAGACCATTCTCACACCAAAACCAAACTCGAAGGGCTGAACGGCCCTTCGTCGACTCCAACCAAACCAAACCTACAGGAAAACCAAATGAAAAAACTTCTTCTGAGCACCTCTCTCGTCCTTTTCGCTTCAACGGGGGCTTTCGCTGACGTTGGTCATGCCAAAATGGCCATCGGTATGCCCGGCCATACGGCAAAAGTCGACCGGACGATTGATGTAACCCTGCTTGAAAACGACGAAGGCGAAATGCTGATCGAGAGTGAGGAGATGACCATCAAGCAGGGTGAAACCATACGCTTCAACATCACGAACAAGGGTGAGCTGGAACACGAGTTTGTTCTCGACACGCTGGAAAATAACGCCGAGCACAAGATCGAAATGGCCAAGATGGACATGGAACACGACGACCCGAACCGTATCCGTCTTGATCCGGGTGCCACGGGCGAGGTCGTCTGGACGTTCGCGAATGCTGGTACGTTCGAAGCCGCGTGCCTAATCCCGGGTCACTACGAATCCGGCATGCACCGTGCGGTCTCGGTGGGGGACCAGATGGCTCAGGCTGACGTGGAATACACGAGCGGGACCATAAAGAAGATCGACGCCAAGGCCGGCAAGGTCACAATCATCCACGGCCCTCTGGTCAACCTCGATATGCCCGCGATGACGATGGTATTCCGCGCGGACGAAGCGATAATGGCCAAGATGGCAGAAGGTCAGGACATCGAGTTTGTTGCCGACCGGGTCAAGGGCAAGCTTACTGTCACGCAGATGAAGTGAAGACTGACCTTGGGGCCGAGGCGTACATGCCCGGCCCCAACGCTTTGAGGCAATTAAATCAAGCGCTACGGAGGTAGCCGAGCATTATGAATTTCCTGATAACCTGCACATGCGCCCTTGCGCTCGTCTTTCCGGCTTTCTCAGTGAACGCTTCCAGTGGCAAAGGTCAGCAACCTCATGCAGCAATACATGTTTTGCTGAAATAGAAGTATCGTCCAGCTTCACGTTCAATACGCGGATCGTCTAAAGCCTCAATCGCCGTAGTCTGAGCGCGTTCGCGATGACCGAGACCGACGAGAGGCTCATTGCGGCGGCGGCGAACATGGGCGACATCAACAGCCCGAATACCGGGTAGAGCACGCCCGCAGCTAAGGGCACACCGAGCGTGTTGTAGGCAAAGGCCCAGAACAGGTTCTGGCGTATGTTACCGATCGTCGCCACGGCCAGCGTCCGTGCCTTGACGATACCGTTCAGATCGCCGCTCAAGAGAGTGATGCCCGCGCTTTCAACCGCCACGTCCGCACCCGTGCCCATGGCCAGGCCGACGTCCGCTGCGGCCAGAGCCGGTGCATCGTTGACACCATCGCCGGCCATGGCGACCTTTTTGCCATTCGCGTGCAGCTCGTCCACCAGCGCCTTCTTGTCTTCCGGCAGAACTCCAGCCCGGACCTCGTCGATGCCGAGGAGCTGCGCCACGGCCCTTGCAGTGCGTTCGTTATCCCCCGTAGCCATGATTATCCGCAGGCCCGCCTCGTGCAGTTCCTTGATGACCTCGGCCGTCGTTTCCTTGATCGGGTCGGCGACGGCGACGATGCCGGACAGTTTTCCTTCTATGGCCACGAACATGGCCGTCTTGCCTTCGCTGCGCAGAACGTCTGCCGCCTCCTCTGCTGCGGAGGTGTCGAGGGACATGTCGCGCATCATCGCGGTGTTACCAAGCGCGACGGCGTGGCCCGAGACGGTTCCGCTCACACCCTTGCCGGTCACGGCTTCGAAGTTCTCGGCATTGCCGACTTTGATACCTCTCTCTTTCGCGCCTTCGACGATGGCCTCTGCCAGCGGGTGCTCAGAGCCTTTTTCCAAGGCAGCCGCGAGGCTCAGAATGGTTTCTTCGGTCTCGTCGCCCAGAGCGTTCACATCGGTCAGCTTCGGCTTGCCTTCGGTCAGGGTGCCGGTCTTATCGACGATCAGCGTATCGACCTTGGCCATGCGTTCCAGCGCTTCGGCATCCTTGATCAGGACACCCGCCTGTGCACCGCGCCCTGCAGCCGTCGTGATCGAGATCGGCGTCGCAAGGCCCAATGCACAGGGGCAGGCGATGATCAGCACTGACACCGCCGAGGCGATGGCAAAGACGAGCGCAGGTTCGGGCCCGAAGCCTAGCCAAGCGGCGAAGGAAAGGATGGCGACCACGACAACGGTCGGCACGAAATAGGAAGAAACCTTGTCCGCAAGCCCCTGGATCGGTGCGCGGGATCGCCGCGCGTTCGCGACCATCTCGACGATCTGGCTCAGCATCGTGTCGGCACCTACACGAGCGGCTTCTATGACAAGGGAGCCGTTCTTATTGATTGTGCCGCCGGTGACCGTATCGCCCGGACCTTTTTCGACCGGCAACGGCTCGCCAGTGATCATGCTCTCGTCGATTGATGACGTGCCGTCGACGACCTTGGCATCGACGGGGACCGCGTCGCCGGGGCGCACCCGCAACCGGTCGCCCTCCACAATGTTTTCCAGCGGCGCGTCATATTCCGTGCCGTCGGGCAGGATGCGCCGCGCCGTTTTCGGGGCCAGATCGAGCAGTGCCCGGATGGCATCGCCGGTCCGTTCCCGCGCCCGCAATTCCAAAACCTGTCCGACGAAAATCAGAGTGATGATAACGACGGCGGCTTCAAAATAGGTGCCGACTCCCGCGCCCATCCGGTAAGCCTCCGGAAACACGCCCGGAAGGAATGTGGCGACCAGCGAATAGATGTAGGCCGCGCCGACACCAATCGCGATCAGCGTCCACATGTTGGGCGAGCGGTTCACGATCGACGCCCATCCCCGCACGAAAAACGGCTTCGCTGCCCACAACACGATAGGCGTCGCCAGCAGGAACTCGATGTATGTCGCCAGCCGATGTCCGATCAAGTCCCGGACCGGCAAACCGACCAGCTCTCCCATAGTCAGGATAACCAGAGGAACGGCTGCGGCGGCACTGATCCACATCCGGCGGGTAAAGTCGGTCAGTTCTTCGCTGGGTTCATCCGACGGCACCATCGGTTCAAGCGCCATGCCGCAGATCGGACAGGCGCCGGGCTCGTCACGAACTATCTCGGGGTGCATTGGGCAGGTGTACTGAGTTCCGGCTTTCGGGGTCATGCTGTGATCCGATGCCGTACCTGAGGCATAGTAGATCGGATCGGCCTCGAACCTGGTCTGGCACTTATCGGAGCAGAAGTAGAAGGTTTCACCGTCATAATCCGCCTGACGGGCCTGCGGAGACATAGTGACGGACATGCCGCAAACTGGATCCTTGGCCTGATCGGATGACCGCTCTCGCGGGTGCGGTTCTGTTACCTGTATCATGCTCTTGCCCTCCAAAATGATGCCAATTCCTAAGATGGGGCTTCCAGCAACTGGAAGGTCAAGCTTGGATTGCTGATTAGCGAAGGAAAGCTGATTGATACTGCCAATATATTACATAATAAATCTTACCGGCCCAAAATCTTAGTGTTGCGATAGTATATTATCGTAGATATGCTGAGCCTAGTCACAGAGGGCCCTCAGCATGCGTCATCTATTTAAGAAGCTCCTCCCGTCGGTCGCAGTCGCTTTGACTGTGACAAGTTCTTTGCTGCCGATGCCCGCTCGCGCGCAGACATACCCGATCGATTGCGCGATCCTCTTGTGCTTGTCTGGCGGCTGGCCTGCTTCCGTTCCTTGCGCCCGAGCACGCGCCGAATTCATCCGACGAATTACGCCTTGGCCGGTGGAGCCTCCGCTTCAAATCTGGCGCTGCCCTATGGGCGCTTCCTTTGAGACCGCTCCAGCACCAAACAGTTCAGACCGCATCTTTGAAGCGTTCTTCCAGTACAACAGCACTGGTCTGCGACAATCCTTTCCAGCGCGCGATACCGCTGACCCAATTGCGGCCGCTTGGCGCACCTCAGAAACCCCAGACTACCTTGTTCCCGCCGAGCAGGCCCTCGGGCTCGTTCGAGATCGCGCGGACATCGATATCAGCGGACCTGAGTTCAACTTCGTGCGGTCCATTCGCGTCTTTGATGTCCGGTATGCGCGACAGCACGAATCCGGACGCGACGGCGACTGCAACCGTAGTGCCACCGTGGTCCTCGGCACATATGGAACGCAAGGTGACTTCGCCTGGCAGAGGTCCTCCATAACCGCCCTACCAGCCGCCCATGCCGGTCTCGAACGATGGGGCCAGAATTGCCCCGGTATCTATCATCGATCCGTTTTCGTCGACTGGCGTGACTACGAGGGCAACTACGGCTTTGAACAGGTGAACTACTGAACTGACGCAAAATGGCTCGGACTGTAAGATTGGTTTCGCGGACATGTGCAGTGCCACCTCGCGCGCCTAGTCGTCGCAGTGCAGTTTGGCATTTCGGCAAACGCCGCAGGGTAGCCCTCCTCACCCGCCCTCGTCTCTTCCGATCCGCATGAGCGCATCGAAGTCGATTTCTTGCTTCTGTTCGTCACTTATATCCGGCTGGATTTTCGATACCGGCTGGGGTCCATGGACGTCCCACATCACCGCGTGCGCGCCTGTAGTCCAGCTATAAACCCAACCAACAACGCTGCGCCCGTCGGTCCCGATCAGATTGGCAATCGCGACGCCTTCACCATTATCATCGTCCACTGTTTACTGACTTCCTGCACTTTGGCGCTGCAATCGCGGCATCGTGTTCCCAGGCTTCGCCTGCACAGCATGACGCAATTGGTGGATGTTGGCTAACTGCTCTTCCTTGAGGTAGCGGATTTCACGAAGGGATATCCAAAGCGGTACGCCCCAAATTTGCATTTTTCTCAAATTCTATGGTCGGGCTCCGTGGCGACTTCAACGATCGCGAGAACCTCGTAGGGGTCAAAGCCGATGGCGCGGGCGAGGACGACCAGTTCGACGACGTCGACTCGGCGCTGGCCGCTTTCAAGGCGGGCAATGAGGGATTGGTGGCATCTGAGCTTAGTCGCCAATTCAGCCTGTCCAAGGCCTGCCTTGATTCGGGCGTCGACCAACGCCTGGCAGAGTGCCACCTGTCCCGTGCTTCTGATTGTCTTTGCCACGCGTCACATACCTTTTGTGACGTCGCTAGCGGATGAAATCTATTATCTAAAAAGTAGATATATGAGGGTGTTATCGGCGTCTGGTTTTCATGGGCTACAAGTCTGATGCTCCCGAGGTTGCCCATCAATCCCCTGCCAATTGCAGAAACCGGGCATAGTCCTCGCTGACTTCGCGCGCTTCCTCGAAAGCGCGGGCGCGTTCGCTGTCGAGGCAACGGAAGTAGCTCTGGATATTCTGGATGTAGTCTTCGAAATCGCTACGGATGATGTCCGCATAGTCTCGCGCTGCCTGCGAATCGCTTGGCAGGAAAGGACGGGCCGGGGCGAAGCAGGATTCCGCCAAAATCGGCCCGGGAACGCAGATTAGAAGGACTATAGCTTGCAATGGGAGCAGGCATGTCAACCTTGGGTTTCTCAAACCTGTTATCTCCTTGATCGCAGACACTGGCCGTGACTAGTGTTTGCGTGACCAAACTACAGCTAAAGCACGATATTACATCTTGCGGTTGATAATATACTATCGTAACTCTGGGCTTCAAGTAGGAATGCCCAGGGTTGCGCCATTGGAGAAAGCGTGAGCCGGGCCATGAACTGGGACATCGAAGCACCAAATGTGGTTACGGAAGCCAGGTTCCGCGAGCTCGTGGAAAGCGGCTATAGCGCAGAAATCCTGTGCCAGGAGTCGGCACATAAGAAAGGCCCCAGCTATTACGGGGTCTGGATCATGCGCGTTGTCTCTGATGATGGGGTGGAAAAGCTCCTCGTCACCGCCCGCACGCGGACGACCTACAACGATATCAAGATCCGCGAGTTCAAGACGATCTCCGGCGTGGTGTCTTTCTTCATTGGCCTTGGCTTTGCGCATGTCGACCTGCCGCTTGAGGCGGGTACAAGCCGCACGCATAAACTCGCCCCGCCAGAAAAAGCCCCGTCAGACTTGGGCACTGGCAGCTAACCTCGTCTGTCTCTGGCTGGTCGCCGCGCCAGCCTCAGCGCAAATGGTCCTGGTCATGGAGAGCGACGGCTCTCTGACCTCATCCCGGTCTCAGAGCAGTTTTGCCCGGAACTACAACGACGGCGTTGGTCAGGGATCGGCGTCCGATGGTTTGGCCATTCTTGGTGACACTGAAGCAGCGCTCGAGCCTGACGCACTGAGGTTTGCAGCACTCGCCCAGCCAGCACCCCTGCCCCGCGCAGACGTTCTCTCGGGCATCGAGGCAACAGCCCTGCGTTATGCCGGCCATCCCGGTTTGCGCCGCGCAGGACTGTCCGTCACGGATTGGCTGAGCCTCTACCGCGCCAATATCGAAGTGGAGAGCGCCTACCGGCAGGATGCAATCTCAACTGCGGGCGCTATCGGTCTCGGCCAGTTGATGCCAGCGACTGCACGCGACCTTGGCGTCGACCCGCGTGATCCGCTGCAGAATCTCGATGGCTCCGCCCGATACCTTGCGACAATGCTGGAGACGTTCGGCCATCCGCGTCTTGCCCTGGCAGCCTACAATGCCGGCCCGGATGCTGTGCGCCAGTATGGCGGCATTCCCCCCTACCGAGAAACCCAGAACCACGTGGCCCGCGTCATGGCCGTCGTGGCCCGATTGGAAGGATCAAATTCATGAGACCGATTTCAAACCTCTTTGTCGCCTCGCTGGCGCTATTCCTGCTGATTGCCGAGCCCGCCCTCGCCCAGAGCATCGACCTCTCCCCGATCCAAAGCTTGTTGCAGGGCATTGTCGATGCGCTGACCGGCCCTCTAGGTGTGGTCATCGCCACACTCGCGGTCCTCGGCGTTTTCTTGAGCTGGTTCTTCAACATCATCGATCTGCGCCAGGCGCTTTGGGTGCTTGTCGGGATCGCCGGTGTTGCCGCTGCCCCCACCATCGTTGCCGCGGTCTTTGCCGGTGGCTGAGCGCGCGCCTCTCTTTCTGGGCCTCGTGCGCCCGCCCAAGCTTCTGGGCCTGCCCATCATGTACGCTATGGTCTGGCTCTTTGGCTCGGTGCTCTTGTTCGTCTGGGTCCAGCACATCGCAGTGCTGGGTGTCGCCGCCCTGCTCTATCCGGTGCTTTGGAAGGCCGCGGATTGGGACCCGCGTTTCATCGACGTGATGATGACGGCGCTGCAGGAAACGCCACCCACGCGCAACCGGTCCATCCACGACGGGGACAGCTATGCCCCGTGATGAAGCCCGTGATGCGGCGCTCGACCTCCGCACGATGACGCCGGACTGGTATGCGCGCGAGACCCGCCTCGCGCATATGCTGCCCTATGTGAGCCTCGTCGACGACCAGACCGTGCGGACCCGGGTGAACGAACTCTTCCGCTGCATCCGGCTCGAGGGGATCAACAGCTACACGACGGACGATGCCTATCTCGACAAGGTGACGGCGCTTTTTGCCCGCATCGTCGCGCAGCTGGGGCCGGAGTTCAGCTATTACGTCCACAAGGTCTCCAAGGCCATCAAACCTGATCTCGACCCCATCCGTGAGGACAGCTTCGCGGGCGAGGTGGACCGGCGCTGGAGCGCGAAACTCGAGACCAGCGGGCTCCGCGACAAAACACTGACGCTCACCGTCATTCACCGCCCGCCTCCGAAAAGCCTCCTGCCGTTCCTGAGCCGCAGCGCGCCGGACCGACTGAAAGAGGAGACCCGCAAACGCCTGCAGCGCCTAGGTGAGGCCGTGAACGTCTTCCTCTCGGGGCTTACCGAGCTCAAGCCGCGCCTGCTGTCAGCCGGATCGGGAGAGTTGGTGGGATTTTTGGGCGCGCTCAACACGGGCACCGAGCTGCCGCTCTACCCGGCCAACACCTACGGCTTTCTGTCCTTCAACGTCGCCAATACCCGCGTGACGTTTCACGGCGACCATTTCGAGCTTTCCGAGGGCGTCGTGGGCCACCGCTACGGCAAGAGCTTCACCATCGGAGAATACTCGGAAGGCACCTCCTGCACCATGTTCGACATGCTGAACCTGCCGGTCGACATGATCGTGACGCACTCCTTCACGCCGATCAATTCGAACCTCATGGCGGGCCGCATCAAGCGGCAAAAGCGCCAGATGCAGGCCAGCCAGGACGCAGCCCTCTCGCTCCTGGAAGCCCTCGACATCGCCGCCGATGATCTCGAGGCCAAGCGCCAAAGCTTCGGCGAGCATCACATGGTCGTGACGCTCTTTTGCGACACGCTCGAAGAACTGCAAACCCTCAGCGCCGAGATCGTGAACGCCGCCGCAACCGAAGGCGTGAAGATGATTGGCGAGCGGGTCGCGGCCAAGGCGCATTACCTCAGCAAGCATCCCGGAAACCAACCCAAGCGCGTCCGCGCCAGCGCCGTCACCAACCGCAACTTCGCGGATTTTGCGGCCTTCCACCGGACACAGCTCGGCAAACCTGCAGCACTTACCCCCTGGGGCCGGGTCGTCACATATTTGCCCACGCCGGAGCAGAGCGCCTACCGGTTTTCCTATCACGAGCAGGGATCGCCCGACAAAGAACCGACCAGCGGCCATACCCTGATCATGGGGCGGCCCGGGTCCGGCAAATCGGTGCTGTCGGCCTTTCTGATGACCCAGGCCCGTCGCGCAGGGGCGCGTATCTTCGTCTTCGATTACCGTCTTGGCATGGAGATGGCGGTGCGCGCCAATGGCGGGCGCTACGCCTCCCTGAAAGCCGGCCAGCCCACGGGTCTCAACCCGCTCTGGACAGAGACCGATGCGCGCGGCACCGCCTGGCTCTCGGATTGGCTCACAACCCTGCTCTACCGCGCCGACAAGCCCCTGACCCCGGCGCAGACCAACCGCATCCAGGAGGTCGTGCGCCAGAATGCCCAGGCCACCAATCCGGCCCTGCGGAACTGGCGGGATTTCGCATCGCTGTTTGTGTCCACCGATGATGGCGGCGATCTGCACCAGCGCCTGCTCGAGTGGACCGAAGACGGCCGCTACGGCTGGATCTTCGGGCAGAGCCTCGAGGACACGTTCTCGCTCAAGGGCGATGTCGTGGGCTTCGATCTGACCGGCATTCTCGACAGCGAGGCCGACAAGGAACGGATGGCGGTCCTGTCCTATCTTTTCCGCCGGGTCGAGCGCGAGATCGAGGACCGCCGCCGCACCATCATCGTGATCGACGAGGCCTGGAAGGCGCTCGACAACGCATATTTCGCCGAACGGTTGTCGAACTGGCTCGTGACTGCGCGCAAGCAGAACACCGTCGCGGTGATGATGACGCAATATGCCAGCCAGCTTGAGCGCACCCGGACCGGCAAGACCATTGTCGAAGCCGTTCCGACGCAGATCCTGCTGCCCAATATCCGCGCCAATGCCTCGGACTACGCGATGCTGAACCTCACGGAGAAGGAGCTCGACGTCCTTCTCAACACGGGCAGCAACAGCCGCCTCGCACTGATCCGCGACGATCAGGGCTCAATCGTCGTCGATGCCGATCTGAGCGCCCTTGGGCCCAATCTCACGATCCTTGGCGGCATGGAAAAGGGCGAAGCGCTTGTCGGCACCGATTACCGCGACCGCCCAGATTTTTGGAGGCTTTCATGATCCGTATTCTTATCGCTTTGGCTGCGCTCGGCGCGCTGGCCTCCTGCACCCAGTATCGGGAGCCGCAGGCCAATTGCTTTTCCTTTCTCGCCTCGACGGCAGCGACAGCCCAGGATTGCCACTTCGCACCGCTCGGCGCGCCGGAGGGCGACGTTGAAGTCTAGCCTGCCTCATATCCTCGCGTTTTGCCTGCTGCCCGGTCTCGCCTTGTCTCAAGGCGTGCCGACCAATGACAGTGGGCTGACAGCGCGTGACATCGTCGAGACCGGCGATCGCGAGGCAGACTTGGCTGTTCAGGCCCACAAGCTTGCAGTGCGCGAACTCATCGCCGAGATCGAACGGGAGCAGCTGGAAACCCTCCGACGCATCCTCGATGCCCAGACCAGCTTCGGCGGTCAGGGCCTGCCCGCGATGGTCTTGGGGCTTGAGGACGGTAACGGCGATCCAGACCGCTCGGTCGAAGCGGTCTATGGAAGTGCCGAGATCGACCCCAATCCCGGCGGCGCGCAACTGTTCGGGGATGCGGCAGAAAACATCGAGCAGCTCATCATCCGCGTGGCCCAGGAGACCAGCGGCTTTGCGGGTGTTGGCCGCGCAGGGCTCTCGCCCGTCCAGTGGCGCGCGTTGCTGCAAGCGCTGATCTGGCAGGAAAGCCGGTTTACGATTGGGGCACGGTCTCCCGTCGGCGCCTATGGTCTCACCCAGATCATGCCTGGGACGGCCAGCGATCTGGGCATCAACCCGGAATACTATGACAGCCCCTACCTTCAGGTGCATGGCGGCGCGCGCTATCTCGCGACCCAGCTCAATACCTTCGATGGCAATATCATCAACGCACTGGCGGCTTATAATGCCGGACCCGGTCGCGTGTTCGAATATGGTGGGGTGCCGCCCTTTGCCGAAACCCAGCACTACGTTCAGGTCATCCCCGAACGCTACAATCTCTACCTGAGCCGCATCGGCGGGATCGAAGCGCTCGGCACCATAGACCCCGCACTTCTGGCGAATGCCAACCTCTCGATCACGGGGCACGGCGCGGCGGTCTATGGCAACAACTCGCCTGTCGCGATCCGTCAGGCCGCGCTGCGTATTGCGGATATCGTCGAAAGGATTTCCGAAACCGAGGACGTGCAGGAGAGCGTCGCGCTCAACACTTATGCCCGCGCCGAACTCGTGCGCCTCGTCGCTGCACGCATCCGGCTTCAGGCGGCACACACCCGCGTCCTCTCTGCCGAGGAGCTGGCCCAGGCCAGCGCCCGCATGGCCGAAGGCGCGTTCATGGAATTCACGATCAGGGAGATTGAATGATGGGACATCTGCTCTTGAGGACAGCTTTGGCCACGACACTTGGCGTTGGCTTGCAGTTCAGCGCCCTACCCCCTGCCGCAGCACAAGGTGTACCGGTCGTCGACACCCAGAACATCGCGCAAAACATCCAGCAGTTGCGGCAGATGATCGAAGACGAGATCCTGCAAAACGAGCAGCTGACGCAGCTCCGCGAACAGCTTGCCACACTCACGGATCAACTCGCGGAGCTGCAAAGAACCTATGAAGCGTTGACCCGCCTTGCCGAGCTTCCAGAAATCATCCGGACGGAAATGGAAGACGAGTTGAACGGTCTGCTCGACCAAGAGTTCGGGGACATCCTCGCCACGATTGACGCGATCAAGACTGGGGATTTCTCGGGCCTATCCGGTTCTGGCGCAGGCGAGATCGAAACCCAGATGGACCGGGTGCTGGCCGATCTCGGCTTCGATGAAGACACGCTCTCGGAAATGGCCACCAGCGGCAATCCCGGGGCCAACCGTGTGGCCACGCAGGCAACAACCGGCGCACTCGTCTCAGCCGCCGCCCAGAACAGCTATGAAGATGCCGGCCAGTCGCTCGAGCGGGTAGACCGCCTTGTCGGGCTCATCGACGACATGGAAGAGCTCAAGCAAAGCGTCGATCTCAACACGCGCGTGACAGCTGAATTGGCCATCGCCCTCGTGGCAATGTGGCAGCTGGAAGCGATTCAAACGGTGGGCGATGGCACGGGCGGCGTGATCGATGCCGCCACCATCGCCGAAGAGCAGCGCTTCATGGATTTCACCTTGCCAGACCTCCGGGCAGACTGATCGTGGGGGCATGACGGGTGGCGACTGAACAAGAAATCATCGAGGAAGAACTGGTCTATGGTGCCCTGCGCCGTGAACGGCTTTGGCAGCGTCTTGGCCTGATAGGCCTTGTCTTCGGCATCATCGGCTGTCTGAGCGCGGCAGCTGTCTCGATCCTCGATGTCGATCCGCCCCCCGTCGTTGTCCCCTATGATCCCGCCACCGGCTTTGCACTCCCCGAGGCCTCGGTGGGCGCTTCCTCGGTCACCGCCAACCAGGCGATCATCGAGGCGGAGGTCTTCCGCTATGTGACCGATCGTGAGGTCTACAATCAGCTCGACAACGATTTGCGCATCCGCAGCGTCCTGCGCCGCTCGGATGGGGCCGCCGAGAGCGGGCTGCGCCAGATCTGGAACAGCGCCAACGAGAATTACCCGCCGACGGTCTATGGCCCCAATGCTCGGCTCGACGTGGAAATCCTCAGCATCAACCGGATCGGAACCAACCGCGCGACGGTCCGCCTGCGCAAGCGCCTGACGTCCATTAACGGCATCCAGACCGGCCTCTTCACTGCGACGCTTCTCTTCGAGTTCCGCCCGGAGACCCGCCGCTCCATCGATGAGGTCTGGACCAATCCATTCGGCTTCACCGTCCTCGAATATTCCATCCGCTCCGACAGATTGGAGAACTGACGTTGTTGTTTATGAGATCGCTTATTTTTGTCATTGCCCTGTTGCCCGGCCTCGCCTCTGCCGAAGCCATCCCGCGTGGCGGTCCCAACGACAGCCGAGTGCGCTTGGCCACCTACCAGGAGGGTCAGGTCTACCGTCTCAGCGTTTCGCTCACCCATGTGACCACCATCGAGTTCGGCGAGGGCGAAAGCATCCGCTCGATCATCGCGGGCGACACCGAGGGCTTCGAGATCGACGGCGTCCCGGGCGGTCAGGCCTTCGCGATCAAGCCTGTGGCGCGCGGGGTGCATACCAATGTGACAGTCTATACGAACCGCCGGAGCTACTACTTCAACGTCGAGGAGGTCCGCAGCCCGACCTTCTACGTGGTGCAGTTCCGCTATCCGGAGGACGATGCGCGCCCGACCCGGGCCATCGCCGCCCAAGCGCCGAACTACAATTATGGCGCCAGCGCGCGGACCGAGTTCACGCCAACGCGCATCTGGGATGACGGGACGTTCACGTATTTCGCCTTTCCAAGAAACGCGCCTGTGCCCGCGATCTTCCGCTACGCGGGCGGCCGTGAACGCACGGTCAACACGCAAACCCCTGAAGACGGCGTGATCCGCGTCAGCGGCGTGAACCGTCAATGGGTCCTGCGACTTGGCGAAGAGGTGGTCTGCATCGAGGCGATCCCGCCCGCGGAGGCCGCCTCATGAGCGATACCGGGAACACCGAGCTGGAAAAACGCCTCGCCGCCCTTGAGAAAGGCAGTGCCCGCGCGCCCACAGCGGCGGTGCAGCGCCGGTCGCCCCTTCTCGCGCTGATCGTGGTCATCGTCATCGGCGCGGGTGGTGCCCTGCTTTATCTCCTCTCACAGCCCGACGAAGAGGAAGCATTGCCGACGGCCACCCCGGATGTTTTTCAAAGCGAGGGGGACGGCTTTGGTGCCATCGAGACCTTGCCCCCGCCCGAGCCCGAGGTTGTGTTCGTCGGACCAGACCCCGTCGAGCCCAACGCGGAGCTTCTGGCGCAGATCACCGCCCTGCAGGCCCAGATCGAGGAATTGCGCAACGCCCCCGAACCGGTCGTCGAGGAAGACACCGCCGCCGCAGAGGCGATCGACGCGCTGACCGCTCAGATCGCGGCGCTGCAAGCCGCCTCGGAAGCCGCACAGCAACGATTCCAGGACGAACTGACGGCGCGGGATCGCAGCCTTGAGCAACTCCGCATGGATCTGGAACTGGCCCAACTCGAAGCCAGCCGGCCCCAACCCGCCCCAGCAGGCCCCACGGAAGATGAGCTGCTCGCACGCGAGCAAGAGCGACTGCGCCGCGAAGAAGAAGCCCGGCGCATGGCCGAGCTGGAGCGCCGCGCCGCGGAGGAACGCGCCTTCCAGGAGCGGCGCACCACCTCGCCCACCATAGCTTTTGGCGGTGCCTCCGGAGCGAATGAAACGGCTCTGACCGAACGCACTTTTGGCGAGGTGACGGATTTCGTGCTGAACGGTGCGTTGCCCTCCACCGTGACGCAGGCCGAGGTGATCGCCAATCCCTCCAACACCATCATCCAGGGCACCATGATCCAGGCCGTCATGGAAACCGCCCTCGACAGCTCCCTGCCCGGTCAGACCCGTGCCGTGGTGTCCGAGGATGTCTACAGCGTCGATGGCGCGCGCCTCTTGATCCCCCGCGGATCCCGTCTCATCGGGCGCTACCGCGCCGGCGTCGATATCGCGCAGCGCCGCGTGACCATCGCCTGGGACCGGATCATCCTGCCCGACAACCAGACCGTCCAGATCAGCTCCTTCGGGGGCGATGAACTGGGTCGCTCCGGCGTCACGGGTTTCGTGGACACACGCTTCGCCGAGCGTTTCGGGTCGGCCGCCCTGATCTCGCTGATTTCGGCTGCGCCAAGTGCCGCCGCCTCCGAGGTCCAGGACGAGACTGCCGCCGACGTTCTCGAAGACGTTGGCGATGATCTGGCCGATGCGACGGACAGCGTCATCGGCGACTATCTCTCAATCGGCCCCGTCATCTATGTCGACCAGGGCGCCCGCGTCACGGTCATGGTCGACCGCGATCTGGAGATATTCTGAGCCCATGTCGCTGAGCTATCTCGAAACCTCGCTCGACCGGATCGACGCCGCCGCCCGCGACGATGTCATCGAGATCTGCATCAATCCCGACGGGACCTGTTGGGGCGAATTCCAGGGGGATCACTTCATGCGCGCGCTGGACCAGAGGCTGACGGGCGTTCAGGTCAGGGACCTGGGCAATCAGATCGCCTCCTCGGCCAATACAACGATGAGCAAGGACCGCCCGATCGTCTCGGTCTCGATCACCTACAAGGGTCGCCCGATCCGCGCACAGGTCATCACCCCGCCGGCCGTGCTCTCGGCCATGTCGATCAACCTGCGGTTCTTCTCAAGCCTGCCACTCGAGGGCATTGCGCTCGATTTCCTCTACGGAAAAGAGCGCAAGCTCGAAGACCTGCGCGTCGAAAAAAAGCGCGCCTTGCGCGCAGTGGTGGCCGCGGGTTTGATCGATGATGCGCTGGCCTTCTGCGTCGAGAACAAACTCAACATGATCGTCTCGGGTGGCACCTCCACCGGCAAGACCGTCGCCGCGCGCAAGATCCTCTCTCACGTACCGGCCGAGGAACGCATCGTCACCATTGAGGAAGCCTCCGAGCTTCTGCCGACCCAGCCCAATGTCGTGACCCTCATCGCCAATCGCGACGCGGAGTTCCAAACCGCCGATGTGCTTCTCACTGCGACGCTCCGCATGCGCCCCGATCGGATCATCCTGGGCGAGGTGCGCGGCAAGGAGGCCATGACCTTTCTGGAAGCCATCAACACCGGCCATGGCGGGTCCATGACCACGCTGCATGCCGAAACCCCGCAATTGGCCGTGCAGCGGCTCGCGATCGCTGCACTCAAGACCGAAATCCCGATGACCTATGCCGACATGATCCAGTACATCGAAAATTCCATTGACGTGATCATCCAGGCCGGTCGCCATGACGGCAAACGCGGCATCACCGAATTCTACCTCCCCGGCGCAACTGAGATTGGAGCTTCCTCATGAAAACCTTTGAATATGACATCCTGTTCTTTCCGGTGAAGAAGCAAGAGGACTACGACGAGGTGCGACGTGCTTTGAATGAGCGCGGCGCGGAAGGGTGGGAGGTTATCACCGCCGAAGCCGGCGACTACGGCTACACCACTTTCTTGAAGCGTGAGACTGGTACAATGAAGGCGGCATCGGAATGACACGGGCTATTGCAGTCGCTGGCCTGCTCTTGATCTTTGGCACAACTGCTGGCGTAGCCGAGCGGAACCTGATCCCGACGCTCGACAACCACCCAAATGTTTGCCCAGACCAGCCACCTGAGCCGAAGTGGATGCAGAACATCAATGTGCGCGAATCCTATAAGCGCCTTTTGATCCAACAGATATATCGGGCTCAAAGCATGGAGCGCGTCGTAGACTCGCAAAACTGCGACTGTCCCACACGGTATCCAACTTGGGAGGACGCCGTACGCTTCTACACAGAGCGCTATGCTTCATCTAAATACTGGGACGTTGTCGAAGCGACGTCCGAATACCGACGACAGGCAAATGAACTGCGCCGCGCCGCCATGCCAATCTGCGTAGCAGCTGTCAACTGGTAGCAATCCATGAGTGTCGTCACCTACTTCGTGGAAACGTCCGAAGGGTATCTAGATACCGCTGCCGAAACTCAGTTTGGTGCGGTCGCAGCAACGGTCGGCACGTTGCTGGTTCTGGGCACAACACTAGTTGTCATTCTGGTCTTCATCAACATGATCTACCAATATCGCGCCATGGACGGCCGAACTGCCTTTTGGCTGGCCGTGAAGGTCGGACTTATAGGGGTCTTCGCGGCCAACTGGGTCCAGTTCAATGCGCTTGCCTCAGCAATACTGAACGGAATTGACAGCATTGCCGGGGCACTTGTGGCTTCTGTCGGCGGCGGATCACCTGGTCCGTCCGGTACCTTTGCAGAGGAATTTGACGAACTGATTGCAGCGCTCGGGGACTATCTGAATGCTGCGGGATCTGAGCTGAACTGGATGGCGGGTGCCTTGCTTGACACACTTGGGGTTCTGCTGCTCTCGATTCTTGGCGGGTTGGCGGCGTTCATTGTTGTGGCGTCCCGGCTCATGATCGCTCTGCTAATTGGCATTGCGCCAGTGATGATCTTCTTGACCCTGTTCGAGGTGACCAAGGATTATTTCGCGCGCTGGTTATCCGCGCTCATTTCATTCGCGATGTATCCGATCGTCGTCGCCGGAGTGTTCGCGACGATCACGGGGGTCTCTCGGGCGCTTCTTGCCGAACTTGGCGACCCGGAGGGAGCCTCGAACATAGGGGCCCTTATCCCATTTTTCATGATGGTGCTGATGGCAAAGGGTTTCATCATAGCAACGCCTTTCTTGGTTCGGGCGATTTCCGGAAACATCATGATGCCAGCACTCTCAGCCGGGTTCGGGGGAAGCTATGCCTTCGCCAGAGGGCTTGCAGGTAGCCAACAAGTTTACAATCGCTATGCCATCGGTGGCGCAACTGGGGCTGAATACGCAGCCCTTCGAGCGCGACAATTCTTCGGCGTGCAAGCCTTGCCGAGCCGGCCAAATACTGCTGGAGGGCCAACTGCGGCTCGTCCGGGTGACGCAACCGGAACAGGCGCCCGAATGCTGGCACAGCTTTCGAGACTTGGTAGGTTGGGCAGGCGGTGACAGCCAGGTGCCAAAAACTTGCCAAAACTGCAAAGGTTTCGCCGCGGGTTTTTGTCATTGCTAAACGGTTGATCCCTCGCGACACAAGGCACGTGGCCAAACACGACCGTTTCTGCCACAAGCGGAATCGACAATTTTAGCACCGTGCCACGGCCCTGCGCATCGCCCGATTGCCAACTGGCTCAGGCTCTTCGCCGGGGTGTTGCCCTTCACCTTTCCAGTCGTCTGACCAAAGCCAATCTTCGAAATAATAGAGCCAAAGGTAAGTCCACGGAATGATGGTTTGGTCGATCCGCTTCCGCGCGTCCCATTCCCTGGCACCTGGAAGATAAAGACAAAGGCGCAGCGGATCTCTGTAGACGTGAGGAAAAGGACGCCCTGCCGCCAGCAACTCCAGATCCGGGTCGTCTATCTGAACACCGGGCGTTTGACCCGGCTGAAGCGTGATCGTGGCAAGGTAGGAGCGCGCCAAGGCGGTCGGTTGTATAGGCTCTTGCCATGTCAATTTGTTTGCGCGGACCTGCCCCACACCACTGATAGCCGGGCTTGCCTTCAGGAACAGCAGCTGCTGCGACAGGGTCAGGTCGTATTGCCCGCCTCGTCCTATCATCAATCACCGAAGAACGTATTTGTGGGCACGGTCGTTGATGCTGCGACCTTCGATGTCGTCAGCCCGACCACAGGTGCGACAGAAAGCAGACCCGATTTGCGACCATCCGACACCGCATTGACGCGGTTGCCGAGAACCCGTCCGGTGACACCGGAACCAAACGAACGCTCCATGTTCAATGACACACGGTCCTGACCAACAGCATCGCGAAGGACTTCAAAGTCGGACAGAGCTTGTGCGTGCCACGCATAGAATGCTGGTGCCCGGCGTTCATCCTTGTTCCAATTGTCGGCGAAGTTTTCCCCGTTGGTTGTCTCGTTCAGGATGGCATAGCCCCGCCGTCCGTCCAGAATGGGGCGGTCGATGAAGTGCGGCATCATCCGGATCGTTTCGACCAACAGATCCATTTCGTCATGGAAGACGTGGTTGCGCACGCAATAGGCATAGGACTGCATCGCAAGGGTGGTAATGATAACGGAAATCGGGGCCACGTCTTGCGTGTTGTTCTGATAAAAAACGTCGCGGTGCCGTTTGAGCAATTGCACGATGCGGCGCAGGATGCCTTTCACTGCTTCTCGGACGGGGAACGGCTCCACCGTCGCCTCGTCCCGCTGCATGGCGATAAACTTGCCCACAAAGGTAGGCCGGAGTGCGGCGCGCTCATCGAACAGGGTCTTGTAGGCCCGCGGGTTTGTCGGATGCCATTCCTTCAGAGCCCGGTCGGGCACCAATTCGCCCCGGTTGCCGCAGACCGGGTTTGCTATCGTCGGGGATAGGTCGAGGTGGAAGTCCCCCGCATAGTTGAGACGCCAACAACGCTTTTTTTCTTCGAGAAGGCGCACATAGGTGGCGTGTTCCTTGAGCCGGTTTCCAACCGCCGCCTTCAGGGTCGCTGGTGAGATGCCGGACGCGATACCTGCACAAAAGCAGATCAGATCGACATCGAATTCCCGCCGCCCGATTGGCTTCACGGCCGTTCCAAGCGCACTGGACCCTTGGAGATAGACCAGAACACTGACGAGTAGGGGATCAGTTGAACCGGACAGCCAGTCTCCGACGGCACCATAGCTCTGGCGCGCACGATCAAACTGGGTTTCGGTGAGGTCCAGATCCTCGCCTATCTCGTCCAGGATGGTGAATATCTGCGTGCGCCGCCGAATATCACTGTCGGTCAGCGGCTGTCGCAACATCTGATTCATGCCGCTTTCTCCTTGAGTTGATAGACCGGCACGAAGGTATCGGCAGGCTGGGTGAAAAAGATCGGGGTCAGGTGGGGCTTTGCTTTTCGGGCTTCTGACATACCGAGGCCCTTGAGGCGGCCGATCTTCGTGGTGTCATCCAAGGTAAAAAACCCGCTCGGGACAGACGGCGAAATGCGGTAGATGCGATCCCCATCGTAAGGGTGTCCCGTCAGAAGTTTTGCCATGCCGAGGGCGCCATGTGATTGCCCATCCGCGTAAAGGTTGAGGACTTTGAGGCCGAGTCCGGCAAACCCTGGACTTTCGGGCAGCATGTAGACTTCGTCCAGACACCCCAGGCTCAGAATGCGCAGGTCTGACGGATGCCACCCCAGAAGAGTGATGGCTTCGACGACAGCAATGGCTGTGGGATTGTTGGCCCATGTCCCGCCATCGGTCAGGCCAATATCATCAGCAGTGCGATGTCGCTTGAAATACGTAGGTGCCGCTGCCGTAGCCAGGGCGGCATCAAGCGCAGTCTTGCGATAATCGGTTTGCAGGCGTGTGTGATGCGCGGTCTTGTAGATATAAGGGCTGCGGAGATCGGCATCCCACGCCGGGATCACCAACCGGGTCTGTGATTGCCCGATCAGATCGTTGTTGAGAACGGCCTTGAGTTCACGAGCAAGAATTGCCGCATCGTGCTTTGGACCGACTACGTGCCGACCTGTGGCGGTGAGGGTGCGCCATGCCTGCCGTATCCTCCCCAGCGGTTCATCATCCGCATTGTCCTGACCGAAGATGACAGGCCCGCGACGCTCGTAAAGCTCGAGCAGTTCCTTTGCCGTGCGGCCGAGGCCAAGGCCGAGTGCGATGATGCCACCCGTCGATGTGCCCGCGATGAGATCGAAATAGCGCCCAATGGGCTGGCCCAGATCCTCCTCGAGCCCCGCGAGGAATGCAGCGGGCATCGTGCCCTTAATCCCGCCCCCGTCGATGGAGAGGATGCGACGTATCTGCCTGTTGTTCCCACCGTTGCTCATCCTGACATCCATTCCGCTTATGCCCTTCAGCCTTTCGGCGGATACGGGTCCTTGCCATAGGTGTTGCGCTCGCGGATGCGACCGTTCTCGCCGTGGATCAGCATCTCGCTGCCCTGACGAATGGCGGATTCCCGCGCGGCTGTGATGGCCTCGCGCTGCGTGCCGTGGACGGAAGACGCGCGGGAGTTACCCGCCCCCTTCACTGCCCAACCGCTTTCATGCGGCACAACATGCTGATTTTTCTTAGACATTTCAAGCCTCACGTGTCGATTTCGGTTGACGATGCGACAACCTTATGTTTAAATATACAGGAAGAAACGGCGTTTATCAACCACAACAATAACCGCCGGGAGAGGATCATGTTCGGACAAAGACTCAGGCTTGCCCGCAAGCGGGCGGGTCTATCCATGCAAGCGCTCGCGGAGCGCGTAACCCCAAGCGTGTCAGCGCAGGCCATCAGCAAATACGAGGCGGACAAGATGATGCCGTCCTCGTCAGTGCTGGTCGGCCTCGGCAAGGCGCTCGGCGTGTCACTGGACTTCCTGCTCGGCGGTCAGGTCGAAGCTCTGGAAAGCGTCGAGTGGCGAAAGAACTCGACCGCCTCGGCGCAGGATCGCGCGATGGCGGAATCCATCGTCATCGAGAAGCTCGAAGACTATCTCGCCATCGAGGACATCCTCGATATGCACCCCGCTGAAGACCCCTTCGCCGCGCTGCGCGTGGACATGGTGGCCGATGAAGAGGCCATCGACGCCAAGGCGCGGGACGTGCGGCGCGAGTGGCAGCTTGGGATCGACCCGATCCCGAGTATGACCGCCCTGCTCGAAGACAAGGGACTCAAGGTCATCGAGGCCGATCTCCCGGAACGCATCAACGGGCTGGCCTGTCATGTCGAACGGGCGGAGGGCGCACCGACTGAGGTGATCGTCGTCTCGCGGCACACCAATGTCGAACGCAAGCGCTTCAACCTCGCCCACGAACTCGCGCACCGGATCATCACCGAAACCGGCAATGCCGCACTGAAAAAGGAGCCCTCGATGCACCGCTTCGCGGGGGCGTTCCTCATTCCGCGTGAGCATCTGGAAGAGGAAGCTGGCCGAAACCGTCACGGCATGACCTGGATAGAGATCATGCGGCTCAAGCGCACCTATGGCGTCTCCGCCGCCGCGATGCTCGTGCGGCTCGGCCAGGTGGGCATCCTGTCGAAGAGCGCTGTGGAATATGCGTTCAAGACCTATGCGCGAAGCTGGCGGCGCGAGGAGCCGGAGCCTATCGGTCCAGGCGAGGGCTTTGCGGCCTTCGAGAAGCCGCAGCGCTTCGAGCGCCTCGTCTGGCGCGCGCTCGGCGAGGAGATGATTTCCCCCGTGCGGGCGGCGCAGATGCTCGGGCTCCCCTTGAGCGTTGTCGAACGCGACATCAGGGGGCCTCGTGACCAGTGACCTGGGTTGTCGTCAATGATGCGTCCTGTCTGATCGACTTGAAGAAGGGAGAGTTGCTGCACGTCCTGCTGCGGCTGCCCTATCGCTTCATCGTGCCCCTGCCCATCCGTGAGGAGGAGCTGCTCGATTTCACAGCGCAGGAATGGCGGATGCTCGAAGACGGTGGCCTCGCCACCTACGATCTGCCGGGGGAAGAAGTCGCGCGGGTTTTCGCTCTAAAGCGGGAACATAGCCGCCTGTCGGCCAATGATTGCTTCGCCCTCGTGACGACAACCTGCCAGGAAAACGGCATCCTCCTGACCGGCGACAACCTTCTACGCAAGGTCGCCACCGCTCGCGCGGTGCGCGTTCATGGCGTCCTCTGGATCATCGACGAGCTGCACGCCGCCGAAGCCTGCGATGTCGGGCTTCTTGTCTCCGCCCTGCAAATCTGGCGGGCGGATGAGGCGGTCTTCCTACCCCCCGCCGAGATCGACAAGCGGCTGCGCCGTCTCGGGGCATGATCTGAACAAGGTGGAGATGGCTGGACCCTGCCCACGACGTTCCGAGCGAAAGATCGAACGGTCATGCAAACCAGCCCCTTTTTTCGGCGTCAAAAAGCATCGTTTGTGACATTCAGCGTTACGGAAGCTACGCGCAGGTCGCCATGCCCGCCACCCTATCGCGCAACCAGCCTTTCACCATCCTCCTCTCGCAGCATCGCTTCCATGTCGTCCAAGCCATCGACTGCAGAGCGCATCTGCGCCTCATCAGCTACGCTCGCTGCCTCTGCATCGGCGACCTGGCTTCCAAAATCCATCTCCATCTGGCGCTGTTCCTCGGCGATAACGGTTTGAACGACAGGCGCGGTCTTTTTTGGAGCGACGTCGGTTTGCTTTGACGTTTGGCTGCCAGCATCTTGGTGTGCGGTCTCCACAACGGCGTCAGACCCACCTGGTCCGTTTGAAGGCGGAGTCATCGGCATGGCGCGCATACTCAGCGGCAGTTCACCCTGCGGCCCCCCTCCCCCAGGCTCTGGAAACGGCAACTCGCCCGTCTGTGCCGCGTGGATCTTCTTGAGCAACCGGTCGTCAAAATACTGGATCCGTTTGGCCCGGACGGGCATTTGCGCATCGATTACCATAACGATCTCATCAAGCGGCAGGCGGCGAGCTTCATCTTCAGGCAGCAAAGAGCTTTCCTCGGTCCGTGTGGATTGGCTACGGCCCTCGAAGGGGTTCTTGCCGATGGATTGCGACCGCGTGACCACGGTCTTCGTGGTCTTGCCGACCGCCTTGCTCAGCTCCTCGACGGTCTTTTCATCAGAAGGTGTCAAGTAAAGCTTCACGCCCGCGTTGCCCTGCAGGGCGCGGCGGGTGTTCTCGCCGTAGATTTCATCGAGGGCGGGGATGGTTTGGGTGACCACGGCAAGGTGACCTCGATAAGTGCGCAGGGTCTCGATGCTTTCGACCACGATGGGCATTTTTCCGAGACGGTTGAACTCGTCGAGCATGATCATCACGGGCCACGGCTCGTCGGACCCGGGATCTTTTTCCTGCATGGCGGAAAGGAGGTCGGAGAAAAACAGCCGGATCAGCGGCGCGAGCGGCTTCACCATTAGCGGCTGGACCACGAGATAGACCGAGAAGGGCTTTTTGCGGATCGTCCGGAAATCAAAATCCGAGACTGCTGTCGCCTCATCGATGGCCGGGTTCTGCCATTGATCCAGCCCCGAGGTCATCAGGAGCGAGACATAGGAGGTCAGCGTGTCATTGTTGGTCGAGGCCAGCCGGGTGAAGATCAACTTGGCGGCCCTGTTCTCCACCTCGTGGCCGCGCGCGAAATACTCCTTCTGCTTGTTCCCACCCGAGGCCGCGATGCGGTAGATCTCGCCCAAGGTGGGGCGCTTGCGCTGGAACGCCAGCAGGCCTGCCGCCACGAAGAGATCGATCCCGCCCTTGAGCAGCCCCTGCACCCGGTCATTATCACTTTGCAGAAAAAGCGTCGCCAGGAGCTGCAGTTCCATCTGCTGGCGCGCGGGATCTTTCAGCTCAAAGATGCGCAGGAGCGGGTTGTAACGATGCGTGCGCTTGCCCTCCCAATCGGTAGGGGCAAAGCGATAGACCTTGTCGCCTTGGGCTGCGCGATGCCGGGCCGTGGCCTCAAAGCACTCGCCCTTCACATCGAGCGTCACCGCGGAGCCTTGCCAGGACAGCAAGTTCGGAATGACAAAGCCCGTGGTCTTGCCGCGGCCCGTGGGGGCCACGATCAGCGCGTGGGGGAAGACCTTGGAGCAAATGTAGTTGGCGCGGGAGCCCGGCGGCCCCAGCTTTCCGAGGATGAACCCGGTCCCGGACGCCCCGAAGAAGCCATTGGCCTTCATCTCGCGCGCGGTCTGCCAATGGGTCTGGCCAAAGCGTGTCAGGGCGGACCCTGAGAGGGCGAGGCTCAGCATCAGGCCGGCAGCGGCGAAGCTGCCGATGATCAGGTGAATAAATTGCGCGTCCTCCGGGCGGCGGTCCAGGATCGCCAGATAGTTCTGCGCGATATAGGCAAAGTCGATCTCGGCCCCGAAGCCGAGATCCTGGTAGGTCAGCACCGCCGAGGCGATGGTATAGCCCATGGCCCCGGTCACAAGCGTCACAAGCAGGACGCCCGTGGCGATCCGCGCTTTTCCCATGGCGGCGCTCAATGGACCTGACCCCGCTCGATCTCGCCATCCACGTCAGCGGTGCGGTGTTTTTCATACTCGGCATCGGCGAGATCATCGACCACCTGGCGCAAGGCCTCCGTGTTGGCCGTCGCTGCATCCGATTGCAGGTAGACCTTGGCGACATAGAGCCGGTCGAGACGGTCCTCGAGAACCTTTTCCAGCGCATCGGCATCGCCGGATGTAAGCCGGTCGAGTTGGCGGTTATCAAGCACCCGCGCGATCTCGGTTCGGAAAGCGTCCCGCTCCGCCTCGGTCTCGAAGGGCGCGGACAGCTCCCCGGCCCGCTCATGATCCAGAACACGCGCAAACTCTTCTGCGAGGCGGTCGACACGGTCAGACTGCGGCGCAGTTTCATCGCGGGTCGCGAGGATGTCTTCGCGCGTGCCAGACCCGAGCCCGTCGCGCATCTCGGTTTCGCGGCGGACCTGATTGATGGCCTCCGTGTCGCGTATCTCGACGACGGCGGCATAGGTCGCGCCGAGTCCACGGGCGAGGTGGGACGGCATGTCCGGATAGCGCGCGCGCAAGTCATCCGTGACTGCATCTGCAACGGGCGTGCGGACGTCGCGTCCCTCCATGATGCGGTCGACCTCGCGGGTGATCTCGCGGGCGCGGGCCGCATCGGTAATGGTCTCCCTGTAGGGCTCAGACCGGTCAATCACATCGCCAGGGCGTGCGAGCAGATCCGGGTGTGCCGCGAGATACGCGCGCTGCTCCGTCTCGATCCGGCGCTCCGCCCTTGAGACAACCTCCCAATCCCGGTCCTCGATCTGCTGCGCTGTCAGGCCCTCTGCGCGCATCTCCTGACGGATTGTCCCTTCCATCGCCCGGACCGCGCCCTCATGATAATGGAACTGCTCGCTGACCGGTTCCGCTTCCATGACACCATCCCGGCGCAGCACGTTTTCCCGTTCCAGCAGCGTGCCGAGCGCGACATGCACGTCATTTAGAATGTCGCGCGCCTGTTCCAGATCGGCGCGGCGCTCGAGGTTCAGATCCCGCGCCTCAGCCACTTTGGAGAGATCATTGGCGATCCATTGATGCTCGAGCGCTGCATTTGAGGCGCCCGTCTCGATCCGGGCCACCACTTCCGATGTGCTGATCCCGGTGCCGTGTAGTGCCGCGTCAATGCGCGATCTCAGATCGGGCTCTGCCAGACGCTCGCGCTGGCTGGCGTTGATATTGGCTTCGGAATAGATCCCGCCCTCCGAGGGGGTCTCTGACAGCGCGGATGATCGCAAACCGAGAGGCTGCATGTGCTGGACCTGCGTCTGGATCTCGATGAGGCGTTTTTCCAGCACGGGACGTTCCGCGTCAGACTTCTCGGCGATCATGCCCTGCACCCGCGCGAGCTTTTCCGCATAGAGGCTTCTCAGATCCTCGAAGCTTTGATCCTCGGCCATATACACATCTCCTGTTCGGTCCACCTGCCCGCCATGCGCGAGCACCTCGCCTGCGCGAAAAAGTGCTGCGGCGATATCCTCGCGGGCCTCCCGGGAGGCTTCCGCGGCAAGCGAATGGTAGACGGTTCTGGTGTTGGCGATCTCCGCCAGCGTCCGAGCTAGGTCGGTCCCAACGCGTTCCCGCTCGCGGGGCGCGCGGCCCTCGTCTTTCGCGGCGTAAACCTCGCTGGTGCGGGCTGGGTAATGCACGACGCCGCGATCCACCCGCCGCGTGGCCTCCAGCCGTACACCATACTTTTCCGCCTCCTCGACCATGGCGAGGCGGAAGTCGTCATAGTTGAAGCGGTGGTTGCGCCCCAGAAAGAAGAACTCGCCTTCTTGCGACCGGCGGTTCAACACCAGATGCGCATGGGGGTGATCGCGGTCCTCATGCACCGCGATGATGTAGTCGAAATGCCCCTTATCAGTCTGGAAGAACCGCTCGGCCACGTCCGTCGCGATGTCGCGCACATCCTCCCCACGCGTGCCGATGGGGAAGGACATGAGCATGTGGGTGGTCTGCCCGAGCTTGGGCTTGAAGCCCGCATCCCACCGCTTGGCGAAGCGCTCGGTCAGGTCCTTGATGTCACCCGCCTCGAGCTTCGCCTTGCCATCCAGAAACCCGCTCGAGTCGACGATATGGGTGGACTTGGTGGTGAGGTAATCGAGCTGGTTTGCGAGCTGTGATTTGGTATGCGTACCCCCGCCCCGGATCGCCTTGAAGACCGCCGGACGGTGCCCGGCTGCCGCGCGCACAAGCTGGCTCTGCTTGGCGACATGCAGCCCCTGCATCGAGCCCCGGATCCGGCTCCAGCCATCCCGGAAGACCTCGCCGGTGACAGCGTCGACTGCATCATTCAGCCGCATGGGCAAACTCCCTCAGCGCGGCCGTGGCCTCCAGCTGCATCGCGTCGCGACGGCGCCGCAGGAGCAGGTCGATCTCGTCAGCAGAATCCAGAATGAACCGCGCCAGCCCACGCATCTGCGCAAGGCGCAGTTCCGAGAATTCGGCACCAGTCCCACCATCAGCCCCCTGCCCCTGCCGGTTGGCCTGCGTCATCCGCTTGGCGATCTGCGCGACCCCATTGCCGACCTCGTGCAGAGAGGCCCTGTAGCGCGCCATCTCGGCCGCCATCTGCGCGTCCGGAACGAACACTCCGCCCGCCGCCTGAATGAGCCGCCGCAGCCCTTCGGCTCGGCTCTCGATTCCGGCCTCGGCCAGCACCTCGTCGAGCGCCGCAAGCTCCGCAGCCGTGACTTTCACACTGACCGCTGAGACCGGAATAGCGGCATCCGTCTGGCGCTCGGCATCAGCTTTGAGCGTGTACTGAATCGCCCGCACCGACACGCCAAAGCGTTCCGCCAGCACTGAAGTGGAAACGCCTTCCACGGCTTCGCGAACGATCTCCATGCGGTCCGCATCTGTGAGGCGTTTTGAGCGAGACATGCGAAGAAAGACCCCCTATTTCCTGCCACCTTCCACCAAGGCTGACCCCACCTTACGATAATATAACAAGCTGTCAATTATATACTTACGTCGCATTCAGGCTCAGGCAGCCTTGGTGTCCGCTTGACGCCGCGGCCCGCAGGGACGCGGCTCTGCCGCCCTCACCACCAGCACAGCCTCCAGCTTCAAAGGCCCCTTCTCCAGCACCGCCCGAGGGTCTGGACGAACACGCATGTGTTCGGACGGAACCGCGGGCGGGCGCAAACCCCACCGACAGGGCGGACAGGCAGGGTCAAGGAGGGCCAGATTTGGCTCCGCCAAATCTCTGCCGCAAAAACCGGGAGGCCCTGGCCTGCCTGTTTTTGTGGATGGCCCCCTTGAGGCTGACTGGCCGGTCTGTCGCGGCCTGATCATTCCGGGGGGAGTGCGTCCGTTGAACGCGCAGCGGCCGGCGGCTTCGTGAAGTTGCCTCGGGCGATCTGATCGCCGGACGCGGCATCCCTGGAACAGGGATCGGGCCGCCCCAAGATCGTCCTGGGGCAGCCCATCCTCGTCAGAGGATTCAGTCCTGGGGATCTTTCGTGCTCGGCGGGAACATCACCAGCTCCGAGACCGCGACCGGGAAGTCGAGCTTGAGGCTGAAGAACTCCGAGCTGTCCCCGTTGCGGGTGTTGCGGAACATAGCGCCCACGCGCTGAAAACGGGTGCGCTCTTGGCCATCGGTATCGGTGAACTTGACGGGGACGGTGGCGACGTAGTGGTTGGTCATTTGGGTCTCTCCTTGTTGCGATGGGGATCACCCGGCACGGGGGCAAGAGGGCCGGTCGCAAGCGCAAATGCGGAGGGTCCGCGGCTAGCCGTGGAAGCCGTATTTGTGCTTGCCGAAGCGTGAGCTGAGGGCACGATTGGGCCGACCCCGTGCGATCCACATCTATGAGCAAAAAGGAGAGACTCGGATGACCCTTGCCATCACGCCGCAGCCACCATCCGCGTCCTCGTCTCGCCGAGCCTGGCCGGGGTGCTGACGGAGCCCGCCCGCGTGGATGCGATGTTCCGAAACACGCCCCGAGGGACGTGCAGGTCTTCAGCCTCATGTGCGACGTCTCGACCCCTCGCGTCTTACGCTGCTGAAGATGTGCGTGAGGGGCTCACCATCCCCATCCCGTACCGATGCGGATGGGACGCACTCTGACGGACCGGGTAGAGGGATAACGGTGCTGGCCGCCGCAGACTGCCGATCACGCGTGACCGATCGCACGCGCCATGAGACATGACGAAAGAGCCGCGCCAAGCGCGACCCCCTCTCTTCAATCCTGCGCAGTCTTCTTCGCCGGATCCGCAACCCGCATGACCGTCAGACCTTTCGCTTCCGCCTTCTGCCCGAGGTTCAGCGCGACCCCGTTGCCGCCGAAGAGTACAACCCCCGTCGCCGCGAACTTGTCGTCCAGCATTTCGTCGTTGCACTTGAACGGTGCCGCCCGCCCATGCGCGGACCACCGCGGATCGAAGCGCGCTTGTGCGACCCCGCGTGCCCGGGCCCACCGAGCCGCAATCATCTCCGCCCCGTGCTTGCCACCCTTGTGGCAGAGGAAGATCTCCTGGTTGCGGTTCTGTTTGATCCGTTCGCGAACCTTGTCGAGCGTGTTGAAGATCACATCGACATCGGTCCAGTCGGTGGCGCCTGAGACGATCAGGGGCACCCCCTCGACTTTCGATTTCTCGGCGGTCTCGCGGTCGTGCTGCTCCAGCAGCTGCCGCGCCTCGAAGACCGCCCCGGTCTCCTGCGCCCGGACGCTCGCCCGCGAGCCCGCTGCCGGGATGAAGGCGTGGCCCGTTTCGATCTCGTAGCATTCCGCCGCCGCCTCGCTCATCACCTCGATGGCGCTGACGATCTCGCGCAGCTGCACAAAGCGCGCCTGCGCCTCCTCAATCGCGGTCTCGGCGATCTCCGATCCGTCGTGGGATTTTGCCAGCGCGCCGATCTTGTCGGCGGTGCGGTCGACCTCCTTGCCAAGCGCCACCTTGCGCCGCTGCAGGATCGTTGCGAGCCCATGGGCCAGCGGTTCGATTTCGGCTTCAAGCCCGGTCCCGCGCAACTGCCCGAGCAAAGCCTCGAAGCTCTCGCGGATGATGCGGTCGGTCAGGATATGATCTTCCGGGATCGGGAGCTGTGCGTCCTTCTCGGTCAGTCCGAAAAGTTCGATGGTCTCGTAGGTGTTTGCGGTGTCGTAAGCCATGTCTGGTCTCCAGTGTTCGGTTCCTAGGCCACCACGTGAGTGTGGGGGCATGGCCGAATGCCTGGTTTCCGAATCTGCCCGGGTCAGGGACGGCGCAGCCGCCGGCTTGCCGGGCGCAAAAGTTTTCTGCGCGCGGCACCCGACACATGCGCGCGCTCACGCACGGGACCGCCGCGCGCCACGGGCCCCGCCCTCGCCGAAAAGTTTTGCGATCCTTGACGCGGGCTGATTTGGGGGCCATCCGGAGGATATGCTTCCGCACTCATGTGTGTGTGTTTTGACGGTAGGTTTGCCCGACCCGAGCAGGCAAACGGCCAGACCGGACGCGTGAGACGGATGGAGCGGCGGGATCGTTTTGCCCCGCAAAACAGACCAGAGCGCAATCCGGCGGAGCGGCCGGGGAGGGACGTGCTCGCGAGGCGGGCAAACCGGGGGCCTGGGTGCAACGCCGCGGTGAGGCCGCATGGCCGAATGCGCGACGGACCGAAGGGCCGTTCTCCCCTGCGACACGCGAAGCCGAGCGGGGGAGGCCGGAAGGCTAGATCAAAGAAAAACTTGGTAACGTTTGTCTTTCACCGGAGTGTGAGAACATATTAGTATCGCGCGATGCGCCTATTGATTTCCCTTATGGGAAGTCTGCATCTCGGATGATCACGAACCGCTTCGAGACCCGACTTGAGGAGGGCGGTCGAACAAATCTTGTGACGTTCCATCTCATCGAAGACCCACAGGACGCCGTGCATCGCGATTTCTTGGTGCTCTGCCTCAACCCTGAGCGCACCGTCTCCGGTTAGTAGAACCCAATCCCTTCCCGCCGCCAGACAAAACGCAAAGACATCTGGAGTCGATAGCATTGCTTTCGCCCGCTTCAGCTCAGTCGCGCGTGTGGTTTCTTCTGGAGTGAGCTCTTCCACTCTCAGACCCAGATCGATCAGATCAGGACCCATCCAGTCGAGGAGTTCCGCTTCATAAAGAATATCTGGGACAACAAAATCATAGGGGAGATCAAAGAGCCTCGCCGTCAGCGAGGCTCTTTCAATGTCGATCAGGACGGAGGTATCAGAAACAAGAACTTGCACATGGGCACTATGCCATGTGGTCCAACCGTTCTTCCAGTTCTTTTACTCGTATTTCGAGAAGCTCAGCCGCGCGAGACAATCCAATCAATCCCTCGGAGAGGGCACGAAAACACAACCTCTGAAAGCGGTCCGGTTCTTCTCGCTCCCACGGAATGGAATTTGGCTCCTCGAACGGCTCATCCCGCCAACCACGTTGCTTATAGACCTTGAACAGGCGCACAAAGGTTGCCTGATTGATGATCTCCAAATCTTTGCACCGATACGAAAGAGCTTGAATGCTAACGCCAAACCGGTCCTTCAGACTAATGAGTTCTCCGATGCTTATGTCGGTTCTGCGGGCACCAATTTCCTGCCGAAGCACTTCCGCCGGGACAAGGAACGCACCAGCAAATCGATTTGCGGCGCGTTCGGAATCGCACCCTTCTGCGACTTTGAGCACCATGTGGCCCAGTTCGTGAGCTAAACTGAAGCGTTTCCGCTCAGACCAGGTGTTCTTCTTAATCATGATCACGCGCGCGGAATGCTGTTCTTTTCGACGCACTTTCGCCGCAAGCCCGTCAATCCGATCAACGTCCAAAGACAGCACTTTAATCCCATGCTCCTCGAGGAGTTCCGCAAGCATCGGAACTGGATCGTGACCCAGCTGCCATGAGGCACGCATGTTGCGAGCCGCGTCCTCTGCATCACGAACATCGGCTACCCAGTAAGGCGCTTCGTGCGGAGCATCCCATTCCTGGCTCGAAAGATTCAGCAAGCTTTCGATGGCGAGGTACTTTTCAACCATATTGAGCGTTTTGGCTTCGATCGTCGCGATCTCCTTGGCTGACGAGCTGGCTGACTTGCGAAACTCCACGCCCTCCAACTCAAGCTCGTCATCGCTGAGCAGGAAATCCACAGAAACGTCGAGTGCTCGGGCAAGACTTAGCAGCACGCCCGATCCGGGCATGTCTTCATTGCGCTCGTACTTGCCTATGGCTTGAGCGGATACCTTGTTCTCCATGGCATCGGAAAGTGCACGGAGCGAGAGGCCAGATGCCGCTCGGGCTCCTTTGAGTCGCTTGCCAATCATAACGTCCTCCCAGTGGATGGTTTACATTCCACCCATATTATTGATATTTTGTAAACTTCAACGCTTGAAAGCGCGGCAGATTGTCCCTAAATTGTAACACGAAGCCAAAGCGAAGGCAAATTTGTAAACCGCCAAGCCGCCTGAAGAGGCGCTGAACAGGCAAAGAACCGAGGAAGCAGCCATGAACGCAACGTTTGCTGGCGACCTGCCAAAAGGAATTCAGAAGATCACGGCACTGCCGGATCCGAGTCTGGCAGAACTTTGGGACTCAATCATCGTCGAAGCCGAGATGAAGGAGCGCCTGCTTTCTCAAGCGGTGCTGAATTTCACAATGCGACCAAAGATGAGTCGAACCGTGTTGCCACTCCATGGCGTCCTCCTGTTGGTTGGCGCACCCGGGACGGGCAAAACGTCGCTCGCGCGAGGGTTGGCCAACCGAACAGCGGCGGCTTTCAAGGGGGGAAACTTCCAACTGGTCGAGGTTGAAGCGCATGGCTTGACGAGTTCCGCCATGGGGAAAACGCAGCGGGCGGTTACTGACCTCTTCGCGCAGACACTTTCAGAACTTGCCAATGCAGGCCCGACGATTGTGCTGCTAGATGAAGTGGAAACACTTGCGGTCGACCGATCCAGACTCAGCCTCGATGCCAACCCTGTCGACATTCATCGAGCCACGGACGCTGTTCTGGTTCAGCTCGACCTGCTGGCAGAATCTCACAAGAACCTGCTGATTGTGGCGACCAGTAACTACCCAGAAGCGGTGGACGATGCCTTCGTTTCCCGATGCGATCTGGTGCTTGAAGTACCCCTTCCCGGAAAGGAAGCCTGCAAGACCATATTGCGGGAGTGCCTGTTGGGGCTAAGCAGCACCTATCCTGAGATTGAAGGGCTGACTAGGGACCGTGGCTTCGATACCTGTGCTGGCGAATTCGTCGGCCTTGACGGAAGGACTATCCGAAAAACCGTTGCAAATGCGCTCGCCTCAAACACTCAGGTGGCACTGAACCCCGGCTCGGTAACACTGTCACAGTTGGCAGCAGCCGCGAAATCAGCCCAAACCAACAAAAAAGCAAATCGGGGGAAGTGATGGCAACTGTAACCCGCAGAACATTCCGAAGCTCTCCGCATCGCGACGCATTGGCAACATGGGCCGCCATCAGCGACTTGCTCACCCGTACAAATACCGGAGCGCAGCAAGAACTCAGCAGTGTCGCTGGCATTGCAAGCAGCATAATCGCGGACAAAGCCTGCGAAAACTCACCAATCATTGTCAGCTGTGAAGGGCCGCAGACGCGCATCTACTGCCTTTACGATGACGATGCGATCGACGGGTCGGACGCGAACGAAGACGTGCTCGGGTTTGACCCGCTGAAAGGTGATTGGTCGATTTCACTGCCATGTGAACCCGATGATCTCGGTTGGGTCCAATCTGCGCTGCAACAGAAGAGCAACCGCATCACAGCACGCGACAGAACCGAAACCAAAAAGCAAGACACAGCGAACAACTCGCAAGGTGCTACGCTCGAAATTGATCTCGAGGGGTTGTTGAAACCATGACAACAGTCATCACGTATTCCCGCACCCAGTCTGTCACCTATGTGGCCGATAACATCCTCAAGAGCCTCAAAGACATTATCCGTCTGAGTGGCATGGATCCAACAAATTTCGTGAACGACACGGAAATCAATATGCGCGGAATCAAGGCATGGTTGGAGAGCGAAGACCTCGAGAAGATCACACTCGAGATATACGATCCGGCAACCAATGGACTGATCCTGCGTTGGGATATCGACGTGAACTACAGTTGGTCTGCTGGAGATGGAAACTTCTGGACGGACACCGATCAGCTTCGTTGGGCAATTCGCAAAGCGGGAGTTGCGCCGGCAAGCGCCAAGTATGACCTCCTGCTACGTACAAAGCCGGGACGACCTGATGTCCCGGGTTGGTACCGGACCACCGCCCGATCTACAGACGGTATGGTTCGCCAAAGCCTTGGCTCCACCATCGAACACAACGGTCTGGGAGCGACGGCAGCGTATTGGAGGCAGGCATCATGATTTCACTCCCGGACGCATTCAAAAAGTTCAAGAGCCGAATGGAGTTGAACGAAAGAGAGCAGCAGAACGCATCCAAGCGGCAGAAGGAAGTTCGCGAGCATCTGGATAATGCCTTTCAGATCGACCGTAGCTTTTTGACAGGAAGCTACGCCCGCTGGACCAAGTCCAAACCACTCAAGGATGTCGATATCTTCTTCGTTCTTGGAAAGGACGAGGACCACTATCGAGACAAACATCCTGACAAGATACTGACCGCATTCTACGATACGTTGGTTGACGTTTATGGAAGCAGCGCCGTCAAAAAACAGGGACGCTCTGTGGGTGTGGACTTTGGTGTCGTCGTCGATTCCGACGACAACACAGATTACCGGGTTGTAAGCGTGGATGCAGTGCCCGCATTTGCAAAGGGCGACGACTACGAGATCCCGAACAACACAACCGGGAAGTGGATGGGAACAAATCCCGAAATCCATGCACAGAAGGCTGTTTCGGCCCACCAAGCTTATGGCAATGAGTGGAAGGGCCTGGTGCGCATGGTGAAGTACTGGAACCAAAACAGCCGCCACGGAGAAAAACCTATCAAGCCAGCCTTTCTGATCGAGGTCATGGCGATGGAATGCCTCCATGGTGGATGGGGTGGTTCACATGACCGCGAAATCCAAGCGTTCTTCGCTACGCTACGCGACCGAATTCACGAGGATTGGCCAGATCCGGCCGGGCTCGGCTCTCCTGTTAGCGATCGAATGGACGCAGCGATGGTGAAGCGCGCCCAGACAATTCTGGATCAGGCAAACCGCGACATCGCTGCCGCAATCCACTTGGCGCGCCAGGGCAAGAACGGAGACGCCCTGAAAGCGTGGCGCGCTTTCTTCGGACCAAAATTTCCGCTGTCTTAGAAAGAAGAAACAATGGCTGAATGGTCGCTATCACAACTTCTATCATCGTTGCACGAGGATATTCAGCATCGGCTGTCAACGGCGCGGAAGTCGTTCAAGCATCCCGGTACAAAAGGGGACGCAAGCGAAGCGATTTGGATCGATATGCTCGCACAGTACATCCCTGAGAGATATCAGGTTGCAAGTGCTCATGTCGTCGATAGTACAGGGAATTTCAGCGATCAGATTGATGCTGTCGTTTTTGACCGCCAATACTCGCCTTTCATTTTCACGTACGAAAACCAACTCATTGTCCCGGCTGAGAGCGTTTATGCTGTCTTCGAGGCGAAGCAGACGGCAGACGCCAATCTTGTCAAATACGCACAAGACAAGGTTGCATCAGTGCGAAGACTGCATCGGACCAGCCTACCAATCCCGCATGCTGGCGGCGTCTACCCACCAAAACAACTCATTCCCATCATCGGCGGGCTTTTGACTTTCGAGAGCGAGTGGAAACCTCCCTTGGGGGCATCGTTCGAAAAGGTCCTCGACGGAGGTGAAAATGATAGAAGGCTGGACATCGGCTGTGTCGCTTCTCATGGGCATTTTCTGTTCGACGAGGAAGGCGGGTATGACCTTGTTGAGGGATCGAAACCGGCAACGGCCTTCTTGTTTGCGCTGATCTCACGCCTCCAGTTCAGCGGCACGGTACCAATGATTGATATTGACGCTTACGGAGATTGGCTGACCAAATAGTAGCCGCAAAGTTCGTTTTCGTATTGCTATGCCGTCCAACGCCGAAGGATCCTGCTCATAGAGTAGAGCGATCTTAGACCCAAACAAACACGGCAAAAGGGGAACCGTGTTCCCACGGCTCCCCTTTCGGTGCGTATCGTCTAACCGCGTGCGCTGATCACGCGACTAGCGACAGCCCCGCGCCCGCGTCCTGCGGCTGCTCACCGCTATCGATGAACGGGATGATCGAGAAGGTCTGCCCGCCGCGCTGTGCTTCGTTCTGGACGGCGTTCACGCGCAAGTCGCCATCGGGCGTATTGATCAGCAGCGACAGGTAGTCATTGCCCGTGCGGCTGCTTGTGGCCATCCAGGCCGAGCCGACGCGGATCGGCGTGCCCCGGGGCGAGCTGACCTCGATGCGGTAGTCAGGGTGGGTTTCCTCGGTCTTGTAGCTGTTCTCGATCAGCATGAACTCCAGATCGAACATCATGTTGGCGATGTAGCCGGTGAAGGCGTTGTCCGCGTCCATGGCGGTGAGCTCGCCCGAGATCGAGCCGGACTTCATCAGGCCATTCGAGACCAGCGGGATGATCTCGAATTCGCCGCTCTTGGCCGCGCGCGCTTCCTTCGTCTGCACGGCATTGACGCGAAAGGGGCCCAAGCCGACATCGATCTGCATGGAGATGTAGGGGTTACCGCTGGTATTGCCGGTCTCGTTCCAGGCTGTGCCGATGCGCACCTTGCGGCCAGACTTGTTGACCGCGGTTACGTCGTAATCGGGGCTGCGCGCGGACATCTTCGGGCGGGTTTCAAGCTGGATGGCGATGTCGAAACGCGTCGCGTGGATCATGCCGGTATACTGAGCGGCTGCGGTCTCGACATTGCGGGTAAGGGTTCCTGCGAACATGGGATGGTTCCTTTCAGATTGGTCGGTGCCTGACGTTCTTGCCAGCACATCCGGGATTGCTTTCTCGACCCCTCCTGGGATCACAAATCAGAAAGCCTGCTTTCCTTTCAGCCCCGCCCAAGGGTCAGAGCTGCCGTCCGAGTGGGGATGCCCCCGCGCCTCCGGGTGCTACGCCCCTCCCCTGCACGTCTGGTCTTGATTGGCTGCCCGGATTTTCTGCGGCGTCCTTCGATTGCGCGATGAAGAACTCTGCCGCTTTGCCATTCAACCGGTGCCCGCCCCGGTCGGTCAGGCCGATACAGCTGCCGTTCGGCACATAGGTGATGAGGTACTGGCCGAGCCGGTCCTTGTGGACAACGTAACCGGTATTGGCCCAATGCACGGTCTGGCCGGCATCGACAGCGGCCTTGATTTCATCGAGTGTCATGGGACCCTCCTCGCTATTCTGCTGCCACTGGAGCGGCATCTGGTGCCTGCCCCACGATCCGGGCCAGAATGCCCGCTGTGTCGATTCCGTCCCCATGCGGCAGGAACACCCGCAGCTGGAAGGCGATGATCTCGGTGAAGCAGCCGAGGGCCTTGAGGCCGTCGATCATGCCCTTTTCGGCACCGCCCAACTCAAGACGCATTTCGCCTGCGACCCGGCGACGGGTCAGGTTGAGACCCCGGCCCAGATCGACCGGCGCGGTGGTGCCCATGGCGGCGATCAGCATCTCCTGCGGCGTTTGTGGGTTGGAGACGAGGAAGCGGGCGCGTAGCGCCGCCGCCCCTTCCTCGCTCAGCGTTCGCCCGATCATGGCGGTCGCCCCATCCGGCGTGACGCGGTAGATGCGCTCATTGGTGGTCGGAATGTCCTTCCAGATCGGCAGCAGCAGCCCAGTCAACAGGTAGAGCTTGGTCGTGGTGGTTTTTGGCAGGGACGCAGCCTCGGCATCCCAAAGCCGTGCGAACTCGGGCCTGTCGATCTCTTCCCAGGCCGAGGACTCGAACCGCGTCTCTTCGAGATAGCTCGACCCGTTTGGCCGCACCGCCTTGCGCATCAGCGTGACGATGTCCTCGTCATACATCTGCATGGGGCGCGCCGAGATGAGCGCCGCCCGACCTGAAGCGCGATTGACCATCGGCAGCTTGTCGGGATTGCGCGACTTGGCCTCGTCTGCGCCCAGGACATGGACCGGGTCCGTCACCTCGAGCCCGATGATCCGCGTCACGGCGCCGGATTTCGGGCAGGTCCAGAGATCCTCTGTGGAGACCTGTTCGATCTTCTCGCCGCGCAGGGTTTCGACGCCGAGATCGAGCGTGCCTGCCGCGCGCGCCCGTTCCGTCTGATCGGCAATCCGGCGCATGAACTCGGTAAAGAGCGCGTTCTGCATGTGGATGGGAAGGGCAAGCACCCGATTGAGAAACCGCTGGATAGGGGGAAGCTCTTCGAGCAGCACACCGTCCTTGTCGATCAGCCGCAGGGCTGTCCAGTCGGTGAAGCTTTCGTAGCGCATTGCCTCGGCGCGCCCGGCGGCAAGATCGGCGAAATACCCACGCAGCGCCGCCCGCGCGATCGGGCTTTCGAGATTGTCTTCCTCGCGGAACATACCCTGCGACCCGGTTTCGCGCTGACCCTTGGTCAAAGCCCCCAGCTGGTCGAGGCGTTTGGCTATAGTCGAGGTGAAGCGCTTCTCGCCGTGCACATCGGAGGTGCAGACCCGGAAGAAGGGCGCGCTGACCTGGGCAGAGCGATGCGTGCGGCCGAGCCCCTGGATGGCCGCATCGGCGCGCCAGCCGGGCTCCAGCAGGTAGTGCCGCCGCCGTTTCTGGTTCTTTGCCGTTTGTGCTGCGTGATAGGACCGGCCCGTCCCGCCCGCGTCAGAAAAGATCAGGATATCCTTCTCTCCGTCCATGAAGGCTTGGGTCTCAGACGAATTGCTGCTGGCGCTGCGCTTTTCGATGAAGAGATGACCATCCTCGGCCTTCAAAGGGCGGACTGATCGGCCCGTGACTTCTGCCACGGCCTCGTCGCCAAAGGCCCAGAGTATCTGATCGAGCGCCGAAGGGATTGGGGCGAGCGTCATCAACTCCATCATGGCCGCGTCACGCAGAGCGAGCGCCTCGCGCGAGACGACCAGCGCGCCAGTTTCATCGCGGAGCGGCTCGGCCACCATATTGCTGTCGATCTCCACGAGCTTTTGCGCATGGATCGGGAAGGCCTGTTCGAGGTAGCCCAGCACATAGTCACGCGGTGTCAAGGCACCCTCGACGAGCTCGTCCTCCGGGTCCATCGCCTCAAGCCGACGCTTCAGCAGGCTCTCACCCGTCGAGACCACCTGGATGACGCAAGCGTTGCCTGCCGCCAGATCGTCCTTAATGGCGCGGATGATGGTCGGGGCTTTCATGCCCAGCAGGAGATGGTTGAAGAAGCGCTGCTTGGTGCTTTCAAACCGGGACTTGGCCGAGGCGCGAGCGGCCGAGGCATTGGTCTCGCCCGAGGCATTGTTGACGCCGGTTGCCGTCAGTGCCGCCTCGAGATTGTGATGGATCGTCCGAAACGCGCCCGCGTATGCGTCGTAGATCTCGATCTGGGCTGGAGTGAGCGCGTGTTCGAGCACGTCATACTCCACCCCATCAAAGCTGAGGGCGCGCGCCGTATAGAGCCCGAGCGTCTTGAGATCACGGGCGACCACTTCCATCGCCGCGACGCCGCCGGCTTCCATCGCTGAAACGAAACTCTCGCGGCTCGGGAAGGGGTATTCTGGGCCTTGCCCCCAGAGACCGAGACGCGCGGCATAGGCCAAGTTGTGCACGCTCGTGGCACCCGTGGCCGAGATGTAGAAGACGCGTGCGCGGGGTGCTGCCAGTTGCAGCCGCAGGCCAGCAAGGCCCTGCTGGGAGGGTTTGACCCCCCTGCCCTGCTCGGACCCTGCCGCGTTCTGCATGGCATGGGCCTCGTCAAAGGCCAGCACGCCGTCGAAGCCCTCGCCCATCCAGTCAAGGATCTGGCTCAGCCGCGTGGTGCCGCATTTGCCCGCGGACCGCAGCGTGGCGTAGGTCACAAAGAGGATGCCGTCGCCGATCGGGATGGGCTGGTCCGGTTTCCATTTGGAGAGCGGCTGGATGTCGGCAGGCGAGCCGCCGAGATCGGTCCAGTCGCGGATGGCGTCCTCGATGAGCGTGGCGGATTTGGAGACCCAGATGGCCTTTCTGCGCCCGGCCAGCCAGTTGACAAGGATGAGCCCCGCGCATTCGCGCCCCTTGCCGCAACCGGTGCCGTCGCCGAGGAAATAGCCAAGGCGATAGGCCCGTGCATTGGGGTCATCATCGGCGCGCGTCAGCTTGGTATGGTCCTCATCGATCGTGAACCGGCCCGGCAGGTCACGCCCATGGGCATCATGGGCTATGATGATGGTCTCGAGCTGCGCCTCGGAGAGATGTCCCTCCTCGATCAACCTCGCGGGCAGGCGCAATTCCGCACAGGCCGCGCCTGAGGGCACAGGTGGCGCGACCGAGGCCATGGCGATGCTTTCGACGAGCGGCGTGGGATGTTCCTGCGCGCCCGCAATCTCAATGCGCTGCGGACGGTAGCGCGCATAGATGTCCGAGACGGGCGTGTTGTCGCGCGGGACATCGAAGCTTGTGAAGCTGAGCGGGATGGCAGCATTGGCGCGTGGTTTGGAGGCGGCGACTGTGGCAACTGGGCGCTTGCGCGTGACAGGTACTGGACCGACCGATCGCGCATGAGGGTGTGTCGCCGCCCGTTGGCAGGGGCGCGCTTCGGGCCGGGTCGCGGCCACGGCGTCGACAAAAGGCAAGGCTTCCTCCAGATCATGAACCGTGGCGCGGATCATCTCGCCATCCTCCTGCACCTTGTCGAAGACCATGAGCTGGGTTTCGACAGAGGTGCCGAGCTTGCGGTAGACCTGCCCCGGCATCGTCAACGCCAGTCGCGGCGTCAGGAGGCCGCAGGCGCGGGACCAATGCGCGGCATCGCGTTCGGGCGTGAACCCCGGCGGCATGATCGCCACCAGCCGCCCACCGGGCGCCAGGCGCTTGGCAGCCGCGATGAGATGCTTGGCGGCGATGTGCTTGTCTCGGGAGCGATCCACCGAGGAGGCGAAAGGCGGATTCATCGTCACCACGTCGGGCAGAATCGGTGTCTGCAGCAGATCGTCGATATGTTCGCCGTCATGGCCTGTGACCTGGCCCCCGAAGACGGCGCGCAGGAGGCTCTGGCGAAAGGGGTCGATTTCATTGAGCAAAAGCGTGGCACCGTCCCGGGCGGAGAAAGTAGCGAGAGCGCCGGTGCCAGCCGACGGCTCCAGCACGGTCTCGCCCTTGCGAATGGCTGCCGCCCGCACCGTCAGGGCCGCGAATGCCAGCGGTGTGGAAAACTGCTGCAGCCGGATCTGCTGTTCTGACCGGCGGGTTTCCGTCAGGAGCCGTGAGGCAAGCAGCTTTGCGCTGGCGATGTCATCTGCCGCGCGGTCCCCTCGCAGCAGCACCTGGATGGCCGCGGCCTGCATCAGGTCATAGGCCATGCGCCAGTCCCAGGCGCCCCCGGCATCGCTGCCATGAAACGTCTCGCGCATGATGCGCGCGAGAGCTGAACTGCGCAGGGGTTGGAGGT
>NZ_JAYMDV010000009.1:0-96833 GCF_037027165.1 Roseovarius sp. CH_XMU1461
GTGGGTCTACTCATGCATCGCAGCTACCACGCTGGATTCACGAAATGAATCCCTCACGCGATTTGTGCAACAGAGCCCATATCCGTTCCCACGTTTGCTGATGCCAAGCAGGTTTTGTTTGCCGCCTGATGAATGTTCAGCCGGAACGAGGCCAAGCCACGCTGCCATGTCTCGCGCCTTCTTGAACTGTTTGCCGTCTCCCGCCGCTGCAACAAGTGCTGTCGCACCGAGTGGTCCGATACCGGGGATCGTGAGCAGGCGTTTGATCGTCTCATCGCTATGCGCAATAGCTTCAATTTCTTTAGACAGCTCGGCGATACGGCGTTCCAATTGATCGAGATCGTCCAACAAACTGGTGAGCAAGGTGCGCATCGCACCCGACAGATCATTCTCTTCATTGCCGAGATGGCGGCGGATGTCTGAATGAAAGCCACCAGCGCCAGTGCGCATCGCCAAACCATACTCGATGCAAAACGCGCGCGCCTGGTTCATGAGGCCCGTGCGATTACGTACCAGCCGATCCCGGTGTCACTGTTCCCTAATTAATCAGAATCGTGTCTGAAATTATCCTATGAAATCAATGGTGGTTTGTACCCTTAATTTTCATATTGTACCGTTAATTACCATACTGTACCCTTAATTGCCGTACGGTCTGAGTTGTGGATAAGTGTCGGCCTATTGGGGCGGGGGATTTGAGTGGCAAACGAGCGTATTGCGAAACACCGTGCAGCGGTTCTTCGGCCGATCCTGGAGCTTGAGAAGCGAGGCGAGCCGATCAGCGCCGCTATCGGTGATGCCGCCTGGGAATTGGGTTTGGCAAAGAGCCACACCTGGTCGCTCTACCGGCGTCTCAGAGAGAACGATGCACGTGCCACTGCGTTGGAGTTGGAACGTCGAGGGCCGAAACCGGGATCGAGACGGATTGCTGAAGACGTCGAAATCATCATCGATGAGAGCCTGCAAAGATACTATCTGGTCCGCGAGCGCTCGAGCTTTCTTCGCATCTGGCGTGAGATCCGTGCCGAGTGCGAGGCGAAGGGGTTTCAGCCCCCGACCCGGAGAACGGTCAAAGCCCGTTTAGACGCTATGGATCAACGAGAGGTCTTCCGGAAACGGCGCGGGGCGCAGGAGGCTGACAAGGTCTTTGCCGCGCGTCCTGGCCGACTGGAAGTTTCAGCCCCGCTAGAAGTCGTTCAGATCGATCATACGATTTCGGACATCACGTTAGTCGACCAAGTCAATAGACGGCCGCTTGCGCGCCCCTATCTGACGGTTGCGATTGATGTTGCGACCCGGATCGTTCTCGGGGTCCATGTCACTTTCGACGAGCCATCTGTCTTGTCGATCGCCCTATGTCTCGATCATTGCGTGCGCCGGAAATCGGTGCACGTGCCAGGGACACTGGAAGAGGTGGGTTGGCCGACGGCGGGCATTCCGAAGGCGATCCACGTTGACAATGCGCAGGAGTTCCACAGCGACGCCTTCAAAATGGCCTGCGAAGATTGGGGCATTTCTATCGACTATCGTCCGCTTGGCGGCAAACACTACGGTGGTCATGTCGAGCGCTTGATCGGGACGACCATGGGCGCCGTTCATGTGCTGCCCGGGACTACACATTCCTCAATCGTCGAAAAGGGCGACTATGACAGTGAGAAGCATGCGGCCCTGACACTGACCGAGTTTGAGGATTGGCTTCATTTGGAAATCTGCCGATACCACAATACGGTTCACGAAGCTCTCGGACGAACGCCGCTTGCAGCATGGGCGGAGATGGGCGGGGATACTGCGGGACGGCAGGTTGTCGACATAGAAGCCTTTCGGACAAGCTTCCTGCCCTTCGAGTGGCGCCAGCTCGGGCGCACCGGGATCACGCTCTTCGGGGTCAATTACTGGAGTGATGCCTTCGCGTCGTTGGTTGGACGCGGGCAGGGTAAGGTACAGGTGAAATACGATCCGCGAGACTTGTCGCAGGTCTGGGTCATCACCGATGATGGCCGCGTAATCTCGGCGCGCTACCGGGATCTCAGCCACCCGCGGATATCGCTTTGGGAAAGTCGGCGGGCGCGAAAAGATTGGCAGGACAAACATGGTGGCCGGATCAACGAGCGGGTCCTATTCCAATTGATTGACGCGCAACGGCGGCTAGCTGAGGCGGCGCGCCAGAAGACGCGGACTGCCCGGCTGGAAAACGAACGAGGTGCTCGGCTTCCGCGGCACCAACCGCGCCGCGATCCATCGCGCGAAATGTTCGCGATCGACACGGGCAACCCTGATCTGCCAACCTATGAGATTGATGAGTTTAATGACCCCAGAAGAAAGAATTGACCGTATCCGCGGCGATCATTGGATCGCGTTCGACCGTGCCACGATTGTTCTCAACCGATTGACCTCCCTCATGGAAATGCCGCAACAGAGCCGGATGCCTGGCCTAATGGTCTATGGGAGTTCTGGCATCGGCAAGACGATGATCGCCAAACGCATGGCCAGCAAGTATCCCACGCAGTACAATGCCGATCTGGGCGTCACGAAGACACCCATCCTGCTGGTTCAGGCGCCGCCCGCGCCGGATGAGCGCCGGTTCTATCAACACATCCTGTCGACGATCGGCGCGCCGATGTGGGGGCGTCACACGGTGTCCGAACTTGAGGTGCGCGCGCTCAGCCATCTTCGAGACATGCACCTGAAAATGCTGATGATAGACGAAGTGCATAACCTGCTTGCCGGCAGTTACCGGGAGCAACGCCGGTTCCTGAACATGCTACGGTTCCTGTCCAACGATCTCTGCGCGTCGCTTGTCGTCTTCGGTGTCAACGAGGCCCTCGAGGCCGTCCGCGGCGACGACCAACTGGCCCGTCGGCTGGACGAACACTACCTGCCGCTCTGGGAGGACGACGTGGAGTTCTCCCGTCTGATCCAGACGTTGATTGCCGCGATGGCACTCGAGCAGCGGTCCGGCCTTACTGTGGCGTCGCTTCGGTCGATACTGAAGGTTACCGGGGGCGTGACCTCGCGCGTGTTCATCATGATCAAGTCCCTGGCGATCGATGCGATCGAGACCGGAGAAGAGCGGATTACCGACGAAGCGGTTCAAGCCTGGCAACCGGTTTGGACGAAGCACGCCTGGAACATCCCTCGCCAGCCCGCCGCTGCATTCGGGTGACTGTCAGACCGCTACCGTTTCGACCTCCACCCAGTCACGATGAGCTTCTGTCCAGCTGGATCGGGCGATTGGCGAAGGCCAATCACTGCTCCGCTGAAGAACTTTGCGGCTATCTCGGATTGGGGCAGGGCAGGGTGCCGGAGCGTATCAACGATCTCGGACAGGTGGACTGGGTCCGCCTCTGCTCGGCAGTTCAACGGACCCGGCATGAGATTGCCGCCATGACCCTTCCGGATGCGACGCATCATGCCGTGCGATACGTGTCGCTGCATTGCTTCCAGCATTGTCCGGGGTGCGCGGAGCAAACGCCCGGTCTCACTCTTCGTCATTGGCGCTTCGCGTGGTCGATGACCTGCGAAACCTGCGGTCAAGCCCTCGTAGCCAAGTATCCAGTCAAAGGTATCTCAGGCAGACTACGTGCTCGAGCTGTACGCGGCTCGGAAGCTCTGAGGGCAGCTGTTGCGAACAACGATCACAGACGGTTGCGTCGGATAGATTTGACCCTGCATCTCATGACAGTGCTGGGGACTGGGCATCTGGGGTCACTCACCTCCAAGAACGAGCATGAAAGGTTACTGGCTCTTGCCGCGGTCAATGTCGGCACGACCCATCCCTTGTTGGGTGCCGCCATCATCCTGCGAGGAAACGACGGGGCGGCCCAGGAGTTGCGCCGCGTCTTTCCTCAACATCGTCGGGTGATAGAGCGCATCCGCGCAATGACGCAGGACCTCGATCGACGGCTTCCTGAACTTTGTGAAATCGCGCATCCGACCGGGCATGAAACATATAGATCGTGCCGCTCAAATGCATCGGAGAGCGCTTTGCAGGCAGCTCGTCAGGCCATCTCAGAGCTTGGACACGACGCAAATCGTCATGCGCTTCTTATGCGCGCCGATACCATTTGGAGGCGACCTGATGGTGACAAATCCTGACGCGCGTGGCCTGTGGACATATTGTAATTAAGGGTACAGAAACTCCCCAAAATACACCGAATCCGCAGATTCCGATTAATTAGGGTACAGTGACAGCTGCGCTGGCGGGAATGGATGCGGCGGATCGAGGCGGTGCTCTTTGCCTCTGCGACCCCGGTGCCGCGCGAGGATCTGGCGCGGGTGGTGGGGCAGGGGGCCTCGGTCGATCTGCTCATCGGGGATCTGGCGGAAGTATTGACCGATCGTCCTTATGAAATTGCCTGCGTCGCTGACGCTTGGATGTTGCGGACGCGACCGGCCTATGCGCCGGCAATCCGTGCGGCGGCGGATGTGGGCGCTCAGCGCGTCGATCTGAATGAATTCGACATCGCCGTTCTGGCAGCCATCGCCTATCACCAGCCGATCACCCGCGATGGGCTCAGGGACATCTTTGGCAAGGAGATCAGCCGCGAGCTGATCGGCCGGCTGCATGCGCGAGAGCTCATCGGCACCGGGCCACGATCCCCCCGCCGCGGCGCGCCCTATACGTTTGTGACGACCGAGCAGTTCCTCGTGGCGTTTGATCTGGAGACTCTCGCGGATCTGCCAGAGCGGGAGCAGTTGGAGGACGCAGGTCTGGATGGCGGGTCATAGGTATGGTGGCGGGCTGGCGATCCCCTTGTTGGCCAAACGGTGAGGCATGTCGTGGACATTTCGTGACACTCCCAATCGTGACTTGTTGAGACAACTCAGGCTTCGATCCTGAGCCCTCTGAACAGAGCTTCCCAAGGGTCCCCATCCTCGGTCATCGCGCCCGGTTCCAGGTTTGCCAGGTTCTCGTCGATGACTGCGTTGTGGTAGTTCTTGAGCCAGCTGTATTTGCGCCGCACCGTCGCGTTGGGACTGTCGGCGAGACCGGTCTCCACCAACGTTTTGTGCCTACCCAGAAACTCGATCCAGCCGGCGTATTCGCCGTCGAGCTCGCTGAGACTGGCGCGAAGATAGTCGATGTAGTGGAGGCCTGACTCGTCCTGGCGCAGGAGGTTGTTCAGGTGACGCTCTTCATCCTCATAAGAATGTCCTTCCCGCCAGAGCGTTTGGTCCTGCCGGTGGCGTTCGATGACATCTTCATGGATCGCAATGCGCGGGAAGATGACCTCGCCTTCTTCCATGAAATAAGCCTGAACGAGGGCAGGCCCAAACACCGGACCACTGAAGTCGATGCCGAGATGCATGGGGCCGATCGTCATCGCGCCGCGCACTAATATGCCATTTGCCACGCATTCGATCTGGATGTGCAGCAAATCGATGAGTTCCCAGACCAAAGGACCGGCCTGGTACTGAGTTTCAATGGTTCTGGTTCTGACGATCGCATCAGACACAATCTCGGCATGGACTTCGCTGATCATCCGCATTTCATCGGAACGGGTCGGTGGCGTGGCATCCCCTTCGGATACCCGACGAAACATCGAAAGCAAGTGCCTGATCTCCGCGCCGCTTCTCGTGTGCAGAAGGTTCCGGAAGCCGAGGACATCAAAAAAGGTCACAAGGCATTCTTCATAGTCGGGATCGTTCTCAAAATCAGTCATCTATCATCCATCATCAGCCGAGGAGCTTTTCTAACTCTTCGCCTTGGGCGGCGTGCTTCTCGGGGTTCTCTGCTTTCAGCTTGTTCACGTTGATCAGCTTCCATCTGACCGCTGGAAGCTCGGCCGCTTGTGGGCGGTCGATCGCGTCGAAGTCAGGATCGCCTTCATGCAGGGTTCTCAGAAACCTCTTCGCGTTTTCATCCATGCGAGATTGGATGTCCCCAATCAGGCGGTCGCGCGTTGCGACCAATTCCGCAAGGTCGACCGCTTCCTTCGTCATGCCTTCGAATTCTCGCGCATAGGGTTGATCCAGATCGATCAGGTTTGGGTTCAGCAGTTCGTGCGGCGGGCGTGGTGAACTCGCGACGTAGATCAGAAAGGTGCGGAACAACGCGTCGGTAAACCCTTCGTTCTCGTAGAGCAGCTTGACGTCATAGAGATCCCGCGGGTGCTGGCGATCGACGGCCGCATGTAGCTTACCGCCGAACAAATCTTCGAAGGAGACGATGTTGATCGTCGCGTATCCGAACTCTTCTTCGACGGCTTCCGAGACTTCGCGTTGTTCCGGATCATGCACGACGCCGCGGGTGACGGGGGAGGTTTCGATCTTGATTTCGGCTGCGCCGAGGCGTGCGAGCGCGCGTGTGGCGCCTCCGCCACCGCCCGCAATACGCTGCGCTTTGGCGCCGGTGATGCCGCCTTCGATGGCAGCGGCAATCCGGTCCATCGCGTCGTTGATCTCAGCGAGGCTTTCGGCGCGGTCTTTGACAGGCAAATAGGTCAAATCGATATCGACCGAGAGGCGCGGAAGGTCGCGATAGAAGAGGTTGATGGCCGTCCCGCCCTTGAGAGCAAATATTTCCTCCTTGGCGACATATGGGAGTATCCGCACGAGCAGCGCCACTTGGGCGGCATAGTCTTCACGCGCCATCACCACGTTCCTTTCTGACAAACTCTTCGGGCACCATGATCCTGTAGCGCGGATGTATCTTGCCGCCTTTGACCAATGCGCGATCCCCGCTGCCGAGGTCGAACTCTTCCGGATCGAGACGCTTGCGCCAGGCATGGTCGTGGCGGTCGGCGAACACGAAGAACAGGCGTTTGACCTTGATCTTCTTACAACTTCTGAGCAGTGCCGAGAGGGTTCTCGGGCGCAACGTAGTCAGGCTTTCGAACGCCATGTCGAGGTTGTGAAAGCTCTCCTGATCCGGCAACTCGTCCAGCGCTTCGAGGATCGCGCGTTCTGGCGAGGACATCACCAGTTTCCAGTCCCATGGCAGGGACGATGCTGTCTCGTTGAGATTATCTCGCGCGTCATTGACACCCAACTCTGGATCGGTGATCAGCGATACGCTGCGTGTGCGGAGTTCGGCGTTGAGCGGCAGTTTTTCGAGCCAGTTGGGGATTTTTGAGCCGTAGAGCCAGACCGTGCTTTTGTCGCCGAGGGAGAGATAGTGCGCATAGCCTTGCAGGCCCAATGCCGTCGCGCCCCCGATGTGGACAGGGTAGCGCATGATGTGCTGGAGCGAGAGCAGGCAGGTCTTCCAGTCGAGGGTCTTCGTGGTGGCGCTGCTTGGTGAGGGGCGGCGGAAGACGCCGCGGCCAAGGCGTTCCAGCCAGCCGCGTTGGACATAGGCGTAGGACGAACGCCGGCCTATCCCGTGGTGCTCAAGCCAGACGGAGTCCACGAGGAACCCCGTGGGGACAGCCTCAAGAAGACTCTTTAGTTTTTCGTGTTCTTGTCCACTCATATACGACACAATGATGTATTTTTAAAGAGGGCGCCACTTGTTTCTGTGAAAACCTGTGAGATAGTCCGTCAAGGATCGACAAATTCTGAAATTCTCAAAGAAGCTGGTGGTTGTCGGCTCGGAAGCTTACCAGCAAAGCAGAGCGTGGATGCCCTCGAATAGCTGAAAAGCCACCCGGCCATTCGGATCGAAAAGTTGGAGCTTTGTGCCCATGTCGAAGCAGCTGCGCCAAACCAGAGTCAGGATTCACTTTCGATTGTGGCGTTCTTTTGCCCATACAAACATCGCACCGACGGCAGCATTGGCTTGCTGCGCGCTGAACACTTCCGGTTCGAACGCGCCGGCCCATTGCTTTGTTTCACGATGTTCCGGGTGGTGTTTGTCGGTCAGCGCGTCGAGAAATTCTTCGTAAGAGTAGGGTCCGCCAGACCGCGTTGCACGAATAGCGGTTGGGCCGCATTTGCCCCTTTCCCCGGTTCGTTATGCGACACGCTCATAGGCCGCACGACCGAGACGGGTCATGCGGTTGAGGGCGTTGACAGCGATGCGGGCTTCGGTTGTCTGGGTCTCCATGTTGCGGCTGCGCAGTTCCAGTCCGATGACCTGTTTGTATCGCCCGATCTGGGCCTCGCCGCGCGATCTCTGACCATAACCGGTGGCCTTCTGCCATGCCATTCGGCCAGTTTCGGTTATCATGCCGATATGGGCGTTACGTGCCTGGCAATCTCCGGGAACGGCGTTCTTCGGCGGCGGAATAATCAGCTCGACATCCGGGCCAAACGCGTGCCGGATGGTCGCGGCGGTTGGTACACCATCATAAGCCCCGTCACCGATGAAACGGCGCACCGGACCGGACACCTCGGCAAGAAGGTCGGGCAGAGCGCCGGTGTCCCCGACCTGCTGGGGTGTCAGGCAGGACGCCACAAGCTCGCCGCTCTCCAGATCGTAGCCGATATGCAGCTTGCGCCATATCTTGCGGGCCTTCGGCAGCCCGTGCTTCTCACGCATCCACTCGCGGCCACCGTGGACACGCAGCCCTGTGCTGTCCACAACCAGCGCGATCGGACCACTGGCTGTCCGGGTGTCGGGCGCGATCTGAAGCGATGGCGCACGCCGGCAAAGCGTCGAAAAATCCGGCACGGGGAGGTCCGTCTGCATGAGCCGCAGCAGACTGCGGACAAAGCCCTGCGTTTGGCGAAGCGGTAAGCCGAACACGGCGCGCAAGGTCAAGCAGGTCTCAATCGACAGATCAGAATATCGTTGTTGACCACCGCGCTTGCCGGAGCGCACTGCGCACCACCGAGACACCGCGTCTTCGCTGAACCAGACCGTCACGTCACCACGCTGGCGGAGCGCCTCGTTGTATTCGGCCCAGTTCGTCACACGGTACTTTGCCTTCGCAAACTTATCCCGCCGCGACGCGTTGAATTTGAAAGGCATCCCAGCATCCCGCAGTCAAATCAAAGGACCAGCTACGCATCGGAAACGATTTGTGCAACACGCTCGTTCAGCGTCAGAACGTGGTTGTTCTCTATGGCGTCGAAGACCCAGTCGGACAGGGTAATCTCGACATCCTGCATCCGCCCGTCGCGCGTCTCTCTTACGATTTCCGCAGACTCAATGAGACCGAAGACCCTGAAATACTCCTTTCCGCCCTGGCGGATATTCGTTTCGATCTGCGTGCCTTGCAGTCGTCGGAGTGCGTCCTTGAGCAGCTTGTAGCCTTGACCCGAAGCCTGCCGGTTCGTCGCTACGAGCAAATCATGCGCCTTGAACCGCAGCGTCCGACTAACCGTTTGCCCTTCATTGAGCGCGGCCATGCACTGGCTGATGCAGTAAATCAGCACATCACGGTCATGCACAGTGGCCAGACCGTACCGGGACGGCGACACTTCGATGAAGTTCTCGCCATTCTGATACCGCCGAGGCTTCATGTCCGGCTTAGTCGAGAGGGTGAAAACCGGGTGTTCCATCGAGGCCATGTCGCCTTTTGGGACGGCATCCACGATGTCGCACACGAACAGGTCTTTTTGCGGATGACGGTCAGGCAGCAGCGGGGAGCGTGAATTCGTCATTTCACACACCGCCGAGCACGTTCGAGATTCGTCATTTCACACACCATAGGTTACTATCGTCATTTCACACACCGCTCGTCAAGACTCGTCATTTCACACACCAAAGCGCCTGTGGATAACTTTTGGGGGATTCGTCATTTCACACACCGGGATTCGTCATTCTACACACCAAGATTCGTCATTTCACACACCAGACGTTCTGAATATGGTAAATTTTACAAATGCTTACAGGCCAAAATCCACAGTGTAACTCTATTATAACTCTATTTAACTCCCCTTGAACTTCTTCCCACAAACCCACATTACCACAATATGATGCGCCACTACCCGACAGCCTTCAAAACTCAAGGCATATGACCTCAACACTCACCGCTGGTAGAACACGCAGGCATCGACGCCCGTGGTTGTCGTCGTCCAAGAAGCTCCAAGGACAGCGCACATGGAAGCGTTGCTTGCTAAGAAACGAGGAAGCGTCACCGTTAGGGCAAGAGCCAGAACGACAGCACCCAGACCAAACCATGGAAGACGGCTTTTGAAGCGTTCCAGCTTCTGTTCCCGTTCCCAAAGCTGGCGCATGGTGTCCGACCTGACATCCTCTGCTTTCCTGAGAACCTCCTGAGTGTGGTTGGAGGCCCGGAGCAGATCACCGGCCATTTGACCAACGCGGGTCAGGGTATCGCCGATCCTGCCCTCGATGGTCGCGCCGACAATCTCGCCATAGTGTTCCGGGTTCGTCTGCTTTTGGGCAGCGAAAGCGGCAGAGCGCGCTTCCGTCGCCATCTTGTTCACCCGGTCGAGCACCCGTGTCTGATCATCAACCCGGTCCGAGATGCTGGCGACCGCCGTGGCGAGAAGATCGAGCGTCTCGCGCAGATCGTCATCTGAAAGCGGGACAGGGGAGGTGGGCGTGTCAGACATGGCGGTTTGCTTTCAGGTTATCGGGCTTCAGGCGTGAACAGCCCGGCAAATTCAGGATCGACGTAGTAGCGCAGTTTTTGCGCGACGGCGGTGGCCTGTCCCTGGACGCGCAGGAGCTGACGATCCGGGGGAAGTTGCATGATTTCATCGGGGGTGAGCAGATCGCGGCCCGTGAGGTTGTTGCTGAAGCTGGGGCCATCACCGGGTTTGAAGCTGTCGGTCTGGAATCCGGTGGTTTCCTGACCGATCATCTGGCTCAGCCACTTGGCTGTCTCAAAATCATTCACTCCGAAGACCTGTTGCACCCCGGCATTGGCAATGAATGTGCCCGCGCGTTCGCCGTAGAGGTCCTTGAGTTGGCTCATATCCTGCAGAATGGGCCAGAGCTGCAGCCCATAGCCCGCCATCAGCCCCATGGCGCGCTCCACGGCCTCCAGACGGCCTAGGGCGGCAAACTCGTCCAGGAGGAACAGCGTGGGCGTCTTGAGGCGCTGTGTGCCCCCCTGAGCGTCTGAAGGGCCGCTCAGGGGCCTCACGGACGCCTCAGCGTCCCGTGCGATGTCCTGAAGGGCCTGAGACACCAGAAGGCGCAGCCAGCGGCTGTAGGCGTCCATCCGGTTCGGTGGCAGCACCAGAAACACCGAAGCGATCCGGTGGCGCAGATCGGAAAAGTGGAAATCCGACCGCGATAGCACTTTGGCAATGCGCGGGCTGTCGAGAAAATGGGGAGTAGCTCAGATTTTGAAGAACAGGCTCCGCTAGAGTTGCCAGATCGCATTTAAACTCTTTGCGGCCAGCACTTTTCTATGAAGTACAACCCGTAGCTAGGTCTCGATCCCGACCCGCTCGCTGGAAACTAATCGGCAAAACCGCCGTGCTTCGAGCGTTCTTTTTTTGCTGACGTCATTAACCACACGACGGTGGCGTGTCTTCATCAGACTGAACGAGGCCATCGCTTCCGCATGCTGCTTGACTTTATACGATTGATGCATTTCCTCCAAGATGCTAACAATTGATCTAGGACAATTCGGAGTGCTGCGTTGAACGTATGGGTGCCAAGCGTCACAGGCGACGAGAAGCCACTGTATCAGGCGATTGTAAATGCGCTTAAAGCCGACATTCGAGAAGGGAGTGTCGCGCATGGGACTCGTCTTACGCCCCAGCGGGACCTCGCGGAGCAGCTCAACATCAGCGTCGGAACAGTGTCGCGTGCCTATGCCGAAGCCGAACGACTGGGAATTGTCACCGCCGGGGTCGGGCGGGGAACTTTCGTCAACGTTCAGACGCAAGCAAACTCTGCGCCTGCTGCCGCATCGGCGCGCCCTTGGAACTTTGCATTGAACGCTCCACCGCAAACCGGCGAAGATTCGGAAATTGCCCGTTGTCTCGCTGAGATCGGTGCTGAAAACCGGCTTGCGTCGTTGTTGGACTACCTCCCGCATGCCGGACACCCCGACCATACTGCTGCGCTGACACCGGTGGTCGCCTCCGTCGGGTTGGCCCTCGGGACAGATGATCTGCTGCTTACGCCGGGAGCACAGCACGGGCTGTACATCGCACTGCGTCTGGCCGCTGAGCAAGGCGGCCCCATTGCGACCGAAGCTTTCACCTTTTCAGGGCTGACCGCCATCGCAAAACTGGGCCGGCATAGTCTGGCCGGCGTCGCTGTGGACGATGATGGCTTGCTTCCCGAGGCCCTGAGCGAAACGTTAAACCGCAGCGGGGCCAAAGTGCTCTATGCAACACCGACGTTGCAGACACCAACCGGGACGGTCATGTCTCAGCAGCGCCGAGAGTCTGTGGCGGCAGTTCTCCAATCACGCGGAACCTGGCTGATCGAGGATGATGCTTATGCTTTCTTGCCTGATAAACCGGTCGCACCCATCTCCGCACTGATCCCGGATCAATCTTTCTATATTACCAGCTTCGCAAAGTCTTTGGCGCCCGGTCTGCGCCTTGGGGCATTGGTGCCGCCGAAAGCCTTGCGCGACCGTGCTGCGATGGCAATGCGTGCCACGGGTTGGATGGCGGCCCCGGTCATGGCAGAGGTCGTCACCCGCATGGTTCGGGATGGCTCCTTTGATGCGCAGGTTTCAGCCAAACGGATCGTGGCAAAACGTCGTACAGGCATCGCGCGTGACTTGCTGGATGGCCTCATGCCCTTTGACACGTCGACCGCCGGTTACCACGTCTGGGTCCAGCCGCCGGACACCAGCCAACTCCTGTCGATACTGAACGCGGCCAGCGCCCACGGCATCACGCTTGCGCCGCCGCTGGTGGCCAAGACACCTGATCCGATTACACCGGGCCTACGGCTCTGTCTTGGCGGTTTTGCAACGGACGAAGATCTTAGTTGCGCGTTGGGTGCGGTGGAGCGGGTCATCCGCTCCGCCACAGAATTATCCTACGTTTAAGCCAGCGGGCTCAGTGCATCACTGATCCGCCGTCAACGACGAGTGTCTGACCGGTTGCAAAGCCGCAGCCATCGCCTGCAAAAAACAGCAGAGCGCCGATCAAGTCATCGGGTTCCATGTCCCGCTTGATTGCCCGCGTTGCATTGATGGATTCCTTGACTTCGGCCCAGTCCGGATGGTTTTTAATGTTGTCACTCATCACCAGTCCCGGAGCGATTGCGTTGCAGATGATCCCGTCATTCGCCAATTCGCGGGCGATGGAGCGAGTCAGCGCGACGACAGCCCCTTTGGACGTTACGTAATGCAACATCATTGGCGTGCCCTTGAATACAGTGGCTGACGCAATGTTTACGACGCGCGGCGCATCTGACTTTCGCAGAAGGGGCAGGGCGGCGCGAATGCTTTCCCACGGGCCGCGCACGTTAACGTCCATGACTTTCATCCATTCCGCAGGGTCGATCTGATCGAACGGGCGCATGTTAAGCGTACCGAACAAAGCCGCATTATTGATGAGGCTGTCGATACGACCATGCTGATCGCCGACAAAAGTCATCAGCGCGGCCATGGACGCTGCATCCGTAATATCGGCGGCCTTGCCTGAAGCTGTGCCACCAGCATTTTGAATTGCTGTGACGGTCTCCGCCGGATCGGTGATGTCCGATGCGACGACACTTGCTCCAGCCTCGGCCAAGGCCATGGCGTATGTGCGCCCGATACCCTGTGCCGCGCCGGTGACGACGGCAACGCGACCGCCTAATGGCTTTGAATTCATAATCAATCCCCCCTTCTTGACTTGGCGCAAAATAGATCAAAGCGCCCTCTGTCTGCTAGAGTGCACTAGTTCAAAAATAAGTTCAATCTTATTGTTGCAGTAAAATACTGTAATTGTTACAGTTCAATTGGATGGTGAGTCGTGGGCTTGGGAGGGCGCGCATAGTGATCGAAGAGTTTAAAGTATACGAATCGACCCCCGGAAACTTCGAGAAGATGCGCGACCGGTTTATCGAGGAGGCAGCTCCTCGGTTGGCGCATCATGGGGTTACGGTTGTATTTGCGTGGGAAGAACACGGCGATGCGCCACGTCTCATCTACCTGACCCGCGCGACATCCGAGGATGCGCTCAAGGCCGGGTGGGCCGCTTTCGGCGCCGACCCGGGCTGGAAAAGCATCAAGGTGGAGAGCGAGCTTGATGGCCCGCTTCTCGCACAGCAACGTTCCATCCGCGTTCGCGCTCTGCCTCTTGATGGAGGGTCCAAATGAAGGCCGCCGCATTCGATTATATACGCGCAGCGAGCGTCGACGAGGCTTGCGCTGCGCTCGCCGCCGACCCCGACGCGCGCATCATAGCAGGTGGCCAGACACTGGTGCCGATGATGGCAATGCGCCTGGCCAGACCTTCAAAGATTGTCGATATCTCGCGCATTCCCGATCTGGTTGGGATCGAGGAGCGGGGCGAAGAGCTGCAGATAGGGGCAGCCACCCGTCAGCGCGCTGTTGAGCTTTCTAGCACAGTTGCGAAGCGCCTGCCCTTATTGGCCGAAGCGATCCAGCATGTCGGGCATCTCCCGACGCGGCATCGTGGAACGGTTGGAGGCTCTATTGTGAATGCCGACCCCTCAGCTGAGATCCCGCTTGTTGCTACTATTCTTGATGCAACCTTTCATTTCATCGGGCCCTACGGCGTTGAGCAGATGACACCAGACGAATTTTTCATCGGGCCGATGCTGACCTCGCTGCCCGAAGGCGCCTGTCTAACGCGGGTCGACTTCCCGATCTGGGATGCGCCACGTCTTGGCATCGGGTTCGAGGAGATCAGCGCTCGTAAATCCGACTATGCCTATGTCGCGGCGGGCGCGCAGGTAGCGTTGGCCGAAGACGGCAGCATTGATCGCGTAGCTCTCGGCCTTGGTGGCGTAGAGGACAGGCCCGTCTCGCTAGATCTCTCTGCGCTGGAAGGGGCGATATGGAGCGCCACGGCGGCGAGGGATTTGGTTGCCGCGGAGATCGCCGATTTCGATCCGCTTGACGATCTGCACGCCAGCGCAGCCTACCGGTCTCGCGTGGCCGTGACGCTTGGCCTGCGCGTTCTGGAGCGGGCTGTCATCGACGCAAAGGGAGAACCGGTATGAAAATCACGTTAAGTGTCAACGGGCAGGATCACGCGCTGGAGGTCGAGCCCCGCGAAACCCTGCTGGATGTCCTGCGCGACAGACTGCGCCTGACCGGCGCGCATGCCGGTTGCGAACATGGTGTTTGCGGCGCGTGCACTGTGATCGTCAATGGCGCAGCGGTACGGTCTTGCCTGATGTTTGGTGTGCAAGCTGAAGGTGACCACATTCAGACGATCGAAGGCATGGCAGACGGCCCGGGCCGTTTGGGTGTCCTGCAGCAGGCTTTTGTCGACACGCATGGTCTGCAATGCGGTTTCTGCACGCCCGCGATGATCCTGTCAGCGGAAACCTTGCTGCGTGACAACCCCGACCCATCCCATGAAGACATCGTCGAGGCGATCTCCGGCAATATTTGCCGCTGCACAGGCTATGGCCAGATCGTCGAGGCTATCGCGCTGGCTGCTGCTCGTTTGCGGCAAGACTCCGCGCTTGCACTGAAGGAGACCGCCGATGCCCGATAGCAGCAACCTGGAGGCACCGCGCGCCTTCAAATACATCTCACAAAACCGGACCGTGGCCGAGGATCGCCGCTTTGTCGCCGGGGCAGGGCGCTATGTTGGCGATTTGCAGATCGACGGCATGCTGCATGTGGCACTTGTAGCGTCGCAGCATCCAGCGGCAAAAATAAACGGGATCGACGGAACAGCAGCTCTGGCGATGCCCGGCGTGCATTACGTGCTGACCGGCGAAGAACTAGCTGCATCGGTTGAGCCGATGATGAACGGCCTCGACACGCCCGATGTCCGCCGTTTTGCACTCGCGGTGGGTCAAGTCCGCTATGCTGGCGAATGGGTCGCCGCCGTGGTGGCCGATAGCCGGGCGTTGGCCGAGGATGCCGCAGAAAAGATTGCCGTCGATGTAACGCCACTGGGTTTTGTGCTTGACCCTGAAGAGGCCTACGCAGGTGAAGCTACGCCGGTACATCCCGCACACGGCTCCAACATTCTGCTCGACAAGACCTTTCATTGGGGCGACGTCGATCAGCACTTCGCCGCCGCTGATCAGGAATTGAGCTTTCGCGTGCACTGGGGACGTAATTCCACCGTGCCGATCGAACCCTTTGGTGTCGTCGCGAAATGGGATGCCTGGGAAGAGGTCCTCGACGTCTGGGCCTCAATCCAGATGCCAAAATACCCCGACCAAATTTCCCGTGCGCTGCGGATGCCGACCAATGGCGTGCGTGTGCATCAAGACGTGGATGTCGGCGGCAGCTACGGCGTCAAGCGCGGGATCAAGCATACGGTTCTGGCGGGCTACCTGGCTCGCAAGCTGTGCCGTCCGGTGCGTCTGATGGAAGACCGGCTCGAGAATATGCGCGCCGGCGACGCCCATGGGCCAGACCGCATCTTCGACGTCGATGTTGCCTTCGACAATGATGGCCGCGTGCGATCGATGAAGATGCGTGCGCTTGACAACGCGGGTGCCTACGCGGGCCGTGCGCCGTTTCAATTGGGCAAACCCATTGGTGCCATCGTCGGCCCCTATCAGATAGAGAGCGTGCGGTACCAGGCGATTTCCGTCACCACAAACAAGGCCGCACAGGAGGCTGTGCGCGGTTTCGGGCAGGCGCCGACAAACTATGCCATCGAGACAGCGATGGATCGGATAGCGGCGCATCTGGGCCTTGACCCACTGGACTTGCGCCTGCGCAACTTCATCCGGTCAGATCAGTTTCCCTACGAAATTCCTTCAGGCACACGCTACGACAGCGGCGATTATCACGGGTTGGCCGAGAAGGTCACAGCGCATGCAGACTACGACGCGCTGAAGGCGGAACGGGATCGATTGCGCGGCGAAGGTATGCTGGCGGGCATCGGGATCGCAGCTGTTCTAGAGCCTTCGGGCGGGAATTCGTCGTTCGAGCCGCTGCTCAACCCCAAGAACAAGACGACGACATGGATGGATTCCTGTCGGATTAATGTGGATGCGCTTGGCCATGTAACCGTGACGATCCACACAACGTCATCAGGGCAGGGGCATGAGACGCTTGTCGCTACAGTGGTTGGTGAAGTGCTTGAAATCGACCCGGACAAAATCCGCGTCGTGCGCCCCGACAGCCTGTCGAGCCTACCGTCGAACACGCCGGTCGGCAGTCGCATGGCGATCATGTTGGGCGGTGCGGCTTTCCATGCGGCCAATGCCCTCAAGGACAAGCTGCTGGATATCGCAGCGCATGATCTGGGCAGTGATCGGGACCTGCTGGTTTATGATGGCGGACGTATCACAGGCGCTGGCGGTACGCTGGAGTGGTCCGATTTGGTCGATATGGGCCACCGGCGTTTCCATGATTTGCCAGACGGCATGACTCCGGGGCTTGAGGCGAGCCACGTTATGCAGGTGCCGACGGGCGATGCTCTGCCAAAGGACGACCGGGTGCAGATGTATCCCTGTCACAGCTTCGAGTTGCACATGATCCTCGTGGCGATTGACCCGGAAATCGGCAAGCCGGATATCCGCCGCTATGTCATTGGTCATGACTGCGGCACAGTCATTAATCCGCATATCGTAAAAGGCATGACCCTGGGTGGCATCGCCCATGGGGTCGGCGCGGCCCTGCTGGAGGAATTCGTCTATGATAGTGGCGGGCACCTCGCGACGCAGAGCTTCATGGACTACTTGCTCCCGTCGAGCCACGAGATCCCCCATGTAGAGATCGTGCATCAGGTCACGCCATCGCCGCTGACTGTATTCGGTCAGAAGGGGTCTGGCGAAAGCGGCTATTTGGGCGCTGCCGCGGCTGTCAGCAACGCGATCAACGCCTCCGTACGTCATCTCGACATCTCATTTGAAAAACTGCCCATCCGCGTGACCCATATCGGGGACGCCGTGGCCGAAGCGCAGGAGAAACGCGCATGATTATCGACGGGCACGCCCACCTCGTTCCACCCGCGCTCTTGGAGGCCGTACGCGACCGCCGGTCAGAATTTGCCTCTACAGAGGTGATCGACAAAGACGGCTCGGTCGCCTTCGCTTTTGCTGGAGGCAAACCTACGAGACCCGTCGCTGGCAAGCTGAGCGATCTGGACAAGCGGACCGCATGGATGGATGCGCAGCGAATAGATCGTCAGGTATTCGCCGGATGGTTGGACATGTTCGGTTACGAATTGCCAGCAGAGGAAGGCGCTATATGGTCGCGCATGATCAATGACGCGCTTATCGCTCATGGCAAGGCCGATGACCGGTTTATACCGATGGGTACGGTCCCGTTACAGGACGGCAAGGCGGCAGCGGCAGAGCTGGAGCATCTTGCGGGTCAGGGCGTTAAAGGGGTGATGATCGGCACCCAGCCCAAGGGAGTGGGCGGCGTTCTGGATGATGGCGCCCTCGATCCTTTCTGGGAGGCGGCGCATCGGCTCGGTTCCGTGATCACGATTCACCCAGTCTTCGACAGCGGTGACGCGCGAAATGGCGACTACGGTATGAACAACGCAGTAGGCCGGATTACAGACACTTTGATCGCCGTCTCGCGACTGATCTATGCAGGCCATGTGCAGCGGTTTTCCAACGCGAAGATCGTTGTGGGCATCGGCGGCGCCGCGTTGCCTTATGCACTCGGCCGTTTGCGCCGCAACTACAAGATGGACCCCGAGAACTTGGCCGATCCGGATGTTGCGGTGCGCGGCATGTATTACGACACCATCGTGCAGGATCATGGCGCGCTGCGCCTGCTGATCGACACGGTCGGCGCGGATCGATTGATGATGGGATCGGATATGCCCTTCCCAATCGGCGATCTGGAACCGCTGGATTTAATCGCAGCGCATGATTTCACTGATGCCCAGCGGACATCGATCAACGGCGGGCTCGTAGCCCGGCTTCTGGACTTGTAGGGAGAGCGAACCCATGGAACTGGCGATCAAGGGCGAAGAAACCATCGAAGCCAGCGCGGAGGCGCTCTGGGAGGCATTAAACGACCCAGAGGTGCTGACCCGCTGTATCCCCGGCTGCAAGCAGATGATCCCGGAAGGCGAAGACGCCTATAGGCTCGAGATGGAGCTGAAAGTGACCGCGGTGCGGGGATCTTTCGGCGGCGATATTGCACTCAGCAATAAGGTTGTACCACAAAGCTGCGACGTGACGGTGTCGGGCTCCGGCTCGCTGGGTACCGGCACCGGCAAGGCACGGTTTGAACTGGTCCCGGTAGACTCCGGCACCACACAGCTTCTCTACGAAGGCTCGGGCGAAGTGGGAGGACTGGTTGCCGGTGTCGGTCAGCGCGTCCTGAAATCTGTTTCCAAACACCTGATTGGCAAGTTTTTTACAGCGCTCAAAAAAGACTTCGCCGCAAAATCGGATCAGGCGGCATGAGCACAGCAAAACTACAAACCAGAGACGGTTTCACCCTTAAAACCCGCGTTTCCGGTGCAGGCATTCCGGTCGTGTTCAGCAATTCCCTCGGTGCGGACCTGAGCATGTGGGACGAGGTGGTTGCAGCTCTTGACGGGCGTGTCACTGCGGTCACCTATGACACCGCCGGTCACGGCGGCTCCAGCAACGGTTCCGGCACCTTGACCCTGGAGGCTTTGACGGACCACGCGATGGCGATCGCAGAGCGTCATTCCGAAGGGACATTCCTCTTTTGTGGTCTTTCGCTTGGCGGGTTGACCGGTATGAACTTGGCCGCACGCAAACCAGACGCGCTCGGCGGCATGGTTCTTGCAAATACCGCCACCGCTTTTCCACCAGCTCAGATGTGGATCGACCGGGCCGAAGCCGCTCGGGTCGACGGCATGGCTGATTTGGTTGGACCCACGCTAGATCGTTGGCTGACGCCTGCTTTCCGTGAAACATGGCCTGAGAGGGCCGAGGCAATTGCCAGTATGATCGCCGCGACGCCGGCCAAGGGCTATGCGGACTGTTGTGAAGTTCTTGCTGCGTCAGATGTATCGGCGCTCTTGCCGTCTGTTAGCTGCCCGACTGTCGTGATCGCCGGCGAACATGACCCTTCAACGCCGCCCGCCCGCGCCGAGGAAATCGCCGCCGGAATATCGGATGCGCGCGTTGAGATCGTTCCGGCGGCGCACCTGTCCTCTCTCGAATGTCCGGACCGCTTTGCCGAGATCATCCTGTCCATGGCCGATAAGGCGCAACAGAGAAGGGTTGCATGAGATGAAAGACCTCCCACAGACGCCGTATCCGGACACCGGCTTGCTCTTGGATGGCGAATGGAAAGCTGCGACTGATGCAGCCTCCGTGCCGGTGATCAACCCGGCAACCGGTGAGGCAATCGGCCATGTCGCCAAGGCCAGCGCCGCAGACCTTGAGAACGCTGTTGTATCTGCTGAGAAAGCGTTTGGCGCGTGGAAGCAATCCACCCCGCTGACCCGTTCCGCTGTTCTGCGCGGCGCAGCGGCGCTGCTGCGGGACCGCGTGGATGAGATCGCGCCGATCATGACGCTGGAACAGGGCAAGCCGGTGGCCGAGGCGTGCGCCGAAATCATGGCTTGCGCTGAGATTTTCGAGTGGTTCGCCGAAGAAGCGCGCCGCAGTTACGGTCGTATCGTACCATCACGCCTGGATGGATCGCTGCACATGGTACTGAAGGAGCCCGTTGGCGTGGTCGCCGCATTCACCCCCTGGAATTTTCCGATGAGCCAAGCCGCGCGCAAGCTAGGCGCGGCCCTCGCGGCGGGTTGTGCGGTTGTCATCAAGCCGCCGGAAGAGACCCCAGCCTCTCCAGCGGCCCTTATCCAGACGCTGATCGACGCAGGCTTGCCTGCAGGCGTGGTGAATGTGGTCTACGGCGTGCCATCGGAAGTCAGTGAGGCGCTTATCCCACACCCAAAGGTGCGCAAGATCTCCTTTACCGGGTCTACTGCCGTGGGCAAGCTGCTAGCCTCCATGGCGGGCGCACACATGAAGCGGATCACGATGGAACTGGGCGGCCATGCGCCTGCGCTGGTCTTTGACGATGCCGATCTGGAGCGTGCAGCTGACGTGCTGATCACTGCCAAATTTCGCAACGCCGGACAGGTCTGCATCGCGCCGACACGATTTCTGGTACAGCGCGGGGTTTATGACCGGTTTGTGGACTTGCTGAAGGAGCGGATTGAGGCACTGCATATGGGCCCGGGCATTGCGCCCGAAACCTCCATCGGAGCGCTTGCCAATCCCCGCCGCGTGGAAGCGATGAAAACGCTGGTGGCCGATGCCATAGAGCAAGGGGCGCGTTGCCTATGCGGCGGCAATGCCGGAGAGGGCAAAGGCTGGTTCTACGCGCCAACACTTCTGGTCGATGTGCCGCAGATGGCGCGCGCGATGAACGAAGAGCCCTTCGGCCCGGTCGTTCTTGTTGCGCCTTTCGACACCACCGAAGAGGCTATCACCGAGGCCAATCGACTGGACTACGGGCTTGCTGCCTTCGGCTTTACCGCTTCGCTGGAGCGCGCCGAGGCCATACGCACCCGGGTGCAGGCTGGCATGGTCAGCATCAATCACTGGGGCATTGCTTTCGCCGAACTCCCGTTCGGTGGCGTCAAGGACTCGGGCTACGGTTCGGAGGGGGGGCTCGAGGCAATCGAGTCGTATTTGAATACGAAACTGGTCTCGCAAATGGCGTGATCCATCGCCCTGCAAAGGGGCAAATCAAGAGGGAGGAAAACATGACTACATTCAACAAGGGGCGGCGGCAGATGTTGCTGACGGGACTCGGGGCCACGGCCGCCGCAGGCCTGGCGGCACCCGCCATTGCACAGTCCAATCCGTCGATCACATGGCGCATGCCCACCACCTTCGGGCGCAACCTGATCGCGCTGTATGGCTCGGCCGAACGCTTTAGCGCCGTGGTCAACGAGATGACGGAAGGGAATTTTAACATCCAGTGGTTCGGTCCGGGTGAACTGGTCCCGCCGCTTGGCGTGGCCGATGCAGTCTCAGAAGGCACAGTGGAAATTGGCCAGACGACAGGTTTCTACAATGTCGGCCAAGATCCCACCTGGGCGCTGGCGACGGGTCTTGTCTTTGGCATGAACGTACGCGGCCATGCGGCCTGGCTCGTGAACGGCGGCGGCAACGAGTTGATGCAAGATTTCTTTACAGAGCAGGGTGTCCACGCGCTTTTCACGGGCAATACTGGCGCGCAATCCGCAGGCTGGTTCCGTAAAGAAATCACCTCAATGGATGATTTCCAAGGTCTTCGGATGCGCATCGCCGGGCTTGCCGGGCAGGTCTTTGCCGAAGCCGGGGGCAGCCCGCAGCAGATCGCACCGGGCGAGATTTATACAGCACTTGAGCGTGGCACGATCGACGGTACGAAATTCACATCGCCGATCGACGATGAACAGCTCGGCTTTGCCCGCGTGGCGCCGAACTACTACTGGCCAGGTTGGAACGACGGCGGTGCGGCAGTACACACCTTCGTTAATCTCGGCCTTTGGAACGACCTACCGCCGCACTACCAGACGATCCTGACCGCAGCGGCTTCCCATGCGGCTGAATATATGCAGACGAAATACGACGCCGAAAACCCGGCGGCGCTGCGGCGGGTGCTGGATGCCGGTGCTCAGATCAAATTTCTGCCGCCCGACGTTATCAACGCGCTGAGCGAGGCCTCGGACACAGTCTATGGCCGGATCGCGTCCGAAAATGCGCGGTTTAAGGAAATTTACGATCATTACACGGCCTACCGGCAAGATCTCTACTTCTGGTGGCGTGTTTCGGAGCTTCCTTACGACACCATGATGGTGCGCAAGCTCTTCTCATAGGCGCGATCATCGCCTCGCGGCCACTTCCTGGTCGCGCGGCTCCCTATCTCTCCAACAGACAGACAGACCGGAGGACGGCCCATGCTGGATTCATTTTCCAAAAGCGCTGCACCATCGACTCAGATTGATCCATTCAGCCGCGACTACATTCTTGACCCCTATCCCTATCACGCACAGTTGCGCGAGATAGGTCGGGTTGTCTGGCTTGAGAAATACGGCTGCTGGTGCCTGCCAAAGCATGACGAAGTCAAGGCTTCGCTCATGAACTGGCGCGGCTTCAGCTCTAGTGCCGGTGTGGGCCTTGCCAATTTCCACAAGGAAAAGCCCTGGCGGCCACCCAGCGTGTTGATCGAGGCGGATCCGCCCGAACATACGCCGCGCCGGGCCGTGACGGGCCGCGTCATGGGAGCTGCAAATATCAAGCGCATGCGCCCTCAATTCGAGGCGAATGCGGCGGCGATGGTCGACAGAATTCTCGACGCAGGGACGGTGGACGGCTTTGCGGATGTGGCCAAGGAATACGTTCTCAAGGTCTTTCCCGATGCGGTCGGGGTGGCCCCCGGCGACCGTGACAATCTTTTGTTCTACGGTTCAATGGTGTTCAACGCCTTTGGTGTGCTCAATGACATCTTTGAGGAATCGGCCCGCCATGCGGCCCCGCTTACCGATTACATTCTGCAGGCCTGCAAGCGTGAGAACTTGACAAAGGACGGATTTGGCGCGCAGATCTACGAGGCTGCGGACAATGGCGAAGTCACCCATGACGAGGCCTTCATGCTGGTGCGGTCGCTCCTTTCCGCTGGGGTCGATACCACGATTTACCTGATCGCCAATGCCATCTGGTGCTTTGCCAAATACCCGCAGGAATGGGACAAGCTGCGCGCCGATCCGACCCGCGCCCGCGCCGCCGTTGAAGAGGTGCTGCGGTTTGAGTCACCCTTCCAAGGCGCCTTCCGCACAACGGGCGAAGACATGGAGGTGGCCGGTATCAAGATGGGGGCCGAGGAAAAGGTCTTTATCGTGTTGGGTTCTGCCAACCGGGACCCTGACCGTTGGGACAATCCGGATGTATTCGACATCGACCGCAAGACCGTCGGTCACATGGCCTTTGGGGCCGGCATCCACGGTTGTGTTGGTCAAATGATTGCACGGCTCGAGGCAGAATGCTTCGTGCAGGAACTGGCGCGGCGGGTCTCGAAGATCGAACTGACCGGTACGCCGATACACAAGGTGCACAACACGATCCGCGGCTTTGAAACGCTGCCGGTTCGCTTTGTTTCGTAAGGACAAGATACCATGACAAAGATTCACTTTCAGCACCCCGACGGTAGCGTCACCGAGATCGAAGGCACCGATGGCGATAGCGTCATGCAAACCGCGCTGGACAATGACGTAGACGGGATCGTCGCGGAATGCGGCGGCTCGGCCATGTGTGCGACCTGCCATGTCTATGTCGTTCCGGAATGGCGCGACAAGCTGCCCGCGATGAACGAGACCGAGGACGCCATGCTCGAGTCCGCTTCCGAAGAGCGGACAGAAGGCAGCCGGCTTTCCTGTCAGATCCCGCTTTCGCCTGACCTAAACGGGCTGCGCGTGATCCTTCCCGCAACGCAGGTCTGATCATGGAGTCTGGGGTTGTCATCGTCGGGGCAGGGCAGGCCGGGCTGCAAGCGGGGCTGTCGCTGCGCGAAGGAGGGTATTCTGCGCCGATCACGCTGATCGGGGACGAGGCTCATGCTCCTTATCAGCGCCCGCCGCTGTCCAAAACCTATCTGGCCAGCGATGTTGCTCCCGACACTTTGTTTATCAAGCCGCGCGCGGCTCTGGCATCCCGTGACATCACATTGCGCGACGGCACACGGGTCACGGCCATCGACCGCGACGCCCGGACAGTGACGCTGTCGTGTGGTGACGTTTTGGCGTTTACCTCGTTGATCCTTGCCACCGGGACACGCAATCGCCTGCTTCCCTTGCCTGGTGCCGAGGCGAAGGGCGTGCACGCGCTGCGCGGTGTCGATGACGCGCAGGCCTTGCGCGAGGCCCTGGGCGCGGCTCGCCGCGTTGCCATCATCGGCGGCGGCTTCATAGGGCTGGAGATCGCGGCAAGCCTGCGCAAGCGCGCCATCGCCGTCTCGCTGTTCGAAGCGGGTGACCGGCTTTGTGCACGAGCCTGTCTGCCGCAGACTTCCGAGCAGTTGTTTATGCATCAGAGGAACATCGGCACGGACGTCAATATCGGTGCGCAGATCGCGAGGATCGAAACCGAAGCGGGCAGGGCCGTCGGGATAGCCTTGCAAGACGGACCCATCGTACCGGCGGACCTCGTTTTGGTCTGCATCGGCGTGGTACCGAACACGGAACTGGCCGAAGCGGTGGAGCTGCCTTGCGATAATGGTGTTGCGGTCGACGCGCATTTGCGCACCGCCGACCCCGACATCTATGCGATCGGTGATTGTGCAAGCTTTCCTTGCCCGGATCACGGGCGGCGCGTCCGGCTGGAATCGGTGCCCAATGCCACTGCGCAGGGGCGTTACGTCGCGGGCTCTCTTCTGGGGCAGGACGCGCCATTCCGTGCGTTCCCGTGGTTCTGGTCCGATCAAGGTGATCTGAAGCTGCAGATGGCGGGCGTGTCCGACCCGCAAGGCTCAGTGGACCGGGTCGCCACCGCGAACGGGCAAGTGATCTTTAATTTTTCGGCTGGCCGGCTCTGCGCCGTGGAGTGTATAAACGCGCCCGCGGAATTTGTGACCGCGCGCAAACTGGTAAGCACTGGCGCGGCCCCCACTAGAGAAGCCTTGATTGAGGCTGACTGGAACCTGCGTGCGCTGGCCAAGGTCAAAGCAGCATGACTGGGCTTTTGCGCCTGTGCGCCGGCATCGACACGCTGAACACCGCGATCGGCCATGCGATGCGATGGGCGGTGCTTGCCGCCGTACTGATCAGTGCGGTGAACGCGGTAATGCGCCGAGTCTTCTCCATGTCCTCCAACGGGTGGCTTGAAGTACAATGGTATCTTTTCGGTGCGGTCTTCTTGCTGGCTGCGGCGCACACCCTTCGCCGCGATGAACATGTGCGGATCGACTTTCTATCTTCGCGAATGAAACCGCGTACCTTTGTAAGGATGACATTGTTCGGGCATTTGTTTTTCCTTTTGCCCTTTTGCCTTGTCATGCTGTGGCTATCGGCGCCTTGGGCTTTATCGTCCATTTTGTCCGGTGAAACTTCGGCAAACGCTGGCGGCCTTCCGCTTTGGCCGGCAAAGGCCATTGTCCCGCTTGGATTTATCCTGCTGAGCCTGCAAGCCATCGCAGAAATCATCCGCAGCAACGCCCGCCTTTCCGGCGCGCTGCCGCTGGTTGAACAAAAGGTAGGGGCGCATCAAGGCATGGCCTCCGCACGCCAGAACGAAGGACGCTCCTGATGTTTATCGACCTTATCGCGCACAACCTTGCGCCGATCATGTTCATCACTGTGATGGCTATGCTGCTTCTGGGCTACCCTGTCGCCTTTACTCTGGCCGCGGGCGGTCTGGGCTTCTTCGTCATCGGTGTCTGGCTGTCTGACTATTCTCCCGAAATCGGCCTGTCGTGGGAGCTTTTGGGTGCCCATCCCGAACGGGTCTTCGGCATCATGAGCAATGAGACCTTGCTGGCTATTCCGTTCTTTACCTTCATGGGGCTGGTGCTTGAGCGGTCAGGTATGGCTGAGGACTTGCTGAAATCCATCGGGCAGGTCTTCGGCCCCGTGCGTGGCGGCCTTGCCTATGCTGTGGTTGTCGTGGGCGCACTCTTGGCGGCGACAACCGGTGTGGTTGCAGCGAGCGTAATCGCGATGGGCCTGATCTCTTTGCCGATCATGTTGCGCTATGGCTATGATAGGGGCGTTGTTGCTGGCTCCATCACGGCGGCAGGGGCATTGGCGCAGATCGTGCCGCCTTCTCTGGTGCTCATCGTTCTGGCCGATCAACTCGGACGCTCGGTTGGGGACATGTATCTGGGCGCGCTTTATCCCGCGTTGATCCTTGTGGGCGCCTATTGTCTTTACATCTTGGCACTCGGCGCATTCCGGCCCAAAAAGGTTCCGTCCTTGCCGCCGGAGGCGCGTAATTTTGAGGGTGGTTTGGGCTCGCTCCTCTTCGTGGTCGCCGCGGCCGTGGTAGTCTATTTCGCGCTTGAGACGTTATCCATGGCTAGTGTGCGAGATGAGGTTCGTACTGTCTGGGCCGGTGCGTTCGCGGCTGCGCTCGCTCTTGGCGCCTGTCTCGCCGAGCGGAAGTACCGGTTCGGAATGATCTCTGATTTGGCGCAATCGGTTATCATCGCCCTATTGCCACCCTTGGCGTTGATCATGCTCGTACTCGGGACAATCTTCCTTGGGATTGCGACGCCGACCGAGGGCGGCGCGATGGGTGCGGTCGGCGCATTGGTGATTGCTGCGACCAAGCGCCGGTTGACTCGTGATGTGTTACGCGAAGCCTTGGACTATACCGTCCGTTTGTCGGCCTTTGTCATGTTCATCCTACTGGGTGCGCGTGTCTTCGCGCTGACCTTCTACGGCGTGAACGGCAACGTCTGGGTTGAGGAATTGATGCTTGCCTTGCCTGGCGGTGCGACAGGGTTCCTCATTTTCGTGACGATGCTCGTCTTTATCTTGGGTTGCTTCCTGGACTTCTTCGAGATTGCCTTCATCGTCGTCCCATTGCTGGCACCGGTGGCGCATGTGCTTGGGATCGACCTGATCTGGCTCGGCGTCATCCTGGCGATCAACCTTCAAGCTTCGTTCCTGACGCCGCCCTTCGGCTTCGCGCTGTTCTACCTCAGATCCGTCGCTCCCGTGGGACGATGGCACGACGCTGAAACCGGGCGCGAGTTCGACGGCCTGACCACCGGGCAAATCTACCGCGGTGTGGTGCCGTTCATTGCCATCCAAGTGGCTGTGATCGCCTTGGTGATTTGGCAGCCGGAGCTGGTCACGCATTACGCGGATATCGAGCCTACACAGGAAGGCTCTATCGATTTTGGAAGCGGTGACGGTGGGTTCGAGTTGCCAACCTTTTAGAAATAGGGCCCAAGGGAGAGAGAAATTGAAAATAGTTTTGGTACATGGATCGTGGCACGATGGCAGCCTGATGGAGCCGCTTGCCCAATGCGCTCTGAAGCTCTGACGGATTGAACCGCACCGGGTTTGCCGGAGGCCGATTGATGTAAGTTACGCTGCCATTGTTTCAGTTTCCAGAGCTGCGTAGAAGTTGGCTTCGGCTTCTGCTGGCGGGATGTTTCCGATGGGTTCCAGCAGGCGGCGGTTGTTGAACCAGTCGACCCATTCGAGGGTGGCGTATTCGACGGCGTCGAAGCTGCGCCAGGGGCCACGTCGGTGGATGACCTCGGCCTTGTAGATGTAACGGCCTGCAATCATCCTGAGTTCGGCTTGCAAACATCGTGATTTTTGGCCCGGATTATTTGCGTCTATCCTGGGTGCCGAACCCGCATTATTTGCGAATGAGCCCGAATTGTTTGCAACCAGGGGTCTGATGCCGGAGAGTGCAGTATCCTACGCTAAGCGCTGAGAACCCGTTTCCCGTAATCGCGTAGATTGCCGTTCGGGTCGACATATCTGTAGAGCGTGACTGGTTTCACCCCGAGCTCTTTGCAGAGTTCTGAAACCGACGTATCGCGACTGGCCATAGCGGCCTGCGCCATTCGCACCTGCGCTTTTGTCAGAGCAAACTTCCTTCCCCCCTTTCGGCCGCGCGCGCGGGCTGCTTGGAGCCCGGCCATTGTGCGTTCGCGGATCAACTCGGTTTCAAATTCGGCCAGCGCTGCAAAGATGCCGAATGACAGCCTTCCAGCCGCAGTCGTTGTATCAATCTGCGCCCCTTGCCCGGTGAGAACCTTGAGACCGACGCCACGCTCGGACAGCATGCTGACGGTTTTGACAAGGTGGTGGAGGCTACGCCCCATACGGTCGAGCTTCCACACAACCAGGACATCGCCCTTGCGCAATGCCTTGAGGCAGGCCTCAAGACCGGATCGGTCATCCTTCTTTCCAGATGCTAGGTCCGAATAGATCTGGCCTTCTTCGACCCCTGATCCGATCAATGCATCTCGCTGTAAATCGAGGGACTGGCTGCCGTCGGCTTTCGAGACCCGTGCATAGCCGATCAGCATGTTTCACAAACGTTCGTTTGAGACGATCTGGAAAACGACGCGCTTTCAGCCATCCGAACAATTCCCTATTCAGTATCTTAATCATCAATACGCAAACCATATGTAGAAAGCAAAAGGAACATGGCGCATCGTACTATCCTCACCGAGCGTCAGCGCTCAGTACTTTTTGATCTTCCGACCGATGAAACGGCGATGTTGCGCCACTACACCCTTGCGGACGACGATCTGGAAATCATCCGCGCCCGCCGCCGCCCCCACAATCGTTTTGGGTTTGCTCTCCAGCTTTGCGCATTGCGCTATCCCGGTCGGTTGTTGACCCCGGGCGAGGTCATTCCAATGGAGATCACGCGCTTCCTGGCTGCGCAGCTTGGGCTGAAATCAGACGATCTGGCTGGATATGCAAGCCGCGAAGAAACGCGTCATGAACATCTGGCGGCCCTGCGGGATCTCTATAGCTACAAGATGTTCACTGGCCGAGGATCGCGCGACCTGAAGGCCTGAGCGGCATTGGTTTCTCTGCCCAGCTCGGGGTTGCGGTCGCCGGGTTGCCATCCTCTACGGCGGGGCAATCTTCGCCTGCCGCCATTGCTACCGGCTCGCCTACCCTTCTCAGCGCGAAAAGCCAGGGGATCGAGCTGCACGGCGGGCAGATCGCATCAGGGACAAAATGGGCTGGCCTGGTGGCATCCTGGAAGGCGGCGACTGGGGCAAGCCCAAGGGAATGCACTGGCGCACCTATGAGCGGCTTTGCCGGGAACACGACGCCCTGTCAGATCGCGCCCTGGTCGGGATCATGGATCACCTGAACCGCCTGTCCGGTCGTTTCTAAAATAGAGAGATTTAGAAGGGTGAAGGTGGCAAGAAATAGGAACGTTAACTTCACACGCGGGCGAGCCGTCGCCCTGCCCTGTCGCGTCGGAGGCTGTGGGAAGGTGGCAAGAAATAAGGGCGCTTTCTTCGCATACCAGTCAGCTCGAAAACCGGCTGATTTGCCAAGGCATAACCCGTTTTAAAATGAAGGTGCGACATTGGCAGGATATGCCGCTTGTCTGCGGGTTTTGTCCGACCTGCCCCGCGCCCAAACCGCCCCGATAAATGGGGTCGGTTCGGTCTGGGCGCTTTCCTGAATGCTGGAAAGCACGGTGGTGTTTTTCACCGGCCAGACAACGGCTTGGCCGCTAACCTGGGCCGGTTTCCGGGAAGGGGAGTTAAAATCGGAAAATCGTTACTGGGGAACGGCTTGGCGAAGCAGGAAGCGCCCTTCGCCACTTCTGCTTGAGCAGAACGCTTTACTTTACGGCACTAATAATGCCAGGGGCAGCCTCTTGCTGTCCGGCGGCCCCTTTGGGCCAACACCATTGTTTCTCGGAAACGTATGAGACCGCTTGCTGAACAGCTTCAGGTGGAGGCCTGTACTCTCGACGATTATGCCATCAGGCGGAATACGCGGCACGAACATCATGCCCTCGCGATGCGCCACTTGGGGCTTTCCCCTTGAGCAAGTTGACCGCGCCCTGAAGCGCAATGCGCTCCCTGGTGTCCGCATTGAACACGGGCGGTTGGGAGCACGTCATTCTATCCGGCGACTTCGATTGGCATTCTGGAGCCGCAGACCGCAAAATTGCGCGACCACTGAACATCAGGCCAGCCAGAGACTGGGGAACCTGATTGTGTTCGCTGAAAGTTCTTCCTTAGCGTGGTTCTACGAAGAAACCTTCCGATGGGGCCTGCTTGTCTATGCTCTGAAGGTTAAAACAGTCACAATTACCACACAAACCCACATTTGTGCATTTATGGGTCGCGATGCGTTTTACCCGATGGATAACCCACAATGATGCCGGTGGACGGGTCCACTATCTTCTCGATGTCGTCTTGGAGGCCCTGCGTCCGTATCATCGCGAATATTCTGATTTCCGCGTTCGGGCAGACCGCTCGGAGCAATTCCGCACAGGCGAAGCTTGTTCGCCCCATCGTCAGCACGTCATCCACAATGGTGATTTTGTCCGGCACGAAGAACGGGCGTTCCGCCTCGATGCTATCAAGGTGAACCGGTACAAGCGGCCTTTCAGCCGCCGGAGAGTTAGAAGAACGCGGCACCGCTTTGGTCCGCGTCAGGTAGGTTTGCACCTCCTGGCCAAACCCGTGCTCGTGCAAAACATCGCAGATAACCTTGGCAGGCCATAAAGCGCCATCCGGCAGGGGCGCGGAGCGGGGTGCAGGCACCAAGGTCACATCCGACCCTAAGAATGGCCCAAGGACAGCCGATTTGGAATCTTGGAGGTGTGGAACTGCGGTTCCGAGAGTATGCAGCTTGCCCGCCTTGACCGCGCCACAAAGCGTCCGAGACTTTCGGGATAGGTCGGATTTGCCGCGCGGGGAATAATTGGCAAACGTGCCATACTCATAGCTCGAAGGCACGAACGCCCCCGGCTGTGTAGTTTGGGATATCGAGCAGGATATCCGGCAGGTTCTCACGGCGCAAAACCTGCGCCCCATACTCGATAAGCTGCTTTGGCCAGGTCAGGTTCGGGTCAGTTGCGACGTTCTCAAGGAGGTAGAGGTCGCGCCCAAGCCGAATTGCTTCCCAGCCCTGGTGGCGCGTCCCGCTCTTCTCGCTTGCCTCGATAACGATGGTCGCATCGCAGATGAGCGCCATCGTCCGATTGCGGCGCGGGAAGTTTTCGCCCCTGCCCGGATAACCTTCGGGAAACTGTGAAATCGCAAGGTGGTTGCGCTTTATCTCTTCGAGCAGCCCCGCGTTCTTCGCCGGATAGGCCTTGGACAAGGGGGTTCCAAGTACGGCAATGGTGCGTCCGCCCTCTTCAATCGCGGTTCGATGCGCCACCGTGTCGATGCCTTCGGCCAGACCGCTCACCACGATGATGCCTTGCTCTACGAGTGCCCGCGTCACGGCCTTTGCGCGTTTGATGCCGTCCGGCGTGGCCTTGCGAGAGCCAACGATTGCCACGCGGGAGCCTTCGGTCAGCAACGAGGGATCGCCCGCCGTGTATAACACGTCCGGGGCGTTCTTCTCTTCCACCGGGCCAAGTGGCCCAAGGGCTTCTCTCGTTCTTAGCTCTGCGTGCATTTCCGTCCTAGCGATGCCTTTTTGTGTCACCGCCCTCCCCTTTGTTTTTACATCACAAATATGGTTTAGTGCAATTTTTCACACAAACCCACATTTGTTCATTTGCGAGTTATTCCCGCCTCGTCTTCAAGTTCCTTCGTTCGCGCCTCGATGTATGCTTGCAGTTCACCGACCATCTTTCGGTCGGTCGCACTACAAGCGGTCTTGAAGCGCGTGTGCAGGCTGGCCGGTAGGTCGAGGCTCAGGCGCTTTGTCGGTTCATCCGTTGCCGCAGATTTCGCCACCGGCTTCGATGTCCGTGTCGTGTCATGCCCTGCCCCGCCTCGCTCGAATGCGAGGATTTGGTCATCCGTGGGCTGCTTTGGCTTCGGAGCCGCTGAAAATGTCTTCTTCGACATACCGCTCAATCTCTTTCGTTAGGTGTTCAATCTCACGGGCGGCATTGCTATCGCCTGCCCACTCGAAAATCGTTTGCCCCATGGTCATGCCTTCCGCGAAGGCGACCCGTTGCTCGATTTCGCTTTCCAAAATCGGCAAGCCCGCCTCTGCGGCCATGTTGCGGATATCCCGACCAATCACGGTTTTCCCTATTTTGCGGGAAACCACAAACCCACATTTAAGGGTTGGTTTGAATTCTTGCGCTTCCTTCACTTGGCGCACCGTCAGGTCGGATGCCCAAGTCGAAAGACCCGAAGGCTCAATCGGCAGCCCGACGAAGTCCGAGGCCACGATACAGGACCGGGCTATCTCTTCGGCATGGGGTGGCCCGTCGATGATTGTGTGGTCGTAATCTTGGGCCAGCTTGAGCGCGTCCCGTGCCATGTTCGCGCGCGCCATGCTCACGACCTGGAAGGGCGCATCTTCGCGCAGGCTCGCCCATGTCGTAGCCGAGCCTTGCTTGTCCGCGTCTATCAGCAACACCCGATGTCTCTGGCGTGCCAAGCAGCCCGCCACGTTCACCGAGAGGGTGGTTTTGCCGACGCCGCCTTTTTGGTTCAGGAAAGAAATTATCATGAATCAATCTCACCACATTCGTGGGAATGCGTAAAGGCACAAACCCACATTTGTGCGTACCTAGCGCTTGTACGCACCACGTTTCTTGCAGAACGCCAAGAAATGCTTGTCCGCGTCCTTCACGTCGATGGCCTTGTCGTAGACCCACGACCGCCACTCGCTTTCGAGCACATAGACATCCCAGCCAGGCGCGAGACGCCGTGCCTCATCGTGCGTGTCGAGCTTTTTGAACCGCAAAGCTTGGAAGGGCAGGGCGACGACCGACTCAGCCGCCTTGGGACGGAAGACGACATTGTCCCCCTCGATGCTCATCACGTAATCGGGCATGTGGTCGTGCGCGGCATCGTCCTCGATAATCTTGCCAAGCAGTCGTCGGAATTCTTTCGTGGTCGAACCGGAACCACACTTGTCGCGCAAGAGCTCGATGCCGCACTTCCATTTTGGCTGTGACCCGCAATGCTTTCGCGCCAGCTCGTAGAGCCGCCGTTCGAGGGGCTTGCGAAGGAAAAAATATTCTTTGTTCAGCGTGACCGCGTTGCACGAATAGCGGTTGGGCCGCATTTGCCCCTTTCCCCGGTTCGTTATGCGACACGCTCATAGGCCGCACGACCGAGACGGGTCATGCGGTTGAGGGCGTTGACAGCGATGCGGGCTTCGGTTGTCTGGGTCTCCATGTTGCGGCTGCGCAGTTCCAGTCCGATGACCTGTTTGTATCGCCCGATCTGGGCCTCGCCGCGCGATCTCTGACCATAACCGGTGGCCTTCTGCCATGCCATTCGGCCAGTTTCGGTTATCATGCCGATATGGGCGTTACGTGCCTGGCAATCTCCGGGAACGGCGTTCTTCGGCGGCGGAATAATCAGCTCGACATCCGGGCCAAACGCGTGCCGGATGGTCGCGGCGGTTGGTACACCATCATAAGCCCCGTCACCGATGAAACGGCGCACCGGACCGGACACCTCGGCAAGAAGGTCGGGCAGAGCGCCGGTGTCCCCGACCTGCTGGGGTGTCAGGCAGGACGCCACAAGCTCGCCGCTCTCCAGATCGTAGCCGATATGCAGCTTGCGCCATATCTTGCGGGCCTTCGGCAGCCCGTGCTTCTCACGCATCCACTCGCGGCCACCGTGGACACGCAGCCCTGTGCTGTCCACAACCAGCGCGATCGGACCACTGGCTGTCCGGGTGTCGGGCGCGATCTGAAGCGATGGCGCACGCCGGCAAAGCGTCGAAAAATCCGGCACGGGGAGGTCCGTCTGCATGAGCCGCAGCAGACTGCGGACAAAGCCCTGCGTTTGGCGAAGCGGTAAGCCGAACACGGCGCGCAAGGTCAAGCAGGTCTCAATCGACAGATCAGAATATCGTTGTTGACCACCGCGCTTGCCGGAGCGCACTGCGCACCACCGAGACACCGCGTCTTCGCTGAACCAGACCGTCACGTCACCACGCTGGCGGAGCGCCTCGTTGTATTCGGCCCAGTTCGTCACACGGTACTTTGCCTTCGCAAACTTATCCCGCCGCGACGCGTTGAATTTGAAAGGCATCCCAGCATCCCGCAGTCAAATCAAAGGACCAGCTACGCATCGGAAACGATTTGTGCAACACGCTCAGGCCATATAGAGCGAAAACCGTTCTGACATCGAGTACAGACCCGACAGCTCGATCCCCTTAGAGGTGGTTGTGCCAGGCACCTGATTGTAACAACCAAAGCCGCTGCCACAGGCGACAGCGGCCGGGTCATAATCAATCAGGTCTTCGACATCGGTATAGAACAGGGTTGCCTTTATCGAGCCGCGCCCAACGAATGTCTTTTCGACGCCGAGCTCATAGCTCAAGCTATGCTCGGGCTGCAAAGATGGGTCGCCGAAGGCGCTGAATCTTTCGTACAAGGAGGGCGCGCGATACCCCGTACCGACCGAAGCACGTACCGCAAGATCGTCCTGCGGGCGGTAAACAGCCGTCAGGCGCCCCGTAACCTGACCACCAAAGCTCGAGTTTTCATCGTGACGCAACGAGGCTGACAGATCGACCTGATCTGACGGGCTGATCAACAGCTCAGCCATGATGCTGGTATTGTCTTCAGAGCCACGGACCGTGCCGGAATTGACCTCTTCCTGCGTGTGGTCGAGACCAAGATTGAGCGATGCCGACGCGGTCAGTTGGGCGCTGCCCAAATAGGAAAGCGACCAGCGTTCGCCTTTGAACCGCGGGGTCGCGCCACCGGGATCTTTGCGGTCGATATCGAAATAGGCATAGCTGAGCGTATGCGTGATCGCCCCCGTATTGAGCTCGGTAAAAAGGCGCGCACCGCGTTCTTTCGAGGACAACGTTCCAGACGAATCCAGCGCGAAGGCGGAGCGATCAAACTCGCTCCGACCATCGCGATAGAGCAAAGCGCCGCCCACCGTGACGGCATCGGTAACGACATATTCCCCGGTGAGGTGAAGCGTGGATTGTTCGAACCCGTCATTTTCCGTATTGAAGGACTGCGCTGAGATTCCCTCCGATTCCATACGCCCATAGCTGAGGGCGACAAAGCCGCGCTCGGTTCTATGTCCGAGGCTCAACGATCCACTGTAGGTATCGAAACTGCCGGCCTCCGCTTGCGCGCGGCCTGAAAAGCCGAGCTCGGAAGGCTCAAAGGTCGTGATATTGACGACACCGGCAATCGCCTCCGATCCGAAAATAGCCGACTGCGACCCTTTGAGCAGTTCAATACGTTCGACCCCAGAAGCGGTGAACCCGCCAAAGTTAAACTGATTTTGTGTGCCCGATGGGTCGGACACATCAATACCATTGATGTGCACCCCGACATAACGCGCAGGCAACCCGCGCACCTGGATCGTACTCAGCGCCCCCAAGCCACCATTACTGATCAGGTTCACACCGGGAAGGCGTGCGAGCCGGTCGATCACGCGGGTGTCGTTCTGCCCCGCCTCAGCCCCTTCCAATATCTCGATATTTGCGCCGGTATGGGTCTGTTCGACAGGCAACAGAGAGGAAACTTGAACGATGATCGGCTCAAGATTAAAGGTAAGCTCCTGTGCAAAGGCCGGAGCTGCGAAAACAGCAATGCTCGCCGTTAAGGGCGCTATGGAATAGCGTGTCATAATTAATCCTCCAACCGCGACAATCGCGGCAGTCGTTGAATTAACTGACGGAAGAAAACAAACCGTCAGCGGTGCAAATGCCACCACGACGGAAGGTCCGTAGGCCATGACGCGCCCCGCGCCCGGACTGGGTGATCCCTTCGGCAGGTCTCCTGACTCGCGGGTCGAGGCTCGGTCGGGTCTTCCCACTGTGGTGTTCACAGCAGTGACAATTTCCGACTTCGCTTACCGCTTACAGTTGCGGGGGCAGTTACGGCCTTGGCAGATCACAGATCTTGCCGCACCGTATTCCCTATTATCCAGATCACGATGATCCAGACCGAAGTGCGAAATGCTATATCGCAGATCATCAACCTAGGGAAGACGGAATCAAGCGGTTGCACCTTTGGAGGGCCCGAGCTGGGCCTGTGGCAGATGCTAAACAGAGGCATCGCCGATAAGCAGTCGACATGCGTGCTTAGAATGAAATGCGCCGATCGGACGGAGGTCTTGAGCGACAGGGCTGTCTCATCACAAGCCCCTCCTGGGGCTGCTAAGCCTGAGCCATCATTATTCTCAATAATAAAAGCTTGGCCTGATGGCCGGGGAGCCATTATTCAGGCTGCTGCCCAAATCCAACGGGGGCCAGTTTCCCGCCCCCCGCCGAGATCAGATCACCGGCAGTTCGGGGGCGGCGCGTTTGGTCAGGAGGCGGCCGCCCTCGGGCGTCACGACGATGTTTTCCTCATGAACCATCATCCACCCATCCCCGTAGGAGAGCGAGGGCTCCAAGGTCAGCACCATGTTCTCCTGCAGCAACGTGTCGACGCCGGCCATATGCGAGGGCTGTTCCGTCAATTGCATGCCCAACCCGTGACCTAGCCGGCCGATGTCACCACCGCTGTCGTCCAATTCGGAAATGACTGCGGTCATGGCGGAAAACAGGTCATGACAGCTATTGCCCGGCCGCGCGGCGTCGAGCCCGGCCTCGGTGGCACGCCACAGCACGTCATAGGCGCGTCGGGCATTGTCATCGGCGTGGCCGATGGCCCAGTTCCGGTCGAAATCGCAGTAGTAGCCATCCCAGACACAGCCGGTGTCGAGCATCAGCACATCGCCTGCGCTCAGCGGGCGGCGCGAAGGCGGCGAGATGCAATCGGCATAGCCTCCCTGATCCGCTGCGCCGACCACATAGGGGGCGTCATCCGCGCCCTGCGCCAGCGCTTCGCGGCGGAAGCGGCGGAACAGCTCTTCGAAGGGAAGCCCCTCGCTCACCATTTCGGGAACCTGCTCGAAGGTGGCCGAGCCGATAGCGCAGATATGGGCGAGCTTTTCGATCTCGGCGGGTGTCTTGACCATGCGGAGCCCCTGAACAAGCCCGGTGGCATCCGCGATCTCGAGCCCGGGCAGGGCGGCGAGCAGCCGTTCCCAGTCGCCCAACGGCATCCGAAGCAGCGTTTCATGGCCCTTGAGCACCCCCAAACGGGACTTCGCTCGGGCGAGCGGCATCAACAATTCTGTCAGAAGGCTAACGCCGTCATCCTCGGGCACGGGGGCCGACCAGGTCCGCACCTCGTCGAGCCAGGACCGCCGCATAAGCTCGGCGCCGATTTCAGGGATCACGGCCACGGGTTTGCCCTCGGCCGGGACAAAGACGAACCAGGGCCGGGTCGGGCTCTGCCAGAAGAGGGTCTGGAAACCGGTGAAATACCGCACCTCGGGTTCGGTCATCAGCAGCAGGCCGTCGAGCCCGTCCTTGGCCATCAGCGCCTGGGCGCGTTTGGTTCTGGCTTCGAATTCCGCGTTGGGAAAGCCTCTGTCGAGCGTATTAGGCTGCATCTCGCCCCTCCATGATCATCTCGAAGATCGCCGGGTCGGTGACCCCTTCGGATCCGATCAATAGCACCCGGGAGGTGCTGTTGAGCCCCAGCTTTTCCGACAAAGCGGCATCCTGGCGCGACGCGATCAGCGCGGCGAGCCCGGCGACGGCGCTTTCACCCGCTTCAATGGTGGGGTCACCGCCCAGCGGACGTGCCAGCAACCGCACGCTCGGGGCGACGAGAGCCTCGGGGATGGTGAGAAAATCGCTGGCCTCTTCGGCGAGGATTTCCCAGGCCATCTCGGACGGTTCGCCGCAGGAGAGCCCGGCCATCAGCGTTTCCTGTTCGATGGTGACATTGGTGGCCTTGCCGGTCTTGGCGCTCTCGAAGAGGCAGGCGGCGAGTTCGGGTTCGACGATGACCACACGCGGCGAGGCGTCGCCCCAATATTGGCGCAGGCCAGCCACCACGCCGGCCGCAAGGCCGCCGACGCCCCCCTGCAGGAACACATGGCTCGGGGCGTCGTTCAGGGCCTCGCAGATTTCCTGAACCATGACGCCATAGCCTGCCATCACGTCACGCGGCGGCATCGAATAGCCGGGCCAGGAGGTGTCGGAAACCACGAACCAGTTGTTCGCCTCGGCTTCGGTCTTGGCCAGATCGACCGAGTCGTCATAATCGCCCGCGATGCGGATGACCTCGGCCCCCAGAGCGCGCATGGCTTCGGCGCGGCCTTCGCTGACCTCGGCGTGAATGTAGATCCGGCAGGGGGCGCCAAAGCGCTGGCAGCCCCAGGCCAGGGATCGGCCGTGATTGCCGTCGGTGGCGGAGACGAGGGTGATTTCGGCGCAATCGTCGGCGTGTTTGCCATTGCGGATATCGGCGAGGGGCACGTCCCGGCCAAGCTTGGCCGAGATTTCACGCTGCAGCACGCGCAATGCGGCATAGGAGCCGCCGAGCGCCTTGAAACTGCCGAGGCCAAAGCGCGGGCCTTCGTGTTTATAGAGGATCTCTGCGACGCCGATCGTCTGCGCAAGCGCGTCCAGCGAGACCAGCGGGGTCGGCTCGTAGCCCTCCCATTGGGTGATCTCGTCACGGGCGGTGGCGAAATCCTCGCGCGAGAGCACGTCTTCGGCGGCGGTGCCGGTTTTGCGGGTGGCGGCCACATGGGCCACGGCGCCGCTGGGCAGGAGATTTGTCATTCTTGGTCCTTTCGGTGGGGCAGGCGGCTCCGTACCAGATCGGCCCAGAAGGCCGCGCCAATGGGCAGGAGCGCGTCGTTGAAATCGTAATCCGCAGCGTGCAGCGGTTGGCCATGGGGGCCGGTGTCACCATTGCCGAGCAGGATGAAACAGCCGGGCACGGCGTTGGCGAAATGGGCGAAATCCTCGGAAAAGCTCATCGGGTGGCGATCAGGGATCGTGTCCAGTCCGCGCTTTCGGGCGGTGTCGATCACCGCCTCGGTCGGGATCTCTGCGTTGATCACCTCGACGAATTCGGTGTTGAAGCTCATCGAAGCCTTAACGTTATGGGTCGCGGCGACGCCGTCGACGATCTGGCGCATGAAGGTTTCGATTGCTTGCCGGTCCTCGGGGAGACGGGCGCGGACATCGCCTTTGAGCGTGGCGTGACCGGGGAGGACGTTGCGTTGACCATCGGTCAGGAATTCGGTCACCGAGACGACGGCCCCGGCCCCTGGGGCCAGCTTGCGCGAGACGATGGTTTGAAGGGCAAGCACCATTTCAGCGCCGACGGTGATTGCATCGACACCGACATGCGGCATGGAGGCGTGGCCGCCCTGGCCAGAGATCTCGACTTCGAACAGGCTCTCGCTGGCGCAGATCTGGCCTTTGCGGGTCGAGATCTGACCGAGCGGGGCGCCGGGCAGGTTGTGGATGCCGTAGACTTCTTCGATGGGAAACCGATCGAGAAAGCCCTCGTCGAGCATCGCCTGGGCACCCAGCCCGTGTTCTTCGTTGGGCTGGAAGATGAACACGACGGTGCCGTCGAAATCCTCTGTGTCGGCGAGCAGTTCTGCCGCACCGAGGAGCATGGTCAAATGGCCGTCATGACCGCAGGCATGCATGACGCCGGGGGTTTGCGAGACATAGTCATGGGTGCTCATCTCAGAAATCGGCAGCGCGTCCATATCGGCGCGCAGGCCGATCGCTCGGTTGCCGCTGCCAGCGCGGAGGATACCGACGACGCCGCGCCCCTCATGCACCTCGAGCCCGAGGTCGCGCAGCCGTGCCGCGATCTGGGACTTGGTGCGATCCTCCTGAAATCCCAATTCGGGATGGCGATGGAAATCGCGGCGCAGCGCGGTCAGTTTGGTAGGGAAATCGGCCATTGCGCATCTCCTGAAGTGTTTGGCGTCAAGATAGTCAAAGCGGGCGTTTTTTTACGTCAAAGTTTACCGCCAATGTGACGTTTGCAGTCTGAATTGACGGGCTTGGTGATTTTTTTCGGAAGGCATTTAGGTATCAGCCCAGTTCACCCACGATTGCCTGGGCCGAGAATTCAGCCAGTTCGCCGCGCCAGATCTGTGACCCGAAGCAAAAGGCGCAGCCGTCGCTGTCGCGGATCACCTGTTCGAGCGTGATGCCGGGATGATAGGGCGCAAGCCCCAGCAAGCTGGCCTCGCCAGGCTGCATGGCGCGCATGCGGATGGTGATATCGCCGGTGCGGGCCGAGATCCCGTAATACTGCTCAAGGAGCCGGGTGCTCGATTGCCGCAGATCGTGTCCGAGGAGATCGGGAAAGCGGCTGGCGAGCACATATTCGGTTTCGAGAAAAGCGGCATGGCCGTCGGTGCGAAAGAGCCGCGTGTAGCGGTGCAGAGGGGTCGCCTCGGGCAGTTCGAGCGCGCGAGCAAGACGCGCGTCGGCAGGGATCGTGCCATGCGACACCAGCTCTATGTCGAGCGTATCGCCGCAGGCCTGAGCCTTGGCTGCGAAACTCACCATGTCGGAGATGTTGTAGGTGATCCGCTTGGGCGAGACGAACCGCCCCTTGCGGTCTTCGCGGTAGCTCAGCCCTTCGGCATCGAGCGCCTCTAGGGCGCGGCGGGCGGTCATCCGGCTGACATCGAAACTCTCCGCGAGCGACCGCTCTGATGGCAACGGTGCATGAGCCGCGAGTTCGCCGTTGAGGACCCTGTCGCGCAGGTGATCGACGATCTGACGGAAGATAGGTGTCTCGGCGGTGGCGTCTGCAGAGTGCTGCGGCATGGGGGTCCTCGAAGTTTTCTTTGACTAACATGAAAGCTGGTATATACCAAGTATCCAATTGGTATATACCAGATGAAATTCAATTGGGTCATCAGAGATGAACGACGCGCAACATATTGAAACATTGGGATTCGCGACCGACGAGGGGCTCGGATCAAACGCCCGAATCGGGTTGATCGTGTTGCAGACGGATCAAACGATGGAGCATGAGCTCTCGAGTCTGCTGCGAGACGAGGGGGTGGCGCTTTACCATGCGCGCATTCCCAACGACACCGAGGTGACGCCCGAGACATTGCGCCGGATGGAGCAGGACCTGCCGACCGCTGCGGCGTTGCTGCCGGGCAATTTCGGCTTTGACGCCATCGGCTATGGCTGCACTTCCGGCACCACGATGATCGGCGAAGCGCGCGTGTCCGAGATCCTGCGCGCGACGCATCCCACGGCCCGGACGAGCAATCCACTGAGCGCCTGCAAGGCGGCGCTGGCGGCGCTGAGAGTGCGGCGGATCGCCCTGATCACGCCCTACGCCCCGAACGTGACGCGCAAAATGCAAGACAATCTGCAGGCGGCCGGGATCGAGATCAACGCCGTGGCTACCTTTGATCAGGGCGATGATTTCGTCGTGGCGCGGATCACCTCGGAGGCGATCCGCGACGCGATCCTTACCATCGGGGCGCGTGACGATTGCGATGCGGTCTTTGTCTCCTGCACCAGCCTGAGGGCGCTGCCGGTGATCGCCGAGACCGAGGCACAATTGGGCAAACCCGTCCTGTCGAGCAATCAGGTGCTGGGATGGCATCTGGCGCGGCTGGCCGGGTTGACCGCCGACCGGCCTGAGGCCGGCCAACTCTTCAAGACACAACTGGTCGCGCATAGCTGACCGAAATTCTGCAAGGGCACTCTGTCATGGCTAAACAAATTCCCTCTCACGCTCAGGTCGTCATCATCGGCGGCGGCATTCACGGCTGTTCCGTGGCCTATCACCTAGCGAAAGAGGGCTGGAAGGATGTGGTCCTTCTTGAACGCAAACAGCTGACGTCGGGCACTACCTGGCATGCGGCCGGTCTCGTCGGTCAATTGCAGGGCAGCCATGCCACCACCGCCTTTGCCAAATACGGTATCGAGTTGCTGCAGGAGATCGAGGCCGAGACCGGCCAGAACCCGGGCTATCGCCGCTCGGGGTCGATTTCGATCGCGGTCAATGACGAGCGTCACGCCGAGCTCAAACGCAAGGCGGATTTTGCCCGGCTGTTTGGCATCGAGGCCCATGCCATGTCGACGGAAGAAATCAGCGAACGCTGGCCGCTGATGAACCCGGAGGGGGTGCTTGGCGGGATTTACATGCCGAGCGACGGCTCGGCTAACCCGATCGACCTGACCCAGGCGCTGGCCAAGGGGGCACGCATGCATGGTGCGCAGATCTTCGAACAGATCAAGGTCGAGGAGGTGCTACTCGAGAACGGCAAAGCGACAGGTGTGCGCACCAGCGAGGGCACCATTCGCGCCGATGTCGTGGTCAATTGCGGTGGCATGTGGGCCCGCGAACTCGGTCAGCAGAGCGGGGTCGGCGTGCCGCTTCATGCCTGTGAGCATTATTACCTCGTGACCGAGGCGATCCCGGATCTGCCCGCGGATTTGCCGGTTCTGCGGTCCTATTGCGATGGCACCTATTGGAAGGAAGATGCCGGCAAACTGCTGTTTGGTTTTGCCCATTTCCATGCCAAGGCCTGGGCCGAGAAAGGCATTCCCGAAGAGTTCGAATTCGACAGCCTGCCCTTTGTCGAAGATGATGTGATGGATGTGCTCGAGCTTGCGATGAACCGGGTTCCGCTGTTGCAGGAGACCGGCATCCGCACCTTCTTTAACGGGCCGGAGAGCTATTCCTACGACGGGCGTTTTACCCTCGGGCAGGCACCGGATATCGACAATTACTATGTCCTCGCCGGGGTCAATTCGACAGGCATTCAATCCGGCCCCGGTGCCGGTCGGGCGCTGGCGCAGTGGATCATGAAGGGGCATCCGCCCATCGATCTGTCGGAGATGGACCCGGCGCGCTGCGAGGCGTTTCAGGCGCGTGATCCCTATCTGCGCGAACGCTGCCCTGAGACGCTCGTTCTCACCTATGCGATGCATTGGCCACACCGCCAGCGCGAGACCGCGCGCAACCTGCGCCGGACACCGTTTCACCATGCGCTCAAGGCGCGTGGCGCCTGTTTCACGGAAGTGCAGGGCTGGGAACGTCCGGGCTGGTTCGCGCGTGAGGGCATGACCCCTGAGTATCAGTATAGCTTCTATCGTCAGAACTGGTTTGACTGTGCTCAGGAAGAGCAAAAGGCCGCTCGTGAGGCGGTGGCGATGATCGATTATTCCATGCTGGGCAAGCTGATGGTCGAGGGGCGAGATGCCGAGAGCTTTCTTCAGCGGGTGTGCACCAATGACATGGCGATGCCGGTGGGCAAAGTGGCCTATACGCTGATGCTCAACCCGCGAGGGGGCATCGAGAGCGACGTAACTGTGGCCCGCCATGGTGACGAGGCCTTTATGGTGATGAGCTCGATTTCGCATACGCGTCGCGACTATCTGCACCTGCGGGATCAGATTGCCGAGGGCGAAGACGTGCGGTTGCGTGATGTGACATCTGCCTATGGGGTTCTGGGGTTGATGGGGCCGAAGAGCCGGGAGGTCCTCGCCGAAGTGTCGGATATCGACCTGTCAAACGAGGCCTTCCCGTTCAACAGCCTGCAGCGGTTTTACGTCGGTCACGCAGACGTCTTCGCGCAGCGTCTGTCTTATTCCGGCGAGCTTGGCTGGGAGATCTTTGTGACCCCGGATTTCGCCGAACATGTGTTCGAGGTGCTGGAGGCGGCGGGCGAGGCGCATGGGCTGCGGCTCATCGGTGGCGAGGCGCTCAATGCGTTGCGGATCGAAAAGGGCTTTGTCCATTGGGGCCATGACATGGCCTATACCGAGGCGCCGCATCAGATCGGCCTGGGCTTTGCCTGCAAGCCGAAGAAAAGCATCTCCTTTATCGGGCGCGATGCCTATCTGGCGCGCAAGGACGAAAACAAGGGGCCGTTCCTCCTCTATCTCAAGCTCGAAGAGCCCGAGCCCCTTCTGCACCACAACGAACCGGTTCTGCGCGACGGGCAGGTGGTGGGTTATGTCACCGCCGGGGCCTATGGTGCGACGCTCGGTTCGGCGGTTGGGCTGTGTCTGATTTCGCCTGCGGATGACGGAAAAGGGAAAGTCGGTCTGGCCGAGGGGGCCTACAGCGTGCTGGTCGAGGGGCGCGAAGTCCCGGCCACTGTCAGCCTCCAGCCGTTTTACGATCCGAAAAACGCGCGAATGTTGAGCTGAGGCGACGGTGGTCAGCGGGGCGGGCGGCCGATGCCTTCCGCCTGCCGGCCATCGGAGTATGTGACAGAGGCGAGGACCAAGTTGAAGGGTCCGTCACAAAGGGGAGATGGCCGGTGAATACGGTCTCACAGGATGTCGAGGGATACCTTGACCCGATCCATGACGATGGAGGATGTGAATTTGTTCACGTTGGATTCGTCAAAGAAACACTCTTGGGTGAATTCCTCGTATTCCTTGATGTTATTGACCACGACAACAAGGATGAAATCGGCCTCTCCGGTCGTGTAGTAGCATTGCTGCACCGCTGGCACATTGCGCATCTTGCGTTTGAAATTCTCGAGATGCATGCGGTTCTCGCGCTCCAGCATGACCTGAACAATCACGGTCATTTCGCGGCCGAGCTTGGCCGGAGAGAGCACCGCGATCTCGTTCTCGATCACGCCGCTTTCGCGCAATTTCTTGAGCCGTTTCTGCACCGCGGGCGGCGACAGACCGATGGTCTGACCGAGCGTTTCGGCGGTCATTCTGGCGTTCGACTGAATCAACTTCAGGATTTCGAGATCTTTATCATCCATGACGCGATTAAAGTCGCTGACAGAACGTTTGACAATATAATTCATCACAAACGCAGAAATATTGATCAATTTCGGAATGAAATTTCACCTATACGTTCCTATAGGCATGGCAGGGGAACCCGCAAATTGCGGACCAGTACGGAGAGAGAGCAGCGCCCGCCAGGCCAACGAAAAACAACCGTTGCAGTCCGTACAGCTTGAGTACCGCATCACTTACAAGGAGGATCAGATGCCTATTAATGTACTAAAGACCATCATTCCGGCCGGTATCGTCCTGGCTGGTTCCGCACTTTCGGCAATGGCCGGTCCGTTGATGGACCGGGTCGAAGCCGGCGAGCCCATCCGTATCGGGTTTTCCAACATTCCGATCTTTGGCTATCCGGATGAGAGCGGCGCGCCCAAGGGCTTTGTCAACGACATCGCGATCGGCATTCTGAACGAGATGGGTTACGACAATGTCGAAGCCACCGTGACCGACTGGGGCGGGCTGATCCCGGGGCTGAAGGCCAACCGTTATGACATCGTCACCGGCGGGCTCTACATTCTCAACAGCCGCTGTGAAAACATCTCCTTTTCAGAGCCGATTGCCACCACTGGCGACAGCTTTCTTGTACCGGCTGGCAACCCGAAGGGGCTGAGCAGCTACAAGGATGTGTTGGCCAATGAGGGCACCGTTCTGGCGATGTATTCCGGTGCCAACACCGTCGAGGCCGCGCGCCGCGAGGGTCTGAGCGATGCGCAGATGATGCAGCTGCCCGGGCCGACGGAAACGCTCGCCGCGATGAAGGCCGGCCGCGCGGATGCGGCGGCACTGACATCGTTCGAAGCCGTCTATCTTGCCGATCAGTCCGAAGGGGCGTTCGAGACCACCGATCCCGGCGCGCTGCCGGATTGGACGCAGAACTGGGTCGGCATCGGCTTCCGTTTTGAAGACGAGGATTTCCTGAAAGAGTTCAACGCTGCGCGCGATCGCTATCTTGGCTCTGAGGACATGCTCGCGAAGGTCAAGGAATATGGCTACGTCGAAGCCAACCTGCCGGGCGACACCACCACGGAATGGACCTGCGCCAACCGCTGACCTGAAACCTTGCGGCGGTCCCTGAGGGGCCGCCGCTCAGATCCCCTGTGAAACGGATCTTGCCCATGACCCTCCTCGACTTTCTTGCCCAGTACTGGCCGCGCCTGTTGTCAGGCACAGGGGTGACCATTGCCCAGTTCTTTCTGTCGGCGGCGCTTGGCATTGCGATCTCGCTTGCCATGGCTTTGATGAAGCTTTCGCAGAACCGTGTGATCCGCGGCGCGGCCATCACCTATATCGAGATCTTTCGCGGCACGTCGCTGCTCGTTCAGCTTTACTGGATCTTCTTTGTGCTGCCGCTCTTTGGCGTGAGCATCGACAAGTTTACCGCAGGTTATGTGGCGGTGGGCATGAATATCGGCGCCTATGGGGCCGAGTTGGTCCGGGGCGGCATCCTGTCAGTGCCACGGGGGCAATGGGAAGCGGCGTTGGCCATCAACATGAGCCCTGCGCGGCGGATGTGGCGGATCATTCTGCCGCAGGCGTTGGTCAATATGCTGCCGCCCTGGGGCAACCTGATGATCGAACTGCTCAAGGGTACGGCGCTCGTGTCGCTGATCTCGGTGGCCGACCTGATGTTTCAGGCCAAGCAGATCAATGGCTCGACCTTTCTCTCGGCGCAGGTCTTTGGCACCACGCTGGTGATCTATTACGTCTTGGCGCGGTTCATGGTGACCCCGTTCATGCGCTGGTTGGAGCAGGCCATGGCCCGCAAGCTCGGAAAGGTGTGACCGATGTTTGACTGGAAATGGGAATTTGCCTGGGAGATTCTGCCCCGGCTTCTGGTCGCCACCGGCAACACGCTCTTGGCGGCGGGGGTCGGCTATGCAATCGCTCTGGTGCTCGGGCTCGTCTTCGCGCTGGCGCAGCGCACGCCTTACCGGCCGCTGACCTTTGTGGTGCGGGAACTTGTCGAGTTCATCCGGTCGACGCCGCTGCTGCTGCAGATCTTCTTTGTCTTTTTCGTCGGGCCGCAAATCGGCCTGCGCCTGAGCCCCTGGACGTCTGGGATGATCGCCATCGGTCTGCATTATGCCTGCTACCTCTCGGAGGTCTATCGCGGCGGCATCGAAAGCGTGCCGAAGGGCCAGTGGGAGGCGGCGACCGCTCTCAACATGACCATCGCGCAGAAATATCGGCGGGTGATCATTCCGCAGGCCATTCCGACGGCGCTGTCGGGCATGGGCAATTACCTTGTGGGCATCCTCAAGGATACGCCGATGCTCTCGGTGATCGGGGTTGCCGAACTCATCCATGTCGCAAATGCCATCGGATCGGAGCATTACCGATTTCTCGAGCCGATCACGATGGTGGGTATCATCTTCTTGGCAATCTCCCTTCCGGCAGCGGGCCTGATCCGGCTGTTTGAGGGGCGTGTACGCCGTAAACTGGGATTGTAACTATGCTGGACAAGACTGGCTTTCCTCTCGAAATCACCGGCGACACCAAACCGATGGTAAGCTTTCGCAAAGTGCGCAAATCCTATGGTGCGCTGACCGTTCTCGACGATCTCGATCTCGACATCGCCGAAGGTGAGATGGTGTCCATCATCGGCCCATCCGGGTCGGGCAAGACCACCGTTTTGCGGATGCTGATGACCCTCGAGCAGATTGATGACGGGGTGATCTATGTCGATGGTCAACCACTGACCCATATGCCGAAACAAGGCCATCTGGTGCGGGCGAACGAGCGGCATCTGCGCACCCGGCGGGCCGACATCGGCATGTGTTTTCAGCATTTCAACCTTTTCCCACATATGACGGTGTTGGAGAATTGCATGGAGGGCCCGGTGCATGTGCTGGGCCTGTCCAAGGCGGAGGCGCGCGACCGCTCGGAAGAGCTGTTGGAGCTGGTCGGGATGATCTCGAAAAAGGATCAGCGGCCGTCGCGGCTCTCCGGCGGACAGCAGCAGCGCGTGGCGATTGCCCGTGCGCTGGCCATGCGGCCCAAGGTGATGCTCTTCGACGAGGTGACTTCGGCGCTGGACCCCGAAGTGATCGGCGAGGTGACCAATGTCATACGCAAGCTCGTTTCGGAACATAATCTGACGATGCTCATGGTGACGCATCAGATGGGATTTGCTCGCGATATCTCTGATCGTGTGTGTTTCTTCTATGGCGGCAAGATCGAAGAGCAGGGGCCGCCGGCCGAGCTCTTTGGCAACCCGCAGCGGGAGCGCACTCAGCAATTCCTCAGTGCGGTCAGAGAAGCGGTCTGAGAAGCGGTTCGAGACCGGGAGAAGATCGGCGCGTCAGAGCGGGATCCCGACATCCCTGATCAGGTCGCGGATCTGCTTGGTCAATTGTCCGTTGCGCCAGATGACAAAATAGCTGCGGCCCGTGGCGAGGCGATACGCCTCGAGCGCCACGAGCCGCCCGGCGTCGATCTCGAACCGCAGCACGTCGGGACAGCCCAGCGCGAGCCCCCGGCCACGAATGGCCGTGTCGAGCGTGCTGCCATAGGAGCCCAGATTGACCTTGGTTGCCTGGTCGATTTCCGCATGTCCGGTGAGCGTGGCGAAATCCCCCCAGTTGACCCATTTCGGAGTCAGCTTGTCAAAATCGAGAAGGGTTGCCGATCCGAGATCGCCGGAGCGTCGCGCAACCTCTGGCGCGGCGACCGGGAGCCAGGTTTCCTCGAAGAGGAGCGCGCCGTCCCAGCCCGTCGGAATGTCGGGCCCGTAGAATACCAAAGCATCGGATTCGAGCGCGAAAAGATCAGCATCCTTGTCGGTCGAGGTGAGCGTGACCGGCGCGGCATCGCGTCCGAGCAGGTATTCGTTGATCCGCGGCGTCAGCCAATATTGTGAGACCGCGACATTTGCCCCCAGCGACAGACGACCCGTGCCATGGGTGCGGCGCAGCTGTTGCAAGCATGAGTTGAGGTAATCCAGAGCCTCGCCTGAGTTGGTCGCCAGAACCTTGCCGTTCCGGGTCAGTGAGAGGCGGCGGCCGTGGCGGTCGATGAGGGGCATACCAAGCCAATCCTCCAGCACCTTGATTCTCTTGCTGACTGCGGCCTGGCTTACGTTGAGCTCTTCGGCGGCACGGGTGAAATTGCCGTGACGGGCCACCGCCTCGAAGAACAGGAGATAATCAAGAGGCGGGAGGGCGCGGCGGTAATTTTTCATAACCATAGGCTATCATACTCCCCTACGATATGTCACTTTGGAAAGCGCAGTGGGAAACGTAGTATTTTGAGGAATGCAGCGGCCAGAGACCGGCTGCGATGCCCGTCAACCTTCTTCAGGGAATGCCAATGTTCACCGACCGACTGTCCCGCTTTCAAACGAAACTGGCCGAGGCCGGGATCGATGTTGCGCTGATCACCGATGACGACAACGTTTACTACCTCACCGGTTATTATGATTATCTGCATATGGAATTCGGGCGCCCGACGATCCTCGTGGTGCCCAAAGACGGCGACACGCTGTTGATCACGCCGACCATCGATCTCAACAGTGCCAAGGCCGCGGCTCGGGTGGATCGCATCGCGCCCTGGAACGACGGCATGGGCAACGAATGGCGCGAAGAACTGCCGGCGGCGGTACGAAGTGCCGGGCGGGTGGCCATTGAGCCGGGGCATATGCCGCCGCCGGTACGCAGCTATGTCAACGATCTCGTAGCGGCCGAAAAGATCACCAGCGCCACGCCGATTCTGGCCGAAATGCGGATGATCAAATCGGCAGAGGAGTTGCAGCTCGCCCGCCATGCGGGAGAGGTGGCAACAGCGATGATGCAGGCCGGACGCATGGCGATTGGCGATGGGGTACCGGAATTCGAGGTGGCGATCGCGACATCGCAGGCAGGCACCCGCAAGGCCGCTGAACTGTTGGCTGCGCATTACGATGACGGGGACATGTCGCCCAACACCCATTTCCTGCAGATCATGGCCTCGGGCAAGGATATCGTGAAGACGCATCACCGCGCGTCAACCCGTATCATGCGCAAGGGCGAGCCGGTGTTTCTGTGCTTTTGCGGGATGACCAATTTTCACCGCTTCAAGCTCGGGTTTGACCGGACATTCTGGATTGGTGACGCGGCCCCCGACCAAGTGGCGGTCTATGAGGTGGCCGTGGCGAGCCAGAAGGCGGCGCTCGACGCGCTGCGGCCCGGCGTGACAGCCGAGAGCGTTCACGCGGCCTATGCCGAGGTGATCCAGGAGGCGGGTCATGAATACCCGTTCCGCTGTGGTCGTGCGACCGGGTTCAGCTTTCTCGAGGCGCCGCAGCTGGTGACGGGGGACACCACGGTGATCCAGCCCGGCATGGTTCTCGCGGTGGATGGCTCGGTTTCGGTCGAGACATTCCGCGCCCAGGTGGGCGACAGTTTCATCATCACCGAAGACGGCTGGGAACCGCTGACATCCCATCCGAAATCCGTAGACGAGGTCATTCTCTGATGTTCCAGCCCGGTCAAACCATCCAGTCCAAGCCCCGCAGCCCCGAGATGAACGCAGGGCGTCATCATCGTGCCAAGTTGGGCTTTATCCTGATGTCCACGGACCCGAGTGCCGAGGCAGATTTCAAGGACATGGCACCCGAGGGTGTCGGCGTCTACATCACGCGTCTGAAAACCGACGATCACACAACGAATGAAACGCTGGCCCGTCATATCGAGCATATGGCGGACGCCGCCGCGCGCATTCAGCCCGAAGCCAAGCCGGATGTCGTCAGCTACAGCTGCACCAGCGGCTCCATCGTGATCGGCGAGAACCGCATTTTTCAGGAAATCCGCAAAGGTGCACCCTGGGCGCAGCCCATGTGTCTCGTGCAGGGGGTTCTGGATGCGCTGCATGAGCTGGGCGCGAAAAAGCTCGTGGTGGGCACGCCCTATCTGGACGAGATCAACACCGCCGAAGCAGAGTTTCTCGTCGAACGCGGATTTGACGTGCTGGACATTCAGGGCCTTAACATCGCGAGTGGCTGGGACATGGGTCTGGTCACCCCGGCCTATTGGAAGAAATTTGCGCTCGAGATCGACCAGGCGGAGGCGGATGTGATCTTTCTCAGCTGTGGCGGGGTGCGGTCGCTGGAGGTCGTTGAAGAGATCGAACAGGCCACCGGCAAGCCGGTGATCACCTCGAACCAGGCGCAGATGTGGTCCTGCCTGCGACGGGCCGGGATCATGGATGAGCTCGAAGGCTTCGGACAGATTTTCAAACATCCGGGCCGGGTGCTCAAAAGCACCGTCTGAAACACCGACAAGGCAATATTAAATGACCCGATTTTCCGGATGGAATGTCCTTTGGCAGGGGATGACCGGCCAAAAGGGCTGGTCTCGGCAATGGCGCGACCCGCAACCGAAGTCACATTACGATGTCATCATCGTGGGCGGCGGGCTGCATGGTCTTGCCACCGCCTATTACCTGGCCAGGAACCACGGCATCCGCAATATCGCGGTGCTGGAGAAGGGCTGGCTTGGGGGCGGCAATGCCGGGCGCAACACCACCATCGTGCGGTCCAACTACGCCCGGCCCGGCAACCGGGAATTCTATGAGCATTCGCTCAAGCTCTGGGAAAACCTGAGCCACGATCTGAACTATAACGTGATGTTCAGCCAGCGATCCCATATCGCGCTGCTGCACAGTCCGGGGGCCATTGATGGCGCGGCGCGCAATTATAATACCATGCGGCTTACCGGCACGCCGGATGCCGAGATATGGGATCTGGACCGGCTGAAACAGGCGGTGCCGCATCTCAACTATGCGCCAGATGCCAGATTTCCGATCATGGGCGCCGCCGTTCAGACACGGGCCGGGACAGCGCGCCATGATGCCGTGGCCTGGGGCTATGCGCGCGCGGCGGATCGGGTCGGCGTCGATATCGTGCAGAACTGTGCGGTCACCGGGGTTGAGCGCACGGCGGGGCGGATCACTGCGCTGAACACGTCGAGAGGTCGGATCACGGCGGGTAAGGTCGGGTTCGCCGTTGCGGGCAACACGTCGCGCCTGTGGAGCATGGCCGGGCTCGGGCGGTTGCCGATTGAGTCACACAAACTGCAGGCCTTTGTGTCAGAGCCTCTCAAACCGCTGCTTGATCAGGTGGTCGTCTTTGGCATGGGCGGGGCGCATTTCTACATCTCGCAATCCGACAAGGGCGGGATGGTCTTTGGCGGCGATCTCGACTGGTACAAATCCTACGCCCAGCGCGGCAACCTGCCCATCGTACAGGACGTGGCCGAGGCGGCGATGTCTGTCATGCCCTGCCTTGGCCGGGTCAAACTGTTGCGACATTGGGCCGGGGTGGTCGATATGTCGATGGATGGCAGTCATTTCATCTGCCGGACGCCTCTCGACAATCTCTATCTCAACACCGGCTGGAACTATGGCGGGTTCAAGGCCTCACCGGCGTCGGGGTGGTGGTTCGCCGATCTCATCGCCAATGAGCGCCCTGCGCCGATGATCGCCAATTTCGATCTCAAGAGATTTGAGCGCGGCCTTCAGATTGATGAGCGCGGCGCCGGTCCCGATCCCAAATTGCATGGATGAAGTGAGTTTAGCATGATCCGGATTTCCTGTCCTTTCTGTGGCCCGCGTGACCATGCCGAGTTCAGCTATGGCGGCGACGGCTCGATCACCTACCCGGCGTTGGATGCGCCGCTTGAGGCATGGCACGACGCGGTGTTTCTGCGCGAGAACATCTGTGGCCGACAGGTGGAGACATGGCAGCATGTGCATGGCTGCCGTCTGTGGCTCAAGGTCGAGCGGGACACGATGACCCATGAAATCTACAGCGTCACCCCGGCCCAAGCCGCGCTGGCAAAAGTTCTGGAGGGCGGGGCATGACCGTAAGGCGTCTGGACCAAGGCGGGCGGATTGATCGCGCCAGGCCCCTTAATTTTCGCTGGGATGGCAAGGATCTCACGGGCTATGCCGGGGATACGCTCGCCTCTGCCTTGATGGCGAATGGCGAAACCGTGCTGGGGCGCTCGTTCAAATATCACCGGCCGCGTGGCATCATGTCCGCGGGTGTCGAGGAATCCGGTGCCATCCTGTCTGTCGGCCAAGGCGCGCGGCAAGAGCCCAACGTCAAGGCGACGATGCAGGAGCTCTTTGAAGGGCTCGAGGCCCGAGGGCAGAATGCCTGGCCCAATGTGCGGCACGATCTGGGGGCCGTAAACGGTCTGTTTGGTCGCTTTCTCGCGGCGGGGTTCTACTACAAGACTTTTATGGGCGTGCCGCTCTTTGACTGGGGACGGGGCACCGGGCTGTGGATGAGATACGAGACGTTGATCCGCAAGGCCGCCGGTATGGGCCGGGCGTCACGAGAGCCTGATCCGGACCAATATGATCATGCCCATGCCTATTGCGATCTGCTGGTGGTTGGGGCTGGACCGGCGGGGCTGCGTGCGGCGCTGACTGCGGCAGAGGCCGGGCGAGACGTGATCCTGGTTGAACAGGATTTCGAGCTTGGTGGTGATTTTCTCAATGATCCGGCGACTGAACCAGAGCGTGCTGCGTTGGTTCAGTCGATTGCGCGGGCTGGTGTGCGGGTGATGACGCGAACCACGGCCTTTGGGCTCTATGACACGAGTGTTGCGGGGCTTGTGGAACGTGTGACGGATCACCTTTCGGCGCCAGCGACCTATCTGCCACGACAGCGGTTTTGGACCGTGCGGGCCGCGGCCACGGTGCTTGCGACCGGAGCGTTGGAACGGTCTGTGGCCTTTGGCGGGAATGACCGGCCCGGGGTGATGACCGCCAATGCCGGGCGCAGCTATCTCAACCGCTTTGGTATTTTGCCCGGGGCGCGGATCGTAATCGCCACCACCAACGACAGCGTCTATGCGGCGGCAGGCGAACTCACGGCAGCGGGGGCGGAGGTGACCATCGCCGAGGCGCGGGCTGAGCCCGGTTGTGACCTGCCTTCTGGCGTTGCTTTGCGCACGGGCGTTGCCCCGTTGGAGGCCCAAGGACGGGGCAGGATACGCGCCCTGCAGTTGGCGCGATCCAACGGGACGGGGTGGCAAGCGGCGGGGCGCGAAACCTGCGACCTCTTGCTGGTGTCGGGCGGTTGGTCGCCGGTCGTCAACCTCGCATCGCATCGGGGGGTCAAACCCGAATGGGACGCCGAACAGGCCTGTTTTATCGCCGGTGACGGCGACGAACCCGTCTACATGGCAGGGTCCGCGGCCGGGGTTTGGAGCCGCGAGGCCTGTGAAACCTCGGGTGTGGAAGCCGCCAAGCGGGCCATGGGCGTCGCGTCCAATCCGCCAGCCGCCGGTGGTTGGGCGGCACCGATCAAGCCGCTCTACGAGGTGCGGCTGCCGGGGCGCAAGACCAAGGCCTTTGTCGATCCACAACATGACGTGACCAGTTCGGATGTGCGTCTGGCGCATCAGGAAGGCTTTGTCTCGGTCGAGCATCTGAAACGCTACACCACACTGGGCATGGCCACGGATCAGGGCAAGATGGGAAATATCATTGGCCTCGCACTGATGGCCGAGGCGTTGGGCAAGGAGATCCCGGCGGTGGGCACCACGCGCTTTCGCCCACCTTATACGCCGGTGGCCATAGGGGCTTTGGCCGGACGCAACGTTCATGGCCATTTCAAACCGCTGCGCCGCACGCCTTTGCATGATTGGAACCTGCGGCAGGGTGCGACCATGACCGACGCCGGGCTTTGGCACCGGCCATGGTATTTCGCCGAACCCGGCGAAACCCTCAACGATGCCTATGTGCGCGAGGCGACGATTGTGCGTGAGACCGTGGGCATCTGCGATGTGAGCTCGCTCGGCAAGATCGCTGTCCAGGGGCCGGATGCGGCGGAGTTTCTCAACCGCGTCTACACCAATGGCTTTGCCAAGCTGGCGATCGGCAAGGCGCGGTATGGGATCATGTTGCGCGATGACGGGATGGTGATGGATGATGGCACCACCTGGCGGCTCGGCGAGAGCGATTTCCTGATGACGACCACCACGACAAACGCGGGGCGGGTCATGGTCTGGCTGGAGGAGTTGTTGCAGCTTCGCTGGCCCGACCTGAAGGTTCATCTCACCTCGGTGACCGATCAATGGGCTGGCGTGTCGGTCGCGGGTCCGCAATCGCGCACGGTTGTGGCGGCCTGTCTGCGCGATCCGGATAGTGTTTCGCATGAGACGCTGCCCTTCATGGGCGTTGCGCGGGTGGTGCTGCGCGACGGGACCGAGGGGCTGATCGCCCGGATCAGTTTCTCCGGGGAATTGGCGTTCGAGCTCTATGTTCCAGCCAACCACGGAGCGGCGATGATGGAGCGGCTGTGGATCGTGGCGGGCGGTCATAAAGGCTGTCTTTATGGTCTGGAGGCGCTAGGGACGTTGCGCATTGAAAAGGGCCATGTGACCGGGGCCGAGCTCGACGGTCGGGTGACGATCCGCGATGCGGGGCTTGGCGGCATGGCCTCGACCAAGAAATCCTATATCGGCAAGGTGTTGCAGGATCGACCCGAGTTGCAGCAACCGGATCGGCCGCGCCTCGTCGGTATCCTGCCGAAAGATCGCAGCAAGACGTTCAATGGCGGGGCGCTGCTCTGCAAGCCCGAAGCGCTCAGCGGATTTGGCGAAGGCTGGGTGACAGCGGTGACCCATTCGCCTGCGCTCGGCCATTGGATCGGGCTGGGCTATATTTCGGGCGGCCCTGATCATTGGACCGGGCAGCCGGTCTTGGCCGCAGACCCGGTGCGCGGCGCGCCGGTCGAGGTCGAAATCGTCTCTCCCCATATGTTTGATCCTGAAGGAGTAAGGATGCATGGCTGATCAGGTGACAGCATTGCGGGTCTATCATGATCTGGGCGAAGAGGCCGCCGGGAGTGGCCGGCCCGGCCCAGCTGGGGTGAGCCTGCGGGAAGTGTCAGGCTTTTCGCTGACCCAGTTCGCGTGCTGGCCCGACACATTGATCGAGGTTGGCGCGATGGCGGCGCGGGCCGCGGGCTGTGACGCGGCGCCGGGACCGGGACAGGTGGCAACGGGGGCGCGGGGAAGTTTGCTCCGGGTCGAGCCGCTGAAATGGTGGTTGATCCGCGAGGCAGACAGCGCGCCTATCGCGGACATGCCCGCCGAGCTCGGCGCGGCACTCGAACTCTCTTCGGCCCGGACATGGGTGCGGGTCGAGGGGCCGGAGGCGAGCAGGTTGCTCAACCATTTCTTGCCTCTCGACCTAAGGCCAGATGCGTTTCCGCGTGACCGCGTGGCGTCGACGGCGTTTCATCATGTCGGCATCACCCTCTGGCGGAGCGGAGGGGCGTTTGAACTGGCCCTGCCACGCAGTTTTGCGGCCTCGCTCTGGAAGCTCCTGGTCGACAGCGCCCGGCAATACGGATTGGTCACAGGGGAAGCCGCATATGCGCTTGCGGATGGAGGTGAGAAATGAGTCCACGTATGTCTGTCAATGAATTGCTGGAGGCAGTCGCCCGCAACGCGGCCCTGCCGGATGAGCTGGCCGAAGCGACGCCGCCGCAGGTCTATACCTCGCCCGAGTTTCTCGAGCTGGAACTCGACGAAATCTTTAATCATGAGTGGTTTTGCGTCGGCCGGGAGGATGAATATGCGGCTCCCGGCGACTACCGCGCGACAATGATCGGGCGCGATCCTGTCATCGTTCTGCGTGACCGCGATGGCATCCTGCGCGCGATGTCGAACGTATGCCGGCATCGCATGGCCAGCCTTCTTGAGGGGTCCGGCAATATTCGGGGCCGGATCAGCTGTCCCTATCATGCCTGGACCTACAATCTGGATGGCCAGCTGATCGGGGCCGCCCATATGCGCGAGAATTTCAACAAGAAGGACGTCTGCCTGCCGCAGTTTCAGGTCGAGATCTGGCAGGGCTGGGTCTATGTTTCGCTAGATCCCGATGCCGCGCCATTGGGGCCGCGGTTGGCCAAGCTGTCAGAGCGGCTGGAAAATTACCAGTTGTCGAAGTATCGGACTTTGTTTCGAGCCGAAGAGATCTGGGACACGAATTGGAAGATTCTGGTTCAGAATTTCACTGAAGGCTATCACCTCTTTGTGGCGCATGCTCAGACGATTGAACCCGCGATGCCGACCCGCCTGGCCAATGCCATGCACGGTGGCGCGGCGTATAGTCTCTATGAACAGGGGCGCGTGCCCGGCAAGTCCTACGAGCGCAATTCGGACATGGTCGTGGACAATCCCCTCTTGACCGAGGAAGAGCGCAACAAGGCGGTATTGTCAGCGATTTTCCCGTGTCATGTGATGTCGGTGACCGCTGAGCGAACCTTTTGGCTATCCGTGCAGCCCTATGGTGTGGATAAGGTCAAAGTGTTCTGGGGGGCGGATCATTATCCCGGCGCCGTGCCCGACGATCCGGAAGAACGCGCGGCATATGCGGCCGAGTTGAAAGCGGGTTTCGACCGCATCAATGACGAGGACAAACCGATCATCGGGGCAATTGCACAGAACGCCAAGGCGCTGGCGGCGAAGCCTGGGCGGTTGTCCCCGAAAGAGCGCACCATCTGGTATTTTCAGCAATATTTGGCAGCCCAGTTGGCCAAAAATCCTGAGACAACCAAGAGCCCAAGACAACATTGAGCGATTTTCTGGCTTGAGTTGCGGATCGTGGTTGAACGGGAGGGTTGCCGGCGATCAGTTCCCCGTAGGGATCATGGTTATAATTCTATCTTCTCAATGTTTGGGGCTCGACTGACAACGCCTCCAGAAATTGCGCGTTGAGAACGCGGTTCAGATGTTGAAAAGTTTCATTAAGGATGAGGTCTCTCGCGGGGAGCAGGAAAACAGAGATGCTGAAGGGCAAAAAGCCGGGCCCCGGTAGAGGGCCCGGCCAGATGGATTTGAGGGTCTGCGGGAGCGGCCGCTTAAGCTGCCTGCAGATAGGCTCCGAAGAACTCTTCAAGGGTGTCATACTTGCGGTGTTTCTCAAGCCATTGCATCGCTTCAGGAATGGTCAGCGGGGTAATTTTGGCGCCGCCGATCATATTGCCATCGCCCTCATCGATTGCATAATGTGAATGCAATCCGCCTTCCCCAGCGATAAACCAGCGTCCATTCTCCGTGGTATAGAGCTCTTCCTGAAACCAATTAGAATGGTTGTTGGTTTTATGGCGCACCGATGTGATCTTGTCTGCTGCGTCGGTGTCATAGATGATTGAATTAAGTATAACTTTCATTTTATTGTCCTGTCTTGTTACACCTCCTACATATCACCCAAAGATTAACTCGACGTTTAAGGATCGCGGATTTCGCCTTCATGGCTGATTTTTCTGCCGTCAGCCGTGCCGTGCGATGGCGCAAAGTGCCAACGAGCTTGCGGCATGCTCGATGTTCGCCCAGGTTGCGGCACTCACCGAGGTAGAAACAGGGGGCTATAGGTGCAGTCTATTACCTGAACCTGTAACGCGAGATAGCTTGGCGTCGTCTAAGCCCGGTTTCGCCAGCGCCGGGCATCAGCTGTCACAAGCTTCGAGAGGCACGTTGTGCGCTTTTCTATTGATTGCCCCTACAGGCAAAGCGCCGAGCGGAGAACATATTGATAGGCTTCGTGTCAGCCCCCATGCCGTGCGTGCATCGCGGCTATGATGCGGCCGCCGAGATGTTTTTATTGAGGTGTTGGCAATTCGCCCATAAAGAGAGCGCAGAAGGTGATAGGTGAGGAATCCCGCGTCACTTTCTACCTCCCTGTTGGACTAGGGCCGAGCTTGTCTCGGCCATTTTTTTCCGAAGCCAATCGCGGTTCTCCAATCGAGGTTTCCTGGCGCAGAATTCAGCGGGCGTGTTGGACAGCACGCAATGCTATTTTACATGCGCAACATTTTTGCCAAGCTGTCAGGGAAGATCCATACGATGGGTATCAGGTCAGGCCGGCAAAACCTGTAGAATAGAAAGGGATGAATATTATTGATTTGGAAGCAGCTCTCTTAATGCTCGCGCCTGCCCAAGGGCAATAGGGCCGGGCCCCAATTGGGAGCCCAGCCAAAAGGATCGAAGGATCTGCGAGAACGACCGATTAGGCCGTCTGCAGATAGGCTGCGAAGTACTCCTCAAGAACGTCGTATTTGCGGTGCTTCTCAAGCCAACTCATCGTTTCAGGAATGGTCCGCGGCAAAAGATCGCTTCCACCATTCATGTTACCCTCGCCCTCATCGATCGCATAATGTGAATGCGATCCGCCTTCCCCAGCGATAAACCAGCGTCCATTTTCCGTAGTATATAGCTCTTCGTGAAACCAACTGGAATGGTCGTTGGTTTTATGGTGTACCGATGCGATCTTGTCTGCTGTGTCAGTGTTGTAGACGATGGCGTTTATAATTTTTTTCAATGTGAAGTTCCTCTGTTTTGTGGCTTCGACGCCTTACCTATCGCCAAAAGTTTAACGCAGGATTTAGGGATCGCGGATTTTACCTTCTCGTCGGTTTTTGACATTCGAGTTCGTCTTGCCGCAGAGAATGACAGAACCGCGGCACCCTTGTTGCCGAAGTCCGGCTTCAATCCATCACGGCCAGTCAGATCGAAAAATCTGACATTTCCTTCAGGAGGTTAGCAGAGATTGCGCGTGCTTGGCCGTATCCAAGGAGAAGAGAGGTGGTCGCGAGATTTTGGAGCGCCCATTCAATGGCATCGTCGACTAGCAATCCGCCAAAACCTTGATGACGATGCGTCGGAGATCGCCTTGCTGGCTCATTGGATAGCCGGTGCCCATACAAAGCTTCGCCTGCCTAAGCGCCGCCGAGGACAGCGCAACGCCATCTCTGCAAATACTTTGTCGGTGGATCGTGCTGGGTTCAGGCACCCCAAACTGTCGGTCATTTTTTCATTGATGGAAACCAACCTAGATGAACCGTTGCGCCCCGGTGATCTGGCCCAGTCGGTCAATATCTCGACCCGGCAGTTAGAGCGGTGCGCTTGGCTGGGCAGGGGGGTTACTTCCACTCTCTGGGTTCATCAAACATTAATGCAGCGCTTGTATTGCCAAATGGCATTATATTTGCTATTGCATGCCATAAGGAGAAAGCTATGCTTCAACCAATTGCAACCCGTGCGCCCGATTTCGTTCCTGATCAGATCACTGATGAGGAGGGTGGGGCAATGCTGCGTGCAGTGCTCCACCTGTTTGGAAAGTGGGAAATTACCGATGAAGAGGCGTCGGTGCTTCTCGACCTTCCGGTGCGCACCTATCGACGCTGGAAGGCCGGCCAACCTGGTCGACTTGACCGGGACATGAAAGCCCGTCTGTCCAACCTCCTCGGCATACACAAGGCACTTCGCATCATCTTTGCCGAGCCAGTAAGAACCTATATCTGGATCAAGGCTCCGAATGAGGCCTTTGACGGTCGTTCGGCGCTCGACATCATGCTCGGAGGCGAGCTGACTGATCTCATGCGCGTGCGCCGCTATGTCGATGCGGAGCGAGGGGCTTGGTAGTTGAGATCACGGATGTTCCAGTCAATCACCTTCTTTGGGAGCTCGGTGTCAGGATCATCCGGAGCGTATTTCCCCCGATAGATCTGTTCGAGGATATCGCCGAACCGGAGGATTGGCCCTTGCTCATCTCGGCCGAGCAGAAGACCAATCCACGACTGATGGAGACAATTGGCAACATCGACCTTGTTCCTGCCGAGCGAAGGGTAGGGGGTTGGGGGGCAAGTTACCTCATGGCGCCCTTCACCCACACAAGCACAGACAGGCCAAGCCGATTTTCGGACGGTCGTCTTGGCGTTCTTTATATTGCGAGCGATTTTGAAACCGCTGTTCATGAGACCTGCCATCACCACGCGCGTTTTATGGCGGCCACAAGCGAGGCGTCGGGCTGGGTGTCGCAGTTTAGGGAACTGTTGATCGGAGTTGATGCAAATCTGCATGACATACGGGGTGATTTGCCCGACCAGAGCAGCCTGCTCGATCCTGATGATTATTTTCAGGCGCAACTGTTTGGTGCTCAGCTAAGGGCCAGCGATTCAGACGGAATAGTCTATCCAAGCGTACACGGAGACGGCGACTGCGTGGGTCTCTTCTACCCGGATCTTGCGCACAATCCGACACAAGGGCGTCATCTCGACTACCATTGGGATGGAGAGAGTGTCGATCTCATCCGAGATGCGACGACAGGCGACGTCTTCCGGATTGTTCGCTAAGCACCGAGTCGAAATACGCAATGGATGCAAAATTGGGGTGTTTTACAGGGCTCTGTTGCAAAGTTTTGGCTGTTGTCGTGCATGAGTGTAGCGTGTGGATGGCTTTCGGTCCCATCTAGTCGAAAGATCAGCTCATGATCTTCTTTAAAGGCGCACAATATCCCAAGGATGTGATCCTCTTTGCTGTGTTCTTTCACCTTCGAGACGGCGTGTCGTACCGTGATCTCGAAGAAATCATGTCCGAGCGCCGCGTTGCGGTAGATCACACGACGCTAAACCGTTGAATGTAAAATACGCTAGTGCAATTGCAGATGTTGCGCGCAGACGAAAGGGACCGTGCGACCGTTCTTGGAGAACGGACGAGACTTACAACAAGATGAAAGGCAACTGGGCCTATCTCTATCGAGCCGTCGACAAGCACGGCAACACGCTTGATTTTATGCTTTCCCCGCGACGAAACAAACCCGCTGCGACAAAGTTCTTTGCCAGGATGCTGGAGGTCAACCGGCTTCCGAGGAAGATTGTCATCGCCAAAAGCGGAGCTAACACGGTTGGCATCAAAGCCATAAACAAGATGCTGAAAGGCTTTGGTTGTCCGATCCCAATTGAGGCTGCACTGGACGGAACCGAAGTGACGCACATGATCCGCAAAGGCCAAATCATGCCAGGAATCTGCCCGTTTCGTCAATTTGCAGAACTGTCGGCATAAGCCGCGGGTTCGGTTTCATCTCTTCGGTCAGTAAGAAACTTTGCAACAGATCTACTGCGGCACCTATAATGCAACGATGATTATGGACGACGGAACAGCCTACGCCGCCTTTTTCATCGTTAAGCCTCACAAGGGCAGATTCGATGTCATTCGCCACGAGCTACGTCTTTTTGTCTAAAGAGCCCGCCACGGCCCGCCCGCCGGTAAACGGCCAAAAGGTCAAGATCGCTGGGGTAATCAGTCAGGCACTCATGGGCAGAAAAGTCAAAAATTGTAGACGCTAGAAAGACCTAAGGAGCCACCTTTGCAGGCAACTCCTTGGTTATCTCGGCGCTCTCTTCGGCCTAGGCCTTATCCACTATTCCAATTGGACAACGTGCGTTGCGGAAGGAACCTCACAGCCGATCTGGTGTCCTTATGAAGGAAGATATAGCTACAAACAGGTTACCAATCAATCGGTTACCGTGGATAGCTTTGCGGGGGCAGCAGTGGGCAGCTCCGACCCGATGAATACCAGTGTACAGGCATTTTTCTACTCGGTTCGCACAGCTGCTGCGGCCGGGTTTTTGCTGGACCGGTTCAAGCGGTCGCCCCGGAGACCATCCTGACAGTGGTGGAACAGGCAGGGGATGATGCGCAGATCCAGATGTTGATGGAGGGTGAGAACTTTAGCGGCGATGTCGTGCAGAGGGTTGTGGCGATCCCGCTGGGAGCGTCTGGGGCAAGCGGCGAAGATCGGCTGCTGGAGGCCACCGGGATGGAGATGCGCTTTGATCCCGATGGGGTCTATGTCGACAATGTTGCCTTTGACAGCCCGGCCCAGAAATGGCGAGTGGATTTCGACTGGGTCGTACTTAAATTTAATAAGCCCAACACGCTCATGGCCAATGAGTGGTTCTATGTTCCGGCCTACGGCTTGCTGTTCCTCTTGGTGCTCTGGCAACTGGCGCGTCGCCGCAAGGAGGAGAGGGGATAAGAGGGCTAGGCGCGAAGTAGGGGGCTCAACCAATCTGTGACGCGGCGCCAACGATCTATGTGACAGCTGATGTAAGCGATCAGCTGGTCGATCTGAGCGCCTTTGGCATTGCCGTCTTGGCTGCCATCTCCTACCACCAGCCAATCACCCGGGAAGGGCTGAAAGATATCTTCTGCAAGGACATCAGCCGCGACCTAGTCGACCGGCTGCATGCATCGGGAACTCTTCGGCCCCGGACCAAGATCACCGCGTCTATGCACGACCTATACCTTTGTGATGATCGAACAACTTCTGAGGACGTTTGATCTGGTGACACTGGCAGCTTCGCCGGATCGGGAACAGTTGGTGGATGCGGGGGTTGGTGGCGTGGAAAGAGAGTAGGCTCGTATGAGGAAGAGGGCCGTTTGCTTCAAGCTTGCGGCCTAAATCTGAAAGGCAAAAAGCCGGGCCGGGGCAAGGGCCCAGCCAAAAGGATTGAAGGATCTACGAGAACGAGCGCTTAAGCTGCCTGCAGATAGGCTCCGAAGAACTCTTCAAGGATGTCATACTTGCGGTGTTTCTCAAGCCAATGCATCGCTTCAGGAATGGCCAGCGGGGTAATTTTGGCGCCGCCAATCTTATTGCCATCGCCCTCATCGATTGCATAATGTGAATGCAACCCGCCTTCCCCAGCGATAAACCAGCGTCCATTCTCCGTGGTATAGAGCTCTTCCTGAAACCAATAAGAATGGTTATTGGTTTTATGGCGCATCGATGTGATCTTGTCTGCTGTGTCGGTGTCATAGATGATGGCATTTATAATGGTCTTTATGTTACTCTCCATATTTAAAGACACCTCCTACATATCACCCAATGATTAATCGAAGTTTAAGGATCGCGGATTTCAGCCTTCTTGGCTGATTTTCCTAGACGCAGGTAACGCCCGCAGCTTCGGTGGGTGAAAATATGCCGGATTAAATGACGCCAAGATCGAACACCGGCGTCAAGAGCGCACAGCCGCCGCGCACTGTGGTCTTTCGCACCAGCGCCGAGTCAAATTTCCCTTTGGCGCGCAGCCCGTGGCGGATGCAAAACCAATAGATTTAGATCGCCATCAGGACCGCGATCAGGATGCCAGCGATGATCCCCGCCAGGAACAGTTTGCCCACATCCTGTTCTGCTGAGGCCGCATACAGGATCATCGGAATGGACGGCGGTATGACGAGGGCGATCGCGCCCGCCGACACGGCTAGGACCGCTTCACATCGGGCATTACGCAGGCTCACTTGCAAACCGGCGGCTCTATCAAAACAGCCATGGCCAATTCCTGCTGCTAGCGGACACGCAGGCCCTGACCGACAACGCCCATGATCCGGCAAAAGTACGGCGCAGCGTGATCGAGATCCCGCTCGCCAAGCAGACAATTTATGCAACAGTCCCGATCAGACAATCCAATCGATCAAAAAGCAGGATTCCCCTTAGTTTTAAGGTGTTTCAGGGGCGTCGGACTTTTTGGCTTCTCTTATGATTGGCATAGCCTGGCCAGAGGCCGCTTGGGCGGTAGCACAGGCTTGCCATGAACTCTTTCAGAAAGGGGAGCGAAGGGTCAGGCCAGGGCCCGCGGCAAAAAATAGTAATTTCCCCACCTCTCCACGGGCTCTCACCTCCGTTAGGTCACGGGACCCCTCGCTGGGGCCCGTGTAGGGCTCTATCCCTCACTCTTTTCGTTCTTAGGGGCTTCGGGACCATCTATGGGCAAAGGTATGCTCCTACAGCCTTATACTGCGCCTGAGCGCAGCTCATGAGATCAACCGATAGGGCAGGGGTCAGGCAGCCCAATAAAATAATGGGTTTCTGAGGTGTCCGATTTTTTGGCGTCTAGTATGAATGGCATAGCCGGGCCACGGGCCGCCTGGGCGGTAGCACAGGCTTGTCATGGAAACCTTTTGGAAGGGGGGCGGAGGGTCAGGTCAGGGCCCACGGCAAAAAATAATAATTTCTCTACCTCTCCACGGGTCCTGACCTCCGTTAGGTCACAGAACCTCTCCCAGAGCCCGTATAGGGTCCTATCCTTCACTCTTTTCGTTCTTAGGGGTTCGGGACCATCCAGGGGCAAAGGTGTACTCCTATAGCCTTATACTGCGCTCAGGCGCAGCTCATGAGATCAACCGGTAGGGTAGGGGCAGGCAGCCCAGGAATGGGCTCTGAGATCTCTTAGAACGGCACTTCGCCGAGTGCCAGCCGACGCGCCGGCATGGCGGTCTCGTGATCGAACAGTGGAATATCGGCGGGAACTGAATCGTCCACGTCCACCGGAGCTACAGCAGGGCGGGGGGCCGGGGTCTTCCTGAAGGATCGAAGCCTTTCAATAACACCAAAACTCTTTTTAGAGCGATTTGGTGAGCTTTTGGGTCTGTCAGGTGTCTTCAGCTGCAAAACATTATCTTGAGCTTCTGAGGGCTGTTTCTGGGGATCCTGAAGCGGTTCAGCGAGCTCGACCTTGGCGGCCGTCTGGACTTGGCTAAAGGTGAGCCCGGTTTTCGCGGCTATCCCCCGCAGCGAGAGGCCGTCACGAAGCAGGCCCTGAACCAGGCGAGCTCGCTCCTGTTTCATCTTTTCCTTGGCTTCCCGCTTGGCGCGATCGCCGCGGACCTCTTCTTTGTAGACCCGGTCTTTCACTTTTCGGCGGGCCGCCTTTCGACCGTCATCAGCAAGAGATACGAGGCCCAGGATGTCCATTTCGTCCGGGGTGATAGCCAGGTTCCGGATTAGGGTCTCGGACCGGTATCGATAGCGAGGATCAACGGAATGGCCGTTGAACTCGATGCGCTCGCCGGCTTCAGCCATCTTGGCGCGCTTGAGGTTTGCCGAGACCATCGATCGGATTTCTTTAGCGGTGAGATCCGGCGCCAGGCGGCCGGCGATCTCGATCATCTTGGAGTAAAGAGCTCGATGCCCATGGCGGAAGGCCAAGCATGCAGAAATGTGAAAAATGAAGAGATCTCTCTGGCCGTCGGGGATCCCGTCGGGGTGACGGTGCTCCGCCAGCCGGATCATCTCGTCGGCGCGCATCTGATGGATTTCCGAAATCGAGAGCCCGCCCTTATTGTGTTTACGCTTTGTTCTCTTGGCTTTGGTTTTCTTGGCCTTGGCCTGGGCTTTGATGGCTCGACACTCCTCGCGCGAGAGGGGCAGCACCTGGTCGGCGAGATCATCGAAGCAGTATCTGGAGCCGTCATTGATCAACAGATCTACTTCGACCACCTCGCCATTCTTGCTGTTGATGGACCCGGCGACCCGGAAGATCCGGCTGGTATCGAGTGCCATGGTGTCGGCGCCAAAGGAGGCGAGAGCTTCCTGAAGGTGCGTCTGGACTGCTTTCCAACGCGGGCGGGCTGAGCGAGCCTTTTTGCGGGAACCATTTGTTTTCTCTTTTTCCTTTTTCGGGATAGAAATGGGATCAATAGCCCAGATGAATTGGAAGCCCCGGCCAGATCTCACGGTCATGGTGGGGGAGGGGATCTTGAGCTCCTTGAGGTGATCGAGAGCCTCTTTGACAACCTGGGCCACAGGCTTGTCCTGGTGCGCGGCCATCTTATAGAAATCGCAGTCGATGTAATTGGCATTCAGCCATGCCAAGCTTTCGTCTTTGCGGGACTCCCGGAAAAGATTTTGTGAAACATAGAGATCTGTGATCTCTGGATCTGAGAGGAGAGCGAATGCCTTCTCAAAGATATCGCCGACCTTCACACCATCTTGATCGAACTTTCCGCCCTTATAGAATCCGAAGAAGACGTTGGACCAATTGAGTTTGGAAGCCCCGAAAAGGATTTGGAGGTGATTAAATGAGGCATCGCCCGTTGATCGGGGGCCTTTCTTTTCCTCAATTTTTACCGCACCACTGCGCATTATTTAACAAACCTTAATTTTTAAGGCTGCCGAGGGCGCGCGCTCGACGCTGCCGAGGCGTGGCAAGATCTTCTCGCCTCATAATATTCATCGTGGTCAGCCATTCGGGGCTGAGGATCGCTTCCCAAACCCTGACGTAGACCGTAAAGCCCAGGTCGCTGATAATGCGGGCATGATGATGGATCGCCTCGATCGACGTCCCGAGATCCTCGATCTTCTGCAAATTGATCCGCATCTCGGATCCTTCCTCTGTCTTGTCAGTTCCCGGAACTGCTACCATCGGAAAGTTAATCTCCATTTTATTCAGCGGCCTCGCCGGAGATTTCTCCGTTTTTGATGCGATGCCGAAGTCGCAGCTCGGCCCGTGACATCCCGAACTTCTCCCGGAGGCAGAGCGTGCTCGTGGACGCGCCGGTGCGACGGGCGATCTCTGGGGACTTGATATCTGTTGTGCCGAGCGGCTCCGCGATCTGATCGTGGTCTGTCCAGGGGCGAGAGCCCTTGTATTTGCCCTTCTCCGTGGCGAGATCGATCCCCTAGACTTGGCGCTAGCGGATCACCGCACGCTCGAATTGGGCGAAAGAGCCCATGATGTGCAGCTCAAACTCTGCCATCGGATCCGATACATCGGCGACGAATGTCAGGTTTTCCTTCAGGAATTTGATCGCGGCCCCCTTGCCGTTGATCTCGTCGACGATCTTGGTGAGATCGTTGAGGCTCCTGACCAGGCGCATCCATCGTCAGGCGCTCGCCCCGTTGCGCCCGCCCACGCTGGCGGGTCAGAATGGTCTTCACGCCAGTTCCATCAATGAAGACAACGCGTTCGGGTAACCGATGCCTGAAAAGCCGTGCAGCGCGCGAGGCAGATCTCGTCCGCCTCGCGCGCCTTTGCACTCCTACAATTGGAACAAACCTAAAGCGCTCACCACCTCGCGCTTGGTCGCCTCAGTGCGCGCCCGCGCCCGTTCCGTGCCCTCTTTGATCACCTCAAGAATGTAGCCTCGATCCTCGGAGAGCTGTCTCCTGCGCGCGCGAATTGGCGCAAGAAGGTCTTGAAGGATAGCTTCCAGACGCGCCTTGATCTTGCCATCGCCAAGCCCGCCGCGCTCGTATTGCCTCTTGAGCTGAGCAAGCTCGTCCTGGTCGGGGTCGAAGGCATCAAGATAGGCGAAGACCACGTTTCCCTCAACACGGCCTGGGTCTTCGATGCGCAGGTGGTTGGGATCGGTGAACATCGCTTTGACAGCAGCACGGATATCGTCAGGCGAGGCGGAGAGCGGAATGGCGTTGCCGCCGGATTTCGACATCTTGGCCTTGCCATCGATGCCGGGCAACCTCCCCGCCTTGGGGATGATCGCCTGGGCTTCTGGCAGCACGGTGCTGCCCGCCGTTGCGTTGATCCGGCGGACAATCTCATTCGTCTGCTCGATCAGCGGAGCCTGATCCTCGCCGACCGGTACGACCGTCGCCTTGAAGGCCGTGATGTCCGCCGCCTGTGCCGCCGGGTAACAGAGAAATCCGGCGGGAATATCGCGGCCGAACCCGCGTGCGCGTATTTCATCCTTGATCGTCGGGTTCCGTTCGAGCCGTGCGACCGTGACGAAGTTCAGGTAGAACATCGACAGCTCGGCCAGCGCCGGAAGATGCGATTGCAGGCAAATCGTCGTGCGAGTGGGATCAATGCCCACAGCCAGATAATCGAGCGCGATCTCGATCACGCTGCGTCGGACTTTTGCCGGATCATGGGTGTTGTCGGTCAGGGCCTGCGTGTCCGCTAGTAGCAGGAATTGGTCATGGCTGTTTTGATAGAGCAGCCGGTTTGCAAGTGAGCCTGCGTAATGCCCGATGTGAAGCGGTCCTGTCGTGCGGTCGCCTGTCAAGATTATTGGTTTGTTCATTTTGCGTGTTCTCATCAAATGAGAGGCCGCGCATCGGGAAGCTTGGAAAACAAAAAGACCGCCCATGCGGCGGCCTCGGAATACTATTGGTCATCCGGCCACCTTGTCAGGAGGCCAGCCACCAAGTCATTGCGATGATAGTCGTGTTTTCCATGGGCGACTGCCTATCGGCAACGTGGCCGTCCGTCAATCGTATCTTGGAGGGGAATGACGGCTGCCAATGGATGCAGCGCAGCCTCCTCAAATCGGCTATTCATGCATTCTCGAAGGTTGAAGGTCGTTTGAGCGAGACGAAGCTGACTTATCGAACATTTTCGCTTATTATTGTCCTAATCATAGTGGGGGGCGACATGGACCACCAACGGCAGTTGATTTCGAACGGCAACCCAATGGAGGAGATCGTCGGCTTCAGTCGTGCGGTCCGAGTAGGTCCTTACATTTCTGTGGGTGGCACTGCGCCTGTTGATAGCGATGGAAAGACCGTGGGTGTGGGGGACGTTTACGCTCAGACCAAGCAATGTTTCGAGATCATAAAGGCAGCTCTCGAACAGGCTGATTCCGGTCTTCATGATGTAGTCCGCACGCGTGTCATTTTGACAGAGATCGATAATTGGAAGGCCGCCATTGAAGCACGAAAAGAGTATTGCAGGGACGCCCGTCCGGTTGACACCATTATGGCAATCAATCGCTTTGTGAATCCGGAATGGCTTGTGGAAATCGAGGTCGACGCTGTAGTCGCTGATTGATGTGGCAAATCTTCCCGCTTCGGGCGTAAAGCCGACATGCGGCGCTGCAGAGGCGGTGGCACGATCTGGATGTGCGCCAGATATAGACACCCTAGGAAGGAAGTCGACCCAAACCCGACCTTACTGATACCGTCAATATGCCGTGGTTGCAGGCCGCAATTGAGTTCCCCCACTAAAGCGGTTCGCCCCGATATCGCCTCTTATGATCATGGATCTGTTGTCGACTTGACCGCCCGCTCCCAAATTCGCGTACAGGCGACCCGTTCGGCGGGCCGAACAAGCCCATCTCGTTCCATCCGGCGCAGTAGGTGAAGGATCCCGCTGTTGCTCATTCCCAACGCGTCGCGCAGTTCCGCCTGAGTTCGCGGACGTTCAAGCGCGCCAAAGACAAAGCGCCTGCGCGCTTCGGCTTGGCTGTTCCGACGACGGGGCCTTCGATGATTGTCTCCAATAGGACCGGGCATTAGGTCGCCTCTTGATCGCCATCGGCGCCATTGACTACCCGTATCAATGCCTCGTCCACCGTGGCGACATAATGAACAAGTGGACGCTTCAGGCCGTGGGTGACGAACACACGCTGAACTTCAGGAGTAGCGCCTGTGAGCCAGAGTTTGACGCTCTGTTTCTGCGCCTTTTGTGCTAGGCTCTCGATCATGTTAGCGCCGGTCGAGTCGAGGAACGGCACGGCCGAGAAGTCCACGATCAGCGCTTTGTGGGTGTCCTGAATGCGGTCGAGGACCGACCCAATCGAGGCCGTCGCGCCAAAGAACAGCGCACCAGTGATTCGGTAGATGACTACGTCAGGGTTCGCAGCCAGTTCCTCGTGGTAAACACCACGCGGGTTGGCGACATCGGCTTCGTCGCGACCGACAAAGGCGATGTCCGTCGCAACCTCTGTCGTGCGGCTCATACGGTGAATGAAAAGAACGGAGCCGAGAGCGAAGCCGACGATGATGGCCTGGGTTAGGTCTCGGAAGATGGTGAGGAAGAAGGTGGCGCCGAGGACTGTCGCCTCGCCCCAGTCCGAGCGGACTAGGATCGCGATGGCCGATTTCTCGATCATATTCCAGGCCACGACGGCCAGCACTGCGGCGAGCGCCGCCAGCGGAATGTAGGAGGCGAGAGGTGCCGCGACGAGCATGAACAGCAGGATGAACAGCGCGTGCAGCATGCCAGCAACTGGGCCATGCGCCCCCGCGCGGACATTGGTCGCGGTCCGCGCAATGGTGCCGGTTACGCAGAAGCCGCCAAACAAAGAAGAGCCGATATTGGCTACGCCCTGCGCTATTAGTTCGCAATTCGAGCGGTGGCGGCGACCGGTCATGCCATCAGCGACGACAGCCGATAGTAGCGATTCAATGGCTCCCAGCAGGGTGAAGGAGATTGCGGCAGGCAGGACCGCGAGTATTGCCTCCAATGAGAGTGAAGGAAGGTTCGGCGCGGGAAGTGAGGAAGGTATCCCCCCGAACTTCGTGCCGATGGTCTGCACAGGTAGGGAGAGAAATCCGGACGAGGCTCCGGCAAGTCCAACGGCAATCAGCATGCCAGGCCAGTGCGGACGCCAGCGTCGCAGCCCTAGGATGACGGCAATCGTGGCGACAGACAGGCCGAGCGTCGTCGGTGTCAGGCTTTCCCGTGCCTCCCAGAGCGCAGGGATCTTCTTCAGCAATTCGCCCGGTTCATGCGCCAACGTCAGACCGAACAACTCTTTAAGTTGGCTAGCGAAGATGATGAAGGCTATCCCAGCCGTGAACCCCACCGTGACCGGAAAGGGGATGAATTTGATGAAGATGCCTAGGCGCAGGAAACCTAAGGCCGCGAGCATCAGCCCTGATAGAAAAGTGGAGAGAATCAACCCTTCCATCCCGTGCTGGGCCACGGTGGAGGCGACCAGTACGATGAAGGCACCGGCCGGACCGCCGATCTGGAAGCGCGATCCGCCAAGGAGCGACACAAGGAAACCGCCGATGATCGCCGTATAAAGCCCCTGCGCCGGGGTCGCGCCCGACGCGATAGCGATGGCCATAGAAAGGGGCAATGCCACGATGGCGACGGTCAACCCGGCGATGGCGTCTGTCCGCAGCTGCGTCAGCCCATAGCCTTCGCGCAGAACGGTCACGAGTTTCGGGGTGAAGAGCTCAGCGAAGCTTGCAACGTCTGTTTGTCTAGTCGTCTGGTCTTTCATCTTTGGCCGCACCTTTGGGAAGGGAGCGGCGGGATCGTCGGCTTGGTGTCGGCGGTCACCGTCGCGGATTTAGCGATTAGTGTTTCGGCGGAGGCTCCTTCAGTCGGACACCGCGTCCGCTTGCCGAGCTGACCGCACCTTCTCCGATGAGCTCGATCCCGGCGAGTTCGAGCGCGGTCACGACCTTAGTAAGACTATCGACGACACCGCGCACATTGCCGCTGCTTGCCTCCATGCGCTGGATCGTCGGCACGGAAAGGCCCGCCAGTTCGGCTAAAGTCTTCTGGTCGATGCCGAGAAGGGCACGCGCAGCGCGCATCTGAGGTCCGGTGATCATGCAACATATCCTGAATGGGATAATAGATCTTTAGTTTACGGATAATGATATGTCAAATATCAGTTTAGCGAGGTCTGGGGTATGAGCGCAATATGTTCACGAAGCTCTACGTGGCGAGTGCTAGCAGTGAGCCGAGTGCGCCAATTCAACTCTTGGAGATCAACCCTGTTGCTGCAGCGAGGGAAATTGCGGCTTTGGTCCCAGAATGCATTCTGAGGTGAAACTTTTCGACTTGAGAAAGGAGTAAGCGGACTTTCCAAGCGTCATGCCGGGTACGAATTTCTTAAGTATAACTGGATTATTGCGAATTTGCCAAATGCAGCCTCGGGCAATCCCGATATGGTTTCTACGCCTCTCCTCAGAGCTCTAGCCGAACAGGGGCCGTAGTCGGCAGCAAGAGCCGCGCTTCATGGGGTTTGAGACATTGACGGGCGGTCCTACCAAAAGCATTTGGATTAGCTCTCAATTCAGGGAAGACGCTAAACATTTCCTCGCGTGATTGGTCAGAAATCGCCGAGATTCCAACATCGCCTGCGTGAAAGCTCTCGGTGGCTGCGCCATCGGCATAGATTACATGATGTTGATCAAGCATCAGGTGGAAATAAGTCACTGTTGCCTGCGGAGCCACAACCACATCACGCCCATCGATCAGATACTTGGCAGCGACCAGAACTTCGTGGAAACCAAACAAAATTTCTGCCTTGTAGCCGGTAAAAAGCAGGCGATGCTGTGGCGACACAAGCAGGTCATCGGTCGCGCCGTCTAGCACATGCGCGGCGATAGAAACTGGGGCACACTTGTCCACGCCTGGAACCGATCGGTGACCTATCCAGCGGATGGGTTGGGGCCCGTGATCGCGGGTGATCACCATGTCGCCAGTGCGCAACGTCTCAATCGCCCGCTCGCCATGTGGGGTCAAGATCCGCGCGCCCGGGGTGAAGCAGATGATGTTTTCGATCTCCGAGAAGGTTACGACTGTGCCATCTGCCAGCGTGAAATTGCCCGACAATCCGCCTGTGGCATCGTTGAGATTGGTGAAATTGATGTCCGAACGAGTTATATCGGAAGTGAGACGCAGTGTGTCGCCATTTGTCTCGTCGCCTTCGCCGCCGACAATCGTGATGGTCCCCATACCTGTCTCGGCAGGTGTTTGGATCACAAATAGATCATCGCCATCTCCGCCATAGAGCGTGTCATTCTCACCCGCAATCAATGTGTCATTGCCACCCTCACCAAATACAAGATCGGCCCCTTCACCGCCATCGAGGATATCGTTGCCGGCGATGCTGTCGGTGCCTACAATCAGAGGACTGGTGGCCAGATCTTGGACTGCACCGCCCGGAGGGGTCACACGCCCTGATAAGACGTTGCCGCCCTGGTTCTCCCAGTAACGCACCTCGATGGTGTAGCTTTGACCCTCTTCCAGCGTGACCTCGCCCCAACGGGCGGTCGCGGCTTGATGGTAGTCGTTATTGAGAAATGTTCCGGTCGTAGCATTCTGATTGGTAAAGGTGACGGGGTTGCCCTGGCTGTCGAAAATGCGAAGGGTCGAGCCATCGTCCGAAGTGGTTTCAAACCGATAAACCCCATTTTCTGAGGCGATCAAGGTAGAAGTATAGATGATTCCGTAGTCGTTTGGATCATTTTGCCCCGTCGCCTGTTGGCCGTGGCCTGTGACATCGAACCCGGCAGCCGTGCCAGAGGCCGCAAGTGTGCCGCTTTCGATGGCGAAAGCCTGTCCGTTGGCCGAGGAAAAATCACGGGTGAAGACCTGATAGCTCCACCGCTCCGCCGGACCAGCATCGCCGTAAAGCACATCATTACCCGCACCACCATCTAGACTGTCATCACTCGCACCGCCGATCAGCGTATCGGCTCCATTCTGGCCAAGGAGAGTGTCGCTTCCTGCTTGACCACTTAAAGAATCATTGCCCGAGCCGCCAGAAATCGAGTCATTGCCCAGACCTGCCAGCACGGTGTCGTTGCCCGCGCCGGCGTTGATCACGTCATCGTTGAAGCCCGGACCGCTCAACCCGTCGCCATTGTCGACGCGATCCGATCCGGAGGTGGTCGGTTCGACATAGTCGGCATCAATAAGATCACTGCCAGAGGTGCCATCAATCACCCCGTCATCCCAGCCTTGAAGAAGGCGGTTGCCGCCGAGGTTGGTATTGGTGCTGGAATTGACGCTGTCCAAGGTGATCGACACAATCGGTCCAGCCTCGTAAAGGCTTGAATCTGCATTACTGGTGATCTCTGGGGCCAGAAACAGTTCGCCCGTCGTAGACTGTGCAATAACCGCTGTCACCGCCGCCGTGGTTCCATTGGCATAGGTGATCGTGGCGTTGAAGACGCTCAACCCATCAAAGGTAAAGGTTTGGGTCCCATTGCCGATGTTGGTTGAGAACGCGTCGTTCGCGGCATTGTTGTTCATGTCTAGCGCACCAGCCGCGCCACCATTGTCTATGGTAGTCACACTGGTAATGTGCTGATAGAGCGGATCGCCAGCGGTGCCATAACTCTGGCCGACAAACAACTGAGCATCCTCAGCACTACTATTGCCCTCAGTGGGGTCCAACACAAGGGACTCATTGCCCAAATAAATCCAGTTGAATGTGGTAGGCATTGCGCTCGCACTCTATTGCATTCAAGAATGCATGCTCATTTTTTGCGGCCGAATTTTGTGTAATTTCAGGCAAATTAATGAGAATTCAGGCAGGCGTCCTTCGACTGAGTATCCCGGGTATCAAGATGATCGAAAAGCGAATATAATTAGTATTTGATATCGAGTGTTGCGATAAATGTGGGACGCCATGAATACCGAGCACGCCAGGACCTTCCTTGCCGTGGCCGATGCCGGCAGCTTTGTCGCGGCCGCAGAGCGATTGCATGTCACCCAATCAACTGTCAGCGCCAGAATACGAACCCTTGAGGATACGCTTAAGTGCCGGCTTTTCGTCCGCAACAAATCCGGTGCCTCCCTTACCAATGAGGGAGGGCGTTTTTTGAAGCACGCCAACGTGATGGTGCGTACATTCGAGCAGGCACGGCAGGATATCGGCCTGCCCAAGCATTTTCGAGCACGAGTCAATATCGGGGCCCGGATCGGCCTGTGGGATGGTCTTATGCTAGATTGGTTCAGCCAAATGCAGTGCGAACACCCGGATATCTCTTTCAGGGCCGAAAGTGCCTTTGAACCGGAGATCATGCAGGGACTGGTGGACGGGCGGCTGGAATTCGGGATCATGTACACACCGCAACACCGGCCCAACCTGAAACTTCAGCGGTTCATGACGGACCAATTGGTCATGGTGACATCCGGTCCCGACGGCGTTTTGAAGCTAGATCAATATGTGCATGTGGATTGGGGCCCGGAATTTGATGCCCAGCTTGCCGCCAGCTTTGCCGAACTCCCCGGGCCGGCAACCACCGTCAACATTGGCTGGCTGGGCATTGAGGTCTTGGGGCGCCGCTCGGGATGTGGTTATTTTCCCCGGCGGCTGATCGAAAGGCACCTTCAAAATGGGAGCCTCAGCCTGGTCGAGAATGCCCCGACCTTCGAACTTCCCGCGTGGATACTGGTTCGTGAAGATCGCAATCACACATTGTTGGACCCGATGATCGCCAACCTTCAGGAGATGGCGGGCAGGTGAGCAGTACAGCATCGCTGATGCCGCCCACTTTGCGCCGGGGGCAAAGGTCGCCATGCCTCGGCAAGGCGATGTGCCGGAGATAGAATGGCGCATCTGTCAGTCGGGGTCTGAGCACTTAACATGACAAAAGCCGATTTCATTAACGAAAAAAATTCGCTTTCACGATCCTGGTACATGGGCAAAACTTGTTTTGCCGGATCAATTCGATGAGCCGTCAAATCACTTGCGACTTGCGCATCCGAATTTGGCTGTGGAATTTGGACGGGCTGGCCGGCCAGCATGGTTGGGAATGGTGTCAGTTGCGGGGCGGAACTTGCGACGCACGAGGATAAGCTGTGCGAGCTTGCCGGATAGGCGCGCAAGGGTGTCGTCACGCTGCTTTGTGCCTCGAATGACGAGAAATATACCAACGCCATCGTGCGGCGGGATTACCTGCAGCGATGGCTAGAGCGGGAGAAGCAGACATGACAGACCGGCGAGAAGCCCCGCTACACACACCGCTTTGTGATCTGCTGGGATGTGACCAGCCGGTGCTGCTGGCTGGGATGGGCGGCGTTTCCCGTTGGGAACTGGCCGCCGCCGTTACCAACGCGGGCGGCTACGGAATGTTGGGAATGGTACGCGAATCTCCGGACCTGATCACACGGGAAGTCACTGCCATGCAGGCAGCAACCGGCCGGCCCTTTGCCGTCAACTTGATCCCGGCGGCGACCGAGCCACTGCTGCTTGATGAGCAAATTGCCTGCTGCCTCGATCTTGGCGTAACCGCCTTCTGCTTCTTCTGGGACGTGATGCCCGATGTGGTGGCGCGGGTGAAACGCGCGGGCTGCCTCGTCCTGCATCAGGTCGGCACGGTTGAGGCGGCACGGCTTGCCGAAAAGGCCGGGGCGGATGTGATTATCGCGCAGGGCGTCGAGGCGGGTGGTCATGTGCACGGCCGATACCCCGCCTTCGCGCTGGCGGAACAGATCCTTGCGCAGACCGGCCTGCCGGTCGTCGTCTCCGGCGGGATTGCGACAGGTAAAGGGCTTGCCGCCGCGTTGGCGATCGGGGCCAGCGGTGTGCAGTGTGGCACCGCCTTTCTGGCGACCGAGGAATCCTTTGCCCATCCCTATCACAAGTCTCGCATCGTCGAGGCCTCGGGCGACGATACCATACTGACCGATGCTTTCGTGCTGAACTGGCCGAAGGGGGCGGCGGTGCGTGTGATCGCCAACAGCGTGACCGACGGACTCGACGGCACCTATCTGGGCCACGACCCAGACAAACTGCCGCGTGAGACCATCGCCCATGACGATGATCAGCCTCGCCTGCGCTTCAGCACGGATTCACCCCTGCGCACGACCACCGGCAATCTGGAGGCAATGGCGCTCTATGCAGGGCAGGGCGCGGGAGATATTCTTGAGATTGTACCCGCCGCGACACGCCTGACCGATATCATCGCACAGGCCCGGCATATCCTGAAAGGTACCCCCCATAACGATATCACGTCCCCCTCATGAGCGACGAGTCCAAGAGCTTCCGCTGCCAAAGCGGCTTTTCCTCCCCGCCCTGCTATGCTGCCGAAGTCGCACCGGATTACTTCGACCCGCTTGCCACTGATCCCGCACAGGCGCGCGATGTGGCCCGTTGGCGCAAGGTAGAACGCACCCGCTTGCGCGATGCGCGCTTGGCGATGCCGGTCACCGAGCGCAAGGAGACTGACGCGGCGCTGGCCGGGCATTTACGGCAGGTGTTGCAAGACCGCTTCGACGGGGCGCGGGGCATGGTCTTTTCCGCCTATTGGCCGATCAAGGGCGAGCCCGACCTGCGCCCGCTGATGACCGAGTTGCACGAGGACGGCGTCACCGTCGCCTTACCGCTGGTGGAAGCCAAGGCGGCGCCGCTGACCTTCCGCCGCTGGACACCCGAAACGCGCATGGTGCGTGGCGACTGGAACATTCCAGTTCCGCCCCCGGACGCGCACGTCGTGACGCCCGACATCGCGCTTGCCCCCCTCATCGGCTGGACGCCGGATGGCTATCGCCTCGGTTATGGGGGGGGGTATTTCGACCGGACGCTGGCGGAGCTGACCCCGAATCCCTTTGCCATCGGCATCGGGATCAAGACAGCGCAACTCGCGATCATCTATCCGCAACCCCATGATATTCGCCTCGATCTCATCCTGACCGAGGCTGGGGTGATGTTTGGCCGGGTAAGCGATTGAGCACTATTGCAAAACTGATGCGAGCCTGTTTTTCCAGAGTTTGACAGCTCAAGTATAGCCCTCTTTCGTTGATCGTTTCTCGTACTTTCTGGTTGCGAATTGGCGTTCCAAAAAGAGCCCTGTACCGATCGAAATCAGAAGGATTTCCGGGAACCTTTTCTTACTCGCTGCATCCAATGGCCAGGTGACGACAGAGCGCACCGTAAGCAAAACAGAAAAGGACACCCTCATGATCAAGCAATTCCTCCTGACTTCGAGCCTCGTTCTGGCCTCCTCGACGTTTGTAAATGCCCATGATGAAGAGGCCTTGCGGCAATCTCCTCCCGGTACACCCTATGTGCAGGTCAGCGACGTGCTGCCACTTCCCGAGTTTATTCCGGGCTTGGGTACACTTTTCGTCAATCCTGAAACCCTGCCGGCAGGCCCGTTCCTTGCCTACGACCATGACGGCAAGCTTTCGGCCTCAATCTACATGACTCCGCTGGAGGGCCTTCAGGCAGGGACCGCCTACGACGGTCTTGGGATTGGCTCTCACACGGTGAGTTCGGTCGACATCTACTACAATGCTGGCCATCCGGGCGTCGAGAAGCCCCATGCGCATGTTGTGCTCTTCCACGACGCCAATGCAAAAGGACGGCTTGCGCAATGACCCGCATTAATCGTCGACACATACTCCTCGGGGGCGGCGTCACAGCCGCCCTCGGGATCCCTTTCCAGGCCCTCGCACAGACCAGGGTGGAGATCAAAATGCGCGGTACCTCCCGTGGAGAGCGAATCTGGTTCGACCCGATTGGTCTCGCGGTGGAGCCTGGCACGACGCTACGGTTCACGAACCGGGATCCGGGAAACAGCCATACTGCAACCGCCTATCACCCGAAGATCTTCGGCCGGACGCGGCGCATACCCGCATTTGCTGAGCCTTGGAACAGCGACTTTCTGCTCCCTAACGAGAGCTTTGAGGTCACTCTCACGACGCCGGGCGTCTACGACTACTATTGCCTCCCACACGAGATGGCGGCGATGGTCGGCAGGATCGTTGTCGGCACACCGCATCATGCCGGCTGGGAAGGCCCCTCCCGGGAACGCGACGGCGTCTCTATCGAGGTTCTCGCGGCGCTTCCGGAGGTCGAGGCAATTCTTGCGACAGGCAGCATCGGCTTGGAGAACAGGTCATGACATCACAGATGAAGCCTCTGCCCAATCCTGCTCACGATGCGACCACACCCGAAGCCGGCCTTGTCCGGGGTGCGCGCGAAGGCAACGAAGCGGCAGTACGTGAACTGATCCGTCGCCTGAATCCTCGCCTGTTTCGGGTTGCCCGCGGCATCGTCTCCAGTGATGCCGAAGCGGAAGACGTGGTGCAGGATGCATACCTTGCGGCCTTTGCCAAACTGGACAGCTTCCGAGGGGAAGCGAGCTTTACAACCTGGATCACGCGGATAACCATCAATGGCGCGAAGATGGAGCGTCGGCGCGATCGTCCATACGAGGCGTATGATACCGTGGCCGAAGATAACGCATCCCATATCCTGACTTTTCCCGGGCAGGGTGGTGAGCCGGTCGAGGCCAGCATCGGCCGGTCGCAGATCCGTGCCCTCGCCGAAAAGGCAGTCGCCGACCTGCCGCCTGACCTGCGGGTTGTCTTCATCTTGCGCGAAACCGAAGGGTTGAACACAGCCGAAACCGCCAAGGCGCTGCATATAAACCCGATAACGGTGAAAACACGGCTGTTTCGTGCGCGACGCCGGTTGAGGACCGCATTGGAAGAACAGGCCCGCGGCGGCTTCGAGGCGATCTTTCCGTTTGACGGCCAACGCTGCGTTCACATGGCGGACCGGGTCGTTGTCGCACTTAAGGACCTCGGGGGGCTCTGACATGAGACCGATACTTCTAGAAATGATTGCGAACGCAGCGGCGACTGATGAAGCCGCGAAGAATTCCGCAGAAGGACAAGGATATCCCGCGCTCAACCGCGACTATCCGCGGGACTTCACGCCTAATGCGACCGATGATCCCTGTGCATCTCCTTCTCGATTGATCCAATAAGTACTATGTATTTCTAAATTACAAATTTCAGAAAACTTTTGCAAATAATCGGAAACAGTTGAGCCCGGCGACAGGCAGGCGTTTGCATGTTGGCAGTGGGCACCCGACGGGTGCAAAGGCAGCAGAAATTGCGGTGCGAGCGCGTGGGCGGAGGAAATCGAATGCGCGGGTTTGGCTCAAATCTGGCTGAGGGCGTTGCGGCACCTTTGGCGCTGTCCGGGTGTGCGTCAGAGTGGATACCAATGGGCGGAAGTGGCCTTTAGCAGACATTGACCGAACCTTGCGTCGCCGCGCTGCAGCCCCTCCGAAGCAGACATCGGAATAGTTGCGTAGCATTTTGGCCCGTTCGAAGTCGTCGATGCGGACTTTCAAAGCTCAAAACCCAACGGCCGCTTCTGTCCATTATTTGCGGAACGGGCTAACCCACGATCTGCATTGCGTTGATCGCAGGCTTCATGCGATGCCTCCCAAAAAATGAGGTGCTCGACTGACCAATTTTCTTACTCTTGTCTGGGCTATTTTAGTTGGTTTCGCGATAGCCGTAGGAGCTACTCTTGTGCTCGGAGGTGATCCCTTTTTCCGGATTTTTGCAGAGCGCGAAAAGCGAACCTTCCCTGTTTGCCAGCGCAGTCTCTTCACTTTTCTCGGCGACAACCTCGAGTGGAAACATTCGGTAGTTCCAGCGCAATCTTACGAGGTGGTTTGAGGCTACGTTGCGGGTGTCGCCAACGAATACGGAACAATCACAGACATGTGGCACACATTCGAAGAAGGGCGACTGGTTTATACGGACACGGAAATCCCCGACGCCACCCACACCGTTGAGTGCGTGCGCTACAATGATCCCCCGCAAAACCACCACTCGCGTGGCTGGCTTCTAATAGATAAAGATCTCCTTTGCGAGATGCCGACGCAAGGTGTGCCACCGCGGCGCGACTAGGAGGCACTGCGAGGAGAAGTGGGCGTTCGCCGCAACTCCGCCAGGCCGACTCATGCGGAAATGCTATGGAAAGCTGACATTCGTCCGGTGCGCAGCATGAGTCACTCTGGGTTCGAAGCGGACTTGCGGCGCTGCGGCATCTTTCCAATTGGGCAGGCGCAGGCCAGCCTCGCTCACAGCCCAGAACCACCGGCCGCCGAAGAGTTCGGATTTTGAGCCGCAGCCCGCTTTGTTAACATTCGCTGCGAGCGCGAAACCAACGTCCGTTCGGTCGAACACTCTGCAGTACAATCTTAGCTATGAATGCGCGGGCAGGACTGTCTGTTTACCGGCCTAATCAAAGTTAAACCCTTCACGCACGCAACGCGTTCGATCATTCTGGAGTAAACGTGCTGCTTTTCAGGAAAGCTCTATAAGGATTTACTTGCAATGACCGCGCCCGACAGCCAGGCGATTGAAGCGAACCATGGGGAGAAACTGCGCCGCTCTCTAACCACGCCCTTGCTCACGCTCTATGGGCTCGGTGTTACTGTCGGCGCTGGCATCTATGTACTGGTGGGGACAACAGCGGCCGTGGCCGAAGCCTACGCCCCGGTCTCTTTTTTGATTGCAGCTATTGTCGTTGCTTTTACAGCTTTTTCATACGCGGAGCTATCAACCCGGTACCCCGTAAGCGCTGGTGAAGCAGCGTATGTCGAAGCTGGATTTAAGTCCGGTTTGATGGCAACCCTTGTTGGGTTGGCTGTTGCGTTGTCAGGCATGGTCTCGGCAGCCGCTGTCGCCATCGGAGCAGCATCATATCTCCAGGGGATGATAGTAGCACCTCACTGGTTGCTGACTGTTGTAGTGGTCGTGTTGATGGGGCTCATCGCGTTGTGGGGCATCACTCAGTCGGTCATCGTAGCCGCGATTATCACCCTCATCGAAATCTGTGGTCTGATCTTTGTGTCTATCTGGGGCTTCGGTATGTCCGGATCTGTCGGCATCGATTTTATTGACATGTTACCTCCACTCATTGGACCGCATTGGATGGGGATTGGCGCGGCCTCGCTATTGGCGTTCTTCGCGTTTGTCGGCTTCGAGGACATGGCGAACGTTGCGGAAGAGGTTAAGGACCCCGTGTCGACCATGCCCAAGGCCATTGTTTTGACCTTGGCAATCGCGACTATGCTATATTTGGCTACGACAACCGCTGTACTTATGGCTGTGCCGCTAAGCAAACTGGCCTCGTCCTCAGCCCCACTTGCACTGGTCTTTGAAATGGCCCCCCTGGGCATACAGAAAAGCTTTGCTATCGTCGCTATCGTAGCGACGGTAAACGGTGTTTTGATTCAAATGATCATGGCGTCGCGGGTACTTTATGGCTTGGCAGATCGAGGGCACATGTTTTCTGCTCTAGCCATCGTCAGTAGGAGAACACAAACTCCGGTTGTCGCGACGCTCTTGGTGATGTGCATCATAATACTGCTGACTTTGGCCCTCCCAATTGACGAGCTGGCAGAACGTACGTCACAAATCGTTCTTTTGGTATTTATACTGGTGAACGCCGCACTAATACGGCTGAAACTGAGAGGCGACGATGAGCCCGACCATTTCAGCGTTCCGATAGCGGTGCCCCTCTTGGGGGTACTGACCAGCTCGCTTCTGTTCGGTACAGCATGGCTTTGACTGCTGCGCCGACATTCGTGCATACCGTAGAAAAGGTTAAAGCGGGCTTAGAGCTGACTTGTGGCTTTGCGGCGACGGATCCGGCACCTAGATGCGCGTCCAGTCGGGTACAACATGGCGGAGGTCAACTAAACCGGAGATTGGCCATGAGATGCCATTCCTTGTCACAGCTTCGACAAAGCAGCCCTTTTGTCCCAATTGCAGCGTTAGGTCGTCACCGGCAACGGCCCTGCAGGAGAAGGCGACATTGGCATCAGGATTTGGAACGCCCTAAATTACTCAACCGGTGTTCCAAATAATGCCATCGCAAGGCCCAATAGACTAACAGAACCAAAGAGAGCCACGTGTGCCGAGTTGTTGCATCGCCAAGCACGGAGAGCAGCGATGCCTCCCTGAATTGCGTAATACAACGCAAAGGCCCTAGACGCATAGCTTATAATCTCAAAAAGATTTGCAGTCCAAGTAAGTAAGATTCCTACGCCAACCAGTAACGCATACGCAGCGCGCTCTGGGACAACGCCTTTTGTGACTTCGGCAATTAGGCCACCCGACCCACTGGTATCTGCAATTGCAGCGCTGAACTGGGCGCTGAGCGCGGCGGCGACCAATAATAACGGTAGGATCGGTGCAACAATCCGCATCAGATTAATAATCGCAGTCTCGTTCAAAAACTGAGGTTCACTTTCAAACGCATAGGTAAGAAGCAAAATGTAGACGCAGTAAATGCCTGTAGATATCCACTGTGCCAGCTTCATTGACTTGATACGCATCCGGGCATCGTAGGTCGACCCAAGGTAACGTGACGTTTCGAACCCTTGCACAGTCACTATCAGACCCGCCATCAACGTCAGGCTCGCCCAACCGGTGACCTCTGGCGCATCAAACTGCAAGGCGCCTTGATTTGCTACGTCCCCGAAATGCACGGCCAGCCCGAGCAAAAGACCTGCGATGATCGCCAGTTTCAAACCAACTGAAGCCTGCTCCAATCGCTCTAGCGCTGAATAGCCACGCGTCAATCCTGTGAACAGGATCAGCAGGAAAACTGCCGTGGTCAGCAAGTTGGCGTGAAAATCGTCGTCAAGCTCTGTTAGACTTACTCCAAAGGCTCCAAACAGATTGAGGTAGTAGGCAACGGATATGATGAATGCGAAGGCGAGCACTAGGGAAGCCGTGGCTTCAAGCCCGTTGATCACCCGTGACGAGGAGGGGTCCGTTTCAATAATGGCAATGTTAAACCGAATAGCGCTTCCAAATAGATAGGCCACCACACACAAGCCAGCCATTACAAGCGGTGCAAACCCGCCATAGCTAACATCAAGGATTGGCCCCAGAATCAGAAAGCCGCTACCTATGATCGACGCCAAGGGAGTGATCGTCGCTCGCCAGATAACCGAATTGGCGACCCGAGGCCAAATCAGTATCGCACCAGTGAGCGTAACAATTGCGAGAATAGCGGTGTTCAGCATGGGGGGACAAAAGCAGATAGAACGCGGCGCGGCAACATGGCTAAGCCTAGGGGCGCTAAAACTCGAATTTCTTGTCAATGCCGCCCAGAGGAAAGAAGTGTACTTGCTTAAGGTTGCTTTCCGGGCCGCCTCAAGATCGTCCTAGGGTGGCCCAACCTCGTCAGAGGATTTAGTCTTGGGGATGGCGGTGCCGGCCGCCGCAGCCTGTCGATCTTGCGTGACCGACCGCACGCGCCATGAGAAATGACGATAGGGCGGCGCCAAGCGCGACCCCCTCTCTTCAATCCTGCGACGCCGTCTTCGCCGGGTCCGAAACCCGCATGACCGTCAGGCCTTTCGCTTCCGCCTTCTGTCCGAGGTTCTGTGCGACCCCGTTGCGGTAATCACATTCCCAACCCGCCGAGGATTAGTTTCGTCTCAGGCATCCGCTTCAGTGAGTTGCCAATATGCTCGCGCCAGCGTCGGCCAACCTCCAGCGCGGTAGCATAGGCGCGGGCCAGATCATCGGGACGGTCCTCGGCCATCACCTCGATGAGAAAGGCTGCCTGCTCGCGGTCCTTCGCGGACTTGAGGCTCCCCGCTCCGTCACGCCTTCGATTGGCAATGATCAGCTTGTGGATCGCATAGCGCTCTGGACGCGGAACCTGCACGAGTATGCCAGATCGATAGATCGCCGCGGCATGGATTGGTTCGGCAATCAGGAAGTTGAGATAGTTCAATCCTTGAGCGTTCACGCCCAATGCTGGCAGATCACGGATAGTCTCATCCCCGAACGCAGGTGTCAGAAACTCGACCAACTGGCCGCTCCCGCCTTGGGACCATCGCCAGGTCCGACCTTGGTCAAGAGCCGGTAAGGGATCAAATTTGAGCGCGGAGAACGTCTCGGCCAAACCCGGGTCGACCTGATCCTGCAACGCCACGCTCAGTTTTTCGAACTGGGCGATGTCGATGTCGCCTGTATTGGCCATGCCCCCCAAAGGCAAACGAACACCCAGCTCGCCCTCATAGAGCCGGAAGGCATTCGTCCCGACGATGGTGCCACCCAGCCGGAAGGTCCCGGCTGTCGCCATCGCCGACAGGATGGACCCGGTCGCCCGGTCGGTGGGCGTCATGCCTTCCGCCCGCAGAAGTCGAACGAGCCGCGACCGTTCCGCCTGCCGCTCTTTGGCCGTTGCGCGCAGCTCTTCGATCTGGTCGATGCGCGCGCGCGTCTCGTCGCTGTCTTCGCCGATATAGGTGAACCGCATCTCCGTCCCGACACGGCGCGCAGCATACCAATAGGCCTTGTTGCCGCGCTCCTTGAGCGTCGGTTTGCCCTCAACACCGGACAAGGCGTCATCCTTCAGGAGCCGTACCAAATCGGTGTGGGCGCTCACTGCGATACTGCTGAGAGAAATCATGCCTATCAATTCCAAGTTTTGCTTGGCACGCATATACCTATCAGAAAATAAAAAAGCTAGGCAAAAAGACGTTAAGGCACCACCAAGTCCATGAGGAACGACGAAAGGCCCGCGCCAAGCGCGACCCCCTCTCTTCAATCCTTCGCAGTCTGCCGGAGGAAAAGGCGCAAAACATTTAGGTGGGTGGCGGCAGTACCCGCGAAGACTTCGTTGGCTTTCGCACCGAACGGGATACACAACTCGGCATGCCGAGGCTTATACTACCATCACCTCAGGTGAATATGCGTGGGGGTGATGTTCCGTCGGACGCGAAGAGAAATCTGTTGCTCAAAGTGCCCTTGAACCGCCTGTGAGACAAGCGGCCCCTGTAAATTAGTTGCAACGCCCGCACCCCTATTTGCGCGGCGTCGTGCCTAGAGACACAGGGCCCGCATCGCCGGAACGATCGCAGGCAGCTCGAAACCATGCGGCCAGGCCGCGCGGTTCTAATCGGACCAATATTCCTTCAATATTCAAGTTGTCGGGTCGCGTGGTGCGAATGCGACGCTCCCTTTTCGTGGCGATCGCGAGTTTGGTTCATTCTGTGCGTTGGCGTTTGGCGATGGGGCCGTTCCTATTGCGGCGTTTGGGTTTTATTCTGAGAAAGACATATCGGCGAGCGCCAGACTGATCGAGCGCGCCAAGCCTTTGGATGAGAGCTTGTCGGCGGATCGGTCGCAAGGGGGTTATGAGCGCTGCGGTCTTTATAGAGCGTCCCGAGCGCCGGTTGCCTCAGAATGCTGCCCGTTTTCAGGGGCAAGGGAAATAGCGGCCTCGTGCTGGCTCAGATAGACTTCGCCGGTCAGGGCGTCGAGAAAGCGGCTGCGTTTCAGGCGGTCCATGACCGGGCCTTTGACCTCGCTCAGATGTAGGCGGATGCCGGCATGGTCGAGGCGCGTGTTGATCGCCTCCAGCGAGTCGAGCGCCGAGAGGTCGATTTCATTGACCGCAGGGAACATCAAAATCACATCGGTCAGCTCCGGCTTGTCCGCGGCGAAGCGCAGCAGCTGATCTTCGAGAAAGCGCGCGTTGGGGAAGTAGAGGCTTTCATCCACCCGCAGCGACAGCACATGCGGCTGGGTCTCGACCTCATGGCGGCGCACATTGCGGAAATGCTCGGTCCCCGGGACGCGTCCGACCACGGCCATATGCGGGCGCGAGGTCTTGTAGAGATGGACGAGGATCGACGTGATGACCCCGGCGCTCACCCCAGCCTCGACGCCGAACAGAAGCGTCAGCAGGATGGTGACGCTGACGGCGGCGAAATCGGCATGGCTGAAGGACCAGGCGCGTTTCAGGATCGAGAAATCGACCAGGCTGAGCACTGCGACGACGATCGTGGCGGCCAGTGTCGCCTTGGGCAGGAAATAGATTAGCGGCGTCAGGAACAGCGCGGCGATGGCCAGCCCCAAGGCTGTAAAGGCCCCGGCGGCCGGGGTTTCTGCCCCCGCATCGTAATTCACCACCGAGCGCGAGAAGCCGCCGGTGACGGGAAACCCACCGGTAAAGGCCGCGCCGAGATTGGCGCTGCCCAGACCGATCAGTTCTTGGTCCGGGTCGATCCGCTGGCGTTTCTTGGCGGCCAAGGTCTGGGCGACCGAGATGCTTTCGACAAAGCCAATGACCGAGATCAGCAGCGCCGGCATGAGCAGCTCTGACAGCAGGGTGGGCGAAAAAGACGGCAGGGTGAGCGGCGGCAGGCTTTGGGGCACCTCGCCGACGATGGCCACGCCCTTGGCGTCCAGATCATAGGCCCAGACCGCCAGCGTGGTGCCGACTATCGCCAGCACCGGCCCCATCTTGGCCCCGGTGTCGGCCAGGCGCGGCCCAAGCCCGGCGCGGCGCAGCAGGGGCTTGAGCCCGCGGCGGACCCAGAACAGGAAGGCCGTGGCCGTGACGCCGAGTAGCAGGGTGATCAGGTTGACTTCGCCCAGATGCGCCCAGAGGCTGGCGATGATCGTCACCAGCGTGTGGCCCTCGGCCTGGATCCCCAGAATATGGCGCAGCTGGCTCGCCGCGATGAGGATGCCCGACGCCGTGATGAAGCCAGCGATGACCGGATGCGACAGGAAATTCGCCAGAAACCCGAGCCGAAGCAGCCCGAGCGCCAGCAAAATCGCCCCCGAGAGAAAGGCCAGTGTCAACGCCGCCGTGACATAGCCCGCGGTGCCGCTGGCTGCGATATTGCCCAAGGCCGCCGCTGTCATCAGCGAGACCACCGCGACCGGCCCCACCGCTAGCGCCCGGCTGGTGCCGAAGATCGCGTAGAGAACGATGGGGGTGATAGAGGCATAGATCCCAGCCTCGGGCGGCAGGCCGGCCAGCAGCGCATAGGCCAGCGATTGCGGGATTAGCATGATGGTGACGATCACGGCCGCCACCATGTCGCCGGTGAACTTGCCCCGGTCATAGCGCCGTCCCCAGTTGAGGATCGGCAGATATTGCGCGAGCGGAGGGAGGGTCATCTCTGGCTTAGTCGAAGCGGTTTACGGGCAGCTTGAGGTAATGGTTGCCATCTTCCTCTGCCGGGGGCAGGCGTCCGCCGCGCAGGTTGATCTGCAAGGCCGCGAGAATGCGGTTCGGCAAGGCCAGCGTCGCGTCGCGCTTTTGGCGGCGTTCGATGAAGTCTTCGCGCTTGGTGCCGTCCTTGACGTGGATGTTCTGCGCCTTGTGGGTGTCGACCGTGGCCTCCCACATCGGCTCTTTGCGGTCGTCCGTGCCGTAGTCGTGACCGATGAAAAGCCGGGTGTGGCCGGGCAGGGCGAGGATGTCTTGGATCGAGTCCCAGAGCTCATGCGTCTTGCCGCCGGGGAAATCCGACCGCGAGGTGCCCGCATCGGGCTGCATCAAGGTGTCATGGACGAAGGCTGCGTCGCCGCAGACATAGGTGATCGACCCCAGGGTATGGCCGGGCGAGAGCATGATCTTGACGTCCAGATCGCCGATCTTGAAGCTCTCGCCTTCTTGGAACAGGCGGTCAAAATCGCGATCCGGGTCAAAGGCCTCGGGTAGGTTGTAGAGATCGGCCCAGATCTTGGCGATCTCGGGCACCAGCGCGCCAATGGCGTTGGGCGCCCCGGTGCGCGCTTTGAGATGGGCGGAGGCCATGACGTGATCCGCGTGGGGATGCGTGTCGAGCACCCATTCCACGGTTAGGCCGTTCTCGGCCACGAGATCCAGCACCTGATCCATGCTCTCCTGCGAGAAGCGATAGTTCTTCGGGTCGAAATTCCACACCACGTCGATCAGCGCGGCGTTCTTGGTGATCGGATCGGCGCAGATGTATTGGATCGAGCCGGTGTCAGGCTCGTAGATGCCCCAGACATCGGGGCTGTTAGGGCCGGTCGACGGGGAATGGCGCACGACGGGGCTGTTCAGAGGGTCGCTCATCAGGTGGCTCCTTCTTTCGCGGTCGGGGTCAGGTCGGGTGTGTGACGGGCGACCCACATGCCGATGAGCATGGCGGGCACGAAGATCAGCGTGCCGCTGGCCGCGAGGGGCAGGGCGGTCAGCGCCGGTCCGGGGCAAAAGCCCCCGAGCCCCCAGCCAATGCCGAAGAGCGCCGCGCCGGTGATCAGTTTCGGTTCGAGATCACTGCGGGTGGGCAGGCGGAATTTCTGGTCGAAATAGGGGGTTTGCCGGTTTGCGAAGAGCAGGGCAAATCCCGGGGCGGTCACCGCGATGGCACCGCCCATCACGAACGCGAGGCTCGGATCCCAGCTACCGAAAAGGTCGAGAAAGTTGAGCACCTTGGCCGGATCGGCCATGCCCGACACGATCAGGCCGAGGCCGAAGAGGAGGCCGGAGAGCAGGGCGAAGATCTGTTTCATCTCAGGCTCCGATCACGTGACGCAGGAGGAAAACAGTGGCAAAGGCGGTGGCCATGAAGGTGAGGGTCGCCACGATCGAGCGCGCCGAGCCGCGGCTGATGCCACAGACGCCATGGCCCGAGGTGCAGCCATTGCCATAGGTCGCGCCGAAGCCGACCAGCAGACCGGCGAGACCCATGAGGAGAGGGTTCGACGGCACCCATTGTTGCGGCCAGCCCCCCGACACAAAGAGCCAGAGCGGCGCGGCCAGCAGCAGACCCAGCACAAAGAGCGCTGCGATGCCTCGGGCCTCGCCATCGCTGTCGCGGGCAAAGAGTTTGGAGGTCAGGCCGCTGATCCCGGCGATGCGACCGTTGGTGGCCATCAGCAGCACGGCCGAGGCCCCGATCATCATGCCGCCGCCAAGCGACAGCCACGGGGTGAATTCGGTTTCCATATCCCAACTCCTTTAGACGCGGGTGCGTGGAGCACAATGTAGTCCTCCCACATAATATTCAAGGATGTGAATGTGAGTGCTGTGCACAAGCGCCATGGCGCGCGCGGCCCGCGACGGCCCGCATCAATCCCCCTCCTTTGACGGATCAACCGGGGGGCGCGCCCAAAGGTTCCTTTGGCGCGGGCAGGGGAGTTGGTGGGCGTTGGTGGGGGTTGGCGGAGGTTTTGCACCTCCGCCGCGCGCCCCGGTTTGGGTGTGGTGTGGGGATCAGGCCGCGACGGTCTGATCCAATATGTTCGCCAGGTTCTCTGGGTCAAAGAACTCTTCGACCCCCACGGTCCCTGCGATGACCCCGAGATAGCGGCGCGTCTGGGCTGGGTTGTCTTTGAGCGCGCCGATGAGGGCCATCGCGTCTGGCGGCGGCGGTGCCAGCCTGCTCAGGTCGCAGGTCAGCCCGTACATGGCACGGGACATGGCGTCGCGTTCGCGGCCGAATTGGCGCAGTTCGGCGTCCAGATTTGACCCCCAGGACAGGCCACGGGCGATCGCGCGGGCGAGGATTTCCCCATGCAAGAACGCGTCGGTCATGCCCTGCGCCGTGATCGGATCCTTGTGATAGCCCGCATCCCCCAAGAGCGCCCAGCCGGCGCCCGAGGCGGTTCGGTAGAACCCGTCCAGCAGCGCGCCGCCAGCATAGCGGCCGACCTGTTTGGCGGGGGCCAGGCGGTCTGCCAGCCAAGGAATGGTTGCCACGGCCCAGTGGTAGGATCGGTCAACATCCTTGCGCACATCCGAATAGAGCGCCTTGGGCCAGGCCACACCGATGAAGGTCAAGCCGTCATTGGTCGGCGCGGCGACGGCAAACAGGCCGTCGCGGATGAACAGCCTCGGATGCGTCAGGTCAACACCGCTCCAGTAGCCATAATAGAAACAGGTCTCGGCGGCGCGGGCGTCATAGCGTTCGGCCCCCACCGTTTTGGCAAGACGCGACCGGGCACCATCGGCCCCGATCACGACGCGGGCGCGGATGTCCTCTGTCTTGCCGCTCGCCAGTTGCGTGCGGATGCCGACGACACGCCCGTCCTCGATCAGGGGTTCGCTAAAGCTGACGCCTTGCCGCAGCTCCGCGCCGGCTGATACGGCGTGTTCGGCCAGCATCGGGTCGAAAATATAGCGGCGCGGGGCATAGGCGGTGGTATTGCCGTCCGGCCCGGCCTCGGGCTGACCGGTGAGCACGACCGGACCGAAATCGACCGACACCTCTGTTTGTGCGGGCGCGCCGAGATCCGCCAGCGCGGGGCCCAGACCAAGGCGGTTGAGGCAGGACACACCGGCCGGATGAATGTAATGCCCCGAGAGGGTATCGCTGGGAAATGTGCTGCGATCTACAATCGTCACGTCAAGATGGTCGCGCGCGAGCATGAGGCCCAGCGCTGAGCCGGCGCAACGGGCGCCGATGATAACAACGTCTCTCATTAAAATTTTTCTCCAATTTTGCGCGCGCGGTTCGCGGCGCATGTGGTCTCAGACCCAGCCGAGCAACTGCGCGTCGCTCAGCCGGGGGATTTCAGGGGGTGGGTCAGCTCAGGAGCTGGTGTGTCCGTGGGCCGTGCCGGTCTTGTGAAATTCGCAGGTCACCGAGGGGTTGAACTGGGCAAAGACCCCGTTTGTGTTTTCCCGGTAGAGCCAGACGTGGCGGTCGTAATGCGGCTCGAACCCATGGGCCTCGTCGATCTCGGTCGCGGGGTCGTCGCGCATCAGGTCATAGGCCACGCCATGAAACGACGGTGCCTCGGTATTGCCCGCCTTTGTCCAGGCGTCGATGAAGACGAGATTTTCAACCGCGGCCAGTTCGAGCGATCCATCCTCTTGCGGATCGTAGATCAGGATCGACGGCAGGTTGAAATCGACATGGGTGCCGGTGCCGTCCACCCGTGGATTGGGGGGCGCGGTGATGCCCAGCAGATCGGGCCGGAAGTAGTGGATGCCCATCCCGCCCAAGGCGCGAGGATGCCCCATCATATCCGCCATTTCGCAGGTGTTTGTGGGCTCGGCGATATAGCCCTCGGCCAAGGCCACATCGACATCGCGGAACCTTTCCGTGGCTTTGCGCACCTCGGCCAAGGCCAGTTCGCCCGGCGCCGGGGTGGACGAGGCATCGATCCGCCGCGCGGTCTCGGCATCGAGCGGGGCGGCGGGGAGGCTGGCGGCAGTTGCGCAAAGCACAGCCAATGCCCCTAGGGGCATGTAAAACGTTTGCATGGTAATTTCCTGTTGGTTCAGGGGGGTTTCATCGACCCCCAAGATGACGGATGGACCTTCGATCTTCTGTGTCGCCCGATCCCATCCGAAACACCGGTTGACGTCGGTGTCATAGCAAGCCCGGTTTTCCGGGTCTCTCGTCGGAATTCGTCGGAACTTTCCGGGCGATTTCGACGATGATTTTGCGAGAAATGTAGTATGCTGTGACATACGAGATGTGGGCGCTTGAAATGGAGAGGAACCAGGAGTTCAAACGCGCCGTGGCTGATCGTGTGCGGGACTATCTTGCACGCGCGAGGATTTCGCGCGAACAGTTTGCGTTCCGGACCAAGCTTGGCAAATCCACCATCGATAAGTTTCTGGTGGGTCTTTATTCGACCCTTTCCACCGTGGCGCAGGAGACCGGTCTCGACCTGAGCGGAGCGATACATGTCCCCGCGCTGGCCGTGCAGGGCGATGCGTTCGATGTCTCACCGCCGCCGGTGTTCGATGGGCCCTCTATTGCCGTTTTGCCGTTCGAGAACCGCGGCGCCAGCGAGTATTTCGTCGACGGTATCGTCGAGGATGTTATCACGGCCTTGGCGCAGGTGCCTCGGCTCTTTGTCGTCGCGCGGACGTCAAGCTTTAGCTATCGCGGGCTGCACCGCGATGTGCGGCAGATCGGTCAGGAACTCGGGGTGCGCTATGTGCTGGAAGGCAGTGTGCAGAGCGAGCAGGGCCGGGTGCGCGTGACGGGGCAGTTGATCAATGCCACCACCGGCGGGCATCTCTGGGCGGATCGGTTCAACTATCCGCTGGATGACATTTTCAAGCTGCAGGACACGATCACCGAATGCGTGGTCGGTGCTATTGCGCCGATGATGCTCGAACAGGAGATCGCGCGCCAGCGCAGCAACTGGCCGACCAATGTCTCGGTCTATGATCAGTATTTGCAGGCGCTCGCCCTCATTCGGCGCGTGACACGTGAGGATAATTTCGAGGGGCTGAAGATCATTGACGACATCCTGCGGGCCGAGCCGCATTATGCGGTCGCCTCTGGCCTCGGGGCCTGGGGCTATGCGCTGCGGATTGCGCAGTTTTGGTCAGACGATCCCGAAGAGGATCGCGCGCGCGGGACGGCCATGGCGCGCGCCGCGCTGGTCGATGGGCAGAGCGATGCCGAGGCGCTGAGCCGGGGGGGTATTCGCTGGCGTGGCTGGCCTGTGAGTTCGAGACCGGACTGGCCGCCATCGAGAGGTCTATCCAGCTCAACCCCAACGACGCGGTCGCCCTGTCGCATGCAGGCTGGGTCAAATGTTACCTCGGTCGCGGGGCGGAGGCCTTGCAGGATTTTGAACGCTGCCTGAGGATCTGTCCGCTGGAGACAACGCGATTTCGAATATACGCCGGCAAGGCCTTTGCGCATTTCATGCTCGATGAGTTCGATCAATGCCTCGCCTGCGGGCAACAGGCGTTGGACCTCAACCCGAGCTTTACGCCCTCCTATCGCATCCTCTGCGCGGTGCTTGTGGTGCAGAACCGCCTAGAAGACGCCCGCGCCATCGCGGATCGTTTGCTGACATTGGTGCCCGGCTTCAATCTCTCCATCGAGCGGGCGATCTTTCGAAATTCAGGCCGCTTGGAGGATCTTCTCAGGCCGATGATGCAGGCGGGCCTGCCCTATGGGGATTGAGCGAGGGTGCTCTGCCCTCGACCCATGGGATGCGGGCGGCCGGAGCCGCCCGGGTTTTCGTCGGAGGGTATGTGACAGGAGAGGTCAGGCGGCCTTGCTCAGGCGTTTGAGGATGCTCAGAATGTCCTCGGAGATGTCGGTGTGGTGATGGGCGAGCTTCCAGGTGCCATTGGCCCGCCGGTAGACGTTGGTGACGCGCTGATGAATTGTCGCCTCGTGGCCGCCGAGGACGATGGTGCCGGTCTCGAGGCCGGTTTCGACCGCCAAGTCGGTGCCGAGGTCGATCCTCTGATCTGACAGCCGGATCTGGCCGCCGCCGGCGATCTCGGCGACTTTGGCAAAGCCCGCGACGATCGTGTCATAGCCGAGGTCGCGGCCGCCGATCGGGTGTTGCGCCCAGGCGCCGTCGGTTTGCGCCCAGGCCTCGGCCATGGGGACGGCGTCGCCTGCGGCCATTTTGTTCAACGCGTCATAGAACCTCGTCGAGGCCGCACGGATGTCGTTCAAAGACATGGTCTTTCCTTTCGTGTGACGGCGCGGATCTGTGCCCTGTCGGGCAGGGTGCCGCGTCTTGGGTGACATTCTCAGGTTAGCCTGCTGCCTCTTCGATGCCGGATTTGACCGAGGCAAAGAACTCGGCCCGTTTGTTGGTGTTGGGGTAGGGCTCGTCCGGCACCGCGACGCCGAGATAGCGGCAGAGCGGCTCCCATCCGTGGCGCGGGTGAAACAGCAAGGCGCGGCCGTCTTTTGCCATGTCGCGGGCCTTGGCCACGTTGGCGCGGTAGGCCGCGAGGATGCCGTCGCGATCTGTGCGCCCGCCGAGCGCCCGGTGGATGATCACCTGTTCGAGCATCTCGAACCAGGCCCGGCGGTCTTCGGGCCATGCGGCCCGGTCGAGGATGAGCGGCAGGATGGTTTGCGAGAAGCTGCCATACCAGTCTTCGGGGTCGCGTTCGGAAAGGATGATCCTGGCGTCCGGGCTAGCGGCCAGAACATCGGGCCAGAAGGCGGCGACGGGAAAGTCGACCGCCGCGCGGTAGCCTGCGAAGAGGCATGTGTAGTCGGGCCGCCCCTCTGCCGCATCTGCCCAGAGCCGGATCTGTTCGGCATTGCCGATGACTTCGGACATGTGGTGACAGGGGCCGAAGCCCAGTTTTTCTAGCGCGGCTTTCAGCGAATAGGTGCCGGTCCGTCCAAAGCCCGCGCCGATGATTTCGAGTGCCATAGCTGGTGAGCTCCCTTTAGGAACAGGCCTATATGAATAGGTCTGATCGGGATTGCCGATATATGCGTTGATATGGTTAGATTGCCGCCAGATATGAGGTTTTGTCGAACGAAACGTTTGCATATGCCATGAATGAAATTGATTTATATCGCGTCGACCTCAACCTTCTCGTGGTTTTCGAGGTGCTGATGGAGACCCGGAGCGTGACGGCCACCGCGCAGAAGATCGGGCGCACGCAATCTGCCGTGAGCCATTCTCTTGCCCGGCTGAGGGACCAGCTCGGCGATCCGTTGCTGGTCCGGGTCGGGGGCAAGATGCAGCCCAGCCCCTATGCCGAGATGATCATCGCGGATGTGCGGCCCATTCTGCGGAGCATCCGCCGGGTCATCACGCCGAGGGACCTGTTCGATCCGGCGACAAGTGACCGTATTTTCCGCATCGCGATGCCGACGCTCACCAAGGTCATTGCCGAGGTGTCGGCCCGCGTCGAGGCGGAGGCGCCGCATGTGAAGATCGAATGGCTGCCCGCCCATCGCGATGTCTATGCGGCGCTGAGCGAAGGGCTGATCGACTTGGCCCATCTTGGCGGCGAACCGCGGCTGCCGGATGGGTTGGAACAGCAGGTGATGGAGCCATTCTCTTGGGTGACCTTCGCGCGGCGGGATCACCCGGCCTGTGCCGATTGGGGGCTGGAGGCCTGGCGGAGATATCCGCATCTCATGGTGAATGTGACCCAATCCATGCAAAACCCGTTTCCCGTGGCCGCGCAGGACGATCCCGGCTCGCGGCGGGTCAGCGCGATGATCGGGGATTCCGCCGGGGTTGCCTCGTTGCTCGCAAAATCGGATTTTCTCGCGACGTTTCCGGCCATTCTGCTGGCCTGGGATATGGAGGCTTTCGGATTGCGGGCGCTGAGGCCGCCGGTCGATCTCGGGTCGGTTCTGGTGCGGTTTTTCTGGAGCGCGCGGCTCGCCAATGATGCCGGGGGGTCATGGATCCGCTCGATCGTGATCGAGAGCTATCGCCGGGTGCAGGCGGAGGCGGAAGCAAAGCTCTCGGGCGAGAGGCTCATCGCGCCGCTCTGATATGTCGTTTGTGTCAGTCTGTCTTGGGTGTCGCCGCCGAGCCTGCGAGCAGGCCGCCGTCGATGTTGAGTTCGGCCCCGGTCATATAAGCCGCCTCGTCCGAGGCCAGCAGAACGGCGAGGGCCGCGATCTCCTCCGCATCGCCGAACCGGCGCAGCGGCGTGTCCGCGACAAAGGCCGCCATGCGCTCCGCGCGGTCCGGGCCGGTGCCCAGCATCGGTTCCCACATCGGGGTCAGGATGGCGGCGGGGTGGATCGAGTTGCAGCGGATGTTCAACCCTTGCTCCGCGCAATAGAGCGCGACCGATTTGGTATGGTTGCGTACGGCGGCCTTGGATGAGGCATAGGCCGCCGCCGCCGGGATGCCGACGAGGCCCGAGCGGGAAGAGATATTGATGATCGACCCGGCACCCCGGGCGCGCATTGCCCGGATCGCGTAGCGGCACCCGAGGAAGGTTCCGTCGAGATTGACCGCATGCACCGCCCGCCAGTCTTGCAGGCTGGCAGTTTCGGGGTCATGGGGCCGCACACCCTCTTCAAAGCCGGTGATCCCGGCGTTGTTGACCACCACGTCGCATTCGGGCCAGGCTTTGGCCAGCGCCTCCCAGTCTTGCTCGGACGCCACATCGAGGCGCATCGCTTGGCCGCCGATGTCGTGGGCCAGCGCGGCGGCGCTGTCTTCGTCCTTGTCGGTCACAATGACGGTGGCGCCTTCTGTGGCGAAGGCCCGCGCGATCGCGGCCCCGATGCCGCGCCCGGCGCCGGTGACGATGCAGGTCTTGGTGTTCAGACGGGGCATGGGGGTCCTTTCTGGTTTTGGTGCTGCGGCGCAGCGCTTCCCAGTGAGTTTCAAAGGTTTACAAATAGAATTAACATAACATCGATTACGCGAGATTTGGATGTAGCCGCAATGCAATAATGTCACCCATGAGCAATTCAGAAGTGTCACTCTCCTCGCAAAACGATGTGAGGATAAG